>CAZGQR010000019.1:0-3868 GCA_964527765.1 uncultured Planctomycetia bacterium | reverse complement strand
GGTGACTTGTGACTGGTGACTTGCGACTTGTGACTTGCGACTTGTGACTTGCGACTGGTAACTTGTATCAGATATCAAGGAGGAAAGTGGATGATAAAAAGGATCAAAACATTTATAATGGCAGTCGTGCTTGTCGCGTATGTCCTGAGCATGTCTGGATGCGCGGTCGGCTGGTTCCTGGTGGGAGCCGGCACGGCGGCCACGGCGATCGCGGTAGTGAATGAGAACGAGAAAGAGAAAGCAAAAGATTGAGAAACAGAAAGGAGCACCCCGTGCTCAAACAGTTCTTGTGCAGACGTGTTATCAACAGCAAAAAAACTGTGTGCGGGACACTCCTTCCCATTCCTCGTGTTTTACTTCCATCTTCAAGAAGGAGGATATAATGACGTTGAACCATTTGTTATACATTCTTTCGATCGTGTTCGGGGCGCTGGTGCTGGTATCGCCGAAGATAGCCAATTACCTGATAGGGGTCTATCTGATAACATTCGGCGTGGTCAAATTGATAATAGCGCTGGGCTGAGCGCGGCGGGACTTTATGAGGAGGTTGGACTGATGGGCGATGATACGTTAAGCGGGACGATGCGAACGGCCGAAAAGTTGGCACAGGATCCGGGCGAACACCTCAAGCGCCGCGAGAAAGAACTCGAGTCCGAGATACGGAGTTTCGAGGAAGAGAGGGAGAACATCAGACGGATCATAGGCAAGATCGGGGGCGCCCCCACTCCCAGGACGCGCCTGATAAACGTGATATTTGTGGTCCTGGTCCTGGCGGTCTTCGCCATGTCGATCGTGTGGGGAGGAAGGGTCAGGTTCTTCATGATAGAGGTGGGTATACTTCTGCTCTCCCTGAAACTCGTATATTTTCTGGAATCCCACATGCGGCTCAACCATTTCCAGTTCTGGGTGCTGTCATCCCTCGAATGGCGCCTGGATAAGATCGATAAGAGGCTCAGGGAGCTCGTCAAGGACGAGTGATACAAAATGCCTGAAAAGCGATTTATGGCGATGGCCATTGAAGAGGCGCATGACGGCATAAAGGCTGATCACGGCGGGCCTTTCGGGGCCGCGGTAGTGAAGAACGGGCGGGTCCTTGCCGTTGCGCACAATACGGTGCTCAGGGACAACGATCCGACCAGGCATGCCGAGATCAAGGCCCTGTCCGGCGCGGCGAAAGAACTTGGCACGTTCGATCTTTCGGGGTGCGATATATATTCTACGACGGAACCGTGCCCTATGTGTTTTTCCGCGGTCCACTGGGCGCGCGTGTCGCGCCTGATATACGGAACGGATATCGGGGACGTGATAGAACTCGGTTTTCACGAGATGCCCATACCGGTGTCGGAGATGAAGGACCGCGGCGGTTCGGAAGTGGAGATAATAAGCGGTTTTATGCGGGGCGAATGCGAGGAGCTTCTTAGGTTCTGGGAGGCTTCGCCTGGTAAAAGGGTCTACTGAGCGTAAAATCGCTAAAATTTTTCCCCAAATAGTTGACACTTAATAGTTCAGTAAGTATACTTCCTTTAACATTGTAAAAGGGGAGGATATATGAAAAAAATGAGCATGGCCGTTGGGTCTCTGGTATTCCTGGGCTTTATTTTCATTATGTGCGGTATGATATTGAAGTTTTCAGGGCTGAACCTGCTGGATCCCTTGATACGTTCCATTGCCAGCTATTTTCTTGCCGCGAACACTTGCTTTTTAACAGCGTTGATAATTTCGTGGTTCGATAAGCCCACGGAATAAGTCTTTCGGTTTGGCATACTGTTTTACGCCCCTTTTTGTGGCCTGGACCATAACAGGCCACAAAAGGGGTTTTTTTATGGTATGATATCCTATCATGTCACCGGTCAGGGAACTTTTCGAAAAAGAAGGTCCTATAGCCCGCCAGCTGCATGGTTATGAAGTAAGGCCCCAGCAGATAATGATGCTGGAGGCCGTAGAGCGGGCCATACTTGAGAACCGTGGTCTTGTAGTGGAAGCCGGCACCGGCGTCGGCAAGAGCCTGGCGTATCTGGTACCTTTCATCGAATGGGCCGTGAGGGAGGACAAGAAGGTTGTGGTCTCCACTTATACCAAAGCCCTCCAGAACCAGCTCTACGTTAAGGACCTGCCTTTCCTGAGCCGTGTAATGGGGGACATTTTCCGTTATTCCCTGTGCATGGGATCCGAGAACTATGTCTGCCTCAGAAAGGCCGGCAAAAAAAGCGTTCCGGACCTTTTCCGGACAAAAAAACGGAAAGAACAGGTAGATGCGATAATACGGTGGCTGGGGGTGACGGATTCGGGGCTCGTGACGGACCTGGGCCTTGTGCCGGATGGCGCTGTGTGGAGGATGTTCTCCAGGGAATCCGATATGTGCCTCGGGCGCAAGTGCCCTTACGGCAGGCAGTGTTTTTACATGAAGGCGCGGAAGGAACAGGCCGCTTCGCATATACTGGTGACCAATCATTCGCTCCTCTTTACGGACCTCATGTCCGATGCCAGGGTCCTCCCGGAATTTCATGCCCTGGTCCTGGACGAAGCGCATACCCTCGAGGATGTGGCGACGACGCATTTCGGCAGGGAAGTGACAAGCGCTACGTTCCGGCGCCTGCTCGGGGATATCTCGGATTTCCTGTCGGGCAGGGTGCTGGTTGACGCGGCCGGTGATATGGCCAGGGAACTGGCGCGGGAGACCGAGGAATGGGTCGGCAGGCTCGACACTTGTTCGCAGAAGATCTTCAGTGAGGCGGAGAGATTTTACGGCAGTGAGGACAGGGTCGCTCCTTTGGACGTGACGGATTTTTTCCACGGGGACACAAGCGAAGCTCTGGAGGCTTTGTCGCTTTCACTTGGAAAACTTTACAGCGTCCTGGAAGACCAGGAAAGCCGCGAGCTCGCGGGCGCGTACGCCCAGCGGTGCGATAGGGTATCTGGATCGCTTGATTTTCTGTTCGGGGGCGAAGAAACGGGTTTCGTTTACTGGGTCGAGGTCAAGGCCTCCAAAAGAAAAGCCTTTTATTCTTTCCGGGCCGCGCCCATCGATATCAGCAGGGAGATGAAGACGTATCTTTTTGACAGGATTTCGCCCGTCGTGCTCACGTCCGCCACGCTTTCTCTCGCCAGGGGGAAAGAAGCGGATTTCAGTTTTATCCGCCGTCGTCTCGGCGTCGAAGATTGCACCGAACTTGCGCTCGATTCACCTTTTGATTTCGAGAACAACGTGTTGATATATCTCCCAAAGGGGATAGCCGACCCGGCGGAAGACCCCGGGGCCTTCCAGGAACAGGTGCTGGAAGAGATCATCCGGATGTTCGATATCATGGGCGGGCGGATCTTCGCGCTCTTTACCAGTTACGATATGTTGAACAGGACCGCGCGCCGTATAGCCGAAAAACGCGCGGATATCAATGTACTGAAACAGGGCGACATGCCCCGTTATGTCCTTCTGGACGTGTTCAAGAAGAACCGTGACAGTGTGCTGCTCGGCACGACCACTTTCTGGCAGGGGGTGGACGTGCCCGGGAGATCCCTGGAATGCGTCATGATAACAAAGCTTCCCTTTTCCGTGCCGACCGACCCCATAAACGCCGCGCGGATAAGTTCCATACGCGAAGAAGGGCTCAATCCCTTTTATGAGTACCAGCTTCCCCGGGCCGTGATAATGTTCAAGCAGGGATTCGGGCGATTAATCAGGAGCTGTACCGACAGGGGTGTAGTGGCGGCTTTTGACCCCCGGATCAGGACACGCGGTTACGGCCGGGAATTCATAAAGGCCCTGCCGAGATGCCGCACTACCAGCGATATCGGGGAAGTGAAAAGATTCTTCCAACATCCTGATGATAGTAACCAGTAACCAGTTACAAGTCGCAAGTCACCAGTCGCA
>CAZGQR010000018.1:0-8015 GCA_964527765.1 uncultured Planctomycetia bacterium | reverse complement strand
ACAAGTAACAAGGATAAAGGATAAAGTAACAAGTATCAAGTGTTGAGTTGTGAGTTGTTAGTTATGAGTTCTGGGTTGTACGACTAAGAACTAAAAACTAATAACTAACATCTAAAATCCTTCCCCCATTTCCTCAATGATCCTGCGCGCGGCTTCGGCCGGATCAGCGGCTTTTATTATCGGCCTGCCCACAACAATATAATCAGCGCCCTCGGTCATGGCCTGTTTCGGCGTCAGTACGCGCTTCTGGTCCCCCGCGGCGGCCCATTCCGGACGGACTCCGGGGGTAACCACTATAAAATCTTTCCCCAGCCTCTTTTTGATGGTCCGCGCCTCTTTAGCCGAAGCTACGACGCCGTCCAGTCCCGCCTGCTTTGCCGTCTCCGCAAGCTGGATCACTTTGTCTTCCACCTCTCCCGTCAGGCCGATCTCGGCCATCTCCTCGGGTCCCATGCTCGTAAGGATCGTTACCCCGAGAAGGATGGGCATTTCGTGCACGCCCTCTGCGCATCCTTCTTCCGCGCCTTTGACCGCGGCCTTAAGCATGTCCCTTCCGCCCAGACAGTGGAAGTTCATCATGCTGACGCCGTGCCTGGCTCCTGCACAGGCGGCGTTATACACCGTATTGGGTATATCGTGGAACTTAAGGTCCAGAAAGACCTTTTTGTCTTCGGTCTCCAGTTTCTGCAGGATCTCCTGCCCGAAACCCGTAAACGGTCCGATGCCCACCTTGAAGATATCGACTTCCCGTGAAAGCTCATTTATCAGTTCCGCCGCATCCTCGAACCTTTCAACATCCAGTGCTACAATCAGCCTGTCGCGCGCGTTTATCATTCCTTGATCCTCCCCACTAAAGAACCGGGATCTTTGATGCCCTTGCGTTCCAAGTAACGCTCGAACTCGCGTAGTATCCTTTTATACGAATCCGGATCGACGAGATTAGCCGTCCCGACCTGCACCGCCCGGGCGCCGCAGAGCATGAACTCCGCCACGTCCGACCCGGTCATGATGCCGCCTATCCCGACCACGGGTATTTTGACCTTTTTGTACACGTCCCGGACCGCTTTCAACGCTATCGGTTTTATCGCCGGCCCGCTCACCCCCCCCACCACGTTGCCGAGAAGCGGTTTCATCTCTTCCGCATCCACGGCCATGCCGGAATAAGTGTTCACGAGAGAAACGGCGTCCGCTCCTCCCGCTTTTGCCGCTTTCGCTATTTCCGCGATATCGGTGACGTTGGGAGTTAGTTTGGCGATAATAGCGCATTTGGCCTTGCGCTTCGCGGCCTTGACCGCGCTTTCCGTGCTTTTGGGGTCCTGCGCTATCAAGTCGTATCTTGTTCCTTTATGCGCCACGTTCGGGCACGAAAGGTTGAGTTCGATCGCGTCCGGCGCGTCCGGCCCCGAAAGATGTTCGGCGCACCTTGAAAGGTCCTCTTTGCGTTCCCCCGCGATGCTGACGATAATTTTCGTTTTAAGCTTTCTGAGAAAAGGATAATACTTCGCTTTGAAATATTCGACCCCCGCGTTCTCCAGGCCTATGGAGTTCAACAGCCCCGATGGCGTCTCCACGACCCTCGGCGGCGGGTTCCCTTCCCGCGGCCTGAGGGTCACCGTCTTCGTCACGACCGCGCCGACCTTATCCAGGTCGAGGAAATCCGTGAACTCCTCCCCGTACCCGAACGTGCCGGAAGCCACCCACACGGGGTTCTTGAACGTCACACCGCCTATCCTGGTCTTCAGGTCTATGCTTCTTCCCATACGATCTCCTGAGCGTCGAACACCGGGCCGTCCTTGCATACCATCTTGTACCCGTTTTTCGTCCGGATGGCGCACCCGAGACACGCGCCCGTGCCGCAAGCCATATACGCGTCGAGCGAGACCTGGGCGGATACCCCGTGTTTCTTGGTTGTTCCCGCGAGCGCTTTCAGCATCGGCCTCGGCCCGCACGCAAAAACCTTGATACTTGACACTTGATCCTTGTTCCTCCCCAGATATTCTTCCAACGGCTCGGTAACGTACCCCTTGCACGCGGTCGAGCCGTCCTCTGTAGCCATGCGGACCTTTACACCCAGCTTGCGGAATTTTCCGGCGCACACGATCTCTTTTTTCGTGCATGCGCCGACAAAAAGGTCCACATGTTTCTTCTTTTTCCTGATAACCGCGGCAAGCCCGTACAGCGGGGCCACGCCATGCCCCCCGGCCACCAGCACTGCGCGTGATCCCTTCTCGCCTAAAAGCGCTGTAAGATCATACCCGTTCCCCAAAGGACCCAGAACGTCAAGGTTCCCTCCCCTGCGCCTGGCGCTAAGTATCTCCGTGGCTTCTCCGACCACTTTGTAAAGCAATTCGATGCCTTTTTGCCCTATGGAATGGACCCCCAACGGTATCCGGAGCAAAGGATACCTGGTCCCGTTCCGCACTCTGACGTTGACGAACTGCCCGGGGGAGGAAGCGCGAGAGAGATAGCGCGATTCTATTTTCATCACAAAATGGTCCGGCGCTATTTTCCTGTTGCTGATTATCTGCGCTTTAACTACCTTTTTCATCCACCAGTCCCCTGTTCTTGAGCCAGTCGCCCACCATGTCCCAGTGCGTTCCTTTCCAGAAATATTTTCCGCAGGAAGGGCACAATTTGAATGTCTCTTGTGTCTCGAAAACGTACTCGGGCACTTTGCCTTTCACTTTTTCCTTTTCGATCTTTTCCAGAGGCGTATTGCACTCGACGCATCTCTCGAACATCGCCGCATCATCGAGCGAAAGACCCAGTTCCGCGACCACCTGCTCGAGCTGATCCTCCACGAGGTCATGCCTGACGACCACTACGCGCACCCCCGTGTATTTTGTAAGGGCGGCGCTCCTTGTCAGCAGCATCCGCTTGTCCCTCAGGGCCTGTATTATAAGATCCGCGACCTGTGTCCCGCCAAAATAGACGCAATCGTAACCCAGGATGCGCAGCCATTTAGCCAGCTTCCCCATTTCCCTGGTCACGATGAACTTCTTGTCCATGTCTATGCGATCTTGCCGTCCCTGACGGCGATCTTCCCCCCGACTATCGTATCCGTAACCGCGCCTTTCAGCTTCCATCCCAGAAATGGCGAGTTACTCGAACGTGATACGACCTTGTCTTTCGTATACGTCCATTCTTGTTCGGGGTCGATGATCACTATATCGGCGGCCTCTCCTTTTTTAAGCGTGCCTCCCGGGCATCCCAGTATCCTGGCGGGAGCAGCCGACAATTTTTCCACAAGACCGGTCCAGTCCAGATATTTTTCTTCAACGAGCCTGGCCGCGAGCGGGAGAGCCGTTTCCAGGCCTATCATCCCGAACGGAGCGTAATCGAACTCTTTTTCCTTCTCACTTTCAAGGTGCGGCGCATGGTCCGTCGCTATCGCGTCTATTGTCCCGTCCTTCAGGGCCTCTTTCAGAGCCTTCACGTCAGCCGCCGCCCTGAGGGGGGGATTTACTTTCATGTTCGCGTCAAACTCCTTAAGGTCTTCGTCCCGCAATGTCAGGTGATGCGGCGTTACTTCCGCCGTTACTTGCACGCCGCGCTTCTTGGCGCCTCTTATTATAGCCACGCTCTTTGCCGTGCTGACATGCGCTATGTGAAGCCGCGCGCCGGTCATCTCCGCAAGCTGTATGTCCCTTTCCACGATCGTGCTCTCAGCCTCCGCCGGGATGGGCTTCATCCCAAGCACGGTGGACCAGAACCCTTCATGCATGACACCATCACCGGCAAGCTCCCTGTCCTCGCAGTGTGATATCACCAAAAGGCCCACCATAGAGGCATATTCCATTGCCCTTCGCATCAGATCAGCGTTATCGACCGAGCTACCATCGTCAGAGATCGACAAACAGCCGGCTTCTTTAAGCTCCTCCATCTCCGTTAACTGTTCCCCGTTCCTCCCCTTCGTTATCGCCCCTACCGGCAGAAGGCCGGCTTTTTTTACCTCGGCTGCTCTTTCCAGCAGGAACTTCACCTGGGCCTGTGAATCACACACGGGGTCCGTGTTCGGCATAGCCGCGACCTTTGTAAATCCCCCTTTCACGGCCGCCCTGAGGCCGGTATCGATCGTCTCCTGATCCTCCCGGCCGGGCTCGCGAAGATGGGAATGCATGTCAATAAAGCCCGGGGCCACGATTTTTCCTTTGGCGTCTATGGTCTCGACCTTGTCCTTTTTTATAGTCCCGCCTATTTGTGATATCTTGCCTTTTTCGACAAGGATATCGCCCTTTTTATCTATGCCCTGCACCGGGTCGATTATTCTGCCATTTTTTATCAATATATCCATATTTACTCCACTTTTGTGCTTTTTTTAGCCTTTTTATGGGATAATGTCTTCATTTTTGCAGTAATATCTACGTTTTTCTCCACTTTACTTCATATGACTTAGCAGGAACAGCACCGCCATCCTCACTGCCACTCCGTTGGTGACCTGTTCCAGTATCACCGAGTATTTCCCGTCCGCTACGTCCTGGCTCAGTTCGACCCCCCTGTTGATAGGCCCGGGGTGCATGATCAAAACGTCTTTCCTGGCATACTTCTCCAGGCTTTCCCTGTTGATCCCGAAGACCTTTACATATTCCCGTATGCTCGGAAAGAACGCCTTTTTCTGCCTCTCGAGCTGGATCCTGAGCACGTTCAACACATCCGCGTCTTTAAGCGCTTCTTCCAGGCCGCAAGCTACCCGGACACCCATCTTCTCTATCCCGGCCGGTATCAGCGTTTTCGGGCCGCACACGGTAACGCTCGCCCCGAGCTTGGTAAGCGCCCAGATATTGCTCCTCGCGACCCTTGAATGGGCTATATCCCCTATTATCGAGATGTTGCGCCCCTTCACTTTGCCGAGTTTTTCTTTTATAGTGAACACGTCCAGCAAAGCCTGCGTGGGGTGTTCGTGCGCCCCGTCACCGGCGTTGATGACCGAGGCGTCGACCCACTTCGAAAGAAAGTACGGCGCGCCGGCGCAGGAATGACGCATGATTATCATGTCGATCTTCATCGCCTCGATGTTCCTGGCCGTATCCTTCAGCGTCTCCCCTTTCAAAAAGCTCGAGGATGACGCCGCCACGCTCAGCGTATCGGCGCTCAATCTTTTCGCCGCCAGCTCGAAAGAGGAACGCGTCCTTGTAGAAGGTTCGCAGAACAGGTTCACTATCGTTTTGCCCCGCAGCGTAGGCACCTTGGGTATAGGCCTTTCCAGCACCTCTTTGAACCCCTGCGCTTGGTCCAATATAAGGTTTATCTCTTCCGCGCTGAGCTCCTCGATGCCGAGGAGATGTTTTTTCGTCCATTTAGTACGTATTTTTTTCATATCATTATCCCTGTTTTTCCTCAAGAGTGACAACCTCTTCCACCCCGTCCGGCTTCTTGAGGCGCACTTCCACGCTTTCGTTCTTGGCCGTGGGCACGTTCTTCCCCACGAAATCGGGTCTTATGGGCAGCTCCCTGTGTCCCCTGTCTATAAGTACCGCCAACTGGATGTTGGCGGGCCTGCCGAAATCAACAAGTTCGGCCAGGGCACACCTCACGGTCCTGCCCGTGTATAGCACGTCGTCCACCAGTATTATCTTTTTCCCTGTTATATCGAACTCTATTTCCGTTGCGTGTAAAACAGGCTGTTCCGCTACTTCGGTCAGGTCGTCCCTGTATAAAGTGATGTCGACCGCTCCCACAGGAACGGCTGTCCCCTCTATATCCTTTATCTGAGCGGCGATCCTTTCGGCGAGAAACGCGCCGCGCAGTTTTATCCCTATCACCGCGAGGTCTTTCACACCCTGGTTCTTCTCAAGGATCTCGTGCGCTATTCTCTGCAGGGTCCTCTTTATCCCTTCCTTGTCCAGTATCCTGGATTTGACCTTCAGGTTCATGTCTCGTCCTTTATGTTGATGATGCGCTCCGGGCACCCCGCGAGCGGGCACAAAAAAAGCCTCCCTGTCACATGACAAGCAGGCTTCCGTACATAGTTTTCCACGTTACCGCTCCTTTTCCGGTCTCTCCGGACCAGTTTAAAAGGTCTAAGTTCTGATAGATAATACTACTTTTGTCGGGAGTTGTCAAGAAGTTAATTGCCGCAGGATGATACCCAGTAGCCTTTGCAGGTCGTCATTGGAAAAATACTGTATCTCGATGCGACCGCGCTTTTTCCCCTGATGTATGGCCACTTTCGTGCCCAGGTGGTGCTGGAGATCCTCTTCTATCCGCTGTATTTCCGGGTCTTTTACAAGACGTGTCTTTGTCCTGGTCTCTGTCAGTCTCTTCACCAGATGTTCCGCTTCTCTTACTGAAAGTCCTTTACGCACAATGGTCTTGGCTATTTTCTTGCGCTTCGCCTCCCCCGGCGCCGAAAGCAGGGCTTTAGCATGGCCGGTTGAGAGCTTCCCTTCTTCTATATATGTCTTTATGTCGTCCGGAAGCGACAGGATCCTCAGCGCGTTGGAAACGGTGGTCTTGTCTTTCCCGACCACTTGCCCGACTCTCACAAGCGTATACTCGAATCTATCTATCAGTTCCTGGTACGCGTTCCCTTCCTCTATGGGGTTGAGCTCTTCACGCTGGATGTTCTCTATAAGCGATATCTCAAGGCAGTTCGCGTCGTCAATATCCTTCTTTATGATCGCGTCGATCTCTTCTATATTCAGCTCCCGCGCGGCCCTCCACCGCCTTTCCCCTGCGATCAGTTCATACCGGTCTTCCTTCGGCCGCACAAGCACCGGCTGTATAACGCCCTTCTCCTTGATAGAATTTATCAGCTCCTCCATCTTCTCTTTTCCGAACCTCCTCCTTGGCTGGAACTCATTGGGTATGATCTCCGACAGCTTAAGTTTTGCGACCTTTTCTTTGGCCTTACTGGTGTCCTCGGGAATAAGCGCTTCCAGTCCTTTACCCAACCTCTTCTCCATAATATTCCTCCATGTTCTGTGTAAGTTCTTTCGCTTCAATAACTTCGGGGCTTACAGGCAGCCCGATTATCTCATCTGTAACGGCAGAATATTTTTTTGCTCCAAGAGAATGCTCAGCATAAACCGCTATTGGTGCACCAAATCCCGGGGCCTCGGTAAGTTTTATTGACCTTGGGATCACTGTATCGTACACCTTTCCGGCAAAGTGCTGCTTTACTTCATTGATGACTTCCTTTGTCAGATTGGTCCTGTAATCCGCCATGGTCATCAGAACGCCTTCGATCTCAAGTCGTTCATTCAGGTTCTCTTTTATCAGATTGAAAGTATTTACAAGCTGTCCCAGGCCTTCCAGCGCATAATATTCACATTGTATCGGTATGATGACCGAACTTGCAGCCGTAAGGCCGTTTATGGTCAATAACCCCAGGGACGGCGGACAATCAAATATGATATAGTCAAAACGCTGTGTCATGCCCAGAACGGCTTTCTTTAAGCGATATTCACGGCCCATTACATTGACCAGTTCGACCTCAGCGCCTGTAAGGTTTATATTTGACGGAACTATATATAAACCTTCTATTTGTGTTGTTTTGATCGCTTGTTCGATATCAACGTGTTCATGCAGCACATTGTAGATGCTATTATCGATCTGGGCTTTATCGATGCCGAGTCCGCTGGTCGCATTTGCCTGGGGATCAAGATCTACAAGAAGGGTTTTTTTGCCTTTTAAAGCCAGATACGCAGAAACATTGATGGCAGTTGTCGTCTTGGCAACGCCGCCTTTTTGGTTACAGATCGCTATCTTTTTCATAATTTCTTTCCGGTAGGCTTGGTATTTGATCGTTTCCACGTGGAAACCGACACTGCTACGAAGTTCTTCTACAGCGGTTCCTCGTATGAGTGTTCCTTGTTGCATAGAGAAACCGACACTGCTACGAAGTTCTACTACAGCGGTTCCTCGTATGAGTTTTCCTTGTTACATAGCGAAACATATGTTGTGTGAAATATATCACAAGAAATTCAAGAAGTCAAGTTTTCCGGGAAGTTTCCACGTGGAAACCGACACTGCTACGAAGTTCTACTACAGCGGTTCCTCGTATGAGCTTTCCT
>CAZGQR010000017.1:0-13996 GCA_964527765.1 uncultured Planctomycetia bacterium | reverse complement strand
CCGAACCATGCCCCAAGAAACCTTCCCGAAATGCCTATTACGCATATCAGCAAAACAAGAAAAATATCAAAATTCTTAAAAAAATCCACCTTAAGGCCGATACTGGCGAAAAAAAGCGGGACAAAGATAGCATAAACCATCTGAGAGATAACCTGCCGTGTTTTTTCTGAAAGGGCTTTCGCCCCGCCGGCCATTATACCGGCAATAAAAAAGCCAAATAACGCGTGGATCCCTATTTTCTGGGTTATCGCGCCGCATAATAAACCCAAAAGGCAAATAAAAGTAAGGGATGTTCCTGGCTGGGGCAATTGCTTTTCTTTAATTTTGGAAATAACGGAATTGGCAAAATGCCTGCCTACCGTTAAGCAGAAAACGGTAAATCCTATTGTCGCCGTTAGAATTAATATGACCTTCGTTGCCTCTAGGTTCGCCTGAGTAAAAAATCCCAACACCAGCGTAAAGAGTAACCATCCGATAATATCATTCACCGAAAGCGCAGACATTATAAGAAACCCCAGGTCTGTCTTGGATAACTTTAGGTCATGCAAAACCCTCGCGGCGATCGGCATTGCGCTTATGGTCATAACCGTAGCCATAAAAATGGCGAAAATCAATCTCTGGTCAGGGTTGGCTAAATAATGCACCGGCAAAAAGAAACATGGAATAAACGCAATTACCATCGGAATTACAATATCTGATAATGCTATCTTTAACGCATCGCCTCTTTGTCTCCAGGCACTTGAGAAATCTATCTCAAGACCGGTTTCCAATAAGAGGAATAAAACCCCAAACCATGCAACTGTCTCGAGCATATTCTGCTGGATCGCATTAACAGGAAAAAGGATCTGGTGAAAATGCGGCGAGAATCGACCGAAGATCGTAGGGCCCAATAGAACGCCAACCAAAATCTCGGCAGTAAGAGGCGGCTGTTTCCATCTGCGGAATAACTCACCCAATCCTCTCGCCAGGCCTAATAGAAGGAAGACCTGAATTAAAAAAATAAATATGTTTTGCTCATTAAGGTAATGCATGTTTTCCTATCCTTTTGCGCAAAATAACTTTTTCCGTTTACGTACGGTTCTTCCGCTCTAATTTTCGTAAGCCCTCGTGCGCATGTAAACTTTCCTACTCATATCTTAAGGCCTCTATCGGATCGAGCTCGGATGCTTTTTTGGCAGGCCAAAGCCCGAAAAACATGCCTACCGCTATTGAAAACCCGGCCGCAAGAAAAACGTTCCACAGGGTGACCTTGGTGGCCCACCCGGCGAAAAACGACAATATCACAGAAACTGCCACGCCGAGCAATACCCCCATCAAGCCGCCGCTTAATGTCATGGTGACCGATTCAATAAGAAACTGCGTCATTATGTCCCTGGCCCGCGCTCCGACGGCCTTGCGCAACCCTATTTCGTGCGTTCTTTCAGTTACTGAAACAAGCATGATATTCATTATTCCGATGCCGCCCACCAGAAGAGATATCGCCGCAATGCAGCCGAGGAGAACGCTCATTGTCCTGGTCGTACTGCTCAGCATTTCCTGGATCTCGCTCATATTCCTTATATGGAACGAATCTTCATCGTTTTTATAAATACGGTGCCTTTTTATAATAAGTTGCTCGATCCTTTCCTGGGCTTTATCCATGGATCCGGTATCATCTATTTCGGCGTATATACCGTCGAGATAATCTTTTCCCAATACCCTGTGCATCGCGGTTGTTACGGGAATATATACGACATCGTCACGGTCCCTCCATCCCCCTGAACCTTTTTCCGGGGCGATACCGACTATCTTGAAATTAATACGATTTATTTTCACCATTTCCCCGACCGGGTTTTTATTGCCGAAAAGCTTACCAGCAACCGTCATGCCCAAAATAGCCACCTTGTCCCTGCCTTTGATCTCTTCCGGGGTGAACCACCTTCCGATCTCAGGTATCATTGCGCGCATTTGGCCGTAATCATAACCGACTCCCTCGATGTTCGTGTTCCAATTCTCATTTTTATATACAACTTGTCCGCTTCCGCTTACATAACCGCTGGTCCTTTTTACCAATGACCCCATTTCCCCGATAGCATTGACATCCCCGGATGTAAACCGCGTCACTGAGCCGGTAGCGCGGGCTACGCCCCTGAGCTTTGCGGACCCGCCTCTGATCGAAAGAAGATTGGATCCGAGTGTCTTGAGATGCTCTTCCATGGACTCCTTTGCCCCCTGGCCCAGGGCGAGCATTGATATGACCGCGGCGACGCCGAACAGGATACCAAGCATCGAAAGAAACGCTCTTAGTTTATTGGCCAATATCGCCCTGAAGGACTGGCGGGTATGCTCCAGCATTTCCACCCTGGCAAAAGTGAAATGGCTTTCACCGAGTGTCTCCTGGACCGCCATGTTGTTCTTATCAGCACGACCGGCTGTTTCTTTACTTTCATCGGATACGATCTCGCCGTCCCTCATTGCTATGATCCTTTTTGCATATCGGGCTATCTCTTTCTCGTGGGTGACCATTATGACGGTCTTGCCCTGCTCGTTCAACCCCCTGATGATCTCCATGATCTCTTCTTCACTCTTTGTATCAAGGTTTCCCGTGGGTTCATCGGCCAGGATCAAGAGCGGCTCGGTAGAAAGCGCGCGCGCTATTGCTACTCTCTGCTGTTCGCCTCCCGACAGCTCATTCGGCATGTGTTTTACGCGTTTTTCGAGACCCACCGATGCCAATTCTTTTGCCGCTTTTTCAATCACATTTTTTTTGCCGGAGTAGATCAACGGAAGTTCCACATTCTCCAGCGCCGAGGTCCTGCGGAGCAGATGAAACTGCTGAAACACGAAACCGACAAGTTTATTTCTCAAATGCGCCAGCTGGTCATCCGACAATCTCGAAATGTCGGCTCCCAGGATCCCGTACGAACCTTCATCCGGACGGTCTAAAAGCCCCAATACGTGTAAAAGTGTGGATTTCCCGGAACCGGACGGTCCTGTTATCGCTATAAATTCACCCTTGGACACGCAAAGCGAAACATTTTTTAGCGCATGTACGGCAGCATCGCCCTCGCCGTATGTCTTGCATATGTTCTTTAATTCTATCATTTCCTTTTCCTGCCAAACGGCATGAACGGATTGGCCCCGACGCTTTTTCTCCTGGCGGGAAGATAGGCGCTATCCGGCATTATGATCCTGTCTTCGGTGCTTAGCCCGGTCAATATTTCGGCGGTTTTCTCATTGTTTAAACCTATCGTGATATCACGTTCCGCGATCTTTCCGCGCCTTTCCCGCACTAATACATACTGCCGTTTTTTATCATAATGGATCGCGCCGGAGGGTATTATTATAACGTTGTTGCTTGTTTTTTCTGCAACCTCGACCGTGACGCTCATCCCGGAACGTAAGGTCCCGGGGACCTCGTCGGGAAGAATATCTACATCGTATATGGTGACATTATTTACGATCTTCGATTCATACGCTATATGATCCACGACCCCTTCTATATTGATATCGGGATAGGCATCCAGCATTATAAAGGCTTTCTGGCCTACTTCGACCCTGCCGATATCCGTTTCATCGAACTGGGCGCTCACGACAAGGCGGTCCGATAGAACTAAAATAGCATCCGAAGTCGTAACGGTCTGCCCCGGTTCGACAGAGCGGACTATTACCTCGCCGTCAATAGGGGAAATGATGGGTGTCTTTTTATAGGCTTCTTCCCAATATCGCAGGATCTCTTCCCCCTGCGAACGGGCGGCATCTACGAGCGCGGCCCTCTCGGTCGAACTCATCCATGCTAATATCTCGCCTTCTTTAACATGATCCCCCTCTTTTACCAAAATCTTATCGATCCTGCCCCCGATAGACGGCTTGATCTCAAGCCGGTTCTGGGGCTCTACCACCCCCGTAGTGGTGACCGTCACGGCAACGTCTCCGACAATAGGATTTACGATCCTGGTCCTGACATGGCTTTGAGGGCCGCCCTGCCGCAAGCGGATGAGCAATATCACGATAAGCGCCAGAAAAACCGCAACTAAAATCAGTTTTATTCTATTCTTGGTCATATTCCAATGTCCCTCCTATCGCCTGGATCCAGTAGGCTTCGGCTATCAGCATATCTGCCTGCGCGTTTAAATGCGATTTTTTAGCCTTAACCAGGTTATCCTCTATGATTATCCAGTCATTAAATGAGGCAAGGCCCGTCTCGTACTCGGCCCTGGTTATTTTTGCGCGCTCCTGGGTCGCATCAAGGAATTTCTTCTGCACCGAAACGTTCGCCATTGCATCCTTCAGATCTTTCCAGCTGCGCTCTAACGTGACCAACACGCTATCATGGCCGCTCCTCTCGTCCGCCCCTGCCTGCTTCAACTGCGACTTTGCTTTTGCCACCTCCGCTATGCGGCTGCCTCCTTCAAATAACGGCAATGATACTGACAGCCCTGCCGACCATTCTTCCTTCCGGGGCGGCCAATCATCATTTGTTTTGCCCAAAGATCCGTCAAGATAAACCTTTGGGAAAAAATCAGCCTCTTTGGAATTAAGGTTAAAGCGGGCAGCCTCTTTCTTGAGGATCAATTCTCTTAAAAACGGCGTGGCTTCCGCAAGTGAGCCGAGATCGGGCTTATTTACATAATCTCCTTCGGGCAAAAACTCACCCTCTGCCTCCAACGGGGTCATTTCGGAAAGGCCAAGAGCCTTGGAAAGTTCCCTCTGCGATAAAACGACGCCTCTGGTTGCCTGAGCGATATCAAATTCCGCCTGGGCCATATCCGCTTCAGCGGTCATAAGCGAACCCCTGTGTTCCCTGCCGCTCTCGTACCGTAATCTAACAAGCTCCAGATTCTGCTTTCTGCGCTCGGCGATCTGCTCTGTAATGCCTATAAGTTTTTGTGCCCTCATGAGCCCCGCAAAGGAGCTCCGTAAATCCAACCTGACGTTCGAGGATATAACATTATAGTCATATTGCTGGGCCTGAACGGTCTTTAACGCGCTTGTTACCTCGCTCGCTGTTTTAAAACCGTCAAAAAGAAGCTGCTGGCCGGTCATGCTGTACGAATATGTATCAGTTGCCTCTTTACCGGCCGTTTTTGCTCTTTTGCCGACCGCACCAGCATCCACTTGAGGCAGCATGGCGCTGAGATCGATATCCTTATCTGCTTCCGCCTGTTTGACCTTCTCGCTCGCGGAGACCAGATCGGGATTATTTTCCTTTGCCCGGCGCACGCACTCCTTCCAGGTGAGTATCTCCTGCGGATATGCAAAATTGATATCCAGCAGCAAACACGTTAAAATTAACAAAAATATTTTTTTAGCGCTCATCTTTCCAATATACTTAGACAATCCATGCCGGCAAAAAGTTCCTTAATTTAGTTCAAAATATCCGACAGCAGGTCCAGGTAATCGGATAAAAGTCTCGTCGTAAGAAAGTTCTCCCTGATATGTTCCTTCGCTCTCTTTCCGATATTTTCGGCAAGTTTGGGATCCTTGAGCAGTTTTATGATCCTGTCGGCGAACGCCTTGTGATCGTGCGGATCGGCCAGAAATCCCGTCACGCCATCCTTGACCTGCTGTGATATGCCTCCGACATTTGAGGCAACGACCGGTTTTGCCTTCCAAAGAGCTTCCGTCACGGTAAGCGCGAAACCTTCCTTGACGGATTTCTGGATGATCACGGTCGAAAATCTCTGTATGGCATTCACCAGAAGATCGTTATTGCCGACGACAAAGAGGACATCCCCGTTTTCCGCCAACTTTTTGGCCTTTGAGTAAACCTTTGAGTAAATAGCCATTCCCTCAGGATCATCAGTGGCCAAATTATAACAGTATAAAAGCCGGCAATCCACCTTCTCCTTGACGAGCTTATATACCTCCAGCACCCCCTCCGGGTCCTTCCATATATCCATCCTGGATACCTGCGCGATAATGGGTTTATCGGTGGGGATACCCGCATCCTTCATGTATTTCAATATATCCCCGTCGGAAAGTTCCATATTCTTCAGGGATAACGCGGCGATCGCGGGAGGTATCACTCTCTGCTCGACGGGCAGATCCTTCTTTTTATACTTTTCGCTTGAAACGATGATCATATCATACCTGACTATGAATCTTTGCAGGAATTCCCATAATTCTTCATTGGGGTCCGAAAGATCGATATGACATCTCCATATCCACGGCTGGCGTTTCTTGTAGAACTTGATAAGGGGCAAGGGCTGGGGATCATGGGCGATCACGCAGTCATAATTAAGATTCGTGTATCCCGCGAATTCCTGATTAACATCCTGGTATATGGACTTTTTCATCTTCGTGAGCTTGATGGGGCCGCCCTGCAGGGCGTTATGAAAGCTTTTTGTCACGTCAAAAAACGCCGGATTTCCGTGGATGATGCGCCAATCCGCATTGGGCCCGACCTCGTTCATCAAGGATACCAGGCGGCCCAGTATTTCAGCGACTCCCCCGCCCAGGAACGTGGAATTTATATGACAGACATGTTTGCCGTACAGCTTGCGGGCCTTCTTGTAGATCCCGGAGACGGTCCCGGTCCCTACGATATCAATGTAATCCTCTATGCTTTTTATCATTGCTTTCCCCCTTTCCTTGAATGAACGGTCATCCGAAAAGTCCGACAAATCCTGTATAATTATTTTTCATACCCCTCAACGATTTTCCTGTATTTGTCGTGGATCATGTTCCTGTCGAATTCCCGCATCTCTTCCAGCATGGAGTTCTTTTCTTCGCCCGTAAAATAATCCATGCACGGAATAAAAAAGTGCTTATCTTCTTTCTCTATGTGTACCGGGTAAAATTTGACCAATATTTCCATGTTCTTTATAATATCTTTCAGCGCCTCCTTATCGCCCCGGACATGACTCTCTTTTGCTTCGGCCAGTTTCTTCACGTTATTTCTTCCCAGCGCATGTTCCTTTACCAGCTCGTTCATGATCCTGTCATGTTCTTCCGAGACGTTCTTCCTGGCCAGATCCCTGAACAAGATATCCTCCTCTTTTCCGTGATGACATCTGTCCGCATACGTCCTCAGGAAATCCACGGCCGTATCGATGAACGACGCATCGACTTTGCCGCCCTTTATTATTGCATCCAACTTCGATGACATCGCTCTTATCATCCGCTCAATGATCCTGTGCTCTTCCATCAACGGCTCTACCGGCATCATAATGAACACCTCCTTAAGGACGGGACCTTCCGCGTATTCCCTTTAACCGGGCCATTTCATCTTTATGTCCAGCACGGGGCTGCCGTCGATCGCGTCCAATCCTTCAACGTAAAGTTTCGTGCCGTCCACCCTGACCAGCCTGACGTCCTGAACGGCGATCCTGGATAATCTGTGCGGGGTTCTCGAAGCGAATACCCCTACCTTCTTGCCGTCCAGGCCCCTCTTAAAAACCGACCTGACCGTTTTTGATCTGTGTAAGTAATATACAACCGTTATGTGCTCTTCCTCCTCGATCTTGTATAAAAAAGGGCTCTGGGAATCCATAAGCTCTATGCAGGACAGACCGCTCCTGCCTGCGACCCCGAAGTCCGTACCGTTAAGCTCCAGTTGATTCCTGACAATGCCTATCGGGTATATCTTAAAAGGTTTTGCTTTTCCGTACATGCAGGAGATGCATATTTTTTTATCATCGACAATAAAAAAATCGCCTTTTTTAAGGATGCTCCGGCACTTATCGCATGTGTGGCTGGTCCTGTTTTTTGCCATTTGAATTTAATCCCTCTACAACATTATTAAATACCTGCGCAGCAGGTACAGCGAAGTGGAACATAATGTGATCACATACACCGACAGCAGGGCAACATAGACCCGGAAGAACCTTTCTTTGAATATCTCTATCCCTTTTATGATAGCATAAAAAATGAATCCTGCGATAAATATCGTAACTCTTGCTCCCGTAAAGGGATATATCTTCAGGATACCCGCAAGTGCCAGGGCGATTATCAGAAAAGGCGTAATGGTCCTTAAGGAAAGGATAAGTCCTCTGTCCTTTTTGATCTGTCCTGTCCCCAGGGATATGATCGCATATACCGCGAAGGGAAGAAATATCGTCATTATGCGGCGCACGAGCTTGACCTCAAGGAACCATCTGGCGAAAAGATTCCGGAACCCCTCGCTGAGAGACTGTAAAAAAGCGGGGAAAGAAGAAATCGATATGTAATAATCGTTCCAGTAGGCGCGCATCCCCGCGGCCGCCTGGGTGTACTTCACGTCAAAACCATAAGATACGGATACAAAGAGCAATACGGATATCAGATAAATACAGGCATAGAATGCATTCCTCCGGTTATCTTTCGCGCCCAACAGAAAATTATAAAGAGGCAGTAAAACGAAAAAATACCCCGCATAAGATATTGATATCAGGGCGGGCAAGAACAGGCATTTCGCGGTCAGCAGAGGATCAAGCTTCCGGCGCTTCAGGAGATCTCTCTGGTCCAGGATGAAGATCGTAAATAAGGCGGCGACAAAAACATCCGCAGAATACTGCTTCAGCTCGGCTGAATAATAGGTCATAAAATGGGAGCCGCACCAGGAAAGGATAAAAACAAGATACCCTATTCCCGTGCCCTCTTCTTTTTTATAAATGCGCAGCCAGAGAAAGAAAGCGGAAAGCATGAATAGAAGCGGCAGCACCCTCAGGCTGTAAACACTGTAATCGAACGGCCCGCTCAACGCCTGCACACCGGCCAGATAGAGACGTGGAAACCCTTGTTCGTGTTTTAGCGGCCCGAATATCTGATGGGGGCTAAGCGTCTTTAAATTATCCAGTAAGGAGTTCTCGTCCAGCCATAAAGGGCGCCCTGAAGCAAAATGCAGCACGCACAGAAGGATATAGAATGTTATTCCGAAAACAATAAAATATCGGAGGGTTCTCTTGCTAAGCATTGACAGGTTTTTCTCTATTTTTTCTTAAGATCCGCAGGGCCATGAATTCTTTAAGGACCAGCCATATAAAGATCGTATTACCGACGAGATACCTCTTCCAGAGGCGGCGCGGTTCCTGGATCACGCGGAAAAGCCATTCCATCCCTATTCTCTGCATCCATTCGGGGGCGCGTTTTGTCTTTCCGGCGATTATATCGAAAGCCCCTCCTACCCCCATGACAAAAGGAACTCCCATTTCATTGAGATATTCCTTGAGAAATATTTCTTTTTTCGGTGAACTCATGGCAAAGAAGAGGACATCCGGTTTCGCCTCTTTTATCTTCCCGACGACTTCTTTCTCCTCCCCGGCGTTCCAATATCCATTGCGCCGGCCTGAGATCTTAAGTTTCGGATAGCGCGCACTGTAGGCCTCCGCTACCTTTTCTATTATCTCCTGACGCGCGCCGAGAAAATATATGCCGTATCCTTTCTTCGCAGCTACCGGGGCGATGGCGTCCACGATATCAAGCCCGCCGTATCGCTGTTTGACGGGCGTACCGAACAGTTTCGATACCCACATGAGCGGCTGGCCGTCGACAATATTAAGGTCATTATTGAGGATAATCTCCCTCAAAAGAGGGTCTTTGCGCATCTTGACAATCTTATCGGCATTTATCGCTATGTACTGGTGAGGTTTCCCGCTTTTAATGAATTCCTCAATCCGCTTAACCGATTCCTCCAGAGAAAGATTATCAACCGGGCAACCTAATATATCGATCCTATCTGAACTGTCGAACGTTCCTTTTCTCCGCATTTTAAGCAACATATCAAGTATCTTATGAGAACTCCCTCCGTCTCCGTAGAAGCCAGGAAAAGGTTTATCCTTCGCATCCTTCACGTACTCTACAGCTTTTTTAATATCCAGGTCGTTAACCACTGCAAGAACATTTTTACCGCTTTTAACGGTCTCAACCCACTCGGTTTCATTGCGGAGGGTCACGCACGGAACTTTTAGAAAATACGCTTCTTTCTGGACTCCCCCGGAATCTGTAAATATGATGGAAGCGTTCTTCTCTAAAATAAGCATATCCAGATAAGGCACAGGTTCTATCATTATGATATTCAGCAGTTCCAATTCCACCCCTTTTATTAGCTTCAAGGTTCTGGGATGTACGGGAAAAATTACCGGAAGATCAAGCTCATTCAAGGCCTGTAATATCTTTTTAAGATGCTCAAAATTATCAGTGTTCTCCGCTCTGTGGATCGTCGCCAGAAAATACTCTCCCGGTTTTATCTTTAGCTTTTGATCTATATTTGATCTTTCTTCAGCCAGCTTTAAATAATAGAGGAGAGAATCGTACATTACATCCCCTACCCTGTGCACGCCTTTTGTTATACCTTCATTTTTAAGGTTACTAACAGCTGTATCAGTGGGGCAAAAAAGAAGATTTGACCTTTTATCAGCAAAAATGCGGTTCTCTTCCTCTGGCATCCGCCTGTTAAAGCTCCTAAGGCCCGCTTCAACATGGGCAAGCGGGATATTCATTTCCTTTGCTGCCGCAGCCCCGCTGGCGGTCGAATCCGTATCACCGTAAACAATCACCCAGTCCGGTTTCTCTTTTGCGAGCACGTCCTCTATTCTTGCCTGCATCTCGCGTTTTCGATCATCTCTATTAGGGATCTCATTCCTTATTCCCAGATTATATTTAGGGGGTTTTATTTCCAGCTCGTCGAAGAAAACCTGTGACATGTTACCATCATAATGCTGACCGGTATGCACTATGACTTCGTCGATACCCGCAGTTCTTTCGCCGCCGTGCTTTATCGATCTCGATATCGCCGCAGCTTTAATGAACTGCGGCCGCGCTCCTACGATTGAAACAAGTTTCATGCTTTTTTGATTTTTCCTTTTTCTTTTTTGTACTTTGTGCCGCAACTCGGGCATTTTCCGCTCTTTCCCTTAAAATCTATTTTGACCCCGCATTCGCACATCCAGCCCACCTGGCGGGCGGGATTCCCGAGCACAAGAGCATAATCCGGGACATCCTTGGTCACCACGGCGGATGCCCCGATGAAGGAAGACCTGCCTATCGTGTTTCCGCAGACTATTGTCGCGTTTGCCCCGATCGACGCTCCTTTTTTCACAAGGGTCTCTTTTAATTCCTTCATCCGCGGAATAGCGCTTCTCGGATTGAAGACATTGGTGAATACCATGGAGGGTCCGCAGAACACGTCATCCTCCAGGGTGACCCCTTTATAGACCGAAACGTTATTCTGTATCTTGCAGTTATTTCCCACGACCGCGTCCGGGCCGATAACGACATTCTGCCCTATCCTGCAGTCCTCGCCGATCCTTGACCCTTCCAGGACATGTGAAAAATTCCATATCTTAGTCCCCGGACCTATAACCGCTCCTTCATCGATATATGCCGACTCGTGGACGAAATATTTCTTATCATCCTTTTTCTCCGGACCGGCAAGCTGCACTACCCTGCCGGAATCGTTCAGTGACCTCTGGGAAGCTTCAAGTATCTGAAGTACCCTCAGGCCCTCATGCCCGTCTGTCCTGGGAGCGCGGCTCTTTTTTATGCAATCGATGAAATGACGGCATTCGGCCTCCAGGGGCTCCTTCATCTTGAAAGTAACCGTTTCGGCATCGGCCCTGGAAGCGATCGGGATGCGGTCCACCCACTTGATCTTGTGCGGGTATAAAAACAGCTTCTTATCGCTCATATCGTCAAAAACGGCCATCTTTTTATCTCCCACCACGACAAGTTTCTGCTCTTTGAAAGGGTGCAGCCATGAAACGAATATGTGTGCCTTGACGCCGCTGGGAAAATTCATCGTGGTCAGGGTCACATCGGCGACGTTGTGCTGAAGATAAGTGCTCCCTGCCGTGAACACGGACTCGGGAGACTCGCCGAGCAGCATCAAAATGACCGAGATGTCATGCGGCGCGAAACTCCACAGGATATTCTCCTCCGCCCTTATCTTGCCGATGTTCAGCCTGTTGGAATACACGTACTGGATCTTGCCCAGCTCGCCGCTGTCGACCAGCTCCTTAAGTTTGATCACCGCGTTGTGATACTGGAGAATATGCCCGACCATCAGGATCTTTTTCTTTTTAGCCGCCAGGTCTATCAGCTCTTTCGCCTGGTCCGCTTTCAGCGCCAGGGGCTTCTCAACGAACACATGTTTATCGTTCGCCAGCGCCTCTTTGGCCAGCCGGTAGTGATGCACGGCCGGAACGGCTATGACCACGCCTTCGATGTTTTTGTCCTTCAGGACCTTTTCGGCATCGGTAGCGGTCTTTACACCCGGATATTGCGCCCTGTATTCCTTCAGCGCATCTTTATTCTTGTCGCAGATAACGGAAAGGGCTTTCAGCTTGTGAAAGTTCCTGACAAGATTCTTGCCCCAGTAACCCGCGCCGATAATTCCGATATTCGCCATTGTTATCTCCTTGCTTATATCATTACGTTAAGTTTTTGAAAATTGAACATCCTCCACCAGAAACGTTCTCCATTATAGCTGTTTACGCCGAACTTATTAAGAAAATATCTGAATTCATCCATGTTCATGAGCCATTCCTTTTCGGGCGTCTCAAACCCGATCTTGTCCCTTCGCCAGACTATCTTTTCGGGCAATAGACCTTCCGCTGCTTTCCTTAAGATATACTTTGACCATCCGTTGCGTATCTTGTAGCAGGCCGGTATGCCTAGCGCGTATTCTACCAGCCTGTGGTCCGTGAAAGGCACTCTCGCCTCGATGCCGAAATGCATGGAATTCCTGTCCTCGTACCGGAGGAGCTGCTGCAGGTTGTACTTTGTCTCGTCAATATATAACGCCCTGGCAAGGCCGAGCGGGTACTTTTGTTTGAGTATGTCCGCTGCCGAACTTATGTCTATCCTGTTTTTTAACACTCCTTCCAGAACGCTTTTCTTTGAAAGATACGCAAGCGAAAGCAGCCACCGGGGCGTGATCGATAGCCCGAATTTCTGCACGTGTTTTTTATAATGTAAGTATCCCCCGAAGAGTTCGTCCGCCCCCTGTCCGTCAAGGACGACCTTAACGTGCCTTGAGGCAAGCTGCAGCACTTTATATTGCGCGTACATGGAAGTTGATCTGCACAGTTCGTCGTGCACGGATATAAAATCGTCCAGGTCGTTTTCCAGGTCTTTCGGGCCCGGTCTAACGAACTTTCCGTCGGCACCGGTAAGATCGATTATATCCTCTGCCCATTTTTCCTCATCGATATCCTCTCCGGGATAAACAGCCGTGAACGTCTTTTGCTTCTCCCCCACGCTTCTTGCATCAGGGTCGCCCTTTTTAATAAGATTATTTATCAGCACCGTAACCATGGAACTGTCTATACCCCCGGAAAGGCATGTCCCCACGGGGACATCGGACCGTAGTCTTATCCGTACCGCGTCTTCCAGCAGGTCTCTTATATCCCTGATGTACTCTTTTTCTTTTCGCGGATCGAACTTTCCTCCATCTTCACCGAGCGCGGGGATCCAGTGCTTCTGCGGAGCGGATAATCTTTTGGTTCCCAGGTCGAACCGCATATTGGAAGCCGGCTCCACCTGATATATCCCCTTATACATCGTGGATCCCGAGAAATCGGAAACACCCAAAAGCGCAAAGGTGCCGATCTTATCATGATCCCACTCACATTTAACAAAAGGCAGCGCAAACAGGGCCTTTATTTCTGAAGAAAAGGCAAGATTCTTCCCATCATGATAGTAATACAGGGGTTTTACACCCAGTCTATCCCTGGAAAAAAAGAGAATATTCCTGGTCCTGTCGTAAATACAGAACGCCCAGTCCCCGTTGAAACGCTCGACGCAAGCTTCCCCCCATTCCTTATAGGAAGCCAGAACCACCTCCGTGTCGCTTTTGGTGCTGAACTTGTATCCCTTTGCTCCAAGCTCTTTTTTCAGTTCTACATAGTTAAAGACCTCCCCGTTATATACGATCCATAAAGTGCCGTTATCATAACTCATCGGCTGGGAAGCTTCTTCGGACAGGTCTATGATCGAAAGCCGCAGGTGGACCAGGTCCAGGACACCGCCCGGCGCCGCATCGAACCTGACGCTACCCTTGTCATCAGGGCCCCTGTGGCGCAGGGATCCCTTGATC
>CAZGQR010000016.1:0-14583 GCA_964527765.1 uncultured Planctomycetia bacterium | reverse complement strand
AGGGCGGGGCAGACCCCGCCCTGTTTATTTCAGAGATAAGGTAGGAGATGGCAAAGAAGAAAGGCGCGACAGAGATAATAACTTTGCAGTGCGAGACCTGCAAACGCCGTAATTATACGACGATGAAAAACAAAAAGACCCATACGGGCCGTTTGGAGCGGAAGAAATATTGCAGGTTCGACCGGAAACATACCCTGCATAAAGAGGTAAAGTCTTAGGAGAGTAGCTCAATTGGCAGAGCACCGGTCTCCAAAACCGGGGGTTGCAGGTTCGAGGCCTGTCTCTCCTGCCATGAAAAACAGAGCGGATTACATATAAAAGTAGAGCTGAAAAAAATAAGCACACGGGATAAACGATGCTGAAGATCGGAATATTCGCAAGCCAGGTAAAGGCCGAGATGAAAAAAGTTTCCTGGCCGTCGAGACAGGAACTTGTAAGTTCCACTATCGTGGTGCTGATATCGACGGCGCTGCTGGCCTTATTCATCGGTGTATGCGATCTGTTCCTTTCGCGCATTATAAATTTTTTAATAAGCGGGGTTTTCTGATGGCGAAGAAATGGTATGTCGTGCATACATTGACCGGCAAGGAATATACCGCGAAGAAGGCTCTTGAGAGGCAGCTGGAGAGCGATCCCGGAAAGAAAAAGTTCATCAGCAATATTTTGATTCCCACGGAGAAAGTCGCGGAGGTCAGAGAAGGCGAAAAAAAGATCTCGGAGAGGAAATTCTACCCCGGATATATACTGATCGAGATGGAGCTCAACGATAAGAGCTGGTACCTGGTGAAGAACACCCCGGGGGTGTCGGGATTTGTCGGGACCAGGACAAGGCCCGTTCCCCTGGCGGAGGAAGAGGTGAACGAGATCCTGCAGCAGACAAAGGAAGCGAAGGAAAAACCGGTCCCCAAGGTATTTTTTAAACAGGGGGAAGCGGTCCGCGTCAAGGAAGGGCCGTTCAAGAATTTCACCGGCACCATCGAGGATACAAATCTGGAAAAAGGCAAGATCAAAGTGATGATCTCGATATTCGGCAGGCCTACCCCGGTAGAGCTGGAAGCCTGGCAGATCGAGAAGATCTAGAAAACGGAGACAGCCATGGCCAAGAAGGTCAAAGTCAAGATAAAGCTTCATTGTTCGGGAGGGCAGGCGAACCCCGCGCCGCCCGTAGGCCCGGCGCTGGGTCAGCACGGTATCCCGATAATGGATTTTTGCAAGCAGTTCAACGAGCGGACGAAAGATAAACAGGGCCTGGTGCTCCCGGTGGTAATAAGCCTGTACGAGGACAGGACATTTTCGTTTGTGATCAAAAGCCCTCCGGCGAGCGTTCTCCTGAAAAAGGCCGCCGGCATCGCCAAGGCCAGCGGGGATCCAAAAGCGGAAAAAGTCGGCAAGGTGACCGTCGAGCAGGTCAGGGAGATCGCCAAAGAGAAGATGGAGGATCTTAACGCTGTTGACCTCGAAGGCGCCGTCAAGATCATAAAGGGATCGGCCAGAAGCATGGGTATCGAGGTCGAAGAATAAGGTGGAACCGAATGACCAGATTGAGCAAGAGACAGAAAGCGATAAAAGAGCTGGCGGATAAAACGAAGGAATATGAGCTGAAAGAAGCCGTTTCCATCCTGAAGAACGCTCCGAAGACCAATTTTGACCAGACGGTCGAGGTGGCCATGAAGCTGAACCTGGAGCAGTCCTCGACCCCCGTACGCGGTACGGTCAGCCTTCCGCACGGAACGGGGAAAAAGGCGCGCGTCGCGGTTTTCTGCAGGGGAGATTTTGAAAAACAGGCCCGGGAAGCGGGAGCCGATCATGTAGGCAGCGACGATCTGATAAAGAAAGTCTCGGAAGGATGGCTGGAATTCGATGTGGCTGTCGCGACGCCTGAGATGATGAAGGAACTGGCGCGATTGGGGAAGGTGCTGGGACCCCGCGGGCTTATGCCGAATCCGAAATCCGGAACCGTCACTACGGATATCGCCACGGCGGTAAAAGAGCTTCAGGCCGGCAAAATAGAATACAGGATGGACAAGCAGTCCGGTATCAAGGGACCCGTGGGAAAACTGTCCTTCGACGAGGACGCATTGACGGAAAACATAGTTTCGTTCATAAAGGCGGTCATGGCGGCAAGTCCGAAACTGCAGAAGATACAGAATATCAGGTCTATTGTGATCAGTTCGACCATGGGGCCGGGACTCAAGCTGGAGAAAAACCAGTTCAGACAATCTTAAAGAAGGCATTATCATGGCTGAAAAGTATGGAAGAAAAGTCAGGGAATTGATGATCAGGGAGATGAAGGGTATTTTCTCCGGGAAAAAGGGGTTTATCATCTCCAGTATCGAGAACGTAAAAGCTTCGGAGATAGACGAGCTGCGGAAGAACATGAGGAGATCCGGCACCAGGTACATGGTCATAAAGAACCGCCTGGCAAAGCTCGCACTTGAAGAGGCGGGGATCAGCGAGCTTTTTGATGCCGTTAACGAGGAAAAGATACTCGGTGTCGGCATAGTGGAGGAGGATTCCGTTCAGGTGGCCAAGCTCCTGATGCAGTTTTCCAAGAAGAACAAGGGGTTCAAGGTCTCGACCGGATATTTGGAAGGGCAGCCTCTTGCGGCGGAGAAAATAAAGGAGCTTTCGGAGTTGCCCAGCCGCGAACGGTTGATAGCCATGGTTATCGGCATGATGAACGCGCCGATCACGAGTTTTGCCGGCGTCCTGTCGTCGCTTTTAAGGAATATTTTGTATGCGTTGAACGCGGTCAAAGAGAAGAAGGAAAAAGAAGGATAATCCAGGAAAGACGGATTCCCGCTTTCGCGGGAATGACAAACAGTTAATAAGGAGGAGTTGAAAATGGCAGAGGAAAAGAAAAAGAAGGAAGAGGCAAAAGAGCAAGAGAAGCAGGCGGGAGCGCCGGCCGGGGAAAAGGCGGCCCCCGCTGCGGAAGCAGCGCCGGAAGAGGCCAAAGCCAAGGGCGAGGCGAAAGCTGAAGCTGCCGCGGAGAACAAGACAGAGACGGCTGTTGCGGAAAAGAAGCCCGAAAAGCAGAAGCCGAAAGTGCAGCTTTCGGACAAAATGGAAGGCATGATCAAGAACATAGAAGAGATGAGCGTTCTTGAACTTTCCGATCTCGTTAAAGCGCTTGAGGAGAAATTCGGTGTCAGCGCTGCTGCTCCGGTCGCGGCCATGGCGGCTGCCGGCGCAGGAGCTCCCGGAGCTGCCGCAGGCGGCGGAGCCGAAGAGGAAAAAAGCGTTTTTACCGTTGTTCTCGCCAGCGTCGGTGACAAAAAGATCAATGTCATCAAAGAGATCAGAGCAGTGACGGATCTTGGACTGAAAGAGGCAAAGGACCTTGTTGAAGCGGCGCCCAAGGAGATCAAATCGGACGTCACAAAAGAAGAAGCCGAGAAGGTGAAGAAACAGCTGGAAGCAGCCGGCGCCAAGATCGAGTTGAAGTAAACGAGGCCTTAAGTTGCGGAACGAGATGAACGTAAGTTGTAAGGCTGAATTTACCCCGCGAAGTCCCGCGGAGTCCCGCGGAGTCCCGCGAAGTCCCGCGAAGTCCCGAGCAAAGCGAGGGGAGCAAAGCGAGGGGAAGGGGCCGGGTCCGTTTGATGCGAGTACCCTATTTATAGCCGGTAAAACAGGAGATGTGATAAGGGATGGTTGTTAAAGTCAAAAGAAAAAGTTACGCGAGATTGAAAGATATCTACGATATTCCCAATCTTATCAAGATCCAGATCGACTCTTACGGGGAATTCCTGCAGAAGTCCGTGCCCAAGACGAAGCGGAAGAACCACGGTCTTGAAGCTCTTTTTCGCGAAGTGTTCCCGATCATCAGTCAGGACGGCAAATACAAGCTCGAATATCTTTATTATGATATCAAGCAGCCCAAGTACGACGTCGAGGAATGTAAACGCCGGTCCCTCACGTTCGCGGCGCCTTTAAGGATCAAATTGCGCCTGAGGCTGGAGACCGAGATGAAAGAGCAGGAAGTCTACGTGGGCGAGATCCCGCTGATGACCGATATAGGTACTTATATCATAAACGGCGATGAACGGGTAGTGGTAAACCAGCTTCATCGGTCGCCGGGGATATCGTTCGAAGAGAGCGCCTCTACCGGCGGCAAATCCATTTATTCCGCCCGTCTTATTCCCGACAGGGGAGCATGGATCGAGTTCCTGTTTGACAAGAGCGACCTTCTTTACGTGTATGTCGACCGCAAGAGAAAATTTTTAGCCACGACGTTCCTGCGGATATTCGGATTGTCCAAGGACGGGGATATTCTTAAAGCGTTCGGCGGGGTCGAGAAAGTGACCCTGACCCGCCAAAAGCAGTGCGAGGAGCTGGTCGGCAGAGTCCTTGCGGAAGATATCATAGACGAAAGATCTTCTTCCATACTGGCCCAGCAGACGGAAAAGATCACTTCTTCCGTTGCCGGCCGGATATGGAAAGGCGGGGTGCGGGACGTCAAGCTGCTGCAGGCCGTTCCGAAAGAGATCATAAATACGCTGGAGCATGATGGGACAAAGACCAGGGAAGAGGCCTATCTTGACATCTATCGGAAGCTGAGGCCGGGTGATCCTCCTACCCTTGAAGCCGCGAAAGACCTTCTTGATCAGATGTTCTTTGACGAAAAGAGGTACGACCTTACCGATGTCGGTATCCGCATGATAAACCGCAAGCTGGACATGGCGAGGCCCCTGGGATCCCATCTGCTTGATGCTGAAACCCTGGTGAGGGCGATCAAACACCTGCTTGCGATAAAAGACGGGGCGAAGACCATAGATGATATTGACCATCTCGGCAACAGGCGCGTGAGATGCGTCGGTGAACAGCTTTCCAACCAGATCAGGATGAGCATGGCCAGGGTTGAACGGGTGGCCAGGGAAAGAATGAGCGTTTACGAGATGGAGGATGTCATGCCTCACAATCTCGTCAATACTAAACTTATCACCAGCGTGATCCATGACTTTTTCGCCAGGGGAAGATTGTCGCAGTTCATGGACCAGACCAATCCGCTTGCCGAATTGACCCACCTCAGGAGGCTGAGCGCTCTCGGCCCGGGGGGGCTCAACCGCGAGCGCGCGGGATTCGAGGTCAGGGACGTCCATTATTCGCACTACGGAAGATTATGCCCCATTGAGACCCCGGAAGGCCCGAATATCGGACTTATAAATTCGCTTAGCAGTTACGCCGGGGTGGACAGGTTCGGATTTCTTGTCACGCCTTATCGCAAGGTCGAAAGAGGAAAGGTCACGGATAAGGTGGAGTATCTTTCTGCGGATGTCGAGGATAATTACATCATCGCGCAGGCCAATACCCAGCTCGACGAGGAGGGATATTTCAAGAAGAATAAGGTTTTCTGCCGCTTCAAGGACGATTTTATAGTCGCCAATACCAGGGATGTCCAGTACATGGACGTCTCTCCGCTTCAGCTGGTGAGCGTGTGCGCGGGCCTTATACCTTTTCTGGAGCACGATGATGCCAACAGGGCTCTTATGGGGTCGAACATGCAGAGGCAGGCTGTTCCGCTTCTGTTCCCGGAAGCCCCGCTTGTGGGAACGGGCCTGGAGCATCGCACGGCAAAAGACTCCGGAGCGCTTGTTTCCGCGAGGAAAGAAGGCAAGGTCACCAAGGTCGATGGATTGGAGATAGTGCTTTCCGGCGATAAATACCCCCTTAAAAAGTTTGCGAGGACCAATGCCAGGACAAGCGTCAATCAGAGGCCGGTCGTCGAGGTAGGCGATACGGTGAAGGAAGGCGGCCTGCTGGCTGACGGCATTTCGACCCAGGGCGGAGAACTGGCTCTTGGCAGGAATGTCCTTGTCGGGTTCATGTCATGGAGGGGCTATAATTTTGAGGACGCGATCCTCATCAGCGAAACATTGCTCAAGGAGGATGCCTATACATCAGTCCATATACACCGGTTTGAATGTGAGGCAAGGGACACCAGGCTGGGTAACGAGGAGATAACGTGCGACATACCCAACGTAGGCGAAGACGCGCTTAAGAATCTGGACGAAAGCGGTATTGTCCGCATCGGCGCGGAAGTAAGCCCGGGCAGCATACTGGTAGGCAAGGTCGCCCCTAAGTCCGAAACTGAACTTTCACCCGAAGAGAAGCTGCTGCGTGCGATATTCGGCGAGAAAGCCGGCGATGTCAAGGACGTATCGTTACGTGTCCCGTCCGGCGTTGACGGCATAATCGTGGACGTCAAGGAATTGTCGCGCAAGAACCGCAAGGCGCTCACGAAAGAGCAGCGTCGCATGGATTCCAGGGAACGCAAGATCGTTAAAGAGGGTTACCAGAATATCCTGGAGCAGCTGGAGGCGAAAAAAGCCGAAAGAATACATCAGAAGCTGGTCGGGAGTAAGCTCATAAATAACCTGGAAGACCTTGAGACGGGAAAGGTCCTTATTAAAGCGACCCGGACCATAAGCAAAAAGGATCTCCTCAAGTTCAAAAAAGCGGATCTGGAGAATATATGCGTCGAAGGAGATGAGAAGCTTCAGGCAAAGGTCAATAGCATAATCATGACGATAAACGGCCAGATCGAGCAGACCATGATGGAGATGGAGAGGGATCTTGACAGGATCCAGCACGGGGATGAACTTCCGCCGGGTGTGTTGCGCAGGATAACGGTTTTTGTGGCCAGCAAGAAAAAACTCCAGGCGGGCGACAAGATGGCCGGCCGGCACGGGAATAAGGGCGTGATCGCCAAGATACTGTCGGAAGAGGACATGCCCTATCTTCCGGACGGGTCGCCGCTGGATATAGTGCTCAACCCTCTTGGGGTGCCCAGCCGAATGAATATAGGACAGCTTCTGGAGACTCAGCTTGGTTGGGCGGCAAAGATACTCAACAGGAAGATCACGACACCCGTTTTCGACGGCGCCAATGAAGGGGATATAAAAGAGGCGATGAAGGAAGCGGGAGTGCCCCTAAGCGGCAAGGTGACCCTCCGGGACGGATTTACGGGCAAACCGTTCGACCAGCCGGTAACGGTTGGATACATATATATGATGAAGCTGGCGCACCTGGCTGACGATAAGATGCACGCCAGGTCGATAGGGCCGTATTCGCTGGTTACACAGCAGCCCCTGGGAGGTAAAGCCCAGTTCGGCGGGCAAAGATTCGGGGAAATGGAAGTGTGGGCGCTTGAAGCATACGGAGCCGCTTATACGCTGCAGGAGCTTCTTACGGTCAAGAGCGACGACGTAGTAGGGCGCACGAAGATCTACGAGACCATCGTTAAGGGCGAGAACATGCTTGAACCGAGCACTCCCGAGTCGTTTAACGTGCTGATCAAGGAGCTTCAGAGCCTGGCGCTTGATGTCCATCTCGAACAGAAAGAGAAAGAGTCGATAGGGGTGTAAATATTATGCTGCGCAAACTGAATAAATTTGACAGTGTCCGGATACAGATAGCCTCTCCCGAAAAACTCAAGGAATGGGCCACGCGCAAGGTCGGAAACAGGCACATCCTGTTCGAGGTCAAGAAACCCGAAACCATCAATTACCGGACGCTGAAGCCCGAAAGGGACGGGCTTTTCTGTGAAAGGATCTTCGGGCCGACGAGGGATTTTGAATGCAACTGCGGCAAATATAAAAGAATAAAACATAAAGGCATTATCTGCGACCGCTGCGGCGTGGAAGTGACCAAATCAAGCGTCCGCCGGGAAAGAATGGGCTGCATAAAGCTGGCCGCGCCGGTCTCACATGTATGGTTCTTTAAAGCCATTCCTTCACGCATGGCCAACGTGCTGGACATGAAGATGCGGGATCTGGAAAGGGTCCTTTACTACGAACAGTATGTGGTGATCGATCCGGGCGAAACCCCGCTCAAGAAGCAGGAAATGCTGACCGAAGACCAGTATCTTGAAGTAAAAGAGAAGTACGGCAAAAAATTCAGGGCCATGATGGGCGCCGAAGCCGTGCGCGAACTTCTAAAGGAGATAAACCTTGATGCCGTGGCCAAGGAGCTGATGGCCAAAATATCCGAAAAAAAGGACCTTAACACCAGAAAACGGCTCATGAAAAGGCTGAAAGTCGTGGAGACCTTCCGAAAAAGCGGCAATAGCCCCGAATGGATGATCCTGGATATTATACCGGTCATCCCGCCCGATCTCAGGCCGCTCGTTCCTCTGGAAGGCGGCCGGTTCGCGACAAGCGACCTTAATGATCTTTACAGGAGGGTTATCAACCGTAATAACCGCCTGAAGAAACTGCTGGAACTGAAAGCTCCGGAAGTGATCGTGCGGAACGAGAAAAGGATGCTGCAGGAAGCAGTCGATGCGTTATTTGACAACGGAAGGCACGGACGCGAAGTGGTAGGCTCGGGCGGACGGCCCTTGAAATCACTTGCGGACATGCTTAAAGGAAAACAGGGACGTTTCAGGCAGAACCTGCTGGGCAAGCGCGTGGATTATTCCGGCCGGAGCGTTATTGTCATCGGTCCGGAGCTGCGCTTGAACGAATGCGGTCTGCCCAAGGTGATGGCGCTGGAATTATACCAGCCGTTCATCATCCGAAAACTGAGAGAGAAAGGGTTCGTGCACACCATAAAGAGCGCCAAGAAGATGGTCCAGCAGGAAAACCCCGAGGTCTGGGATATACTTGACGATGTTATCAGGGATCATCCGGTTCTCCTGAACAGAGCCCCCACGCTCCATCGCCTCGGGATACAGGCGTTTCAGCCAAAGCTTATAGAAGGCAAGGCGATACGGATCCACCCCCTGGTCTGCGCGGCGTTCAACGCGGATTTCGACGGTGATCAGATGGCTGTCCATGTGCCGCTGTCGATGGAGGCACAGATGGAGTCGCGTCTCATAATGAACTCCGCTAATAACATCTTTTCTCCGGCGAACGGCCGGCCGATCGCGACCCCGTCGCAGGATATCGTTCTCGGCGTGTTCTATCTTACCAAGATCAAAGCCGGGGCCAGGGGCGAAGGGAAGATGTTCGCGGACAGGGAAGAAGTCATCATGGCTTATCAGAACGACGAGGCGGATAAGCACGCGAAAATAAAGGTCCGCATAGACGGGAAGGTCGTGGAAACCACCGTAGGCAGGGTCATCTTCAACAATATCCTGCCGGAGGAGATGCCGTATTATAACGAACCGATGGATAAAAAGGCCGTCAGCCAGGTAATATCGGACTGTTACAGGATAAAGGGTCACGGTAAGACCGTAGAACTGCTGGATGCGCTCAAGAACCTCGGGTTTGAAGAGTCCACGCTTTCCGGCGCTTCGATGGCGGTCTCTGACCTGGAAGTCCCGGAAGAAAAAGCGAAAAGGATAAACCTTGCGCAGTCAGAAGTGGACAAGATACAGGCCCAGTATCAGAGAGGTCTTATAACCGACGGAGAAAGATACAATAAGATCATTGATATCTGGACACACGTTACCGAGGATGTCTCGAGCCTGGTGTTCCGCCACCTTGACAGTTTTAACCCTGTTTTTATGATGGCTTCTTCCGGCGCCAGGGGTTCCCGCCAGCAGATCAGGCAGCTTGCCGGCATGAGGGGGCTGATGGCCAAACCGTCCGGAGAGATCATCGAAACACCCATTACCGCGAATTTCCGCGAAGGCCTGACGGTGCTGGAATATTTTATTTCTACGCACGGCGCGCGCAAAGGTCTGGCCGATACAGCGCTTAAGACGGCGGATTCCGGATACCTTACAAGAAGGCTGGTCGATGTCGCGCAGGACGTGATCATCAGAGAAGATGATTGCGGAACACTCAACGGCATCACTGTTTCGGCCATAATCGAAGGAGATGAGATAGTGGTCTCTCTCGCCGAGCGTATCGCCGGGAGAGTCGCGCTGGACAATGTTGTGGACCCTCTTACCGGCAAGGAAGTCATCAAGGCCGGCGAGGTGATAACCGAAGAGCAGGCCGCCGAGATCGAAAAAATACCGATGCTGGAAACGATGCGCATCAGAAGCGTCCTGACCTGCGAGGCGGACAGGGGAGTGTGCGCGAAATGTTACGGCAAGAACCTCGCAACGGGAAAACTTGTGGAATCCGGTGAAGCTGTCGGTATTGTCGCAGCGCAGTCTATCGGGGAACCGGGCACGCAGCTTACGATGAGAACGTTCCATATCGGCGGCACCGCCAGCAGGATAGTGGAGCAGTCCTTTTTCAAAAGCAAGGAAGCCGGTTTTCTGAAATATCATAATCTGAAGGTCGTCGAAAGCAGGCAGTCCGGGGTTTACGTTGTCCTTAACAGGAACGGACAGATAAGCATCAATGAGCCCGACGGACGGGAAATAGAAAAACAGATCATCCCCCAGGGTTCCTACATTTATTATAAAGACGGAGCTCCGATAAAGGAAAAGGCAAAATACGCCGAATGGGACCCTTACATCGTCCCGATACTGGCGGAGATCCCCGGCAAGGTCCAGTACGAGGATATCAAAAAGGATGTTACCGTCAAGATAGAAAGGGACGAGACAACGGGCGTCAGGAACAAGGTGATAATCGACCAGAAAGGGGATTACCACCCCCAGATCCTTCTCATCAACAAGAAGAACGAGGTGGAGGCGATATATCCTCTGCCGGTCGGCGCGCATATCATAGTCAAGGACAAGGAAGAGGTCAGGGCCGGGGATGTCCTGGCCAAGACGCACCGCGTGATAACAAAGACAAAAGATATTACGGGAGGCCTGCCCCGCGTGGCTGAACTTTTCGAGGCCAGGAAGCCGAAGGACCCGTCCATTATCAGCGAGATAGACGGCACGGTTGAGTTCGGCGAGTCAAAGAAAGGGCAGAAGAGGATAATCATCGAAAGTGAAACGGGGATGAAGAAAGAATATCTCATCCCTCACGGGAAGCATCTGAACGTCTATCGCGGCGACAAGGTCACGGCCGGTGAACAACTCGTGGATGGTCCGGTAGTCCCGCAGGATATCCTGCGGGTTTCAGGTGAAAAGGCGCTGCAGGAATACCTCTTGAACGAGGTCCAGGAAGTATATCGCCTGCAGGGCGTGCAGATAAATGATAAACATATAGAGATCATAATCAGGCAGATGCTCAGGAACATCAAGATAACGAACCCGGGTGACACGGATTTTCTGGACGGGGACAAAGTGGACAAGGGTACTTTTAAAAGGGAGAATCAAAAGGTCATAAAAAAGAAGAAAAAACCCGCGGCCGCCGAGCCCGTTCTTCAGGGCATAACCAAGGCTTCGCTCACGACCGAGAGCTTTATATCGGCAGCGAGTTTTCAGGAAACGACCAGGGTCCTGACGGAAGCGGCCTCATCCGGAAAGGTGGATACCCTGTCCGGGCTTAAGGAAAACATCATCATGGGTCATCTCATACCGTCCGGGACGGGTTATTATGAACACAGAAATATAGCCCTGGACCGGGAGATCCTGAAGCCGGCGGCAGGCGAAAAAGAGGAAAAAGAGGAAGAGAAGGGTACAAAAGAGGAATAAAGGAAGATAAAAAGCGAAAAGGACGGATATGCCCACGATAAACCAGTTGATACGTAAAGGCAGGAAAGTCATTAAAGCAAAGGGCAAGGCCCCCGCGTTGCAGGGCTGCCCGCAGCGCAGGGGAGTATGTCTGCAGGTGAAGACACGGACGCCCAAGAAACCGAATTCCGCTCTTAGAAAGATAGCCAGGGTGCGCCTGACGAATAAAATGGAAGTAACCGCGTATATTCCCGGTGAAGGGCATAATCTCCAGGAACATTCTATCGTTACTATCCGGGGAGGCAGAGTGAAGGACCTGCCCGGCGTCAGGTATCACATAATCAGGGGAACGCTGGATGCTTCAGGCGTTGAAGCCCGCAGGCGCGGAAGATCAAAATACGGGGCGAAAAGACCGAAACAGTAAAAAAGGACAGGAAAAGATATGAGAAGGCGCAGAGCTGAAAAACGCGGACAATTACCGGACCCGAAATTCAAAAGCAAGGTGCTCAGCAAGTTCATAAACATGGTCATGGAACGCGGTAAAAAATCCCTGGCCGAAACGATCGTCTACGGAGCTCTGGATATCATAAAAGAAAAAGTTAAGGATAAGGATTCCCTTGAGGTGTTCGAGCAGGCGCTTGAGAACGCGCGCCCGCTTTTAGAGGTAAAATCCAGGAGGATAGGCGGAGCAACGTATCAGGTGCCTATTGAAGTGAAGCTTGAACGCGGCCAGTTCATAGCGATGAGATGGATAAGGGATTTTGCAAGGCAGCAGAAGGGCAAGGCGATGAAAGAAAAACTGGCCGATGAAATAATGAATGCGTATAAAAAAGAAGGCCCGACGATGAAAAAGCGGGAGGATACGCACAGGATGGCCGAAGCGAACAAGGCGTTCGCTCATTACAAGTGGTAAAGTTAAGAAAATGACTGTAACGGCAGAGAGGAACAAAACTAACGCATACGCAGGTCGCATGGAAAAGATACAGAATATCAGGAACATGGGGATAATCGCCCATATAGATGCCGGTAAGACGACCGTTACCGAGAGGATCCTTTACCATACCGGGAAGATCCATAGGATGGGGGAGGTTCATGAAGGTACGGCGGTCATGGATTGGATGGAACAGGAGCAGGAACGGGGGATCACCATAACCAGCGCCGTTACGTCCTGCTCGTGGAACGACAAAAAGATCAATATCATAGACACTCCGGGACATGTCGATTTTACTATCGAGGTCGAGCGTTCCCTGAAAGTACTTGACGGGACCCTGGTCGTGTTCTGCGCCGTGGGCGGTGTCCAGCCGCAGACAGAGACGGTATGGCGCCAGGCGGACCATTACGAAGTTCCCAAGATAGCTTTGATAAACAAGCTGGACCGGACAGGGGCCGATTTTTATAAAGTCATTATAGATATGCACAAAAAACTTGGGGCTAATGCGACCCCGATACAGATCCCCATAGGCAAGGAGGACGACTTCAGGGGGATAATAGACCTGGTGACCTGCAAGGCGTATATGTTCGGCGAAGAAGGCGACCTTGGAGAAGTGATCGAGCAGGAGATCCCCGAAGAGATGAAAGATATTTCCAGCCACTGGAGGCATAATCTTATTGAAAAGATCGCCGATGTGGATGAAGAGGTCGAAAAGCTGTACCTGATGGATAAGGGGATATATCCGGAAGAGCTGAAGGGGCATATAAGAAGGGTCACGAACAGGAACCTTTTTGTGCCTGTCATGTGCGGATCGGCGTTGAAAAATAAAGGCATGAGGTTCGTCCTGAACGCCATTTGCGATTATCTGCCGTCACCGCTTGATGTCAAACCTCCCAAGGGGGCGGATCCGGGGACGGGGGAAGAGGTCGATATTATCCCCGAGGAGAAGCAGCCGCTTTGCGCTTATGCCTATAAAGTCATGACGGATCCGTTCGTGGGAACACTGACATTTACGAGGATATATTCCGGCACCCTGAAGTCCGGCACGCATGTTTTCAATTCGGCTACGGAAAAAAAGGAGAGAATAGGGCAGATCCTGAGGATGCATGCCGATCAGAGAGAGATGGTCGATTCCGCGGGACCCGGGCAGATAGTGGGGCTGGTAGGACTTAAAAACACTACTACGGCCAACACCCTTTGCGACGAAAAGCATCCGGTGACCCTTGAAAGGATACGTTACCCGGACCCCGTGATATTCATGGCGATAGAACCTGAAACAAGGACAGATCAGGACAAGCTTGGAGCGGCCCTTAAGAAGTTCGAAAGAGAGGATCCGACATTCAAGGTCAACTATAACGAAGAAACAGGACAGACACTTATAAGCGGCATGGGCGAGCTTCACCTTGAGATCCTTGTCGATAGAATGAAGAGGGAGTTCAAGGTGGGAGCTGTCGTTGGCAGTCCCCAGGTGGCGTACCGCGAGACCATTACCCGGCCCGTGGATTCTACCGGCAAGTTCATACAGCAGACGGGAGGGCACGGTCAGTACGGGCACGTCGAGGTAAAGATCGAGCCCGCGGAAAAGGGCGCGGGTATTATATTCGAGCAAGAAGTGAAAGGCGGCGCCGTTCCCAGGGAATACTTTAAGGCAGTGGAGCAGGGGGTCCGGAACGCCGCAAAAACAGGGCCTTTGGCAGGGTATCCTGCTACCGATATCAAGGTCACCCTTTATGACGGGTCTTATCATGAGGTTGATTCCTCGGAACTGGCCTTTAATAACGCCGGGGCCATAGCCCTGAGAGAGGGGCTTCGAAAGGCCAGGCCGGTTTTGCTGGAACCTATCATGAAGCTTGAAGTAACGACTCCGGATGAATACCTCGGCGACGTGATAGGCGATATGAACATGAGGAGGATAAAGGTAGAGAACATCGAACAAAAAGGAACAACAAAGATAATAACGGGAGCCGCTCCCCTTGCGCAGATGTTCGGCTACGCAACGGCATTGAGAAGCTTGACACAGGGTAGAGCGACCTATACAATGGAGCCTTCTTTTTACAAGGAAGTGCCTAAAGATATAATGGAAAAGATAGTGTCTGGTCCAACGACAGAATAAAAGTTATGAATATTAAGGTGACGTTCAATCAGGCTTAAGTTAAGGAGGTAGTAATGGCCAAGCAGAAATTCGAAAGAACAAAACCGCACCTGAACATCGGGACGATAGGTCACGTCGATCACGGCA
>CAZGQR010000015.1:0-15287 GCA_964527765.1 uncultured Planctomycetia bacterium | reverse complement strand
TATATATATATATATATATATATATATATATATATATATATATATATATATATTAATCCACTCACTCGTTTTTAAAAAAATAAGAAAACTGTAACTGTTTTATGAATCTAAGTTATCCGACATGAAGAACATAAACGATAATAAGGTCGGTACGGAAGAAGCGATAAAAAGGACAGGGATCTCCGCCGAGAGGCTGCGTTACTGGGAGGGAATGGGTATCGTCAGGCCCGAATATGTCAAATGCGGGACACGAAAGTTCAGAAGGTATTCAGAAGAGGACTTGATCAGGGCCGCTCTGGTCAAGAAGCTGATAGACAGGGATAGGTACACGCTCGAAGGCGCGATAAGAAAGCTGATGGAAACATCGGACCCGTTCTCGGTATTGAAGCCGGACGAGGACAAAAACAGCGGCGGTGGCGGTTACCGCCCGGCGCCGAGATTTGGAAGCAGCGAAAAGAGCAGATATAATGAAGCAGGATAGGGAGCTCAAGCGGAGGTGATCACGGGTGGATAAAAAACTGCGCCTTTTGATCGTCGAGGATTCGGAAACTTCTGCCTCGGCCATAGTTCGTTTATTTCAAAAAGCAGGATATGAAGTTGAACACAAGAGAGTGAGTACAAGAGAGGATTTCAGCCCTGAGCTGCAAAAGAGCAAATGGGACCTTATTATCTCGGATTACACGCTTCCGGGTTTTACCGCTCTCGAAGTCCTGCGCGTGCTCAAAGAAACGGGTCTGGAGATACCGTTCATAGTCGTTTCCGGTACCATAAGTGAGGATACCGGCGTTGAGGCGATGAAAGTCGGCGCGCACGATTACGTAATGAAGGACAACCTCGAGCGGCTTATCGTCGATGCGGAACGGGAATTAAAGGACGCTGGGCACCGCCGGAAGCAAAAAGAGGCCGAGAAGAGATACTCGGTCCTTTTTGAAAAAGCCGCCGAAGGGATCATGGGAGCCGATATAGAGACCGGGAAGCTCGCTTTCGTCAACCCGGCTATGTGCCTTCTTCTGGGCTATACGGAAGAGGAGATAAAAGGGCTCAGCGTGCCGGACATCCACCCGAAGGAAGACCTGGACCGCGTATTATCCGAGTTCAAGGCCCAGGCAAAGGGCGAGAAAACGCTGGCCGTGGACCTGCCTTTCCTGCGCAAGGACGGCGGGATCTTTTACGCCGATGTGAACACTGTCAGCGTGGAACTTGAAGGAAAGCGTTATAACGTGGCTTTCGTGACCGATATCACCGAACGCAAGAAAGCGGAAGATGAGATACGCCACTTGAATAGGGTCCTCAGGGCTATACGCGGTGTCAACCAGCTCGCAACAATGGGAAAGGACCCAAGCCGGCTCATAACTAGCGTCTCGAAGCATCTTATGGAAACCGGGGGGTACGGGAACATCTGGATCGCTCTTTTCGGCGAAAATGGCGTTCTCAAAACATTCGCGGGCGAGAAAGTGGAAAAAGATTTTCCCGAGGTGAAAAAAATGCTCGAAAAAGGCAAACGCCTCAAATGCCAGGAGATGGCCCTGGAAAAAGGGGATATGATCGAGATAGAAGACCCCCAAAAGACTTGCTCAGGATGTCCCATGTCCGGAGGATACGAGGGAAGGATAGCTTTTTGCGCGCCCATAACCCGGGAAGGGAAGACCTATGGTACCGTAACAGTTTCACTGCCGAAAAATGTGACCTCAAGCAAGGAAGAGCAGGGCCTTTTTCGGGAACTTACCGGCGACTTATCATACGCATTTTCCGCCGTAGAGACCGAAGAAGAGGGGAAAAAGATGCAGGAAGAAAGGGAAAAACACCTGCGCGAGCTGGAGATCTTTTACGAATCCGCCATGGGCAGGGAAAACAGGATACTGGAGCTTAAAAAGGAGATCGAGGAGTTGAGGCGGAAACTGGGAAAATAAGGGTCGTGAATCGGGGAGGGGATGATGGGGAAAAATAATAATAAAGGTTCCGGCGCCAAACGGGACGACGCGGCCATCCGGGCAGCCGGTGAACTGGCCGAGAATATCATTGATACGGTTCGCGAACCGCTGATTGTCTTGGACGGGGATTTGAGGGTAGTTTCAGCCAACAGGTCCTTTTATAACATTTTCAGGGTAAAGCCCGACCAGACCGAGAAGAGACTTATCTACGAACTGGGCAGCTGTCAGTGGGACATGCCCGAACTACGGCGCCTCTTGGAGGATATAATTCCCGATCAAATGTCATTCGACGATTTTGAGGTCGAACATGATTTTCCGGTCATTGGCCGACGGGTTATGCTCCTGAACGCCCGGCGCATCCCGAGGCCGCCGGGAAGGCCTGAGATAATCCTGCTGGCGATCGAGGACATCACCGAGCGCAGGCGCCTGGAGGACATGCTGGAGGCCTCCGAAGAGCGTTATCGCAGGGCCTTCGAGACGGCGCAGGACGGGATGCTCCTGGTGGACAAGACCAGCGGACGGATACTCAACTCAAACGCGGCCGCCCAGACATTACTCGGCTATTCCCGCGAGAACCTGTCGGAGAAAAAGCTCTGGGATATCGGCGTGATGGAAGATGAAGCGGCGTTCAGGGATGCAGCGCCCTTGTTGGAGGAAAAGGGCTTCGTGTATTATGAGGACGCGCCCGTCAGGACCAGCGAAGGGCGCGGGATAAGCGCGGATGTATATATGATCGACAAGGCAAAGGTCATCCAGTGTAACATCCGGGACATCACTGAGCGGAAGAAGGCGGAGGATGCGCTGAAAAAGAGCGAAGAAAAGATCCGTACCATGCTGCAGTCCGTCCCCGATCACATGAGCATGATGGACAAAGACCTGAACATTGTCTGGGCCAATGAAGTCGCCAGGAAGATCTTCGGCGACGATATTGTCGGCAAAAAGTGTTATAAAGTATACCACGGAAGAGAAGAACCGTGCGAGCCGTATCCGTGCATTACGCTCAAGGCGTTCCAGGACGGAAAGGTCCATGAACACGATACTCAGGTGATAGATAAAGACGGCAGGACGATATATTTCCACTGCACGGCTAACGTGGCGTTAAAAGACCCAGAGGGGAAGCCGCAGGCGGTGCTGGAGATATCCAGGGATATCACGGAAAGCAAGAAGGCGGAAGAAGAGCTGAAGAAACGGTTTCACCAATTGGAGGTTTTTCATAAAGCCGCCGTTGACAGGGAGCTCAAGATGAAAAAGCTTGAAGGGCGCATCGCCGAGCTGGAGGCAAAGTTGGAGAAACGATAAACATGGAAAAACGCGGGATCGGAATAAGGCTTAAGGTAACATTGCTTATCTGTTTTACGTCGCTTACGGTTGCGTGCGCCGGTATCGCGTCCGGCTATTTTTTTGGTTTCAGGCTTATGCGGGATACCATAGGTGCAGATCATGTAAGGATGGCGCGAAATCTGGCGGTCGTTACTTCGAACATCCTTGACGGGAACATAAGGGATATAATCATCCACATGACGGACCCGGTGCATGGAGACGATATTCTGGAAAGCGCGTTAAAGTACAAAAATAAAGATGCGGTTGCCATAAATAAATATCTTTTAGATATGGACAAAAAATGGGTTAAGGCGGAAGCGGGCGACCCTTTAATCATGGAGCATTTGCGGGGCAAAAGCGCCGAAAGGCTGAAGAGATACACTTTGTTGGATAAAACCATATCCGAGATATTTATAACAGATAAATTCGGAGGCCTGGTCGCCGCCTCAGACAAGACAAGCGATTTTTATCAGGCCGACGAAGCCTGGTGGCAGGAAGCTTATAATGGCGGTTCAGGCGATATTTACGTTGGCAATGTCGAATATGACGAATCAGCCGGCGTGATCGCTATAACTATCGCTGTTCCGGTGAAGGACGAAAAAGGCGAAGTGATAGGAGTGTGCAAGGCCGTTTTGGATACCGGCGTTTTGTTCGGGCCTATCGGAGATTTCACGATCGGCAGGACCGGTCACGCGGTTTTGGTGAATAATGAAGGGTTTATCATATTTCACTCCGGGGTCAAGCCTTTAAGTACAAAGGCATGCAGTGATAAAGAATTTGAAAGCCTGGTCAATAGCCCAAAAGGGTGGCAAATATTAAAAGAGCCCCATGTCCATAAAGGGAAGGATATGTTTTTGGCATTAGCGGTCATTGAATATCCGCTTTTATTAAAAAATGGAATAATCTGGAGGGTCTTCGTTGATGAAGAAGCCCGGGAAGTCCTTTCGCCGCTTAATAAGCTTTTCGCTCAAATGGGCATAGTCACCGCGATAATGCTTCTTTTTTTGATACCCGTAAGCTTTGTTTTTGGCGGTGTCTTCGTTAATCCCATAAAAAAGCTCCATGAAGTCACCGAGCACATGGAAGAGGGCCGGCTGGATTACCCGGTAGAGATCAAAACGGGTGATGAGATCGAACAGCTCGCCGATTCCTTCAGGAACATGGTTTCAAGGATAAGTTTTACGGAAAAAGAATTAAGAGAACTGAACGAGACACTGGAAAAAAGAATCAAGGAAAAGACGCGGGGGCTTAAGGAATCCCAGGAGGCAACGCTGCATCTGCTTGAGGACCTTCAGGTGTCCAAGGATGAACTTGAAGAGAAGACTAAAAGCCTGGACGAATCTTTAAGGAAAGCCACGAAGTCCCGCGAAATGATGGTGAGCATGCTGGATGATAATAATAAGATCAGGATGGAGCTCGAGAAAAAGCTGACAGAGCTCAAAAGCACGCAGGGCATGCTCGTCCAGTCCGAGAAACTCGCCTCTTTAGGAAAGTTGGTTTCGGACATGGCCCATGAGGTGAACAACCCGCTGATGGTGATATCCGGCAGGGCCCAGCTTTCCCTGATGGAAGATATAAAGAATAAGGAGATAGTGGAGAACCTGAAGATCGTCAAGGGCGAGTGCATGCGGGCGAAGGAGATCATCCAAAGGCTTCTCATGTTCTCGAAACCGAGCAAGGGAGAGCTTGCGGAGGTCGATGTAAATAAGGCCATTGAGTTTGTCGTCAAATTACTGGAGCATCAATTTTCGCTTGCGAACATAAAAATAGTAAGGCATTATTCGGAAGATATCCCCCCTGTAGAAGTTGACGAGAAACAGATGCACGAGGTGTTCATGAACCTGCTGAAAAATTCCTCTGAAGCCATGCCGGAAGGCGGGTCCATCACTGTCACCACTTCAAAGGAATCGGATAATGTGCGGATGGATTTCACCGACACGGGGGAAGGTATATCGGAGCAGGACTTGCAAAAAATATTCGATCCGTTTTTCACGACCAAGGAATCCGGTACGGGGTTGGGGCTTTCGGTGTGTTACGGTATAGTCGGCGGGCACGGCGGCGGGCTTAAATACACGAGCAAGCCCGGAGAAGGCACCACCGCGACCATATTGCTGCCGATAGCCAAAAAGGGGGAGGGATCATGATGCCCAAAGTTCTGGTAATAGATGATGAGCGGGGAATACTTGCCGTTATAGAAAAATTTCTGAGGAAAAAAAACTTCGAGGTCGTAACGGCTGATGACGGAGACAAGGGGCTGGAGGTCTTTGATGAGGATAAGTCCATCGATATCATCATATTGGACCATAAGATGCCGCGGCTTGACGGCGCCGGCGTTTTGAACGGACTGACGGCAAGAGGGAACAAGCTTCCCGTTATCCTCCTCACCGGCTCTTTGGGGAAGGATGCCAGAAAATTAAAAGTCGACGCGTTTTTAACGAAGCCCATCGACCTGGATGAATTGCTGGATAAGATCAACGAACTGTTGGGCGGGCGGCGGGAAAGGAGAAAGTCATGAAAGGCAGGATCCTGGTGATAGACGATGAGGTCCCGGTATGCAGGCTTTTGAAGGATTTCCTGACGAAAAAGGGATACGAGGTGGCGACGGCGACCTCGGCGCGGGAAGGGATCGAAAAACTCAAGACAGAAAAGCCGAAGGTCGTCCTTTTGGACATCAGGATGCCCGGGATGAGCGGCGTGGAAGCGATAAAGCGGATCAGGGAGATCGATGAAAATGTCGGCATAATCATGGCCACGGCGGTCATGGACGAGAAAATAGCGCAGGAAACCGTCAGGCTGGGAGCGTCGGATTATATCCTGAAGCCGTTCGATCTGGAATATCTGGAAAAAAGCCTGCTGACAAAGATCGCCACGCTGCCCTGACCGTATGCATCAGCAGAGGAGCACAATCATGAACAACAGGCATATAGCGGTAGTGGACGATGATCCCGGTATCGTCAGTTTGATCTCCAAGTATCTCAGGAAAGAGGGGTTCACGGTAAAAGGGCTTTCTACGGGCGAGGCGCTGTTTAAATCCCTGAAGACGGAAAAACCTGACCTCGTGATCCTTGACCGGGTGCTTCCGGGCATGGACGGTTTTGAAATATGCAAGAGGCTAAAGGAAACGCAAGGGTCTTCCCTGATACCCGTTATCATGCTTTCGAGAAAGGGCGAGGCGGTCGACAAGATCTCCGGCCTGAATATCGGGGCGGATGATTACCTGGGCAAGCCCTTTGACCTGCAGGAATTGAAGGCGAGGATAACGGCGGTCCTGAGAAGGCGGGGGATAGGAGAAAAAAGCAGAAAGATAACCGTCGGGGACGCGATATCCATAGATCCGCAGAAATGCCGGGTCACGGTCGGAAAAAAGAAAATAGACCTGACATTCGCGGAGTTCAAGATCCTGGAACTGCTCGCCCTGAAAAGGGGGCACGTGTTCACCAGAGGCAGGATACTGGAGCACCTGTGGGGAGACGAGAAGATCGTCGTGGAGCGTACGATAGACGTACATATCAGGAATTTGAGGAAAAAATTAGGCAAGTCCGGAAAGCTCATCGAAAATATCAGAGGGTTCGGATATGTCCTGAAAGAGGACGAGTAGATCACTCCGATAGATCACACCTATCTTCATAACTCATTGTTTTCAAAGAAGTTACATTCCTAAAAACCTAACCGAAAACTAACCTCAACCTAACCTTTAACTGATCCCCAAAAGCTATACTTTAAGTGGATTTGAGAGAGGGAGGCGAGAACGATGAAGATCATGACCATGCGGATAATGAGGGGACCCGGAAACAGGATGAAGAGGAAAGCCCTGAATTTTACTGCGTCTTTTCTTATCGTTAACCTTCTGATCTCGGCGCTGTTTTCACCGGTTTCTTTTTCACAGGACCTGAGAGGGGTCCCTTCTTCCGTAAATACCCCGCAGGCGCTCGCGGATTGGCTTTCGACCGAATTTACATACCGGTTCGAAATAACCGATAGATGGCAGGATCCCCAGGAAACCATAGATTCAAAAGAGGGGGATTGCGAGGACTTCGCCGCTTTAGCTTCAAAGATCCTATGGGGTTTAGGGATATCGAACGATATTCTTGTCGTGAAATTCAGGGACCTGAAGATAGCTCACGCGATATGCGCCTGGAAAGATAAGAGCGGCAAATACAGCTTTATTTCCAACCGCGAGTTGTTCCGCACGGGAGAGGGGGAGATCGAGAATGCCCTTGCGAAATATTACCCGGACTGCCAGGGTATAATCCTCACGGACGCGAAAAGACGATACATAGGGATGATCGGGGGACAAAAATAATGGGGAGGCGAGAACGATGAAGATCATAACAGCGATCATAATAATCGGAACGATAGTGAGATCCCTGATAGTGATGCCCGCTGCCACGTTTCCGCAATACCCCGTATACGGCACCGAGAAGCTGGAAAGAAGACAGGATGAGAGGGTCCCTTCGGAGTTGAGATATATGTCCAAGAAGATGTATTACCTCAAGACCGGGCGGATCCTCAATAATGAGCGCAACCGCAGGCACCAGCAGAATTTCTGGGGTAAGGGCGTTTCGACAAAAGTGCGGTACCCGGTCCACCTCGCCGCGTGGGAAGAATCACGGCGGGTACGGAGGCCCGCACCCGGGAAAACGCTCTTATTAGGGTATGCTTGCAGTACGAAATAAAGAAAAGGAGGTCAGTGTTCTCGCGATCCCGCATCGTGTGTTCCCGCATGGAAGGTCCGAAGGATGGGCGCGCCTCCCCGCGTCCACCCCGGACCTTGAAAAGGACCCCGCCCCGGCATTCAAATTTTCTTTACCTTTTCATGCCAAGTGCGATATACTAGATATGGTACGGCGCGTAAGAAAGCAGCGGTTTAAAGCCAACCGAAAAAGAGGTTATCATGCATAAGGGGGCGGAAAGAAGAAAATACAAGAGGGTGCAGAAGCCGTCCATGGTAAGGTTCCAGGTCAGGCCGCGTGAAGCCGGGAAGGTTCCCCCGGACTGGGATAAGGGCGCGGTGCTCAATCTGGGGGCCGGAGGAGCGCTTTTTTACTATAGCAGGGAAACGAGCATCGATTCGATACTGGACCTGAAGATGAATTTTCCCGCGTACGAAGGTTCCATAAATTGCGCAGGGAAGGTGGTCCGGGTCGAAGAATTGCCTTACGCCGGGATGTTTCTTGTCGCGGTGGTTTTTACGGATATCGGCGACAAAGCAAAACAAGCTTTAAATAAGGCCGTCGAAGAATTACACTCCGAACAGGGCCGGGCTTGATCCTGTTCCCGCATGACCTTGCAAATGTCCCTTCCTTTGGGTAAAATAACTTTAAAACTGCCCCCGATGGAACGTATAACAAAAATCGTCGTAACAGTGTTGATAGCGGCTTTCTCCAGTGGCTTGCCCGCGGGGGCACAGCACGAAATGCCGGAGGCGGGGGATATTCAGCACCAGCTCAAGATCTACGGTGAAGTGACGGAATACCTGGATGAAGTATTTCAGGAATTCAGCGAAGGTTACATGGACGCCGACACCGCGCTGGGAAAGATCAATCTTTTGAAACACGAGTACGACAAGATAACGCAGCCCGTACCGAAAGAAGCGGAAAAGCTGCACCATCTGGTGAAAAACCTACTGTCACAGATAGAGAATTACTTTATATATTATAAGAAAGCGAACCGGGAGAATCCCGACATAAATCTTAAGGTGGCCAGGGCAAAATTCGAGGCCTCCAGAGAAGCGGAAAGGCTTCGGTTCGCGTATATGCTTTAGGGGGTTGCAGGATGAAAAGAGAGACCCTTTTACGGATAATATTGCTGGCCCTTGCCGCTGTTCTGATCCTGGGCGCTGTGCGCAATCTCAGGCTTCAGGTGCGCAGACAGCGTTACCAAAGGCAGCAAAAGCTGATGGACGAGCAGCCTATAACCAGGCAGCAGACAAGCGGCATGCGGTATACAAGATAAGAGAACCGGGGCGGTGTTTATGGAGCTGAACAGAAGACAAATAATAATGTTATTGATCCTGGTCGTTCTTGTCGTAATATTTCTGGCGATCCTCAGGGAACAGGCCGTGGAAATGATCAGCGTGGGAGAATGAAACGGCGATCATCTAATATTATTATATTCCTTAATATATGCTTTATATGTGCCATGTTCTGGTCCTTGGTCGCCGCGGCAAGCGCTGAAGAAGCCGAACAATACCTCAAGGGGGCATCGAATAAAGAATTGATAAAGTTGACTGCCGCTGTTTACAATACGAGTCCCCAAAGCTGGGAGGATAAGGTCGCCAGAAGGGTCGCTCTTGAGAGGCTTATAAGAACGGCAAGAAAAAGGCGATCTCCTGAAATAGACAGGTCCGGGATATTGGATTACAAGTATGAAAAGATCTCCATAAACAGGTGGCCGGCCGAAAAGCTCAGGGACCTGTACGGAACGCTGAGAAAGGAGCGTAAAGAGATCTACTGGGATGAATTTCCTTATCTTTTGTCCAGGGAAAAAGCGTTTCTTTTCAGCCGGGAAATAACCATGGAGACCGCGTCCAGGCTTATTATGCCGAGATCCGGAGGAGGGGAAGCTTTCAGGGGGTCCTGGTGGCGGTAAATAAATCTAACCGGGGAGGATAGTATGAAAAAGGCGCTTGTTGTGGCTGTTCTTTTCACCTGGGCGGTTTTTGCGTGCGGTTCCGAAGCGGCGCAAACGCAGCAAAAGGTCATGCCAAAGAGGGTCCAGGTGGATTCTGACTATGACGGAACGGTCGACCAGACCGAGATATACGACAATGAAGGGCAGATCATAAGGGTGGAATCGGATACGACCGGCAACGGGAAGGCGGATAAGTGGGTATATTACGAGAAGGGAAAACCGGTAAGGAGCGAGAAGGATACGAATGCGGACGGCAAGCCGGATGTCTGGTCGGAATTTTAGTTCGGCGATAAAAGAGCCCCTGAGAGCTGTTTTAACGGCAGGGTGTCTGATCGTGTTCTTATGCGGGTGCGCCGAAGAGGATTCCGCTTCCCGCGGGGGAAAAACCAAAGAGCCGGGGATAATCCATTACATGACGGGCGCCGAGCAGTTGAAGACATACAGGAAAACAAGGTCGAAGATCAAGGATATAGACAGGGTCAGAAAAGAACAGATCCGGATGGAACTGGAATAGGACGGCTCAGGGAGGGGAAAATGCTTAAAGTATTGTTTTTATCCGCGGCGATACTGTTGTTTTTATGTTCAGGCGGCGCTTATTCGCTTACCGAAGCGGATGTGGACACCGCTACCAGGGAAGTGGACCAGCCGTTCCGTGAAGAAGCGGAAAGCGAGATAAGGACCGTCCCCAAGAAACCGCTGATCAAGATAGAAGGGCCGGTCGAGAACCTGGAAGGGTACTATGACGCGGAGGGGAAGAAGGTCGAGGCTCCTGAAGTGCCCGACGAAGAGGAATAAGAGGAGGAAGCATGGGGAAGATCAAATGCGCGGTTTTATTGTTTTCGGCGATCCTGGCCCTGAGCTGCAACATCTACGCGGATGATCTCATGACGGACGAAGGGGAGACCATGGAGGACCTGGGCGAAGGGCAGTATCTGTCCACCAGCGGGGAAATGATGCAGACCGAAGACCTGGGCGAGGGAGAGGCCATGACGACCAGCGGAGAGCTTATAGTGGACGAGGGCGGCAGCGGGGATTACCTGATGGGCAGCGGGGAGACCCTGAGGGACACGGGCAGTGAAGACTGAAGAGGATCAGGCGGTCCTTTTCGCCTGCGCTAAATCCTTGTAATGCCGGTCGTAAAGAGTTACAATGGGCACAAAAAGCGATCCTGTTTGCGGATCAAAACCGGTGAAGGGGGAGGGATGTTGAAAAAGATTTTGCTGACGGCGGCTGTTGCGGCAACTGCGATTTTCAGCGCGGCGCCCGGCCATGCCCAGGATTGGCTCTCGACCGCCCTGGAGGTGGACGAAAGATGGAATCTCGGGGTGGCCTGCTCGGGCGTCATTCCGGTGAAGAAGGATAATTTTAATACCGGGATCAATGTGCAGGCAGCAGCGTCCTACGACGTTTTCAAGTTCCTTGCTGTCGGAGCGGAAGCGGGCTGCACGATGAGGGATATCAAATACGGAGGCGTGAACCTGGGGTCAAGTTTCGAATTGCCTCTTCTCGGAGACGTGATACTCAAGGCCCCCCTGGAGATGGGGGATATCACTGTCGTCCCTTACGGGCTCGCCGGATTTGGGGCGTTATTTTCCTGGATCGATAAGAGCTCCAGCGTTACAAGCAGCGAGATGAGGACCGATACACCGCTTTTGATGAAGTTCGGAGGGGGGATCGATTGTTATCTGTTCGAAGACAAGGATATTACGGCGGCCCTGAGCTGTGAGGTCAGTTATCAGAAGGCGGAAATGGAGCTAACGGGAACGATCAACGGAACGACACTTTCCTCACAAAAAGTGACCGCGGACGCCTGTTATATCGGAGGGGGCCTGAAGATCAGGTTTTAGGCCCGCGCAGCTAAAGAGGAAGAAATATGAGAAAATTTTTATTGATGATCCTGATCGGGCTGTTCTTTGCCTGTCCGGCCCACACGGAGTCCGAATCTTACCGCCAGTGGTATGACCAGTGGCAGTCCGTGGGGTATGAAGCCGGAGGGAAGGCCGATAAATACGACCCCGATGCGGCTTACCAGGAGCATGAGACAATGACCATCAAGCCGAAGGTTCGGGAACTGCAGGCCATGGTCGAGCACGAAAAAGCCGAAGAGTATTCTAATGCGGCGAAAAAGGGTTTTTACGAGGGATACCGCTCGGGGTATTACAGGGAGAAAGAAGGGGAAATAGTAGAGCTTATAGAGGCGAAGTTCAGGGATATAAAGATAACCGATTTTAAATTCGGCGAAATGGACGGAAGCGAGAAATTCACCGTCACGGAAGAGACCCGGTACCTGAAGGTGCCTACGGCCGAGGGCAAGGAGAATTATTTTGGATATATATGCAATTATTCCGAGAATTATACCAGCGACATATTGACGGTTATCCTTACTTTGCCGGGAAAGCCCGGGAAAGATATCCCCGACTTCAATCCGAGCACGAACAGCATCATATCAAAATACAAGATAAAGCAGGGCAGCGGCCATTTCGGCAATAAATGGTATTTTTCAAAAGGCGATCTTACGGGAACGTTCCAGCTGAGTATATATATAGGAGATAAACTGGTGGAAAGGATCTCCTTCAGGGCTGCAGAAGAGTAAGGCAACATGCCGGTCTTTAGTCTTCGCTCGGGCCTCCTGCCGGTGCCCCCGCTCCTTCAAGCTCTTTTATCGTTTCCATTATTTTTTCGCGGTCCCGGGCAAGCGGGGAGAGCTCCAGGTATTTCCGGAGATATCCGGCCGCTTCCTTGCGTTTTTCGGGATATTTTGAATAGATTATACCTATATTTTTATACGCGCCGCTCTCAGCGGGATCAAGTTCCAGGACCCTGTTGAATTTCGCCACGGCCTTCTCGTTTTCCCCCATCAGCCCGTACAGCACTCCCAGGTTGTTAAGAGTGGAAATGTTCCTGTCATTTTCCGCCAGCGCTTTCTTGAATTCTTCGATCGCCGACATATATTCGCCTTTCGAGGCGTGTCTGTTCCCTTTTTCTATATGCTGCTGCTCGATCATTTTTGATACCTTTTCCAGATTGCCGCGTATTTCATCCGAGTCGGGAGCCAGCTTGAGGGCTTTCGTCCAGGCGTCTTCCGCTTTTTCGTAAAAGCGCTTGTTCGCGTACGCGATCCCCAGGCCGTTGTACGCGACGGGGTTTTCGCTCTTTATGTTTATCGCGGCCCTGAATATCTCGATCGCTTTATCATAGTTGCCCGCGCCGTTGAGCGCCTGCGCGTATATTATGTATCCTTCGCCGGAATCCGGCTTCAGGTCCGCGGCTTTCCTGAAGTAAAAAGACGCGGAGTCAAAGTCTTTTAGATTGGCGTAGGCCACCGCGGTGTACAGCGCGGGCTCAAAGTAGTCAGGCCGCGCCTTTATCGCTTTTTTGAATTCAAAGATAGCGTCGGAGTATTGTTCTGTTTTCAGGTACCGCAGTCCGAGAGCGTAATAGGACCGCGGGTTGACGGCTTCATGCCCGGCGATATACGAAAAAAGCGTCTCCTCATCTTTCCAGTGCCGGTTCATGTTCACGGCTATCCCCGCATATACAGCCAGCGTAACGGCGACCGCGCCGTAGAATATTTTTTGTATTTTGAAAGATCTATGGTGGATAAGGGGAATAAAACATGCCAGAATTATCGATACTCCCGGAAAAGGGATGTATAGCCAGTGTTCGGACAACGGGGCATTTACGGGGATGATGATATTCAGGCAGGGGGCAAGAAAAAGAAAGAACCAGCCCGCCCCCAGCAGTATTTTCTTGTCGCGCTTCGCGGACCTTCCGAGAGCGTAAAGGATAATAGCCAGAATGACCGCGGAAATGATGATCCGCGGGTCGGAGAGGCTGTGCGGCATGGCAAAGTCCCGGTCCATCCTCAGGTCATAGGGCAGGATTATCAGTCTGAGGTAGGTGGCGATGACCGGCAGGAGCGCCAGCGCGCGCCTGTAGAGACTCGGGATGTTCCCGGCCTGGGCGGAAAGAGGGGCGAATTTCAAGACCGTCAGTCTCAAGATTACGTAGATCACCGCAACCGAAAGAAAGAAGAACAGGAGCGCTTTGGTCTTTACGGGCGGATCTTTCCTCTCTTCTTTAAAGAGAAAGACGTGCAGGCACAGGAAGAGCGGAAATACTATACAGACTTCTTTTGAAAGCAGCGCCAGGATGAACGCGGCCACGGATACGATCCCGTTCAGGAGGCCGCCGGAATCCCGGGATCTTATAAAGAAAATGGAAGAGATCAGCAGGAACATCAGGGCCAGGAGATCCGATCTGCCGGCTATATAGGCCACCGCCGATGTCTGGAGAGGGTGGACCAGAAAAAAGAGCGCTGAAAAAAAACTTGTAAGCCTATCTTTTACAAGAATATACAACAAGATGAATAGCAGGGCGCCGTTCAGCGCGTGGATCGCTATGTTAACGGCCCGGAACACCTCCGGCGTCTTTCCCCAGAGCCGGTTATCGAGCATGTAGGACAAGGCCTGGAGGGGGCGGTAAAAGTTGCTTTTTTCCATGAAGTGCGCCAGGTCATGGGTAAGGATCGTCTTTATGTTCTGTATGGTAGCGCTTTGTATGTCGGGATTGTTCACCACGAGCCAGTTGTCGTCCCAGACGAATCTGTTCGGGATGGAGTTCGCATAAACGGCAAAACCGATCAGGAATATCAAAAGGATATATATTGCCGGATTTTTACCGGTCATAGTAATTTAATAATAGCATGGATAAAGGAACAAGGCAAATTCAGGCGGCGGCGGGAGGGATAAATATGTGTTGTGCTTGCGGATCTGCCAAGATAGTGGTTGACAACGAGGCAAAAGATGTATATTATTTTCTTCGTAACATGAAATTCAAGTGAACGGGGCGAGCGTAGCACAGTGGTAGTGCAGAAGCCTTCCAAGCTTCCTACGTGGGTTCGATTCCCATCGCTCGCTCCACTTAATATTCCCCTTCCTTATCGGAGATCCCCTCCCTTTTAAAAAAAATACAAATTCCCCTTGACATAAAAAGCTTTTTTGATACAATCTATATTCCGACATCTCAATTATAGAGAATATATAATAGAGATTATTTGCATTAAACTCTCAACAGACGCTGACATAAGTCAAGCGTACGGGGGAGTTTAATGTCATTTTTATGTATATAATTAATACTATTTTCGCTCTATGACTTTTGAGCAAGTCGGCCCATGTAGCTCAGCAGGTAGAGCACATCCATGGTAAGGATGGGGTCGCCGGTTCGATTCCGGCCGTGGGCTCCATGATAGATAAACGCCCCCTTGAGGGGGGGCTGCGGGGAAAGAGTCCAAAGGGTAAAAAGTAAAGTCCAAGGCTAAGGAGGCAGTAATGGCCAAGCAGAAATTTGAAAGAACAAAACCGCACCTGAACATCGGGACGATAGGTCACGTCGATCACGGCA
>CAZGQR010000014.1:10459-26123 GCA_964527765.1 uncultured Planctomycetia bacterium | reverse complement strand
TGCTGGCGTTCGAGTTCGCGCTGCTTTTCACGCTCTGCCTTTTCCTGTTCGCGCTGCTGGCGTTCGAGTTCGCGCTGCTTTTCACGCTCTGCCTTTTCCTGTTCGCGCTTTGCCTTCGCGGCGGCGCGTTCCTGCTCGCGCTGCTGGCGCTCTAATTCTCTCTGTTTTTCGCGCTCGGCCTTTTCCTGCTCGCGCTTTGCCTTCGCGGCGGCGCGTTCCTGCTCGCGCTGCTGGCGTTCGAGTTCACGCTGCTTTTCGCGCTCTGCCTTTTCCTGCTCGCGCTTTGCTTTTGCGGCTGCGCGTTCCTGTTCGCGTTTTGCCTTCGCGGCGGCACGTTTCTGTTCGCGCTGCCGGCGCTCTAATTCTCTCTGTTTTTCGCGCTCTGCCTTTTCCTGCTCGCGCTTTGCTTTTGCAGCGGCACGTTCCTGTTCGCGCTGCTGGCGCTCTAATTCTCTCTGTTTTTCGCGTTCGGCCTTTTCCTGTTCGCGCTGCTGCCGTTCTAGTTCTCTCTGCTTTTCACGCTCTGCTTTTTCCTGCTCGCGTTTTGCCTCCGCGGCGGCACGTTCCTGTTCGCGCTGCTGGCGCTCTAATTCTCTCTGCTTTTCGCGCTCGGCCTTTTCCTTTTCACGTTGCTGTTTCTCTTGATCCAGGCGGGCCTGTTTTGCTCTTTGTTCTGCCCTTTGGATATACTGCCGCATTTCCGGATCCGTGCTTATATCCAGGGCTTTTTGCCATTCCTTTTTGGCCTCCTGTAATTTGCCTTCCTGGGATAAGCGGTTCCCTTCCTCGAAATGCTTCCTGGCTTCTTTTTCTTTTTTTCTTCCTTCCAGCTCCACATCCGCCTTTTTGATGTTCACTTCCGCTTCCTTGATAAGTTGTTTCAGGGAATAAGAATAAGAGGGGAAGTCCTTTTCCACTACCTCTTTTTTTACTTCCACTTTTTCGATATCCTGCGAGGGTTGCCGTGTTTTTTCAGTGTCTTGTGAAGTTTCCTGGGCATAGGAAGGGCATACGGAGAAAACTATAATAAACAAATAGACAAAAAGTGTTTTCAGTAAATGCATTCTATCCTCCTGCTATTATAAAGCATCAAGATTTCTGTTCGTGTTTTGGAACTTTTATACGCTGTTTTTGCCGATTTGTAAAGACAAATTCTTTATAGTTCAAGGACCAGGGGTTTTACCTTCGCCTCTTTTTCTATTTTCCCCCAGAGTTCTTTTGCTTTTTCGATTTTACCTTCTTCGTAATATTTCATTGCCGTTTCACTGTATTTTTTTAGCTTTTTTTCCTGCTCAAAACAGTCTCTCACGTATTTTTCTGATTGTGCGTATAAAGAATTGCCCGTATTTCGGATCTTTTCATAGTAGAGTTTTGCTTTTTCGAAATTGCCTTTTTCCTCGGCGGTTCGGGCCTGGCTGAGGTAGGCGTACATCTTTTTTCCTAAGGCACTTTCCGGCCTTCGCATCTCGTCATTTAAAAGTTTCCAGGCCAGGTTCTTGATGCTGTCCTCGTGTATTATGTTACTTATACGTTCGAATTCTTCCGGAAACCTGTCCTCGAAGTTCAGGGAGAAGTGCAAGCGGGAGTTCTCCGCTTCTGTGATCGGTCTGTCGCCTACGGGAAAGCCCCATTCCAGCCTCAAAAGGGCCTGGTTAAAGAGTCTTATTCTCAAGCCCGCCCCGATCCCCACGTAATAGACGCTGGCTCTTTCCTGTCCGCGTATGGCTCCGCGCCTTTCGCCGTAGCCCTGGTCAAAGAATATCAGCCCAGTCACGCTTTTCTTCAGAGGCTGGGGGGCGTAAGGGATCTTTATGTTGTCGGGGATCCAGAAAGAGGGGATCTGCAATTCGCAGCGTGACAGGAAACCGCTGTCCGCCATGTAGTCCTGAGAGGGATAGCCCCTTACGGAATCTATGCCTCCCAGTGAGAATTGCTCCTGGGAAGCCAGTTTTTCGGAACAATGCTGGCATTGGAAGTCCAAGCTCGCCTGCAGGTTAAGGGGCAGGGCCCTTTTGTGTCTGATAGATAAACGGATCTTTGAAAAATTATCGTCGGCCCCTCCGTTCCTTGAAGAAAGGGGATTCTTGCTCCGTGCTCCCAGGATGTGCAGGCCCTGGGAAAATTCCGGGGTCATGTACGTGATACACCCCGGATACCGGTGGATAAGGGTGCTTTTTATCCTCGCGATCCTGAATCTGTCCCTGGTAAGAGTGCCGCTATTAGAAACGGTCGTCTTGTCATTGGCGTCCATTCCAAGAGAGACCTCTCCCACGTATTCCGCTTTTTTGTAAAGGTCCTGGTGTACGTAACAGCTGGTATTCTCGGAATGCGACCTGATGCCGAAACCGGTGAATTCTTTTTTGGGCTGGGACTTGGAGCTGCTGTACCCGTACATGACACTCGTGCCGAAATTGCTTATGGGGATCGAATGATATGCGTAGTAACCGCTAAAATCTTTTCCTATCGTGCCGCCGACCAGCAGGGTATCGTCCACAAATAAAAAATTGTTATCCCTTACCCCGAAGCCGTGCCGCAGACGCCCCGTCGAGACAGCGCCTTCTCTGTCAAGGGAATAAAATACATGGATGGGGAAACGTGTCTTCACGTTCAACAGAACATCCGTGGTCTCGGGTTTCTTGCCGGCGTGAAGGGTCGCATTGACATCCCGGTCCGGATTTTTATTCATGAGCTGTACACTTCGGCTCATCTTGTCGTAACGGAGGACCTCTCCGGGTTTGATGGTCCAGTATTGAGCAAGCCATTCTTTATCAAAAAAATTATGATCTTTTATTTGCAACGCGCCCATCTTCGCTTCCACGACACGCAGCGTGACCACACCTTCCTTGACGTCCTGCGGCGGGATGAAGCAGGCGGCTATTATGCCTTTTCTCAGATATTCGCGCTCTATTTCCCTGGCGAGAATATTCAGTTCTCCGAGGGAGTTGTCCTTGTTTTCGTATTTTTCTATGATAGGCTTAAACTCGTCGGGGGAGACACTGACCGTGCCGACCAGGTTTATCTTCTTTACGAAGAATTTCGGGCCTTCCGGCACTTTTTCTTCCTCTCCTTCTTTTACCTTGGGTATCTTTTTCGGAACGGCCATCAGTTTTTCTTCGGCCTCTTCGCGGATAGGACGGTCAACTTCTCTCGTGGCTCGATCCACAGCGGACTCGGGAGGAAGCTGCCCGTAGGCCCCGGGGCAGAACGCGGCGCTTAGCGCCAGGAAAAAAATGATAAGACAAAACCTCCTGCCCATATTATAGCTCCTAAAACTATAGATAATTTATACTATGTGGTGATTAATATAAGCGCCAATATAATTATTGCAATTAGTTTACATTATAATCCTTTAATATACAAACATTTTTTGTACTTTTTAAGGTTTTGGCATCAGTCATGCTGCCATTTTAACGAGCGTGCCGAACGTGGAACAAAAACACCACCTTACCCGGGCACTTTCATTGCCGGGGTCGGCGTATTAGTTTATAATGGTCCCGGGAATGGCCTATTATTTTTCTTGACACTCTGCGGGAAAATGTGGATAATCTAATAACTAGAATGACAATGGCGCCAAAAGGAACAAAGACGTTCTAAACCTTTTTTTAGGATGGAACGTCTTTTTTTTATATTGTGATCACAAACAACGGAAAAGGGAGAAGATATGGCGAAAAGAGAAGATATCCATAAAGTTCTCATAATCGGTTCAGGTCCTATAATCATAGGCCAGGCCTGTGAGTTTGACTATTCAGGCACTCAGGCGTGCAAGGCGCTAAAGGAGGAAGGATATGAAGTAGTCCTGGTCAATTCCAACCCCGCTACCATCATGACCGATCCGGACATGGCTGACAAAACTTATGTTGAACCGCTTACAATAGATAGCCTGGAGAAGATCATTGAAAAGGAAAAACCGGACGCGCTTCTTCCGAACCTTGGCGGGCAAACCGGGCTTAATCTGGCCTCCGGTCTGTACAAAAAGGGTATTCTGGACAAGCATGGCGTGGAGGTCATAGGCGTTAAGACCGATGCCATAGAGCGCGGCGAAGACCGTATAGCGTTTAAAGATACCATGAACAAGCTTGACATACCGATACCCAAGTCGGAACCGTCATATTCCGTCGAAGAAGCCGAAAGAATAGCGGAGAAGCTCGGATACCCCGTGGTCTTACGCCCGGCTTACACGCTTGGGGGAACAGGCGGGGGGATCGCGTATAATGTCGAAGAGCTCAGGATTATCGTGAGCCGGGGTCTCGCGGCAAGCCTTGTCAATCAGGTCCTGGTAGAAGAATCGGTCCTGGGATGGGAAGAGCTGGAACTTGAAGTGGTAAGGGACCAAAAAGACCAGAAGATAACAGTTTGTTTCATTGAGAATATCGATCCCATGGGCGTCCATACGGGTGACAGTTTTTGTTCCGCCCCCATGCTTACGGTCCCCGAACCTCTGCAAAAGCGGATGCAGGCCCTTTCCTATAAGATAGTCGACGCGATAGGCGTAGTGGGAGGAACTAATATACAGTTTGCCCATAATCTGGAAGACGATCGGCTGGTAGTGATCGAGATCAACCCGAGAACTTCCCGTTCTTCAGCGCTTGCGTCCAAGGCGACCGGCTTCCCGATCGCCAGGATCTCGACCAAACTCGCCGCGGGCATAAACATGGACGAGATCCCGTACTGGAAGGAAGGGACACTTGAGAAATACCAGCCTAGCGGGGAGTATGTGGTCATAAAGTTCGCGCGCTGGGCTTTTGAAAAATTTCCCCAGGCAAGGGACATAATCGGGACTCAGATGAAGGCCGTGGGCGAAGTCATGAGCATAGGAAAAACCTTTAAGGAGGCTTTTCAAAAATCCATCCGTTCTCTCGAGATAAAAAGGTACGGTCTTGGCGTTGAGGAGTTTAAGAAGCTTTCTGCGGAAAGGCTGAAGGAAAGGATCGCCGCGCCGTCCAGTGAACGCATCTTTTTAATGTATGAAGCCTTGCGCAAAGGCGTGACGGTGGAGGAGCTTTACCAGTTAACGCGTATAGGACGCTGGTTCATAAACGAGATGAAAGAGCTGGTGGAATTTGAGGAAGAACTGAGCCAGTATGCCTGGAAGAAGCTTCCGGACGAAAAACTGGCCGGGGCGAAGGAGTGGGGTTTTTCGGACAAATATCTTGCCGATCTGTTTAAGGTGAAAGAGACCGAGGTAAGAAAGAAAAGGATCTCGATCGGCAAGCATGGCCGTTTTGAGGCGGTTCCCGTGAGCGGCGTCGAGAATGCAGCTTATTACTACTCGACCTATATTGCCGAGGATTCGGTTCCCGTGTCTCCGAATAAAAAAGTGATGATACTCGGCGGCGGGCCCAACAGAATAGGGCAGGGGATCGAATTTGACTATACCTGCGTTCACGCCGCCTTTGCTTTAAGGGATGAAGGGTACGAATCTATCATGGTCAACTGCAATCCCGAAACTGTCTCGACCGATTATGACACGTCGGACAAACTTTATTTTGAACCGTTGACCGTCGAAGATGTTCTTACGATCTACGAAAAAGAGAAACCCGAAGGAGCTATTGTCCAATTCGGGGGACAGACGCCTCTGAATATTGCCCAGCAGCTGAAGGATAACGGCGTGAAGATACTGGGAACTACGCCTGAAAGCATACACCTTGCGGAAGATAGGGAACATTTCCGTAAGAAGATGATCTCGCTCGGGATCCCGCAGCCCGAGAGCGGCACGGCCCGGTCTCTTGAAGAAGCCATCAAGATAGCCGAAAGGATAGGTTATCCGCTTATGGTGCGCCCGTCATATGTTCTGGGGGGAAGAGGCATGGAGATAGTGTATGATGAGCCAATGTTGCGGAAATATGCGCTTGATGCGATTAAGGTCAGCCCCGAACACCCCATGCTTATTGACAGGTTTCTCGAGAATGCGGTCGAGACAGAGGTGGACGCTGTTTCCGACGGGAAAGACACCTTTGTGGCGGCCATCATGGAGCACATAGAGCATGCCGGTGTTCATTCCGGGGATTCCGCATGCGCTATTCCTTCCAGGACGATCAAGAAAGAGCACCTGAAGACGATAGGGGAATATACCGCGGCGATCGCGAAAGAACTGAATGTTGTGGGCCTCATGAATATCCAGTACGCGATCTGTGATGACAAAGTGTATATCCTCGAAGCCAATCCCCGCGCGTCGCGTACCGTTCCCCTGGTCTCGAAAATAAAAGGGGTACCTCTTGCCCGCATAGCGACCATGATGATGCTGGGGAAGAAGATCAAGGATTTCCCCGAGCTGAAAGAGCGCAAGATCCCGTATGTCGGCGTCAAGGAGGCGGTTTTTCCGTTCAACATGTTTCCAGAAGTGGATCCCGTGCTCGGTCCCGAGATGAGGGCTACCGGAGAAGTTATGGGAATAGCCGAGTCTTTCGGGCGCGCTTTTTATAAGGCGCAGGAAGCCGCCGGAGCGAAACTTCCGGTAGGAGGCAATATATTGTTGACCGTGGCTGATAAGGATAAACCCGCTCTGCTTCCTATTGCCGAACAGCTCCGGAAACTCGGGTTCAATATTTACGCGACGGAAGGGACAAGCCGTTTTCTGGAGGAGAACGGGGTCAAGAACACCATTATTAAAAAGATGCATGAAGGCAGGCCGAATCTGGTTGACTCGATTAAAAATAAGGATATTCACCTTATTGTCAATACTCCCGTGGGACGCAGCAGCAAGTATGACGACAGTTATATCCGCATGGCGGCGATACAACATAAGGTTCCTTATATTACCTCAATGGCAGCTGCCGAAGCCAGCGTTGAGGGGATCAAGGACACACAGGCGGCAAAGGTCCTGCCGAAATGCCTGCAGGACTATTACAAGGATACTGTTGGAGCAGGTGATGACGCAAAGCTGGTAGAACAGAACAAGTAGATAAGGCTATTTTCGGTATCTTCGGCTGCGAACACGCTAAAGAGGTTTAACATGAAAGAGAAAATGGGCTTTGACAATGAAAAATATTTAAAACAACAGACCGCGGCTATACTTGAGCGGGTAAAGATGTTCAATGATAAATTGTATCTTGAATTCGGGGGGAAGATCATCTTTGATTATCATGCCTCAAGGGTCCTGCCGGGGTTCGACCCCAATGTAAAGATGAGGCTTTTACAGAAACTCAAAGATAAGGCCGATATCCTGCTTTGTATCTATGCCGGCGATATTGAGAGAAGAAAGGTGCGGGCGGATTTCGGTATAACCTATGACGTGGACGCTTTGAAGCTGATCGATGATCTGAGAGACTGGGGTATAGAGGTATCAGCGGTGGTGATAACGCGGTTTGACAATCAGCCGGCCGCCAGGATATTTAAAAATAAGCTTGAGCGCCGGGGAATAAGGGTATACACGCATCGTTACACTAAAGGATACCCGACAGACATAGATCTGATCGTTAGCGACAATGGTTATGGCGCCAATGATTGGATCGAGACAAAAAAACAGCTTGTCATAGTGACGGGGCCGGGCCCCGGTAGCGGCAAGCTTGCCACGTGTCTTTCGCAGTTGTATCATGATTACAAGAAAGGCATAAGATCAGGATACGCCAAGTTTGAGACTTTCCCGATCTGGAATCTTCCCCTCAAACATCCCGTGAACGTGGCTTACGAGGCCGCTACGGCAGACTTAAAAGATTTTAACATGATCGATTCCTTCCACTTGGAGGCGCATGACAAAACAGCTGTTAATTATAACCGTGACATGGAGATATTCCCGGTGCTTCAGAGGATACTGGAAAAGATAACCGGGGCTGAGTCGATCTACAAGTCCCCGACGGACATGGGTGTCAACAGGGCGGGGTTCGGGATCATTAACGATGAGGTGGTCAGGGAGGCCGCGGAACAGGAGGTCATAAGAAGGTATTTCAGGGCCTCATGTGAACATATAATGGGTTTTGTGGATAAGGATACGGTGCAGAGGATCGAACTTTTCATGGAGGAGCTCGGGGTCAGCGCCGAAGACAGGACCGTGGTGAAACCGGCCAGAAAGGCGGCGCAGGATGCCCTTGAGCAGGGAAATGGGAATGAAGGGATCTTTTGCGGCGCGGCTATCGAATTGAAGAATGGGACTGTAATTACCGGAAAGAATTCCCCCCTCATGCATGCGTCATCAAGCCTTGTTCTGAACGCCATAAAAGCCCTGGCGGAGATCCCCGATAAAATACACCTGTTATCACCGCAAGTGCTGGAATCTATAGGTAACCTGAAGGACAATATTCTGAACACAAAGACCGTGAGCATGGATCTTGAAGAGGCATTGATAGCCTTGAGTATAAGCGCGGCCTCGAACCCTACCGCGAAACTGGCTATGGAAAAATTAAAGGAGCTTCAGGGCTGTGAGGTTCACGTGACGCACATGCCTACTTCGGGAGACGAGGCAGGCCTCAGGAAGCTGGGTGTTAATCTCACGAGTGAACCGGAATTTTCCAGTAAAAGCCTTTTTGTGGCTTGAGCCGGAACGACGATCGACAGGAGAAAATGCATGGGGCTTGAATGGTTCGAGTATTACGAATTGACCAAGGACCTGAAAAACATCAGGACGGAAATGAGCTTGCTGAAAAAAGAGATCCTTAAACTTAAGGAAGAGATAAAGAAGCTTAAGAAACAGGAAAAGGTTTCAGATTGAACCATGATAGAAGAAATAAACGGCATATATCAAAGAGAAACCGGATATCACCGTGAAAGTGTCGCTTGCATGAGCGTGACAGAGAATCCCTCCAACATTTAACTTCCATACTTACAATATCTTACAAAGACCTTTCATTTTAATCCGGCTGGTTTCGTCCGAGAATTTTTTATTCCCCTCTTGACAAGTATAAATACTTGTTATATACTTGTCATAGAGAGCCGGGAGGCGAATGATGGGGAAGAACAGGTTTAAATTCTTGGCTACGGTATCGGACAGGGGGCAGATTTTCATTCCCAAGGTCCTGCAAAATTATTTTCAAATAAGGCGCAGGGATAAGGTGACCTTCATAGTAGAAGATGACGGCAGAGTGGTCTTTCGCAAAAAGAGGGGAGGTGAGGAATGAGAAAAAAGAAGAAAAGGTTCATCCAGGCCTGTGAGATCGGAGGGTCCATTTACGGCAAGAAGCGCTCTCGCGGCAAGAAGGTAAGCCCGCTCCATCGAAGCGTGAACAACGGAAGCCTCAGGGAAGTATATGACAGGTTTTACAAGGATCAGGTCGCTGCTTTATACCGGGCCATACAGAAAGAAGGTTGAACAGATCCTGGTTCAGGGCCGGCCAGTTTTCGGATTTTTCCGTCCGGGTTTCTTTTACCCATTGAATTTTAGTGGCGTCCATACTATAATATTAATTCAATTAACTTCCCAATACTATATCCTTTAATTAAAAGGGAGTAGCCACGCGTCATGAATAAAAAAGAATCGATCGAAAAAGCCAAGGAGCATTTTGCCGAGCTGGTCCGAGAACAGCTTGACCGCATAGAAATGCTCAAAAAAGAGGAAGCATGGACCGATTACAGGTCCTTGAAGCCTATAATCATAGGTATCTGCTGGGGTGATGGGATCGGTAAGGTGATCTCCAAACATGCCCAGCGCGTTCTGGAGCACATGCTGTGCGATGAGCTCGCATCCGGGGTCGTGGAGATGAGGGCCATTACCGGACTTACTATAGAAAACAGGGTGAAGCACGGAAAAGCGATCCCGGACGACGTCCTTGAGGAGATCAAGAAATGCCACGTGATCCTGAAAGGGCCGACAACGACGCCTCAGGCCGGCGATAAATGGACAAATATAGAAAGTGCCAATGTTGCCATACGCCGCGAACTCGACCTTTTTGCCAATGTCCGCCCGGTAAAGATACCGGCCGAGGGCATAAACTGGTGTTTCTTCAGGGAAAACACCGAAGGGGCATATATTCTCGGCTCCCGCGGTATCGATGTGAACGAAGACCTCAGCGTCGATTTCAAGGTCATAACCGAGCCGGGCGCGGAAAGGATAATCCGCATGGCCTTTGAATACGCGAAGAATAACGGCCTGAAGAAAGTCACCGCGGTCACGAAAGCGAACGTGGTAAAGGCTACGGACGGAAGGTTCTCGCGTATCGCCAGGAAAATAGCCGAGGAATATAAAAGATTCGGGATAGAACAAGACGAGTGGTATATCGATATCATGACCGCGAAGCTGATAGACCCGGCGAGACGCAGGGATTTTCAGGTGATAGTGCTGCCCAACCTCTATGGCGACATACTCACGGATGAAGCAGCCCAGCTTCAGGGCGGCGTCGGAACGGCAGGCAGCGCCAACATCGGTAAAAAATGGGCCATGTTCGAGGCCATACACGGGACCGCGCCGCGCATGGTGGCGGAGGGGCGCGATATATACGCAGACCCGTCATCCATGATCCGGGCCGCCTCCATGCTCCTGCGGCACATAGGTTTTCCTGAGAAAGCCGGTCAACTGGACATGGCGCTCGATATCTGCGGCGGGTTCGAAAAAAAGCTTGCCATAACGGGAAGAAAAACCGGCGCAACCGGCGAGGAATTTAGCACTTACCTGCTCGAGTGGGTGGGCAGCCCTGACCTCGAGCGGAAGTGGAAGGAATTCGCGGACGCCTGAGGGTCTGCAAGTAGCCCGCCGCCAGCGATATTTTCCTTGACACGATGCAAAAAATATGGATAATGCGGATATAGATACGTTGTTGGTATCAGAAAAGAACAAAGACGTTCTAAACCGTGTGGGGCAGAACGTCTTTTTTATTTTTTCAAGGTAGAAAGGAGCAAAGATGGATGTCGCGGAATTGAAACTCGCAGACCTTGATCCAAAAAAATTTATAGAGGAACAGGTAAAGGAGATCTCTTCCACTGTCAGCGGAGGCGCGGCTGTTAATGCGCTCTCAGGCGGGGTGGATTCTTCAGTTGTCACAATGCTCGCCCATAAAGCTCTGGGCGAGAGGCTCAAGACGTATTTTATAGAGAATGGGTTGATGAGACAGGACGAACCCCAGAAGATCGTATCATGGTTCAAGGAACTGGGGGTGCCGGTCGAAATAATCGATGCTAAAGAGCAGTTTTTCGGCGCCCTTAAGGGACTGGAGGATCCCGAGGAAAAGAGGGAAGCTATTACCCAGACGTTTTACAAGGAGGTCTTCGGCCGACTGGTAAAGGAAAGCGGGGCGAAGTATCTGCTCCAGGGCACGAACTACACGGACGTTGAGGAAACTGTAGCCGGCGTCAAAAGACAGCACAACATCCTTGAACAGCTGGGGATCGATACAGAAGAGGCATACGGGTATAAAGTAATAGAGCCGGTAATACAGCTCAGGAAGACGGGGGTAAGAAAGGTCGGAAAGGCCCTGGGGCTGCCGGAAGAGATATATAACCGGTCGCCTTTCCCGGGGCCTGCCCTGGCCGCGAGAGTGATAGGCGAAGTAACGCCTGAAAGGGTAGAGACCGTAAGAAAAGCTACCAACATCGTCGAAGAGGAATTGCGCGATACAGGAGCGTTCCAATATCTGGCGATCCTGCATCGAGATCGTGTTACGGGCGTGAGAGAAGGAAAGAGAGATTATGGCCTGCAGATAGAGGTACGGTGCTGGGAAAGCAAGGACGCATTGGTGGGTTCACCGACAAGGCTTCCCTTCGATGTTCTGGAAACCCTGGCGGACAGGATAACGTCGGAAGTGCCGGGCGTAGTGAACGTCACTTACAACATAACCAAAAAACCGCCTTCGACGATCGAAGTGGTTTGATTTATATCGGGGGCCGCAAAAGGAGGTAGGCGATGACAACAACAGTTACGGTCAATGTCGATTTGGCAAAAGAGATGGGGCTTACGGAAGAAGAATTTAATGAAATAAAAAAATTACTCGGCAGGGACCCCAATTTCAATGAACTCGGTGTTTTTTCGGCTATGTGGTCGGAACACTGCAGTTATAAGAATTCAAGAAGACTTTTCAGTTTATTCCCGACAAAGGGCGCGCAGGTACTGGTCGGCGCCGGGGAAGAGAACAGCGGAATAGTCGACATAGGGGACGGGTTGGGGGTCGCGTTCAAAATGGAATCCCATAACCATCCGTCCGCCGTCGAACCCTTTGAAGCTTCGGCTACGGGAATAGGCGGGTGCCTTCGGGATATATTTACCACCGGGGCGAGGCCCGTCGCAGGATTAGGCGGGTTAAGGTTCGGGAACCTGGATAACGAGAAGGTCAAGTTCCTGTTCAAGGAGGTTATCAGGGGATTGGCCCATTACTCCAATATCGCGGAGGTCAATGTGGTCGGCGAGGATACCTGTTTTGATGAAAGCTATGAAGGGAACCCCCTTGTTAATGCCTTTGTCGTCGGCATCGTAAAGGTCAAGGATATCATAAGAGGCGTTGCGTCAGGAAAAGGAAATCCCGTGTATTACATCGGCGGGGACACGGGCAGGGACGGCGTAGGAGGAGCAAGTTTTGCTTCGCAAGAAATAACCGAAGAGACCGCTGCTATCGAAAATGCGGTCGCTATAGGTGACGCGGAACTCGGGAAGCGCCTGAGAGAGGCCTGCCTTGAGCTTATAGAAAAAGGCCTGGTCGTGGGGATGCAGGATATGGGAGCGGCCGGTCTTACCTGTTCTTCCTGTGAAACGGCCACGAGAAGCGGAACGGGTATCGAAATAGACGTATCCCTGATACCCCAGAGGGAGAAAGGGATGACTCCCTATGAGATCCTGCTTTCGGAATCACAGGAAAGAATGCTCGTTATCTTAAAGAGCGGCAAAGAGGAAGAGGCGCTCAAAGTATTGAAAAAATGGGATATAAACGCGGTGAAGATAGGCAAGGTTACGGATGATAAGATGATGAGGGTCAAGGAAAAGGGTACTGTAGTTTGCGAGGTCCCGGCCGAGGCCCTTACGAAGAAAGCGCCGCTTTATGAGAGAGAAACAAAGGAACCAGCGTATTTGAAAAATACGCGTGATCTGGATTACGGATCGCTGAAGGAACCGGGCGATTTTAGTGAAGTGGTATTGAAACTGCTTGATTCTCCGACGATTTCAAGCAAGGAATCGGCGTATGAGAAATTCACCTTCATGAACAGGGACGAAGTGCTCTCCGGTGCCGGTTCAGATGCTGCCGTGGTCAAGGTCAAAGGCACTAAAAAAGCCCTGGCGATAAGCGTAAATTGTAACGGCAGATATTGTTACCTGAATCCTTACAACGGCGCTATGATGGCCGTAGCGGAAGCGGCAAGGAACATAACCTGCGTCGGCGGAAAACCGCTTGCCATTACGGACGGCCTGAACTTCGGCAACCCGATGAAACCCGAGAATTACTGGCAGTTCGAGAAGTGCATAGAAGGCCTTTCTGCGGCGTGCAAGGCTCTGGATACTCCCGTTGTCAGCGGCAACGTGAGTTTCTATAACGAGAATCCGAAAGGGGCAGTGGACCCGACGCCCATGGTCGGGATGGTCGGGATCATCAAGGATGCGGATAAGCATGTCACGAGGAACTTTAAAAGTGAAGGCGATACGGTGGTCCTTCTGGGTGAAAACACCGCGGATCTTTCGGGCAGTGAATATCTGTATCTTGTTCACAACCTGAAAAAAGGCGATCCCCAGATAGATATGGAGAGAGAAAAGAAGGTCCAGCAGGCATGTCTTGAAGCGATCGAAGCGGGTCTTGTCAATTCTGCGCATGATTGCTCCAAAGGCGGGCTTGCCGTAGCGCTGTCCGAATCCTGTATTGCGGATAAAGGCCGGATGCTGGGCGTGACGGTAAAGCTGGACGGTAACATAAGAAAGGATGCCGCTTTATTCGGAGAAGCGCCGTCGAGGATAGTGGTCTCCGTCGGCAAAGATAACCTGGACGCTCTGGAGAACATAGCCAAAAAACATTCAATTCCATATAAGGTTCTCGGCAGCGTCGGTGGGGAAAAGATCACTATCCAGTATGGCGAAACAACGCTGGTAGACCTTTCTCTGGCAAAGTTAAGCGATACCTGGAGGAAAGCTATTCCGTCAAGATTGGAAAAATAATAGGTATTCCCGGGTTGCCTTATGGTTCGATCAACGGCATAGCCGATATCCGGCCCTTGCGGCAGTAATATCGGTTATGCCGTTGCATTTCAAAGGCTAAAAATCCTCAAAAAAGTTGTCAAATCCGCTCAAAATCATATATAATATACATACTTTTAATGATAGGAGCGAATGGTATGAGAGAAAAGAACATTATGGATGATCTTCCCATAGAAGAGCCCTGGCGAGTGTTCAGGATAATGAGTGAATTCGTTGACGGGTTTGAGACGCTGAGGGGCATAGGAAAGGCCGTAAGCATATTTGGCTCATCGCGCCTGAAAAGGGATCACGAATACTACGTTATGGCCGAACATACGGCCAAACTCTTTGCTCGGGACGGGTACGCTGTTATTACGGGCGCGGGTAACGGTGTCATGGAAGCCGCCAACAAGGGGGCGAAGGAAGCCGGCGGCAGATCCGTCGGCCTCAACATCGTGATACCCGATGTGCAGGAAGTCAATAAATACGTCACGCTTCCCCTCGAGTTCCGGTATTTTTTCGTGCGCAAACTTATGTTCGCAAAATACAGCAAGGCTTTCATAGCGTTTCCCGGGGGGTTCGGGACAATGGACGAGTTTTCCGAGATGATCGCGCTTATACAGACCGAGAGGGTGGATCCCTTTCCGGTCGTACTTGTAGGCAAAAGTTACTGGGAGGGGCTATTGAAATGGCTGAATACAAAATGTCTTGAATTGAAAGCGATCGACAAAGGGGATCTTGAAATATTTACCGTGATAGACGAGCCAGCAAAAATAGTCGATTTTGTAGATAAATTCTACAAGAAAACGGGAGGAAAATAAGATGCATGCCGATAGCGAAGAAAAACGGGAATTTTTTCGGGTGGATCACGAAGTGCCGTTGAAGTTCAAGATGCTCAGCGGTGATAAGCTTGCCGCCAAATCCGATGTATTTTCCAGGAATGTCAGCGCCTGCGGTCTGCTCTTCAGGACCTCAAGCGAGTCCTCTATCCCGGTATTGTCCAGTATCATATGGATAGAGCTGGACCCGAAGATGATGAATATCTGCGCCGAGATAGAAAATGACCTGGTGATCCACAAGAACGGCATTTTTGGCAGGGTGGTCAGGATCGCGGAAGGGGAACCCGGCAAGTCCTATGATGTCGGGGTATGTTTTCTCAGGAAAAAAGACATGACGAATGAAGAGATCCAGACGCTGATCGGCACGGCCGAGTGAGAGGAGAGATGATGGAGACGTTAAAGAACTTTTTTATAGGGCTGGTCGTAATAATATTGTCGCTCGTAATATTCGGGATAGTGCTTCTTACCTGGCCGCTATTGCTGGGAATAAGCTCGATAGTGCTTTCGCTGTTGGCGGTCATCCTCTTTATAGTGCTCTTATTCTATATAGTGGTCCTGGTCGGTTATATCGCGCGCCAATTGATGAAAAAGCAGTGAAAGGCGGGATAGGTTCACGGCGGCATGACCCCCGGTTTTAACCTCCCCCATTTATTTTTAATTTCGTGGATTCGGAAAAGTATAAAAGCTATACGCTCGAAAAAGAAGAGGAATTCGAGTCTGCCTGCAGGAGATGCGGTGAGTGCTGCGGGTCGCTTGACGACCCCTGCCGGAACCTTGTAAGAATGGATGACGGCAAGTATTTCTGCAGGGACTA
>CAZGQR010000014.1:0-10359 GCA_964527765.1 uncultured Planctomycetia bacterium | reverse complement strand
GCGATTGTGTTCTGTGCGATTCAAAAGGCGTGATACACTCGGGCAGGGATGATATCAACAAGTACAAGAAGAAACATGCCGTCCGGACGCCCAAACGGTCCCTTGCGGATACAATGGCCGGCGCGGACGTATTTATAGGCGTATCGGTGGCAGGCTGCGTGACACCGGAAATGGTCCTTTCCATGGCGGATTACCCTGCGATCTTTGCGATGGCCAACCCTGTCCCGGAAATACTGCCGGAAGAGGTCGTCGGATGCATGAAAGGGCGCAAATATGTCATGGCGACCGGCCGGTCGGACTATCCGAACCAGGTCAATAATGTTCTCGGTTTTCCCTTTATATTCCGGGGGGCTCTTGATGTCCGCGCGAAAAAAATAACCATGGGCATGAAGGCCGCGGCAGCCGGGGCGCTGGCGGCTTTGGCGCGCGAGGAAAAGATCCCGGAAAAAGTGAAAAAAGCCTACGGCAGGGATTTCAAGTTCGGCCCGGACTATCTCATTCCGACACCTTTTGATCCCAGGATAAAGAAATGGGAATCAGGGGCTGTGGCGGAAGCAGCCGTCAAAGAGGGTGTAGCGGCGCTTGCCGAGGTCCCTGCATACAGCGAGTAATGAGTATTATGAAAAAACTCGTGATCGCGAGAAGGTTTTCCCAGGCGCTCTTCTTAGTCCTTTTCCTCGGTATTCTCTGGCCATTTGCGCATCCCCTTGAGAGATTTTTGTCTTCCCGGATCTTTTCCAGGACAGATCCCCTGGTCATGATCTTTTCTTCCATCAGCCAGCGCGCGATCCTTCAAGGGATGGGATTTTCGTTCATTATGCTGCTTGCGACACTTGCCCTCGGCAGGTTCTTCTGCGGCTGGATATGCCCCCTGGGGACGGCGATCGACTGGACAGGCGCGCTCAGGAAGAGGAAAACTTTCCTTAACAACCGGGCGGCCGGCGGGATGCGCGCGGTCAAGTTCTATGTCCTGGGGCTTATTGCCGTATTTTCGTTGTTCGGGATGCAGACGTCCACGATACTGGATCCGTTGGGTATCATGACGAGGTTCATTTTTTCGACCCTTACGCCGGCATTTGAAGCGGGTATTTATTATTTGATGGAGTCGGGTGCCGTGCTGCTTTTCTTTGTTTTAATATGCCTTTCCGCTCTTTTTATCCCGAGATTTTGGTGCAGGGCGGTTTGTCCTCTCGGGGCCCTTTACGCGCTTGCCGCGAAGTTTTCGCTCCTGGAACGAAAGGTCACAGAATGCGACAGTTGCGGCACATGTATAGGCGGTTGCCGTATGGGGCCATAAAGGAGGATGCCGGCTACATAAAAGAGGAATGCATACTTTGCATGGACTGTGTTTATGATTGCCCCCGGAACGCGACAAAGTTTACATGGGTGTCCTTTTAAAGGGCGCGGGTGAGGGTCGTCCTATTTTGAGATGACGATTTACAGTGTGAAGCTGAGCAAATTTCTTTCGTACGTGCTTCGTCACGCGCCGGACAGGTATGAACTGGAACTGGACGAGAATGGGTATGCCCCGCTGGAAAAGGTCCTGAATGTTCTGAAGGGAAGGTTTAAGTACTTTAAGAAGGAAGACCTTTTCGAGCTCGTAAAAGATGATAAGAAAGGGCGGTTTGAGATTGCGGGAAAGAGGATAAGAGCCACGTACGGCCACTCGGTTGATGTCAAACCTGCCTCGAAAAGCGTAGCCCCGCCTGAGGTTCTTTACCACGGAACCTCGGAAGAGAACCTGAAGACTATCCTTGCCGAAGGATTGAAGCCCATGGACAGGCGTTTTGTTCACCTCAGCCTGAGCATGAAAGATGCCTACATGGTCGGGCTGAGGCACAGCCAGACGCCCGTTATCCTTGAGATCAGGGCAAGGCAAGCGAACCTTGATAATATAGAATTTTACAGGGAGGGAAAACTTTTTCTTGCAAAATACGTCCCTGCGGAATATATTAAGGTTAAACCCGCGGGAACCTGAGCGCAGGAATGGAAGTAAACATGATCAGTGAAGACTTGAGAAAGAAAGTCCTCAAGGGGCAGCAGGGCGAGATAACGGAATATCATATTTACAGAAAGCTCGCGTCCGTCATACCCGACGGGAAGAACAGGGCGCTTCTGGAAAGCATCGCCGATGATGAAAAAAGGCATTATGATTACTGGAAGCGGTTCACGGGCGAAGACGTCCAGCCCTTGCGGGCAAAGATTTTTTTCTATTATTTTCTTGCCCGTGCTCTGGGCTTAAGCTTCAGCCTGAAGCTGATGGAAGCGGGAGAAGAGTCGGCCCAGGTCACTTACGGCGAACTGAGATCCCTTGACCGGGATGTGGAAAAGGTGATAGAGGATGAGGAAAAACACGAAAAGGAGGTCCTCGGCCTGATAGACGAAGAGCGGCTGAAGTACGCGGGGTCGATAGTGCTCGGGCTCAATGACGCCCTGGTCGAATTGCTCGGGGCGCTCTCGGGCTTTACGCTTGCGCTCCAGAATACAAAACTTATAGCCGTGGTAGGCCTGATAACCGGTATTGCGGCTTCCATGTCAATGGCCGGTTCGCAATATCTATCCTCAAAAGAAGAGGGGGACAAAGACCCGAAAAAGGCCAGCATTTACACGGGACTGGCATACATATTTACGGTGATAATTCTGATCTTTCCATATTTTATTTTAAAGAACCCTTTCGCATGCCTCGGCGTGTCCGTGTTGTTCGCTGCGCTTATAATATTCATGTTCACCTTCTATATTTCCGTGGCGAAGACCCTCCCGTTCAAGAACAAGTTCAGGGAGATGATATGTATAAGTCTCGGCGTGGCTTTTTTGAGTTTTTGGGTGGGAATAGCGGTGCGGAAGTATTTCAATATTGATATTTAGGGCTGATCAGCGTAACAGGAGGATAGAAATGAGCAAGATTCTGATAGTTGAAGATGAAGCCGACATGGCGGAAGTCATTAAGGAAAGGCTTCGGGATGAGGACTTTGAGGTCATGGTCGCAAGCGAGGGCTATCGTGGGATCGAGCTCGCTCACAAAAAGAAGCCCGATCTGATCATTCTGGACCTTATGATACCCGTCGGCGACGGCCTGTGGGTCCTGAAGACCCTCAGGCAGGATCCGGATACCAGTCGTATCCCGGTGGTCGTCCTTACCGGGATCTCGGATAATGAATATAAGCAAAAGATCCTGGACGAAGGTGTTGACGTGTATATGGAAAAGCCGTACGACGGCGATCAGCTGCTCGCGGCCGTGAATAAAGTTCTGGGAAACAAGTAATATAAGAGAGTAGGGGGATAAAAAAGCCCGGCATCTGATGCCGGGCTTTTTTATTTTTTCGGTTACAGCTTTTACAGCTTTACGACGTTTGCGGCTTCTTCGCCTTTAGGGCCCTGCTTGATCTCGAACTCAACTTCCTGCCCTTCTTCCAAAGTCTTATAGCCTTCACCCTGTATCGCGCTATGATGCACGAATACATCATTGCCGGACTCAGGAGTAATGAATCCATAACCTTTAGCGTTATTGAACCATTTAACTACACCTTTTGCCATTATTACCTGTCCTCCTTTCCTAAGTTCCGGAAGCTGCAGCATATACGCAGAGATAAAAAAAACCGCAAGGCCAGTATTTCTTTACCTTACGGTTTAAGATCCCTGTTTCCTATAATTACTTCGTATTGCTTGTTCACTTCCGAATTCTACTTTCAACCATATTATACACTATTTTTGCCGTTTGTCAATTAAATTAGCAAAATAAAATAATATGGCTAATTTAAACGGGTTAAATTAGACGAGTTAGGAAACAAAAAGCAAGCAAGATATTTATTTGCTTAACAAGACCGGCATGTTAGAATATCATAAAGTAACTTTACTGATATGATATTTTGTGATCTATCTGGATAAAACTGTTTTGCGAGGAGGGGGAGTTATGAAGCAATTGTCCGGGTCCAATTCATTCAGGCTGGTATTTTCGGTCTTCTTTTTTCTTTCCGTAGTTCTATATGCCATTCCGTTGTCCGCCTCTCAGGAGCGCTTTCAAGTGCCCGTATCTTTATCCGGTGAGGAGAACCGTCCATCGGGCCCTGGAAATCTTTCGCCTGTCCTGAGGTTCGCTTTCGGTGTCAGCTGGTGGGTCGACCCCGATAAAAAAGAGGAATTGAAGGAACTATCCCGCGAGATCGGGAGATCCGGAGCAAAGGATGCCGCCACTGTTCTGGAGACCGTTGAGGCCAGATTTGACGAAGCAGTCGGAATGCTTACAGAACGCTGGATCACGCAGGTAAAGGAGAATATACGGAAGCAGCTTGGCAGGACAAAAGCGGACGAAGAGTGGAATAAATTTATATCTGATGACAATCTCTGGGGCATGCTCCTCAGCGTTTATTTAGATAAGTACAAGGATGCCGGAGTTGAATTATCCCCCGCGGTAAAAGAGCGCGTCACAAGCAAGTTTACCGGATTCAGGGTCAAGGAAAAAGGGACAAGTTCACCCGGTACCAGGCATATAAGGTCAGCTTCGTATGATCCTCTTACCGACAAGGAACATCAGGCTCTTAACCGCGCTATCGCATCGACCATAAACGCGGACACCGAAGAATATCGCACGTATGAGAATATTCCCGATCCCGGGACCGGCGGGACTTTTGTCGTTCTCGAGGACGACCTGTTCAACGTGTTCGTGAAGCAGCTCGGTGTTCCCCCGGATATTATGTGTCATCCAGGCACGAACGGGACCGTAAAAAATTACAAGAAAGGTGAGCCGGATCCGTTCAAGAAGGTGGAAAAATATTATTATATAAGGAAATCTCTGTTCGACCGGCTTTCAACGGAGGACAAAAAGACCTTTGCCAGGCACGAAGAGATGCACATAAGAATAGCCGCAGGCGATATAGATATATCGCAGGAACTTGCCAGGGGCGTGACCGAAGAGACGTGGGTGAACAACCAGCCGGACTGTGATGTCAGGCCTATCGTAAAAAGATTCAGTAAAGCCGTTCCGGCTGTCGAGGGAGCTCAAAAAGCCATGAGGTCTCCTCCCGCGCGAATAAGACAGATACGGAGATTGCTGCGGAGAATGGATGCCGAGCTTAAGCAGGCCGGATCAAAGGAGCTGCCGCTGATAATGGTCATGTCGGATTACCACGGTGCGATAAAACCGATGCTTGGCTATATCGCGAATGCCATATATCAAAAGACGGGCAAGAAAGTCACCCTGGACGACGAGGCGTTTCCGAAGATATCCATAAAAGAACAACTTCGCCGGCAGGACGTTAATATAGACGACATAGGCATGACGTTTTATCTGCTTGGTGATTTTCTGGACAGAGGCAGTTACGGGGTCAAGTGTTTCAGGGCGGCGGAGGAACTGGTCGGTGAGCTTGTGGACCATGGCGTGGCAAGATATGTCACCGGCAATCATGACCTGTGGGCGCTTCTCAATCTTAACGGTTTTCATCTTCCGGTCTATAAGGGCTATAACTTCTACGGGCATGCGGCATCCGAAGAACTGGTCAAGGAGCACTGGAATGATTCCCGGATCAAGGCGGACAGGATCGGCTGGTGGACGAAGAAACTGGCGGAATATAATAAAGCGCAAAAACAGCTGCAGGATACGATCTTTGACGGCGACGCGAAGAGCATCAGGGAAAAGCTCAAAGAAACATATTTGCAGATAAAGGACCAGCTTACGGACGAAGAGCAGAAACTCTGGGAAGACCTGGTAGGGTTTTATTTCGGCACGACGGACGTATTTACGGGGTTCAGGAGCGTGGGAATGATGTCCGTCAAGTGGTGGGAGGAAAGACTGAAAATGGTCCGGGAGTTTGCCCGGGCGGAAGACGCGGAACGCCCTCACGCTCAGATCGTGTGGAAAGAACTGGAAAAGTACACGGAAGAGGCCGCCAGGGTGGTCAAAGAAAGACTGGACCGGGCCATGGAAGACGGCAAGTGGTGGTGGAGAGTATTCAACGACATAAACCACCAGAACTATACCTCGGTGGAATGGTGGGGCAAGGACTGGTCCTCTCACAAAGGATGGGGCACCAGCGTTATAGATGAGCTGAACGAACTGGAAGAAGGGGATGTTGAGTGGACACAGGAAAATTATATAAAGAACCCCCACCTCAGGGACCTTCAGCTTTTTTACAGGCAGCACTTTACGTTATACCTGAAGGACCCTTACGGGAATATATATACCCACGGCTGGCTGCCGATCGACGTAAAGACCGGAGAGGTCAGCTTTACGTATAGAAATGTCACTTATAAGGGGCAGGATATCTGGCGGGGGCTGGAGCTTATCCAGAACGACATAAGAAATCTGAGCACACCGCTTTCTGAATTGTACGAAGCCTTTAGTCTGGTAAATTCCTGGTACGCGGACAAGACCACGTCGATAAAACCGGATCATATAAAAACCTATATCAGTGACGTGGGGCTGAAGAATATATACGATAAGCTCGGCATAAAGACCTGGTTCACCTGCCATAACCCCCTCAACAAGCTGCATCTCAAGGGCATAGGTTTCATGGAGAAACAGGGCGAATATCTGCACTTTTCCGTGGATAAGGGTATGAGCTGGGAAAAGTTCAAGGACCTCGGGGGATATGTCCTGGTGGGGGCCAACGGCGTGCTCCTGAGGGGGTTCATACGGCTGGATTCGGACGACGTGGTCGACAGCCCTCCCACGATCAAGCTGGACAAGGATAAAAAGACCGGCAGGTATAAAGTAGGAAGGGTCATAGGCGGGAACGAGAGCCTGGAAAGGGGGACCTTTCTGGAGCTGATGAAGAAGCAGCTGGAAGAAGAACTGGCCAGATTGGAGAAAGCGGAATCGTTGACATTTTCGGTCCGGGTCGCGGACCCTGCCGAAATAGGCCCGAAGGTTCCCGGCACGGGAGTGTACGGGGTTGAAGTAAAAGGGGTCTTTGAAAATCTGGGCACGGGGGCATTGTCCACGATGTATGACAGCATCAAGATTCATGCGGACGAAGAGGTCGAAGCCGCGCAGGTTTTTGCAATAGTGGACGACCGCGTGCATCACATCGACGTCGAAGGGGGGAAGCTGATGATCGTGCTTCCCGGCGGAGAGGTCTTAAGTGACGATGAAGGGTTCCCGGTCGTGTTCGCACGAGGAGCGGAACTGACCGTTAACAAGGAGGGCGTTACGACGCCGGACGGAAAAAAATATCCTTTCATGCAGGCGGAGAACGCTATCGAATATAAGATCCGGAAAATAAGCAGGGAACCCGTTGACCTTAAGGTGTATTATAAAAAGACCGGAGGCGAAAAAGCCGTTTACGCCGCTTATGAGATGCTCATGAGACACTCCGCGACGGTCGCTGAAAAGAAGATCGACCTCATCCTCCCCAAGAGGATGTTTCCCAAGGGCTCTGCAGGCAGGGTCCAGCGGACCCTGGACGGGAGCTTCGGCAAGGGCATGATTACTATTAAGACATACGATGATCCGCTGGGATTAACTCATAATGATGTAAAAGCCGCGATCGCCAACAGCGAAAGAAGCGAAAGGACCCCCGTGCTGGGAGCTACAAAATTGAATATTACTTCGCTTAGCCGGCAGAAGGACGGGGAGTTCTGGAAGCTCATCGAGAGGACAAGGATCCTGGCCCTCCCGAACCTTGAGACGCTCGAGGATCAGGGCTGGGCCTTTACGCTGGAAGCGGCAATAGTCGGAGCTCTTCAGGCATGCCTTACTGCTGATGCCATCAAGGAGGAAAAGCCCATCGCCCGTGATATGCGGAACCTGATGTCACAGCTGACCGGCAGGAGAGTGGCGTTAAAAGACCTTTATTACATGCTTACCTTCAGCGACGAGAATATTCCGGAGGAGATAAAGCCGGGAAATCCCTTTGAATGGATGCTTCAGCTGGTCAAGAAATTGCTTCTCAAGATGCCGATGACGCCCTTCGACGCGAAAGAACAGCTGATGCTGAGACGCAAATTCATGTACTCCGCATAAGGGACGTTTTTCAAATTGAACCTGGACCGTAAAAGATTTTGAACCCAGACCTGTCCCCAAACTTAATCCTGGACCTGTCCCTGGAGTCAATCTCAGACCTGTCCCTCAATTCTCCCGCGTGATAGAAGCGATAAATTCTTGTAAAGATTCTTTTGTGGAGTTACAATAAAACAACGCAAACAAGCGGAGAACGCACTATACTTTCAACTTAAGAAGGGGGAATAAAAAATGCCGTATGACAGCAGTTTGGATGAAAGCCTGTTTTCAAAATCCTGGGAAACCGACTCGGACCGGTTGACCGTGAGCGTCCGTTCCTATAACAAGGGACCCAAGAAGCTGCAGATCACCAGAGAAAGCAGGAACGCCCAGGACCAGCTGAGGTTTACCAAGTTGGGGAGAATGACCAAAGAAGAGACGGAAGCGCTTCTTCCCCTGATCCAGGAAGCGATAAAACAGATGGATTAAATTTTGGGCAACCTTGACTAGGCAAAAGATTTCCTTATACTGATAAGTGATGGACAACAAGCTCATAGCGGTAGTTGATGACGATCCGGATATCGTCAAGACGGTCTCTGCGTATCTTGAGGACGAGGGCTTCGACGTCAGGGGATTTTCGGGCGCAAAGGGCCTGTTCGCCTTTCTGGATAAGGAGAAACCTGATCTTATCATTCTGGACCTGGTCCTGCCGGGCGGTATGAACGGATTTGAGATATGCAGGAACTTGAAGGAGAAGGAAAAATTCTCCTCGATACCCATTATCATGCTCTCCGGACAGGGTGAGGAAAATAAAAAGGTTTCCGGCCTGGATATGGGGGCGGATGACTACGTGGTCAAACCTTTTTCACTGAACGAACTGAGCGCCAGGATAAGGGCGGTCTTGAGAAGGCGGGGCCTGGAAGAAGAGAAGATCACTGTCGGCAATATAATGGAGATAGACCTGCAAAAGTATGAGGTAACGGTTGACGGGCAAAAAGTGGAACTAACGCCTACAGAATTCAATATTCTGGAATTTCTCGCCACAAGAAAAGGCCGCGTGTTTACAAGGGGCCGGATCCTGGATTACTTGTGGGGAGAGGAAAAGGTCGTCGTGGCACGGACGGTAGACGTGCATGTCAGGCATCTGAGGGAGAAACTCGGAAAAGCAGGAAAGTTCATAAAGAACGTAAGGGGCATCGGGTACAAGTTGGAAGAAGACTGACGCGCAAATTCCGCAAAAACATGTCTGTATAAAACTCATCCCAATATTCGGAAACCCGCAAAGGTATAATGACTAAAGCCAGAGCACATGTATTGATATCCGGTTCGGTCCAGGGTGTGTTCTTCCGCGCTTACGCAAGAGACGAAGCCGAGAGTTTAGGTCTTACCGGTACGGTGAGAAACCTCTGGGACGGAAGAGTCGAAGCGGTATTTGAAGGGGACAAGAAGTCCGTAGAGAAGATGATCCTCTGGTGCCGCAAAGGTCCTCCGCACGCATTTGTGGACGATGTGCAGGTTACCTGGGAGGATTACAAAGGGGAATTTGAATCTTTTTTCGTGGCATACTGAAACGCGTCATTTCATCGCAGATATAAGGGCACTCTTCATTGCGCTCGTCAAATGTCATTCGAAAACAGGATTATATAAAAAAAGTCGCGCGGAAGCGCGACTTTTTAAAAGTGGAATAGCGGTAGGTGCCCACTGTTTCCATTTTGTTTTATTTTTCCACAATCTCCTCTCTTTATTGTCATATTAAATATACCTTTTAAATATTAATATAAGGTTAATACTTTATTAATTTTGTGTTAATTTCTAACGGTTTTCACAAGAAATTTAAAAATTTGTGTTTTTGTATCTTATTATAAACGAACAAGTTAAATCAAAACAGAAGGCGTTTTCGTGATCCAATAAAGAAATCCACCGGGTTTGCTTGACAATATATAGTTTATAAGGTAGATTTATAATAGAGGTTAGGGCAACGGAAATCCAGCTCTTTTCATATATTAATATAATACCGTAAAGGGCAAACTTATCGAAAGATGAGGGCGCAAAGCTATAGAGCCTAAAGCCATTTGGCTATGGCAGTCAGTTACCGGGAAAGAGTTTTTGAGGCAAAACCCATAGCTGATTCAGGCTATGGGTTTTTTATTTTAATGGCGGTAGGTGCAAAGGTGGTAGGTGCAAGATGGGGCCAGGTAGATTACTGAAAATTTCTCTTTTGACAACCGCGATCATCTTCGCGATGACGGCATGCGTCTTTGCGCTCCCGAAAGTCGACGAAGTAGTTTCAGGTAATGTCGACATCGAGTGCGAAGACTCGACGATGATCATCAACGCAAGCGACCCCAAATCCATCATCAACTTTTCTTCATTCGACATCATGGAAAACGAATCAGTCCACGTGACACTTCCTTCGGCAAATTCAG
>CAZGQR010000013.1:0-31939 GCA_964527765.1 uncultured Planctomycetia bacterium | reverse complement strand
TGCCACTTCACCAGCTACTGAGGAAATATGTTCTATTGGTTTTGAAATAAAACGTGCCGCTATATAACTAACCACGATCGCAATGCCGAAAGCTGCTAGAAGCGCAACAAATAAAGCTTTCTTCAAATGCCCTGATATTATTTCAATATCGGATAAGGGCAATGACAACCTTACAATACCTTGGGGTTGTTCCTTTCCAAAAGGTACAGCTATATAAAGCATATTTTTCTGAACGGTTGTACTAAAACGCACGCTTTGACCTATTCCCGTTTTTAGGGCTTCTTGTACTTCTGGTCTATAAAGGTGGTTTTCTACCTCTTCTAATTTTCCCCCATTAAGGTCTGAATCCCCTAACACTTTACCATCAAGCCCGATAATAGTAACTCGGGAACTTATGGTTTCACCTGTTTCGTCCGCTATACTATCCACCTCTTTTAAACGTGGATATCCCGGAAAATCTTTCTCGAGGAACAATTTTGCGAGTAAAGCTTCTTTTGTCAGCGCAGTCTCAACCCTATGATACGTATAATCTTTAAGAGTAGAGTCAAGGTAAGAAAAAGCACCAAATAAAATGCATGCTATTATCAAGCAAAATATAAGTGTTATTTTGTAATGAATACTTATTTTCAAGACCTATTCCTTCTCACTAAAACGATATCCAACACCTCTTATCGTCTCTATTAAATCTCCAGATTTACCAAGTTTTTCCCTCAACCGCTTAATGTGTGTATCCACTGTACGGGTTGTAACATCAGATGCTATGTCCCATACATTATCCAGCAATGTCTCTCTTGACTGAACCCTTCCGGCTCTCTGCATCAAAGTAACTAATAACTTGAATTCCATATTTGTAAGTTCAACATCTTTTTTATCAACAGTCACTTTATGTCGCGATAGATCAACAGTCAATTTGCCTGATTTCAATACATCTTTCTCAATCTCTGCTGGTTGCAGTCTTTTTAGTATCGCTTTGATACGCAAGATTAATTCTCTAGGGCTAAAGGGTTTAACTATATAATCATCTGCTCCAAGTTCAAAACCTACAACTTTGTCAACTTCCTCACCCTTCGCCGTAAGCATGATGATGGGTGTTCCGGAAAGTTTCTTATCCTGCTTAACTTGCCTACAAACTTCTAATCCGTCTATCCCCGGAAGCATAATATCAAGTATGATCAAATCAGCAGGACTTTTATCCAATGTTTTTATTGCATCTTCTCCATCAAAAGACACCAGACATTTGAACCCTTCTTTCTCCAGGTTATACTTTATAAGCTTGGATATATTCTTGTCATCTTCAACAATTAAAATGGTTTCTTTCCTCATATCGTTTACGACCTTCTTGTTAAGTACTTTTACCTATCATTATTACATAGTTCTCAGATGAATCAACTCATAATATTTTCAGATATAGTATATGATTTCCATGTGAAATTATCATGAACAAAATGTGACAATTCTGTGAAAAGACCAAGGGTTCTTTTCCCTCCAGGTATACACCTGGTATACACCTTTTTCAGATTTATACCCTATTTATACACTTTTAGAAGCTAACAGAAGAAAACGGAGGGTACTAATAGATAAGGCCCAAATCCCTATTTTAAAAGGACTTGAGCCTTATCTTCTATATTTATGGGCGTTTCAGAAAACACCCTATTTATACATGGCGGAGAGGGAGGGATTCGAACCCTCGGTAGAGCTTTAAACCCTACGACGGTTTAGCAAACCGCTGCCTTCAGCCGCTCAGCCACCTCTCCGCATTTTTAGCATATAGTCCATTGTCCGCAGTCTTTTCGGTGAACTACGAACTGCCAACTATGAACTGATTTATGCGAATGCTATTTTATCACTCTATGCCGGGCAATTCAAGGGTTTACAAACTAAAGTAGACGAGGGGTATATGCTGGCGTGGTCACTCAAACTGCTCCTTTACTTTGGGGCGGCGCTTCATCTTCCTTATCCTTTTTGTCGTAATCACCAAGGAAATATTTAATGTTTGTCAGCAAATTATTTATTTTAACATTTCTCAGAATGTGCCATTGCCCGTTTTTATTACTGAAAGCCATTTTGTGATGGTTGCTCAAAATAAACATATCGACGATATCGTGGTTGGCAAGAGGATAAGTGCAGAGCGCTGTCATCCCCGATTTCTCAACCGCCTCATCCACTCTTTTCTCATAAGCAACCCACTCTTCCCAATCTCTCTTCCGGAGCCACGACATATCTCCGCTTGCGCGCACCTTATCGAAACCTCGCTGTCGAGCTTGTTTTCCTTTTTCATCCCAGCCTTTTAATACCTCGTCCGGATTAAATTTTCCTGATTTTAAATACCAGTTTTTGTAATCTATTATCTCAAGTTGTCCCTTTTTTATGTAGCTATCCAGGTTTTTTACTGCTTTACCCAGAGCTTTTTTTGCGCCTTCAACGCCTATTTGCTTTGTAGTGATCCACACACAGAGGTTATTTCTTTTTATTCCTACTTTGAAGAACGGGATCAGCAAATCAAGTAAGTCTTGTTTAGAGCCATAAAATAAGCAGACATGCTTGCTTTCCAAGGTCCCGTACAACTTATTGTTGTTTGCGTTATTTGCATTTTTTCCCATTATTCCTCCTTCCTCACAACAGCCGCACTTGTCATCCAATAAAAAAGCAACCCACCCCGCTCCAGGGATAGATTGCCCTTATAATAACCTGCATCTACCACCCCGTTGTGGCTATATTATTGTAACTCCGGGGGATAAATAGTACAAGGATTTAGGCCTTAAAGCGGGCTGGGGGGTCTGGTTCTGGTATCCGCATAGCGTCCGCAATACAACCGAATAGGCACAAAGAAACAAGACTGGTATAAATAGATACGAACCGGGAAGTGCTTGGGATCAAAGGGTTATAGAGTTAAATAGGGCTGTTTATCGGACTCGGGGATTTGTGCTTGGCGAGATTCAGCAAACCGCTGCCTTTGGCCGCTCAGCCGCCTCTCCGCTTCTTTCGCCTACTCCCTCTTGGCGAGGAAGAATTCCTGTATAATGGTGCGGCATTCGGCTTCCATTACGCCGCTTATGACCTCGAGCGTGTGGTTATAAAGTCCCGGTTTTACCAGGTCTACAGCTGAACCGCAGGCCCCCGCTTTCGGGTCATTCGCGCCAAAAACCACAGTCTTAAGCCGGGCAAGAACGGAAGCGCCCACGCACATCGAACAGGGTTCAATCGTAACATAAAGAATGCACTCGTTCAATCTCTCGTTTCTCAGGTATGCAGCGGCCTGCGTGATGGCGATCATCTCCGCGTGAGCCGTGGGATCCCTGAGGGTCTTGATCTGATTATGGGCCCTGGCAATGATCTGGTCCTGATGGACTATCACCGCCCCCACGGGTACTTCGTCCTCGTCAAAAGCTTTATACGCTTCAGCAAGCGCCTGTTTCATGTAAAGTTCATGCGCGTTCATTCTTCCGCTATCACGCCGATCACGTGAGAGACCTCGTTGCCGGTATTGGCGATCGGGTAAAAAACCACCTTGCGCCTTTGCTCCCTGCCCTCCATTTTTACCGGCAAACCCTCCCTTACTACAGTGCCGCGGTTCTTCCTGATCCCGAAAAGCAATTCTTCGGAATCTATATTCCTGAACAGTTCCCTGAGGTCCTGATCCACGATTCTTTTTTTCCTGATCTTCATGGAGCCCAGCAGCCGGTCGCTGCAATTCAATATGTTCCCTCGATGATCCAAAAGAAAAAGCAGTTTACTGCTTCCGGCTATAAGAAAGTCGTTGATCCCCGCCAGCGAGCTGATCTTAAGGGATTTCATGCCACTCAAGCGGTTTAAGCTTAAAATGAGATAATTTACCTTCAAGCCAAGGATGCCCATCTGTTTAAGCTGCATGCTTATATCGTATTTTCCGTACCGGGAGAGCTCTATCAGTTTATCCAGTTTTTTCAATATATTCTCACTGGTCCTGATAAAATTCATCAAGAACAGATATACGATAAGGATGAACACGATCGAAGCAAAAATAAAGCTCTCTATCTCGTATTTCACGTCCAGGTTGGCCTTCAAATTGATGCTTCTCAAGGCAAAAAAGAATTTTATCTCTCCGAAGACCAGCAACAGGAAAAACAGACAAACAAGAACATACAGATACTTTTTTCTTACAAGGATCATCTTATATCTCCCTTAACCTGTTAATATCTTTCTCCGCTCCAAGTACCACCAAAACATCGTTAGCGTTCAGCGTCTCATCCGGCTTCGGCGAAAAAACGCTCTCTTTCCTTTGCGGATTACCCATATCATCGACAACGGTATCAGCCCTCTTGACGGATATGATATTGACATTATACCTCTTTCTCACTTCCAGTTGCCGGAGAGATTTCCCGATAAATCCTTTCGGGATGCGCAGTTCGGTAATAGACTGGCTGTCGGAAACGGGTATGACGTCCATAATATCGGGGGCAATGACGCGCTGTGCCAGCCTTCTGCCCTGATCGACTTCAAGATTGAGCACCTCCGTGGCCCCGATCTGCTTGAGAACCTGTGCATGAACATCCGATATGGCCCTTGCGATAATATAGGGGACGCCCATGTTCTTCAGCAAAATAGTCGTCAATATACTCGCATCTATGTTGTCCCCTATGGCAATGATCGCCATGTCCACATCCTGCAGGCCCGCGTTCCGAAGAGCTTCCCCGTCGGTGCTGTCCATCAAAACAGCCTGGGTGACGGTGTCCTTTATCTTTGAAATCAGTTTTTCATCTTTATCCACAGCTATCACTTTCGCCCCCCTTACGGACAAAACCTTGCAAATTTCAAAACCAAACCTCCCCAACCCAAAAACCGCGAAAACCCTTTCTCTTTCCATTTTGATCTCCTTTGATCAACGATAGTTTTATTATCCTATACTGACCTTCCCCTCGGGATAACTCACCAAATGATATCTTCTTTTACGGGCGAGTGCAGCGACGATCGTCAGCGGCCCCAACCTGCCGATGAACATCAAAGAAACTATTATCAATTTGCCCGCACCGGTCAACTGGGGGGTTATGCCCGTTGAAAGCCCTACCGTCCCGAACGCAGAAACAGCCTCAAAAATAATATTTATAAACCTTTTACTTTCGACCAGGGTCAGAACCAGCGCTCCCGTGAATATGACAGTCAAGGCCAATAGTACTACCAGAAAAGCCTGGTTGATCAGGTCTTTCGATATGGAATGCTTCATCAATACCACTTCTTCCTCTTTGCTGAAAACCGACCTGACATAAGCCCACACCACTCCAAGGGTGTTGACCTTGATCCCGCCCGCAGTAGAACCGGAGGCCCCTCCTATGAACATGAACAGTATCATAAGAGAATACGTAGCCGCATGCAGCTTGGAGATGTCCATCGTGTTAAACCCCGCTGTGCGCAGGGTCACCGATTGAAAAAATGCCATTAGATACTGGGTCTTCATGTCCTCGGGCAGTATGGACCTGTGTTCGAATTTGTAAATAAGAAGCGTCCCGACCACTATCAGGATAACGGTCGCCGTCAGAACAATTCCGGTGTTCAATTTCAATTTCTCCAGCATTATATCCCTGTGCAAAAATCTTCTTTGAAAGCCGGATTTAAGATGCCTGAACGAATTGGCCAGAACGGCGAAACTGATCCCTCCGGCGATAATAAGCCCCGCTATGACGAGATTAAGAAAGGTAAAGGTCCTGAACCCCGCAAAGTTGTCGGAAAATAACGCGAATCCCGCATTGCAGAAAGCGGAGATCGAATGAAATAAAGAGAAAAAGGCGGTTTTTACAATACCTCCGACCGATCCCTTGAACGCGGTGAACAATAATACCGCGCCGCACAGCTCAAACAAGAACGTGAACAGGACAATATTTTTCACTCCCCTTACAAGGTTCCTGGTGTTGCCTTCATCCAGCATGTAAGATATCGTCATCCGCTCCTCGAGAGAGAGTTTTCTTCCGACCAGGAATGCGGTAAAAAACGCCAGGATCATAATGCCCAGACCGCCGGCCTGGATCAAGAACATTATAACGATCTTACCGTAAATAGAAAATTTAGTCGCGGTATCGACGACTATGAGGCCGGTGACACAGGTGGCTGAAGTCGCGGTGAACAGGGAATTGATAAACCCGAGTTTCGTGCCGTCCTGGGTCGCCGGCGGCAGCATCAAAAGGACCGTGCCGGTCAAAATAATGATCAAAAAGCTCAACATGATAGTCTGGGCCGGATGAAGACTGAGCCTCTGCAGGAAAAAGCCCACTTTTCTCATCCGCACGACCATCTTGAAAAAACCAAAGAGGCCCAGCGCAAAGACAAGCTTGGCGGGAATATCATGCCACCTGTGCCAGCTTATGAAAAAGAAGTGGTACTTTCCGTAAAAGAACAGGAACAGGAAAAACGATACGAGAAGGATCTCCAGGAGGTTTCTCTTTACAAAAGATCTTTTATTCCGCACGCCGAGAAAATTGACCAGATACCCCGATATGAACAGCAGCACGATCAAAAAATCCAGCACGTGGCCTATCGCGCCGGCGGCAGGGCCGTGGACCATAGCATTCTCAAGGATTATGCCGAAAATGCCAAGGATTACTATGCCGATCATCAACCTGTGAGCTCTAAGAATAGTCATAATGAACCGGAGGCCCGGCTTTTCACTGGGGTTATGCACCGCCGTTTTTCGGATATGGTATTAATATACCCTTTTATCGGAAAAAGTTCAATAGATATGCAAGCGAGGTTGGCTGTAATATTCTAAAGAGGAAATGACTAAAAAACTATCTTTGCTTCTATCCCAAGCACATTGTAGCCTGTCCACTTATTGCCGGCTCTCTTACTGATCTGCCACATGTAAAAAATGCCACCTTTAAGATATTTGCAAAGCTTATAACTGATGCCGCTATAAAAACGGTTGCGGTTAAGCTTTTCGCCATGAAAATCAACAAATACTTCATCTGCAATATACGGCTGTATTTCCAGAAACGTCCATTTCCAGGGAAAAACAACAGAGAATTTATTCCTGTACCTCCATTCATCTTCTTTATCTTCGAAGATGCGAAGTTCAAGACGGCTTCTATCGCTTAATTTAAATTCCTCCCATTCCAATTTTATCGTTGCGTTAAAGTGGGGACGGCATTCTTCTTTCCATTCATCTTCTTTCTTTTCATAAACCTGCCGATAATTAATGCCGAGGTCAAGTTCATCGGTAACGTTTAAATGTATCCCCCCGTCAGTGTGCGTATAATAAAGTTCCGAAATATCTTTGCCGAACCTTAATTCCTCCTCGGCCTTTATTTTCCATCGTTTATCAAGCTTGACTTCCGCGCTATCGGTGTTCCAGAGCTGCCAATCACCGTTCTCAAGAGCACGGGCCGACACGGTTGTAAGAAATATTCCGCATAAACAACAAACGGATATTATTATTTTTCTCATTTTTGGTTCACGCGTCCGGAATACTTTTATAAAAATACTTTGCCCAGAGTAAGACAACCTAATATAACCATTACAATGGCTATAGCAACTTTTATTTTTCTCTCCGAGAGCTTTTTCACGGTATGCGCAGCAAACGGAACGGAAAGAACGGCTCCCGCCATAAGCCAGGGGGCAAGAGTCCAATCCGCTTGCGATCTCAGGAAGAAATACAAGGTTATTCCCACCAAACAGGTCATTCCTTCTGCAAGAGAGGTGATGGCGATCGCGTTTTTGACGCCGATACCGGAAAGAACCTGCCCCCCCATGACCAGGGGGCCGTATCCCCCGCCGCTCAGGCCTTTATTAAAAGAGGCGATCGTGCCGAGTATTGTGATCTTTCTCCACGTAAAACGTGGTCTGCGGTTAAATGTAGCCAGGATAAAAATGCCCATAAATATAACTATGCACCCGATCCAGACCTTAAGGATTTCGGAAGAAAGTCTTATCGCCAAAAAAACCGCAGCGATCGTGCCGATGGCCGAAAAAAAGAAGAGAACAAAAGCTACATGAGCATCTTTGGAAGAAGGTTTAAAATCCACATTCTGTAAGCTATGGTGAAAGGAGGCAGCTATAATGCCCGAGATAAATTCCGAAAAAAGCACAGCCGGCACGATCTGCAACGGTTCAAATCCCATAAGCAATAAAATGGGCGTGAGGCTTGTGCCATACCCCATACCAAGACTTGAGTCAATAAATTCACAGACAAATGCCAGGGGCATAATAAAAAATATTTTATAATCCATAAGCTCCTTAAACTAAATCTGAAATTTTCAATTTTTCAGTTTTTTTTGAAATAAAATCTCTGATCTCCGCAAAAAACGAAAGTATTTTCTTTTCTTTTTCCAATGAAGTGGACGAATAAAAATATTTACTTACTGCCAAAGTAGGGGCTAAGGCCCCGTCCATCAGCCGTATTACTTCGGCAACACTTATTTTTTCGGCAGGCCTTACCAGCTTATAACCCCCGCTCGCGCCTCTCCTGGTCACTACATAGCGATTCTGCTTCAGGGAGGAAAGGATCTGCTCCAGGTATTTTTTTGAAACACCGTATTTTTTGCATATATCCTCAACTTTTATATAGCCGTTCTTTTTCCCTGCGCGGGCGATATAAACAAGAGCTAAAAGGGCATATTCGCTTTTTGTCGTCAGCCGCATGTTTTTCTCACCTTTTTTTGTTTGTCTAGTATATTAATATACAAAGTGTACAATATAAACTTTTCCTTGTCAATTAAAAAATTCGGGGTTGACGAAAGGGGCAAGAACCGATAAGAACAGAAGGCCCTGCGAGTAAAATAGTTACGGGGTTCTTAAAAAATGGCGTGCCAGAGAGGATTCGAACCTCCGACCAACGGCTTCGTAGGCCGCTACTCTATCCACTGAGCTACTGGCACGCAAACAACGCACTAAACAATTGTGTTTTAATTGTATCACATCTATAATATTAGTCAAACAAAGCGGAATGAGGCTTATGCGGAACACAGACGACTTTGCCCTTATCGAAACGATCCTATGGGAAAACGGCAGGTACTTCCTCCTGGACCTCCACATGAAACGGCTGGAGAAAAGCGCCGCTTGCTTCACTTTCCCCTGTAACGCGGCCGTTGTCGCCGGGGCCCTTGAAGATGCGGCTTTCTCTTTCGATCCGTCAGGAAAATACCGCGTGCGGCTTCTTCTCGAGCGATCCGCAAATCTCCGGATCCAGTCGGACGATCTCGATATCATGGGCGCGTACCCGGTAAAAGCCGCTGTTTCACGCGAAAAAACCGATAAAAATAACATATTTCTTTACCACAAGACGACCAACCGCGCCCTCTATGACCGGGAACTGACAAAGTATCGGGCCATGGGCTTCTTTGATGTTATCTTTATGAACCGTGACGATGAAGTGACTGAGGGAGCGATCACAAACGTTATGGTGCAAAAGGGAAATGATTACTGGACTCCCCCTGTTTCGAGCGGTCTTCTCGGGGGAGTTTATCGCGAGTACCTGTTTGAGGCGCGAATATTACCGTTAAAAGAAAAGGTCCTCTCCCTGGAGGACCTGATAAAAGCCGACCGCCTTTTCCTGATCAATTCTGTCAGGAGAATGGTCCCGGCTGTCCTGGAACCGTGATCTATCTCTCCTTTTCGATCTTCTCCTTTAAATGGAACATCTCCCTGAGATGCCTGATCTCATCGTCGATCAGGGAATCTATCGTGCTCTCGCCTTCCCGGACAACATGCTGTTTCAGGTCGTGCAGGAAAAGCATAAAATCTTTTTCAAACGTAATCCCCGCCTGCAGGGCCTCTTCCTCGCTTATAGTCTTTTCAAGCGCCTGCTTCCTGGCGTTATCACAGCTGAACGTGTTCGCATCGACAAGCGCTTTAAGGTAAAGCGCCTTTTCTCCCGGGTATGCTTCTTCCCGCCTATCCCCGCTTAGATAATCCAGCCATTTCTCGAGCTGGAGCCTGTGTTTTTGCTCGTCCTTGGCGAATTCCGTAAAAAGCCGGCTGACATGATAGTTCTCACTGTTGCGCGCGAGAGCCAGGTACAGCTCCGCACCTCTGGCTTTGGCCTGAACGGCCATCTGTATGATATCCCTGGAGGTATATACCTCTTCCATATGTTCTCCCCTTTCTTGTCGTGCAAGCTGTAAACTCTGAACAAGGAACCTTCCGTGCGTGCCTCGCGGGCTTGTACGGTGCCCCAACCGATATATGGGAGAATATAACATATTCCAAAACAATTTTCAAACCATAACATCGACACTTTCCGGCAACAGGGTCGGAACAGGAAATATTTTGCTTTTTGATTTTCCGGCAGATATAATATACTAAACTGTGCTTTGCATGTTTTTATCCGTCACATAGATTATAAAATGAAACTTTCATTCCTCAAGACACGTTTTATAGGATACCTGGTATTGCTTTCCGTTATCAGCTGGTTCCTGTTCAACTTCCTCCTTAACAGGCAAAGCGTTATCATGTACAAATATTTTATCGCGAAACCTACCAGCTACAATCTGGAAAGAGCCGAGCGGCTGGCCTCGTCAATATATCAGAGCTTCAAAAAAGAGGTCCCTTCTCCTTCGCTGGAAAATATCCGCGTCTTTATCAATAAGTACAACGACATACCGTTCCTGAGCGTAAATTTTGTATATCAGGATGATAAAGGCGTCATGCGAAGCGTCATCAAAGACGTCAAGGAGATCGATATCCTGAGCGCTGAATATGTCTATCCCATAAAATACGGTGACCATGAGGCCGGAACGCTCCTGGTCTACGACATAAACAAGGAGTATAAAAGAGGTCTGCAGGAATACAGCCACGTGATGAATATCACCCGCATCTCCTTCACTATACTTCTCGCCCTGCTTTTGTCGGTTCTGCTCTATCGTGAATACAGCACCAAGATCGAACACGAAAAACGCATAGCGGAATATCAGGCCGTACACGACGGCTTGACCGGGCTTTATACCCAGAAATACTTCAAGGAGCACCTGGAAAGAGAGGTCAATCGCTCACAAAGATATAAATGTCCGCTTTCGCTTGTCATGTGCGATATCGATCACTTTAAAGATTTTAACGATGTTTACGGTCATCTTGCCGGGGATGAGGCGCTGCGAACGGTCGCGCGGATCATTTCCGAAAACGTCCGGGCTTCGGATATAGTCGCAAGGTACGGCGGCGAGGAGTTCGCCATACTTCTCATGGAAGCCGGCACCAAGGAAGCCGAAACCGTCGCCAAGCGCCTGAAAGAGCTTGTGGAGCGGACAGTGGAAATAGCCGACAGGATCAAGGAAAAAGTACAGCATACCCGGATCGAGGTCAACCATAAACATGTGGGTGTCACGATAAGTATGGGAGTATCATCGTACAGCGGAAGCGCGGATTTCAAACCGGAATACTTTATCGGCGAAGCCGACCATGCGCTTTACGAATCCAAGAACAGCGGCCGGAACCTGATAACGCTGTTCGACCCTGTGACAAAGAAATTCAAAAGATGTTCCTCTTAGGGGGTTCCCTGGCAAAACGCTTGCAACAGCCGGGCCTTACAGATATTCATGCCCCTTAAGGTACCCCGCGTAGTCCCTGACAGCGTCCTCAAGTGACATGAATTTGTGATCGCACCCTGCTCTTCCCAGCTTGGTCATCTCCGCCTCGGTGAAATACTGATACTTGGGCCTGAGATGTTCCGGCATATCTATATATTCTATTGCAGGCTCAGCCGCCAAACCGGAAATACCTGTGGATATGGCCCGGGCGACATCGTTCCAGGTGCGCGCCTGTCCCGTCCCAAGGTTAAAGATCCCGGTCTTTTTAGGATTGCGGAAAAAATAATACATGACTTCCACCGCGTCTTTGACGTAAATAAAATCTCTTTTTTGTTCGCCGTCCGCGTAATCTTTGCGGTAAGATTTAAACAGGCGCATGCGCCCTTCATCCAGGACCTGCGGGAAAGCCTTGCATATGACGCTCATCATTTCTTCCTTGTGATATTCGTTCGGCCCGAAGACATTAAAGAATTTCAGACCTGTCACCTTATCCGCAAGACCGTTATTGATGACCCACAGATCAAAAAGGTGTTTTGAATAACCGTACATGTTAAGCGGGCGCAGGCGCCGGGTATTATCGTCGCTGTCACTGTACCCGAACGTGCCGTTGCCGTAAGTCGCGGCAGAAGACGCGTACAGGAAAGGGCTTTTTTGCGCAAGCGCCCAGTCCGCAAGCGTTTTGGAATACTCATAGTTATTTTTCATGAAATAATCGGCATCGGTGAGTGTGGTGGAGCTACAGGCCCCCATGTGCACCACGAATCCGGGCCTTGGAAGCTTATGCTCCTCCACCATGCGCAGGAATGTATCTTTCTGGATATAGTCACGGAAACGTTTTCCCAAAAGGTTGCGCCATTTTTCAGAATCGTCAAGGTGATCAACAACGATCACATCGTCTATGCCCTCTTCGTTAAGTTTCCACAGGAAACAGCTTCCTATAAAACCCGCGCCGCCCGTCAGTATGATCATATCGCGTGCTCCTCACGTCCCCCTTCGGGGAAACATATTATTCATCAGGCAATTTTCTGAGAAACGCCCTGAACTTTCTGCCGTTTTTGATAAGTAAACTCAGCAGGCCGTACAGTTTTCTGGCATCCGCGGCTTCCCTGTACGGATATCCGAAGATCACTTTATTATCTCTAACGTGGCCGTGAACGCCCGTCTTGGCGCCGATCTTGACGTTGCTGCCGACATTAACGTGATCCGCGATCCCGACATTGCCTCCCATCATGGTGTTATCGCCGACGGTGCTGCTGCCGGCAATACCGCTCTGTCCTGCCACCATCACGTTTTTGCCCAGTTTAACGTTATGCGCGATCTGGACCTGGTTGTCGATCTTCGTTCCCCTGCCCACCACGGTGGTAGCGAACGTGCCTTTATCCACGCAGGAATTGGCTCCTATTTCCACGTCGTCCTCTATGATGACATTTCCCATCTGGGGGACCTTGTAGATCTTCCCGTCTTTGGGGATATAGCCGAAACCGTCCGCTCCCAGAACCGTCCCTGAATGGATAATTACCTTATTGCCTATCACGGTATTTTCGTAAACGGTCACATTGGGGTGCAGATAGGATTTCCGGCCTATGGTCACGTTCTTTCCTATCACGCAGTTGGCGCCCACGACGGAATTATCTCCTATCTTCGCGGAATCATCTATTACCGCGTTCGGGCCGATCGAGACATCTTTGCCAAGTACTGCGTTTTCAGAGATAATAGCGGTAGGGTGTATGATGCCCTTAGCGAAAAGTTTCATCTCAAGCATGGCGTTGTACAGGACCGTAAGCGCCAATTTCATGTCCCCGACCTGCAGAACGGTCTTGGGATAATTCTCCACGCCGGAGGTAGTAAGGACGCAGGATGCCCTGCTTTTCCCGGCGCGCTCAAGCCCTTCCCCGTCAAACGCAAAGGTTATATCCCCTTCTTCCGCAAAGTCACAGGGCGCCATCCCCTTGACCCGGGCATTTCCGTCACCGATAACCGCGCCGCTGACAAGTTTTGCCGCTTCATTAACCGTAAACATTGTTTTTTCCTTTATAAAGTTTAAAAACATACATCCGAAAAACGACCCCCGCCTCCAGTGTGAAGCGGGGGTCGTTCAAGCATCCTGATAAACAGGATATTAGAGGCTCTTTGACAGGCTTTTGCCGCCTCTAAAGGTCACGACCTTCTTGGACGGTATCTTAATGGACCTGCCGGTCTGGGGGTTTCTGCCCATTCTGGCTTTTCTCGTCTTCATCTGGAACGTACCCAGTTCAGGAAGACGGATAACTCTGCTGCCGGAACCACCCGTGCTCAGGCGGCTGGCAAGAGCGTTTACCACTGCGTCGTAAGCCCTGGACGCTTCGACCTTAGTGTCATACTTGCCCAGCTTGTAGATCGAGTTGATAAATTGTGCCTTATTCATTCATTACCTCCTTTTTTTGAACGACAAAAACCTCTTTTAGAAAATATACTAAAAATCTTCGCCGTTGTCAATATAAATTAGCAAGAACAAGGGTTTCAGCGCTTTAACGCTCTGCAATGCCCGTTCCATGCCCATAAAAGAAGATCTCTTAAAACAGTTTTATGGCGTCCCCGGGCAGACTCGAACTGCCGCACCCGGCTCCGGAGGCCGGTACTCTATCCAACTGAGCTACGGGGACGCGTCGATCCCGGACGAGTTCCCATTATACTCATTTTCAATGCCTCTGTATAGCTTATTCCGAAGGGTGCCTGAGCGGCTCAAGAAAGGCTTTATCGATCTCACCGGCAAGGTAACGACATACTTCCTTCATGCGTTCCTCGCCAAACTGAGCAACATCTGCCGTGGGGCGGCTGTAAAATACATCGCTTAAGCGGTATGCAATACACACTCCAAGACCATAAAAACGTATCGGCTTCTGCTCAACAAGAGCCAGATCCAAATAAAGATGACATTCGCTTTTGTCTTCGGTAACCGTTATATTATCGAACGTTTCGAATTCCCTTGATATTACGTCTTTCACCATGTTTTCGATCCCCGTTTCGCCCCTGATGTTGATACAAACACTTATCTGCTGAGAAAAAGCAAGGTCGCATGACATGTTTAACAACGCCAGCAAGATCAATATTCTCAGTCTTTTCATAAGTTCCCCCTGCGGTGGAACAGCTCCCTAAATCCCGCGGGTCTCCACCGTTTCAACAAAATCCTCCAGGATACCCTGAAAGCGCCGGATGTCCTCTTTCTGATACGGCCTAACCTCCTGAAAGCTCCTGTCGTATGTAATATAAGGCCGGAATTGCTGGAGACAGTATCTCTTTGCCCCCTTGACCGTTTCCCCTATCAGCCGGAAATCTTCCGCATCGACTATGCCTGGAACACAGGTCGTGCGGAATTCGTACGGCACGGTCGACAGCATAGTAAGATATATGCTCCTCGACACGGCCTCTTCGACATTCTCTTGACCCGCCACAAGATGATATTTGGAAAAGGATGTCTTTATGTCCAAAGCTATATAATCAAGAAGACGGGCGCGCAGCATATGCTCAAGCTGAGCGGGATTTGTCCCATTGGTATCAAGTTTAAATTTGAGCCCGATATCCTTTATCCGCTTTGCAAAATCGGGAAGGTCTTTATAGATGGTGGGTTCCCCGCCGGTAATGACGACAGCATCGATCATGTCCTGCCGGAGTATGATATAATCAAAAAGGTCTTTTTCGGAAAAATCAAAATGCTTATCGGACACTACCAGGTCCGGGTTTTGGCAGTATCCGCAACGGAAGTTACATCCCTGTACAAACACTGTCGCAGCCAGATGTCCGGGGAAATCAACCAGTGACAGTTTTTGTAACCCTGCTACTATCATCTTCTATGTTCTTCTTTGCCGTATCTATGTTATATTTTTTTCTGTCCTTGAATTCTTCCGTTTTTCCCTCATTCCAGGATTGGACAGGCCTGAAAAATCCAGTAACCCGCGCAAAAACCTCAACGCTGCATTTTCTATCGCTCATACCAAAACCTCCTTGCTGGCATCCTCTTTTTCACCGCCGGCATCGTCATATGGGCATACAAAATGTTCCCCGGGTATATATCCGTGGACGGAACATATCGTAAATGACGGCGATATCGTAAAATAGGGCATCCTGTAATTCTGGGCTATTCTGCGGACGAGCTTTTTGCATATTTCAACATCCTCGATCCGTTCACCAAGAAATATGTGGAATACCGTCCCGCCCGTGTAAAGGGACTGTATGTCGTCCTGGTGCCCCAGTGCGGCAAAAAGGTCGTCCGTGAACTTTACGGGCAGATTCGATGAATTGGTGTAATACGGCTCTTCTTTCCCCTGGGTTATAATGCCCGGGTATTTTTCCCTGTCGATCTTTGCCAGGCGATACGCGGTCCCTTCGGCCGGTGTCGCCTCCAGATTATACATATGTCCTGTTTCCTCCTGGAACTCCATGAGGCGTTCCCGGATATAATTCAACAGTTCCAGCGTAAAAGCCTTCCCCCTTCGGGTGCTGATGTCTTCTTTAAGAAGGTTCAGGCAGCCTTCATTCACTCCCACCAGCCCGATCGTGGAAAAATGATTCGCCCAGCAGGTGCCTTCCCTTTTCTTGATATTCGCCAGGTAATAACTTGAATAGGGATACAGTCTCTGCTCCGTAAGCTGCTCCAGGACCTTTCTTTTCGTTTCCAGCGTATCTTTGGATATGCGGAGAAGCTCATCCAGGCCCTTGTAAAAATTCTCCTTGCTTCCCGTCATATAAGCCAGACGCGGGATATTAAGCGTAACGACCCCTATCGACCCGGTCAGCGGGTTGGACCCGAAGAGCCCCCCGCCCCTCTTGCGCAATTCCCTGTTATCAAGACGCAAGCGGCAGCACATGCTCCTGGCATCATCGGGATTCATGTCGCTGTTGACAAAATTTGAAAAATACGGGATGCCGTACTTTGCGGTCATCTCCCACAGCCCTTTAAGGTCGGGGTTGCTCCAGTCAAAATCCTTGGTTATATTGTATGTCGGTATGGGAAAGGAAAATATCCTGCCCTTGGCATCGCCTTCGATCATGACCTCGCAGAAAGCCTTATTGATAAGATCCGCCTCGTGCTGGAAGTCCCTGTATTTTTTATCCTTGATCTCGCCGCCGACAACGACAGCTTCATCCTTAAAAGAATCCGGAACGGTCAGGTCCATGGTGATATTGGTAAACGGTGTCTGGAACCCAACGCGGGTAGGCACGTTTATATTAAATATAAATTCCTGCATATACTGCCTGACCTGAGGATAGGAAAGCTTGTCATAATAAATAAACGGCGCGAGAAGGGTGTCGAAATTGGAAAACGCCTGGGCTCCCGCGGCTTCGCCCTGAAGAGTGTAAAAGAAATTCACTATCTGGCCGAGCGCCACGCGGAAATGCTTTGGCGGTTTCGATTCCACCTTACCGTATGCTCCGCCGAATCCGCGCGTAAGAAGGTCTTTCAAATCCCAGCCGCAGCAATACGCGCTTATCGATCCCAGGTCATGTATATGAATGTCGCCTTCCATGTGGCTTTCCGCGATCTCCCTGGAATAAATACGGTCAAGCCAGTATTTGTTGGAAACAGCGGTCGATATGAAATTGTTCAGCCCTTGAAGAGAGTATCCCATGTTCGCGTTTTCTTTTACGCGCCAGTCCTTCTGCTGGATATAATTATCGACCATATTAACGGCGTCACTGAGAAGCGCTTTTGTCTGACGCAGCTTAGCGTGCTGTTCCCTGTAAAGAATGTACGCTTTGGCGGTCTTGGCGTGTCCGTTCTCGATCAGGACTTTTTCAACAAGGTCCTGGATATTCTCAACGGTAGGAACCCTGTCCCCCTTATACAGGACTTCCAGGAAAGAAATCGTCTGCCGGGTTATTTCCTGCGCTTTTTCCGTGTCTTCCCCGCCCACGGCTTTGGCCGCCGCAAAGACCGCGATCTCGACCTTCTTCGGATCAAAAGGTTCCAGCCGCCCATCTCTTTTTCTGACAAATTTGATATCCGTCTCGTACATCTCTTACCCTTTCCTTTTGTAAAACCGCATTTCAGCCGATAAATACCTTTTACATCACATCGTTACACACCGCTTTAAAAATCCATGTCTAGGATCTGGCTTCAGGCCAAAACAAATCAGAAAATACCATATATTGGCTATATTGTCAAGGGTGGGCACAATATATAGTTAGCCGTAAAAAAGTTGGATTTTTTTTCTTGACGCGTATATCCGGCTGTTTTTACAGGTCTGGCTGGGTTTTAGCATAATGGCGGAGAGGCAGGGATTCGAACCCTGGGAACCTTACGGTTCACTTGTTCTCCAAACAAGCCTGATCGTCCACTCCAGCACCTCTCCGCCGGTCCTATGAAGGTCTTTTAAAGCTTTCCAGGGCGTCACGCTTGGTCTCATACAATTCAAAGATCTTGTCAAGCTGGGTCAGCTGAAATATGCTGAACGCCTCGCTGGACAGGCCGCATAATTTTATGGCGCCGTTATTTCCCCGCACTTCCTTGGAAAAAAACACTATGGTCGCCAGTACCAGCGAGGAAAGAAAACCGATCCTTGAAAGATCAATGACGAAATTAGTTTCTCCGCTGCGAAGTAAAGCGGTCAACCCCTTCTTGAGCTGTTCGCGCTGTTCGAGGTTTATCTCGTTAAAACAAAGATTGACAACGGTAACATCCCCGACTTTTTCACTGGTAAGAAATTTTTTCACAACAAATGCTCCTTATGGTTACGGGTCCTAATATTCTACATATATGTTCCGGGTTTGTCATCAATAAAAAGCGCTCAAAATACCTGGCGGAGAGGGGGAGATTCGAACTCCCGGTACCCGAAGGTACAACGGTTTTCGAGACCGCCGCTTTCAACCGCTCAGCCACCTCTCCGTTTCGCTCGCCGCTGCGTTCCGGCAAAGCGGACTTCGAATCCCCGAAGGGAGTGAGAAGTCTTGATCTCCGCATTGTTCAGCCAAGAAGCTCTTTGAGAACCGCGAGAAGTTTTTCAGCCCCGTCAGTTTTGTTTATAAAGGCGTCGGACTCTCTCGCGAATATAGAATGTCTGTAGCTCGTGTAGCCCGTATAGATAATAAGCTTGGAGGCCGGGGAAACGGAACGGATCGTGTCAAAAATACTTATACCGCCCCTCTCGGGCATTATCAGATCCAGTATAACAGCGTCTACATCCTGGGTTTCTCTCAGGTAAGCAAGCAGGGAAAAACCGTCATGGACAAAATCGACCTCGTACCCTTCCCCTTCCAGAATGGCCTTCAATACATCGCATAATTCGCGATTGTCCTCGGCTATGACTATTTTCCTCTTCTGGTTCTCACCCACCTTAACCGCTCGCTCCTTTCTGTTCCATAGTATACAGGCTAAAACAATTTGAGCCAAGCCTTTATTTATTACCTCATCTGCGCGCACGGTTTCCCGGCCAACAAGATATATTGCCTATGCCGGGGAACCTTCTGTGCTTGCCTCATCTGCGTGCACGGTTTATCGGCAGGAATATCCTGAATACCGTGCCCTCCCCCAGCTCACTGTCAAACTCGATCCTGCCTTCCTGATTTTCGACCATCATCTTAGCTATCGGCAGCCCCAGGCCCGTCCCTTTGGGCCTGCTGCTGTACAGCGGCTCGAATATCAGCTCTCTCTGATCGGGGGGGATCCCCGGTCCCGTGTCCTTTATTTCGATGCACACGCAGTCGTCTTTTTTCAGGGCACGGAACGTCAGGGTCCCGTTACCGCTCATAGCCATTATCGCGTTATTGGCTATATTCATCAACGCGTGCATGACCTGATCTCTGTCAATGTTTATTTGCGGCAATTGTTCAAAATCCTTTTCGACCTTGACAAGCCCCGGCACCTTGATCGCTGAAATGGTATTTTCGATCACATCCTTTATATCGCTCTTTTCAAGTTCCGGGGCCCTGGTCTGGGCAAACCCCATGATATCATCCACGATCGAATCTATAATAGATATTTCTTTTGCGATCGTATCGATATATTTCAGAACTTTCTCGTCCTTCTCCTCTTTAAGCCGTTTTTTCAGAAAATACGCTGCGTTCTTAAGGACCGCCAGGGGGTTCCTGAGCTCATGCGTAACGCTCCCGGCAAGCTTGCCGAGGAATGCCAGTCTCTCGCTCCTGTGAAGTTTCCGGCTGATATCCAGCAATTCATCCGTCCGCTCCCTGACCTTCTCTTCAAGATTATCGCGGGTATCCTTGAGCTGCGCGCTCATCTCGTTCAGGTCCTCTATCATAAAAAACATGGATTTCTGGGTTTTCCGGAGTTTTTCGATCTGGCCTTCAAGGTCTTTTTTGGCCGTTCCGAGCTCAAACTCTTTTTCCTCGATATATCCCATTGCGGCTCTTTTTAGATATTTGTTCTCTGCCACGTTTTTCCTGAGAGTCCGGGTTATCTCTTCCAATTGACCGGATTTGACCGCAAGTCTGTCCTTTGATTGAAGTAAACTCTTCTCCCTTTCTTCCTTCATCTTCGAAAAAAGACCGGTGCTGTACGATATAAGAAACAGCAGAATGACCGCAAAAAGCACGTTACCGTGAAAAACATATCCCAAATCGTCGCGGATCAGGCCCGTCAACGGATATATATCCTGCTGCTGAATGATGCCCTTATACTGGAGCGACAGCAGGGTAAGATAACATGTCCCTATAAGCACGGTGATAAAAGCGCCTTTCAAGCGCCGCATCAGAACATTGGCATAGATCAGATCAAAAGAGTAAAACAGGACCGCTACCCAACCCACTCCTCCCCAGTAATAAACCAGCGCAGTGGCGTAAGACAATCCCAGAAAATAGTAACTGAAATGAAGGTTATCAAGACATCTCCTTGTCCTGCATGCATTCCGCTTAAGGACGATCAGATAAATCACGCTCGTGAGAAACCACGCATAAAGCACCGGGGCGGATCTCTCCGGTATATCCGCACCGATCATGTACTTGAGCATCCCTGCGAAGATAAGCCCCAGAAGAATGATAAAAATGCGCATTTCGAAGGAGACGCAAAGCAGCTTCGTTTGATAAGCCATATCTTCCGCGAGACTGGCGTCATATTTTTCTCTTGGATCGTCAGGCTTCATGTTTTCCCTTCAGCAGTTTCAGCTGCTGCTTCGTCCTCTCCAGTTCCAGGCGCAGGTCTTTTATCCTCTCTTCCCTTTCGACGGAAGCTTTCCAGAAGTCTTCCAGCTCCTTTTTCCGGCGTTCCTGTTCCTCTTTCTCCTTAACCAGCGCGGATACGTCCTTAACGACGGCCATGGCGATCCTTTTGTCTTTGATCTCGACCACGCTCATGGTCATAATAACCTCTTTGTACGCCCCGCTCTTGCAGACCACAACTGTTTCCAGTCTCGCCGCCCCCTTGAACAACAGGTCTTCCCGGGCTTCCTTAAGGCCTTTTTTATGGGACGGGTGGAACAGCTTCTCAAAAGACACGTCTACAAGCTCACTTTCAGAAAAACCGGTAATGACCTCTGTTATCGGATTGACCTCTTCTATGATAAGATCATCCAATCTGCAGATGATGACCATATCGCCGGAATTCCTGAACAGTTTCTCGTATCTTTCCCGAGTCCCTCTCATCTTCTCGTACGACAATTTTTCTTCGGTTATATCCTCAATAAGCGCCTCGATCACTTCCTCTCTATTGTAAAGGTCTTTTATCATGTAAGAATTATGAAGGACACATTTGTCTTTTCCGCTGAGCGTCTTGAAGTGATACTCATAATTCCTGAGTTCATTTCTCATCTTCAGCTGTTCCTGTATGCTTTCTCTGCGGTCAACATAAATGAGAAACTCGCTCAAGGGCCGCCCGACGATCTCTTCAGTGCTCATATCCAGTTCGAGGATCTTAAGAAATCCTTTATTCGCGGCAAGGATCACTCCGTCACGGCATCTGTACCTGTAGTACCCTGCATCAACATGATCTATGAGCCTCTGAAACGTTTTTTGCCCGTATCTATAATCGAGGTATTTTTTTGTCAGATAGAAGGCTATGAAGAGAAAAACAAGGTTGGAAACAACTAAATATACCATAAATTGCCGCCTTTTTGCGTCGCCGGTTATCCCGTCCCGGTGCTCAGGTTTTATTATACATCACCTAAATATATAAGGCAACCGGGCAACTTTGCTGTCACGGGAACATATACCGTCGATGAGGGTTTAACTTTTTAGTTATTTAACATGCGCCTCGGTCATGTAAAACATTTATTTTACAAAAAGTTGCTTCAACAGCATTCTATGCTATACTTGATTTTGGAGGGTGAGGAAAAATGAGTTATTTGAAAAGTTTGGGTCTTTTATAGCTTTTCTTCCCCCTTAAAACAATAACATTGAGAAAAGGTTAAAGAAAAGCTAATTTTTTAAGCAACCTTAATATCGGGTTGCTTTTTTATTATATGTACCTGTTTTTCTTTTGCGAACAGGAGAACCGCTATTTCACGGTAATTTCTTTTGTCTTTTTCAGCGCCACTTCGGTGAAAAGCGGACCCACAAACTCATGCAGAACCGTAGTTCCCAATATGAGGTTCAAAAGAGGCAGGGATATTTCTGAAAAACGCGGATCCTGTTTCACCAGAAGAGCAAGTCCCACAACGATCCCGCCTTGTGGTATCAATCCAAACGCCGTATACTTTCTGACACTGTCCGGCGCCTTTGACAGCAGTGCGCCCAAAAACGCCCCGCTGAACTTGCCGAACGTCCTCAGCGCCACGAATATCAGGACGATCCAAAATAAGCTTTTCAAAATACCAAGCTGCAGGTTGGCTCCCGCAACAACAAAGAACACTACGAACACCGTTTCTTCAAGATAATCCCTCACCGAGACAAAAAACTTATCCTCATTCTTCGCGAGATTCACCACTACGCATCCAAGGGTCATCGTGGATAAAAGTTCATCCAGATTCAGGAACTGAGCGGTCCCGTAACAGGCAAAAAGGGATCCCAGTATAAGAACGATCAGGACCCCTTTGTCTTCGACCTTCCTTCCGGCAAAAAGCAAGAATAGCGCGAACCCGGCACCCATCAGTATGGAAAACACTATATCTGAGAGAGGGTTAAGAATGGTCGCGAGCATACCTTCACCGGTGTTTCCAAGAACAGCTACACAGACCGCCATGCCTACACTGAAATTGATTATGCCCAGGGCATCGTCAAAAGCGCCTATTCCCAGCATGGTGGTAATAACAGGACCGCGTGCTTTATACTCATCCCTGACGGCAAGGGTGGCCGTAGGGTCGGTGGGGGAAGCCAGGGCCGCGGAAAGAAGCGCCAGAGGCATGTAATATATGGGTTGTACGGATATCCCGCTATAGCGGCCCAGCACCTGAAAGGCAAGGAACAGTCCCGCAAAAACCAGGAGAAACGTCATTTCAGCTTCAAAAAGCGTCATCCATATTATACTTTTTCCCTGTTCGCGTATACGGTGGAAGTTCAGCGAACCGCCGATCGCATAGGTTATGATGCACAGGGCGAAGTTGCTTACCGCCGTTGAGTGTTCGATAAGTCTCTGGGGAAGTACCCCCAAAAATGACGGTTCCATAAGCACTCCCGCGGTAATATATCCCGTTATTTTCGGAAGTTTAAAAAAATTGGCGATCTTTCCGGCTATATATCCGAAAATAAGAATGGCGCCAAACGTTAAAATAGCGTTAGTATGACCGGCTACTGTCATGATATCTCCTTCCCTGTCCCGTTCCTGCCTGCATTCATCCGATCATCTCAAGAACATCCTCAAGAAGATCGTCCCGGTTCTGTAAAGTCATCGTGACGAGCCGGACATCTTTTCTCTGCTTGATCCTGCCGACAAAATCATCCCCTCCCGATCTTATCGTGGCGACTACCCGTCCGGTATCCATCGCTTGCCCGACCGCTTCGCGAAAAGCAGCGGAAAACAGTTCCATTTTCCCGATCTCGTCCACTATTATCAGTTCTTTTCCCCCGGAAGCGGCTTCTTTAAGCGGCGGCAGGCCGACGCGTTCAAAAGCCTCCAGGTCAACACCATATTTGCCGACTTTACGGGAAGACTTCACGAAAACACTCGCAAGAACCGTTTCCGCTCCGCCCAGCGTTCTAAGCAAAAACCCTGTTCTATGCCCGCCCTCCCTCATCTCTTCCGTATAAAAACCCCTGCAGGGAACGGAACTTCTCTCAATAAGTTTTTTTATCAGGGTCGTTTTGCCGATCCCGGGCCTTCCGGTAATAAGAACATTCACTTTTTCTCCCGGAATTGTTCCCACAGCCGGTCAAAACGCTGCCCGTATATCATCTCATAAAGGTATTCCTTGTCCGGGAACCATTTCTTGCACATCTCATAAAGTTTTCCCTTTTCGATCTCTATATCCACTCTCGGGTAATCGGTATACAATATCAGCGAAACGATCCGTTCCGCCTCCCGGCTCAGTATCTGCACTTTCTCGTCTTCTTCCTGCGCCTCGATCTCATGACACAGATCCCTCAAAAAGGAAAGGTCCATCTCTTTGATGCGGCCCGTATTCTCGGCGATCCATTCAAATCTTAACGCATCCCGCATCATGGAAACATTATTAAAAAAGACGTAGATCGGCTTGCGTCCGACCAGCGCGGACTCGTCTTCGCAAAAATCCCGCAACCGTTTCAGGTCCATGCCTTTGTACTTATACTTGTACCCGCCGATACCATGCAAGCGAAAATAGCGGATATTCCCGTATTGTCTCTTGCCCGCGAACGGATCCACGCAATGCACGAGATCCAGCTCTTCGCACAATCTCCTTACCTCCTTTTCCTGCCAGTTCCCCCGTGGTTCCCACGCGAAAATATATTTTTTCCTCTTGATGGATCTAAAGAATCTTTTGAGATTGCTCCTGCTTGTTCTGCCCGGCCCGAACGAAGGCGGGCACTGAAAGACGACGACCTTCGCTTTCAGTACAGAAGCTATTTTTTCCGTCTTTTCCCATGCTTCAAATACTTCATCCGTCGGTTTAAAAAAACCGTAATTCTTTTTGTGTGAATTATCGATCTTGACCTTCATCCTGCGGTAGGTGGGGCTGGTAGGTTCATGAGTAATGGCCTGCCATGCCTTAAGGGTGAATTCGAAACCCCGGGGAGCAGAAAGGCGCCATTTCCTGGCGGTCTCAAGCTTCGGAAGCCGGTAAAAGGTCTGCTGCACTTCGACGGTCTTGAATTTCTCGTAATATTTCTGCCTGGCGACCGGAAATCCGCAACAGCCTATTTTCAGGTTCATATTTTCTCCTCCGCGCCCTTCACCATCGGAACGAACCTGACCGGCAGAAGGGCTTTTTCCCTAAATCCGGTATCCGTCCGCTCTATCAGGTAAAGTTGCTGAAAAAAACCACCGACGGGCACGACCATCCTTCCTCCGACCTTAAGCTGACCGGCCAGATCTTTGGGTATTTCCGGCGGCGCTGCCGTCACAATGATCGCGTCAAAAGGAGCGTGTTCCGGCCATCCCTTATAACCGTCCCCCCGCTTGACATCTATATTCCCGTAACCCAGTTTTTCCAATCTGGCACGGGCAGAGTCCGCAAGCGGCTCAAGTATCTCCACCGTATAGACTTCTTTCGCGATCTCGGCCAGCACAGCCGCCTGATATCCGGAACCCGTCCCGATCTCAAGGACCCGGTCGTCCGGGCCGAGCCGGGCGGCTTCGGTCATGAACGCGACGATGTACGGCTGAGAAATGGTCTGTCCGTCCCCTATGGGGAGCGGCGTATCCATATATGCCGCATCCCGCAGGCCTTCCGGGACGAAAAGATGACGCTTGACCTTTCTCATCGCCGCAAGAACCCCTTTGTCGGTGATCCCGCGGTTCTCTATCTGCCGCTTTACCATCTCCCGCCTTCTGGCGGCAAACATGTCGTCCTGCGCAGAGACAAAACCCGAAATATGCCATGTAACAGCGAACGCACAAAAAAATATCATGAAAACCAAAGGTCTTCTTGCGCGTTTTTCGATCATGGTCTCTTCTTTCTTTTTACGGCGGAAAGTCTTACGGCAACCCGCTCTTTCTTCTCGCGCACAAGACGGGAAATATTCTTCTGTCTTCTTGTTATTTTCTCTCTGGGCATATCTTATATCTCGGAGACAGCCAGTATTCTCTCGTACACCTTCATGAAGTCATCCGATCCGCAATCATAATCTGCCGCTTTGGAAAGCTTCGCGCTGGAAGAGTTGAACGCTATGGAATATCCGGCAAGTTTTATCATGGAGATATCCCCTTCCGAGTCCCCGACGGCGATCATCTCATGTGCTTTTACCCTGAAGCGTTTCAGGATCGCCCTGACGGTCTTTCCCTTTGCCCCGTGCCCGATATTTATAGTAACGCCCCCGGTCAATCTGCCGTTACGCACGTTCAGGCGGTTGCCCAGGACATAATCAAATTCGAGTTCCTTCTTTATCCTGTCAGTGATAAACTGGAGCCCCGTTGAGATCGCCGCCAGCTTGAATCCCGCTTTTTTCAGTTTTTTTATGGCCCGTTCGGCGTTCTTTGAATACTTTATGCGCCCGAATGCCTCCCGTACTTTCTTTTGTCCGATACCTTTCCAGTGCGCCGCGTCGAGCTCGCAGAACCTTCTATAGCTTATCTTTCCGGCAAGAAACTGCTCCTGATATTTTCTTGCCAGAACGTCCCAAAGCCCGAGTTTCTCGTGTATATACCTCCAGCTTGAAATGTGCCGCGTGATCGTTCCGTCGACGTCAAAGACTATGAGCTTATATCTCATGTCCTAATGAACTACTTTCATTATTTTGATCTTTGATGGGTCGAGGCATTTGCTCTTCTTGCATTCCAGGGCTTCGGGGGCATTCGCGATTTCCTCAAAACCGGCTTTTTCGACAAAACCCGGCCTGTGGGTAACGCCGTATATTTCCTTGCGAGGGTCCAGCCTTTTTGCCTCTTCTACAAGGAACGAAAGCAGCCTGATGCCGATGCCTTTTCCCCTGTGGTAATAATCAACGCCTAAAGAGCCTATCTCAAAATAATCGCCGTGATCTATTATCCTGCCGAAAGCCACTGTCCTGCCTTCATTCTTCGCGATGAAAAACTTACGCCAGTCCGCGTCAGCAGCGTCCAGCATGTATTTCTGCAGCTTTTCTTTTATGTAGGGCCAGTCTTCCGGTCCCGCCCGCTGTATCTTTATATCTTCCATATTGTTTTATCCGCAAAAAGGGTAAAGACTGATGGCGGAGGAGGTAGGATTCGAACCCACGGTGCCCGAAGGCACAACGGTTTTCAAGACCGCCGCTTTAGTCCACTCAGCCACTCCTCCGCTTCCGCTCTTATTTGCTGCCGGCCAACTCCAGTTTCTTTTTCCTGGTGAACCTCTTTACTTCTGCTTCTCTTTTTAGAGCAGCACTGTAATCGGAACAGATTTCCTTATACATGAGCCGTAAAGGTTTTCTGCAGCGCGTATACCTGCACCTGCCGGTTGTATTGTGCTCTTCTATTCTTCTCTCAACATCCCTGGCGACACCGGTATATAAGGTTCTGTCCCCGCATTCCGCTATATACACAAACCACGGCTTACTATAAATGCCTTTATCCATAACAGCTAAGTCCGCCTGTTCCATTAGGCCGTCCGGCTGCTTACAAATCCCGCCATTTCATTGTAAAGCTCTGTTCCTTTATCGTATAGCAGACGGTAGATCTCGGCTGAATTCGACGCGGAAGCTTTTATAAAGCTTACAAATGAAAGTCCGTCAAAAATCGGGCAGAACACGGCCATCACGATAACCAGGTTTCCCACAAAAATAAGGACAAGAGAGAAAACAAGCCCCGACTTTACGATATCCGGCTGCTGCATCCTGAGCACTTCCGAAGTCATAACAAAATGAAAAGCCAGGGTGACCCCGACAAGAAAAATAAAAATAGCGGTCATGAAGGGGACCTCTTGCCCTGTCGCTCTTAACAGCAGAAAGACCGGCCCGAGCAGGATCGTGTAAATGGGCACAAAATACGGGCTGAGCTCGATAAAAAAATTCGTTTTCGAGGTGACCACGTTCCCGCCGGAAGGCGCCACGCTGAACGAGACGACCTTTCCCCCGCAGATCCACGTGGCCAGGACGTGCACGAGTTCGTGTCCAAGTACATATATGTAAACCGGGCGGATGACTATGACATGGAACAGAAGATAAAGAAGGACCCCTCTCTCCAGAAGGCGGAACACATTGCTGATAAGGCTTACGTCAGAGATAAGCACATAGAATGCTTTACCCGTGCCGATAGCGATCGGGATAAGAAGGATGCCAATAAGGGTCTTTAGAAATCTTGAGAACATAGCGAACTTCAGGACATGCCCGGTTCGATCTTTCCGGCACCGAAATACGGCCTTAACGCCTTCGGTATTGTAATGGATCCGTCCTTTTTCTGGTGGACCTCAAGAAGCGCTATGACCAGCCGGGCCAGCGCCACCCCGGAACCGTTTAACGTATGGACGTACTGTGCTTTTTTTGTTTTGTCCGACGGCTGATACCTTATGCTGGCCCGCCTGGCCTGGAAATCCGTGAACACCGAACAGCTGGATACCTCCAGCCACTTTCCCGTTCCCGGCGCCCACAGCTCTATATCATAACATTTATGCGCCGAGAAGCTGGTCTCGGACGTGCAAAGCACGGCAACGCGATACGGAAGTTCCAGCCGCCGGAGTATGTCCTCGGCATCAGCCAGTAATGCTTCCAGTTCGTCCAGCGAATCTTCCGGCTTGGTGAATTTGACCATCTCTACCTTATCGAACTGATGCACGCGGATAAGGCCTTTTGTGTCCTTGCCGTACGATCCGGCCTCCCTCCTGAAACAGGCCGTATATGCCGTGTAGTAAATGGGGAGCTCTTTTTCGTCCAGCACTTCATCCGCATGCATATTCGTTACCGGAACCTCCGCTGTGGGGATAAGGAAATAGTCTTCTTCGTCTATCCTGTACATGTCTTCTTCCAGCTTGGGAAGCTGTCCCGTGCCTCTCATGCTCTTGCGGTTCACCAGGAACGGCGGAAAAACTTCCGTATATCCGTGTTCTCTGACATGCACATCCAGCATGAAATTGAAAAGCGCCCTTTCCAGTCTGGCCCCGAGACCGATATATAAAGGAAAAAAGGAGCCGGTCACTTTTGCCCCTCTTTCAAAATCAAAGAGCCGGTTGATCTGTCCGAGCTCTATATGATCGCGGGGGGTGAAGGAAAATTTGGGGATCTTGCCCGCTTCTCTGATAATCTGGTTGTCGTCCTCACCGGTCCCGACGGGCACACTTTCATGCAGGACGTTCGGTATCCTGTCCAGCACGAACCGGTATTCTTCTTCGGTTTTTTTGAGCCTGTCGTCGAGCCCGCTGATCTTCTCGGAAATCGTTTTAACCTTGCCCTTGGCCTCCGAGACATCGGCCTTCTGCTTTATGAGCTGGCCTATCCTGTCCGACAGCTCGTTCTTTTGGCGCTTAAGGTCCTCGACCTGCCAGATCAGATCTCTTCGGGTCCCGTCCAGATCGAAGAACTTGTCCACAAGGCCGACATCATCGCCCCTGTCCTTCACGGACTTCCTGACAGCATCGGCATTCTCTCTTATAAACCTGGGGTCAAGCATATATTTTCCTCATAATGGGTTATTAGTAATTATATATTCTTGTTTCGCATTATGCAAACGCAATCGGGTCCGCTCCTCAAGCGCTACCCTTTGATAACGCCCAGCGGGCGCATTCTGGCGATCTTGTCGGAGATGCCCGCTTTTTGAACTATTTCCACCACTTCGCTCACATCCTTGTAGGCATCGGAGACTTCCTCGCGAAGCGTATCCCTCCCCGTCCACCTGACTATGATACCTTTGTCGGCAAGTTCGCGCGCGATGGCGCGTCCGCGGGTAATCCTTTTTGCGGCGCTGCGCGAAAGAAGTCTTCCCGCGCCATGACAGGTAGAATAGAAAGCTTCTTCCGCGGAACCGGTCCCGGCCAAAAGATACGAACATCTGCCCATGTCGCCCGGGATTATGACCGGCTGGCCCGCCTTTCTGTAATCCTCCGGCAGGTCCTCGTGCCCGGGCGGGAACGCCCTGGTAGCGCCCTTGCGGTGGATGCATAAAAGACGCGGCTTGCCGTCTATCTCATACTTTTCAAACTTGGCGATATTATGAGCTACATCATAGACAAGGTCCATCCCCAGCGACCTGGCGCTTTCCCCGAAAACCGTCTCGAAAACCTCCCTGGTGAGATGGGTGATCGCCTGGCGGTTGGCCCACGCGTAATTCGCGGCGCACCGCATGGCCCCCAGATAAGCCGCCCCCTCATCGCTCTTGACGGGAACGCACGCAAGCTGTTTATCCGGGACATCTATCTTGAACTTACTCAACAAGCCTATCATGCTCTGGGCGTAATCGCTGCAGACCTGGTGGCCGAAGCCTCTGCTGCCGGTATGGATCATCACGGTGATCTGTCCTTTTTTTATCCCGAACGCCTCCGCTATATCCCGCCGGTAGACCTCGTCCACCACCTGGACCTCAAGAAAATGGTTGCCGGACCCCAGTGTACCGGACTGCTTACGCCCCCTTTCATACGCCCTGCTGGAGACCTTTGAGGGGTCAGCTCCGGAAATAGCGCCTGATTCTTCGCAGTGTTCCAGGTCCTCCGGCCATCCGTACCCTTTGTCGACGGTCCATTTTGCCCCTTTTACCAGAATATCTTTCTCTTCACGGAAATCGACCCTGATCTTGCCGGTAGATCCCACCCCAGTGGGGACCCTCGCGAACATGACGTCAACGAGCTGCTTGATATGGGGATGGACGTCTTCCTTCATAAGATCCGTTCTTATAAGACGCACCCCGCAATTTATATCGTAGCCGACCCCTCCGGGCGTGATAACGCCTCCGGCTTCGATGTCCGTGGCGACGACGCCCCCTATCGGCAGCCCGTACCCCCAGTGGATATCGGGCATGGCCATGGACGCCCTCACGATACCGGGAAGGAAAGCGGCATTGGCAACCTGCTGGGGGGCATTGTCCTTCACGATGCTTTTCAGCATCTTCTCATCCGAGTATATAAGCCCCGGGACTTTCATTCCCTTCATGTAGCCGGCAGGGATGCGCCAGCGCCAGGGGTCTATCTTTTCCAGTCTGCCCGTAAAAGGTTTTGTCATGATCGGCCCCTTCGGCATTAAACATCAAATATTATTACGACCTCGTACCCCGAATCCGTCTTCTTTATCTCCAGATCATGGTACGTCGCCGCTTTTATCTCAGAACTGAGCCGCTCCGTACCTTTTTGCAGTTTTTGCCCTTTGGCCTCGGCCGTGATCCTGTTTTCTTCCAACTTAAGGACGCGAAATTCGGCAAACAGGGCCTGTCTGGAATATGAATTATATAATAATTCATTGAGCCAGGAAACCAGAAGACTCTCCCTGTCGGGGGCTTCCACCTCTACCCTTGCCGTTTCATCCAGCCCCAGTCCTTCGAGATCCCCCATCATGTCGAACATGGCGTACGCGGCGTTCTCGAAAAGCTCGGGCACGGTCTTCCCGTAGATCCTGGCGGCAATGTCCGCGGTATGCGGTATCTGCTCGTAACGTTTCATCAAGACAACTGTAGTCTAATAATCCAGTATCGTCAAGTGTTTCCGCAAAAAAATTCCCCTCTGGGTAAGCCCAGGGGGGAACTAAAGTGGTGACGGGTGTTGGTATATTTCATAACTTTATCTCTACGTTAGCAACATATAATATTGTTCGAAAATAGCTGAAATCCGACAAAAATAAGAGATATAGTTATATGTAATATTGTCCTTTTTGTCCGGTCTTTTTAGGCTGCAAAATACTTATCAAATGCCTCCCTGCATACCCCAGACATATCCCGCCAGTTGCATTATTACTTAATGTCTATCTTCTTACCTTTCCCTCCGCTTGCCTTTGTCTTTGGAAATTTCACCTCCAGAACACCGTTCTTGCAGCTTGCTTTCGCCTTGTCTATGTTAGCGTATTTGGGCAGGCTGACGCTCCTCTGAAAGGATCCGAAACTCTGTTCTCTCTGGTAGAAGTCCTTTTCCTTGACCTCTTTATTCTCTTCCTTTTTACCTTTTATGGTAAGAATATTGTCCTGAACGTCAACGCTTACGTCTTTTTTTTCGCAACCTGGAAGATTAGCCTTTACGACAACTTCCTTATTGGTTTCATACATGTCCACTTCCGGCTTCCACGCCCATTTCTCCCCCTTGAACAGGGACGGCATCTTTATCGACGAAAATGGTGTCGTGAAAAAATTATTGAACATGTCGTCCATCTGTTTCCTGAGATTCATCATCTCATTCATCATCGGTTGCCAGGACTGCGGCAGATTTCTGTTTTCTTTCTTTGCCATGATACACCTCCTTTTCTTACATTAAATCTTCCTTATCTCTTCTTTTACCAGCGGGATCATATGAGGCGAAACGCTCAAGACTCTGATTCCCGTCTTAATAAGCGGCTTTACCCACTTCATATCACCGGCCATTTCCCCGCAAACGCTG
>CAZGQR010000012.1:4728-38989 GCA_964527765.1 uncultured Planctomycetia bacterium | reverse complement strand
GTTCCAGACAAGATCGGAAAGGTCCCAGGTAAGGTCTACACCCCAGTCATCATTCCTCTCGCGGGGGCCAGCTACAATATACGACGTTGAAGCGCTCTTGTATATCTCAATATTGTCGTCTATCGACTCCGAAAAATTCAGCGAAAGTCTCGGCATGAGAGCTTTCCACCTGGCGCCCCTGCGCCACCCGCTGATCTTCTCCGGGCTCACTTCGGCGTACTCCACGGCCATCCTGTGGACTTCCCGGATCGTGGGTTCCGGATCCTTTTCTTTACCCTTTTCTTCCCCGGCATGCGCAAAAGAACCGATACTCTGCTTATATAAATATCTTCCGCCGGCCATCCAGAGCCACTTGCGGCCCCTGCTGTCAACGTGTCCCTCCAAAAAGGAAATGACACCGGGAAAAGTCTTCTCAAAAAATAGCCTCCAGCATTCCCCGTCATCCGAACGAACGAAGACCCTCCTGTCAGTAGCCGCGAAGAGATCTTCTCCCGCGTATGCGACATACCTCAAGCGCGCCCTGGGGAGACCGGTAGTGTTTATTTTTCTTTTTACGCGGCCCTCGTCAGTTATTATGAATACACCTTCTGCGGTCGCGACAGCCGCGCCTTCAGGCCCGTAAGGATCTATATTCCCTGTCGTTAAGACCTCCCGGTCCGCTTCCTCGATCTCGTTCGTGCCTGCGATCTCCTCCATGTCGCATCCTATCAGGAGAGTTATTTTTTCCCATACCTTTCCGCCGGCAGGCAAGCGATAGACGTCCGCTCCGGAAGCTACGAACACGATCCCGTTGCGGCAGGCGGCATCACCTATCGGTCCTATCTTAAAACCCGGGCCGGTAAGCTCCCTTGAAATGTCCGTTATCAGAAAAAGCTTTTCCGGCGACCAGGCGATTACCGTACCGCCGGACACCTTACCGCAACAGGCATCTACCCCCGTAATACGCCTTGTCCCGGGCAGCCATTCCCACAAAGTACCGTCTCCGGAGGCATAAACACCGCTTCCTGTCGCGATAAATATATCTCTATCCGTAACGGCTATATCGGTAACATCGAAAACATCCCCGGGAAGGTCCATTTTTTCCCAGTTTCCGCCCGCGTTCAAAGTCCTGTAAAGGCCGTCTTCCGCTCCGACGTAGAGTGTATCCGTCCCGTCAACGCTCTTAATGCATAATATCTTTCCCGATATGCACGGGGATACTTCTTCTGCCTCGCTTTGAAGATATCCTTCAGAATCTATCATGTAAAAAATGAAAAGAAAAAACAATATGATATTGACCTGCTTCATCTTTCTGCGCATGATACGCTCCTTATTCGCCGATCTTGCCCGGAGTAAAATCAGCTTGACAACTCAGCCGCATTTGATAAAATAGTACCATCAATAAAGCGCGAATCCGATTCAGGATTTTTCGCGCACGAAGGCGGGTGAACATCCCTACCCTCACCCGCCTTTTATTATATTTCCTTTTTGATTTTTTGTCAAGATTTTTTTGATTTTTTAATATATCAGGGACGTTTTTCATTTTGTTCCTAGACCGTAAATAATTTCAATCTTGGACCTGTCCCTACTCCAATCCCAGACCTGTCCCCGATTTTGCTTCTAGACCTGTCCCCTTTTAGTCTTCATATTATTGGGGACAGGTCCAAGATTAACTTCGGGGACAGGTCTAAGATTAGCTTCGGGGACAAGTCTAGGTTCAAAATTTTTCACGGTCTGAGTTTAATTTGAAAAACGTCCCTGAGCTGGGGTTGTGTCTTTGTATTTGGGGGGGTATAATAGTTAGCATGAGTGACAGATTTCCTGAAAACTTTCTGTGGGGCGCCGCTACTTCCGCATACCAGGTCGAGGGGGATAATTTCTATAACGACTGGTGGGAATGGGAAACCGGCGGTAACACCGAACCCTCCGGAAAGGCCTGTGACCACTACCACCGGTTCAGGGAGGATTTCCGGCTGGCCAAGGAACTGGGGCACAACGCGCACAGGCTGGGACTGGAGTGGAGCCGGCTGGAAAAAAACCAAGGTACGTGGGACCAGGCGGAATGGGACCATTATAAAACGGTCGTGAACGAACTTGTCCGGCTGGGCATCGAGCCCATCGTGACACTGAACCATTTCACTGTCCCGGTCTGGTTCGCCCGCAAGGGAAGCTGGTTAAATGATGAATCGGTCCCGCTTTTCTCGCGCTTCGCCGTGAAAGCCATTGAGGAATTAGGCGATCAAGCGCGATACTGGATAACCATCAATGAGCCTTACATACTCGCGCTCATAGCGTACTTTCAGGGGCAGTGGCCTCCCTGCAGGAAAAGTTTTGATGACCTGCTTACCGTTTCAAAGAATATGCTTAAAGCCCACGTCGAGGCCTACCGCGGAATGCATGAACATGCAAACGGCTCTTCCGGGATCAGGACGCCGAAGATAGGCATCGCCAAGGCCGTGACCGCTTTCCATCCGTGTTCGCCGTATTCGATACGTGACCGCTTATGCGCGCATCTGCGCAGCAGATTCCATAATCACAGCTTTATCGCCTCGGCCGTAAAGGGGCGGGTGCTTATACCGGGACTTTTTCCGGAAAGACTTTTGACAAAAGGCGCGATGGACTTTATCGGCCTCAATTACTATACCCGCCAGTTCATACATTACAAAAAACCCTTATCGGAAAACCCCCTGGGCGAGGTCTGCTCTCTCGAGCATCATTCCGATTCGGGCGAAACGACCGACATGGAATGGGAGATCTATCCCAAAGGCCTCTATGAGCTGGTGAAAAGCTTTCGCCGTTATCATGTCCCCATCTTTATCACCGAGAACGGCCTGGCCACGGATGACGATACCTTGAGACAGCGTTTCATAAAAGAGCACCTTGCGCAGCTCCTGAAAGCGATAAAAGAAGGCGCCCCGGTAATGGGATACCTGCACTGGTCACTTCTGGACAACTTTGAATGGGATAAGGGTTACAGCAAGCGCTTCGGGCTCGTGCACGTGGATTATGGAACACAAAAACGCACTATCAGGGATTCCGCGCGATATTATGCGTCGGTGATCGAAACAGGCAAGGTTTAGGCAAAGATCCTATCGTATTCTTCCCGGATCCCGGCAAGTTCTTCCCCGTTCAGTTTCCAGTCCGCGGCTTTCAGGTTCTGCCTGAGCTGTTCCGGCGTACGGCAGCCGACGATGCAACTCGTCACTTCCCTCCGGCTGAGTACCCAATTGATGGCCACATCCGAAGTAGGCACTTCGCGTTTACCCGCTATGTCCTCAAGGGCCGAGACAAGCTCCTTGGCCTTGCTCCAGAAAGGTTCTTTATAATACTGATAAAAAAAGATCCTCACATCACCTTTGGGAAAAGTCGGGGGCTCTTTATATTTTCCCGTCAGTATGCCGCCGCCTAGAGATCCGTAAGACAGGATGGAGATATTTTTTTCTTCGCAGAAAGGCATGAGTTCCTTCTCTATTTCCCTGTCAAAGAGGGAATACTGCACCTGGTTGCTTGCCAGGGGCGCGATCTCAAGGGCCTGCTCGGTGGCTTCCCGGTTGAAATTGGACACCCCGACATATCTGACCTTCCCTTCCTTGACAAGCTTCTCCACTTCCCCGAAGGTCTCATCAAAGGGCGTATCCGGATCGGGCCAGTGGCACTGATACAGATCTATGGTCTCCACGCCGAGGCGACGCAGGGAATTTTCCGCTTCTTTTCTTACAAAATCAGCGCTTGAGTTCGGCTTGATGGATCTGCCTTTCTGCTCAAGGCCGTATTTCGTAGCGATGATCACCCCATCCCTTTTATCCCGTATAGCCCTGCCTACTACCTCTTCGGAACGGCCGTTCCCGTAGATCGGTGCGGTATCGATGAGGTTGATGCCTTTTTCAACGGCATCTTCCACGACGCGCACCGACTGGGAATCATCTACCTCCCCCCAGCAGTCCCCGCCGAACACCCACGTTCCGAGAGAAATGGCGGATACTTCCGGGCCCGTATTTCCCAGCTTTCTATATTCCATTACCGCCTCCCTGGTTCTTGCCGTTCATTATACTCCATAGACTTGCATTTGTTCAATACCTGTGATACCTTTGGGACATGAAAAGAACGCGCCTCACTGCTATAACGCTTGCCGTGCTTATGACAACCGTTTTCGTTGTGACCTGCCGGACGTTCGACACGGAATTCGCCAACTCCACCATAGACTGGTTCTCGTTCCTTGCGGGAATATTTCTGGCGGCAGAAGCCGTTTACAAAATGCGGAAATTCAGATCCCCTTTCTTTCCTGACCAGCTTGCACGTATAATAAGGATAGCTATCGGCGCGGACATTTTCGCGATCCATCTCATCCAGTTCATATGGGGCGTGGACTGCAAGGCGCTTGAAGCGCCGCTGACCCAGCTCGCCATAGACTGGTCGGCTTTTATCTTCGGGATATTTTTGATGATCGATGGGGTCTGGGGTATGTTCAAGACAAAGACCCCTCTTTTAAGTGATCAAGTCTTGAGGTCGATCAGGGCCATCATCGGAACGTGCGTTTTCACGATACACATCCTGCAGTTCACACGGTATTAGCGGGAACGCCATTACGCCGCCACAAGGGCTTTCCTTGCCATGGTATTATATTCCTCTATCGCCTCCACGGGCATCCTGTACGCCCTGGGCAAGGCCAGCACTACGCGCCGCAACGCGTTCAACATCTCTTCCACAGAACCGTGAACGGCAAGCTCTTTGTCAAGGATGGAACTATACTGGTTTTGGATGAAACTTATAATAGACCCGTAACTCGTCTCCAGCTCTTCTTTTGTCGCACTATCGGGAATATTGGATGCGGCAAGAGCGATATTCACCATCCCTGTGATCCTCAACAGATAATCCTCTATTCTCCCTTCCGGGATGCTGACATCCACGTGCCCCTCGCCTTTAAAATCCTCGCCGGCGCAATAAACGGCTATCAACGACTCCCCGGAGCCCTTTTCGCTTGAGAAGGGCTTGAGTTTGATGTCGGCGGATGATTTCTCTTTCAGGAATTCGGCGTATTGCCTTATAACTTCTATCTGTGAGGCGGTCAGTTTCGATTCGTCATACTTTATCGTGTAACTTTTGTCTTCCTGGAGCCGGGCATGGATCAGGTCGAATGCCAGCGTCACGGCTTCCCCCGCGTCACTGGGCACTTTCTTCCTCGCGAGGATAGCGAAACTTGCCGCCTGTTTCCAGACTTTCGACCACATCAGTTTTCCGTAATGATCCCGGAATGCCTCGTAAAAAGTCCAGAAATTTTCTTTCAGCTCGCCGTCCTTGCGGCTTTCGTCCCATAACAATATCTCCGCGAACTTCTCAATGTTACCGCGGTGAAAAACAAGAACACTGGAGAAAGTATTTGTAAACAGGGCCGCCCTGGAATGGCCGCTCAATAAGCTCACCGCGCTCTCGGCCGTCTCCTGCGCGTTCAGGATCGCCTTTCTCATCGAATCTGCATCCGCTGTATCCCTGTCAAAGGGGAACGCGCCGGAAAAAGACATGACCCCGGAACTGAAAATGAGATCGAACCCCCGCTCGTCTTTAAACTCTCTCACATCTTCGGTGATAATTTTAAGATTTTTCGCCTCTAATATCTGTGCCCTGTTTCCGGGAACGGGGTCAAGGTCTATCCCCACCAGCTCACACCCGGCTTTTTCCGCGATATCCGCGAAAGCGGCAAGAAACGAGCAGTCCCCGCAGCCCACTTCCAGTATCCTTCGTATGCAGTTATCCTGAAGCGCTTTTACCAACACTTCGTCAGGATCGCCCTCCACGCTATCGGGATCCACCTCCAAACGGGACAACATCCCGGACAGGATCTCGTCATAAGCCTTGTTGAATGATATTCCTTCCCGCTTTTTTTTCTCCCGAAATGCCCTGGCCAGGGCATAAGGCCTATATTTGCTGTCGTCCTGTTTCTCCGGATCGGTCGCCCTATAAAACCTCATTCCTTCTCTTTGAGCATTCCTTATTTTTTCTCCTCTTATCCCCGAATCCCAGAATTCACGCGTAAAATAATTATGCCTGTTGGCCGATATTACCGGCCTTATGGCCTGCAAAAAAGCCGATTCCTCCGGAGGAATCTCATCCTCGAATATTATGCCGTCATTCGCCAGGATCAGCCAACCCATGGCTCTGGCGATAATATGATTTACATAAAGGTTTAAGGGAAGAATGCTTTCTTTGGCGGGGGGGAAGTTCTTCAGGATCAATTCCTTTATGCCCTGATACTTGGATTCACTTTCCCTGGCGAGTATCTGCATGAGAGCTTCTATATCTTCGTGCGTAATCGACCGGAGCAATTTTACATCATCTTCAGCCACGTCCTTTTTGATAAGATACATGCCCGACGAAAGAAGCAGACAGGAGGCCTTATTGGCTTCCAACAGTTTTGCCGCATCAGGAGAGTCGGCATATCTTACTTTGGTCCTTTGAAGAGCGGCGCATATTTTACGTTTTACGAGGGGATTCTGTGAAGCGGCAAGGGGAGCCAGTCCGTAGCAGCAGGTATTCAGCGAAAAAACCAATACTGCCAAAGCGGCAATGATCTTCGTAATTGTCTTTCCCCTATGAACGCTCATACTATATCTCACTTATTAAACGCGTTAACTTTCTCAGGCAACACAAAGCCCTTCCCATTTTTTAATCGATAAAAAACAGTAGGATTTCTAACTTTTTGTTGTCCTATTAAACTAATTTTATGATAACATACAAGCGAGGAAAGTCAATTCTGGATTTTCAAGCTTTTTTATAACCTAACATAGTGGTAAGAATTGCAGGACCCGCCCGACATGATTATAGCGCTTCCAGCACTGCCGCTTCCGCGTTCATGAAATCCCTTATCTCTCCAAAATCTATCTTTTTGATCTTCATAAAGAAAACCCCGTCCAGAAGATTATTCACGAACAAACTGACATCATTCCCGCAGCTTCTGGCAATATACTCATCCATCGCCCCCGGGTTATCCACGATCCCCATGAGCAGTTTCTTTATGCTGTCGGCGATCTCGACCCCCCTGGGTTCTTCTTTAACTCTGTGCCATTCCGCCAGCCCCACGCCGAGTACCGCGAGGCTCACCACGGAGAACCTTTCTGTATCGGTCTCCGGCCTGAAATCACCCTGGACTATACCGGCTAACTTATTCTGTGCCCTGAGGCCGCCCAGAGCCGCGCTCAACCTGTCAGCCGCTTCTCCCCTGTTGGAAAACGCGACCACGCGCGACTGCCTGCGCGACTCGGGATCCTTGACCCTGTCTATTATCCCTGCGGCCTTTTTTGCCGCTTCCCCGATGGCCTCTTCCGTATTGACACAGTAGATCATGTGCAGATTTATTCCGTATTTCCTGACAACTGTCCTGTCGGTATCTTTGCTTAGCCGGGTATACTTCGAACCATCGAAAACCATCTGGCCCTCCGGAAGCTCGATGATCACAACGCTCGGATGCTCCCCGGGCCTTGCTTTACCAAGCAGGCTCCTGGCCGATTCGGAAGTTTCCTCGACCCCTTCTCTTATCTCCTCTATGAGGGCGGCCTTTTCGATCCCGGCTTTGATTTCTTCAGCACGGACCGCCTCGATACCGGGTCTTCTGTACGCAAATTTTTCAGGAAGGTCCCGTAGATCCATCGGCCCTACTGCAAGCGTAGCCCCGTCAAGAAATTCCCCCACATAATCATTTTCCTGCAGATATCTCAAGAAAAGATCGGGACCCGTTACGAGCCCTCCCGCCTTCCCCCATGCCTCCCTGAACAGCACCCTCTTGTCCACCGTTCCCACTTCAGAGCCGGGTTTAAAGACTATATAACCTTCCGCGTACTCTTCGTCCTCACCTGCCCCGGGAATGCTCAGATCGCCATGATACACTTCCAGGTCAAAGGTAATGTCAAAACCTCTTTCGTTTATGATAAACCTGCCCGTACGCCGCCATCCCCTGCGGGCACTTTCAAAATTATCTTTCATGACTTTTCTTATTTCCTCCGCCCTGGCTACGGCGGTCGCCGCATTGTTCGCCCTGCCCCCTAAAAATCTTCCGGGATCCCGAAGCTCAGAAATGAACGCGAAGCGCTCGCCGATCTCTTCAGGCGCTTCTCCCAGCCTGGAAAGCCTTATAGCATATCCATCAAACAAGGGCCCGACATAATAATTGTTCCGGAGATTTTCCCTGAAAATATCGACCGCGTTTTCCGGTTCCCCGTAAGCCCCCTTCACCGGCCTGAATTCTATCCTCTCCTCACCGGGAATAATAGAGCCTTCCGCCACAGGAATTCTTTCTCCTATCCACAGGTCCTCGTGCATTTTTTCCGCGGGACCGAAGACAATACTGTCTTCATAAATAACGAATTTTAAAGACTCTTCTTTTGCCTGCCGGATCAGACCGGCGGCATCCTTCGGGTCTTTTAGAAAGTTGCCCGGATTTCGGGGATCCTCTTCAGCCCGGCCCGGCCCGGGCTCATAATTGAAAATCTTCGGGAATTGTGCTTTTGTGGGCTGAATGATCCTGGCTCCGTTGAGAGGAACGCCCAGACACTCGTTATCCTGAAAATTATCCGATAATTTTTTGGCCATATCGTCCGATTTTTTAATCTGTGTCGTTATGTCTATTTCAACTTCTCCCTTACTGTTACGTACAATTAAAATATAGCCTCGTGCAACCTCTTCCTCTTTTTTTCCCGTATGTTCCGCCAGGGGTTTCTCCAGGGCATCGTGAAGCACGCCTTTTTTAAAGGAGAAGATTATGCCGGTATCGGTCATGATGAATTTTCCCGGGATCCCCGCTAAAATCCTGCCTTCTTCCGGCTCCATTTCCTTTACCCGCGCTATCCTGTCCTCAAAAAACTTTCTGACCCTTTCGGCCTCTTCGCCGGTCCTGCCCCATGCAAACACCGCCGTGTCTTCTTCCGGCGCGGCCGCCACGGCAGGCACCTCTATCCCTTCCAGCATATCAAGGGCCCTTGTAATATCACCGAAGGTCAGAGCGTTCTTCGCCAGTTCCAGGATACTCGAATCTGGAGCTTCTATGTACCGCTCTTCATAAAACTCTATACCGGCCAGGATTCTCTTGGGATCCTGCCCCGGTTTCACGCGGGCAACGGAATAAACGTTCCCGGTCTCCCCGTCGATGCACAAAACATCTCCCGCTTTGAACAATTCGCCGGGTTTTTCCCTAAGAAACAGCGCCGTTTTTACTTTCTTCCCCGCAGCCGGGTCATATTCTTCCCTGAAATCAAACTTTCTCGCCCCCACGACACAGGGCACCCGGTTTCCCGGTATACGTGTATTAATGGCGGCATGGCTGTTCGGTCCGCCTTCCGTAGTGAGAACCGCGCCAGCCTCCACAAAAACAGAGACATCGTCGGGGCTGGTTTCTTTCGCCACGTAAATGACCGGATATCCCAGTTTTCTGAATTCACTAACCTGCTCGGGGGTGAACGCGATCCGGCCGGCCACCGCTCCCGGTGTTGCCCCCATGCCTGTTGTCATTAACATTCCTTCCATTTCTTTTGCTTCTTCTCCTTCTTTTATGATACGCGGCGTTCCCAGATCATCTTTCTCGGCGGAAGCTCTTTTAAAAGCCTCTTCTTCCGTTATCACGCCTCTTGCGGCCAGATCCTGTAATATCCTTATCGCTGCCGCGGCACTTTTCGGCTTTACGTCCCTGGTCTGCAATATATAAAGTTCTCCGTTCTCAACGGTGAATTCGATATCCTGGGGATATTTATAATATTCCTCCAGCATCCTGGCGATCCCTTCCAGCTCTTCCCATAAGGGAGCCGTTTTTTCGCCGCTTTTGAAATCATCCAGATCCCTGACGTATGCCTCCCCCGCGACGACCGTCTCGCCCGACCGGTTCTCCACGTAGTCCATGGTGAATCCGCCCTCCTTTTCACCTCCGTTCAGAACGCCCGAACCCGAAAATCTGCCCTCATCATGCCCTCTCGGGTTATCCAGGGGATTTCCGTAAACCATTTTCTGTATGACAACGGCTGTTCCGAGATTGTCTGAAAGGAACTCCCTTTTTCTATAGTCTTTTGCCCTTTCCCCGTGGACCGATTCAAACACTTCCTGCACCGCGTCATAAACCCCCTCGATATTCCTCACTTTCAGGACCGTGTCCATCATCCCGGCCATCGATACGGCGGCGCCGCTTCTGACAGAGACGTCAAATGTTTCGCCGAAAACATCGCCCAGGAACCTCTTTATTCCGGCCTTCATGCCATCGCTCAGCCTCCTGCCATTATCCAGCCACTTTTTATACATGTTCCATGTCAGGACAAAACCGTCCGGCACTTTATCCCCCAAAAGTTCCTTCATGTCCCCGAGGCCCGCCGCCTTGCCGCCGACCATGGGCCTGTTCTCCCTGGAGACTTTCGCGTCGCTTACGGCGAGGATATCGTCTTCAACCACCGGAATGGCCGCAAACTCTTGCAGTTCGCCGTCCCCGTAAAATCTGGAAACGACCTTTCCTCCTTTATTTTCGGCATACTCGACAAGTTTTTGATACAGGGGAATATTGGTCATGAAAAACCGTTCAAATTTCCCGGCATCACCATGTTGCGTCATGATAATATAAATGGGTTTCTTCGCAGCTTTACCGTGCTGAATATTACATACGTCGGGAGAATCGCGGTCGATGATCTGGGGCTCCAGGCCGGGCTCTTTCCTTAAACTTTCTAAAATTTCTCCATACGCCTCTTCAAAACGCCCTCTATACTTACCCGTGACCCTGTATTCTCCCCTTAGATCGACACCATAAAGCCGGTCCTTTCCGGCTTTGATCATCTCGCTGTTGATCTCCTTCAATATTCCGACCGGCTCCTTTCCTTCCGCAAGAAGACGCATATCATCCGTCATCTGCTTGTTCAACCTGTTGATAAGATTCAGGTGCAGCTGCTCTTCCGTCCCTTTTTCCAGATAAGTTTCTTCTTTCACGAGACTATTGAGGGAAAAAACTTCTCTTGTAAGGGGATCAACGAACAGAATATCCCCTGTTGTCTTACCTTCTATCTTCACAAAATTCCGTTTAGTAAGAGCAGGGTTTTTCTTTAACGCTTCCTCAAAGTTCCTTATCAGGTCATATCCTTTTTCGCCTTCTTTGGGGGTTTTCCTGCCGAAAGTCGGAACGGTGTTATTCAAAACGCCCTGAATGCAATCGGCTCTTTCTACTCCCATCGTTTCTACCAGTGCGCTTTCCATGTCTGAATGAAACGCCTCTCCCGCTTTCCCGAGTATTACCCCCCAGGTCCCGTCATTCTTTTTGTATAGAACGATATTCACGTCCGTGCCGGCCAGAAGGTCGCCGAGAACTTCACTGTCAGGGGCAAGGTCCCTGACCATTCCCCGGCCTCTCTCAACAGCATAAAACTTATATTGCGGTTCACCGGCAATTGGTTCTCTGACAGCGGCAAAATCCCTGTCGACGCCGAGTCTCTGCTCGGGCGTCATGAACCATACCGGCAGAGGCAATGGCGGTGCTCTCGCCAGGATATCCCCGCCGGTCCGGTTTTCCAGAAACGCCCGCTCGGCCCTTTCCGCCAGGAAATGGTCCCCGTACAGGCCCGCTATGATCTCGTGGATGATGGCCGCCTTCAGCTGCCTCTCATTCTCCTTCAGACCGGCATTAATACGTATTCCCTGCCCTCCGGCATGTCCTCTGAAAGTAACGCCGCGGGCAAGCCTCACCAGGGCCCTGCCGGAAGTGTTCTTCCCCTTCAAGGCCTGGACACGGTTCAGAGTTCCCTGACCGGCCCCGATCGACCTTAAAAATTCCGCTATTTCGTCAAGGATCACGTTTATTCTCCCTATATCTTCAAACTGCCTTTCGGCCAGCCGTTCCATCTGCCCGTCTATCTCGCGCTGGTGGACGGCGTCCAGAAGGCGCCTCACGGGCATCCTCTCTTCGGACCCGTCCTCCATGCGGAAGACCACGTTATCGCCTTCCACTTTCACATCCAGTATGTTCTTTTCTTTTGCTATCTGCTCCCGCACAAGTACACTCGCCCTGAAAGCATCAATATTCGCCTTGCCCCATACGGCATCTCCAAGCGCGGGCGAGAGCATACTCGCAACCTGCATCATCGCGGCCTTGGCGATGACCGAGCTCAGCATGCGCTGGAGATTCGTCGTCTGGCCGGCAAGAAGGTCAAAATAGGGGCTTTCATAATCTTCCTCACTGGTGAACTTCGGCAGGATCGATACGTATGAAATATGCCTTTTCTTGAGCAGTTCGCACAAGTTATCCGTATGGAAACCTCCGGTCATGAGAACAGCGCTCTTGACGGCCCCGGCGCGGTCAAAACGCAGATTCTTCAAAAAGACCTCATCCCTCCTGAACGAATATTCGTAGAACCTGGAGATGTCCTCGCGATAGTCATCCAGTTTTGAAATGCTCGCGTTAAGCGTCGCGTTGATCCTGTATTTCGGGGCCTCCTTCCTGATGAATTCCAGGTAATTACTCACGTCAAAGGAGCTTCTGCTGTTCAGGTAATACTGGTAATCGGTCTTGGTGAGCGTTATCGCGAAGATATTCTTCATCAGGGCCAGATTGCGGGAAAGCATATTCAGCCGGCGCTGGGTGTCATCACGATATAGCGGCTCTTTTATCCTCGCCTCGAGCTCATCCAGTTCCTCCATTACCTTGGTGCGGTCAACCGCCTCATAAAGCGATACATAGACGATGTAATTTGAAAGCGCCGGGAACCGGTCGATATTGAGCCCCGTCTCTGACGCCTTGCCCAAAAGATAATCATAAAACGTTTTTCGCGATATTCTCTTCGTCTTGAAATCAACGCTCTTCGCGATAAGCTCCCTCATCTCATCTTTCGACAGGCCTTTTTTAAGTTCATCTACAAGCACGGTCCTTTCCTTGTTGGCCTTCTTAAAATCTATCTTGTCTTCCAGTTCCATCGCCTGTTCCAGTAAATACAGGTTAGTGAACTGCCTCACCTGCACCCCTTGTTCCTTTGCCCTGGCGATCAGGAATTCCAGATACTCCCGGAAATCCATATCCCCTTCCTTGTACGCGTTGTACGCCATGTCGATCTTCAAAAGCTCGGGCGTGTAGATGTGCCGCTTGAGGTTGTTCAATACGTGGGTGAGCTGCTTGAGATATTCATCGACCTCCTCTTTGTACGCAAGGGAATCTCTGTACACCTTGAGATTGGCAAGATACAGGTCCTTATCTTCGACCCCCCACAGGGTCACCTTATCGGGATTATTTATCGCGTAGAATTCCGCGCCGTTTATCTCGCCTTTTTTGACAAAATAATCCGCCACCTCTCTTCGTATCGCCTCTCCAGTTATGGAAGTGAATATCGTAAGGTCATAATCGCCCGTTCCGCCTTCGAGATTGACCATGCGTATGCCGTATTCCTTGTTGAGGTAATCAATGATCCCGGAGATCTTATGCTGGGCGAATTTGTTGCAGTGGGCATCCTGCAGATGGACTATGAATTTATCCGAAGCGCCTTTGTAAGTATATTTGACCTCACCCAGATGAGCGGGTACGGTAAAGGTGCCGGTGTCAAGATACGCAAATCGTTCCATCTCGGGCGCCGGCGCTTTATACGGAGCTTCTCCCGTATCCACCACGGCCCGCGCGTCCGTGAGGACAAAAGAGGCGAAAAAGACGGACAAAACCATAACGCCCATCAGCTTCTTCGTCACGATATGTCGCGTTAACCATGCACTTAACATCCCGCACCCCGTTATGCTGTTTTTTTAATTCAGGCACATTCGGCCGATCCCGCATTACAGCGCTTTAAGAACGGCGTCCTGTGCCGCTTTCCATTCCTTTATCTCCCCGAAATCTATAGGCCTTATGCGGAGAATAATGTCTCCGTTCAATATCTTATTTATCACGTCGGGATCCTTTTTCAGATCCATGGCTGTCGGGTCTATGACCAGTGTCTTTAGAAAATCGACCAGGCGCATTTCCGCTTCCCTGCTGAATTCCGCGCCATAATCGCCTTTTCTGAATCTTTCGTAATTGAGGAGCGATTTCGCAAGGACAATATGCATCACGTTATCCACGACCCCGTCGGTCGGTATATCCGTTTCGAGGATAACGGCGATAAAATCCTCCAGGTGACCGTAATCCTCCAGAAGCCCGCCCTCCTCGAATATACTTTCTCTCTCCTCCGTACTTAAGGGCAGGTAAAGCAGCATCCTCGGGCTCTTTCCTTTTTTCTGTTCTTTGTAAAATGCCGGGACGATCCTCTTTTCCATAAGCTCTTCTAGATTTTTCTTCCAGTCGTCGCCGTACTTATAACTGTAGGGAAGCGTTTCCTGTCCGTAGTTCTTATGCAGCTTGCGCGCGGTCGCCCGGTTGACGGGCTCCTGCCTGGCCAGGTATATTTCCGACCCCGGCATCACTATGATATCGGTCTTGTTCTGGCGCAGATCGCCGACGACCCCCTTGGCGGCTTCTGCCTGGGCTTCGGCAAGTTCTTCGGCCTCTTCGCCCGTAATGGGCACGAATTCGATCTCCAGTTCGACTTCGTCCACATCCGCCATACCTGTGATCATGTAATAACTTGCCGGAGGCGTTATTTCATAGATCTTATTATCTTCGAACACCAACCCCTTTCTGCCTCCCCACACCATGCCGGTATCCACGCATATCACTTTGCCGCTCGGATCGGTCTTGAGATCTGCCGGTATCGGGTCATGCCCGACGACCTGTTGAAGTCCTTCGGGCAGTTTTTCGCCGTACCTGGATAGCTCGGTGACATAACCCCAGAAGAGTCCGACGGGGACTTTGCCTCTTGCGCCCGGGAACCTGAATATCGGGTCGCTGTAATCCTTCTGCTCGACCGCTTCCACCAGTATCTTATTCGCCGTATCGACAAAGTCGGTCCCGGTAAAGGTGTCTTTCGGTTCTTCCCGCCTGTCCCTTTCTTCTTTTACATGCTCAAAAAGGGACTGGAAAATGACGCCGTGCGAGAATACCTTTCCTCCTTCCGTATACGCGGCCACGACTTTCCCTTCTTCTATATCATCCATCAGTTCGTATACAAAACGGTTAAAATGCTCTTCACTCAAAAGCTTTTTGTCCATGCGTTTCCGGTATATCATGGCCCTGTCCCTGTCCGTTACGTTGAAAGAAGTCGCGGCGAGGAAAAGCACTTCATGATTGCCCAAAAGACGCACGACCCTGCTTCCCTTGTAAAACGCCGGATATCCCGGCCTGGGCGGGTCCTGTTCGGCGGCTTCCTTCTGGAGCATGCGGACATACCTCATGGCATCCAGCGGATCCGGCCCCCTGTCTATCATGTCACCCATGAACACCACGGTCACATCTTTGCCTATCCACCTGTCCTCAGTGCCGTCCCTTGCCTCGCCTTTTATTACAAGACCTGCCCCTTCGAGATAATCCCTCATTCCCTCAAGATCCGCATGAACATCCGGCATGGGCACAATCTTTCGTTTTATGTTCAGGCCCTGCACAAGCGCTCTTCCTATCTTTTGGGTTACATCACCCCTCCGCGCAAATATGTCCATGAGCCTTATCCGTTTTTTGTTCCAGAGCCTGTCCGCAGCGGGCAGAACAGATGCCTTTTCCTGCAGTTCGGCCAGAAATTCCTCAAATCCTTCAATGTCCTCAAGCTCGTCCCGGGAGGTGGTCAGCTTTTCTATGACCCATCCTTCTTCCGCAATGCGGCCGGGAAGGTCCATGATCCTGTCGGTCTCCACCGCGGTCGAGACCTGGATATAATCCCGGATAAAATCCTGCATGTTCGCATCGACCTCTCTTCTTGTCAGTTCCGGGTCGGTTCTCTGCTGGTCCAGTTCCCGGGCGTAATAGGCGATGAATTCATCGTCAAAATGGGTGCCGAAAAATTCTCCCAAAGTCTCCTGATCGGCCTCGCGCAGGCTCTTGATCCCAACCAGCACATCTTTCAGGTTCTCGCGGAGCCTTATGTCACCTCTTCTCGCCCATCGTTCAGTGATCAGATCATCCAGGGTTCTTCTGAATTCTACTTCGGCATCAATGAAACTCCGCAAAGACCTGCCTAACGGTGTCAGTCCGGGTGTCATAATGGCAACGTCAAATCCGCCCTCACGGTCAAAAACCGCGGCAGTCAAGCCGATGATCGCGTAATGATCCAGTCTGGGGATCTTTTCCAGGGCCTCGTGGAGAATATATTCGTCAAGAAGATCATTATATAACACTTCCGTTTCCTCCCTGTCGATCAGGTGCCGTATTACGTTGACCGCCAGGGCATTTTCATTGCCGAGCATGTATTTTTCCTCGCCTTCGACCCTTGCCTCGAACCACTTGAAAGACCCCGGATCTGTTGGATTTTTTAGAACATTGACGATAAGCTCGATCTCGGTCTTCGGGACCCCGTATTTTTCAAGTTCGCGCCGTATGTCGTCCTCGTATTTGAGCAACAGCCACTCGCATCTTGCTTTCACGGCTTCCACGGCATCCTCATTGTTTTTCATGATCTCGTCGCTTCGCGCCTCAGCTTCACTCCTCCATTCAAGTATTTCAACATCGCTGAGACCGGCGGCGATGTTCCCGGTGATAGGCGAGGGCAAAAGTTCCCTTGCGGGCATTTTCAGCAAAACTCTATTTCCGATAAGACACTCCACGCTGCCGTCCTCTGCCGTCCTTACGTTCATGTCATCTACTTTACCGACTATGCCTTTTCCTTCTTTTTCTATCAGGTTTCGCAAGAGAACAACGGCAGCCCGGAAAATGTCCATGCCTTTTCTGCCGTACACCGCGTCGCCCAGGATATCGTTCAATTTGCTCGCTACCTGCATCATCGCCGTTTTAGCGAGGGCGGAACTCAGCATCCTTTCCAGATCGGTCGCCTGGCCGGCAAGGAGGTCCAGGTAGGGGCTTTTGTAATCCCGGGGACTGGTGAACCGCGGCAATATCGACACGTAGGATATGTTCTTTTTCTCGAGCAGTTCACACAGGCTCTCGGTATGAAAACCTCCCGCCATAAGCACGGCACCTTCGACATTCTCGGCAACGCGGCTGAAACGCAGATTCTCAAGAAAGATCTCATCCCTCTTGAACGAATATTCATAAAATCTGGAGATATCCTCGCGGTAGTCGTTCAGTTTTAAGATATCCGCGCTGGGCCTTGCGCTTATCCTGTACTTGTAAGCCTCTTTCCCGATGAACTCCAGGTAATTATTCACATCGAATGAATTTTTATTGGCCAGGTAATACTTGTAATCGGTTTTGTTAAGTTTTATTGAAAAGATATTTTTTGTGATCGCAAGGTTGCGGGAAAGCGCATCCAGCCGGCGCTGGGTATCGTTCCGGTACAGGGGCCCCTTTATTTCCGTTTCGAGATCCGCCAGTTCCTCCATTATCCTGGAACGGTCAACGGTTTCATAGGTCGTTACATACACGATATACTCTGAAAACGCGGGGAAACGGTCCATGTCAAGGCCGATCCCCTTTGCTTTTTCCAGAAGATAGTCATAGAATGTTTTTCGAGATATCTTTCTGGTCTTAAAATCAACGCTTTCTCCGACAAGTTCCCGGACTTCATTCCTGGATAAATTTTCCTTGAGTTCATCTACGAGCGCATCCCTCTCTGCATCGGCTTTCTCGAAGTCTATTCTCCTTTCCAGGTCCATCGCCCGCGCCAGAAGATACAGGTTGGTGAACTGTTTTATATTTATTCCCCCCTCTTTCGCCCTGGCGACCAGGAACCCGAGGTACTCCCGGAAATCCATGTTCTCCTCTTTATACGCGTTATATGCCATGTCGATCTTCAAAAGCTCGGGTGTGTAGATATGGCGCTTGAGGTTATTCATGATATGGGTAAGCTCTTTCAGGTATTTGTCGACTTTTTCCTTATACGCGAGGGAATCCCTGTACACCTTGAGATTCGCAAGATACATATCCTTGTCCTCAACGCCCCATAAGACCACTTTGCCGGGATTCGTGATTGCATAAAGTTCCGCGCCGTTTATCTCGCCCTTTTTGACAAAGTAATCGGCAACTTCCATCCGTATGGCTTCACCTGTTATGGACGTGAATATCGTGAGGTCGTAATCTCCCACTCCTCCCTCGAGATTGACCATGCGGACGCCGTATTCCTTGTTCAGGTAATCGATAATATCGGAGATCTTGTGCTGGGCAAACTGGTTACAGTGGGCATCCTGCAGGTGGATCAGGAATTTATCAGGAGAACCCTTAAAGGTATATTTGATATCGCCCAGGTGAGCGGGAATAGTGAATGTATCGATATCCAGGCGCGCGAACTGAACCGGTTCCCCGCCCGGCGCTTTATAAAAAACGCCCTCCGCATCCTCCCGAGCCCGTGCGTCCGCGAGGATAAAACATGAAAAGAAGACAAATAAGGCCACAAAGCCTGTCATCCTCCTCACAATCATATGTCGGTTCAACCACGCGTTTAACATCTCATCCACCCTGCGTTATACTTTTTAAATATTTTTAGTTAGCGGACAAAATAATATCCTTTTTATATCCGCCAAATACCTCATACATATTTGAATTTTATTCATATATACTTATCCATTAAATAGTTTACCTTCAGAAATATACGTTTACAAATCTGAGTTGCTGACTTTTTTAAATATTAACAAAAGACTATTATTCTTCACGCAACATCTTTATTCATAGGGAGTTGGACATGTATAAAAAATAGACCTCGGAATAACTGCCGATTCGCCCTACTCGGCAGCCTCTTCAGCTTTTCGCGACGCTCCGGAACGGAACAGCTCAAACCTGTCGAGATACTTTTCCTGAAAGTCCTGCATGTAAAGAAAAATCGCCGGGGTAATGAAAAGAGTTATGATCTGGGCGAATAAGAGACCCCCCACCACGATCAAGCCGAGAGGTCTCCTTGAGGCGCCGTCAGCGCCGAATCCGAGAGCGATCGGTACGGCACCCACCACGGTCGAGGCGCCGGTCATGAGTATGGGGCGGAACCTGACGAGACAGGCGTTGTAGATGGCATCAAAATTGGATGGACTTCCTTCTTCCAGGTTCTGGTTCGCAAAGTCGACCATCAGGATCCCGTTCTTGGAAACTATGCCCAGAAGCATGAACATCCCGATATACGCGTACATCGAAAGTTCCGATCTGCACAAAAGAAGCGTGGCCAGACCGCCGAACGTGGCCGGAGGCAGCGTCGTAAGAATGGTCAACGGATGAATATAGCTTTCGTACAATATACCGAGAATGATATACATGACAAATATGGCGATAACCAAAAGAACGCTTAAACTTGCGACGGCATCCTGGAACTCCTGAGCTTCCCCCTGAAAGGTCCCGCTTACCCCGGACGGCATGATCTCCCGCACGGCATTTTCCAGATCCCTGGTGGCGTTGCCGAGAGGCACTCCCGGCTCGATATTAAAAGAAAGGGTAGCCGCATTAAGCCGGTTATGATGGGGCACATCCTGGGGGCCGACACCTTCTTCCCATGTAACAACGGAACCAAGCGGAACCAGTTTACCGGTAGTGCTTGAGCGTATATACAACTGGGAAAGTTTTTCAGGATTCTTCCGGTATTTTTCCTCTACCTCGACAATGACATAATATTGATCGATATCGGTCTTATACAGGGTGACTTTCCCCTGGGCGTACGCAAGGCTCAAGCCGTATTCAATATCTTCCGCCGTGACGCCAAGGGTGGAAGCCCGATCCCTGAGTATTTTAACATTCAGCTGAGGCATATCCAGCTTAACGCTGTTTTGTATATCGACAAGGCCGGGTATAGCTCTCATTCTTCCTTCAAGCTGCATCGCGCACTTGTACAAACTATCCCTATCATCCCCGCTCAAAGCATAAGAGTATTTACACCCCTGAGCCGTGCTTTCGCCCCCGGTACTTATCTGAAGGGCCGGTATGGCCTCGAGGAATACAAATCCGTCCGTGATCCCGGCCATCCCGGCACGCAGCTGCTGAACCACTTTCAGTATGGGTTCCCTTCCTCTGGCTGAATGCGGTTTTAAAATCGCATAGAAAACTCCGGTACTCTGGTCGGCGCCCGGCTGCAGGCCTGTTACCGTCACGACCCTGTCTATACTTCGATTATCCTGGAGGACCATGTCCACCTGGTCCTGAAACTGTCTTATTATCTCGGTGGAAGTCCCCATCGGCGCCTGCATCTGCCCCATGATCGCGCCGCTGTCCCCCGTGGGCAGAAAGGTCTTGGGCAGGATCGTGAAAAGCCACAATGTCCCCAGCACACAAACGACCCATCCTGTGACGGAAACCATCCGGTGTTCCAGGACCCACTTAAGGAGTATCGCGTATTTACCCTTTATGCCTCCTACGAATTTATCCGTGAACGCTTCTACTTTTGTTTTCGCGGACTTGGCCGGTCTCAACATCCGTGCGCACATCATGGGACTTAACGTAAGGGCGATTATGGTCGAACAGATAATGGCAAGAACGACCGTCATGGCGAATTCGTTGAAATTCCGGCCGACAACGCCACCCATGAAGACCAGCGGTATGAACACGGTTATAAGCGCGCAGCTTGTCGAGATGACCGTCCCGGTGATCTCCCTCATGCTGTTTATCGCCGCTTTTAACGGTTTTTCTCCCGCTTCGACGTGCCGGACGGTATTCTCAAGGACCACAATGGCATCATCGACCAAAAAACCCACTGAAAGGGTAAGCCCCATCAGTGAGAGGTTGTCCAGGCTGTAACCCGCAGCAAGCATGAAGATAAACGTGGCGAAGATAGTGAACGGCAGGGTTATCGACGGAATGATCGTATCCGAAAGACGTCCGATAAAAAGAAATATGACCAGCACAACAAGAACAATGGCGATGAACACGGTGTTTTTTACATCCTTGACCGATTCTATTATCTGAACGGACCTGTCATAGAATATATGCGTAGTGACCGAACCCGGGATCTCCTTCTTAAGACCGTCCAGTGTCTCTCTTATCCTTGCGGCCAGAGCCACGGTATTCGCGCCGCTTTCGCGGCTGACGGCAATATGAACGCACGATGAACGCCATCCTTCCCCTTCAGTAAAATACATAACACGAAGAACATCGTTCTGTGTGCCGTCAACACATTTTGCGACATCACGCAAATATACGGGAGCGTCATTACGGTACGCGACTATGAGTTTTTCATAGTCCTCGGCCTGGAATAACTGGCCCTGCGGTTCAATGGTAAACGTGCGAAACTTTCCATTCAGGCTTCCCCCGGGGATAATGACCGTGCCTGAGGTGAGCGCCCGGGCGATCTCATCTATGCCTATTTTATATGAAGCAAGCTTTTCCGGATCGACCTGGATCCTGGCCGCGCTCTGCGCTCCCCAGACCTGCACTTTTGAAACACCTTCGATCATGTTGAGCCTTTCGCCGATCGTCGTGTTCCCGAAATCATACAACTGGCCGGGGGTAAGCGTGTCGGACAATACCGAGACATGCACTATCGGCTTGTCGGAAGGGTTGCTTTTATCATATGTCGGCGGCTGAGGCAGATCGGACGGCAGGTTTGACTGGGCGCGGGAAATAGCGGCCTGCACATCCGGCGCCGCGAGATCAACGCTTTTGGTCAGGTCAAAGGTCAAAGTGATCTGAGTTTGCCCCTCGGTATTATCGGAAATTACCGTCTGAAGGCCCGGGATCTGCATGCATTGGTTCTCCAGAGGCGTCGCCACCGTCGAGGCCATCATCACCGGGCTTGCCCCGGGATAACTTACGGTTATGGTTATGACGGGATAATCCACGACCGGCAGATCGCTTACCGGAAGTTTGAAATACGCGGCGATACCGAACAGCAGCGCTGCCATCATGACCAGGGTCGTCATGATCGGTTTCCTGATAAAAGCTTCGGAAAAAACCATTGCTATGTCCTGTTATATTATTTCCTGGAGCCTTTCTTTTGCTTTTTGCTTTTTTTCTCCTGAGCCTTTTTCTGCGTGACGTCCATCACGGAAACACCGGGGCTCAGACCAAGTTGTCCGGAAATAACGACCTTCTCACCGGGCTTGACGCCTTCATCAACAACGATATAATCATCCTGCCGTTCCCCCGTGGTCAGCACCCTCAGATCCGCCTTGTTGTCCCTCGTAACGACAAAAAGGTAAGGACCCTGCTGTCCGAGCCGGACCGCCTGGTAGGGCGCAAGGGTCGCGTTCTTCGTTATGCCCAGAACAAGCTGGATCCTCACGAACTGGCCGGCCCATAACGCCTTATCTTTATTCGGCACGGTCGCGCGCAGGGAAACGGTCCCGGTCACGTCATCGACGGCATTATCCAGAAAGCTGAGCTCTCCCGAATACGGCCCGCTATCGTCGCCCTCCACCCTGATCTTGACCTCCAACTCCCCCTTAGACATGGCCTTACGGACCCTGGGCAGATCTCTTTCGGGAATAGTGAAATCTATGTAGAAGGGATCGTACGATTTTATGTTCACAAGCGTGGGGCCGGTATTTGCTGATACGATATTTCCCGGATCGACCAGGCGTTTTCCCGTGAGCCCGCCGATCGGAGAACGTATATAGCAATAATCCAGGTTTATTTTCGCCAGTTCAACATTGGCGTGGTCGAGCTGGACCTTCGCCTCGGTAAGAGCTTCATCGGTCTGATACTCCTCAAAATTCTGTTCAGAAATGAGATCCTCCTCGACCAGAGGCCTGTTCCTTTCAACGGTATCCGCTTTAAGCTTCAGATCAGCCAGGTCTTCAGCCAGAGAAGCTTTGGCTTTTTCCAGCTCAGCCGCGAACGGCCTCGGATCGATAGTAAAAAGAAGGTCGCCTATTGAGACCTCGTCCCCTTCGGTAAAATGGACCTCTTTTACTTCTCCGGTAACCTGTGATCTGATATCAACGTTATAGACGGGGGTGAGCGTGCCGAATGAAGTGATATAAACGGGGGCATCTTTCCGAATAACATCCGCGGTTTGAACGACACGCGGCGGTATTTTCCGTTCCGGGGGCTTCCTGGAATATCTGCTCACGAACGACACTACCCCAACGAAAAAGATCAGTGTGCAGATAACTATTATGATCTTCCTGTTCTGGTCAGACAGGTTCTTATAATGGAAGATCTTGTCGAGATCCAAAACCGTTTTATTATCCTGGGTCATGTGCTCCAACCTTTCTTTTACTGATCTACACCGGTGCTGCTGCCTTTCGCATGAAGTGAACCGGTCGCGTGGATCAGCTCGGCCAGCGAAACAAACAGATCTTTTCTGGATTCAATAAGCTTGCTCCTTGCATCTGAAAGCTGGCTCTGCGCTTTGAGCAGGTCAAGGATGCTTTTCAGTCCGGTACTGTAACCGTCTGCCGCCAGTTTATGCGAAGCCTGCGCGGCATCCAGAAAAGCCTCGCTGAACACAAGCTTCCTGGCGGCGGTCTTGAAATTATAATATTTCGTCCATATATCACGGCTCGCTTCGAGCTCGGCCTGCTTCAGTTTTTCACGTTCCGCCGCTGCGTCCCTGCGGGCCGCGTTCCTCCTGGCAAGATTATAAAAACCGTCAAAGATATCCCACTTGACATTCAGATACCCGATATAGTCGTAATGGTCCTTGTTCGCCTTGCTTTCTCCGAAATATTCATACCACCTTTTCTCCGCGGAACCGCCGAGATTCAATGTCGGCCACAGGTCGGAATTAGCGGCTTTAACGGCAGCTTCCTTTGCGCGCAGGTTCGCGCGGGAAGCCGCTATATCGGGCCTTCTTTGCAGCCCTTCTTCTATAAGCTGGCTGACGTCTTCCTCGGTTATGCCCGCGGGCATCTCTCCGGACGGAACGGCGATCTCGAATTTAGTGTCGGAAGAGAAGCCGAGTATTTCCGCCAGGGTACCCTCTGCACTCTTAAGGTTCCCTTTCGCCTCTTCCAGGGAATAGAGACTGTCATCGTAGTTGGATTCGGCCTGGAGCGCGTCAAGCTTTGATACCAGCCCTACCTGAAATCTTCGCCGAGCCGCAATAAGCGCCGCCTCCGCGTCATCGGCATCCATTCTCGCGGCCTCCAGACTTGACTGGGCGCTGTATAGTCCGTAATAGCCTTTTTCCGTGTCGAGCATGAGGTCCTGAAGCGCCTGGTTGAACTCAAAATTCGCCGCAAGGATCAATTGAGTGGCTTCCTCCACCCCGGCGTCCCTGCCCCCGAAATCAAGCAGCATATAAGTGGCTTCGGCCTGCATGCCGTAATTCCTTACGTTCAGGTTATCGTCTTTCGGGTGGGCAACTTTTTTCTCTTTAGTAAAATCACCGGCAGCCGTTACCTGGGGATACCACTCGCTCTCAGCTTGTTTTATCTCCATTTCACGGGCGCGTGCGTTCTCCCATGCCTGGCGTGTGGCGGGGTTATTGGCAAGCGCTATATCGATAAGCTTGACCAATGTAAGGGGTTCTCCCGTATCGATTTCTTGCCCGCGAATAGCGCTCCAAACAGTATCGGAAGTTCTTGAAGTTTTCTCCCAATCGGGCGGTGTCCACTCCTCGAGCGGCGTTGAAGGTGCTTTAAGTGTTCGGCAACCTGCCCCGGTCAAAACCGCGAATAGACAGATCGTGAGAATTGTGCTTTTAATAGTTATTGTCATTATGATATTAAATCAGGCGATTTCGTGATAATATGATAACCTGAATCACGCATCTTTACAAGGATTTATGTTATTGATACGCCTGTTATTTCTGCGGCGGCAGGCGGGGATCCATAATAAAATAGTTGCGCAAATCGCTTCTTTGGGTTTACAATTATAAATGTGATTTTCAGGCGAGGCGGAGGATCGATCATGAAAAAACTCGTATTATTGCGGCACGGTGAGAGCGTCTGGAACAAGGAGAACAGGTTCACCGGCTGGACGGATGTCGACCTGTCGGAGAAAGGTATCGAAGAGGCAAAAAACGCGGCCGAGATCCTGAAAAAAGAAGGGTTCTCCTTTGATATGGCCTTTACTTCCGTCTTAAAAAGGGCCATCAGAACGCTGTGGATCGTGCTTGACCATATGGATCTCATGTGGATACCGGTATACCGTTCATGGCGGCTCAACGAAAGGCATTACGGTGCCCTGCAGGGGTTAAACAAGAAAGAGACCTCGAAAAAAGACGGAGAAGAACAGGTCCACATATGGAGAAGAAGCTACGACGTGCCTCCCCCTCCCCTCGAAAAGACAGACAAGAGATATCCCGGAAACGACCCCAAATACAAGGATATGGACCCTGAAGATATCCCGGCGACCGAATGCCTGAAAGACACCGTGGAAAGGTTCCTGCCGTACTGGGAGGAGACCATAAGCGAAGAGATAGTATCGGGGGAGCATATACTTATCGTCGCCCACGGCAACAGTTTAAGGGCCCTGGTAAAGTATCTTGATAACATGTCCAATGAGGATATAGTCGCTTTGAACATACCCACGGGAATACCGCTAGTCTATGAGCTTGATGACGGTCTAAGGCCTCTCAAGCATTACTACCTGGGAGACCCCGATCAGATCAAAAAAGCCGCGAAAAAAGTGAGCTCACAGGCAAAACCGGACTAAAAGGAGGGAACGATGGCTATAAATATCGAAGAGATCCTGGGAAAGGAATCCGCCTACCTGCTGGAACATAAATGCATGACCATCCCCAAAGAGAACCTCCGCCTGCCCGGCCCCGATTTCGTAGGCAGGGTCTTCGGCATATCCGACAGATCGGAAAAGGTGCTGGCGAACCTGAAACGCCTGTTCAACCACGGAAGGCTGAAAGGCACCGGTTATCTTTCCATTTTGCCGGTAGATCAGGGCGTGGAACACTCGGCAAGTTCTTCTTTCGCTCCCAACCCTGTTTATTTCGACCCGGAAAACATAGTCAGACTGGCCATTGAAGGCAGCTGCAACGCCGTGGCTTCCACCCTGGGTGTCCTGGGCATGGTGTCGAAAAAATACGTCAAAAAGATCCCTTTCGTCTTAAAGATAAACCATAACGAACTCCTGTCATATCCTAACTCTTACGACCAGCGGCTCTTCGCTTCGGTCGAACAGGCCTATGAGATGGGTGCGATCGGCGTGGGCGCGACGATCTACTTCGGCTCGCCGGAATCAAGAAGGCAGATCGAAGAAATATCCCGCGCCTTTATGCATGCTCACCGGATGGGCATGTTCACTGTGCTCTGGTGTTATTTGAGAAATAACGCGTTCAAGAAAGACGATGTGGATTACAGCACATCCGCGGATCTCACCGGCCAGGCGAATTATCTCGGCGTTACCATCGAAGCGGATATAATAAAACAAAAACAGGCCACCAATAACGGAGGCTTCACGGCGATCGGCTTCGGAAAGACAAACCCGCTGGTGTATGAAAAACTGACCTCGGACCATCCTGTAGATCTGACAAGGTACCAGGTGGCGAACTGCTACATGGGAAGGATCCCCCTGATAAACTCGGGCGGAACTTCGGGGGAGAACGACCTGACGAAAGTGGTCAGGACCGCTGTCATAAACAAAAGAGCGGGAGGAGCGGGTCTCATCTCGGGAAGAAAGGCTTTCCAGAAACCCATGAAAGAAGGCGTGGAACTCCTGAACGCGATACAGGACGTATTCCTCTCTAAGGAAGTAAATATAGCGTAGCTCATTACGCCCTTATCAGCGCTTCTCTTGCATGTTCGTAGATCACTCTCAATTCCTCCGCATTTATCGGCATGATCGGCAATGATCTTATCAGCCTGTTCAAAGCCCTAACAACTTTATTGATATTCCCGGTCGCTAGATCTACAAGGTCCGTGACGCTCAAATCGAATCTTTCAACACCCTGGGAGATGCAAAAACCACTGTACTGGACCAGTGTCTCTATAGCGAAGTCTTCGTCAACCCTGCCTTCCCTGTTCTCTTGGCGGGCCATTTCAGCCAACCTCAGACCGAGAATCATGCTTCTTACAAACCCTGAACTGTCATAATTCAACCCCACAGGCGAAATGATGGTATCGGTCGGGCGCATATTCCCTATTTTCCATTCACCGTCCGGCCTTCCTCTGGTGGAAAGTTTTTCCCCCTTCAGCACAGAAATGAGAGTTATCGTATTTTCCCTGCTTCTGACAAACGTCCCGGGCAATCTTTTCTTCTCTATGCCGCATTCCCTGTACTTATCCTCGCCCGCCTCGCCCATGTCTTCGGAAGAATATAACTCAATATACCCGTGCGGCATTTTCTGTATCTCTGCCAGATAATGTTTTACGCTGTCAGCGCCTGCGGCTTCCAATGCCTCCACCGGGATCCTGATAAGCATATCTTCTTTTGCAGCTTTCCCCAGAAGGGTAGCCATAAATGCGGCATTCTCGTCAACAAAACCGAATATACCGTCGGTTTTCCCGAGCGATGCCGGGGCGTCGCCCTTAACTCCAGCTAATTCCTTCTCGGTCAATATCGCTATCCCGATATTTTCAGGCGATGCGGCCAGTGACCTCTTGTGGCTATCTTGTGCCGCTCTTATAAGTTCATAGACCTTTTCCGGATTCAGTAGATTCTGATAAAGACCGATCAGATTATTATGGGGGGTAATATTTTCGGGCACCGGGACCCATTTCAAAGCGGGGACTTTTTCAGGCGTCCCTTCCGTATTTTTTACCAGAGATGCGTCATTTCCGACCCTGACGGCAAGGTAAGGCGCGAATTTCGCTTTTTCCGATACGGCGGTTTTCACCTTTTCAATGTTTTCCTCGCTGAAGTCAAACCCGGGATTAAATCTACCGGCAGATTCAGGGTTCAGGTCGATCGAAATATCGTTGAACCTCAGCCCCCCGAGATTTATCATGTAATCGACGCATCCGGGAAGCGCCAACGTCCAGTCTCCCGGCCTTAGCTGCTGAGCCGTAACCTCTTCGATATCGCCTTTAGCGTTATATCTGACATTCACCTGAATGCCTCTTCCCTCCGTAACCTGTTTGATATCTATCTTTCTGCCCTGGAAATGCCCCGCCCCCGTACTGGTAGTCTGAAAAGATCCCGGCAGAAGGTCGTTAACGAAAAATGTCTCGTGAACGGTGCTGATCATGCCGTCCTCAGTACATTTAATTAAGTCCTCCGGCACTTCGCAAAAGCCGTGGTCCATCATGTACATAACAATGTTATCTTTTGTTCTCCCAAAACGTTCTTTATCAAAAATAAGCCCCTTTGGTATATTGTCTCCCAACTTAGAGATTCCCTCGATCCCCCTCCAGTAAATCCCCGGTTTGCCTTCCGCCTTTACTTCCCGTATGCCTTCCGGAAGCGCTGTTCTGTCGATAAAACTTTTCCCGCGTTTGTCGTTCGCTATCATCTCTTCCGGAAGCGCGGTGACACGCATATTTCCTGCTCCCTGCACGCCTCTTTCCATCCATGAAAGGATGGTCAGAGACTGAGCGGCTATAAGCTGCACGGACCGAGAGACCTCTTTGTTCCTTGAAAATTCTACGACGTTTTCAGTAATACCTTTTAAAAACTTCCTGATATTATTTTTTTCGGTCCTGTTTTCCGAACAGGCTTCAATAAGTTTGTTGCATATTTCAGCAAATACATCGGCGCGCCTATCCTGAAAACCCGGAGCGGTAAAAAACATGGTAATGGCCGCGCTGGAGGGTGAACCGTTTATGACAAGCTGGCTGACTTCGTGCATCATGGTAAACCCTTCCATATCTTCTAAAGAATATTTTTTGCGGGATGCGCCCGCCGGATATCGCGCTTTAACCAGGATCTCCGTGCCGTCCAGTAATCTGATTACGGCGCCTTTTCCCCTATCAACATGCGCCCCCCTTTTCAGCTCGGAAAGCTCCAAAAGCAGGACTTCGGGAGCTTGGGGGTCTTTTTTCTTGAAATATAAAGCATAGTAGCCGTCGCGAGTGCGTTTCACCCTGCCTAAACGGCATTTCTCAAAATCATTTCCCCCTATGGATTCCTCAATAAACTTCTCAAAAGGCCCTTCGCCTATTCCTTTAGGAATAGCGTGCGCCAGTAACGCAAAGACAACTTCGGTATGAAGACTATCCTTATACTCGGGTCCGGGCTGAATGACCAGAAGTCCCCCGTCGGGGCCTTTTTCAATACTATATAAGGGATTAAGTTTAGATGTGGTGGCCAACAAGTTTCTCAAGAAGCGATTATCGTTGCGCGCCCGATATTCAACGCGATTAACGGCTTTGCCGCTATTCTGGACTGCGTGAGAAAAATAGATACCGGGTTGTAAGATCATGAGGGCTAAAAAAATACAGAACACCCTCAGGGCATTATGTTTCAAATGCAAAATCACAACTTCCCTCCCAATTTCTTAATTTTTGTTTTTTTAACCAAAAGGTGTTTTCATTATACTAAAAATTAAGAAAAAGGGAAAGGAATTTAAAGCTCACTTTTTCATATTTAATGAACTGCCGTCATTTTATTGCTTGTGCCCGAATATTACGCTCTTTTCCTGTCCAGGATCAGCCACGCTACACTCACCAGGAAGATAAACAGGAACGCGTACATCGTATACCAGAGGCCGTCCTCTATGCTTATTTTCACGGCCTGGCTTCCGATGTCCATCGTATACAGATTGTACAGCCCGCCGATAGACACTGCCCCGCTTATGACCAGCATGACGCCGACGAACAATTTGTTTTTCAGCCCGATCACCGCAAGCGCCGCACAGGCGATCCCCAAAAGCGGCAGTAGATAGACCAGGTAACTTTTTTTGTCGATGCCTTCCGCGCTTTTGAACATCACCTGCGCGAGAGAAAGCGCGACCTTGGAAGTCTGGTTATTGACCAGTGCCGGGACCTGACTGCCCCTTACCGTGGTCTTTATTTCCACGTCCCCGAGCCCGGCTATGGCGTCCGTTATCGCGCTGATCTTGCCGACCACTTTCCCGGCCAGAGGCGTATCTTCCACTGTACTGGTCACTTCTTTCGATATGCCCGTAACTGATGTCGCGACTTTCGCCCACGGCATAAAAAACGCCACCACGATAAGCGCGCTCGCGACAATGACCAAAGTCATGAAAATAAGCTTTTTCATGCGTCCCCCTTTCACATCGTATGTATTAGTATACACAGTTCCCGTAAACTAATCAACATGCCCGGCAGATTTTAGTTCCGGCTGCGTCGAAACAACAAAAAAAACAGCCCGGGTTCGAACCCGGGCTGTTTTTTCGCAAGCACGAGAAAGTGCTCCTGCGTAAATTTATTATCTTGTGCCGTACATCAATTCTCTCTGCATCAATGCCTCGTCGACCTGCATCTGAAGCTCAGCGGGTGTCAGTTTCCATCTTGTCACTAATTCCTCTTCCGTGATGAACTTTACGGGAATTTCATCCAGACCCGCGGCACCGGCCGCTCTTACCCTGTGATGCCCATCGAGTATCACATTTTTCCCGTTAAGCTTGAACGCTTCAACGGGGGGACCGGTATATCCGTTCTTGATCATATCTGCCTTGATCCTCGTCATCTTGCTTCCGGAATATTCACTCACAGATTGACGTCCAATAAAATTTTTGGGGCTCGTCGCTGCCGTTTCCGCCGCTGTTGAAGTTTCCAGCAGGTTGATCCCTGTTTCCACGGCGGATATTGAATACGTAGCCGAAGCGCCGCTGCCTGAAATCTCGTAGATAACAGCGGTTGGTTGAGTTACCGCGTAAGTTTCCGCGCCTACGGTAGCTGTCGCGGGAGCATAGGTCACCCCGGATTCAGCCGCGGTAAGCGCGCCGGACGCCGCTTTGACCGCTGATGACACGAGAAGAATCGTCATTGCGGCTTGAATGGTTCCATCAATTCCGAGTTCGATCCTTTCCAAGGGTTCCAATCCGGATTGAAAAGTGAGTGAATCAATACCCGTTATAGCGCTCGCCAGGGAAGTCAAGCCGGTAAAATCATTAACTGTTGTAAGTGTCGCTTCAAATTTGGCCAGCCCCTCGGAATCGCCCCTGGCGATAAGGCTCTCCTTTCTTATGCCGTATCTCTGACCTGTATTCTTAATTATGTCTTCTATCACATGTCCACCGGTCGCATAATTCAAAGCCATATAGCCTGCCATTACTTCAGGCATGCCCCCTTCGGACAGCTCCTCATACCTCTGGCTATAACGGTCGGGCATCCCCTTTGCCCAGTTGTAGCCCTTTATTGCACTATTGATCATGGATGTCGGCCCCATGGGATACATCTTGTTTATTAATTCCAAATCGAGGCCTCCGAACAAGCCCCCGCCGGCAGATGCGTCCTGGTAATCAACGCCGGACGAGATCGTTTCATGAACAGGCGTTTTAGGCATGGGGGGGACCGTGAGATTTTCCGTTGAAATAGAAGGCGTTTGCGACCCGTCCAACGGGTTTATCAAAGATATGTCCGGCGTTACATCATACGAAATTGTCTCATGCATAGGCGGCCTGGGCGCGTGATAATCCGCAATTACATCACTTGGCGCGATAGATGGTTCTGCCGATGCGTCTTCTTCCGCCGGCTCCGAAACATCGGTCCCGGCTATTTCACAAACCGCGCCCCCGGCATAATAACCGGCTATTCCGCCAACAATAGCGCCTCCGGCCCCGCCGATCACCGCGCCCCAAGGACCACCGAACAGACCTACCGCCCCCACGGCTTTGGCGCCCGCGATCGCCCCGCCCCATGCCCCAATAACACGGCCGGTGGTGGATTCGAGACTGCAGCCGCCTCCCTGCTCTTCATCCTCACGGTACGCGTTGTACAGGTCCAAACCATCCAAAACCAGACCGGCCGCTACAAGAGCTGGCGCCGCATACTTCAAGACCTTCAGGGCGGTATTCCCGGCCCTCCCAAGAAGAGAAGGATTCTTAACTATTGTGTACTCGAGAACATCAGTATACATCTTCTCATCGGGCCTTATTATACGGGTCATAGATGTGGGTTTTGTCAGAATGCCGTCCGCCTCTTTAACAAATAATTCCGCTATATCGTCCGCGGACTCCTTAAAAGATGATACACCTTGATCCAAAACTCCCGGCGCCGGACGGGGGACAAGATGTTCCACACCGCCGGGCTGTAACAGATCCCCGGCTTCTTTTGCTATCTGGGGGGTCTGTATATCATCCCAGGGAACGTTTTCAAAAAAGATCTTTTTTGCCCCCGCCCCCTCTTTGTTAAGCCATTTCAATACCTCTATCATGTCAGCATGGCTTTCCGTTTTAATGGCGTTTTGTATCCCGACAGTTATCGCCTGCTTATCCAGGTTTATCGAGCCGAGATGAGGGCTGACCTTGCCCCCTCCGATATCAAGAATCAGGTCCCTTAGCGGCACGCTGCCGCCTTTGAAATACGCATCAACCACACCCGGGATATTTTTTACCGCCTCCTCCGTAATGTAATGCTTGAACAGGCTTCCTATTCCTGTGCCTGCAAGGATAGATGAAACGGAAACGGGTGCCGAATCCTGCTTATCTTCGGCCGTGGACATGTTGTTCTGATCGATAAAAGACGCGTAAGACATCCCGGTATCGATACATACTTCAGATGCTTCCTCAGTTGCCGCTATGGGAAAGACCCTTGACTCAAGTTGCTCGAGTCCTCCGGTTCCCAATTCAAGTCTTTCCGCAGGGCTCAGATCCGCCTGAAAGGTGGTCGAGTTTATACCCGTTATGGAACTCAATAGATCACTTATGCCGAATTGATCGGCGATACTGAGAATGGTAGCTTTTATTCCGGCTGTTTCTTTGGATTCGCCGCCGGTGATCAGGTTCTCCTTTCTTTCCTCGTATTTCTGCGTTGAATTCTTGAGCGAATCGCTGAAGTTTTGAAGTCCTTCCGACTGCAAAATATCCAACAGGCCCTTGCCTAACGATATCCCCGCCTGGCCGGGCACGATCACCGAATACGTAGCCGAAGTTCCGCCTGCCCCGACTGTAAGAGATGAAGGTGGGCACGTCGCAGTAAAAGTCTCCGATCCTATCTTCATCGGTCCGTAAGTGACCTGGTGCGCAGTAGTAACCGTTCCGGGTTTGACTAAACTTCCTATCGCAGAATTGTACGCACAAGCTACCGACGCAAGCTTGATACTTCCGTCAATACCATGAGTAAGACGCTCCAGCGGTTCAAGATCATCCTTAAAAGTGATCGAATCCCTTCCCGATAAAGCGCACGCCATATCGGTCCCGCCGAGATAATCGGTAGCGGCAAGGATGCCGGCCCTCAGCTGCGCCCAGTTCGCATCTTCGCCGCCGGTAATCAGATTCTGCGTCCTGGTGCTGAATCTATCCATCGCGTTCTTGATCTCGCCTTCGATAATATGTCCTCCGGTAGCATAATTGGTAGCCATATAACCGGCTACAAGCGGCGGCGCGCCTTTTTCGGTCAATTCCCCGTACCTTTGGGTAAAACGTCCGGGGATGCCTGTCGCCCAATCGTACGCCTTGGCCGCTGCATTCATCATGGTTACGGGAGACACAGGCATCACTGCATTTAATATCGTATTTCCGAATAAATCCGCGAGGTTCAAGCCGGTCGCGTCGGAAGCCGCAGATGCATCCGCGGCCGGCATATTTTCGGCGGAAAAACGTAAATCTTTCATATCTTCCGCTACGCACACGCCATTCTGGACGGCTTCTGCGTCATAATAAGAAACCTCACCGCTCTCGGTGCCGATCATCGCGGGATCCATGGGCTGAAGTTGCGGATCAATCGAAACGCACGAATCCGCTCCCGGCGCGCCCTCGAGATCATAAATACCGGTATCTATGGCTTTGCCCGTTAAATCAACCTTCGGGGAAACCATCTGCCCCAGATCCTGACTTAATTCGGGGGTGATGGATTGACCGGCATTCGGATCCGGCGCCGGAACTGACGATACAAACCCAGATGAGGAAGCCAATAAGGACCCGGCACCGGTAACCAGGTTGTTGAAATTGACCGACAGCGCGCTCACGCTATGCTGTATCGCCTGGGTGCCTTTAGCGCTAAAGTCGCTGATAGCGGAAACGCCCGTCGAGATCGTATTGCTTAAAGTGTTATAAGCGGAACTTGCGGCTGATGTTACTGAACTTCCCAGGGCAGTCACTGAATTGGAGACACCGGACGAAATCGCGGTAACAGCTGAGGATACACCGCTGGAAACGGCTTTTACCGCACTTGAGGCCGCATTTTTTACAGCCGTGGAGGCTCCGCTGACAAAGTTCGATACCGCGCTGGAAACATGTGAGACCGCTTTCGAGACCGAGCTGGAAACGCTCGATGTCACGCTCCTGACAGCATTGCTTGCATTTGACACGGCACTGCTTACGGAATGGCTCACGCTCGAGACGGCTTTGCTGACCGAGCTGCTCACGCTCGAGACGGCCTTGCTTACCGACTTGCTCACGCTCGAGACGGCCTTGCTTACCGACTTGCTCACGCTCGAGACGGCCTT
>CAZGQR010000012.1:0-4628 GCA_964527765.1 uncultured Planctomycetia bacterium | reverse complement strand
GCTTATCGACTTGCTCACGCTCGAGACGGCTTTACTGACCGAACTTACGGCCTTTGAAACAGCCCTCGAAAACGATTTGAACCATGCCCCGTGAATACCCTTCATCTCCTCATCGGAGAGCAGGATCCCGTCCTTACTCTTACTGAGGGTAAGAATATTACCGGTAAAAGACTGTGAAAATTCCTGCAGGCCCGTCAGTTTTTCGTCATCTACAGCCGGGTCAAAGAGTTCCACGCGGCCATTCTTTACTCCGTACACGAGCACATAATGATCGCCATTCACATGGGCGATAAACGGAGACCCGATACTGCCCAGATCACCGGATGTTATCTTCTGCCCGTATAACATCATGCCCTTTGTTTCCGCCGCGTTTTTCAGCGCGTGAAGCGAAAGTTTAAGATCGCCTTCGGTATCCTTATTAATTGAACCTGCGATGATATCTGTAAGGATGGCTTCTTCCGTAAGCGCGGCAGCGGAAACATCTTCCCTGCCTAAGCTGCTGAATAAATTCGCAAGGGCTATCGTTCCGCAGGTAATAAGGCCTTTCGGCAACGAGGTCAAATAGCTCAGGGCTCCCGTTATCAAAGATGCGCCCAGGTCTTCACCCTGCAGCCTGTCCATTACCCTCTGCAGGAGATCTGTTTCCTGTTCGGGTTCAAGTTTCTCGCTGTCTTCCCTGCCCTCGAGCTTTCTTTGCTCGATCCTCCGTATGACCTCAAAGATCCTTATAGCCGGTATCTTTGTGTTCAGTATGATATCCTGCATGACACTGAGTATTCGCTCCGAAGGTTCTCTGCCAAAAACCTTTATATAGGTCTTCCTCAAATTTGTTTCGGCATGAGCTCTTCTTACGCTCTCCATGCGATCCGCCCTGCCGTTGAGCAGCACAAGTCGTTTCGCGTACCGGAGCAGGATCTGGTCCATTTCTTCGGGTGTCATGCCCTCCAGCTGCTCCAGCTGCACTTCTTCGCCTTCTTCTTTCAGGAGAGCGGATATGATCTCTACCTGGAGCTTTTTATCCACTTTGTTGAGGGATGTCAGGACGCTTTCCCTTTCCGCCAAGGCGGTTTCATAAGCCGCCATGGCCCTCTTTTCCTTTTCCAGGGCTTCCTTGTAAACCCCCTCTTTTTCCAGCAAGATACTCTCCGCTTCTTCCGTTCTGGCTTCCAATTCATCCAGCTGGTCAAGATATTGCTGTTCAAGGTATGATTTTGTCGCGTTCAAGTCTGCTATGGAAGCATCCAGGTCGCTGATAAGACCATCTATGTCACCGCAGTGCGCGTTCTTCGTATCTATCGCTTCATTAAGAACGGAAATATCCGCCTCAATGAGTTTTACCTTTTCGTAACCGGATAAGAGATCGGTTTCCGTCTGTGTAATACCGGCCTTTTGAACGGCACATTCATCGTCTTTCTCGTCATATGCGGCCTGTGCTGCGTCGAGGTCTTCTTCTTTCTGGCTCAATAGCGCCTCCGCGTCCTGAAAAGTCTCGTACTTGAGCAAGGCGTCAAGAAGATTCGCCTCGATCTCCTCGATATTCGGCAGGGTCTGATATTCGGCAGGCAGGATCACCTCTATGAGATTGCCGCCACCACCATATATCCTCTCGTATTCGGCCGTATGTATGTCAAAATCCTCTCCCAGATCGGCCTGAACCAGATCCACCGCGGCTTTATAATCTGCCAGGGCGGAATCATGCGCATCCTGAGCCGTCTGGACCTCATCCTGTTTCACGTTAAGGATATCCAGCAAGTCGTTTAACTCCTGCTGAAAAATAATAAGGTCGGCGTTCAGTTCATCGAGTTCCGTCTCAAGAGCGCTTATTTCGTCAAGAATAGTCGAGATGGTCGCTTCTTTGTCCTCTATCTGGCTTTGAAGATCGCTGACGTCATCGAGGGTTACCTGCTTCTCATGCTTTTTCCCGTTTTTCCTGTTATTAAAAACTTCGATCTGCTGATCCACTTTCTCGATAGCGGTCCTCGCGTCCTCCGCCTCCTGCAGGTATCCATCCAGAAGCGCCTGCTGCTCGTTATAATCGTCTTCAGCGGCTTCCCTCGCGGCTATGCTGTTTATACATTCGTCCTCAAGATACTCAAGAGTTGAATATTCTTCCGGATTAAGAATGTCGTAGAGATACTGGATGATATCGTTTTCTTCGGTAAGTTCCTCTCCCGGATGCTCATCGTTATATTTCTGAACAAGCGAATCCTTGGTATCCGAGAATCTCTGCAGCTGGTCCTCCGTGAGATATCCGCTTTGCTGCTGGCTCTCGTCAAAAGGGGTATAATCGCCGGGGATCCCGTCAGGAATGGCCCAACCGATATCAGCTATCAGGAAAGTAAACGTAACCAGGATCGAAACGGCTTTAAACAAAAAAGACTTCGAAGGCCTCATGATCAACCTCCTTCTTTTGCGGAACTAACTAGGAAAGGATGTGTAACTTTACGTAAAGAAGACAGTGTGAAATGCTGTATAACTATATGATATTACGGAAATATTGGATTGTCAACGGTTAGTTTAACATATACTTAGGCTTCTCTTTTAAATATAAGTTTTCTCTCGACAACGAAACGCGCAGGGGGCGGTCCCGACAGGATCGGAACCACCCCCTGATAAAGTACCTAACTTGTGATCTTACCGGTTCTTATACCACTCTGACCACTTTTCGGAATCCCTGCCGAAGTTCTGGCCGGTAATGTCCCTGAGCGCGTATGAAGCTTTCAGCTGAACATCTTTATAATTATCGTTCAGGGCTTTTATCAAAGCCGGTATGGCTTTCACGTTGCCTATTTTCCCCAGAGCCTCCGCGCATGCCTCGCGCACGGCCGGAGTATCATCCGCTGTAACGGCCTTCGCCAGGATATCAACGGATCTATTATCCTTCAATCCGCCAAGCGCGCTGGCGGCAAGCTGGCGCACACCGCCCGAACTGTCTTTCTGGAAAGTTTCCCGGATCGCGCCCGCGGTCCCCGAATCCAGCTTATTATTTAACAGGGTGACGGCAGCTATCCGCACATATTCGGCTCTATCTTTCAAGAGTTTTGCGACCCTGGGAGGGATTGACGCGTCATCAAAGGCCCCAAGCGCGTTTATGGCAGCTTCCCTGACGCGGGGTTCCGAATCACCGAGTCTGCCAAGAAGCGGTTTGACCGCAGCGGGATCGCCGATCTTGCCCAGCGCCTGACAGGCCGCGATCCTCACTGTATAGGATTTGTCCTTTAGAGCGCCGATCAGAGCGGGAGCTTCACCTTTTGCCTCCAGATCTCCCAGGAGATTGCAGGCTAGTGATCTGGATTCAAAATTTATGTCTTTCTTTTTCAGCACCTCGGCAACATACGGTGCTGTTGACGCGCCGATATCCTTAAGTTGCCTGTAACCCTGCCTCCTGATACCTCTCCCGTCGTCCTCCAGCTTTTTGACGCCTTCCTCGATCCTCTTGATCTGTATTGAAGAAAGGTCCGCCGCCAAGCAGGACGGTGAGGTGAAGATCATCAGGGAAATAACCAACACCGCAGTGAAAAACACCGCTTTTCTCATGCTATACCTCCTTTACTTTATAAACAACAATCCTCAATTCCCTCAATTACTGCGTTGATGGTTTCTGCTGGGTCTGAGTTCCGCTTGTTGTCCCGGTAGGCGCCGTTGTTCTCGTGGGCTGGGGCCTCCTTATCCTCGTAGGGACCGTTCTCGAAGGCTGGGTTTTTCTTGTCATCCCGGATGTCCTTCTTGTAGGTTGAACCCTTTTGGGCAGCGCAGGAACTCCGGCAATTCTTTTAGCTGTTTCGGTCTTATGTGTTATGTGTATCGGCAGCGGGCGAAAGAAAAAAACCGCCAAATGCAATATGACAAGCAGCAATATGAACTTCAGCAGGCCCTGTACGGTCAAACCGTCGAACCACTGCCTTATGCCTTTTCCGAATGCTGCCAGTTTGTTCTTAACATTCAGTCCCCCCATTTTCTTCCTCCTTCTGCTTCTTCCTGAACTTTTCAATGATCTTTGCGATCTGATCCAGGTTTACCGGCTTTTCCAAAAATTCGTCAGCCCCTACTGCCCTGGATATGCTCTCATCTATAGCCGGATACCCGGTAAGGATCACCGTTTTTACATTAAGATTGTTTTGCTTGATAAATTCGACGATTTCCAATCCTGACAGTTCCGGCATGTTCTCATCGATAAAAGCGATATCGTAATTATTCGTCTTTATCAGGTTCAGCGTTTCTTTTCCGTCAAAAGCCACATCTGCGGAAAGGCCTTTTTCCTCCAAATACTCCTTTAATATATCCACCACTTCTTTCTCATCATCAGCAACGAGTATCTTCATAGGGTTATATTCTATATCAGAATTGCCAAGAATCCAATACCGTTTTTAAAATTAATCTTAAACCTGTACCGGATTTTATTCCTAAACCTGTACCTCTTTTTATAGCTAAAACTGTACCCTCTAAGGGTACAGTTTTAAGTTTAGATTCAGGTACAGGTTTTAGATAGAATTTTGGTACAGGTTTGGCTTTGTTTCTAAAAACGGTATTAGTTTATTGAAAAAATGGTCGCTGTCCCTATTTTCCCTGTATTTTCCCTCAATAATCTTTCAAAAGAATTGCTTTTCCTCTTTATTTTTATTTTCACT
>CAZGQR010000011.1:3627-50801 GCA_964527765.1 uncultured Planctomycetia bacterium | reverse complement strand
TTTTTTATGGTGCGCGAGGCGAGATTTGAACTCGCACAGGATTGCTCCCGCCAGCCCCTCAAGCTGGTGCGTCTGCCGTTCCGCCACTCGCGCAATTCCCTTCGAATCCCTCAATAATCTGGCAGCCCCAAGGGGATTCGGCGCTCTCAAAATTTCGGATTGAGATTTTAAGAGTCGGCCACTCGATTTGCTGCCGGGCCGGACTGGCCCTTTTCCTCGCTGTCCGCTCGGCGCAAATCTCCCTTCGAATCCCTCAATAATCTGGCAGCCCCAAGGGGATTCGAACCCCTGTCGCAAGAATGAGAATCTTGTGTCCTAGACCAGACTAGACGATGGGGCCACCTTATGGCGTTGAACGGTTTTCGGTAAAAATGTTAGCATAGCCGGTTTTTTTTGTCAATTCAATAACGGGATATTCGCTTACGCGGCTTTGAGCAGCCGTTTAAGAGAGGCATATCGCTCCATGAGCTCCTGTTTGTCGTGTTGCACGGCGCCGGGCAGAAGAGTAAAGACCAGTGTGCTCATTTGCTCTTCTATTTTGCCGATATTCAGCTTCTCAAGCATTGGGGAGACGGTTTTCAGGGTATTCTGGTCGAGAAACTGGGTCAGAGCGATCGTGACTATCTCCGGCAAAGGGTAATATGCGTCCAGAGGAAACCCTTTTTCTTCAATATATACCGGATGCACTTTAGTCTCGATTTTCTCCAGCACCCCCCGTTCACATTTTCTTGCGAACATGAAAACCTCGGTATTTTCTTCGTCGATGTAAGATTCAAGCTTTTGAGGGAGCTTATTCGGTGCGGCGCGGACAATGGCCAGATTTGACAGAAGTCGTCCGAATTTCGGGTCCTTCTTCAGTTTTTCCAGTTCGCTAAGGACCGCCAGGACCATTGACGATTGATGGCCTCCTATTTTACTGTCAAACGCCAGCACGACCTTTCTTGTCGTCAGGAGTGAAAGTACGGTTTCTACAAGGTTCAGGGACAGGTCCTCGGGCCCGGTAAGATCTCTTAGGAGCGGTTCGCTTACGTCTTCTTCGTTAGATTGACCGCCGGGCTCGGCGTTTTCTTCGGACAGGACCGCTGCTATTTTTGCGATCCTGGCCGAGAATCTTTCAGGCTGTCGGTTCAGGAGTTCAACAAATTTTCGCATATCACTGATTATTTTTTGCCGGTTCTTTTCCTTGTCCCATTCCATAAAAAGCGAGAAAGTAGATCCCGGGTAAAGGTCCGCCCGGGCAATGATCGGCATAACGTTATCTCTCGGAGGGAGCCAATGAAGTATGGTCGGGGTTGTGATTATGGCGGTCGGTATGTTGTAGATTCCGCTGGAAAGGTGAGTGAGTCCGGTATCCAGCGAAACGACCGCGCTGGTGATGCCCAAAAGAGCATGTATATGAGGATAGATATCCTTTCTCGGCAGGACTATTTCTATGCCGTTGGTTATATTTTCCAGGGCAAGACGGTTCCGCGCTTTTTTCACTATTCTTTCCACCTGCCACCAGTCCTGATCCATCCTCCCGCCGTGAGTGAATATGAGGTAGGAATTATGGATACCCCTGCTCAATTCCAGTATTACGTTCACCCAATCCTCCTCATCCATCAGATAATGCTGGGTCACCGCATAAACGTTAACGACGATGATCTTTTTTCTTGGGTCGAAGGTGTCAAGCGTTCCTTCGGGAGCCGACCTTTCACGCAGTTCTTTCAGCCATTTTAGTGCGCCCATGGTTTCTCCGGGCGTCGGTTCCACGGAGTCCAGAGTATCTTTACTGATTTCCAGGCCCAGGATGCGGCATGTTTCCAGGGCGAGCAGCCAGCCGCCCGACGGATTTAACTGCCAGCGGTAACCGTGTTCATACTGGGAACTGCCGGCAGGGTAAGGCACGGCAACCTTGTGCATGATCTTGTCCCCTCCGGCGATCCTGTATTCTTTTCCTTTCCGGTCCTGGAAGAAATTGTAAGGATGGACCTCTGTTGTGAAAGGGACGACAGCCGACATCAACGATATGGGCGAGGATATCTTGAATATGTACGGAAGCCCGGATTCCGGAAAATCCTGAGAGGTCAGATTGTTGAAATGTCCGGGCGCGACAGATATATCAAAGACCATATCTATGTTGTTCTCACGCAGGAAACGCTTTTTTTCATTGAACGATCCCCGCAGTTCTTCCATCTCTTCCGGATTAAGCGGGATGATCCTGCCTTCGAACATCTTCGGCTGGAATATATCGGGAAAATCACATGTTACATAGATCGGGGCATCCGGAAATTTTTTCGACAAGGTCGCGGCAAGCGGCCAGAGGTCGATCACTGTTTCGCCCAGTTTCTCTTCAAATGCTTTTTTTTCGGTAAAAATAAGTATGTTTCTGATTTCACGGGCGTCTATTTGCAGCAGAGGTTTTTCTATTTCTTCAACGACCGACCGCGGCTTATGCGTTCTCTTTCCAAATTTACGGATGATACGATCAAGCTTGACTTCCATATCCGGTTCTTGCCGGGATCGGACCTTGATATTTACTTTTTTTTGTGAGGAACCGGCTCGCAAAGCGATGGACCTATCAGGATCAACCAGCGCTTCATACAGCCAGACATAACCGTTTGCAGTATCGGTGATAGAACAGGGGATCACCCACTTGCCTTTCTGTTTGTACTTAATGCTGAAATCCAGGACAAGCCGGATCCCCTGATAGACCGGAGGGGAAAGGCGGCGATTGAACTTTTCGATATCGGTGCTTTCGATTACGTATTTAAGCGGGAATTCGATAAGGCTCTGATGGAAAAGCTTCGGGTTGGCTATCGGGTTCAGCATGGATTGCACCTGCAGCGCGGAAGGGAGCACACATTCTCCCGCAGTCTCCGGGATTGCCCAGAGAACGTTCTGCAGCGGAAATATCGCGATGAGGACACACGCCAGAAAATTTATAAAAATGGATCTGATTTTATTCATGATGTATTTTATCTCGCCATATCTTACTAGGGGGTAATATCCTTAACGTAAACGTAATATATTGCGCATCCAGTGATTTCCTAAGAGCTAACTTCTTCTTATTCTAACAAAAAAAAATAAAAAAACAAGGAAAAATCTTTATTTTTTTGATTATGATATTTTCATAAAAGGGTTTTGGTCGGGAACGCTTGGAGCGGTTTTTGTCAAACGTGGAACTTTATTGTGAGTATATCCCCGTCCTGGACCACATAATCCTTGCCTTCCGGGCGAAAATGGCCGGCATGCCTGGCTTCTTTCTCGCTGCCGGCCGCTTTCAGGTCCTCGAAAGAGAAGACCTCCGCGCGAATGAATCCCCGCTGCATGTCGGTATGCACTTTACCGGCCGCCTCGACCGCGGTGGTCCCCCTGCGGATGGTCCAGGCGCGGACCTCCTCTCCGTGGACGGTGAAAAATGAAATAAGGCCGAGCGCATTATAGGCTTTTTTTATGAAGGAGTTCACGGAGAGCTCTTTGATCTCCAGGTCGTCAAGGAACGCCTTTCTGTCCTTTTCTTCCAGTCTCTGGATCTCCATTTCGATATTGGCGCTTATGGCCATGCAGTGGGGAAGTTTTTCCGTAGATTTAGCGGTTTCTTCGGAACGCACGGCGTTCTCTGATACATTAAGCAGACTGAGATAGGGCTTAAGTGTGAGGAACTGAAAAGAACGAACGGCTTTTTCTTCCTGTTCGCTCAATTCCGCTTCCGAAGCAGGCCGCTCGTTTTCAAGTTTTTCCATGATCTTCTCGAGGACCGAGAGTTCCAGTTTTTCTTCCTGCGGAGCGGCGCCCTTCTCGACCGATTTTTTGAGTTTTTCGATCCTCTTTTCGGCCTTGGACATGTCCGCCACTATGAGGCCGATCTTTATCTGCTCAAAATCCCTGAAGGGGTCGTTGCCGCCGAGGGGGTGGGGGACATTGGGATTTTTGAAAGCGCGGACCACGAAGACCAGCGCGTCCACCTCATGCGCGGCCGCGAGTATTTTCGGGTCCGAGGAATCGTTAATACTTCCGGGAATATCGACGAACTCAATATCCGCGTGGACCGTTCTCTGGGGGTGATAGACTTTTTCCAGCCAGTCCAATCTCTCGTCGGGGACCTTGACCATGGAGATGTGGGCCTCTATCTTGCCGAAAGTGCCCACTTCCTTGTCAGCCCCGGTCAAAGCATTAAAGACCGTGGTTTTTCCGGATTGTTCCAGACCGATTATTCCCAGTTTCATGTTTTTTATTCCGTGAGGCCGCCCGAATCGGGTCCATTTTTGTCCAAAGAGTTTCCGGTAAGGACCTTTGCCCTGTTAATCTATAATAATAGCATGAAAAGTATTCTGCTGCAATATAAGATTAGGGCTGATTCAGCGCCCAAGCGTTACGGGGAGATGTCGGAAGGCAGCCATAGTCTTACTTTTAAAAGTCCAATATTTGCAGCAGGTTAGGACAGAAGAGCAAAACGCTCGTTAACATTTAAAAAAGCTAGAACGATTAATTTGAATTAAGGTCTGTTAGTGGGTAAACTTTATAATGGAAAGATACATTGATCATGATACTGCTAAGCGACCTGAGGTTTGTAATGCTGTAGATCCAAAGGGTTTTTTGTGCCCAGTAATTAAACAGTTTTTAAAAGGTTGAAAAGGGTGGGTCAAAATGAAAAGCGCGTGTTTTGACAGACACAGGACGGTTAAGAAGGCAATAAGCATCCTTACGCTTCTTGTCTTCATCTTCAATTTTGTGCTGACGGATGCCTGGGCCGTAGTGACGGATCCTTCCACGGGGTCCTATTCGCACGAGGCGGGGAAATTTTCGCAACTTGACGTCGGGACATTCACCATACCGCAGGACCTGGGGATCGTCAAGTATTCCGGCAAGGGAGATCCCAATAAGGTCATCGTCCACATTCAGGACGCCCACTGTAATTACGCCGCCCAGAAAAAAATATCAAAGATCATCGAATATCTCAATGAAGAATACGGTATAGAAATTGTCAACCTCGAAGGAGGGACGGGCGATTATGATCTTTCGATCTTTACCGGCATCTACGACAAGGGCACAAGAGAGGATGTGGCCGACTATTTTGTGAAATGGGGTCTGGTCAACGGCGCCGAGCTCTTCGCCTTGAACAGCCCGGATAAGGTCACTCTATGGGGAGTGGAAGACACCGGTCTATATCTCAAGAACCTTGGTGTATACCGGGACTCGCTCAGCTATAAGGACGAGGTCGACAGGTACCTGAAACAGCTGGACCACGTTCTGAACAATCTTAAGATACATATCTTTCCTGAAGAACTTCTGGAACTCGACAAAAAATACGGCCAGTACAGGGCCGAGAACATTGAATTCAAGGATTACATGCTTTACCTCCTGGCGAAAGCGAAACAAAAAGGGATAAACATCAGGAACTTTCCCAACATATATCTCTTGAGCCAGTCCCTTGAACAGGAGGGAAAAATAGATTTCAAGAAAGCCAGCAACGAAAGGGACGCTCTCGTTGACCGGCTGGAGGAGGTGCTTTCGAGAAACGAATTGAAGGAACTCGTGTCAAAGACGGTGGAATTCAGGAATAAACAGATCTCCCAGAACGACTTCTACGATTACCTTATCAAAAAGGCAAAGCAAACGAGCCAGGACCTGGAGGATTTTCCGGAACTGCATAAATACATCATCTATATATCCCTGTACAACGCCGTCGACAAGACCAGGATAGTGCAGGAGATGGAAAATCTTGAAAAAGAGATCAAGGATACCATCTATACGAGCGACAAGCAGAGAGAACTCGACCTTCTTTCAAAGAATCTCATTCTTACCAGGGATATATTCGATATTTCATTCACAAGGGACGATTACAGGTACTACAAGAAGAACAGGTCCGCTTTTGATGTCCACAATTACCTCTCGTTCATAAAAAAAGAGGCGCCGATATACAAAATAAGCACGCAACTTGATAAGAACATCACTAAGCTCGATGGTTACCGTGAGAAAATCCTGAACTTTTATGAGTATTCGTTCAAAAGGGACGGGTATTTCCTGAAAAACATAAAGTTCGGAGGCGATAAGATCCGGTCCGGTATTTTCGTCACCGGCGGTTTCCACACCGAGAACCTGCTGGACCTTTTCAAGAAAAACAATATCTCGTATGTATCGATCGTACCCAACTTCAGGGACGAGGAAGGCTACAAGTGCCCGTATTTTGACGTGTTGTCGGGAGGCATGAGCCCCCTGGAGAGATCCATCGAAGCCGCGCTGTCGTCCATACAGGTGGCAAGCCTCTGTAACGCGCTCGGGGCGGAAGCTTCCGATCCAAAAAGAGCGGAACTGTTCCGGATGGGTGTTCTTGCCCTCGGGTCAGTGCGTGAAGCCGGGGAACCCCAGGCGATAGGGCTGGATGACGGGAAGTTTATCGTGTTCGCCATTGAGAACGGCGATCCCGTCTGCCGAATACAGGATACACTTGGGAAAGCCCAACTGGTGACAGAAGAAAAGTTCGGGAAAAATGCCGCAAATCTGCTTGCGGCTCTCAGCGAAATAGCCCAGGACAGGATCATAAGGCATGCGGAAAGGAAGTATCTTGACGCAGAAAGCGACATCGTAAGGCAGGCCATGGACAGCTTACCGGAAGGCAGCGCCTTAAAAGCGGCCCTGGGGGATCTTCTCGCCAAGAAGTCATATGTCGATGAAACCGGAAGAACGCGCGCCCCTCCGGGGTACACGGGCGTACAGATCGTTGAAGGGCTTCTTGGGGGCCATGCGGCCCAGGCGATATACCTTCCGAAAGACGCGACCGCGGCCACGTTGATCCACGAACTTGTAGCCGGCATGTACGCGGGTACCGATAGACTAGACAGTCACGGTCTTGCGGAAGCGGTCGAAGGCGCTTTCAGAGATGGAAATCTCGCAGCGATGGAGGATCTATTGGCAAGCGCCCGCCTGCATGCTGTGGAGGGAGAGAATAAAGCGGTCTGGGACATGACAGCCGACCAGAGGCGCCGGCTCGAAGCCAGGGATTATGCGGCAGTGCTTGAGGCGAGAGGAGAAGCTCCGGCTGCTGCGTCCCTCCGCGAGGTTGGCGTAGCAGCAGAAGTAGCGGTGATAGAAACAAAACCGGTAGTCGATGATTTGGCGTTGATGGACTTCATCGAAAAAACCTTTGGCCGCCAGGGTGAAGCAGCGGCGGGGTATTTAAGGCGTTGGACAGTGAACACCGTGGAAAGGGGGTTCAGCGTAGATACGGCTAATAACGCGATTAGTCTAACCGAAAGCGCTCGTATAGCGGCAAAAGTAGCGCCTCAGATCATACCTGTTTTGATATTTAACCAGGCCATACGTGACGGGACATTGCCAAGAGAACTTAAAACGGGATTCATGGGCAGGTTACTCGGCAGGAACGCAGTAACCCGTTTGCTTAGAGGCAGTAATGTTACCGCTGCTGAAATCGAGAAAGCCGTACGAGAAGCGGACGGGACCGAGGAAGGCAACAAAAGATTGCGCGATATACTTGTCCGTACGGGGCGCGTGTGGTTCGCTTTTGCGGACGGCATGGCCGGCCGTGCGCGGGAAAAAGCCTTCGGAAGTAATATCATGAACGTCCTGTCACCGGAAGCAAGAAGAACGGCGCTTGATTTTGCTGAAAGAGAGGGCATCTTCGCGTATGGTTTTGGAAGAGATGAACATGTTTTCATATTTCCTCAAGACTACACGGCGGAACGGGTTGAGGACTTTTTCCTGAGAATGCAGGCGGAGCTCCAAAAGGGCTCCCGTTACGTGGTGTATGATATGACCGAGCTTAGTGCGACGGAAGGGAAAGACGGAGAACAAATACGCAGAGATAAAGAGAAAGAGATCGAGATCATTTCAACGGCAGGCAAAGAAGCAGCGACAAGAGGAACAGAGGTGATTATTGATGCAAGGACAGGTTTTGTCCGAATGGCGGTTGATAAAAGTGTAGCAGAGCAGCTTGACCGGAATAAAGAGTGGGCAGCGCTAAAAAGATCCATGCCGCCGTTCTTGATGGCAGCCGGGGCCGTCAGGGCGACCTCGGATTCCGCCGGATTTATAACCGGCAATGAAGCCCTTATTGCGGCTGAAACAGCGGCCGGTCAAAAGTGGCGCGAAGATGAAATAAGAAGCATGAGCGATGAGGAAAGAACAGAAATATGGGAACGCCTGTCGCCTGAAGAACAGGATGCCGTGACCGTAATGGCCCGCGATAACATCCCGCGGCAGGAAGCCGAAAGCTTGAGAAAATCAGGCCGTGATATGGAAAGCCATCAAAAAATCCTGTACGGTTTACCCGGTATCAACAAGAGGATGGTGTACGTGGACGGGGAGGTAATTTTCGCAAAAGAACCGACAGTTGTCAGCGATACAAGCATGCTGAAAAGTATCAGAGGAGTGAACTGGGATGCTTCCCGTTTAGCCATGAGGGAGCGGATGGGAAATGTGATAAAACCCCGTTTTGAGGAAGCCAGGGCCAGGGCTGAAGCCGAGGCCGCCAGAGCTGAAACTGAAGCCGAGTCCGCCAGAGCCAAAGCCATAGCCAGCGGAACTTTAAGGGACAAGGCCAAGGCGGACGAAGCCGAAGTCAGGGCCGAAAGGGCAAGGAGAAGAGCCGCAAAAGAATACCGGATGATAGATGCCTATACCAGCTACAATGCCGATGACCTGGAGGATCTCCTCGCTGAGGTATTAAGAATACCACAGGAGGAAAGAGCTAAGTTGCCGCCGGAGGAAAGGATATTAATGGTCAGAGGTCCGCCCGTTGACTTTTTCATCGTGCTGATCAATAGTGACGGCACGGTAAGCGTGTTGAATGTGGACATGATGTGTCATGCGGATGTAAGCGAGCTGTCCCCGGAAACGAGGCTGAAAGTCAGAAACGAGCTGGAGGCACTATTGGCCACCGCGGGAAGAAGGACCGATTATCTTATTACCCGCGAGGGAAGGGCAGTGAGGATGTTCCCGTTCAAGGCGCTGAACTCTTATCTTGAATCCCACGAACTGGCAGACAACTATATTCTTGCCACAAGCGTCGCATTATTCAATGCTTTTATTGATAAATTTGAAGATAGAGAGTTTGGAGGTGAAAACAATATCAATAAAGAAGGGATAATAGAGGCGGTTCGGATAGCCGCTCAGGAGGCGAACAATTCGATCGATACGAATAAATTCCGAGAGGCAACCGGAGGAAAAGAAAGGGTTAACATCGCCCTGGAGACCCATCTTATCCCGGCGGAAGGTATTGTCCCTGAGGAAGAAGCCGGGAGGCAGGCAGAGAGGACCTTGCATAAGCTGGATGCCATGCGTTCTGTGCGTGAGGCAGAGATCATTCAGGAAGACGGTGAAGTATACAGTACCAATGCCGGTGAATTGGCTACAAGAGTAAGGGTTTTCTCTGATGAGGGCTGGATGAAATATCGATACGAAGATGAATTTAATAAGAGGGAGAGGGCGGATGCAGAAAGAGGATACAAGGAGATACTGAAAAAAAACGAGTGGGCGGAAATAAATCTCGACAGAGCAAGAAACCGCGCGCGTGCTGAAATACCAAGGGCGGAAAGACTGCCGCAGGTCGAAAAAGCACCCTTGAACATCAGACGTTTTATGGTTCCGGCGGCAGGGGCACTTCTTGCGGTGCCGCTGGTTTTTCTTTCCACCGGTATATGGGCCGTGATCGGGGTAGTAGGGGGGTATGTTTTTGTGAACGGTATTACTCTGATGGTCGGGAGATACCGCGCGGCGAAAGCTATTGAACAGATATTCAGAAAATACGGTTTTGGTGATGTAAGGGTACCTTACACGATACGTTACGATGCAATGGAAGAGATCCTTAAGAGCCCCAGTGAAAGATACAAGGCACGGGTCCTGGCGAGGAAAAAGAACAGGGTTGTGAACAGTCTGGTCAGGACCGGAGTATTAATGCGGACCGAAGCTGTGCCGTTCGTTGTATCCGTTTTGGAAAACGCCAGATCCCTGGATGAGATCGGGGCCCAGCTGGATCATATCGCGAACATTGTGGACGCGATCAGAAGGATAGGAATACGCGACAGGAGCGTAAGGAACGAGTATTTGGAGAAGATCCTCAATGTCGCCGATTTCAGGCTTTTCGACGCGATAAAGTACAGAAGGGATGTGGTCGATGAAAGGGTAAGGAGATTGAGGGCCTTCAGCGATATTTTTACCGTCTTGCAGCCGAGTGCGGCGAACGCGGAAGAGATAAGAGAAATCCTTGCTGTTCTTCTTGAGGGCGCGAACGAGGCAAAGAGCAGACGCTTGATCAATGCGCTTGGCGGCGCGGAAAAAAGTCATATACAATTCCTGAGCACCGCAGTCCCCCTTACGCAACGCTTTGTGATCTTAAATAATATGATCAAATATTACGGCAGGCACGGCGAGGAGATGGATAAAAAGATCGCTGCAAGAGAGCTTTGGCCTGTCGATAAATATTTGTCAAATGCGAATTTTGTGTATGGCAAATACGGCGCGGAAGGCCTGGCTCCGCGACTTGCCGTGCAATCGGCCGGAAATAAAGAGGAGATATTTGAAGCCCTTTTCGGCGCGGGTTCCGAACAATTGAACAGGGAATATGTCAGGAGGCTTTTAAGGTCGGAGAGCGTGGACCTTGAAAAGCTTAGGCAAAGAGTCATCACTCTGGACCTTCTCGGGATCGACATATATGGCGGCGAAGGCGTGTCCCTGCTGGACAGGAGAATGGAGACGCTTGAAGGCAGGGCAGATCGCATCGACGAATTAAATAAGCAATACGGACTTCTTGGGGTACATCGCCTCAAAATGAATATTACCAATCTGGGGATGAGTGACAGCAATTTGGTAGATAAGGCCGAGAGAAGCCGGGAAACCATGATAGCGGCTGGAATAGGTAAAGAGGCAGTGATCGCCGCGAAAAGAGAGGAAGCGGAAATCTCTATCCCGGAAAAAGAAATAGTAATCGAAAAGGCAGTGGTTACGGGAGCAACCGCTATTGCTCCCGTATTAAAAAGTTACAAAAGTGAGCGCGGAATACCCGCGGAAACCATCGATTCTCTTGAGAAGGCCCGTGATATTGTCATGAGAGAACTGGATGCCGCCGCGGAATTACAAGTCGGCGACAGGACAAGGCGGGAACTCATTACTTACCATAACGAGCTCCATTTCAATGAACTGTTCGAGTTTTTTGACGCGGTTTCCCCGAAACTGCAGTTCCAGGATCGCGGGTCTGCGGAAAGATTGGCCCGACTCGCCATATATTTGCATGATATAGGGTATTTCCGGGAAGATCCGACAAAACCGAATGTGCTTGCGGCCGGACATGAGGATAGAAGCATCGCCAGGGTAAAAGAGTTGCGGGAGGACCTGGGGCTGGAGGGGCTGGAGCTTGATGCGGTGGTATATATGGTCGAAAAAACCAAGATGAAAATGGGCGATGAATTTGCGCAGGAGATCAAAGATGACAACCGGGCGTATAAGCAGCTGGAAAAGGCAAGAAGCGGAATACAGCTCGATGAGGCTGAATCGTCGGATCTCCAAGAATACTTGTCCAAAAATTTTCCCAATGCTGACATGCGCAACGAAGACCATCGGAAAATGGTCATGGATACTATCATGGGAGGAAAGGCAGTTGCCACAGCGGATACCTATGGACACGCCGAGACCTATCCGTATCTGGTGGCTTTGCTTCAGCCGGAATTTGTGTATGATGGAAGTCCGGTAGCTAAATCTACGCGGCTGGAGCAGATCGCCGCAACACCATACTTTATGGATAAGGTTGCCCTCGACATGCGCCTTAAATATATACTTGGTATTGATTCCGGCGGGAATGTAGTCGAGGGATTCGAGGACAGGGCGCTGACATTGGAAGATAAGATACCCATAGAGCTTAAAAATGCCAGAAGAGAGAACATTAAAACGATGAGCACCGTAGCACGAATGATTAACAGCGTAAAAGCGGGAGAAGGCGATGTAGGGGGCAATGCCGCCGCATTAAGAGCATTTGTCGAGAGCGGACAGAAAAAGGCGCTTTTTAATGCGGAAATAACGAGCGAGATGAGAAGTGAAATTGACAATTTTGTATTTTCTTCCTTCATCAAAGCCGGTCTTATCGGAAAGGTATACGGGCGCGACGGGCAGCTTTTGACCGATGGTTTCCGGTCGGAGGAAAAAGAAGGAAAGCTTATTGTGAGCCATGCCGAGTTGGATGTTCCTATCGCGATCAATCTGGTCGCACGACGGGATATTGATAAGGATCAGATGCTTGAATCGCTGGATGCGTTTCTTTCTGACGAAAGACCCACTACTTTGACCGCTGAGGAAAGGGGCAGGATCAGCGAACTCAGGAACCTGCTCGGGAACATGGTGGGTCTTTCGGACAGGGTCGCTGCCCTGGAAGACAATGAAAGCATCCTGGGCCATTTCGGGTCGAACGGAGTGCTGTATCTCAATAGGAAGTTCATAACGAACCCGCTTGCGCTTATCCACGAACTCGGAGAAGGCATTATCGATGTTCCTGAAGGATACGCGATAACAAGACATACTTACATGAGAGGTGTCGGCGAGGATGTCCGGGATACGTATGATGCGCTTGTCGCCGATGGCGCGGATATGGACAGGATGACAGCAGAAGAATTTACGAGTGCTCTTGAGGACAAGATGAGGGATATGGGGTTAAGGCCCATGACGGAATCCGAGAGAGGACTTATATTCTACAATTTCGAGCAGGTCGACCGCAAAGGCGCCGGCAAGAAAGCGCTGCTTTTCGGTTTACAAGATCACCTGGATCCCGCAGGTAACCTGGCGCTTACTCGGGATATAGGAAGCCTGGTGGACGGCTTGAGGCGGGGTTGTCTTAATATCGTTCTTATCCCCAGTCTCAATGTCGAGACAATGGCAGGACAGGAGAAATACGCGAGAAAGATCAGTAGAAGTTTCAGGAAACTGGGCATTAATACAAGGGTATCCCATTTTGATACTGATCTTGAAGGAGAGCTTAAGAAAGCGATAGATGAAGCCACGGCAGAAAGAAATAAAGAGCGCTTGCCCAAGATATTTGTTTATTGTCTTACGGAACAGGATAAAATAGCAGCCGAGAGAGCGCAAAAGGAATATCCAAATCTGATAGTTATAGGGAACGATATATCCGAAGAAGTGGGGGCTGATGAGGTCCAGGTCGACGAAGTCAGGGTAGTTGCGGTGGCCAGCGCGATATTAAATGATAAAAGATTAAGGGAAGATTTTGGGTTGACCCCCCAGGATCTTATTGAAAGCAGGATGAGTTTTCTTACCGCCTTTAATGCCAGCGGCATACTTGATGCGAACCTTGAAGGCATAACCGCTGAAGGCCTTGAAGATATCATGCAGAGGTTATATACAGGCGATATAGCCCTCAGGATAACCCGCGTTAACTGGGAGGAGATCCGTGACTGGGAGAACGCGCAGGAGGAGATCCTCAGATCGCTCTAACACTATTATCTGAATTTTACACGGTTACATGATGGGGATAGCCGGGGATTATGCTCCGGCTATTTTTTTATATGATTAGCATGAATTGGTCATTAGAGTTATGTTAATTATAAAATAGTCAGTTTTTCCCATTGATTTGCTTTAATACTTATGTTAAAGTAATGGCAGTTAACCATACAAAAAGCAAGATGTATAAAGTAATATACCGGGAGGAAGATGTGTCGGCAAGAAAAGGACGCACCAGAAGATACATCACTTTGATGTCATTAATACTGGTAATATCGTTTACGAACCTCTCAATGTCCCCTTCATATCTGTCATTGGGAGCAGGAAGCAGTGTGCCTTGCAATCTTCATCCGCAGATCATGTCCAAGCCTATTCTGGATGAAGCAATACTTGACAAGGGAATGCTGGGGTTTATCATTATGGATGAGATAGCCCAAAAACCCGATATTCTGGGCTCCAAGGGAGACTCTGTTTATAATCTATTTTCTGACCTGGGCCCGAAAACAGTCAGGGTGTTTTTTTCGAACATGGAAGAGCTGGGATTAGATCATGTACCGGCAACTGATCAGCCGAACAAAATACTCGTTATTCCGTGCAGTGTTGAGGGGAGATCATATAATGCGCATATTTTGCTCTACGGCGACGGGCAGATAAAAAGCGCTGTTTACTCACTTGAAGAATATGACAAAATATGCGAGGAGCTGAAGGGGAGACTTTCTCCCGGGGCAGTGGCCCGGATGCTTGAAAGACCGGATTCACATGGTTTGCAGGAAAAAGATGCAATGTATTTTATTGATGCCACGGATGAGAGCGTGAGAAGCGTCATGGCTTTTCTGGAAAAGATCGGTGCAGAAAGCATAAAACGGAATTTTCAGGAAATAGTAAAGACAAGAAGGCTGCTCCTTATCGGACAGCCTGTTTTTGTCACCGGTGCTATCGCAGTCAAAGAAGCAAGAGATGAAAAGCACCGGGCCCAAGCCATACTGGAAAATATACTGGTAAGGGAAGAGATAACGGGGGAAATGTTCAAAGAAGCCTTTGAAAGTTTCTGGCAGCTGTGGAGAAAGAATCAGGCGGACCGGTTCAAGCTTGATGAGATCTCTCCCCAACTCGGGCTAACGATCCGCGAAATAGAGCGTAGATCCGAGGGTGCGTCCAATGAGGGGTACGTGGACAGCGAGGGGCAAAAAGGCATGATACGCTTTAATGACGATGCTTATAAAAACATGATAACTATGAGGGGAGTGGAGATTACAGACTGTCAGAAGACGATCGCGGATATAAAAAGGATTTTCCACGAAATCGCGGTGCATGAGATAGGGAAGCATAACGAATCCGTGGACAAATTGAAGATACCCGAAGAAGAAAAAGCTGTGCGCAGATTATCGGAAGATGCCAAGGACATACCGGGGGTAGACCCCGATAAGATAGTTGTGTGTAAACTCTCGGAATGTCTTTTGCCGACGGATCTCGTAATGGTTGAAGGGGACAAAGGCTACAAGGTATTTAAAGAGATCAGGATAAATGAAAATTTCGTAAAGATGATGCATAAGCTCAGATTTACAGGAATAAAAGGGGATTTGGGAAAAATCTATGCTTCTTCGAAAACCGCTGAGGCCGAGCTCCTGGGAGAAATATATTCCTCGATCATATATTCTTTGGCAATACATACGATAAGGGGGCATTTTCCGATAAACGAGTATGGGTTTACGGTATTTAATCCTGACGAGGTTCTCGCGCAGCAGGAGCGCGGGAAAAGCCATCTGTATATAAATCTCCTGGCGATGATGTATTACTGGATAACAGTCGTGGAACACAATAAAGCCCCGGGTCCCAGGGCCGAGATGATCATGAAAAATTACCCGCAGATATTCGCCGGCCTTACGAAAAAACAAAGAGAAAAACTTCCGCAAGATCTTATCGATCTATGTTATGACCTCATTACGCACAATGCCTGGCATATTCCTGATTATATACTCCCGACAGGAACAACCGCAGAAGATGTTGAGGGAATTTTCCGCGATAATCCAGATGCGGTATCTAACGAGGGTGAACCCGAAAGAGCCGTTCTGCCTCCGGGGACTCTTGCCAGGGTATTTCAACTGCTTCATTCGGAAGGGAAAACCCAGGGCGTTAAGGACATCATTGAGAGGACGGAGGGCTTAAATATTTTGACTATTTCCGGTTGTCTTGATACTCTTGTCGAATTTGGGATAGTGAGGACTGATCTAAAGGAAGAAAAAAAGACGTATGAACCTGAGTTTATTACCCCCACGCGCAAAGAAGAGGTAATAAAGATACTGGAGGCAAATAATACTCTTGACAGGACAGATGTTAAAAAGGTCAAGGGTGAAATATATAAGGTCAAGGAGACCCTGTGGGCGGACGCTATACTGGATGCTCTGGTCCAGGGATCCCGCGCGCAGGAGATAAGAGCCAAAGGCGAAAAGATAATCCTGGCCCTTGAGACAGACTGGATCCCGGAGGAACAGAAAGCCCTTATTCAGCAGCTTATCCAGGAACTGGACCGGCTGGATGCCAAAGGCACCGTTAAGGTTATCAGGGGGGACGGCGATACCCTGGCCACAAACCTCATGAAGACCGTGGAAGAGGAGCGCGCCCCTCTTCAAAACGTTATCGTGCTGGCAAGCCAGGATACCCTGAAAAACAAAGAGTTCGACCCCATAAGAGCGACCGGTGACAACGACACGGATAAAGCGTTTCTTGCCGGCGTGGACGCCAGCGGATTGAAAGGAGATTCCTATATAAGGCTTCTGGAGATGCTTACCATGGCGGTGCGTATGGCGCTCGGACAGAGATCCATCTCCGGACATCCGGAGATAGAGGTGACCATCGAGAACGCAAGGACCGTTATCTTTTTTCCGAAAGCGGAACCGCTGGATTACAATAACATCAAGAAAATATACGACGCCCAGAGGAAGCTCCTCGCCGCGGTATAATTCGCACTTATCAAACCTTTCCGATATTTCCTAACATTTCTTATAAAGATTTTTCAAAGTTAGATTTGACATTTGTATAATAATTATGTATATTAAGAGAACCAACCGTCAAAAGTTAGTTTATAATAATATCTTCAGGAAACTAAGTTTTGATAACCTGCCTTTAAAAGGAGAAAAAATATGGCAAGGAACAAAAGAAACATACGTCCTGTCAGGATCCATCCGGACGATGAAAACATCCAATCAAATCTGAATATTTTTAATGTTATTAAAAAAAGAGCGGCCCTGTCCATGAGCGATATAAGCGAGAAAACGGGCATACCCGGCGATACAGTGGCCGAATATATCAATTCGTGCGTAAAAAAGGACCTTCTGAAAGTTTCCGGATCGGATAAAGGCGACCAGATCAGATTCAGCGACGATCGGAACAAGATCCTGGGGTTGGGCTTTGGCGATAAAGAGTGTGTTTTGACCGTTGCTGATCTCAGCGGGAACATAATGAACAGGGAAGAGATCGGGATCAAGCCTTTTTCGGAATTGAAAGGGAGGAACAGGGAAATAAACGAGATCATTGAAACAACCGGCAGCACGACAAAGTTGCGTGGGACCGAGTTTTCTTCCGTGGGGATAGCCCTGCCGAGAGGGCTAAAAGATAAGAACTCCAAGGCAAAAGATATCCTGACGGAAGGGATAAGCCGTATTTTTGATTGCGATGTATTGGTGGTCGAAGAAGCAACGGCCGCCGGATACGGAGAAAGAGATTTCGGAGAAAAAACCAAAGGAAGAGATGTCCTGTACATGCACCTGGATATAGGTGACGGAGTAGTAATAAAAAATGAGATGATCTTTGAAGCCGGCAAAGGCAGCGGGGAAAACGAAGAGGACTATTTGCGCCCCTGGAACCAGTTCGGCGTGGTCTCAACGGCTAAAAGTCTTGTAAATAAAGGTGTAGGGACTGATATTGTCAACATGGTCGGAGGGGATATTGACAGCATAACCCTGGGCGTGGTGCTGGACGCGGCGGAGAACAATGATGAATTGGCCAAAGATCTTGTCAGGAGAGCCGCCCTGGCTTTAGGCGTCAGGGTTTCCTATCTGGCCAATATGTTCAGTACGGAACTGGTGATCCTCGGGGGAGGCACGGAGAAAAAAGAGGGCAACTTTGTACAATTTGTAAAAGAAGGCGCAAGAAGGTTCTTGCTTGAAAATATGGTGGATAAAGTGCAAATTATTCCCGGCGTGCTGGCGAAAGAGGCATCTTCCATCGGTGCGGCTCTTTTGTGCCGACGGGAATTGTTCATGGAGGTTTAGTCATGGAGAAAAAAGCGCGCACGGAGAAAAAATGCAGTATATGCGGAAAACCTTTTATTCCCAATAAATACCGGCCCAACCAGGAAGTCTGTTCAAGCCTGGAATGCCAGTATCAGAGGCAGCTCATAAATATGAAGTCCTGGCGGGAGGCCAATCCCAATTATTTCAAGTATAAGGAGTCCCAGGACAAATCTTGGAAACAGGCCTGCCGGGAAAGATCCCTGGAATGGCGGCGCAAGCACACCGAGTACCTTCAGCTTTACCGCGAAGCCAACAAGGAGAGACACCGCGATTACATGAAAAAATACATGAGGAAATACCGGCAGAAAAAAAAGGAACAACAGAAAAAAAGGAAAAGCGGTAGAGAGGCGTGATTTGCTGAACAAAAACGTGAGACGAAAATATATCAGAAGCCTTCGGGCAACGATCGCCGGGATCTTCTTCCTTTCCTGCGTCGATATCGCTATGGCTGAGACCGGCAATGAGGAAGTGCTGAGGCGGGCCGAGAAGATAGCCGGCTATCTTCAGAAGGCGGAAGCGCAGCTCGCTAAAGGTAACTTTGGCAGCGCCCGCGGTTATGCGGAAAAAGCGCTCGCCGTGGATGAAAGAAGCAGAAAAGCTCAGGCTGTGCTCGGTGAAGTAGATAAGGCAGAAAGGGTGCACAGTGAGGAGCAGGAACGCCTGAAGCGCGAGGAAGAGGAATTCAGGAGAAAAGAAGAAGAGGTGCGGAGAAAGGCGAAGGAAGAGGCGGCAGCCCAGAAACGCGCGGAAAAAGTAGACAGGTATCTTGATAATGCAGGGAAACAGCTCGACCGAAAAAGATTTGACGGGGCGCGCGGCTATGCGGAAAAAGCACTCGCCGTAGACGAAAAGAGCAAAAAAGCACGGATCCTGCTCGAAGAAATAGATAAAGCGGAGAAGTTGTATAAGGAAGAGCAGGAACGCCTGAAACGCGAGGAAGAGGAAGCCAGATTAAGAGCCGAACAGGAGAAAGAGGCGGAAAAACGGGCGAGGGAAGAAGAGCGCAGGAAAAAGAAGGAAGAAGCGGCGGCAGAAAGACGCGCGAAGAAAGTAGCCGGATATCTTGACAAGGCGAGAAAGCAGCTTGACAAGAACAGGTTTGACGGGGCGCGCGGCTATGCGAGAAAAGCGTTTGAGGCCGACAGGGACAACCGCGAGGCTCAGTTATTGTTAAGTCAGATAGATGAAGCGGAAAGCGCCTATGAAGAAGGCCAGGAGCGCTTGAAAGAAAAAGAGAAAGAGCCGGAAGCGCGAGAGGAAGAGGTTATGGCGGAGGTTGAGCCGGAAGAAGAAGCGATAGAAGAAGCCCCGGCGGCGGAGGAAGAAGCGATAGAAGAAGCCCCGGCGGCGGAGGAAGAAGCGATAGAAGAAGCCCCGGCGGCGGAGAAAAGACAAAGTGCAGAGGAACGGGAGGCAGCAGAGAAACGCGCAAGGAAAACAGCCGAGAAAGCGGCCAAAGAACAGGCCAGGAAAGAAGCCAAGAGAAAACGCCTCGAAAAAAAGATAGATAGATACATTTCAAAATCCAGATATTATCTTTCCAAGAAAGATTATTCCGGCGCGCGCAGGTACGCGTATAAGGCGCGCGAAGAAGCCCCGGAAAGCAGTAAGGTCGCCGAGCTGATCACGGACATCGATAAGGAAGAAATGTTCAGCGTCAGGAATGAAGAAGAAGCGGAAATGCCCGGCAGGATCGAGAAAGCCCTCAAAGAGGAGAAGGAAGAAGGGGACATTTTCCATAAATACGACGAGGGAAAAGGATGGTTCGATCAGGTCACCGGACTGTTCAAGAAAAAAACGTATGAGTTAGGCGACATTCAGGAAGAGAAGATATATACGATCGACGAATGTGTCCAGCTGGCGTTGCACAGAAGCCAGCGCATGGTCATGTCCGCGAAGCAGGTCAAGCTGGCCGAGGTGAGAGTCTGGGAGGCCCGCAGGGACCTTTTTCCGGAGGTCACGGGCACGATCGAACGGTCCGTCGGAAAAATGAGAGTCCGGCATTATCACGGAGAAAAGTACCTGGCCGAGATCAAGCATACCGCTTTTGACGGGTTCGGGGCGTGGTTCGAAGTGCGGCAAGCCCAGGCCAACCTTGATATCGTAAAGCTGGAAGGAGAAAAGATAAAGAACGAGGTGATCGCGGAGACCAAGACAGCGTATTACAATTTGGACAAAGCCATCAAGGGGCTTAAGGTCCAGGACAAGCTGAAGAAAATGGTCAATTCTCTGCACGATATTATCGAGAAAGCCTACCAGCAGGAAATAGTGCCCCGGGTGGAGTATCTCAAGGTCAAGGGGCAGAACATACAGGCCAATTTTCAGCATATCTCGTCGGAAGAAGACGTGAGCCTGGCGGAGATGATGCTTTTTCATACCATGAACATGGATCCCGAACAGCGCATCAGGATCAAGCCGGTCGATCCGCCGGGGGAACCGATGCAGGTAGGGTTGGAGAATTGTTATCAGCTGGCTCTTGCCAACCGGCCCGATTTCAAGATCAAGGAAAAGACGATCGAGTATTATGACCTTGACAGGAAGATAATGAAGGCAAAGGGCTGGCCGAAGATAACTTTTCACGGGTCTTTCGGGCAGTCTTTTGAGACCTTCCAGCCCATAAATGATGCCGGTACGGCGGATCAGGAGCGAAGGGGCCTGGCCCCGGAATGGTTTGCCGGAGTGAAAGGAAGCATTCCTATCTGGGGGAATACGGTTGAGTACAACTATGTCCGCGAGGTATGGGCGCCGGTGGTATCCGCTTTTCAGGGGACCGAAAGCGCGACCAGCTATTTTACCCTGAAGCTACTGGACGACCTGGCGTATTTTTCGAACCTTCAGGAGTCAAGAGTGGGCTTCGAAAGCGCAAAATACGAATATCTCAAGGAGAAAAACGCTCTTATACTGGAGGTCAAGGAAAAGTATTTTCAATACAAGAAGGCGCTCTTGCAGATGGACGTGGCAAAAGCAAAGGTGGAGCACCAGCAGATGTACGTGGATGTCCTTGAGGAAAGAATGCTGTACGGCGAGATGGAGACATCAAAGGTCATTGAAGAAGCGGAAAAGCTCGCCGTGGACGAATACGGGCTGGTGGCCGGTGATACCGGTTATTATATATCCCTTGTCGAGCTTAACAAGGCGGTAGGTATCCCTGATTATTTTAGACCGGAATATGAGAGCCGGGAATATGGGGAGTGGGAAAAAGAAGTTGCCGCCAGGAAGACCGCCGAGGAACGGGCAAAAGAGGCGAAGATAGAAGCGCGCAGGAGAGCGGCGCTAGAAGAAGGATTGCGCAGGCGCGCGGAGAAAATAGCCGGGTATCTTGTCCAAGCTCAGGTGTTCCTGAGTAAGAACAATTTTTCCTACGCGCGCAAAGCCGCGCAAAAAGCGCTTCAGATAGATCCTGAAAACGAGAAAGCAAAACAGCTTCTGACGGATATAGAAAAAGCTGAAACCGAGTAATGTTTTGACAAACTGCCGTTCAGGCATTAACGACTGTTGAAATCCGGAGGGATATTATGGAAAACAGGGAAAATGATAGAAGAGAAGGGGAACGTCCGGATGAGGAAAAGCGTCAGGACATCAGAAAGCATGTAGAAAAGATCAGGAAGGAGTATCTGAATAAAGAATATCTGGAGAAAGTTAAAAAGGAATACTTGAATAAAGAGCAGCTGGACAAGATCAAAGGCAAAATAAGGAGTATCGATCTCAGTAAAATAGATTTTGCCAAGCTGAAAAAGAACTATATCTGGATACTTCTCGGGATCCTGATCGCGACGTTTATCCTGTCCAGGACCATAGGAAAGATAAGGCAGGTATTTTTCGGGGTAAAGAGAGAAGCGAGGGAGATGGTGGAGTTCCTGGAGACGACCCCCGTCAAGGTCTACAAGGTCAAGCGCATGGATTTCAAAGATACGCTTCCGGCCATGGGCAGGATAGAGGGTTTTAAGGAAATAGCGCTGATCTTTGACGGCAAGGGCGTGCTGGAAAGCTTTAATTTTGAGGAAGGGGAACGTATCCTTGAAGGAGACATTATCGCCAGCATAGATCAGAAGGACGCGCTCCTTAAGCTGAAATACGCGAGCCTTGAGCTGGAAAAGGCCAAGAAGCTGTATGAGCTCGGCGGTGTCGACAAGATGGCGCTGGACCAGAAGAAGCTTGAGTACGAATCGGCCAAGCGGGATCTTGAAAAGACGAACATATATGCGCCCAGCGACGGTTATCTCGGAAGCAAGGAAAGGCACGCGGGCGCTTTCGTGGGACCGCAGGATAAGGTCGGGATATTTGTGGATCTCAGCGAAGTTTACGCGACATTCGACGTGATAGAGGAAGATTCTCCCAAGATAGAACTTGGGCAGAACGCTGAAATATACATTGATGCGTACCCCGGCGCGTCGTATTCCGGGACGGTTGACATGATCTCTCCCATGATAGAGGGGAGGACACGCACTCAGAAGGTAAAGATCGGACTTAGCAACGAAGAGAATGAATTAAAGCCCGGCATGTTCTCCAGAGCGATCATTAATACCTACGAGAAGAAAGATGCACTGATAATTCCGGCTTCCGCTTTCAAGAAGAAGGAAAATAAGTATTTCGTTTATGCGGTACATCCGGAGAGTGCGGAGAAGGAAGAAGAACGGATCGCGGAATCAATAGGAGAAGAAGTCGGGATCGTTGAAGAAAGAGAGATAGAAATAGCATACCTCACCCATGACGTGGCCGAGATCAGCAAGGGGCTTAAAGAGGGGGAGCTGATAATCCGTGAACTACACCAGGAATACAAGGACAAAGACAAAGTCGCGATAACCGAGATCCAAGAAACGATATTCTGAGCGACACGAAGCGATCCGCGATACGAAAACCATGGGGCTGCCTGAATTTTCTACAAAAAAACCGGTGACCACCGTCATGATATTTGTCGGGGTCATGCTTTTCGGGCTCATTTCATTGATGAAGCTCCCGCAGGAGCTTTTCCCGCCCATTACATATCCGCAGCTGACCGTTTTTACGGGGTATGCTAACGCTGCTCCCGAAGAGGTGGAAACGCTGCTTACCAAACCCGTTGAAGAAGCCGTGGGGACTGTAAGCGGCCTGAAAGGCGTGCGTTCGATATCCAAGGAAGGCGTATCTCTCGTTATCGCCGAGTTCGACTGGGATCAGAATATGGATTTCGCGTCCCTCCGAACAAGGGAAAAAGTGGATCTCATGAAAGCGCGTCTTCCGCGGGACGCCACCGAGCCGCTTGTGGTTCCTTTTAACCCGTTCGAGCTGCCCATAATGACTATCAGCATAACCGGACAGCGGAGCCCCGTGCAGCTCAGGCAGATCGCTACCGATATTATCAAGGAAGAACTGGAGAAGATCGACGGGGTCGCTTCGGCTTCGGTCGAAGGGGGGCTGGAGCGCGAGATCCTCGTTGAAGTCGACCAGGGAAAACTGAAGACATACGGGGTTTCTATCCTCGATGTATCTGACGCGATCACCAACGCGAACCTGAACTATCCAGCAGGGACAATCAAGGAAAGTTTTTATGAATACCTTATACGGACACTGGGCGAATTTCAGGAAGTTCAGGAGATAAGGGATGTCGTGGTGAAGACCGGGGCCGAGGAAGAGCAGCAGAGGATGCTTTCTTTCGAGGAGAGGCTGGATCAGAGGGAGATCAGCCCTAAGGCAAATCTCGTTCTGGTCAAGGACGTTGCGAACGTCCTCGACACCTTTAAGGAACGAAGCAGTTTTTCCAGATACAACGGTGAGGAGAATGTCTCCATATCGGTGCAGAAACAGGCCCAGACCAACACGATGCAGGTAATAGACAGGATACGCCATTCGTTCAAGCGGATCAGGAAACTATTGCCCGAGGATATAAAACTCGAGGTCATATATGATCAATCCATCTTTATCCGGGATGCCATCAACGGCGTGCGTGACGCCGCCCTGCAGGGCGGATGCCTGGCATTTCTGGTGCTTCTGTTCTTCCTGCGCAGTTTCAAGTCTTCCGCAATAGTCACGCTCAGCATACCTATTTCTATTATGATAGTCTTTACCTTTATGTATTTCGGCGGACTTTCCATAAATATGATGTCTCTCGGCGGGCTGGCTCTCGGTGTGGGCATGCTGGTGGATAACGCCATCGTTGTCATGGAGAATATATTCCGGCACAGGGAGATGGGAAAAACACCGGAAAAGGCGGCAACCGAAGGCGCCGATGAAGTGTCGAACGCCATCGTGGCATCCACTCTTACCACGATAGCCGTTTTCCTTCCGATGATATTCGTCGTGGGAGTGGCGGGCCAGCTGTTCAAGGAGCTTGCGTTCACGGTAACATTCGCGCTGGTCGGTTCTCTCTGGGTCGCCCTGACCCTTATCCCGCTTTTGAGCTGCAAGCTGGGCGGGGGCAAAGAGGAGGCGGCGAAAGGATCCGCTGCTTTTGTCGGGGGAAAAACCTGGAGAAAGATGGTCTCGGAGTACGAGATCCTTCTCAGGAAATTTATCGTGTATAAAAAGACCGGACTTATCATAGTGCTGGCGATATTTATTTCAAGCCTGTTTATTCTTAACTTTCTGGAAAAAGAGCTCATGCCGAAGACGGATCAGGGGCAGTTCGTAATAAAGGTGGACATGCCGGTGGGGACGAAGGTGATAGAGACCAACAAGGTCGTCTTGAAAATGGAGGAAGAGATCCGCGGATATCCCTACGTGGAATCCGTAAGTTCTGTTGTGGGATCGACGACCGGTGGTACCGCAAAAGACATAATTACAAGGATGGGGTCACATCAGGGGCAGCTCATAGTCAATCTTGAGGAAAAGAGAAGGGTGAAGACCACCGATGTGGTCCAGGAACTGCAGGATCGGTTCAGGGGAGACAGGGCCCTCGGAGATGCCAGGATAGAGTTCTCCCTGCAGCAGGGAGTTATTGCCGGAGCGTTCGGAGGCGGAGGAAAGCCGATAACCATAGAGATCAAGGGCGAGAGGCTGGACGTGATGGAGAATATCGCCAAGGGCATAGAAGAGAAATTGAAAGGGATAAAAGGTATCTTCGGCATCGAAGACGACATCCCGGAACCATCTCCCGAAGTGAGGATAAACGTCGATAAGAACAAGGCGTCACTGTACAATATTTCGGTCGTTGATCTTGCAAGGGTCGCGCAGACGGTCCTGAGGGGATATATCCCGTCCCGGTTCAAGGAGAAGGGGCACGAGATAGATATAAGGGTAAGGTTGAGGGAAGAGGACAGGGACAGTTACGACGAGCTGTATCGTATCCGTCTGAAAACGCCCGCCGGAGGGATGGTCCCGCTGGGTTCGGTCGCCAGTTTCAAAAAAGGAAAAGGCCCGAGCGAGATCAAGCGCCTCGGACAGGAAAGAACCATCATAGTATCTGCCAACGTCATCAATCGGAAGATCTCCGATGTCGTGGCGGATGTGGAGAAGATGCTTAAAACGATGAAATTCGAAAGCGGCTATTTTGTAAAACTTGCCGGCGAATCGGAAGAAATGAGAAAATCCTTCAACAGCCTCAGGTTCGCGCTGATCTTGTCGATCATAATGGTTTACATGATAATGGCTGCGCAGTTTGAGTCAATGACGCAGCCGCTTATAATCCTTTTCACGGTCCCGCTTTCCCTGATCGGTGTTCTACTGGCATGGTTCGCGACTAACACCTCGGTGAGCGTTGTCGCCCTTCTCGGGGTCATCATGCTGGGGGGGATCGTGGTCAATAATGGTATTGTTCTCATAGATTACACGAATATCCTCATGCGCAGGGGTAAAAACGTGATGGATGCCGTTGTTGAGGCAAGCCTGGCCAGACTCAGGCCGATAATCATGACAGCGCTTACTACTGTGCTGGGACTATTTCCCATGGCGCTTGCGATCGGAAGGGGGGCCGAACTGAGGGCGCCCCTGGCCATAAGCGTTATGGGGGGATTATTGGTCGCCACTTTCCTTACCCTGGTCGTGATCCCGTCTATTTTTGTCCTCGAAAGCGAGATCAGAGGGAAAGTCGCGCGGTTTTTCAGCAAGTAACTTTCTTACACAGACTTATGAGCTTGTCCCGTTTTTCCATAGTAAGACCGATAACCACGATCATGATATTTTCCGCCTTGTGCCTGATGGGGGTCATATCCCTGACACGGCTGCCGGTGGAACTTTATCCGGATATATCTTTCGGACAGATCAGCATCATAATATACATCCGCGGCGGCATCCCACCCACCGAAGTCGAGTCCATGGTCACCAAACCCATCGAAGAAGCAGTCAGCACTGTATCGCACCTGGAAAGGATACTTTCCATATCAAAAGAAGGCGAATCTACCGTTGTTCTCAGTTTTGAACGCGGGATAAACATGCAGCTGGCAGCCATGGAGGTCAGGGAGAAGTTCGCCAAGGTCAAGGAAAAACTGCCCAAGGAAGCCGAAAAACCCATCATCGCACAGTTCTCCCAGACAGACGTTCCCATCGTGATATTCGCCGTGACGAGCCGCAAGCGGTCGACGGAAGAACTGCGCAGGATCGTCGATGAGCAGGTAAAGGAACGGATCAAGCGGGTCGCCGGGGTTGCCAATGTGGAGGTCGGAGGCGGAAGGGAACGGAAGATAATAATCGAAGCCGACGAAAAAGCATTGTACCGTTACGCGGTTTCCCTTAACCGCCTTATCTCCGCGCTCGGGTCAAATAACCTGAATCTTCTTACCGGGGAACTTGAAAGACGCAGGGATAAGGTGCTTATAAGGGCGATAGGGCAGCTTGTCACCGTTGACGATATTAAGAACACGGTAGTATCGACCAGGCCGGATGGATCTGTCGTAAGGGTAAAGGATCTTGCCGAGGTCAAAGATTCCTACCTGGAGCCTAAAACCTACGCCAGGATAAACGTTAAGCCCATTGTTTCGGTGTATGTTCAGAAAGAGTCCAAGGCCAACACGATCAGGGTCTCCAAAGGCATTCTTGACGAGATAGGAAATATCAGGATGCTGCTTCCCAAAGACATCGAACTTGTCGTGACGAAGAACCAGGCGGAGTTCATAAAGACTTCCATAGCCAATCTGCGTAATTCACTGCTCCGGGGCGCGGTAATGATCATATTTATCCTGATGCTTTTTTTGGGCAAACTCGGCAAAAATGCGGCTTTTATCATTCCCGCGGGATTGGCCGCGGCCATATTCGCGCCTACCTGGCTTCTCTATTTCCTGCTGGCCGGGCTTATCCTGTTCCTTTTGTTTTTTAAAAAACATAGGCCCATTCTCATAGTGGCGCTATCGATACCCATATCCCTCATAATAACGTTCGGGTTCATGGATCTTTCAAATATGCTAGTACCGGCCATAATGGACCTCACGATAAACTTCATCACGCTCTTCGGCTTGGCCCTGGGGGTCGGAATGCTTGTTGACAACTCCATAGTCGTGTTCGAGAACATCGTGACAAAGAGTGAACAGGGGCTGGACCAGATCGAAGCGGCTGTGGAAGGCAGCACCGAGATGAACGTCGTGATCTTCGCTTCCACCCTGACCACTATCATCGTCTTTCTGCCTATGCTTTTTGTCAGTAAATCCATGAGCCTGCTTTACGGAGGTGTTGCCTGGACGGTTACCTTTTCTCTTTGTGTGTCGCTTTTTGTCGCGCTCATGATAGTGCCCCTCATGAGTTCCAGGATCAAAATCGTGGAAAAAGGGGGTGAATCCCAGCTGGTCAAAGAGGGATTTCTTTTTCCTTTCTACAGGGTGCAGGAAAGAAGCCTCTTGTTCGTTTTCAGGAGGAGATTTCTGATGATCGCGATCGCTGTTGTACTTTTCCTGTGTGCCGCGTATGTTTACGGAGGAATGGGCAAAGAATATCTCGGGACCACGGAACAGAACAGGTTCACCATATTCATAGAACTCCCGACGGGGGCAAAACTGGACTCAAGCGACGAGATCGTCAGGAAAGTGGAAGCTATGCTGCAGGAAGTTCCGGAGGTGAAGGAATTTACCGCGCGCGTGGATGCCTGGTCAAGCAAGGTATATGTCAATCTGGTGGGATTAAAGGAACGGAAAAGATCAGTAGGCGAGGTGATAGACAGCCTGAGGCCCAAGGTCGCCCGTCTGCAGCCGGCCTTTATCTATTTTGAAGAAGAACAAGAGGTCGGGACGAAGGAAGTGCTTCTTAACATTTACGGTCACGATTATGACATACTGAGAGAGATCGCCATAGCGATAACTACGAGAATGGGGCGTATACCTTATTTTACCGACACCAAGATCCGAATGAGGGAAGGCCGTCCTGAGCTGGATCTCAGGGTAGATAAGAAGAAAAGCTCCCAGCTTGGATTCAGCACCAGGGAAGTGGCCGATATGGTCCATGCCAAGGTCAGAGGAGTAAGGGCTACGATGTATCATACGAAGGCCCGGGAGGTCGAGACGATAGTGCGGATGCAGGAAAAGGACAGGCGCACCGTGAAGGATATACACGCCCTCAGTGTTTCCAAAATAGGCGACGACAGGGTGGCGCTTGACCAGGTGGTGGATTTCGAGTATGGCCTTGGCCCCAGCGAGATCTGGCGGAAAAATAGAGCCCGGATGATCCAGGTCAGTGCGAATATAGGGGAGTTGCCCCTCGGGAAAGCCGTGACATTATTGGACAAGGAACTTTCAGACCTCAAGTTGCCCGAAGATTATTTTTATGAAGTAGGGGGAGATTATCCGACTCTGATCAAGACCCAACGCGAGTTTTTACTCACCATCATTGTTATACTTGTTCTTATATATCTGGTCCTGGCTTCCATATTCGAATCTTACCGCCAGCCGTTCATTATCATGGTCACTGTCATGCTGGCAACGGTAGGTGCCGTGGGGGCGCTCTGGATGACCGGCACCGCTATAGGGATGGGCGCTCTTATCGGGCTGATGATGCTTGCCGGTATTGTTGTCAATAACGGCATCATCCTTGTGGATCACGCAAACGAGTTGAAAAAACGGCGCCGGAACCTCTTTCGGCTCCTGATGCAGGCAGCAAGGGACAGGTTGAGACCCGTGCTTATGACGACGGCAACAACGGTTTTTGGCCTGCTCCCGATGGCCCTGGACAGAAGCGAAGGGTCGAATCTCTGGAACCCTCTTGCTGTTACCGTAATAGGCGGACTCCTGTTCGCCACGCCGCTTACACTGGTGCTTGTCCCGGCCATTTACTCGATTTTTGAGCAATTCGGACAGATAATCAAGGAAGCGATAAGCCCCAAAAACTGGGGAAAACTTGTCAAAGACCTCTGGCGGCTATTCACGGATATTGTAAAAAAGATCAAATGGCCGTTCAAATCTCACCCCAAACACACCCAAAACCGTTTTTAAAATCAAAGCTAAAACCGCACGATTTAAGGTCAAATTCTGGTACAGGTCCAAGATTAATTTTAAAAACGGTATTAAGATTAACTCCTATTATATGTAACCTGCTCTCCTTGTGTTAGAATTAAAATAGTTAGAATAATCTTGTTGACCAGCTATATGGTATTGTTGTATAATGACACAGTTAGAAAAAAAGAAAGTTTAATAGGTTGAGCTTATTGGAGTTAGTTAGGGCATTACAAGATCAGTTCTTTGCATAGGATGATTTATCCCCACATTGGTCGCAATGCTACCGGGAGGAAGGTGAAAAAAGTGATATTCCCGGCTTGGGTTAAGATAGAAAATAGGTAGAAATAAGGTATTGACCGCCGCCTGGAATGTGGTATAATGAAGAAGGGTTAAGCAAAGAAAAAGCTACTTAAGGTAAGACATTTAGGAGGGTAAACTAATGAATGCTTGGAAAGGAAAGGGGAGAAACGGCTTTGAAAAGGATGACTTCTCCCCTTCCGGCAAACCGACAAGATATTCCGACGATATAAAAGAGGAAGACTCTACTTATGGCATTATAGAATGGAAGAAGAGACATGCTTTTTTCATCAAATGCGTAAGTATTGCATTAACGGTCCTCTTTTTGCATCAGCAGACAGGCTGGGCGCAAAGCGGACGGCCCGTATGGGCCCAGGCCAGGCCTTATGATGCGACCTATCGCGATAATCTCAATGTCAATGGAATTGCGATCCCCCATGATGTTGCAAGAACGCAGGAAGCTGTTGCAAACGGCGGCAATGAGATCATCGTGCATATCCAGGATGCGCACGCGTCCCTATCAGCGCAGTATTCTATAGCCAATCTCCTGGATTCGCTTGTGACGAATTACGATCTCAGTTTTATCGCGCTTGAAGGCGCAAGCGGATACGTGGACACCTCCCTCTTAAAGACTTTCCCGGACAAGAAGATCAGGAAAGACACGGCTGACTTTCTGATGCGCGAGGGCCGCATGGGAGCAGGCGAGTTTTTCACTATAACAAATGACGGTCCCGAGATCAGCCTTTACGGCGTAGAGAACGAGGAGTTTTATCGTGCCAACCTCGAGAGTTTCAAAAAGGTCGCCGCGGAAAGAGCATCCCGAACCGAGAATATAGACGCCTTACTGGAAGGATTGGGACTTCTGGAGGAGAAGGTCTATTCTGAGGACCTGCGCCTTTTGAACCGTAATTGCGCGCTTCACAGGGAAGGGCATTTAAGTTTCACGGATCACTGGAAGAATATAAAGAAACTCGCCGATAGGCGTAAGGTCGCTTTTCCCGGATATAACGAGCTTCCGAAGCTGCTCCGGTCGATAGAGCTGGAGGAATCGATAGATTTCGCGAGGGCCAATATCGAGCGCCGACAGCTTATAGACACATTGAGCAAGGAAATGGACAAGGGTGAGCTTGAAGAATTGGTCCTGAAATCGCTCGCTTTCAAACAAAACAAGATCTCCCAGGGAGATTTTCACATTTACCTGGTTGACCTTGCCGACAGCCAGGGCATACCCGCCGACGAATATGCAAATCTCATAAATTTTACCAGATATGTGTCCATTTACGAGTCGGTGGAGCTTTTTAAACTTTATCGCGAGATAGAGAAGATCGAAGATACCTTAAGGGAAAAGCTTTATCGCAACCCGGACGAGAGGGAACTTTACCGGACCGTCAGGATAGCGCGGCTTTTAAAGCAGCTTTATTCCATGGAGATAACCAACGGCGAATTCTCCTACATCAAGGCCAATCACGGCAAGTTCACCGCCTCCAAATGCGCTTCTTTTATCAAAGATAAATGCCTGAAATACAAGGTGCCGATAGCCGGCGGATACGATCTGGACAGGATATTCGGCGATGTGGATGGGGCGCTGGAATTTTATAAGGACGCCGAGGCCAGAAACAGCGCCATGCTTACTAATACCATAAAAAAGATGCGCGCGGAAAACAAGCATGTAGCGGCGCTCATCACCGGTGGATATCATACCGACGGGCTCACGGAACTGATGAAGAAGAAAAAGCTGTCCTATCTTGTGGTCATACCCAAGTTTGAAGGTGAAAAGGAAAGACCTTACATAGCTATATTGACCAATAAAAAGAAGCCCTACGAAAGGATACTTGAGACCGGAAAGTATCAGCTGGCCGTAGAGGCGTATTTTCAGGATAAGGAGAACAAGCTTGAAACCGTTCTGCCAGCTCTTTTCCATGCGCTCGGGGAAACCGTTCTCCAGAACAGGGATGCGCAGGCGATAAAGAGCATCTGGGCAGACACTTACCAGGCCCGTTATGACATGCTGGCGGAGACCAGGGGAAAAGAGGCCATGTCCGGCAAAGTAACGCCGGAAGAGTTCCGGGATTTTCTTCAGAATGTGGAAATACAGAAAATAAACGGTTCAGCGGTCATCGCCTACAGGACGGACAGCGGTATATCCTTTATAGCGCTTACGCAGGAAGGCGAGATCTACGAGTTTAACCCGGCCTCAAAGGCGCAGAGGGATGTATTCACAAGAAGGCTTGAAGTGGCAGACGCAGAGGGAAAAGATGCCGGAAAATTCATGCAGGCCCTGGATAGACTGACGGTGGACGTGGGCGAGATAAAACAGATGCTCAGCACGTTCATCAATGGCAGGGAAACACTGTTAAAACAGCTGTCCGAGATCTCGGTTTCAGAAGAGGAAATATACGGGATAAGAAGCCGTCTGACGGAACCGGCCAGAGCGACCGATGAAGAAGTGGTAAAGAAATTGCGCGCCAAGGGCCTGGATATACCCAGGGATTGGAAATATGATACTGAGCTTAAGAAGGAGCTGGGCAGCGTGATCGCCCTGGTGCGCCAGTCAAAGCACGCATCTCCCCTGAAGATGGAAAGAACGGAGGGCGAAGAAGAAATAATATTTTCCGGCACTATAGAGAATAATGCTATCAGAAACCAGGGCGGACTTGAAGAAAAGCTCGATGCGGATTGCGCGCTTCTTCTTAACGCGGCTCTCGAAAAGGCGTTCCCGACCCAGATCCTTCTTGAGGGCAAGGGGATCGACATCAGGAAGCTCGTCATTAAAAGAGGCATGGGAAGGGCGCTTAACATCAATAAAGACGATAATGTCATCGAACTGGATATACGTCTTCTCGAGGCGGCCGTTGAAGCCGAGAGGACCACGGGCAAATACGAGCTGGAAGATTTTATCCCCACCGTGGCATGGGTCATCAATCACGAGATCAGGCACAGCGTGGCGACATCGGACGATTACCGTGCCGAAGAGATCGGCATGGTCGTTCTTGATATACAGGATTTCCTGCTCATAGACGAGACCTATAAAAACGGGAATGCGCAGGGGGCTCTTTTATGGGTTTTGTCCAACAGGAACGATAACGGCGTGGACAGTGCGAATTTCGATGCGATACTGCGGAAGGCAAAAAAGGTTTTTGAGCGCGAAAAAACGGAAAAAGGAGAAGACTTCAGCCCGCGTGCCGCCGCGGCCCGTCAGGCCTTTGCGATGGTTAACGAAGTCAACCGGTATCTTGTCAAATTGTCCCCCGATTACAGGCCGATAAAGCCCTTTATTGAATTTTCCGCCGATAGTGACGAAAAAGCCCGCGAAAAAGCAAGAGAATTGCTCGGTAAGGCACCGGAAGAGGATGTCAAGGTATGGGCGGTGCGCGATATATCGAAAAAGCCGCACTACGCGATGGGCCGGAAAATTTACCCCGTAAAAAGGGACGAACAAGGACATATGAGATATGCGGCGCATAAGGGCATAAAGACAGGCATACCGGGCGTTAGCAGGAAGGTCCGGAGCAAGATCAAGGGCTGTTATCGGGAGCTGAACAGGTTCTACGGTGAAGTGCGGTTCGAAACAGCAACGACCAATAAAGAGGTCCTGGAATCGATCGGAGTGGATACCGAAAGAGGGATGCCGCAGTATATTGAACGATTGATAAGGTCCACAAAGATCACCCCCGCTATTCTCAAGGACCGGGTCAGGAAGATCCACAGGGACCTGGGGCTGGATATCTTTAACGGCAAAGGTAAATCTCTCCTGACAGTGGGCGGGGAAGAAACCTGGAACAAGCTGATCGACCGCAAGAGAGAGATCGACAGGCAGAATGAAGATCTGCGCAGGGAGCTTGAGGTGGAATTCCCGGGGAAAGACCTCCCCAGGGAGATAATCCCGGTAACCGTTACGAACCTTCGCGCAAAAGAAGATGATTTCGCATGGTTACCGACGAAGTACAGGGAGAAAGTGATAGCGAAAATAGAGTCGGAAGAAGAAAAGGCAAAGGCAAAGAGGCGGGCAGCGGAGGCAAAAGCTTTCTTTGACAAGGCAAAGGAACTGCTCAAAGAAGAGGATTTTGACGGTGCGAAGTTTAACGCAAAAATGGCGAAAACAATAGATCCTTCCTATGAGGAGGCGGTAAAGGAATTTTTGAAAAAAGCGGGTATAGCCGAGCGCGTGGGTAAGGCGCGGAAAATCATAGAAGAAGGAGGAGATCTCAATGCGGCCCTGGAGCTGGCAAGAGAGGCAAGCAGGATAGACCATCCTAATAAGCAAATCGCCGCAGAACTGGTGGCCGGGATAAGCGAGGCCCTTGATCAGGAGATGGAGACAGGGGAGATGGAAGCAATAACGGGTGAAGAAGGGCAGGAAGAAGGAGCGGCCGAAGAAGCCGGGGAAGCGGCGGTCGAAGAGACCGAAGAAGTAGCGGTCGAAGGAGCGGGAGAAGAAGGAACAACCGAAGGGGAAACGGAAGAGGAAACAGGTGTATCCGAAAAAATAGCGATCATCGAGGAGTTTAACCGGAAGATCCGCGAGCACTACGGCGAGGTTTTTCCTGGGAAGGAGACCCCCGAGGGATATCTTACCCAGGTTCCTTCGACTGAGGAGGAGAAAAACGCCTTTGCAGAGGAAATGGAAGATCACGGGATTGATGATGCCCAGTTCAGGGAATTAAAGAAAGAGGAATATCGGGAAGTCCTGGCGGAGATAGCCGAGGAAAAAATCCTTCAGGAACGCCTCGGTGACGCGAAAAGATACCATGAGAACAAAGAATTCAGAAAGGCGCGCAGCTGTATCAATGGCATACTCGGAGTATATCCCGATAACGAAGAGGCTTTAGAGCTTTTAAGGAAAGTAGATATTGACGAAATAACGGACAGGGCGATGAAGGCCAAGGAGGAAGGGAGATACGACGATGCCCGGGCCATGCTGGAGGAGCTGGGAGCCAGATACTCCGATGACAGCAACCTGGCGGGTGTTCTCCTCGGACTGATCCGGACGATCGATGAAGAAGCGGCGGCGGAACCGGAGTTATCCCGGGAAGTAAAGCAATTCATGGCAGATATCGGCATAGGTGAAGAACTGAAGATTTATAATAATATTGCCCGGGTGGCCCAGGCAAGACTGAACCGCGGCCAAGAGCTGTCGGCGGAGATCGTGGAGGACTGCAGGGAACTCGCAAAAGAAATTTATAATGCATCCAACAAACTTAACCCGTTTATCAGCGTTTTCAGGAGCTTTTTTGAGCAAATAAAAAATACAGCAGAGCCCGAGGTCATAGAGAGCTCGATCAAGGCTAAACTTGTCACTTTGAGGGCCCAGGTAAATCCCCGCTTAAGAAATAAGATCAGCGCAAAGATAGAAGCGGGAGAGCTTAAAAAGATCGAGGATTTCTTTGCGTTTACGGATGAACTAAAGGACGATTCCATAAAACTTGCCGCCCGCCCGATCATAGCGAGACTCAGGGAAGAAGATGTTGAGCCGGTGGAGACAAGCGCGCCTGAATTTCGGGAGGGCGCGGCCCCTGTAACCCCGGCGCCGAGACCGGGGGTCGAGATATCCGATGAAGTAAAAGCGTTCATATCGGCCATAGGGATCAAGCCGGAACTAAAAGTTTATAACACCATAGCCCGCGAAGCCCAGGCAAGGGCGGAGCGCAACGGTCTGCTGTCGCTGGCGAGGGTGGATATGGAACTGTGCAAGCGCTGTGCAGCCGAGGCCAATGAAAAAGCCGAGGAAAGAGGGGCGGAAGACCCTTCCATAGATACCATTATTCTCCCGATCATAGAAGAGCTCAAGAAAGAGATTGAGGCAGAGTCCGAAGCCCCGGTGGCACCGTCCGCAGATACCGTTAAATCTAAAGTTAAAAGCTTCTTGGAGGAAATGCGGGCCCGCAAGCAGGAGTGGGAAGAGGCAAAGGAAGCGCTGGAGAAAAATGAGGATGAAAACAAAGTCGCGACCCTGCGATACAGGCTGACCCGTAAAAATACAAATCTGCTCGGCACAGTGACAGATGTCAATGCCTGGCTGGAGGCGATGGATATTATTGATCTTCCGCAGGAAAAATTGAGGGAGATGATGGCGCCGGAAGAGGCGACATGGGACGAATTTATAACGGAACTGCATGCTCTCCGGGATATCGCGACGCCGGACTGGAGAGAAGAATTGATCGACATGGAGCTGGATGTGCCCGGGAATATCGCTCTGGTGAGAAGATACATCAGCGAGGGAAAATTTGACGAAGCGCGCAGCATCGCAAATACGCTGCTCGAACGCGTTCCCGACGAACCAGGAGTCGGGGGGCTGATCCGCGAGATCGAATCGGCGGAGAGAGAGCATAGAGCAGAAAAAGAAAGGCAGGAATACGAGGAAGCGGCGGAGGGCGCAAGGTCGAGAATAGCGGAACTGGACGAGATCAACGGCAAGATACGCGAGATGAGGAGGGAAAAACTGCCGGATGAAATAGTTCCGCCCGAAGGGACATATATCCTCAGGCCGTCGACTGCCGAAGGGATGAGGGAGCTTGCCGGCATGTCCGATGAAGAATTTGAGGAATTCAGGAATCACTGGCTGGAAAAAGCGCGGGAAGAGATAGAGAAAACTCTGAAAGAAAAAAAGATAGAGGGCTATCTTAAGGAAGCAAGGGCGCAGCTCGCGAAAAGCAGGAACAGGGAAGGCTTCGAAAAAGTAGAGGAATTGCTGGACAAGGTATTTGAACTGGACGAAAACAACCCCAAGGCGCAGAAACTGGCGGAAGAGATGGTGCAGCAGCAGGAAGAGGTCAAAAGAGGCCTCGAGGGGCTCAGGGACAGTTTTAATCAGATCGTCGCGAACCTGCAAAGAGAAGGTATTCCGCTGGAAGAGGCCTTCGCTCCCTCCAGGGAGGGGCCGTCTCAGGATGAAACAGTGGCGGAAATCGAGAGAGTGCAGGACCTGGCAAGACAGAAAGTAATAGCGGCAAATCAGAGAGCCGAGCAATTAAGGCTTGATATGGAGAAAGCGAAACGGGAGCAGGCAAGACTTGAGAGGGAGCGTAACCGGCTGCTCGAGGAGCTTCAGGCGGCAGGGACTACGGTGCTGAGGACAGCGGACGAGTACCGGGGCTTAGTGGAAAAGGCGGAATCATACCGGTTCGAGATCGCGGCTACCGCCCAGAATCTTCGCGAGGAAGAAGCCCTGCCTGAAGGGACGGATGAGGATTACTGGACCAAAGCCGAGGAAAATATCAGGGGCCGGGAATCGGAGATAGAAGGCCTGGAAGAGTACAGAAGGGCCTATCAGCTTATCCTTAATAAAGACAGGGAGAACTGGGATAATGCAGTGGCGATAGCCAGAGGAGAGATAGAAGAACTGGCAGCGCGAGAGGCGGAAGTAGAGGAAGAAGACAGAGAGCTTGAAGAAGAGCCGGGGGAAGCTGCCAGCGAAGCGGATACAACGAGGCTTCAGGAAGTGCAGGATGAGCTGGAACGGACGAACGGCGAACTGGACGAGATGAGAAATCTGGAAAGAGAGGCAAGAAGGTCAGAAGAGGAGGCAAGAAGATCAGCGCAGCAGGCAGAAAAAGCAAAAGAGGACATACAGAGAACGCTGAATGAGTTCCGCGAAACGGAAAAAGAAAGAGTCAGGCAATTACTGGAAGAGTTGAGGAGAGAGGGAGAAGTAATCGAGGTAACTCCGGAAGAAATAGAGGAAGAGGAGCCTGTCGGGAGAACGTTGATAGATATCCTGGAGGAAGAAAGGGAAAGTGAACTGGAAGGCCTGAGAAGCAAGATAGAAGAAGCGCAGGCCGCTCTGGAAAGAGCAAGAAACAAAGAACTCCGCCTGGCGCAGGACGCAGAAAATGCCGCAGGAGTGGCGGGGCAGGCGGAAGCCAGGATGATAGCGGCGCAGGAGGAAGCAGGGGAACTGACAGAAAGAGATATTAACGAAATGATCGAGGAAAGGGCCTATCAGCTGTTCGAGGACCGTGGTCAGGTCCACGGTTTTCATGAAGAAGACTGGGCAAGGGCCGAAAGGGAAGTTAAAGAGAGCATAGATAGGGCTAAAGCGGAATTGTCGTCGGCAAAGCGCGCGGAATCACAGGCAAGATACGCGGCGGCGGAACTGGAGAACGCAGCGCTTCTGGCGGCAGATGAAACGGCAAGGGCGAAAGAGGCCCTGCGAAACCTGGAAATAAGGCTGACAGAAGAGCGTGAAGGGAAGTTCGGCATTGTCCAGAAGGCCCTGAGAAGGGACAGGGATATCCGCGATTTTATAAACGAAAAGGACGAAGAATGGCTTGAAATAACAAGAGAGTCCGAAAGGGCCGAGGAGGAAAAAAGTAAAGCTGATAAGGCCTTCGAGGAAGCGCAAAGGGGCCTGATAGGCGGAGTGGATTTGGATGAATTAGAAGATATTTTAAAGAGCAGGGAAGACCTGGAAGTCGATATTCAGGGTGCCAGGAACGCCAAAGTTATGCTCTATGAAAAGAGAACTGAACTGGCCGTGGAAATAGCAAGGTGCAGAAAAGCTCTGGAAGAAACCCGCAAGGAAGCCGAGGAATTGGAAAAGGCCCGCGTGAAAATGGAAGCGCTGGAAGAAACCCGCAGGGAAGCTAAAGAATTGGAAAAAGCCCGTAGCAAGGAAGCGGAAGCTCTGGAAAAGGCCCGCATGGAAACCAAAGTTCTGGAAGATGTCCGCAGGGAAGCCGAAGAATTGGAAAAAGTCATTTATATGACAGAAAGGCTGGAAACAGCCTTTGAAGGTCTCGGACAGGCTTTCAGGAATCTTGAAGTGGTTCAGGAAGACGGGGACCCCCGCCTTATTTCGACAAATGAAGAGGGACTCATAAAAGCCGCAAGAGAAGTCAGGGCGCTGAAAGCCGACATAGCTCTAATAAATGCCAATAAGGGAAAGGAAGAGTTCGGAAAGCCCGAGAATCAGATACCGAACGAAACATATTTCTACCGTTCCGTGGTCAACGACTATTATTCCTGGCTGAGGGACCAGAAGGATCCCCAGCTCGATGCCAAGATAACGAGACTGTTTGAGATCATAGAAAATCGCCTGGCCTTGTGGATCGCCGATACGTACGACTTTGATGATGATTTTGAAAAGCTTACAGGCAGGAAAATAGAAATGCTGAAAGAGTTCGCCCTCGGCCTCATAATGGAAAAGGAAAGAACCCCGCTTTCACCGGAGGATGTAGCGAGATTAAAGTCGGCTATTGACAATAAAATGGCGGCATTCTTCCTGCCGGGTACCCAGGAACAGGAAGACCTGCTTAAACGGGTCAAACAGCATTTTAAGACGTATTTTGGCGATGAGGAAAATCCCGTTATCAGGGATTTTATCATATTGACGCTTTTCGGAAAACCCCATCCGGAAGAAGACATTGAAAAAAGGCTGGCGCTGAGCGATGCCCTCAGGGGAGCGGCGGAATACATAGATGACAGCTCGCTCTATAAAGTGTATTACGACAGGGTCATTAAGGTGCTTGCCGGAATGAAAGAGGAAGATGTCTACATGGGAAGCATAAGGGTCCTCAATGCGGCGTATAATGCCATGGCCGATGTGCAAAGAGCGCTTAAAGCGGTGGAGGACGGAAGATACGGCGCCAGGGGAAGCTTGCGCCGGGCAGAGGAAGCCCTGCGGGATGCAAAAGAAGGCCTGTTGCACCAGGCGGATATCGTCGGCAGGGCCGCGGAGGAACTTGCCGGCGGCCGTGTATTCAAAATAGAGGATGAAGAGGGCGAAATAAAAGAGGGCGTCGATGCCATTCGTTTTCTTGAAGACAAGTTCGATGAGCTGATCCTTACTCCGACCGGGACCGATGATGAGCGCGGGATCATTATGACGAGAGGCATTTCTGTCGGAGATGCCCTGACGAAGCTTTCGCTTGGGATGCGGGATGTATTGGTCAACCTGGCGCTGATAGAAGGGTACCAGCTTCCATATCTTGAATATAAGAAAGAGTGCGTTGATAGCGCCGCCGGAACAATAAAGACCGGAGAGAGGAAGCTCGAAAGGCTGAAGAAGAGACTCCAGGCGCTGGAGGATGAGGGTCGCATCAGGAAAATAGACGCGAGGATTACAAAATTAAATAATCAGCTGGTAAGGACAACAAAGCCGGACAAGAGATACAAGATAGAAAGAGCGCTGAATAACCTTGAAAGGGCAAAAGACACGTCATTTCTTGTCTCCCAGATAAACGCTTTAGAGATAGAACTTGATTATCTCCGCATGTATACGGATGAAGGTGTCGTTGATGCGATCAAACAGGGTCTGGAAAAAGTAATTTCCGAAAGGGATGAAGAACGAAGCAAATTAAAAGAGTATGAAGACGACATAATATCACTTTTAATTCCTATAGTGGGAGAGGAGAGGGCGAGGACCGCAGCCCCGATCCTGTCCGATCACATGAGAGGAATTATCGGTCAAGCCATGCTGATCGCTCTTTTCGGTGTTCTTATCTACGGCGCGGGGTGCAGCACCATGCACCAGCCTTATGTAAAAAGCCTGCCCCGGGGAACACCTTCACTCGATATCCCGGCCGTGGAGAAGCCTGCTATTGAAGAGACTTTTAAGCAGAAAGATCTTTCCGGAGATTTCTGGATGCCTTTTAGCGATCCTTGGGCTCCTTATGGCTATGATAACGTCTGGACGCCGTTCCTGCATAGGTCCGGCATTCTCGAGCCGGAAAGGGCGTCGATCGTCCCGAACGTTACAAGGGCTCCGCCCAGCAGAGTAAAAGGCCCGAGAGTCTACTGGCACGGCAGCAAATCCTTTCAACAGGCCTTCGTGCCGGGCCTGGGAGACGACGTTGAACCGGGGGATATAATAAAACACCCGGCAATGGTCCTAAAATCAGGGAACAGAATAATAGTCATCCCGGACCCCGGAGACATGTCGGATATCAACGAGGGAACAGAAAAATACAAATACAGATGGCATTTCCTGGACAGCAGAAACAATGAGGTCGTCCTCCGCGTTGGGGATAAAGGCCACCTCACCGATACCGAAGGCAACTCCATCACGCGGGAACAGGTCATCAATATGATCCGTTCCGGCAAGATCAAAAAAATAACAGACAAGAAACTGGACCTTACTTACAATATCTTGTTGCCGAAACTTGTTTGGGTGCACAAGAGACAACCCGGCAAGAGAGAGATCGTCACGGATAAGGACCTGATCCCCGCCCATGTGCAAATGTATGACACAATGACAGAATACCTGTACCAGCGGGGTGTCGGATACTCGCAGAACGGCCTTCACATGAAGGCCTACCAGATGTTCGAGGACGGACTTATAGAAGCGGCCCGGGAACTGGGTATAGCAGGAGAAGAACTTAAAAAGTTCAGCTCTCTGGTGAAGGATTATGAACTGACGGAGGAAAAACAGGCCGAATTCAAGGAAGCATACAAGGCCCTGGAAGAGTTTGTGGATAAGACGCCGGAACTTAAGAGACACCCCGCCTTCAAGTACGCAAAAATGTGCGCGAAAGAAATAGCAAGAGCAAAGTCGGCATTCATGGACTATTTTCAATTTGCGGCCAACAGGTTCAATCAGGTAAATCTTGGAGTGCCGAATATCAGCCTTGATGGTAAGAAGGTAGGTAAGGGTTGGAATGTATATATGCCGTATGTCCACGCGGCCATTGCCGCCATGGACGAGATCCGTGACGAGTTAAAGTTCAACGAACTGCGCAGGGCCCTGGAGCACGCCGAGAGAAGCGGAAGAGCGGTTGAGCTGGGGAGAGTGCCCGTCGAGAACATGCCGGTGGATATATTGCAGTCATTGGGAGCCTGCGCGTGGCTGGAAGACGGTTTTACCCTGTCCGTGGCAGATCAGAAGGGAACCAAGGGCCTGTCCGTTACGTTCCTGGAGGGCAAGTTTTTCACGATCACCCTGAAGTATAAAGCGCATATCGCTAAAGGGATGGCCGCTATCGCCAGCCCGCTTTCAAGAGGCGTCACCGCTGAAGACGAACCGGCGATCGTCTTTTTGCCGCAGGACGGAACGAAGACCGATACTGTCGTGACACTGGTCAAACACGGGGTAAAGCATGCGCTTTATCTTGACCCAGAGCCGGTAGTCCCGTTTATCGCCTCCCTGCTTGATTCGGCGCATGAATATTTCTTCGTGCAGCCGAAGATGGACGCCCTGCTGGAAAGGATGCCGGGCGCGGATGAGCACAGGGACAGCATATTACAACAGTTTCCATCCGAGGAGTCCGAAGACAAAAAGGACATCAAATTAAGCGAATGGTTCGATTACAGCGAATGGAGCAAAGAAGCGATCGAGAAAGCCGGCATTGACGGAGATATACGCCTCAGGCTCCTGCAGCAGCTTGAACGAAACGAGGATCTTGCCGAAAAGTATAAGAATAAGCCCCTTAATACGCTCGATCAAAAAGAACGGGAATGGATAGTAGATGAAATGGCGGTCAGGATCCTGGGCAAAGCGATCTTTGCCGAACCCGGCAAGGGCAGGGAAGTTTCCTCCCTGGTCAAGGAACAGAGGGAAAGATTAAATAACCTGGTAAACGGCATAGGCCTTGACGGGCAGCCGGTAAAACCCGCGACCATCGAGGATATTATTACTGCGTTTTTCAGCGGCGCGGACTGGGAGAACGCGAGCAAAGAGGTATTGCACAAAGAAGGCCAGAAATTCACCTACCTGGTGAACAGGGTCGTCTGGCATACCGTCAGGCAGAGGAAAGCGGTGCCCCGTTCCGCGACCAACGGTTCGGACAACGTGGTATTCATTCCTGTATATGGCGGCAAAGCCGATGCGCCCCATTATTACACGGCTCAGATCGAAAAACATTACAATGACAGAGGGCGGTTGATAGAGCAGAAAATACAGGACGGGACGAAGGAAGGCACCGGCCAGCTTGTAAGGGAGATATCCCTGGCCAATGGGGCCAAGAGACACGTCGTTGTTGTGCCCGAACTTGCGGATGAAGAGGCGCGACATTTTACGTATAAACAGTGGATATTCGATAACGGAAAACCCACCAATCGCATCAGCCAGATAGATGTGCAAAGAGGGCTTGAGGGGGGCAGAAGCCGGACCATGACCCGGATCTTCTCCGTAGACCGGAAGACCGGAGAAAAGACGCTCAATAAAGCTTACGTGACCATAGAGGATATTCGGGGAGATATGGAACGTGCTTTCACGATCGAGCCGGGTCCTGACGCCGAGACGGTCAAAGAGAAAGACGGAAAGCTCAGCGGAAAGATCTCCGTCAACATTGCCGGACAAGTGGAAGCGGATGCCATATGCCTGGGGACACTTGATATTAACGCGTCGGGGGCCGATATCGAGGAAGGATACACCCCGCTTTTGAAGGTGATCGATATCACTGAGAACACAAAAATTACGGGGTATTTGTGGGGGCTGCTGAAAGCGGAGGAATATTCGGTCCCGAAGGGCAGCAGGGTCTTTGTCGACATGTCAAAGGACGGCAAGCATATCGTGAAAGTAACGGTAACCGCGCCTGCCGAAGAAGGAAAAAGACGCGAACTGATAGTTTCTTTCATTGCCCCGAGAGGAGACAGCCTGAATTTTGATGAAGATATGATGGCCGTGGATAAATACGTGGAGATCAGGGAATTCGACACGGCGGTGAACGTCGCCGGTGAGGCGAAACTCCCCTCCGGCAAACGCTACATGCCGGTCGGATCGCGTCTTGTCAGCATAAACGGTTATAAGATCGTCAATGGCAGGAAATTATTCAAGGAACGCGAATTTGTCATTATCAATCCCGATGGAACGCGTAACGTCACTTATGTCATACGGTCAAAGAATAACGAAGTCCACATAATAGAAGGCAGCCAGCTCAGGGATAAACAAGTCGGCATAGGAAATGTCACAGCCTACGAGGACGGAAATGTCGAGTTTGAAGGATGGACCCACAAGGTCCACGAACCGGTCGGGGATTACCTGACCGTCAATACGGGCGGCAAAAAGCCGGAAACGATCACGCTGCCCAGTGTCAGTGAAAAGCTGAGAGACGTTTTCGCCGGTTCAAGCCTGACCCGTTTTTATGATGAAGACGGCAAGATGTTCAGGATAGCGTTTTACACGCCAATGAATACCGAAACGGGTGAAGCCGGCAATATGATAGCCGCCTTCGATAGCCCAAAAGGTTTCGATATCGCCAAGGGCGAGGGGTTTGACCCGGAAAAGAAAACGGTTATAGGATATACCACGGCTGCCATTTCACGCAGGCATGAGGATGTCCCCGGTGCTAGAGCCAAACTGCACGGGATGGACATAAAGCTTTCTGCCGAAAGCGAGAAGAACACTTTTGAGATCTATGATGCCGCCGGCAAATTTCTGCGGACAACTTATGATATCAATGATTCGGCGGCGCGGCGCATCTTCTATACAGTGGAAGCCGATGAGCCTAACAGGGTCTTCGTGAGCTATGAATTCGATGAAGAGAAGTTCGGACAGCAGGAGATATGGTCGGGGGTCGTTGAGGGCTCCACCATAAAGGGGGAAATGCTCGCGGTAGTGGAAATCCGTGATGATATGGCTTATGTCCAGCACACCAAGGACCGCGGCGCGCTTGAGCGGGCCGGTAAAAACCCCGATCTGGCGGGGAGAACGTTCGTGTCGCCGAAAGACGATATGGAAAATCCGGTACGCGAGGTCATAGGCGCTGATATTGTTCCCGGAAAAATAGAGGGAAAACCGGGCAGGATATTAACGGACATTGTTTATACCAAGGATCTTATATATACGATACACACCAAGGATGCGGAAGTTTTGAAAGAAGCCGGCCGGGATACGTCCCTGGCGGGCCAGGCATTTGTCAGCAGCCGCGACAACAAGACCCTTGCCCTGAGACAGCTGAAGGGCGCGACGCCAAATAAGGACGGCAGTGTTACCGAAGGAGAATTGGTAAAACCGTTCGGATATGACGACCTGAAAAACCCCAAAGTGCAGTATGCGCCGGATCCCCGGACCGGCAAGATATGGGCGTCGGATTACAATGCGGAAACAGGCAAGTCCGGCCACGTATTAAGACAGGTGAAAGGAATCAAGATACCCGAAAAAGGCGGCAAAGCGGAGGGTCAAGAGGAGACGGTATCTCCGATCGGCTATGATAATGCGGAGAATCCCAAGGTGCAGTACACGGTAGATCCCGAGACCGGCAAGATATATGCTACGGATTACGATCCGGCGACAAGAAGAGCCGGCCACGCGTTAAGACGGGTGGAAGGCATCGAGATACCCGAAAAAGGCGGCACCGTAACGGGAGAAGAGAAAAATATAAAACCGATAGGGTATAACAGCGATTACACCGTGCAATACACGATGGATCCCGGGACCGGCAGGATCTACGCCGCCGAGTATGACGCAAAGACGAAGAAAACCGGCCACGCGTTGAGAGAGGTAAAGGTAAAGATACCCGAGAAGGGCGGCGTCATAGAGGGAGAGGAAGAGACGGTATCCCCGATAGGCTATGACAATATAGAAAGCCCCAGGATCCAGTACACGATGGATCCCGGGACCGGCAGGATGTACGCCGCCGAGTATGACGCAAAGACGAGGAAAACCGGCCACGCGTTGAGGGAAGTGAAGAGCATAACGATACCCGTGGGAGGCGGTACCATAGAAGGGACTGAAGAAACGGTAGTCCCGATAGGATATGATGATCTGAAGAATCCCGGTATTCAGTACACGATGGATCCCGAAACCGGCAGGATATATGCCGCCGAGTATGACGCAAAGACGAAAGAAGCCGGCCACGCGTTGAGACAGGTGGAAGGCATCGAGATACCCGAAAAAGGCGGCACCGTGACGGGAGAAGAGAAAAATATAAAACCGATAGGGTATAACAAAGATTACACCGTGCAGTACACGATGGATCCCATAACCCGCAATATGTACGCGGCGGGTTACGATCCAGCGGAAAAGAAGGCCGGCCACGCGTTGAGACAGGTAAAGGGCGTGACGATACCCGAAAAAGGCGGTATTGCGGAGGGAGAAGAAGAGATAGTATCTCCGATAGGGTATAACGACCTTAACAACCCCAAGATCCAGTACACGACAAAGGACGGAAGAATATTTGCCGCGAACTATGACGCAAGCTCGAAAAAACCCGGTCCTACTTTAAGACAGGTGGAAGGCGTAAGGATACCGGGAGAAGGCGGCACCGTGATAGGCAGGGAGAAAGAAAGGGTAAGGTTCGGGTATAAATATGACGATTCAGGGAAGCCCGTCATGCAGGCAAGGCAGGACCTTAAGAGCAAGGAGACATGGATATCGCCTTTTGATGCCGAAACCGGGGAAACCGCTCCCGATTCACTGCAGGTCGAAGGAATAACCGTCGAAAAGGACGGCACCATCCGCGGCGATGCGGTCGAAGTCGTCAAGAGGATCATTCACCTGAAAGACAAGAACATAGTATATTATTGGGACAGCAAGATACATGGTTTTTCGCTCGTGTATGACGGAGCCGACCAGTTGCGGAAAAAGCCGGAACTCTTAAAGGATAGAGAAATAAGCGAAGTCAGAAAGAACGTGAAATATGATGACGAGCTGTTCAAGGTCACCGCGGAAGGCGAACCCGCGACTTATGAAGAAATAGCCGGAGTGGAACTTTCCGACCTTCTGGAAGCGCGCGGCCAGTATGTCAAGGATATCAGCAAGGTGCATTTCCATCGGCTTCTCTGGTGGAAGGACGCTTTTTCCAAGCTTACCCCTGAAGAGCTTTCATTTATGAAGGAATTGAACGGGAAGATCATCCGGAGTTACAAGGATATATTCACCGAAGATACCGACGCGACTTTAAGCGAGCTTTACGATCTGTCGCATAAAGCAAGCGCGGTCACTCTCGGCAACCTCCTGCATTGGGCCACTGAAGGCGATCCCGGCATGTTCGGGAAAATGGACATGATCCTGGCTGACGCGGAATGCAGGACACTGCTAAAAGAGCTGGTCAAAACTCTCGCGCTGAAAGAGCTTTCAAAGGAAAAAACCGGCGCCACCGAACAGGACGTCGATCTTGCCCAGAGGTATTCGGAATTTCTGAAGATATTCTGCGTTAAAGCCTCGGATGCGGCGAACAGCGGTCATGACGAAGTGGATATAAGGCGCAGCCTGCGTGATATACTGGATATCGCAAAAGGAAATATCAGTCTGTGGGAGGCCGTGAAAGGCCGCAAATGGGAACTCTGGAAAGAGAAGACCTATAAATATCTCGGCAAGGGATCCTTATGGTTCGCGGGAGCCCTGGCGCTTTTGATCCTGCTCACCTTGTTTAAACGGTTCATGAAACCTGATCTCGGGGAAACCACTGTCCCGGGAGCGCCGGCTGTAGCCGCAGAAAGAGAAGAAGCTCCTGAACGCGGGAAAAGGGCGCACCTGCCCTTACCGAGGGTGGCCGGAAGGGAAATACCGGATAACATCCAGGCCGGGGTGAGTGATATATCGACAGATGAGCTTAAAGGCCTGGAAGGCGATCTCGGCCAAGCCATTAAAGGTCTTTCCGAAGCATTTGATAGGGCCCACACAAAGCTGAATCCTTACGGGATCGCTGAGGGCAGGGTTAGAAAAGACGGACCCCGGGGTCATAAGAGATTGAAAATTGACACTGATGGCAGAGCTGCGGGAGCCTTTCCTGTAAGGTTTACCGTGAATATTCCGGGACTGGCCGCGTTTTTCGGCGGCATCGCGCTGCTTCTCGCGGGATGGAGCTGGGGGCCTGCCGCGATACTTACGGGCGCGGGCCTGGCGGCGGTAGGGTTAATGCCTCTGGACGCGATTCGCCTGCTCGGGCAGATGGCATGGGTATATTTTCTGGGCAGGGGTTCAGCCGGAGCCAGGGCCAGGGCC
>CAZGQR010000011.1:1326-3527 GCA_964527765.1 uncultured Planctomycetia bacterium | reverse complement strand
GAAGAAAACTCCAAGGACTTTGTCATGTATTCCAGGGCGCATTACGGAGTACTTTCCCCGCACAAGGGATTAAGCCCGACGTTCTGGCTGCACGGCCCGGCATTCGACCAGATCAGGCACAAGACCCGGAATGAGGACGGTTCCTATGCGGAAGATTTTTACGGGCTCATGCCCGTATCGCCGTCTGAAAAAGGCACGGATAAATGGTACGGGAGCATTTATCACGGAAGGGTCATGGCGCAGGATTTTGCGGGTATCGTCGATAATGAGAACTGGCTTATTAGCGAGCTGGAAAGAAAGGTATATATTAGAGACGGCGTTGTCCAGTCCAAGTTCAAAGGATTGAATGATAGCTTCAGGCGGGATTTCGGAAGGTATGACGAGAATACTTTGGAGAATGTATGTAGGGTAATGCAGCAGCCCTCTTACAGGCCGCTGGACATAACCGAACCGCATAACGGCAGGGTATCTTACGGCGCCGGTTGGCAGACGGTCCCGATGACGGCAATACCGATGTTCGCCACCGAAGTGGTGACAAGGATCGGCAACATAAGGGATATGATCGGCCGCGGAGAAGCCGGGGCTACGCTTGCGGAAAGTGCTGCCGAAGAAGAGAAACCCCGCAGGTTCCAGGAAGAGGAGCTCGTCAGCGGGTTCAAGGGCAAGGGGGGCGTCGGCCCCGCGGGCACCAGCTACATGGAATCATTCAAGAGGCTGAAGCCGGCCATCGTTATTGCCGGCCTGGTATCTGTCTGCCTCATACCTTTAAGCATGCTGTTCAGGATAGTGTCGGTTTCCTGGCTGGGGATACCCGATACGCCTTCCATGACGGCCGGTATTGTCATCGGAAGCTTTGTCCTTGCCGCTGTTGCCGCGTACAATGTCATAAACGCGCTTATTAAAGTGGCGTTTTACGGGGGCGGCAGTTTGACCGGGAGCGAGCGGATTAAAAGATCCATTCTGGGCAAGATCCTGAAGCCGGTATTACCCGCGAAGCTGCGAAGATTTTTCTTCGGCGGCGGTGAGATGGTGACCGATGGAGATATTATACGTTTTATCCCTCCGCGCCTCCTGGCGGAGATGATGAACGAGGTCAAGGGATCCATGGGCGAAAGCGTCCCGCCCGCCATGAGGGAGGATATTGATGAATATAATGTGGAGGAGATATGGCAGAAGACATCCCGTTATTATTCCGGTTTCAGGGCTTTCCGGAGGATCCTTGAGGGGCAGTCCCCCGCGGAATGGGCGGTCTATCGCTTGAGGATGAGCGCCCATACTCACGAGATACTTTATCTGATAAATAACGCCAGAAGAGACAGTATCGCAGGCCTCATCAAGAACGATAAGGTTCTTCTTGGAGCCATGGCGGATACAAATGTGTTGGAGGCGCCCAATACGGCCGATAACAGCGACATTATAAGCCAGTTCAGTCTGGACGATATACGGAGAATACTTGCGCGTGAAAAGATCATTACCATATTGAAAAGGAACACGGACCTGCGGGAGGGGATCATCAGCGGAGATTTCACTAAAGCGAGAAACGTTCTTAACGGGCAGGTGGGCGAAAACTGGCGTTTTAATGAAGAAGAAATAAAGCAAATAGCTCTAAGAATAGAAGCGGGAACGGAGACCCCGCCGCTATTCCACAAGCTCGGCGTCATGGATACCGTTTTCGGCGGGGGCGCGGGGGAAAATATACTCCAGACCATAAAAAGCGCGAACGCTTCCTGGGCCGGCGAGATAGATTATATCCTGGCGATGGATAATACAGACAAGGGAGGCCTGGAAGCGGTGAACAGGATGATATACGGGAACGCCGAGGGCATTGACAAAGGCCCCGAGCAGGGAGGACAGCTATATCGCCTGAGGCACAATATACACGTATTCAAGTTCCCCGAGTGGGCCTTTAATTACGGAAGGAATTCGAAGAAGATCAGGATGAAACCGCCGGCAAACTCGGCGTCCGTGGCCCTGGCCAAGCGCTATTACGCTTCAGAAGGCCTTGAGCCGCCGTACTCCATCGAGCTTGTCGACCAGGAAGACAGGTTCGGTTTCCTTAACCTCGGTTCCAAGATGTGCGTCTGGGGGATGAGGGAAAGAGTCATAAAACGGCAGGTCAGCCGTGAAGAAACCGGCACTGAAAAAGATGAAATAGAAGACGCTGACAGGTGGGGAATAGATTTTGACAAGGAAGAAGCCGG
>CAZGQR010000011.1:0-1226 GCA_964527765.1 uncultured Planctomycetia bacterium | reverse complement strand
TTCGTCATACAGTCGGAACTGAGCCTGGTCCCGCTGAAGAGTAAAAGTCACAACATGCTCTCTTACATGGATTACAAGTTATGGCACGCGGATATCCAGACGGGCCAGACAAAATACGGTTTTCTGTTCCTCGGCGGGACCGGCAACAACTTCAGGTGGGAACGTCTCGCGGGCACAAGGCCTGTCATGGACGAGAACGGAAAGAACGTTATCGGGGCCGTACCGCTTTCAAGACGCATGCATCTTCAGACGCTGCTGCTCCCACTGAAAGAGACGATAGACGTCGAAAGGGGCAGGATATCCGAGGTGGTTGCGGAACACGGCTTTTTTATCCGGCTCTTTGTGAGAATCGGCCGGATCTTCAAGGATCAGGCAAGACAGCTTCTGCCCGCCAGGATGTTCAAGGATTTTCTGAACAGGTACAACATACCGGGTGTCTGGGACCTGTACAACATAATCGAGGACGCCGAGCTGGGTAGAAGGACGGCTTTATACGGCATACCGAACACGAGACTCGAAGGCGAGGATACCCAGATAAGGGAAGATCTCCTGCCGAAGGATGTGCCGTGGTGGCATCAGAGAGCCAGATGGATCTCTCTTCAGACATTCGCGGTCATACTTTCTTATCTGCCCGCCGCGCTGATGTTCTTCGGACAATATATCGGATTTGGTCTTGTATGGGCGACAGTGGGAAGTTACGCCTACGCCTGGCAGGGAGTGCTCCTGTCCTTTGGCGGGTTTTTCGTTTTCGGCTGGTTGTTCTACTATGCGGGCAAATGGGTACTTTACCCGGCTTTGGAACGCGCGGGAGTCCTGAAGCAGATGCAGCACGACGTAGATCCGCTTAAGTCCATGGGATACCTGCGGTTTCAGTTTGTAGTCCACCTTTCTTCCGCCACGCTGGCGGCTCTTTTCACGGGCCTCATGTTCCTGGTTACCTACCTTTATATAATCGTGAGAGGGCTCGCGGGCTTTACGTTCCTTGAGTCGCTCGGCGGCGCGGGCGCCCTGATAAAACAGTACGCCTCGGTATGGGAAGGGACGATACCGCTGCTCGAGGCCTGGCTTGTTACCACTCTCGTAGGTGTGATCGTTTTCGTGAGCCCACAGGTCATCCAGACCCTCATGGGGATATTTACCGCCATCAGGAAGGGTTTCTTCGACGTGGGAGCGCTCAAGGAAGCCGCGCGCATACGCCTCGGAAAAGAGGATATGGATTACAGCAA
>CAZGQR010000010.1:0-66411 GCA_964527765.1 uncultured Planctomycetia bacterium | reverse complement strand
TCTATCAGCTCAACTATCAGCCTTCTCAGTTTTGCAGGGTCCTGTATCTTATTCTGTGATTTACGAAAGATAACTCCTATTATCCCCTCTTCTTTACCGAGCTCATTGAGGAGTTTAATGTAATGGGCTTCGAGTTCTGCGCCATCTTTTGACAACAATGACTGCCAGTTATACTTTTTGGGGATATCAGATTTCTTGTTGAAGGGAGACTTGGTTCGCTCATCATCCATTTTCAGGAATAATAGATATGTAAGCTGTTCCACATAATCTCCATAGGACAGACCATCATCTTTAAGAATATTACAATAGTTCCACAATTTAGCTACTAATTGTTTGGGACCTGTCATGCCTTAACTCCCTTTTTCACAAGTTTTCCTTCAAAGGCTATTTTTAAAATTGAGTTTTTAAATAATTCCGTCTTTTTCAGAGTCTCTTCCATCGTCTCTTCTATTTTATCAATAACCGAAAATCTTGATTCTATCTCATGAACAATAGCTTCTTGTAACTCTACACTGCAAGGAAGATTGATCTCAAAATTAAACAAATCATTATCCCTGATCGCTGGATAACTTGTTCCCCTCTGCATTGAATTAAGTTTTCTCGTCACATCCTCCCTAAGTAAATAATAAAACAAAAACTTATTGTTCAAACGCTCGTCCGGCCTCAATACAGTAAAGCCCGTTGAGGAAACAATCTTGCTAGTTTCAACTTCGGGGACTATTGCCAAGTTCTTCAAATAAACTCTAACTGTTGAATAAACTATGTCACCTGGCAGTGTCTCTTGCTTGGCCCTTGAAGGAGCCTCGTCCGATGCAAGTATCTTAGGGTCTACAATTTTTTGCCTATCATTATCAACTGAACTTATATCAATATATGTAAAATGATTGAAGTTTTCTGATTTAAGATTAAGTTGTTTCACTTTTTTGCAATAATCCAGAATAGCACCTTTCTCCCATTTGTCATTACTCTCAAGAAGTCTATTCTCAAAAGCGGCCTTTAATATGCTTTGTCTATAAGATTTTAGTTTGTCCTTTAGTTTTTTCAATGTTTTTACTGCTGAATCTAGTCGAGTAAATTGTGCATCGAGCTCTTCAACCATTTTAGATTGCATCTCTATACTTTCCGGCATAGGCACTCTTATTGCCCCTAAAATTTTACCATTAACATTTGGTTGACCTATCCCCCTTTGCTTCTCTGATATAACACTCCAATACATTGGAGACTGGAAGTAATACCATAAAAACTCGGGAACAACTTTTTCTTGATCTGAAATAATCCTAATTAGATAAGAAGCAAATACAGCTTTTTCAGGCAATGTCTTTATTAAAAAACTCTTACCAACGGTTGCGCCTGTCCTAGCGAAAACTATGTCTCCTGGTTTCAAGAAATACTTCTCTAACCCAGATGTAACCGAACTACGAGGAACACTATCCCACTCAACACTTCCTTCTTGGATATCTGTAATTCTCAAATACTTTGGCCCCTTATATTCACACCCAGATTTCGAAGTAAGCCCATATTGTATTTTCTTGCAAATATTTTCTATAGGAACTTTTTCCCAATCGTATTGTTTTCCCATTTATATAACCAACGTTTCTGATAATTGCCTTAATATTAAATTAAATTCTGGCCCAAATACCGTGGAGGCTTTTCCTAGCCCTCCCATTTGATCAAATGGAGCATATTCGAAATCATCCGGTATAATCTCTATAGACTCTGCTATATGATGTTTGATCTTCTCAAGCCAGTTAAGCTGCTCCTGAGTAAACTCGACCCCCATAGTTCTTTGCTCACTGAGCCATCTGGAAAATCTCTTATCAACTGTATCTGAGAAAGGTTCTATCTCATCCGCTTTCTCAAGCTCAAACCTTAATAGTGATACAAAATCTGCTATCTTAGTCAGCCGCTTACCGTGCACCTTGCTTGCCTCAAGCTGTTTATACGCCTGCCATATTACTGCTGGAGTCAAACAATACGGCGGTGTTTTGATTTTCTCGGACAATACTTTAAGGTCATCCCAATGCAGCTTGCCTTTGTTGTAAAAAGCTTGAAGCGCAGTTAACTCATCTTTATTTTTCTCTATAAACTCTTTGAAGGATTTAATAACACTCTTGGCCTTCTCCGTAGCTATCGGGGAATACCCTGCCTCTTTAACTGCATCAATAGAAACATCATCAATAATCTGTTCTGTCTCGGCTTTAATCTCAGGGAGCCTTTCCATAAGCTTGGCATTACCGATAAATGGCTTAATAGCTTCTATCATCCTTTTTTCTGAAGCACTATCCAAGTCTTCTTCTTGAGGAGCATATTCTTCGGGCACACCTTTTTCTGCATACTCATCAAGAGCCTGCTGAAATACCCTGTCTTCGTCTATTGCCAACACAAAATCATAAGCAAAGTCTTTTAGCCCCTTGCCTCCTGTCAGCTCTTTGATCTCTTTTATCTGTTCATCCGTCAGTTTCTTGTGCAATCTCACCAACCTGCCTGATAATGATGAAAGGAGTTCCTTGTTTGGCTTACCATAACGGATAGCGGTGAGAAGCTTCTTGAATGACATGCTTGGAGACTGCTCAAGCGGCCTTGTATCGCTCAGGTCATCATCCTCAGTAACCCCTACGGCATCAATTATGACAAATCTCTCTTTTGCCATGGCATCAGGCGTAACTGCCTTAAAGTCGTCATTCCTGATAACCCTCACTCCCCTACCCTTCATCTGCTCAAAGTAGTTCCTGCTTTTAACCGACCGCATGAAAAAAACTATCTCAAGCGGTTTGATATCAGTCCCGGTTGCTATCATGTCTACCGTAACGGCTATTCTTGGATTAAAATCATTACGGAACTGCCTTATCAAATTCTCAGGCGTCTCACCCTCTGTCTTATATGTAATCTTTACGGCAAAATCATTGCCTTCGTTGAACTCTTCCCTTATTATCTCAACTATCTCTTCTGCATGGTTATCGTCTTTTGCGTATATCAAAGTTTTGGGAACATGTTTTCTTCCTGGGAATATCTCTGTAAACAGTTTATCTTTAAATGTACGAACAACTGTCCTTATCTGGTCTTTTGATACTACCGCCCTGTCAAGCTGGTCGGCATCATAGGTCACCTCATCCTCAAGCTGTTCCCACTTTTTTCTCCTGGTCCTTCTGTCTCTTTTCTGGACAACCTCACCAGCGTTTATTGTTGACCCTTCCCCTGTGATTTTTGTTCTTATCTTGTAAACACTAAAATCAACATTGATATCATGGGCAACAGCTTCTTCATGTGTATATTCCATGACAAGGTTTTTGTTAAAGAACCCTATAGTACTTTTAGAGGGAGTCGCGGTAAGACCGACAAGAAAAGCATCAAAATAATCAAGCACCTGTTTCCAGAGGTTATAGATCGACCTGTGACATTCATCAACTATAATAAAATCAAATGTCTCTATCGGTATCATCGGGTTGTATTCAACCGGAGCAGGCGCAAGAAAATAATCTGACTCAAAGCCTGACTTTGTTTCATCTACCGCATCTAACTCCTTCTCCCCTTTAAGCATCGAGTAGACCCGCTGTATGGTGGATATGCATACCCTTGAAACATCATCTACTACATTAGAAGTCAAATGCTGCACATTATAGAGTTCCGTAAACTTGCGTCCATCCTTGGGAACAGTGAAATTCTGGAACTCCTGTAATGTCTGGTGCCCCAGGTTGCCTCTATCAACCAAGAATAGGATTTTCTTTGCTTTGGCATTTTTGATAAGACGATAGCAGATATTTACCGCTGTGTATGTCTTACCTGAACCTGTCGCCATCTGGATAAGAGCCCTGGGGTGAGCTCCTCTTAATGAGTCTTCAAGGCTTTCTACAGCTCTTTTCTGAACATCCCATAAACCTTTATTCTCAATATCAGCCTGTTTCAGCAACCTTTTCCGGAGGGTATCAGTGTTGTCATTTACCCATTCTTCCATTGTATCAGGCTTGTGAAAGTTAAAAACCTCTCTGCTCCTTGGCTTAGGATCCCACAGATTGGTAAACCTTGTTTCTGACCCAGTTGATTCATACACAAATGGTAAGGGCAGATCTACATACTGGAATTCTTTGGGAAAACCCTGGGCATACTTTCCCGACTGGAACTCTTTGCCTATAAGGGTTTCTCCTTCTTTCTTTGCTTCGATAATGCCAACGGCTTTGCCGTTTACAAAGAGCACGTAGTCAGCCTCACCTACTCCTTTACCCATCTGAAAATATTCAACAGCAACCCCCTTAGAGGCATAAATATTGGCTGTGGAGAAGTGTTGCACTTCCCATCCAGCTGCTTCTAAAGCAGGATTTATCCTTTCATGTCTTGCCTGATCTTCTGGCCCTCTATACATTTGAGGCATATAACTCCTTGCTAATCTCTCACTGCTTCTTTCTTCTCCAAGCTTCTATCTCATTCTTACTAAATCTCCACTGCCCCCCGAACTTAAAACAGGGAATCTTATCTTCCCGGCAGAGTCGTCTAACAGTATAAGGATGGAGTTTTAAAGCTTGCGCAACTTCTTCAGCTGTAAGATATTGTTCTATTTTAGGCATAATTCTCCTATTACATTTTGTTACATTATAGCACCGGGTAGTAATATTATAAAGAAATATCTAATTTATAGCTGGCCCTCCCCTTTTTTCTGCGTTTTTGGAGCCACCGCTCGACCTCAGAGGGCCTAAATCTTACGCCCTTAGGGATCTTATAGTGCGGAATGAACCCAGTATGCGTCCACTGGTAGATCGTGCTAGGGCTCACCTGGAGCCACTCGCTCAGGCCCTTAACTGTCATTAGCTTTTCCATATTTACCCCCTTTTTGTATGGTTTTTGGGCGCCTATTGGCCCTCCCTGGGGAAACCCCCTTGTCCACCCAAATCTATGCTGAGAGGCATACTAAAACGAGTTTTCCGGGTAAAACAGGGATATTCTAACAAGGTATAAGCCCCGGTAAAAGAAAAAGGCGACCCCTCAGTTGGAGCCGCCTTCTCATAATTGTATTTCCATTACTTCACAAACATTAGCACTCTCTCAGGATCCTCGAGAAACACATCTACCCTCCTTTCGATATTTACTGGATTTAGGCCAAATTCGCAACAAACTGCATTTACATGCCGTTTCCAGCGCCTAACCTCATCTATTACTATAGACAACGACTCCTCATCTTCGGTAAACTCACGGACTAAGCCAAGCACATCTTTCCCTGGGCTCTTACTGTGCCAAATACTTTCATGGTTAACTGAGTCAATTGATGCCTCATCTGTTGAATATATTCTTCCAGTAGACCGTTGTATCATCAAATTCCGCTTAGCCGCATCGCCTATGCCGAAGACCCATCGGAAACAATAATTAACCATTATCTGTACCCAGGTATTCCGGTTCTCCTCATTGATCTCGCCCACGTACTTAAAGGGATTCGGAACAAGGTCATTATCAGAATCGTACTTCAGCACATTAAATACCCCGTCCATTTTTGTCTCTACTTCTTCGGTGTTGGCTAAATCTGCTGCGCCCAGCTCTTCACACACCAGAAAATATGTACCGTCATATTCCCTTACCTCGCAGTCTATTGGATGAAGGTATGCTGATTTCAGTCTCCTTTTTATCTCATTGCAGAGAACATGCCTTGCTGCCGTTTCTCGCTCCTTATACGGGCCTTTGATGAAGCTTCTACTGCCGTCATCAAACTCCGCAATAAAAGGACATACTCCATCTCTGTGGGTCCTGGCTTGAGTTAAAACAGCTCTCTTACATGCAAATGGCAGATCAATAATGAAACTATTCCTCTTATCTTTCTTCATATTTCCTCCTAATGGCTTTTACTATTTTAGACGTTTTCCCGAGGCCTTCTTTCTCGGCCTCAAGATATGCCTGTTTCCCTCTCTCTTGCCAATCATTTGGGAATCTCTCTTTACGCACTGTTCCAGCCTCATTTAAGAAGTGTTCAAGCCCTCGTCCCATTCTTTTGCCTCGTATAGTATGCTTGTCATAAGCCCTGTCGGGTATTTCTGTTTCTTCTATTGGCTCAGAAATCTCTCTATCAATGACCGTCAGATATTCCCCCTGCTCATGACTTAAGTCACGGAATAATAGCAAAATAATACCCACAAACAACAGCCTGTCCCGGTCCTTCTTTTTTCTTGTGTATACTTCCACCCAATCGCCAATTAATCTGGCATTACGCCCCTCTCTCCCATTTTTAATCGCCGCCAAGATGGAATCGTCTGCACCAAATATTTCCTTGATTATGTAAGCATTGTAAAGGGCTCTTGACTCATTGCCCTGATGAAATGCATCAAGAAATAGATCCTGATACCCTTCAATGCTATGATCAAAGGCTTCATTCCGATAAATATCATATAAAGTCGCAAATGAAGCCATTGGCAGAAGTCTGCTTTTATAGCTAAGCGCAGCTGCTACAACTGCCCGGTCAATAATAGAACATGCTACTTGGTGGTCTTTAACATCTACCCTTTTTATCTTTGATTCTTTCTCCCACTTTTCGAACTCATCACAACGCTGCCTTACATAATTAACCAGGGTGGGATCAGCTAACCCGACATCTTCCGCTGCAACTATAGCTAATGTATTTAACACCCCGCCGGGTTTCCCTTCATCTATCATTTTTCGCGCAAAATAACGAGCATCATTAACCTCGCCCCACCTAATGGCCTTTTGCAAGGCGCTGCGTAAAAGATACTGTTCACTCAAATTCATCTTGTGGTTTACAATAGTTCCGCTATTCATGTCTACCTCCTGGGTTTAAAATTAGTCATTCAATATATCGGAAAACTGCTTAATCATCCTCTTCAATATATTCCTCCTCTTCAGATTCCCAGGACTCCGCATGAATATCCATTATTATCATTTGCATAACTCCAATAGCCTCAGCATATGTCATTTGAAATTCACTGGCAAAGTAGTCTATTACTCTCTTTATCTCGTCAGCAAACCTTTTCATGCTCTCTATACTCATTGCATACCCCCATTTTATTCCGGCTCATTTTAGTTGTAAGGAGCCCCAACATGAAACCCCTATTCCTTGTTATTACCTTTCTTCCATCAACTATTCATCCTGAAACCAACCATACTTACCAACCTACTAATACATTGCTCATTTCTTCCCAAAAATCATGGTAAATAAAGTCAGGAACCTTCTTGACTTTCTTATAATCCCTTCCTCCACAATAACCTGCGAATATTTGTATATAGAATTCAATGTCCTGTATTTCATTATCATCATCTAAAATTACAGCCGCAGCATAAGAATCAAGATCACCTGAATGTACCCATTTCCCGCTAACCGGACAATACGATTTACTCTCGCTGCCTATCCATGGTACAAACAGTACATTGGTCTCCACATTACCACCCAGATATCCCGGTGTATTTTTTTCACGATAATCCCAATAGTTCTTTCCTAGACAGGTTTTCTTCTCATTGATTTTACTCAAATCAATCTGTTGCCCGTGGTACTCTCTCCTTAAATACTTGTCCATCTCCCCTCCTTTTTTGAAGAACTTTATACGTCATTTATACAACGTGTATTCTGTGGTCAAAAAAATATCTGTTTACACGTTGTATTTACGTCGTTTATTATACAAGAATAGGTCTTCTCCGTCAAGAAAAATTATATTTATGGGTATTTATGCGTTGAGAGTTTCCCTGCTATGTCGATAGGATAAGACGTAGGGCCTTGTCTCTAAAAAAAGCGTTTTAAATCTTCCTGCAATCTCTCTGCTCTTTTCTTTACTTCACTAAAAGTCTTCTCCATCCGCCTTTCTATCTCTCGGTATGTCTGAAGGTCTTTGGCATCATCTACCCCCTTGACACTTAACTCTTTTTTAAATTCAGAGAAGTCTTCTTCTGAAAACTCATGGGGATAATGGATTATATATTTACCTAAACCTTTTTTTGTTTTCGATATTGGTTTGCTCACAATATACTTCAGCATTTCTTTTTCTTGATTATACAGATCCCTAATATCTTCCAGAGAATAATCAAGAACTCTCAATAATTTAACATTTTTTAAGACCTCAATATCTCTTTCACTAAAAAAACTCGGCTTTCCTTTACCCCCCTCTTTTTGAACTATACCAGTTCTCTTTTGGATCTTATTGATCCAGGCGGAAGAAACATTCAGCTTCAGAGCTACTTCACTTAATGAATATAAACCGTGTATATTTGGCATAAATACTCCATATGTTTTTCGATATTTAACAATTATAAATGTCCATTCTCAATAAGTCAACCTTATAAACTCACACCCTACCTTGCGTCCAAATAGTGTCCATCCTGATCCCTTAAAATCCCACCACGATTCCACCACGATTTCACCACGATTTTTCCCAAAAACTGCCATTTTTGCCCTGACCATAACTGACGGTATGTGTACATATATTCTTATCTATGTCCCTGTGATTTAAGTCATTTACAACAAAAAAGCCGACTCCATGATGGAAATCGGCTTTATGCTTGGAAAAAATGGTGGAGGTGCCGGGACTTGAACCCGGGTCCATGGACTCCGACCGAAGAGTATCTACATGCTTAGTTCACCTTTGTCTTTTCCCGGGAAATCCGGTAAACGGGACACTTCCCGGGAGCAGCCCCTTTATACTGCTTGAGGTTAAGAGGTATTACCTCAAGAGACCTTGCGTGATTGTAGCCCTATTAGTATCCCAAGGCACTTACTAAAGGACTCGCTCCCGCATATGCGGGAACATTTAACGCATCCTCAGCCAAGATTGACTCGGCTTCGGCTACTGGATTGTAGTCTGCGTTTGTGTTTTTGCCAGGTTTTTAAAGAGGCCTCCTGACAACCTCTGCATGCTGCCCTCAGATCACGAGAACATGTCGAGACCTGTCACCCCCCTTATCTTTTTCTGCGCAGTGCCTTGTCGATCTCTCTTTTTGCCTGCTTTTCCTTCAAAACCCTTCGCTTGTCGTACAGTTTTTTCCCTCTTGCAAGGACCAGTTCAACTTTTGCGTAACCGCGCTTAAAATACAATTTCAGCGGAACAAGAGTATACCCCCGCTGGGTCAATTTTACCTTTATCTGTTTTATCTGCGCTTTATGCAGCAGAAGTTTCCGCGGTCTCAAAGGATCATAATCCTCGCGGGAATATTCGTAAGGACTTATGTGCATGTTATGCAGAATGATCTCGTCGCTTTCTACTCTCGCGAAGCTGCCTTTTAAATTGGCCTTTCCGGCCCGCAAGGATTTAACTTCATTGCCCGATAATTGTAACCCGGCTTCATAAGCTTTTTCAATATAATAATCTCTTAAGGCCTGGCGGTTCGTAACGATGGTCTTGTTGTTCTGAGCCATATTTCTACCTTTATTATACTATAACACCAGTCAAAATTTCAACCCCGTGATTATGTCCTGGCAATACTGCACTGTGCTGCAATTGACGACAACGTCAATTTATAGTATAATCCAATCTGCCAATTGTCAACCCTTGATATAATGCGGGCGTGGCGGAACTGGCAGACGCGTATGGTTCAGGTCCATATGGAGGAAACTCCTTGGGGGTTCAAATCCCTTCGCCCGCACCATTTCCTGCAGAATTAAGGATAAATCTTTATAAACCATGCCGCGGGGATTTGGCGCCTCCGGCTCACAGCAGTTTCTTTTGACTTTGCCGTAAAGACGTGGTATATTTGCTTAAAGAATCGGTAGGCCAAAAACCCATTGTTAAAAAAAGGGGGGGGAAGACATGAAAGCAATCGGCAATATCCTGGCAATTATAGGTATATTACTATTTGTCTACACGGTTGTTGGAAGATTTATAGGTGAAAAAACCATCTTCGGTTTTACGCAGGTACCCTTGCTGGACAAAGGATTCACCGCTGTCGGCGTGTTTTCAGGAACAGCATGCATACTGCTTATCGCGGTGATAGCGCTGTTAAAAGCAAAAGAATAATTTCACAGTCATTTTTAATGGATGGATAAAAAAACCGCTGCGCTGGCGCAGCGGTTTTTTTATTTCGCCGATCAGAAATACCTCTAGCCGGCAGCTTCACCATGTGTGACCAACCGGACCTTTCCGGCATCTGCATGTCTCTTCCATCTGCCGCTTATGAGAGTGTCCAGCTCTTTCTGCGCGTTCCGGCATGCTTGAGATTCCTTTAGTAGCTGCGGGGGGAAAACTGCCGGATGTATCGCCAGTTCATTCACGCCATCAGCAAGATTCTCCAGCATGAAATCAAGAATGTCATCATCTATCCGGCCGGAATGAAAATGCCCCAAAAAAGAGTCATTACATTTGATGCCGGCTCGGGACATGACTTTCTCCGCCCCGGAGCTGAATACTTTCAGGCCCGCGTGTCGTAAAAAATCTATTATCGAAAAGCGTTTTCTTATCACGGCCGTATTTTCCAGCGGCAATCTCACATAAGGTATATTGAATTCCGAAGCTAACTTTATCGTGATGTCCAGGATCCCGGGAAACATATGAATATGTTCATGGCTATCCAGATGCGTTACCCTGAACCCTTCCTCTTTTACTCTTTTTACCTGATTGGACAATTCAAGATATACCTGTTCCGGTCTCAGCCTTTTTTGAGCATAAAGCAGCATAAAACCCCAATAATTCCCGGCGAAAGACCCTTTATGTGTAAGAGTTTCTATCGCCGAGGATGGTTTCGTGCAGGGAGTAAATCTTCCCGTAAGCGTAAGATGAACCCCTGCTTCGGGCTTCCCGAGATCATGCAGAATGGTACATGCCTCGCGAAACCTCTCACCGCAGGCTATCAAACTTATTCCCGTGACACCGCCGGAAAGGTAACACTTTTTTACAGCCTTGTTCACTGCGTCAGAAGACCCTGCGTCGTCAATGTTTATGATCAACGATTTCATGCCCCTCTCCGGCGTGAGAGAATTTTTACCTTTAACATATCGGCAAATGTGGCCCAAATGACGGGAAAACGGGCGATATGGGATTTGCCGCCGGAACGCGACTTGAAAACCAGAGGGAACTGCCGTATCCTGCATTGTTTTTTCTTGCCGTGAAGAAAGATCTCAACGTCAACAAAAGGACTGCGAGACACGAATTTTAAGTCTTTTACAAGATCCCTCCTGACTATCTTATAGCCTGAATTCACGTCCTTGATATTAAGACCGAATAACGCCTGCACTATGAAGTTATACACGCTCGAGATGATCCTGCGTTTAACGCTGTCGCCTTTTCTGATCCTGCTGTATCCCGTAACGATATCGGCATTCTCGATCAAAGGGAATGACGCCTTGATATCTTCAATGTTGACCGGCATATCCGAGTCCATGTACAGAATGATATCCTTTGTCGCCCTGGCGAAACCCTCCGCAAAAGCCCCTCCAAACCTGGTATTGTTCTTCAGGCGGAATAATTTTATAGCATTATCCGTTTTTGCCATTCTTTCCACGATATCACCGCTACCGTCACTCGAAGCATCGTCCACTACGACGATTTCGTAATCTCCGGTAAGTTCTCCTGCCAGAGATTTTATGTTCCTGATGGTGTTCATAATATTATCGCGCTCATTGAACATAGGCAGAACAAATGATATGCTTAAAGATCCCTTCATATTCGCTCCTATAAAAATCTCATATTACGCCATGCTCCTGAGCCTCTTGACTCTCTCTTCCACGGGAGGATGTGTTGAAAAAAGGTTGGCAAGAAAGCTCCCGGCTAAAGGCTGAACTATGAACAGATGCGCTGTCTGCGGAGCAACGTTGAATTTGCGCTGTTTGGAAAAACGCGCCAGTTCCTCAAGAGCGCGCGCAAGGCCCCTCGGATCCCCTGCTATCTTCGCTCCTCCGGCATCCGCAGCATATTCTCTTGACCTGGAGATCGCCAGCTGCACCAGAAGCGCCGCAAAAGGCGCAAGTATGCTCACGGCGAGAAGCCCGATAATATTACCCGAATCCCTGCGGTCCCTTGAAAAACCTCCAAAAAATGCCGCCCACCGCGCCATGTATGCGATCATCATTATAGCGCTCGCCAAAGCCGCGGTTACCGTCATGATAAGGGTATCCCGGTTCTTGACATGCGCAAGCTCATGGGAAATAACTCCCTTCAGCTCATCTTCATCAAGAAGATCTACCGCTCCTCTTGTAAGACATAAAGCGGCGTTCTCCGGATTTCTTCCGGTAGCAAAAGCGTTCGGTGCGGCAACCTCTGCCATGCATACCTTGGGACACGGTATCCCCGCGCTGGCGCTTAGGCTCTCTACTGTCTCATACAGGCCGGAATATTCTGCCCGCGGCAGTTCCTTCGCCTTATACATCGCCAGGACTATCCTGTCACTGTACCAATAGCTTACACCGTTAAGGACCATGGCCACCGAAAATGCAATGATCACTCCCCTGGCTCCTCCGAACAGGCTTCCCAGCCACATAAGTATCGCGGTCAGGACAACCAGCAAAAAAGCGGTTTTTGCGTAATTCATTGTCGCTCCTTTCCGAGTTGAACACTGAAAATTATATATAACATCCTTCATTTAAGCAACACGTTTCTTCCAGCTGCAAGCTTCACGCTTGACTTGCCCTATCAAACGATATATACTATTTGGCAAATAAATAATAGGCAATATACGGGCCAAAATAGCAAAAATCGTTTCACCCTTTAAGCTTAGAATGTTTGGTTTTTTAAAAAGAAGAAAAATAAAACGGTTCGGCGAGATCGCTGTAAGTAAGGGGCTTGCATCCGAAAAAGATATTGCCGAAGCCCTGAACATCCAGAAGGAATACGAAGAAATACACAAGATCCATAAAAAAATAGGAACTATCCTGACCGAGAAAGGCGTTCTCGCCCCCAGCGACGTTAAGATGATCCTGGAGGAACAAAAAGGTCAGGTAGGCATCATGGCCTGGTTTGCGGCATTGTTCGGTCTGAGCCGTTGATCGTCCGCTCATCGGTCGTATCCGGAATACGAATAATAAAGGATTTTTATATAAAAAAAGGGGGGGTAGGTCAAATGAGAAAGATAGCCATTTTATTAACGGTAGGTTTTTTTACCCTGGTGACCTTTACCGCGGATTCCCATGCAGGTCCGTGGACGCTTAACAAGGGCAGATTCTGGATGGAAACTTTTACCAGATACATGTATTCCTGCAAATATTTTGACTCAAAGAACAATGAAGGCAGGTGGCCGAATGGCGGATGGTCGGGGATCTACGATGTCGAAGAAAAACTCGAATACGGTGTGACGGATAATTTCAACCTTCTGCTTGGAGTGCCTTATACGTGGGGCTGGTGGAAAGACGGAAACGGCACGAGTAAGAACGAAGGGTTCAAGGAGATAAATCTTGGAGCCAAGTACAAATTTTTACAGAAACCCGTAACCGCCGCCGTCCAGATCAAAGCTTTTTTCCAACCGCGCGGCATAGACAGGAACAAGCAACCTGAACTCAATGAATACGGGGACGCCCTGGAAATACGCGGGCTTATCGGAAAATCCTGGAGTATATTCGACGGTAAACAATTTTATGTTTCCGGCGAAGCGGGATATAAGTGGAGCTCCAAGTGGATATCCACGAACAAATACGCCAACATGATCCCTTTGTTCGCGGAAGCCGGCTTCGCCCCGTTCTCCTGGCTGATGCTTAAGGGTGAAGTAGACTGTATGATATCGCATCCCGGCACCGGGGAGATCAAGGACACCTATACCTGGCGCGCGGGCCCCATCTTGAACCTGGTAGGAGAGGGTTTCACTGCCGTTGAAAGAGGTGAAGATTATCCGGATGTACCTTTCAGTTTGAACGTCGAACTGCAATATGGGCGGACATTCGCAGGTCGGGGGGATCCGGATAACCGCTGGAACGGTAAAGACAGGGTAAGTATGCAGGACGAGTATATCCTCAAGGTCCAGCTGCTGTTCTAATAAATAAGAACTATTTATCATAAAAAAGGAGGCCAAAAGGCCTCCTTTTTTATGTTTCGAAACCGCTTTCACCCGGACAAGCTAACGTCCTCTTTTATCCAGTTCCTCTTGCATCTTGCCCGTGGCTTTTTTAAGCTCCTCGCTTGCATCGGCTCCCTTTAATATCACCATTTGCACGGCGTGGTTTACAAATCTGGTGCTGGAATCCCACGCCAGGACCGGCGGAGGCCCTTTGGCATCCCTTGCCTGCTGCTCCAGGATCTTTTTAAAATCATCATCCATGGGCAGATCTTTCCAGGTTTCCATATTTGGCGGCAAATACGCATCTTCCGTCTCCAATGAAGCCTCGTAAATCCGTATCTGGTTCTGCGGGCGGAATAAAAACTTTATAAATTCCCAGGCTTCCCTCTTCATCCTGGACCTGGAAAATATACCGAGTATCCTTCCGCCGATAAAGGCGGTTCTTTTGCCGGAAGGGCCTTTTGGCAGGAGAGCTATGGCCCACTTACCTTTTACCTCCGGAGCACCCAGTGTAAGGCTTATTATTTTCCAGTTTCCGGATATCGCCATCGGATAATCCCCCGTTCTTATAGCTTGTTCCAGGGGAATCGCGGTTTTTGGCATACCCTCCTTATAGAGCTGGGCAAAGAAATCCAGAGCCCGAACGGCCTCAGGCGTATCAAGGGTGACCTTGGTGTAATCATCATTGTAATAATCTCCTCCCGCCTGCCATAAAAACGGGGAGTATCCGATCCATTCAAGTGAACCCCAGTCAAGCACCATGCCCTTATTCCGGGCCTTCAGGCCCCTGAGCACTTCCATAAGTTCATCCCAGGTCTCCGGCGGAGTTTGTACGATATCCGTCCTGTAATACATGATGTGCTCCGAAAGGTCAAACGGGATACCGAACACCTTATCCCCCAGTTGAGTTGACTGAAGTATACTCGGGAATATCTTTTTTTCGATCGCGGCTACTTCTTCAGGAAACTCTTCCCGCAGATCGACCATGGCTCCGAGCTCTCCGAATTCCATACCCCAGGTAAGGCCCATTGTCCCTATATCGGGGGATACTTCGCCGGCAATGGATGTCAGATACTTGCTGTGGGCATCCCCCCACGAAATAGCCTGGCATAATACCTTAACACCCGTCTCGGCCGTGAACTTTTTGCCTAATTCCATCACGGTCTTGGCCTGCCCCTCTGAGCCCACAAGCCACATCACAAGTTCATCGCTGTTTTTTCCGCCGGCACAACCCGCACAGAAAAACGCAAAAACGACAGCCACCGCTACCGCAAACAATTTCCTGATCACCATTATGAGATCTCTTCTCCGGCTATATTTTCGCGAAAATATCCTGTATTACCAACGCACCCGCGCCTATGGCGATAACGTCTTCTCCGAGACTGGTGGGAAGTATCTTCACTATCTTGACCGATTCTTCATAAGCCCATTTCCTCACAGACCTTCTCACGGCAGAGAAAAATATATCCCCGGCTTTTTCTATGCCCCTGCCTATGATAATCACCTCGGGATTGAAAAGGTTGATCAGAAAAGCGATCTTGGCCCCCAGATAGTTTCCTGCATCTTCCAGGGCCTTCTTAGCCAGCGCATCCCCCTTTCCGGCGGCCTCGATAACGATAGCAAGGTCGATATTTTCCGGGTTCTCTCCGGCCAACTCCAACGCAAGGGATTTCTTTTCCGGGTGTTCGGTAAGATGAGTCCTTATCGTTGACGGTATCCCCAGATCTATCCCCCTGGAACGGAGACAACAGCCGTAATCATAACTTGCCCAGCAATTATCAGGCCCGGTTTCCTCGCCGGGATAAGGCGGGTTCAGGTTCAATTCACCGGCACTCTTGGTGGCGCCATAATAAAGCTCGCCTTTTATAACAAGACCACAGCTCGAATCGGAACACAAAAAGACAAGGTTTTCGGCAGTACTGCCCGCGCCTATGCCCGACCATCTTTCTCCGAAAGCCGCCAGTGTGGCGTCATGTTCAATGATAGCGGGGACATTGAACGTGCTTTCCAGCCGGTCCAGCAAATTCGCATAACTGATGATCTGCTCGTTCTCGACAGCGTACCTTACCATGGCCCGATACCTGTCAATCACGCCCCATATGCCCACACCTATGCCCTTTATATCCGAAGAGGGGACTCCGGACTTCTTCACAAGAGTTCCCGTCAGATCAAGGACCTTATCCGTCAGTTTCTCGAAGGAGTCTTCTTCTTTTTTTATCTTTTCTTTCGCAAGCACTTTCCCTGACAGGTCCATGATCACTCCGATGACGGCCGCGTCAATAGTGAGTTGCGGGGCCCCGAGATCTATCCCTATGCTGTAACCATACTGACGGTTTAATTTCAGAAGTTCCGGCCTTCGCCCCCCTGTGGATATATCCAATCCCGTCTCGAAAACGATCTTATTCTTGGTGTATTTACTGACATAATTGGACACTGTGACAATGTTAAGATCGGTCACCTTCGAGATATCCGCCCGGGATACTTCCCCGCCTCTCCGTATCGAGTCAAGTATGCTCAAATTCCTGCGCTCTTTCTCCGACAACCTGTTCTCTTTTACCGTAAGGTCCCTCATAACAAGCGCTCCTTTACATAAAAGACACTGCTTATCGCACCGCCGATATTATCTCCTGACCGGTTTGGCATACCACTTTTTTATGACCTGCTCGGCCGGTTTATTTTGGGGGGTGAAACCACGATTAAATTTTCCGCCCATCTTCACATTTGTACCCCAATACCACCAGTAAAGTCCGTAAAACCATTTCTTGTCCCAGAACGTCTCCAAAAGAGCTTTGTAATAATCTTCCTGCAGCTTGAGATTTACCTCGCTGTTCGGAATATGTTCCCATGGACGTATAGCCGCTCCATCTGCTGAATTGCACCCGCTTTCCGGGAAAATAATAGGTTTTTCGACCTGGCTCTGGAATTCCTCTATTTCGGGCAACCATTTGCTCCACCCCTCCAGAAGCTCATCATACGTGGGCTTCATCTTTTCCGTCAGGGGAAAATAAGCATTGATGCCTACATAATCCAGCTGGTCCCAGAAGCGTATATCCATGTATCTGTCCCAGTGAGCGGCGTACGTCAGCAGCCCGCGATACCTGCTTCTGACCTTCTTTATGAGGTCCCTCCAGAGATATCCTTTTACTGTTGCAGTAGTTGACAGTTCTGTACCGACACAGATCATCTCCACTTTTTCCTTTTTCGCCATATCGACATAATGCATAACATACTTCGTGTATCTGCGGAACCATTCGTCCCATTCCGCTTCCCTCATGCACCCGATCTCTCCTCTCCAGCTTCCGTCCGATTTGTCAAGAAGATCGAGATGCAGTTTTAACATGACCTTCATGCGCAGTTCATGCGCTTTTCTTATGGCATGGATAACCGCTTCGTCGGAAGGCGTCTTGCTGGTCCTCTGTATGTCTCCGGACCAGGGGGTCGTCTGATACCATGTTACGAGTATGCCGACATGGTCAGTTCCCGTGCTACTGACTTTCTTCAGGGACTCGTCAGAAAAGGAACCAAGATATCCTTCTTCCGACCACGTAACATACCCTATGCCTTTCTGAAATCCCCTGGCTTCGCGCGCCGGCCTTAAGATCTTTACTCCGAAAATCACGGCGATGACCAGCACTGCCACCAGCCACGGCATCATCCTGCCCGGGATCATCTTCTTTATTCCTCTCTTGGCGGTTCCTTTTTTTTGGCTGCTTTCTTTTTCCATGGTCTTTCCTTTCGTTTAATGAACACACCACTCAGCAAGTCCGGCAAAGTCAAGCAATAAGCGCGAGTTAAAATAACATTTAATAAGTTCTGATTAAAGAAACAAAAAAAATTCAGCTTTCGGGTGTCGGGAGCCGAAATATTACCATCCGCGCCCGGCACCCGAAAGCAAATACCCGGTCTTTACCTGCCGACCCTGACATTATCAATATATATGGGTCCGGAATATTTTGGTTTCCGGTTAGACTCTATTCGTATCGCTATCTTTCGAACATCCTCCGCAAATTTCTCATCCGGAACGACCCTCTTCCAGTCGTAACTGCCGGGTTCGATATTTGCGGTGATGGTGACCCACTCCCCGGGTATAAGCGGCGCGCTACGGCTCATTTCAACGAACTTCCAGTTATTCCCCACGGTCAATATCAACTTCGCTTTAAGCCCTATAGGGGCATCTTCCGGAAGATATATATCCGCCCTCACTACCCGGTAAGAGCTCAAGACCAGATATTGCTGTATCTCGACCAATGCCGCCGACCAGAGTCCGCCCGGAAAATCCGTCGTGACTTTCATGCTGGCGTCCCCGTGAGAGGCTACTTCCCTGGAAAGCTCGGCACCCTTGGCCACATAATCGGTCTTATCAAGAGCCCACATCGGAATTTCCCAACCGTTCAGATCAGACGTCTCGAAATCGTAATAGGTCCTCTCTTCGGTTATGGGTGCAGTGGAAGGCACGGGCATTTCTTTCTCCTGCGGTTTATCCTTTGTTTTTGCGTCGATCGCTTTAACTTCTCCCGTGGGACCTTCTTCCCGCCTGCCGCAACCATTAAGGCTAAGTGTAATAACACAAAGACCTGCCACGACCGCCCCCAAGGCGCTTATGCGGAGATATCTCATCCTTCTTCCTTTCTTTTTTTAGGTTACATGCTTCGGGTCTTACTTTATAACTCTTATATTGTCGATATAAATAGGACCGGTATACGCGGGCCTGTTGTTTGACTCCACCCTTATATCGAGCTTTCTTACATCCTGGCGAAACGCATCATCGACCTGTACCCTCCTCCAGTCAATGCTGCCGGGCTTCAGGTCGGCTGTCAGCGTTACCCATTCGCCGGGTTTCAGAGCATAAGATTTGCTCTGCTCGACCCACTTCCAGCTGTCCCCGACCGTCAATATCATCTTACCTTTCAATCCCAGCGGGGCATCCTTCGGAAGATAGATATCACACGCTATCTTGCTGTAATCGGTCCAGTCAAAATACTGCATGATCTCTATTATAGCGCCTGTCCATCGTCCCCCGGGAAACTCTACATCCATCTCCAGGCTGCTTCTGCCCTGCGAGGCATACTTGTCAGAGGGGTTGATCTCTTTCTGCACGTGATCCGGTTTTTCATACGCCCAGTCCGGGATCTCCCATCCCTGCAGCCCGTTTTCAAAACTGAAAATAACGGTTTCCTCTTCAGCGTGTATAACCGCTCCAACGAAGAAGAGACCCATCACCACGAGCGCCAATAGAACTTTCTTCATCTTACGACCTCCTTTTTGCTATTATTCACTGACTTTTAACCAATTTTTGATCACTTCCTCAGCTTTTTTCCCTTTCACGGTAAATCCCAGCGGGCTCCACCTTTCCTGGGGGAAATACTGCCAGATATAATATCCTTTGAACCATGGCCGTTTGCTCAGGACCGTGAACATGGCCTCAAGGCAATCAGCCTGTTCCTGCTGGTCCTCTTGCTTGGATACGGCCACCCAGGGTTGACGGCCCGCGCCGTCGGCGGACGGGTATCCTATCTCGGTAAGAAGGACACCCTTTTCCGTTAATCCTTTTTCGTTAAGCCACTTCTCTATTTCATCGGCGTGTGTTTCCCAGGCATTCTTAAGTTCTTCCGGGGAAGGATTGTCGTTCCCCGCCAGCGGAAAATAGGCATCGATCCCGATGAAATCCATCTTATCCCAGAACGGCACTTCCTTGTACTCCGTCCAGTTCGCCGAATACGTCAAGAGGCCTTTATAGACTTCTCTGACCTTATCGATGACCCGGTTCCACCTGTCGGTCCACGCTTCAAAAGTGGTTCCTTCAAGTTCTGTTCCCACGGAAAAAAGTTCCGCGCCGTTTTCCTGAGCGAACCGGGCGTACTTGATCACGAACTCCTCATAACTGTCGAACCATTCTTCGGAGGGAAGTATGTTGATACGCGCTTCGTCCGTCCTGGGATCGACATGGGGTTTTATCATGACACGCAGGCCCAGTTTGTGGCAGGACTGAACGGCATGCTTAAGCGCGTCCATGGTAGGCGTATCACCGCCGGGTTTGTCGTTGATATAGATCACCTTGGAATCGATCTTCTCCTGATAAGCAGGGACCATGATAGACACCGTATCAAATCCTATCTTTTTGATATGCACAAGGGTCAGATCGGACGCCGGGAAGGACAGTTCATCCGCCATCCATGATGTATAGACGACGCCCTTTTGGAACTCTTTTTCGCCTATCGGGATCACCGGAGCGGCTTGTTCTTCCATAAGTTTCTCCGTTTCTTTTTTCTTTGTTTCATCTCCCCCCCTGCTGAGATAACCTTCCTTCGTCAGGGACGCATGCGGATTTTGACTCTCCGGGCCGTATATCTCGGCCTCCCATATGGAAATACCCCAATCCTTGTTGGCTCTTCCTGTTCCCAGCACCTTCACATAACGGCATCTTACGGGGGTGAAGACGGCTTCCGTAACTCCGCCTAGCGCGTTTTTCTCGCGATAAACCCCTTTCCAGGCGTCAGCATCATTTGAAACCAGTATCTCATAATCGGTAGCATACGCTCTTTCCCACCTGATGATGACATCGCTCACCACGCTGCCCTCTCCAAGGTCAAAATAGATCCATTGATCGCCCGGATTATAATCGCTGGACCAGCGCGTGAGCATATCCCCGTCAACAGGCGCCATGGGATCCGGTTCGGGGGCCCAATCGGGGGTCTCATCGAAGCTGGATGCCCTGGCATCCACGGCCTTGAGGTAGACCAGCGGATCGCCGGACGGGACCTCGACCGTCTCGATCAAAAGAGCCGTATCGCTCGCCGGCTTTGCGGTCTCGTATTTTACTTCCGAAACGGGCTCTTCTTTCGTCCCGCAGCCGGATAATGGATACGCCAAAAGTAACAGTAGAACGGACAAAACAGTCGCTCTCTTCATGGTTTCCTTTCTTCAACCCTTCAAGCCCGTCATCGCTATGCCTTTTATTATATACTTCTGGAACAATAAGTACACGACAAGCATCGGCAATGTCGCGATCACCGCTCCGGCCATGACCATGCCGAAGTTCGCGCCGAACTGGCCGGTAAGAACGGCAAGCGCCAGCGGGATCGTCCGCATATTGCTCGTGTGGATAATGACCAGGGGCCATACAAAATTGTTCCACTGCTGCAAAAAAGTGAATATTGCCAGTGTCGCGATGACCGGCTTTATCAGGGGTAATATAACCTTGCGGTATATCATAAATTCACTGCACCCGTCTATCCTTGCCGCATCAATAAGATCATCCGGAATGCTGTAGATATACTGACGGTTAAGAAATATCCCGAACGCGCACCATGCCATGGCCGGTATGATAAGACCACTGTACGTGTTCAGCCAGCCGAGCTTTTTTACAATAACGAATCCGGGGATTATGTTGACCTGCCATGGTATCATGAGTGACCCGAGAAATATGAAAAACAGCTTATCCCTTCCCCAGAATTTATGCTTGGCAAAGGCATAGCCCGCAAGGGACGTCGCAAAGACATTAAAAAGGGTGATGGAACCCGCGACAAAGAGACTATTGAACAGATACCTGACCATCGGTACCATGTGAAAAAGATCCTTGTACGGTTCCAGGGTGGGGTTGTGAACGATAAAACTCGGAGGATAGGATTGTATTTCCTCCAGGGGTTTGATGGATGTCACGAACATCCACACGTAAGGCACGGCCATGGTAACGGCGCCGGCGATCAGAAAGATATATATGAACGTCTTGACCGTAAATGAATCTCTTCTGATATCTGCATCCCGTCTGACCATGACCCGCGCAAGCTCCTTCCAGTATTACATATCGCGTTTTTAGTATTCCACGTGTGCCCTCATAAGGCGCCTGTTGATCATTGGAAGCATAAATATGCACAGAAATATTATATACGCCAGCGCCGAAGCGTATCCCATCTGAAACTTCTGAAAACCTTTATCGTAAAGGTACGCGACGATCGTAAGGCCGCTGTTCAAAACGCCGCCTATGTCGCCATGTCCGCTCGTCATGATATACACCTGTTCGAAGACCTGAAAGCTGAAAATGAAACTCATCATGGTCACGAAAACAATGGTCGGTTTCAGCAGCGGCAGCGTCACGTTAAAAAATTTTCTCCAGAAACCCGCCCCGTCTATCTCGGCCGCCTCGTACATCATGTGCGGGATCGTCTGAAGGCCGGCCAAAAAAAGGATCACGTTATACCCAAGTCCGGCCCAGATGGACATTATCATTATGGCAGGCAAGATCCATGTAGGGCTCGCTAACCAGTCAATAGGCTGGAAACCCAGCTTAATGACCATGTAATTCAATAGACCGTATTTTCCTCCCGCGTACAGCCATTTCCATATAACCGACACGGCAACTATCGCGGTAACTGTCGGCAGGAAGAATATCGATTTAAAGAAATTCTTGAATTTTATCTTCTGATCTATGGCGACGGCGAGAAGAAGTGAAATACAAATACCGACCGGGACCACCCCTATAACATATATGACCGTATTGGTGATCGCTTTCCAGAACAGGGGATCATTAAAAAGTATGTTTTTATAGTTGGCCAGACCAACGAACCGCGGCGAATGCACAACGTCGTATCGGGTAAAAGACCAGAAGAAGGATATGAAAACCGGTGCCAGCTGAAATATGAAGAATAATATAGCCGGTAAGGCTATGAAGAGATACGAAACCTTTTGTTTGTTAATTTTCTGTAAAAAGGATTCTTTTTCCATTAACCGTCCTTGGTTTTCCGGATATTCGAACAGGAAGAAAGGCGAACTTATTTTACAAAAATTCGCTTACCCTGTCAACTTATCATATTATAAAGACCTTATAAAAGGTTTAAACGCATGCCGATATAACTTACATTTATATAGGTGTATATATTTATATAGAATGAAAAGGGCAGGCTATTCACCTACCCTTTTTATTTTTATATACTTACGTAAAGCGCGGTTGCACCGCGCGGCGGCATATCGTTAGACGGACCACATGACCTTCCGTCTCTGGTAAAGCTGGTCAGTCGCGTCAAAAGGCCTGATCGGCATCTTAAGAAGAAGATTGTTCACCAGAAAGAGCAGCCAGCCGAAAGTATCTTCCTTAAAAGCGGCAGGAAGCTTGTTTCTCGCGTCGCCCATCTCGTCATGTGAAAGCATGTAATACAGATATTCCCTCGGGATCACCTGTCCGGTCAGCTGTGTCATAAGCTTCTGCAGGTCATCCGCCGCGTTCCCTTCGCCCTTCGTCTTTATCTGTTCAGGGGTAACGGCTGCCAGAAGAAGAGCTGTTCCCTCGACTTCCCTGTTGAAATACCATCCCTTGCCTTCCAGCTCTTCCGCCTTGTCGATATCCGGGATGGCAAGCACTCTTACTGTTCCTTTTTTCCCGAACAGAAAATCCTGAATCTTGGCGTTATTTCTGTCGGCTTCCCTAATGTTAGACTCGGTCGCCACCAGAATGCCCACGGCTCCTTCATTGATCGATTTGCCAGCAGCTTCCTCAAGCCCCATGCGCGCGCTGTACGTGGTGATCCTTATCCTGTCGCTTATGAATTTCTGCAGCTGCTCCTGTTCCCACTTGGCGGACCCGGGCGTATTCTTGCCGCCCGGAACGAACATCTCCTGGGGCAGGATCAGGTCGATCTGCGCCGCTTTAATGGTATCTATATGCTTCCTGACCATATCATAAGTCGCATAAACTATATTTTCCGCTCTGGTATTCTCGAAATCGATCTTGACCCGGGCGGGCTGGTCGCTTAACCTGACTATTCTATAATCGGGATAATCCGCTTTAAATGTATAGCTCTGGCCCTCATCCAACGGGGGTATTTCTTCAACGGGCGAGGTAATCTTAACTTTGCCGCTCTGCACAATAAGCGTGTGCTCCTGTTTCATATCCCGCATTTCCCTGACACCGATGATGTCGAGCCGAACGTAGGTATCGGGGACCATATCATTCTCATAGTCCGCATAGACGATTCCCTCTGTCCATTCATGTTCGTCTGTCCCCGGCACTTTATCGCCCGTAGCCACGGGAACCTCCTGGGTCTTGGCGACCGGCGTGAACGTATCAATGACCTGCGACGGTTCATCCGCAATGATCTTATAACTTGCAACAGTCGCGGGTATGATAAGCATCTCTCCGCCGGGAGAGGCCTTCGGTATATCGTAAGTCTTCTCGCCGATAATAACCCTGGCTTTACCCTTCACCGTGACCAGGGTATGAAAACTGGTAGATTCAGGAACCTTCAGCTCGCGCCCTTTCTCGAGCGTTATCCTGTGTACCTCCAGACCCTTCCTTTCGAACATGCCCGGAAGGCGTTCTACCCCTTCGGCGATGATCTCCGGTTCGGATTCTCTTACGACCGCGGGGTTCATTTCGCCTACCCTGTCAATGTCCAGTTTCTTCTGCGCGCCGGGTCTCTGGTATCCGGGAAAATAATATCTCACCGGGTATGTTGCTCCGTCTTCGAGAGACTGCGTCGGGCCGGCTATCTGCGGTTCCACGACCTCTATCCCTGCCGTCAAAGCGTGTAAGGTCCCCGCCGGCACAGGAACAACGTCTCCGACTTTGACTGCGCGGTAGTTATAAAAGCTTTCAAGCTGACCGCGCGCGCTATACAGTTGCCCAAGCGCTTCCTTGATATCGTGTTCTTTCCCCATGACACGCTGTGCCGCTACGACCACATTCCTGGTCTCCCCGAGCAGATCTTTATAACCGCGCGTCTCAAGCAGATCAATAAGTTTGTTAAGTTTCTCGCCGTAATTCTCAAGAGCCTTGCCGTATTCCTTTGTTACGTCCCTGCCGTATTTATCGACGGCTTTCTGGCTAAAGCCCACTATGATCGAAGGTGTTTTTCCCGCCAGGGACTTGTCAATACCCGTCACTATCCAGAGTTCGTTCTTGGCATCATGGAACTGCAGTGATAGCCTGTCTTTCGGTGTCAATATCTTCACCAAGGGAAGTCTTTCCCCGAAATTCCTCGTTACCGCCTCACCCAGTATTTCCTCCGGCGCGTACTGCATCAGTTCAGCCATCGGGACAGCATCTTCGCCCACTTTGGCGACCGAACTTTTCTCGCCGATCTCGGCGCCGTACCAGTATTCACCGATACCGTTAACACCCCAGACTTTGGGCTGTTTATAGGGCAGAACGCCCACGGGTTCCCTTCTCTGCAGTATAGCATAGAGAACCCTGTCAGCCGGTGTATCCTTGGGCGGCATCGTCCTGACCGTATAGATGCCGGGCGTCAACGCACGCTCAACGGTCTTATGTGCCCTGGCGGCCCAGACTTCATCAGCCAACACAGGAATAATGTCTTCCACGCCAACCGCTACGATCTCTTCGGCGCGTTCCTGCCCGGCGGCCATGGCATAGTTCCTGAATTCGGGAGCATTCCCGGAAGGCCTGAGATGCGAGATCTCGCCGTTTCTGAAAGTCACCTGCACGCCGTCAAGGATGTTCACGGACTTTACTTCGGCAAATCCCGCCTCGGAGGTGAACACTTCCCCGAGTTTTTCCTTGACGCGATACCATTCTTTCAGATCCGGATCATCTTTTTTGTACAGGTCGTCGATCTTTACTTTTTCGGTCTCGAAGGTGAGGACCTTCTCACCGTTTATTTCCTTTTCTATGCGCCTTTCTGCTGTTCCTTCATCAAAATCAATAGCGACTACCTTGTCGTCGTTCAGTTTCGGCGCCAGTGCCGGCACTATCGCCCTCATCGTGGCGAGCGCGGTAGCCCTGTCCGTCTTGAAACGCTCTTGGAACTTGTCGTACACGCTTGCGTAATTGTAAATATGGGGGATCTCCGTGTCGATAAGTTCAGACATCTTCATGGGGCCTTTTTTGCCCAGGATTTTGCCCGGGTTTTTGGACAGGTATATCGCGGAAACCAGGGGCAATACGGCATCCCTGGTGGCAAGTCTTGTCAGCTCCCCGCCTCCCGGGATAGCGAACGTGCTGCCGAGCAAAAATCCTCCGTTGGCTTCCCAGCCCAAAGCTTTGGCATCCGGGTTCACGGCAAGTTCATCGTTCATGGCCTTAATAACGTGCGGCGATCCGATCTTTGTCAGGACCACTTTTATTCCCATTTTCCTAAGCTCTTCGACAACGCCCTTGTTGCTGCTTACGGGAATAGCGGCAAAAGTCGGCCTTAGCAGTTTGGCGACCAGAAGCCCCAGTTTATCGCCTGTAAGGAAGTTTCCGTTTTCATCTGCTAAGCCCGGCCTATCCTTGTCGCCATCAGTAAAGGTAACTGCAAAAGGCCTTTTTGTAATCATTTGTATTGTCCATTCCCTCTCGCTGGTAAGCTCTTCTGAAAGCGTCACTGGATTGGAATACTTTTCCAATATATCTTTCAAAGTCGGAGTGATCTTCTCCGTATCTATAGCTATGAACTTCTCGCTCTTTCCCACAGCGATCACCTTGGCGCCCAAGCGTTCGTAGATCTTTTTCAATATGTCATTTCCGACCGCCGAATGTTCATAAAGAACGACCTCAACGCCTGCAAGAGCATCCTTGGGAAAAGCATTCAGATACCTATTAACGTACTGCTCTTCCGTTTCACTTTGATTGGCCGTAAGGTCATACTCTGGAGAGGACTTGAACATGCCTTTTTCGTCAAAAAGGGATTCCTCCCATGATCTTGCGTATTCTTCTTTTCTCACACCGGCAACACCCTCAAGAATGGTCCGCTCATCAAGCCCCTTAAGAACTTCCTCACCGGACTTCTTATAGAACTTAACGCCGTTCATGTTAAAAGGAATATGACTGCCGGTAACCATGATGCTGATACTGCCTTTTGTCCTTCCTCTCAAGGCCGCGGTCGGACTCGGGATAAATCCGCAAAAATCAAGCTTAAGCTCGTACCCACCGGTTTTTCCTTCATCCTCTACCGCCTTCGCGACCGCGTTCATGATCCTGGGGGTACTTGATCTTAGATCGCCGGCTATAGAGATGGTATCCTTTTTTTCCAGTAAGCCCCGGTCAATGAGGGACCTGATAAAGCCTCTCGCATTGATATAACACTCCATATCGGTCATGTTCTCAACCGTGTCCCTGAGGCCGCTGGTGCCGAAACTTAGTTGCTCGAACTTTTTGGTCTTTTCCTTTATCCTGTTTAGCTTGGCCAACTCTTCCGTCCTTCTTCTTTCAAGTTCCTCCATACTTACGCCGAACATCTCATTATACGCGTCCTCAAAGGAAATGTCATTACCGAAAATCGGCACGTTATATGTGTTTTTCTTATCTCTCAGATCCGTATTTTCAGCGACTTCCATATCGATCTTTCCCTTGCTCGTCAAAACAGATATGTGCCGCATGCCGTAAGTCTTGGTTTCTCCGTCCTCGATCTTTTCTATGGTCTTCAGAGTAAGATCATTCACGCCCAGCGAATTATAAATGCCGCATTTTTTCTCCAGCACGGTATTGCCCAGACGCGCGCTCCTGACGGCAAAAGCATCGGTTATCTTGACATTATCAAGCTCCGAATCCATGATAACGCTTCCTGTTATCGTCCCTTTTCCGGTGATCTTGCTGTTCACGATAACGGAATCCTTTACTTTGACGTCGGGACTTATCTCGGAATCGACGATAATATTGCCGTTCTCGTCCCTTACGCCCGGGATGTTCGCGACTTTCCTGGCGATAACGCCGCGGGCTCCTTTATCGTTAAGAGCGAGATACTTCTCCCTCATGGCGCTGTGCTGGCCTATATCGGCCCAGTACACATTACCGCCGAGATCCAATATCTTCAGGTTGAGATCCCTTCCATGCTTTTCCCTAAATATTTTCTTTATATTCTGGACTTTCCCGAAAAAGCCGGAAACCATGTCCACAAGCTTCTGGAGTCCCTTATCCGCCTTGACGGCAGCATCCCACTTGGCGGGATCATCCTCCATTGCAAGTGCCATAAGAAAATAGGGATCAAAGTCGAAATAAATGCCTTCCTTCTCTATCTCTTCCGCGAAAACTTCCGAAGCTATGTCCAGCACATCATAAGAGACAGCCACTGGACCAAGGCTTATGCCGACATAATCCAGATCTATGCCGAATTCGCCCATTTTGGCTTTTAAATCTTTGCGAAGGGCGTCTGCTCCATTTTTATTCCTTGATACCTGGGCCAGCATATTGCCATCTTCGTCAAAAATGACCCAATCTTTTTCTACTGCCTGCGGATCGGTAATATCATCTAGTTTTAAAACAGAAATGACTTTCATGACATCTTGCTGTGCGAGAGACTCGCCTTCCCCGGGCCCTCTCGTTAAGTCTATAGACGCTATCTCTGTCTCATCTCCCCACTTGTCCAGGACGCCCCTGAACCCTCTTTTTTCGAGATACTGGACGACGGGGGTAAAATACAGCAGCGCCTCTTCAATGGCCGCTAAAGACCCTTCCCTGCCTTTGATCTCCATAGTTGCCGGAGTAACGGAAATAGCGGGTTTACGGTCGCCTTCCGCCTGCGTAATGGGTGACATCCTTTCGCCTCGTCCGAAAAGCATGCCTATCATGGTAACGTAATCCTTATACGGGATACCGGCTTTATCGGCCGCTTTCTTGATATGCCGGTAGGCAAGCAGTGTCCCGAGAAAATTACCTTCTCTGGTCTTGTCGCCGATCTTCTCCTGCAGTGAAAGGACAAGCGAACTTCCGTCCGGGTTAAAAACGTTGGAGCTTGTCCGGTCAAGCCTTTCCTGCCAGTTCTCCTGGTCCACTTCACTGCCGGAAACGACAACGGCTATCTTGACCTTTTCTCCCGCGCTGGTGGCAAATCCTATGTTGTCAAGCACTTCCCGTGCGCCGGGTGTTTCGGAGATTATTCTATCTTCTTCCACTTTCAGCTTCTCCTCGGCTCTTTTTCTTTCAACCTTGGCAAGTTCCTTGCGAATATCATCCAGGTCATCGCCTTTCATGGCCCCGATGACGGCTTCTTCATCAGCCTGTTCCCCCTGGCTTACAAAAAGTATATGATAAAGCTCATGTAATGCCAAGCGTTTTATTTGCTCTTTTGTCAGGGCGTTATAACCGTCCAGGGACATGTACATGCTGGCGCCTTCCAGTCTGTGAGAGGGCCCGCGACCCGGGTGGACTTCTATGTCCAGAGGTATTGTTTCGCCATAAGCGGGACTTTCATTGTATGCTTCAATGGCCTCCTTGAAACCTTCGAGCGCGAATACCTTGATCGGGTATTTCTCGCCTTCGATCTCAAGTGTAACGGTTTCTTGAGGGCTCTCAACAGAGCTGAACAGATCTTCGATCACCTTATTGACACCCTTGTGCTGAGCGGGCGTAAGAGGCGCGTACCCCCGGTAAGTTCTCAACGCTTCCGTTCCCGGCGTAGTCCTTTCTGCTATGACCACGCCCTTGAATATCCCCCTGAATTCCTCGCTTATGGTACCCAGGGCATCTTCGGTCAATACGACTTCGGGGACGCGGAGCCCCTTTGCCGGTTCTATGCCTTCTTCTTTCGCGGCTTCTTCGTATTTCTTCAGGTACACTCCGAGAAGCAGCGGCCAGTTCTCCACTGCTTTGGCCCATACTTCCGGAGCCGCATTCTGCTTTACCTTCACAAGCCATCCCCTTACAAGGGCGCTGACCATTTCCCGATACGATTCCTCGGTAACTTCAAGAAGCGTCCTGCCTTCAATCGGTCCGATCGTATCCGAAAGGGTCTTCAGGTCTTCGGTCTTCTCGAGATAGAGCGGCACAGTGTAGGCCACGCGGAGCAAGGGAGAAAGCATATCGGCTTTGGGCCGGGCGATCGCTTCACGCGACGTCGTTATTTCCGGGCCGGGCATGACGGCGCTTTCGGTGATTATATCCTCCAGAGAGGTCCTCTGGTTGGTCAATACCTTTATATAAGGGGTCTCGACGTCCTTGGTTATCTTGGGGGTGACCACTACGTAAGAAACGCCTTTTTTCTCAAGGATATCCTTTATGCCCCTCGTATGAAAGCCTCCGGCGATCAGCACGCACCTGTTCTTTCCTTCCCTGTCCATCTGATCGAGGGTATTATCGATAAGGGCGTTATCCCTCTTCATGGCTATTTCGTAGAAATCGACCATATTGGGGAGGTTTTCGCTGATCTGCGCGGGCACGCCGTCAATGGCGTAGTTCAGGCTGTATTTGTCGCATAATTTTTCCAAAAAGGCCAATACATCCCCGAGCGAGAATTCCTTCGAGTAGGTTTTAAAAAGATCGTAATCCTCGTTCGTCAGCTCGATGTTCACAAGGTCCACGTACATATCGAGCATGGAGGCGTATTTGTCCAGTTTCTCCTGGACCTCGTCCCCGAAAAGTTTTTCCTTGAGCCGTGCCTCGACGGTATCGATCTCCCTGAACAGGCTCTCGTTATCTATGCCGTCATAGAGTTTTGTGTAGATATAGTAATAGAACAGGTTCGGATATTCCTGCATCATGGGAATATCATGTTCTTTCGCCAGTTCCCTGAGATAAAAATAGAATTCCACCGCTTTTATATGGCCTTTCTTGAACCTTATACTCTGGGTCACCAGTTCCGTCATTTCCTCCTTGGACAACTTCTTGCCAAGGGCATCGATGTATTCGCTCCGCTCCTGGTCCACTATGTCAAAATCGATCTTTTTCTCATACTCAAGTGTCTGGATCAGCTTCTCGAAATTGGGGTAATCCTTCAGGTTGACCCTGTTCTTCGAGGCGGTTCTGTTAAGATAATCGGCGTAATCACTTAATTCCAGTTCCTTGTCATCAAACGCTTTTATCCTGGAATCCAGTTCCTTTAATTTGGGAGGATAAACTATTGATTTTAAACGATCGGCTATCGTGCGCGTGTTGATAAAATATTTCTCCATCATATCCTTATAAGGATATACTTCCGTAAAGGCTTTCAGGTTCTTCACGTAATAGTCCCGTGTCTCAGCGCCAAAAATGGTGCCTTTATAGTCTGAAATGATCGAAAAGAACTCGGCGCCGGTGATCTCGCCTTTTTTCATGAAATAAGTAGCGACTTCCTTGCGTATCTCCGAATCAGGAAAAGCTCTGAACCACGCGGTATCGATGATCCCCTCTGAACCCTCTACGGATATGATATTGATCCCGCATTCCTTCGTCAGCTGTGCCAGCATCCTGTTTATATTGGATTGGGCTTCGTAATTACAGTGAGCGTCCTGTATGTGCACGACCGTCCTGCCGGAATCACCGGAATATTTACTTTTTATGGTACCGCAGTCGATAGCGATACCTATATCATCGACGGATAAAGCTGACCGGGGATCCGCAAAATCGGACGGTTTGACATTCTTCTCCGTGACGGCAAAACTTATGTTGTAGAACGAGAATGTAAATACCAGAAAAAGGTTCACTATCCTGAAGAACAGGGATTTTTTGAATCCATCACCTATCATGATCTTCTCCTTTACAGATATAGAGCACGCTGCGTTACCGCACTCAAAATCTTACTTTTTACAAATTTACACTAGTGATATTAGTATATAACACACCATAGGAAAAGTCAACTGGACACATACTAACTATTTTATACCTTAACATTACGTCTGCGTTCTGTTTTTTTATCATAAGTTGTTTAATGAACTGGACTTACGTATTATCATTTTATGCTTTGACCAGAATCTCTTTCAGGAACCGGTCATAATACTTCTTTATTTCATTCTCAAGATTGATCGCCCTGGCTTCCGGAAGATATGTATAGTAACCTTCCTTGTCCTTCTGGAGACCGGGTGTGTTGTATTCCCTCGAAATGAGAAGATTTACGAATATTTCGTACTGACTGATGCTGCTATGAGCGCCTGGGGCCATCTCTAGCTGTAAAATACCCAGATCCCCGGCTATTTCATCATATTCCAGGCCGTCAGTCAGGCACCTGAAACCGGTATTGGTCTTCGTTGCTCCTTCATAGCGGTCCTCTGCCATCAGGTAAAGCCCGCTTGTACGGTACCCTTCATCGACCCGGTCCAGTATGACCACATCTTCCCCTGAGACCACCCCGCCGTCCAGCATCCAAAGATCCATTATCCTTGTCTTAAAATCCTCTTTTTCCTGATCCGTCATATCCTCTTCCGGAGCTACTATAAAGAACTTATCATGATAAGCATCTATCAACCGGCTGACGTTTTGCAGCTTACGCCTCTTTTGTATCTCGAGTCCCGGCGGTACAACTGCCAGGTCTTTATTCTGAATGATCTGGCGCCCGTCGGCATAATGCACCAGATAATACCTATCAAGATTCTGAACGGCCTTTTCGAGATATTCCGCCGGGCCGGTTCCCGTTATTTTCCGGGCGTAGAAGGAGTTGAAAGCATTTTCCACCCTCATCTGGTGCAAGCTCTTCTCGCTCAGGCGGTATGATCTGCTGTACGGCTGGACCTTAAGAAGTATCCTCATAATATCCTTCAACGCATTGATGTCCTTTACGGCTTTTACGCTTTCTTCGGTAAGTTCGCCTATTTCAGGATTGGTGAGACGTATGATATCCCTTCGGGCTTTCACGGCAAAATCGGCGACTATCTCCTTAAGCTCTGCGGCAACAGTCGTCAGGGATTTCCCGGTATCGATGATGTCCGCGTCTACAAGAGCGCTGATACACTTGGCGCCTTCTGTTTTTTCCGCGAGTTCCCGGAGCATGGCACCTTTGCCGGATGAATCTATGCGGATAATGGCAGAAACTTCCTGGATATCCTTCAGTTCGTCCATATGACCGCCCTCTTCCAGCCTGTTGTATACCCCTAAAGGTATGCCTATCGCTATTTCGTATTCCGCTGCGAACGGCTCTTCTTCAATGGCCTTTTTCCTTCGCTGCTCTACGACACGCCCCTGGAACTTCCTGTCCCCGTCGGTAAGCCAGCTGCTATTGTCCGCGTACCGTAGGCCTCTGGCTTCAGCGATCACCCTTTCCAGCGCCGGATGTATGATGACCGTATCTTTGGCAGCTGTTTCGACAGCAAGAAGCTCTTTAAGCGCTTCGATCGCTCTGGTGTCCTCGATCCTCTCGGTTTGATTGAACCTCTTCCACATGAATCCGCCAAATATGTCAAACGTCTCGCCGAAATCCTCGACCCGGGATCGGCCGGCTTTTTTAACAATACGCTCATAATTATTTCCCATTTCGAAAACATCCGCAGCGATGAATATAGTCGCGATAAACAGCAGTATATCCCTCTTTTCGGAACTAAGCTCGCCGCCGGAGACCATCTCCCGTAAGCGCCGATCAAGAGCATTGTAATCATGGTGATATCTTATTAAGAGCTCCAGTTCCGTCGGCACCTTTATCCTTTTCTCCCGCAAAAGTTCAACGCTTCTCTTGCCGTGGTTGAAAATATTCCTGGCTATCACCTCTTCTTCCCTGGTGAGGTCATCTTCAGGCCCGTATCTTAAAGCCACGTATTTTATATACAACCGGTAGACCGGATAGTACTCTCCCGTCTTCCGTGACTGCTTTAGCGCCGAGAGCACTTCTTCTTCGGGTATGTTCTTGTCCTCCATGGCTTTCGTGGCGCCCCACCGCGACAGGCAGATCTGCGTCGGCTCCACCCGGCCGTGTCTCACCGCTCTATCGGCAGGAGGGTGATGTATACCGTAATTTATTTTCTCAAGCGCTGCCTTGAAAGCGGGATGGTATTTCTCCGCGGCCCCGATATCATGCAAAAGGGCAAGCCTGTCCAAAAGCTCAAATGACCCCTCACTTATCCGGGTTGTTTCTGATTTTAAGCGCCAGGCTATGGCCCTTGCGATCTTCCTGACCCTCTCCGCATGATACTTGACATCCGGCGCAAGATCCCTGAAAAGATCCTCGATCATCCTATCGCTTTCCGGGTCCATAATATCGCATTTTTCCAGCTCTGGAACACTGATATCTTCGACGGGGATGTGGACCACCATCCTCCTCCGTATGTTATCCGTTATCTCGCGGAAGATCTCGATATTTTTCTTGCTGGCGAATGTCTCCGGCGAAAGGACATTTCCAAGCTCAAGATATTCGGGACCAACGGTCGTCGAAAGAGTCCCGTCGGGAAAAACAAAAAGATAGGCCTTGTCGTGTTCCGGCGGGCTGTACCGTACCCTGAAACCGTATCTGTCTTCCATCTCTTCCTGAGCGCTCTTGGCAAGTTTTTCAAAATCCTGATAACTCACAAGATACTTATCCCTTTGTATATCCAGTTCCTCCTGTGATCTGCCTATGCGCTTGTAATAATTGAGCTTCCATTGGAATTTGTGCAGGCCTTTTGTCGCCTTGCTGAGTAATGCCCCTATCTCATCGATGAAATCCTTGTTCTGCGCGGTCACTACCGTAAGGACCTGGACGTCCTTTTGGGGATATCTACGTTTCAGGATGTCCAGGACTCTCATTACCGCGTCGAAATGGCCGGGCTTTCGGTTCAGGCTGTTTGTCTGGTCATCATACCCGTCAAGCGACAATGATATCATATCCACGTACGGCATGATCTCATCGGTTTTTGCCTCATCCATCAACAGGCCGTTCGTAAACAGCTGCGTGGTTATGCCTTTTTCCTTCGCGTGCTTTAACAGGTCCGCCAGATTTGCTTCAAGAAGCGGCTCGCCGCCCGTGAAGATCATACGCCTCATACCGTTCTCATGCATGATATCTATCATCCTTTTCTGCTTTTCCGTGCCTACGGATTCGTGCCTGGGCATGAACGACCCCCAGCACACCTTGCAATGCAGATTGCACCTATCGGTCACAAGCAGGTCCATGCTGGGCGGAAAGAGGCCTATGCCCTCGGATTCATAAAAAAGTCTCTTGACGGCATCAGCCAATGATTGGTGACTGGCACTGTACATATTGAGTGTGGTTTCCGAGAGAAGATCGTAGACATCCGCTAACTTGAAATCCCTGTACTGTTCTTCTCTCGAGAGGACCCAGATGCCGCTCACGTCAACGGGCCCCACATCGCTCCTGAGCCCGCCGATCCTGGGATAGAAAAAGACCTTAAATTCTCCTCCCTTGCTTCTGGTGATAAACTTATCTACATCGTATCCAAAACCCTTTATTATAGTCTCAAGATCGGCGCACCTCTTTGCAAATATACCGGGCTTTTCCATGCTTCCCGGGACAACAAAAGCAGTTATGGCATGATCCCTGTCCGGATAATCTTTTACGGAATAAACCACACCTTTACCTTTCCTGTCCCGGCAAATGGGTTCAAGTGAATACTCTTCTACCGGCATGGGGCGTTCCCGTCTGAACATGTGCGCGTGCAGATGTTCCGGGAACCTGGTCCCGGTCCTGCTGGGCCAGCTTACCTGCCATTCTCCGAGGTTCTCCAATATCCGAAACATGTCAAAATAGTAATTCTCATTGACCGCTCCCTGATTTATGTGCCTGCGGTGGATCGCGATGATCTGCGAATCAAACACGGGTTCGGGATTAACAGAAAATTCCCAGTATTTCGTAATGGACCTGGAGGCTTCTCTGGACATATACGGGATCCTGCATAAAGTGCAGGCGAATGCCTTCTTGAGCTTTAAAATACTTCTTATCTTTTGGACGTAAGGGTCGTCCGACCTGTCCAACAGTTTGTATATCGGCGCTCCTTTTTCCACCGGTTCCTCAGCTACGCCTTTCCGGTATTCTTTTTTTAGAAAACCGCTCTTTATGTTGCTCTCCAGGAGGCCTTCCGCTATCTCCGGTATTTCGGAATAATCCAACTCTTTGGTCCGTTTGATCTCTTCGTGCAGCCTGCCGAACCGTTCAATGGTCCCCTCGAAATTACCCAATTCCCCTTCGTAGTCCATTATACTGGCTCCTCCCGGAACCACCGCTGCGATCGGCCAGAAGATTTTTTTGTCCTTGTCCTTTTCCGGAGAAATCCCGGTCACCAGATTCGACGTCAACGATTTAGACAGCAGCATTGCGACAACCGGGACCTTGATCCTGTTCCGGGCGGAAAGTGTGAATAGGTTTGCCTGGCCTTTCGCAATGATCGCCATCAGTCCCTTGTCCTTAAGAACGTCCCTAAGTTCTTCGCCGAACATATGAGGGAAAACGCCCTCGGATAAGGAACCGCTTTTGACGACTTTGATCCTGCCGGCATTTCTATATTCTCTCAGCAGGGGGTGCTCTTCTACAATGCTTTCCACTCCCTTGTTATCGATATCCGCGAAGGAAAACCCGTCTTTTGCCGCAACAACCACGGTGTGCCCCATTTTGGCAAGAAATCCCCATATCAACGCGTCAAATTCTGCCTCTCCGATGTTATCCGTGAAGAACAAAAAGGTTCCTTTGCGGGGGCCGAAGACCATTTCTTCGAAGTGATCGAAGCCGTCGATCCCCAATTCCTTTTTGGTATATTTATCAAGAAACTTTTCAAAGTTCCTGCCTTCACCGCTGCCCGCAGACGACAGTAGCTCCAGGTCAAAGGCTTTCGGATCCATGGAAAAATCTATAATATTGGAACGGATCGCCTGTATTGCCATTTTTCGGAACAGCTCTCTCGCCCGCGCTTTGTCTCCGGCATCCAGTTCCGCTATGTCTTTCATGGGTATTTCCGCGTAAGCCCTGAGATTATTTACCAGCGGGCGGAAGTCCTTAAGGAGATCGGGCTCGCGTTCCTGATAATACACTTTGATATTTTCCATTATCTTGGCGATCATGTACCGCCTGATCTGCTGCAGTGTGAACCTGTCGATCACTTTACTGTACAGGAACTGTTTCGTGTCTTCCAGCATGCGGTTTAAAATAAGTTCGTCATCAATAAATCTCCCGTATAACCTCCTGGCGTAAGAAACCTGATATCCCTTGATCTCATCACGGTCCCTGGGCATCTTTTCTTCCAGACGGTAAGCGCCCGGGGTATATTCACATACTCCTTCTTCCGCCTCGATCGATGTCGACAGAATATCATTCTTAACATCCAGGCGCCGTCCTATTATTTCATCATCGCCGACCACGATCTCATCTTTCACGTCGGACTCGATCACTTCCGCGCCGCTGGTGATATAAGAATTGATGACCGTTGAGTTCTCGACCTTTCCGGAATATTCGACACAGGAATTCGCAAATGACGAGTTAAAGAACGCGATTTTCTCATGAGCCGGTTGTTCATAATGGTAAATATCAAGATACTTCTTGCCGGCAAAGCGCGTGTCTATCGCTTTGACTCCCTTGATATGAACACCTTTCTGCACGCGTGTCTGGCCAAGAAGAACGATCTCACCCGCGCGGCCGTCAAGCATGGTCCCGTTCTCGACCCTGGCCGTTTCGTCCAGAGTGATCTCCCCGTACAGGAATATCTGGTCTATCACCTTTCGGCCGTAGCGTTCATTCCCGAAAATATTCCTGAGGATCACCGTTGTTTCAAGCTTTTCTATCTCGGCCAGAAGATCGCGCGCCTCCCCATTGTCTTTATCTATGTCAAGCGCGGCTTCCGCAAATGCACGGGCGATATCGATCTTCTTGCGGACAGCCTTGGACTCCGGTTCATTCGACACGGGAACCAGTATCCCGCGCGCATAATTGAGGTACGCCACCGCTCTCTCTGCGGGATATTCTCTTCCTCCTTCCGCTTTGATCCTGCGCCATACTTCTTCTTCGGCTTTCCGGCGCTCCTCTTTTCTGTCTTCCCTGACAAGATATACTTTGGTGCTCTTATCAGCAATAAGTCCGATTTCACTGAAATTCACGTTCCGGACCCTTGCCCCCTCTATGGTTCTGCCGTCCTGGAACGGAAATCCTGTTATGCGCGTTTTTGTGTGCTTGTAAAAGACATTTTCGTCATATATCCAGGTATCTTCTATTTTCCTGGCACCATTCGGGGACACGACCCCGTCCAATTCGATCCCGCTTTTGACGACACATTTCCCGGTAAGCGACACGCATCTCCTTGTGCCGTCCAGCCGGGCTCCTTTTTCTATCCTTACCTCACTGCCGAGATGGATATTGCCCTTCAGCCTGGTATTCCCGAATTTTGCTCCCTCGTTCCCGTCGTCGCCAAAAATATTCCTGATGACCTCATCCAGGTCGAAACCCGGCCCCACGTCATTTCCGGAAATCGCTATTGTTACGTCCTTATCCACTTCAACGCCCAGCCTCTTTATTTTCGCGATTATCTCTTCCTGCAGATCATCCCTGTAATCGAGCGCGCGCTGGAGCGTTTTATTGGCATTCGGGGCGATCTGTCCTATGGATACAAGACGCGTGAACGGCGGGGTGTCGGGGTCCCTCTGTACGCGTTTTGCGTATTCCGCGGCCGCGATATTGAGAAAATCGCTTGTCCAGCGCTCCAGGGGCCTCTGTTTCTGCCTGGTCTTTTCGCCCAGCTCATGGCGGTATTCTTTCCAGAGCACATCGCTGTTTTTCTGTGTCCATTCCGTATCGCAGATCAATATATTGGCGTTCGTAAACCAGTACGGGTCCCTGGCCTCGGCCATTTTATTTGATTCCTGCTGTTCATCGGGGGTCATATTATTCCACTCTTTAATAGCCATCGGGATATTTCCGAATCTTTCCGTTTTGTCAATGAAAATACGCGCGCGGCCCCCGGCCCGGCCATCCATGGGATTTTTCACCGCTATGGTGACCTTGGGCAGTTCACGCGCTTCCGGCGATACGAGATTCACCGTCTTAAGATATGAGATAAAGACCGAATTCGGGTATTTATCAAGACCCCACCCCGGCGTGTCAGCATGAACAATGACGGAATATCGCGCATCTTTCAATTCTCCCATTGCATCCAGTTCTCTTAGCGCTTCTACGTAAGCGCTGCCGTGACCTTCCCCGGAATCAAGGATCACTATGCAGTCATCTCCGAAAAGCTCGTCCTTTTTATCGTCATCCACATAACCGTCCTCGGCCATGACTTCCTTGAAGATGGCGTACGATATTTTATCCACCAAAAACTCAGCCACGGGATTATCCTTTCCCATGATTTTACTGACCTCCTCCGCCGCCATGCTCATCACCATGGCCAGATCCCGCAGGCCGTCGGGGCGGCGCGTGCGGTCCGCGCTTTCCTCGATAATCCTGCCTATAGCGGCGCACAGGTCCCGGCTCCTGTTCTTCTCGACGACCCCGGCTTTGACGAGATCGCTAAAAACGGACCCGAGCCTCGCCTGCATGTCCTTTTTCATCTTTTTCGGGATCTTGAGGTCTTCCTTGAGGATGTGAAAAGCGGTCACGGTATCGATGACGACCACATCTTCAAGTTTCCCGAAAGCAGCCGACTTCCTGGATTGTTTTATATTGGTATTGTAGTTATCCGGTTTAAAATTCTGCTTGACCACTATACCGTCGGGAGAGAACCGCGTTCCCTTACCGCCGGCAATGATGAACTTACGTATGCCGAACCTTCGCCTGAGGTACCTGGCCAGGCTTTCCCTGTCACTGAATGTTTTACCCTCGGCTCGTATGATCTTATAAATGGTATCGATGAATTCTTTCGCGTTCTTCTCGGCTTCCAGGACATTTTCCGGACCCAGCTTCTGATACCCGACCAGGTCCCTGCCGAGAACATCTTTCTCCATGACTTTCTTTATATTGACCTTTAATGCGACTTCCCTGATGCGTTCGCCAACAGCTTCCAATCTTTTTTTGTAGGCCGCCTCGTCGGCACGACAGTCAAAATGTATGTCTGTCAGATGTCTGTATTCATCCTCGTCCAAAAGCATTCTTCGGACAGGATCGTCGGGAGAATCAAATAAGGACGCGAGCAAATGCTGGCCTATATAGATACATCTATCGTGGTATCCGGCATGGGATATGATGGAGTGTTCTGCGTTATCCTTCCATCCAAGCGCAGTGTCGCCCAATAATATGCGAAAACGAACTTGCCAGTCTTTGCCGTCGGGGGGCCGATGCTCTCGTATCCAGTCCATTATGTTCTTTTGCTGTGCCGCGCTAAATAATTCATCGATATCTATCGGGTCCCCGAAAAGATCCTCATGCGCCCCCCCGGGCATGTAACCATCAACCAAGTTAACGGGATAAGCTGCGAGGCGCCCTTCTTTCACGAAGACCTCGGCTATTTTATTTTCCCTTATAAGATTTTGTATCAAAGGGTTAGTTTCCTCGGCTTTCGGGCCTTTTAGATCACGGGAAGTCTTTTCCGAGCCGGCTTGTTTCGTCGCCTTCCGGAACGACCTTAACTTCTTCTTTAAATAAGGCCGCAGGAGGAATTTGACATCATCCAGGATATTCTTGAATAAACTTACGATCCTGCTGATCGGCCTTTTCTTTTCAGGGGTTTCCAGTTTTTCCTTCATCAGGCGCTGTGCGTATCCCGGGATCTCGATCGCGCGGTACTTTTCTTTTTGTCCTTCCTGTGCCTGGTCAAAGATATGCAGGCACAGATCTGAAAATTCCTTCCTTACGCCGCCGACCTCAAAAGAGAACTTTCTGTCATCTCCGTGCCGTTTTATTATATTCGTCAGTATTCCCACCTCATCTCCTTCTATGTCCCTGTCGAATATCCTTCCTATCGTCACGTGAATTATATCTTTTTTGACCGCATCCAGATCCTCCCTCATGCTGGTCCTTACATAGTTCAGCAGGGGATTGCTCACTTCGCCGATGAGAATGATATCGGCATTATTATTAAGAACAACATGTTTCAGGCTGAAACTCACCTTTAAACCGACTTTTCTTTCGGCCAGGGCCTTTATCACGATATTCCTTGTTTTTTCTATAAGGGCCTTTCTTTCCTTTTCTTCCGTATCTTTAACGGGGCCTGCGGTATTATCCCTGATTATAGCTACGGTAAAATGGAGCTCATCTTTTGGTGTTAATTGCAATCTCCCGGTGCTGAATTTCTTTTTCAGCTCTTCCTGTAATTCGCCGATAGCATCTTTCAGATCCTTGCTTATATCCCCTACAAGCGCTATTCCGTCCCCTTCCTTCCATTCCCATGTGTCTCCTTTAAGCTCAAACTGTTCTTTCCTGCTCCTATCGAACCTGAGGGTCTCTTTTCTGGCCATCGGCATGTCATCAATAAGTCTTTCGTTCAGGCATTTTGCCACTGACCTTTCACTGGTATAATAGCGGTAACATGGAAAAGATGAACAGAGCATGCATTTGTCCTGATTTTCATATAGATCCTGCAATTCTATTATTTTTTTAACCACAGTTGGCAACATGGAAAACGCGTTATAATCCGTGATCTCAAGAATGCCGAAATGCGGGCGCCGCCTGGCTATGACGCGCTCCGACGCCTGTTTATGTATCCGACGGGAGGCCATTCTCTCAAAGTCCTTCTTTGTGCATTCACGTCCTTTGAATATCGCCCGGGCTATGTCTTTTTCAATGTCGCTCAGCTCAATTTTACCCATCTTTTCAGCCGCTGCTTCAAGAAAAATCGCATATCTTTCTTTTCTTCTCAAAACCCTGTACGGTCTTGCTTCACTGCGCTTGCGATACTCGGATATAAACTTATGGATCTTCTTTTTACTGACATTACCCCTGCCCCATAATGACTTTCTTATTTCGGCATAAGCTTCCGCATATTCTGTTTTGAGCCGTTTCTCAAGTTCATCTCTGGCTGCCTTTTCCAGGCTCTCTAATTCGGTATTTGGTTCATCAAGGACCTTTACGGTCATCAGCCTGAACAGGACATCCGAGAAGATCTTTTCAGTGATATGCAGGCTGAGAAATTCATATATATCCCACAGTTCATTCGGGTCCTTTTTCGTTTGCACATGCTCTTTGATCCTCACTTTGATTTCGTCATCGGGGTATTTCCATCTCAACAATTTTCCCGCCAGTTTAAGATACTCTCCTCCCCTGCCTTCTTTTTCCGCGTCTTCAAGCAAGCCTTTATGGATCAGCTCCGCTATCCGGCGTTCTTTGAACAGCAATACCTTTTCGCCCGTCAGATCGGCCATTTGTTCAAGAAATATGTCCGCCTTGTTCTTTCCATCTTCAGGATTTTTATCAACGAGTTCCTTCGCCGCCTGAACGATCTCATCGGGTCGATACGCGCTGATTGCCAGGCCATCAATAAGCATTTCATGCCATCTCCCGACGAACCCCACCTCGTAGGCTTCCTTGCACCTTTCCGCTATCAGGAAAAACCATAAACTCGAGAAAAGCAATAAAACGCTGCACAAAGCCAAAGGAACAACTAAAACGCCGGGAAATACCACCGGACCATAACCCGTGATTACGGCCATGACCCCGGCAAAAACACCGGCCCGAAGGCATGATGTAGACCACCTGTAATATGTTCCTATGGTAATACCCTCCTCATAATCATGATAATTTCTTATTACCCCCTTGCAGTTATCCGGTGCCAGATCAACGTCGGAGTTCAGATATCTCAAGAACATGCTGTTTTTATACCTCAGTTGCCCGCCCTTCTCGTCAAGCAGATTATTCAGCTCGCCCAAAATACGCGGATCCCTCCCGAAGTCCTTAAGCACGTTAAGCAGCTCACTGACGGCCTCCAGGGTTTCCTCGCCTTCTTCTTTTTCCAGCTCGATATCCTTAATGATGAATTCTATCGCCTCGGAGAGTGAATCAGTTAATTCCCTTCGCAGTTCCGCCCGGACCGTCCTGTCCAGCCTGTTGGTAAATGTGCTTGATATTCTGATTATCGAAATAAGCTGCTTCATTTTTTCAGGAGAAATGGACGATTCCATGCGGATGAGCCCTTCGTCCTCCCGGAGTTCCTCTCTGAACTCCCGGTACCTGCCGTAATACTTGAGCAGCATTCTCACGTCCCTCTTTACGCTTTCCGGAACGGTTTCAAATAACGCTTTCATATCTTCGCTCGCTTTATCCGAAAGACTTGTATCGAGACCCTCAAATACATTCAGCGCGTATTCCCTCATATTGAATATCGACCGGACTATCATCGCCTGTGTTTCATTAAGATGGTCTTTACTGTTAAGCCCCTTTTCCTTTAATAGTCCGCCTATCGCTTTGCAAAAAATTCCGAATCTCATATTTCTCGGAACGTTCTTAACATTTTTTTCTTCCAATAGATCCCTGACCGCATCCTGGATATGCCATAATTTACTCTTATCGCCGGGGTACTTTTCCCGCATTGCGGACCTGATCTTAATATACTCATCCCTGTATTCGCCTACCCTGGAACGATGGCCCAGATGGTGCACGAGTATCGCAAGTTTCAGGGTAAGCACTTTCTCTTCCGATAGCCCCATCCTTCCGGCTATCTCCTCCGCAAGTTCTATTTCCCTGTGAACGTGAGAAACAAGATCGGATAGTCCGAGCCTCGGGTACATCTTCATTATGTCCTTTATGAGGCCTCCGTGTACGCGTTCACGGGCCGCTGCAGGAAGTTCTCTGGGGATATAAGTGGATAGTTCGCGTACCCTGTCGATTATAATCCTGAATTTGTCCCGGACATTTTTGGTCTCAAGCATGTTTTGATCCCGAAGATCGGCAAATGCGCGTATCTCGCCTTTTTCCATTGTACCCAGGCTTCCGTTGCCGGACACATACAGGCTCGACGCCTCTCTTCCGAACAGGACATAATTGATCTTCATGCTGGTTTTTTGATCGCGGGAATTGGGGTATCTCACGCGCATCTGGGCGGTCAAACTCTCGTAATCTTTTTCGTTTATCGCCGACTCCGATTCGGGATCGCGTATTACTTCCCATTCAAATTCTTTTACGTCGGACAGTTTCTCCTGGAATAATTCGCCCAAAGCGATTATCTCGTACTGGTTCTGGGTCGTAACATATGTATAGATCTCAATGGTCTTGGTCGAACAATATCTTTTGATCTGTTCCAGCATTTTTTCAAAGTGGCCGTTCTTGCTGTTTACTTCAAAAGAGATCTTATCCACGAACGGCAGAACAGCCAGATATATGGAAGGCAGATTCTCCTCAAGTTTCCTGCTCCTGGCCACGAAATCCTGAAGAGAAAGAACCGTGGTCATGCCTTTTCTTTTGGCATATTCAAGAAGACCTACGATCGAACCCCAGTTTTCCATGCTTTCAAGGCCTTCATCGGACAGATCGGGAACAAAATTTATCCTTCTCACGCCTTTCTCGGACAGGATATCCACTATCTTTTTCTGTGTTTCAGACACGTCCAAAAGTTTTACAGGCATTCCTTCCTCTGCGCCCTTTTTCACTATTTCATCTACGCCCACGATCTGCAATTTTTCCGGGTGTTCTTCCTTTTCCTTCATATCAAAATCCAGAACCCTGAAGTACACGCTCGGCGGAAGCAGGCCCGTGCCCTCCGTCTCGTGGAAATTCCTCTCTATTTCGCTGCACATTTGCTCGAGTCTCTCGCCTTTCTCGCGAACAACTCCCACTTTTGAAAAAACATCCTGAATATTATCAAGACCGAAATCCTTGTATTCCTTACGGCCCGGAAGGGTCCATATTCCGCTCATCGCCAGGGGGCCGACCAATTCCAGTTCCCCTTCTGAAAAGAACTGCGCGTACCCCCTCCTTCTGGGAAAAAAGAAAACTGTTACCTCTTTTTCTTTTCCCGCAGTAATAACCTTATCCACGGTATAACCGTTATTCCTTATGATCTCCTCTATGTTACAGCACCTTGCGCTTACCAGGCTCCTGTTGTGCGGACTGTCCAGGCGCCCTTTAACCGCAAATACGGCAATAGGATTATTCTCTTCCGGATATCCGCGCACCTTGAATATCACGCTCTCATCATCCCGGTCCCTGCACAATGGTTCAAGCTCATATTCTTCGATCGGTAAGGGGTTCCCCAGCTTAAACAGGTGAAAATGCAGATTCTTGTTCTTGTCTGCCGATATTTCATTGGTCCATAAAAGTTTCTCGCCGGGCAGGTTGCTCAACATGCCAAATGCATCCTGGTAATACGCCTTGTCCAGAACGCTCTGGCCCACGTTTTCCATTATCTCCGCTTCTACCTGTGACGGAAAAAGGCCGTGTTTCATTTCTGATTTGAATTTCCATCCCCTTCTGGCTATGACCTTTGTTCCTTTGGCGGCTCTGTCCTTTCTTCTCCTGGCTTTTTTCTGATCCGCATCCCTGGGACGTTCGGAGTTCCATCTCTTGCACAGCCGCGGAGCGCCACTTATACTAGTACTCCTCCAGGGGTCCTTGCCGGGCCTGGGTTTCTCCTGTCCCCTCAGACCTCTCAAGGTCTCTGCCAGATAGGCGAAACTGCTCTGCATCAGAAGCTCTCTCTCCCTTTTCAAAAGAGCGCCCCTCTTTCCAAGATGTGTGATCTTATAAAAAAGCGGCATGATAAAGACCATGCCCCAGAAATGGCTCTGGTAGGATTCATGTATATTTACAAGACGCTGACACCAGAACGGAAATTCGTTTTCGCTAAAGGCAGGATGTCGGTACCCTCCGGACCTGGCAATGTACCGCCTGCTAGCCTCTTTGGGAGAAACACCTTCCTTGATCAAGGCCTGGCGTGTCTCTGATCCAAGTAGAAAATATCTTATTGCTGCAATACTGAAATATAAGAAAGCGGCTACCGCAAAAAATGTTATAGCCGTGATATCGCCCTGTATAATATGCTGAAGCACGCCGCCGAACATGCCAAGAAGGGCCACGGTGAGCATCAAAATGCTCGCCCGGAAACCGGAGACCGCTCTGAAAGAATGTTCTGGCGGCGCCCGCCGCTGAGCCTGCGGGAAAAGGCCGGCCTGTTCCAGGGCTTCCTCTTCCTGCGGAGTAAAAACGCTGGCATCTTTCGCTATCGATGCCAATTCCCGGTCATTGCGGTCTATCAGGGCTTGATACGCGCCAATGACCTCGCGTTTCATTATGCCGCTCTTTTCCTTCAGAAAATCCAGTGTTTCCTGCGAGGTCTCCGCTCTGTCGGCACCTTTGAAATAAATCCTTTTGAACAGGTTCATGCCGTTCTCTACGACATCCGCCGCGACGAGGACCGAAGCGATCAGGCGTATTTCTTCTTTTTCCTCCTCTGGCCAGCCCTGGCTATCCATGAAAGCTTCCAGCTCTCTAAGGTGATGGTGAAAAAGTATTATTACCCTGACAAAACTTGAAAATCTGAACCCCGTTTCCGTAAGAGCGCGCAAAGTGTGCGGGGCCTGGAATGCATCAAGGGCGATCTCGATCTCTCTGGGATCAAATTCGTCTTTTCTCACCTTGAATAATGTGCGCAAGCGCTCATATTCAGCCAGATCTCTTGATTTTCTTTTAGGAATATTTACGCCTTTATGCAATAATATCCTCCGTACTCTGTCGGCCATCTCTTTATTTGCGGGTTTTACCGGTGACCCGAAATCGTGTGTTGCCGCGAGGATCTTCACCTTAACGGCGCGTTTTTTTAACAGGCCCAATTCGCGGACCAGAAGATCCGCGATCCTTATTACCCTTCCGACATGGCTTTTGGCAAACCCCTCCGGATACATGGAAAATATTTCATCGGCGAGCATGCTTGCCGTGCTTTCCGATGTCTTTTCCGGCATGTCTTCCGGGGCGCTTTCCGATAAGCTTTTCAGCGTACCCTGACGCTGCGGTTGCCCCGTCATGCCCCGGATAGCCCACTTAATCGCACGATAGACCAATATTCCCGTACTGGTAGCTATCAGTGTCAGCACCACAAGCACGATCACCAGCCCCTGGATCTCATCTGAAACGGAGAGCAGCGTCAAGACCGGCATGCTCAGAAGAGACAGCGCTGTTACCGTACCTGTATCCGCCGCGCCAAGTTCCCCGAAATACGACTTATCTATATATCTGGGCATCCATTGCCTCAATCCGTTGAATAATGGATCCAGGTTTCTTTTTGCCTTTTCGATCCTTCTCTTCTGACCTTCCAGCTTCCTGACATTTGAGTCTAATGCCCTTAGTTCTGCCTTGGACAACTTGCCTTTACCTTTTTGTCTTTCGCTTCTTGCGGCCCTTAATTCCGGCTCCTTCGTCTTTTTCCAGTCAATAAAAGACTTGATCTTCTCGATGATCTCTTTGGCGTGGTAATCACCGGTCACTCTTTCCAGTATCCTCGCAAGTTCCAGCGCTTCTTTAAAATTCCCGCATTCCACGTGAGTCTTGATCGAAGAACGAAATGCCCATCCGGCGACATGATCTTTAACGAACCTCAGTTTTTCCATGGTCAGGGCCCTGGCCAGTTCATCCAGTTTCCTGGCATGTTCCAGCACGCGCGCCAGAAGCTTCTTGTATCCGGCATCATGAGAATCCGCATGATCCCTGTCCTTAATATGTTTTAATTCTTCTTCCAGGGCTGCCGCGCGCTGGCTGGATTTAGGCCGCAAGAAATCGTTGAATAGATGCTCCCCGATCCATATCCTCTTCCTCCTGTAACCGGTATGAAGAATATTGCATTTCTCTATTCCTCCGCCCCATCCTATGACCGTCTTGCCGAGCATCACGCAGAAGGAAGGCATCTTATCATCGGAAAGTTTCAGTTTTTTGAACTGATTTCTGAGCACGCTATTAAGTGTCCGGTTCTGCTTTTTGTCCAGATCGCGTCCCGGGACCGGGATCCTTTCTTCTGATGTTCCTCTCACCCTCCAGCTCCGGCCTGCAATATACTTCAACCGGTACGCCAGCCATTTCCCGGTACTTTCATCTCTCACATATTCAATAACCTTGCCCCTTCTTATGTATTCCTGCAGCATCCTGTCTGGATCTTCCGCCCGGAGACCCGCCAGATCGCGCCTTACGTCCGGTTCAACCGTAAGATGCCGCATGCCGGCTTTCCCCAGCTCAAGATTCACCTGCGCGAGCACATCTTTCGCCTCTTCAGCGCTTACTCTGAGCTTCCCGGCAAGTTCCTTTAATGTGGGCTTATGACCCTCTCTTAATATTTCCCTATAGGCCTTTAATAACTTTTGAGACGGTGACTCATCCTGAGAGATTTCCGGAACCTTGTCCGGTTCATTAGCGGCTTCCTCCCCGGACCCAACGGTTTCCTCTGGAAATGTGGCTGCGGGGGCTTCAGATCCAGCGGTCTTCCGCGATAAACTGCTGTCCTCGCCCGGTAAACTGTCATCGTCGTCTGACTCTTCGATCTCCTCTACGACCTCTTTTGCAGCGGGAACGGGCCTCTTCCGTTTCAGCGGAGAGCCCGCCTTCGCCAGGATTATATCGCTACTCAAGTCTCTGACGTCGATCAAGCGGAGTTTTGCGAGAACGGCTTTTGCCTTAACGTACTGTCCCTCTCCCTGTTTATCTTTTCCTTCCGGGGACAGGTTCCCGATTATTGCCCCGAGAGACTCGCAACAATCTATGGCCATGAGATGTATATCGTGAGCGATCCAGATTACATCCGGGTTCTTCCTTTGCCTTTTTCCCAGTCCTCTCAATAGCGATTTGATCTTTTCAACGCAGGGTAAAACATCCTCCAGATTCTGCTTCAGTTCCCGCCGCCTTCCGGTGCTGAGCTTAGCGCCTGGCGGCTCAACAAAATCGTCCAAGATCCGGGTAAACTCCCCGAGATTCTCGCTGGAGAACTGCAATGCTTTTATAGAATCATCGGTTATATTATGCGCGGAAAATTTGTACCCTTTACCGGTATCTGTATATACATCGTTCCTTTCAAGTTCCTTCCGCGCCTGTTCTTTTTCTTCCGGAGCGAATTTTTCGCCGAGGTTATTCAGAACGTTCTCTATGGCTCTGTGCTTATCGGGGCTTAAGCGCGGATTTTTGCATCTATATACTTCATCGTGCCATTTTGTTCTCAGTTCGACAAGGCCGAGATCGACCAGTATTCCCAAAACATATTTTATATCCTTAAGAGACGGCCTCCTGCCTTCTATATTTTTCTGGATCTTCTCTGCGCCAAAGAACCGGTCCGTGGTCTCAGATCGCGCTTTAAGAAAAGAATAGATTCTGCAAGGTAAACTGCCGCTTTCGGGCGCGGGCTTTATATAATTAAGAAATGAGATAAGAGCGGGGAAAACCAACAGAAGGGGCAATAAAAATCCCCAGTATGGCGGAGCAAGCATGGGATGGGCTGCAAAGCCGGACAGCGCAAGCCTACTTAAGCTGTATGTTTCCGTCGCGGACAAAAGCGCGGGCTTGCCGAAAAACGCCGCGATAAATGCCCCGATCGCGAATACTGCTGGCCCTGGCGCCTTAAAACCTGTAAAATCTTTTATACCAAGATCCGCCTTCAGGGCCCGGAGAGCTTCCACTGTAGAGCCTTCGCCTGAAAGATTATCGGCCCTCATGTAAAATTCCAAAAGGCCGACCAGACGTTTATTGCCGAATGTTCCGATTTCTTTGCCGAAATCCGAAACGAGCAAGCCTGCAGGTTTTTTGCCGACTTCTCCGGCCAGGATCTTTACAAGATGTCTCCTTGCCTTTTTCGTGGCATCCGCCCACTTAATATTGCCTCGCCTGAACCTTTCCAGAATCGTTTTCTCCGTAACCTCTCCCGGCTCTTCTCTTATCCCCAGCTCATTCTTTAATATCTTGAGGGCTTTACCATAAGAATTTTTACCGGTAATGGATTTTTTCCTGACATAAAACTCCAGAAGGCCGATCAAATTTTTATCACCGAATGTTCTTGAGGTTTTCTTGAAATCCTCCTGGCGCAGCTCTACCGGCTTTTTTCTGCACTTCCTGGCAAGAACTTCAACGAGATGGCGCCTTGCCTTCCTTGTGGTTTTTGTCCAGTCGATCCGGCCCCATCTGAGCTTTTGCAGGACTGTTTTCTCCGTAATGATCTCGACGGCAATGTCTCTTATACCCAGGTCCTGCTTCAGCGCCTTAAGGGCCTTGGCGCCCGCGCCCTCTTCGCCGGAAAATTTATTTACCCTCTGGTAGAATTCCAAAAGCCCGCTCAGGTATTTACCTCCGAGCACTTTGAACGGTTTGCCGAAATCACTAGTGGTCAGTTCGCCCGGTTTTTTGCCGAGTTCTCTGACGGCAAGTTCTACAAGATAGATCCTGGCTTTCTTCGTGGTGTTTGACCACGTAACATATCCCCTTTTAAATCTTTTCAGGATAGTTTTCTCTGTAATGATCCGTGCGAGAACGTCTTTTATCCCCAGATCTTTTTTCAGCGCCTTGAGCCCTTTGATATGAGCACCTTTACCGGAAGGTCTGGCCGGCCCGACATATGACCTCAAAAGACCGCTTAAGGACCTGTTGCCGAACACTTTAGACCTTTTCCCGAAATCCTGCGTATTTAACTCGCCCGGCCTTTTCCCGAGTTCCTTGGCAAGAAGTTTTACTAAATAGCGTTTCGCCGCTTTCGTGGCTTCAGCCCATCTGATACGACCTTTTTTAAGCCTTTTCAGGGCCGCTTCCCCGGCTTTTCTTATCTTGAACCAGTGGTGAAATCTATTGACCGAGTATACCTTTGACGAAGGCACCGTATTGCTTGCGCCGCTCAATCCTGATCGCATCAGCCGGTCGAAGGACATCGGCGGTATCTTCCATGCACCCAACAGCTTTTTCTTTTTAAAATAGTCGATGACTTCTTTCTTTTTGATCCCTTTTATGAACACGCGTCCGAAAGCGACGCGCTTTACGGCTTCCCTGCCCCATAGCAAAGCGAACATTATCGCCAAAGCATCTTCCAGGCTGCGGGCCGTCAGGTAATCTATAAACAGGACGCCGTGCCCTCCCGCAGTATTTTTAAAGAAAATCCTCACCGCAGCCGCCCGTTCTCCTGTATTTTTCCTGTAAAGAGCGAAGCGCAGGGGCCTCTCGGCATATCTGCTGTCATATTCTTTTTGCCTGAACTCAAAGCCCGGGGCGAAAAGGACGAAAAGAAGCGTAGTTAACAGCATCAAAACGCTCAACCCCGGCACAATACCCGTGAACGGCAAGAACGCTAGAAGCATAAAAGAATAGATATTCCCCGGCCCGCCGACGTCCGTCGGAACATCGACTGCTTTTGAAATCACTTCTCTGGTGATCTGCTCATAACCGTACAGTAGGCTGCTTTCGATATCTTCTCTCGCGGCAAAGATATTTTCTTGCCAGTTGCTTTGCAGTTTTTCCCGGGAGAAATTTTCCTTTACATATTCGATAACGACAAGAATGATCAGATCCCGGATAAGGGCCCCTCCCGCATCTTCGCGGGGAGCGCTACCCTTCTCCGGCTCATATACTTTCTCAACAACATTTCCGACAAGCCCGGACAAGACATCTTCTCCCCCCACAAGTTCATTCAGCGCCGGCTGAAACCGTGAAAGATACACGGGCGCGACCCTGATAAGCATTGCTTTTTCCAGAGCGGCAACCGGTTCATCCGCGGTTAAAGTCTCTTCAAGCAGAGCTATGGCCTCTTCGTGATCGTGGCGAAGCATGTCCCAGTACTCGCATTCAAAGACATACTCGGCGCCTTTTTCCCTGAAATAGTTCCCGATGAACTTACGTGCCATCCGGGATATTATCTGTTTTTCGTCCATATCCCTGCGCCAAGTAAGGTCTTTTCCGTTTATTATCCTGGCGACAACATCCGATATGCTGAGACGAAAGACCTTTTCCCACCCGGGATATCTTTCAAGATAATCGCTCACGGTCTGTTCTATCAGCTCTTTCCGGCTGTCCGCAGCTATAACTTCCCGCGGATGTTCCTTCGGGGGTTCTATCCGTCGCAGGGACTTCGGTTCAGCCTGCAGCAATTCCGGTTCCGCAGATGGAAGTTCTGGTCCTGCCGGTTGTGGTCCTGGTTCTTTTTCCTGGATTTCTGAATAGACAGCTGCATCCGTGACTATTTTTTTCGCTTTCTCCGTGTCTCCGCTCCTCAACGCCTCCTCAACCTCATCCTTTGCTTCATAGAGCAGCTCGTTCCAGTCCTCCCGCAACTCCTCTTCGGTAAAATTTCCCGTTATCCAGCTCTCAATAATAACCATGACCAGATCCCTGGTCAGCTCCTTCCCTATATCATCCTCGTCCTTCCTGACGGGTTCTCCCTTTCGCTTCTTGATAATATTCGCTTCCACGCCCTCTATCCATCCATATCCATCCCTGATCGCAACTTCTTCGATCACGTCCGAGATCGCTCTCATGCCGGCAAATTCATTCAGGGCCGGCTGGAACTGGGAAATATAAATTACCGGGATCCATTTACATATTTCCGCCTTGACATCAGCGGAAGACCCCTCGTATCCGGCGCTCAAAACCTCTACCAGTTTCTCCAGCCTTTCTCTGTGGGTTTCGGACCCGAGGATCTCTTCCTGCCGGTCTTGCGATAAGGCGGCGAACAGCGGGATCTCCCGGATGTCCACTTCCAGCTGAAGTTCTTCCGCCTCTTCTGCCGCGGATTGGACCGGTAATTCCCCTGAAACAGCTTCCCTTGATTCCCCATCGAAATAATGAAAAAGCGTATCTTCCAGATCTGAGGCGCTGATACGTCCTCTTACCTGCGATATCGCCTTTACCAGTTTTTCGCGGTCGGTCCTGCCGTACCGTTTGTCCTTCTCGATCAGCCATTCCGCTATCAGGTTAAAAATTCCGCTCATGGCGGCGCCGACGTTCTTTTCCTCGAACAGATATCGTTTAACTATGCTCTTGACCGAATCGGTATCCTTCCATGCGCCCGTCTCGGGGATCCACCTTCGGCCCTTTTCCTCAAGAAACCGCTTAAACGCAACAAATAAAGCATCGATCACTTTTTCGTCCAGTTCCTGTCCGTTTCTGACCCTGTCCGGATCCGACGCGACAAGGGAGGATATCTCGCTGGATGTCCGGCCATTAAGCTCCCTCAGAACGTTTTCCAGCCGCCCAAGCTTGATCTTCAAGGCCCCGGCGGTCAATTCTTTTCTGATAAGCTTCCTCGCCCATTTCGAGGTAAGCGTGGCCTCTCTGATCAGAACCCCGTTTAAAACCAAAGAAACGATTTCACGGGGAATGCCGGGCCAGCGCTGGGCATACTCGGCAACGTGCCCTTGAAATCCGAATTCCTTTAATTTCGTCCTTGCGGCGTACAAAAACGTTTCCAAATGCTTGTTACCCGACTTTTCTACCAGTTCCTGCGTCTTTTCGTTATTGACGATATCCTCGAGGAAATCTGACATATCCCGGCATGCCTTGGCGCTCAGATCCCGGGTATCTATTCCTTCGAGCATATCCGTGATCCTTGTTTCCGCTCTTTTCAGCAGCTCTCCCCAATATTCTTTACTTTCCGACCGTTTCCTGAGACTTTCGTTATTAATGATCTTCTCGAGGCACGTTATTATGTCCCGGCGTTCCTGAAGCCCCAGATCCTCGGGGACGATCTTGTCAAGCATATCCACGAGCGGAGCCACCTCTTTCTGGGGGCGGAATTTCTTCCTGGGTGAATCTTTTCTTATTAAAGACGGGATCTTCCCGGCCGCATCAATAAAAACATAGACCCCGGGGCCCACGCCAAGCCGTTCCAGCAGCGCATTGGCGTTTTTCTGAACGGTCTTTTTCCTGTTGGTCCTCAGTATGCGGCGGATGACACCGATCGCTTCTGTCCTGTATTTTTTATCTTCTCCGTTGCCATAAAGTCCGTGAAATGCATCGGACAACTTCTCCTGGACCACGTAAGGACGGGCATCCGCGCGTCTTACCGTCTCATCATTAAGCAATATTTCCAGTACGGACCGTAAGATCGAAGGTTTACCTTGGCATCCCCTCAAAACCATATCGTACAAAGCGCTGTCTTTCGGGGCGATCTTCAGGTGGTGCTTGACCTGGCTGATCAGGCCTTCCATGACGCTGTCGACCTCACTGTAAAAAAGAAGGAATCGCAGGAATGTCCGGCTGTGTACGGGTTCACCCGGAGCATAACAAACCGCCTTATTGATATAATGCATGCTCTCGGCACCTTTGTTTTCATGCGTGAAACAGGAAGCCAGAAGATTATAGATCGTTCCCAGGGTGGTCCTGGTATAATTGTCCTTCCCGGTAAAATGCTTCGGTTCGTGAAAAATGATTTCACCTGACTCGCCGGCAAGTTCCAGCGCTTTTAAAAGGGCCTTTTTTGCCTCATTAAACTTTTCCTGTTCCATGTAATACGTGCCTATTTCCATGTACAGGTCTTTGGCTTCTTCATTCGATATCTCCTCATAAATATCCAGCGCGCCCTTGCAGTAGTCGATCGCCTTCTCAAAATCCTCCAGCGCGGCATAACCTTTGGCGATAAACACCATGAATGAATGTCTGTCCGGTGCCGCCAGTTCTTCTTTCAAACATGGTTCCATGACCGCGATCGCCTTCTCCGGTTCGTTCAGGGTAAGATACAGGCACCCCGCCTGCAAATCAAGGATCAGAAGAAGGTTGCGAAGCACGTCCATATCTTCTTTTTCAAGCGTTACTTCCTCTTCACCCGGCAGTCTCTCGTCTTCAAGCACTTTTTCCACGGCTACTTTCAGCTCAAAAAGGTTCTTAAGCGAGTCTTCGCGTTTTTGCCTGTCTTTGTAGGTGCGGCTCAAAACGATCAGTGTGAGCCTGAGAAATGTCTCCGTGTACCAGCGCATCCGGCAGCACGCCTTCCTGTACGCCGGGCCCTTACCCGCCGCAAGACGTCTCACCGTTTTTGCCTGCGTGAGCAGTTCTCTGATAAACTCCCGGCAATCAGGATTCATCAGGTTCATGGCCTGCTGCACGACCGGGAAAATGCTGTCATCTTTCAGTTCCGGCAAAAGCAGTAAAAGCCCGGCTATTATTTCGTCGGCGGGCTTACTTCGAGTGTCGCTCACTTTTAAAAGCGGGATGGCTTTAAATTCCGCGGTCCCGCTTTCATAGACCTTTTCCCTTATCTCGTTGTAATGCGGCATATTCATGCATAAAGCGATATTGAACTCCGTGGCGTTAAAGACGTCCCGCATGACGGTGCAGAAAAGTTTCAGGTTATCCTCGTCGGACCTCAGGTGTGCGCAGAGTTTTTTTACATTATCTTTCCCGGAAGCGCCGAGAATATGATCCAGTACCAGCCTTACTGTTCTTCCGCTTTTTTCCTCCCTGACATTGACTGCCCCGGCTTTCTCCAACAGCTCCGCGTAATCCTCAAGAGCGGGATGAGAGGACCCTTTCAGGTAGGCCAGGTAATCCGGATCCTTGCTCTGCCTGGTAAGCGAAAACAGCCAGGCCATGGTCTCCCGCATCAATGTCTCCAGCGTCTTCTTCTGTTCCTGCGTGTAGCTTTGGCCGTATATCTCGGTGATCAGACTTTCGTCCGCATCTATGTCAATATGAGAAAGGTATTCCTCGTGTTCCCGCGAATACTGCGCCAGGAGAGGATGCTGAAGGGCGGACCTGTCGATTTCCATGATCCATCCGTTTTCATTTTTTTGCAGGTCGGCAATGAAACCGGCATTCTCTTTCAGCACGATCCGCTCAATATTCGGATTATACAGAAGATCCGTTACAATTCCGTCAAAGATAGAACGCTCTTTTGGGCTCAGCAGGCGATCGAGCGTCTTGCTTATCCGGCGTTCCCCGTAAATGATACCGCCCTCACCGTCGCCTTTATATGCCTTGCTGCATTTGAATTCGACCAGGACATTTTCCTTATTTTCTTTCGGGCTCGTTCCGGAGAAAGCGAAAAAGGCAAACAGGATCATACCGGCCAGCATAAAAATGCTCAGGCCCGGCACAACCGGCACGAACGGCAAAAGCGCGAGGGGAAGAAAAGAATAAATGTTTTTAGGGAAAGTGTCTCCGCGGTCTTCGGGTGACTCCTTGGACGGAACGGTTTGATCGGCCGCTGGAGGGCTCAGGCCCGATAACTTCTTCCGGTCTTCTTTTTTTATTGAAAAAGCGGCTTCTTTGTCCAGAAAAAACGTGACATCCCGATGCTGTTTTAATACCGATGCCGGTACGCTCTCGGAGGCGGGGCCATAAAATACACCTTTGACCGCCGATGTTTTGAACGTCCCCCAGGCCATCAGTATTATCTTCCTGCTGGACATTATGTTGTCCAGGCCCAGGGTAAGAGCTTTGCCCGCCTTGCATCTGCTTTTTTCCACGGTGGAAGGATGAAGCTCCACGACCCTTGTCCCGGACGAGAAACTGGACCCCGGCTCATTAAAGGCGATATGACCGTTCTCACCGATGCCCAGAAGACAGATATCAATACCGCCGGCATTTTCAATATCCTCTTCCATGGACTTGCACTCGGCTTCAAGATCTTCGGCCTTCCCGTTGAATAATCTTACATTTTCTTCCCTGACGTTCACCTTGCTCAAAAATTTTTCCCACATGTACTGGTAAAAACTGCCCTTGTCTTCACTGCCCAGACCCGCGTACTCATCCAGATTAAAGATCTTCACGTTCGAAAAGTCCAATCCTTCCCCGTGCAGCCTTACCAGTTCTTCATAAAGTTCCCCGGGGGTGCGGCCCGCCGGCAAGGCAAGCACAAGACCCGGCTTTTTTCTGATCTCCTCAGCTATCATCTTTGCGGCGGAAACGCAAACATCCCTCCTGCTTTTGATCTTGGTTTTTATGTTACCGGGTGAAAATGCATATCGGGGCAGGCCTTCGGTCCTGATATATTTAAATTTCTTTCCCTTGACCGCTTCCATGAAACTGCCCAGTGTCAGCTCCTTGGGCAAAGGTATCCCGTTATCCCTGAAAATATCCTTTACCGGATCAAAAAGAAAGAATTTCTTGTCCGGATTGATGCCTTCCTCCTGGCTTTCCCCCAGCAGGAAAGCGACCGTGCTGACATATTCTCCCATAAGAAGCTCATGATAGGTTTTTTCCGGTGCGGAATCCGAATATGCATCGCCCAGCTTCCTCATCAGGAATTCTTCTTCATTCGCCGGGGGATCCAGCCGCAGGAAGCCTTCCCGCGACAAAACACCTTTTGCCAGAGTTCCGCGCAGATAACTGTTCGTGCTGCTTACTTTGCCCAGCAGTTCCTCTCCCGAAAAAACCACGTAATCTCCGGGAACGGCGGAATCAGGTATCGGCATCCTCGGGAAGTGGACAAGGCCGAGCACGCTCATTTCCCTGTCCCATTTGAGATCCGTATGGCATACTTCCGCGCTGAAATCGGTAGGAGCGGTAATAAAATAGGGTTCTTTTTCTCCCTTGTTGAATCCCATAACGAACAGGGCAACAAATTCCCTGTGTTCCTTTAAAGGGGTAAGAAGGATCTTTTCGGGATCCAGGGCGCATACAAGCGATGTCAGGATAAAATAACGCTCGAATCTTTGCAGAATGTCATCTGCTCCCGTGACTTTGGAGGAAAGGTACTTTACCTTGTTGTAAGTTTGCACGTTCAGCGTGCGCTCAAATCTGCTGTCCCTGCATCTGTCCAGTTCTTTGCTTATCTCTCCGAGTAATGCTGCATCTTCCGGGGACATGTCGACTCTTTCGCTTTTTCCGGCAAAGAGAACAGCAAGCAAGACCGTGGCCATGAGCGTAAAGATGCCCAATCCCGGTACCAGCGGCGCAAAAGGCAGGAATGCCAGGGGCAGAAAAGAAAACAGCCGGGTGTCTTCCCCGCGTCCGGTTTCCTCGATCCCGCGGCTTTCTTCCAGAAATTCAACGATCAGTTCGGCTATGGAGACCTTGCTGGTCGGGGATACGACCGTATCCGTCGCGATGATATCATCGAACACGGGGCGGCCCAGGTCATCTTTCAGCGATCTAAAGTAAGCCAGCTTCTTGTTGGACTGTTTCCCGTGCACGGTCCCCGCGAATACTCTTTTCACCCCGAAATCGTTCTTGAGCTTGATGGCAAGCTTGACCAGCGTCGAGCCGCCGGCGACCACATCATCAAGAAGAACCACGTCCTTCCCCTTCAACGCTCCCTTGCCACCGTTCTCGGGAAGCTTCCATTCGTCCGGTATCGAGAACCTGACTTCTTCAACGGAGATCCTTTTCTTTATGGGGTAATGCAGCCCCCAGCCCATTTTTTCTGCTACCGGTTTGAGAAAAGCGGCAACCCCGTCATCGCCTCCGATAAGTTCCGCCTTTTCAAGGCCGTACTTTTCCTTGTAGTACCTGGCCAGATGCTCGAAAGCGCTCAAGTTGACTATCTCAAGGCCCTCGATCCCCGGAAAACCGTATGGTTCTCTGCTCGGTTCTTTTATAAAATGGGTGTTTACGGTATAGATCCTCTCGCAGTACTGATTTATGAGCTCCAGGATAAACTTGGCGCTGTTCGCGCTGAAAGCGTTCTCTCCGTGTTCTTTCACGTTATAATTCTCGTGCTGGCGGTCATATCCCAGGAAATATATAAGGCACTCTATTTCGCCCGCGCCCTGTCTTTTCAGCTTTTCCAGGATGATCAGCAATTCCACCAGCCCCTTGGCGGTCCTGGTGTTATGTATCAGGAGGCAGTTTTTGCCTTCCGTATCCCGGGATATCCTGACCGAGGCCCTGCCTTCTTCGAGCGTTTTTGCCTTCACGTGGCTGATCTCCATGTCGCGCTTGGTCCCGGCTTTCACCAGCCCGCCGGCAACTTTCTGCTTGAGTTTCCGGTAGTCTCTCGTGAAAAGAAGATAGGTTTTTTCGCTCTTTTTTGCCTTCCTGCGCCCGGCCGGCTCCGGCCTCTCCGGCCTGTACGGAGTGAATGAGGCAGGATACTTGAAATTGTCAGCGGTGTAAATATCCACGAACGATGAAACCGTATCCAGGAGAATACTGTTTTCCAGCATTTTCTCGGGCAGCACGCAGGAGACTTTTTTCGCTCCCGCGTCCCTCAGTCCCGCTATGATCAGCAGAAGACTCACGAAATCCTCGTCGCTGTTGATATCCTGCACGACCATGCAGTTTTTGTCTTTTATCTCTTCCGGATCCTTTACCACCACTTTTATCTCCCCGTCCGGAAACCTGCCGGTCGGGATCTCTGCGGACTCAACGTTAAGCAGTTCTGAAACATGTTCTCTTAAGGATCTATTCGGATCAGCGGATACGATCACCTGAGGATGTTCGGATGGTTTTGCCGTCTGAAGTGCAACACCGCGAAGATATTCCTCTACAAAAGCGCGCAGGGAAGAGGTCTTCTCTTTGTCATAATCTTCAGTCCATCTGCCTTCCAGCTTTGCCGTGGCCTGCCTGTACTCGTTCCACATTAATTTTTTCAGGAATTTCCTGCCCTTATCGGTCTGATACAGGTCATCAAAGGCTTTCCTGGTTAGATAGGCGAACTTGCCGGTCCGGCTCCTGGTGCCTGAATGGGAGAATACCCATCTTTTTGTCCTGGGATCAAAGAAAAGAAATCTTTCCTCTACCGAACCCGGGGGAGCTCTTTTATGCTCCATGAGTATGATGTGAAGATCGTTGGGCAGATTGGGATCTATTTTCATCAGTTTTGACCTGTATTTCCTGCTGAACCTTATATCTTTTATCCCCGTGCCCCATATCTGAACCTGCTTTGAGTATTCCAGGCGGGTGCGCAGGTCCCTGTGGGTTTTCTTGTCATAAGAATTGATCGAACCCAGATTCATGGCATCAGGGCCGGCCGTAAGATCGGGCGGCTCGTTTTTTTGACCCAACGCCTTTTTTGCCATTCCTTCCTTCAGAAGAAATATACGCTGGATAGCGGATAACATCGCGCCGCGCAGGCCTGGACCTGTTTCTTCCGAGGATATTGCCTCTGCGCCCTCGGGGGTCACGCGGTAAGCGCTGCCGCCTATCAGGACCTTGCATGACTGTCCGTCCTCAGCAACCACCCTGATCTGTTGCAGGCGCTGTTTCAGATCCTCGGGGCTTACCGGTTCCGAGTCCATAGCCGCGCGTCTTGCCGCCGAGAGACTGTCATAACACATTCTGTAAGAGTCGATCCAGCTTTTTATCTCGGACGGGACATCTTTTCCCTCCAGGGCCGCCTGGCCGACGGCAAAAGCCATCATTGTTTTGAACTTACCGAGATCACCCGTGTCAAAATAAGCTTCCAGGGCCAGGTCGTAAGCACCCGAAGAAACAAGCCTCCTGTAGGGACCTGACTTTCTTGTAAGGACTGCCACGTAGGGGCGGGACCGGTCATTGAAAAACTTCGGCATGAGAACAAGGTAAGAGAGGCCTTTTTCTTTCATGATACGCGTAAGGCCTCCGGAATGATGTCCGCCTGATATGAGGGCGGCAATGTGTTTATCTTCCCGTCTCATCGCGGAAACGGTATTTGCTATCATCGCGTGGTTGCGTTCCTCGGCCAGATCATAGAACCTCAGGGCCCTTTTCGCCTCGAAAATGATCTCTTTCATGCTTTTGCGGGCGCGGCAAACAGCGTCATTCAAAGTATCATCTTCCCCGCTTCCGGCAAAACGGATATACTCATCCGCGTCTATGGCATCAATGTTCGCCGTCAGATAGGATATGTCTTCGCCGGTCAGTTTTATCTCGAACAGGGATTTCAGGAGCTCTGTCATCCTGACGAGCCTGTAGAGCTGTCTCTCTTCCCGGGAAGAAAAAAGTTTTTCGAGAACTTTACCCTCAAGCTCATTAATATCGTTCTGCAGGCCTATGATATCAAGTTTTCGATAACTCTCGGCATAAGCAGCGAATTTGCAAAGCTCCGGAAACCCGCCCGTTTCCATGCCTCTTCTCAAGGCAAACCTCAGGAGCCAGCTGTGATACTCCGACTGGTCGATCTTGCCTTTTTCGAAGGAGAGCGATCTGGTGACCACCTCTTCCATGTCTTCCTTCGTCGCGCTTTCCATCAATTCATTGATCAGTTTTTTTCTTTCCGAGGTAGCTTCGCCGAAATCGATGCTCTTTTCCAGGTGAACCGAATCCTTGAAATTCCCGATGCTTGCATATTCGTCGGTAGAAATACCTGTCCGGTCGCATATCTTCTCCAGGAAATCCCAATAGACATCAAAGCTTATCTTGCTTTCACGGTGAAGCCGGGATTTGTACACCATGCGGTTCAATTCCTGCGAATATACTCTGCTTTCGGTATCCTTGAGATCGCCCAGAATAACATCAAGTACGGCGATATTGTCATGGTTTCTTGCGTGAATATCCCTGAAGATCTCAAGATTCTCCCGGTAAAGGGCGTTGTCCTCAACGCCGTACAGGGCAATATCCTCATCCGTGGTCACGGAAAAGAATTCCCCGGCCGATATCTTCCCTTCTTTCATCAGGTAAGCAGCGGTTTTTTTCTTGATGCTCTTGTCCGGGAAAGTTTTAAGCAAAGAAGTGTCCAGATATCCCGATCCCCCTTCAATGGCAATGACCTTCATGTCATAATCCTGAAGAAGGTTTCTCAGGATATCCACGATCGAATATTGCGCGGAAAGCGAGGAATGGCAGTCCTGGATATTGATAATAACGTCTTTTGCCTCACCCGTGTATGTGCCGTCCAGCTGGGCAAGCCCATCGGAAATACGGACGTCCTCGCGGGTATCGGCATACGGGATCTCATGCTTACCGGATACGGTCCTGGTGAGACCTGCCGTGTCGCCCGCAGCCCACAGGACCTGCTGATGGAGGAATATGCCTGCTACGACCAACGAAACAATTTTTATGAATGCTTTATTTCTACTCATATGTCCTTCAGATATGCTACTTATTAAATAATTAAAATTGCCCGGATAACAAAAATCCCTGCCTGTTTTATGCTGATCCGCCTTCGGGTCTATAAAACATAATAGTGTCTGGCTTTTTGTTTTATTTATTAAGTATAATTATAATAACATACATGGGGAGAATGTCAATTGTGGGTTTTCTAAATTTTTTATAACTTAACATACATGCTTTTTTTCTATTAAAATCGTATATTTTCTGCTATTTTTTTAAGAAAATCGGATAAATTTTATGGTTTTTAAACTCTTAATATCTGGGTAATCTGGTTAAATATTGGTAAATATGAAAAATATTAGATAACTACTTATAAACAAAGGAGATAGTTAAAAAAATGCCCTCGCCCCGGGCTGCTTGGAGGACCCAAAGCGAGGACATTTTTAAGAGATACAGGAAGGTTTTGTATCTCTTTTGGGTTAAGCACCCTTTAAATCTGCTTGTTCTCCTTTCCTATCTTACGCTCTCACCAGCACTTCGCTGATATATCTCTCATAGTTGCGCAGTTCTGCCTCAAGATCTATGGCCTTTGCCTGCGGAAGGTAGATGAATAATCTTCCCTTGTCACTGGTAAGGCCGGGTATATTCACCAGGCTCTCCTTATCTTTCGAGAGCAGGAGGTTCACAAAAACCTCATACTGGTTTATGTTGTTTGCCGCGTTCGGGTCAAGCTCTACCTGCAGGACTTTCTCTGCGGCGGCACTATCATCATACTCAAGCTCTCCTGCCAGGCACCTGAAACCGGTATTCGCGACGGTAACCGATTCAGGCCTTACGGAGCGGACCATCTCGAAGAGTTCACTCGTGGTATATCCTTCATCTTTCCTGTCAAGTATTACCACATCACCGCTGCTCACCACTCCCTCGAGCATCCAGCGCTCCATGAGCTTTTTCCTGAAGTCTTCTTTCTCTTCATCCGTAACGACGCCTTTCGGGGCCATGACCAGGAACCTGTCATGCTGCGCGTCATTTTCGTCTGTTACGCCCATCACTTCGCGCCTGCGCCTTATTTCCAAGCCGCACGGAAGGATACTCGCCCTGTTATCCGACAGCACTGCTTCGCCGTCGGCATAATGGAGCAGATAATGTTCATCTTTTACCTTTAAGGCATCTTTCAGGTACTTCACCCTTCTGGTCTCCTCGGCGGGCCTGGTATAGAATATCTCATACGACCTCTGTACCCTCATCTGATACACGCTCAGAGACGCCAGATCAAGCGATTTTATGCTCCTGGTCCAGCGGATATTATCGGAAATATCCCTGAGAAGCTCCGGCAGGTTCTCTATCTGCTTCACGGTCTGGGGCGTAAGTCCTTTTACTTCGGGATGCGTGAGAACAAAGATCTTATCGTTAACTTCTTTAACAAATTCCTCAATAATTTCCGATAGATCCTCCGTCCCGGCATTGACGTCTATCAGTGCGGATGCCACCGCGGGCCCCTTCTTTCTTGCCTCTTCCAGCTCCTCAAGCATGCCGTCCTCTTGCGTGCTTTCCAGGATCGATATGCGCGCACCCGGGACCGCTTCAATGCGCTCTATCTCTTTCTCGCTCAGCGCATTATACACACCTGAGGGAATACCGATCATTATCATATCTTCCGCGGTCTCCGTGACCGGTTTCGGTTCTTCAGAAAGCGCAACCTGCTCGACCTCTTTCAGTATCATGCTATCGAGCCATCTGGCCAGTTTACTGCAAATTCTCTGCGCCGGAGCATCTTCTCCCTTGGGATGGTCCTTTTCAGGAAGCCCCCTGTCGGCGACATGGCGCACCTTGAACTGATAAAGAAGGGCCGCTCTGGCGATCTGGTGGCAAAGAACCGTAAGCACATCTTCCAGAGACATATCCTCGAAGAAAGCCCTGGTCAGATAAACTGCCTGGTAGTTCCCTCCGCGCGCTCCGGAGAGAGCGATCTGCCATTCTCCGCCGACGCATGTCAAGAGATGCGGGTGTGATGCTTCCCTCGAGCCGGGTTCCGCCTCAATGAGGAATATCTGCAGTTTGTCCAGTAAGCGCATATTATTACTGATAAAGGACTTAAACTGTTCATTATCATTTATCTCGTTGAACCTCCTGGTAAAGGTCTCTCTCAGTTTCGTGGCCCGACCGGCGATCTGGTCTATCTGCAGTTCACCGCCGTTATCCAGGGTCAATTTCACGTATCTGCCGTCTTCCCTGTTTTCTTCAAATCTCCGGCTTCCGCCTTCCTCGGTAATGATGGTAAAAACATCCGACCGCACTCTTTCTTCGGAGTAGGTTTTTCTGTAGTCCTGGCTGCCAGTGCCCGGGGTTCCTACATCCTTGGGATAGTGTTCAACTTCAATAGAAGTATCCATGCTCCAATCTTCATGGATGAACTCTTTCATGAGTTCCGGAATGGCGAGCTTTACCCCGGCAGATATTCCCATCGCCCGGCCTACCATATCGTTAAAGATATTTTCATATTCACGCCTTTTATCTTCTTCTTTTATATATCTGTGTTTTTTGATCCTGTCGATCCTGGCCGTCACCTTGCTCATCACGGCATTATCGATATCGGAATCCGTCACTTTTTCGGCTTCCCAGTCCGCGAACATCTCGGAACAGTTCCTGGCCTTCGTGAATTCCACCGCCGTCTTGAGTCTTGGTACCAGGTCGGGCAGGACTCCCAGGGTAAGAAGAGTTCCGTACTTACGATACAGGTAGATACTGAACAGGAGCGTCTTATCCAGCCGGGCAATATCTCCGCAAATGCCCACGGAAAGCCCTCTTCCACTGGCCGCCTTCACGACTTTCTCTATTATCTCCATTATCTCCTTGTCGAAATGATGGTCCGTCAGTTCGGTCCTCGGCACACCTTTAACGCTGGAGATAAGATCATTGGTGCCGATGCTTACAAAGCTTACCTTTGCGTATCTATTATCCAGAAGTTCATCAAGATTCTCAACGGCCTCTTTACTCTCCACCATGATCCCTACGGGCATGCTGTCGAGGGTTGTTTTATCTATATCCCCGTATTCCCCGCTTACAGATAAGATCTCGCCCTTAACCTCTTCCAATATTTCGCCCATGAACTTCATATCGTCCACGGTCTTCACCAGCGGGAACATCACGCGGATATTCCTGTATTTTGACTGCGCGTACGCGACAAGCATCGCCTTCAGTTGGGTCTTCAGCGCTTTTCTGCCGGGTTCGGTCCTGTAATAATCGAAGCCATATGCCGTCTTCACGTCTTCAAGGGCGATGCACTGCTTGTCATGCCTCTTGTCAAAGGTCCTCAAGGTTACTTTTTTATCGGCCAGATCGGCTATGCCGAGGTATATTTCCCTCTGCATTTCAAAACTGGGCGGGGTTTCCCTGGTGTACATGTATTCAGTCCTTGCCAGCGCTATGCCGTTGCCCCCGTGCTCATACACGGCGCGGACTTTTCCCATCGGGCCCTCATCAGAGATGCCGAACTTCCCTTTCTCCATGTAATAAGGAAGATAGACATTGCCGTATACGGGCACTTCCAACCTGTCCCTCTCATCCCGGTCGCAGGTCCTTGCCGCTTCTATGCCGTTCTCTTTTCTCCAACTCTCCGTCTCGTTGTAATATTTCTTCAGCGCCTGGCTGGCTATCACTTCCCTGGCCAGTCTCTGGGCCTGGTCGCTTTCGGCCCCGACCAGAAAATATGATTCCTGCCCGGTTTCCGAGGTATAAAGGACCACGCTCTCTCCGGTCCTGACAAGCCTATCGAATACCACTTCGGGCAGGCCCAGAAGAAGCTGTGCGCCCCTGTCCTGAGCCATTATGGCAACGTGTTCCTGGGTGGAACCGTGGCAGCACACAAAAGCTCTTATATTGTATTTTTCCACAAGAGCCCTCAAAACGAGGTCGTCCCTGATGATCTGCTTTGACACGACTACCACGTCGCGGTCCTTTCCGGCCTGCCTTATCGCCTCGTCGATCCCCTCTATCACGACCTCTTCAAGATCAAGTTCAAGGCAGATCTCGTTCACGACTTTTTCCGCCATATCCCGGTCTATCCCGGCCTTGACCGCTTTGCCAAGGCTTTTCCACAGGCTGAAGCGCGCGGAGTATTGATCGTTCCATACTTTTTCCTCGGCGTCGCGCACTATGATCATCGCTGCCTTTTTCTCGTTTTCGCCGTCGATCCTGCCCTTACTCACGGCGCGCCTGAAGCAGGTGAACAGTTTTTGCTGTTCGGATCCCACATCGTCCTTTCCTACTATATAACCTTTGTTCAGGAACCTGACTATGCGCGCCATTATGTTCCGGGCGCTTTCTCCTTTATCCTGCCCCATCGTATAGCTCTTCCAGATCCATTCGTAGATCCTGTTTATCTGCTCAGCGGCATTCGGCTGGCCGGCGGCCAACTCTGATATGATCGGATCATAAACGGTCATCTCCATGAGCCGTTTAAACTCTATATTGAATTCCCTTGTAAGGTCCTCGGTGCTTCTTTTGGCATCACGGCTGAACTGGTAAATAAGCGGTTTTACTACGCTCCGCAGATGGATCCTCTCGTTTTCCAGCATTTCGTCATCTGTGATCTGGTAAAAGTTCGCTCCGCCCGGGAGAAGTTCGCCTCCCTGCGCGGCCGCGTAACTCCATATGTAGCCCTTCCATATAGCGCCGGGGATGCCGTTGGAATCGCAGCGTTGCGGCCCTTTAAAAAGATCCATGCCCGCTTTGACGGCTTTTTCGAGAACGCGTTTTTCGTTCTTTTCGATCGCGCGGAAACCTTTGAGCAGATCCGCCTGTTTCTTTCTTGTCAAGCTGTTTCTACCCGCAGGTTCCTGCAGCTGATAAAGTGAGAGTGCCACGCCGTCATATGCCAGGGAATAAATATGCCTTAAGTATACGTCTTTTTCGTTTAATTTCTCCAGCGCCCGGACTTCTGACCCCGATCGGTCAGGTGTCGTTACGATAACCTGTGTCCATGTTTCCTTAAGCTCGCCTTCAGATCCTTTCAGCTCTCTCCGCGGATCATTGACCATGGCAAAATAATCTTCTTCTTTCTTGTCTGCGGCCCGCTTCGCGGCCCTGAAGAGAAGCCACAGGTCCTCGATCTCTTTCTCAAGTTTTTCTTTATGGTTCATCAGATGCTGGGGAGTGAACATATTATTAAGGCAAACCTCGGCGAATTCCACAGTAACGGGCTCAACCTGTTCCATGCCCTGCGGCAGATCATTCTTATATGCATCAAAAATATCTCTCTTTAACCCGATCTTTCTCAGAACGG
>CAZGQR010000009.1:0-83977 GCA_964527765.1 uncultured Planctomycetia bacterium | reverse complement strand
TGGAACGACGCCCAGACCAGCATAGACGTCAGGAGCAAGCTGATGGTGCAGCTGAGGGACGAGATACTTGAAGAAGTGACGCGCTTGTACTTCGAGCGGAAAAGACTGCTGGGCGAACTGAAGAAAACGCGCGATACGGATGACGCGGAAACACGCAAAAAGACATTAAGAGTAGAAGAGCTTACGGCTTATATCGATGCGTTTACAGGCGGAAGGTTTTCGGAAGCCATCGAAACGCGATAGAGCTCGATCCATCGGCCCCGGATCATTTCTTTTTCGGCTTTTCCTGCTGAGCCATCATAAACTCCAGCGCTTTGCGCGTTTCAAAATAAATGTCCGAGAAGAATTTGTGCATCGTTTCCGAATTCAAAGGCTCGTTCTTACCCCGGCCTTTTATTATTTTCTTTATCCGCGTATCAATGTCTTTTGTCTTATATTTCGGGTAGGCCAGTGATGTCCCTTGAATAAATTCCAGACACAGGATAACCCTGATCACTTCGGAAAAACTTATGTCGTATTTTTGAGAAACGAACTTGATGCCGTCTGCAAGCCATTCGTTGAGCAGTACCTGATATCTTTTAAGCACAATCAACCTCCCGCTCATATGATAGCAGAAGCTTGCTCGGAAGGCAACTTTCATTTACCTAATTTACTAATAGAATGATAATATGCGGATCGTCATGCATAGTCGCTATCTTTGTTTTGGGCTAACTCCCCATTTTTCTGCGGCGACTCTGGCCGGTTTTATACCCTAAATTACCTTGACAAAATATGTATTATTGTTACAATTTAGTTCGGAAAACGGAGGTAATGATGAAGCTGGAAAACAAAATTTCCATGGTTACCGGGGCAGCGCGCGGCATCGGTAAAGAGATCGCGATGCTTTTTGCCGGGGAAGGGTCTGACCTGGCGATTTGCGATGTTGATGAAGAAGCTCTGGCTGCCGCTAAAGGCGAGATTGAGAAGACGACCGGACGGAGAGTTCTCGCCGAAAAAGTGAACGTGACATCCGCAAAAGAAGTCGAGGAATTCGTCAAGAAAGTCCTTGACAATTTCGGCAGTTTAGATATACTTGTGAACAATGCCGGCATTACCCGGGACAATCTTGTGCTCAGAATGTCAGAGGAAGAATGGGATGCCGTGCTGGACGTGAACCTTAAGGGGGCCTTCAACTGCATCAAGGCGGTGACCCGCCCGATGATGAAAAGCAAGGGCGGCAAGATCGTGAACATGGCCTCTATAATAGGTCTCATGGGGAATGCGGGCCAGGCCAATTACTCTGCCAGCAAAGGGGGGCTCATTGCGCTTACAAAGACCGTGGCCAAGGAGCTTGGGTCCCGCAATATAAACGTTAACGCCATCGCGCCCGGCTTTATCCGGACGGATATGACGGATAAGCTTACTGACGAAGCGAAACAGAAGCTGCTGAACTTTATTCCGCTGGGCAGAATGGGCGATACCCGGGATGTGGCGAAGCTGGCTCTCTTTTTGGCGAGCGACGATTCAGGATATGTTACCGGTCAGGTCATTCAGGTGGACGGCGGAATGGTTATGTGAATTTGACGGTTAATTGAACCATAAAAAGGAGGAACAAATGTCTGAAATCGCAGAAAAGGTCAAATCGATTGTGGCTGAACAACTTGGTGTTAAGACGGAAGAGGTCAAGGATGATGCCAAATTTATCGACGATCTTGGCGCCGATTCTCTGGACACGGTCGAACTGGTCATGGCCCTTGAAGAAGAGTTCGGGGCTGAGATACCGGATGAAGATGCCGAAAAACTGACCACCGTCGGCGAGGCCATCCAATATATTGAAGAAAAAGCTGCGAAATCTTAAGAAACGATAATCTAAAATCTTCCATTCTAAACGATGTCCAAAAGAAGAGTAGTCCTTACGGGAGTAGGCGCTGTTACTCCCGTAGGGAACAACATTAAAGATTTCTGGAAATCCCTCATTGAAGGCAAAACAGGTGTAGCTCGCCTTACCGCGTTTGATCCCTCGCCTTTTAATTCTCAGATCGCCGCTGAGATAAAGAATTTTGACGCGACGAAATACATGACCCCCAAGCAGGAAAGGCGCCTTGACGAGTTCGTCAAGTATGCCATTGCCGCCGCAAAAATGGCCATTGAAGATACCGGCCTCGATCTTGAGAATATCGCCAGGGAAAAGGCGGGAGTCTATATAGGTTCGGGTATAGGGGGATTACATACGATCGAAGAAGAACATACAAGGTATTTAAAGAACCCTGATGAGGACAAGGCGGCGTCTAAGCTTTCCCCGTTTTTGATCCCCATGCTGATAGTGAATATGGCTTCCGGCATAGTTTCTATCGAACTGGGGTTCAAGGGGCCGAATTCTGCAGCGGTGACCGCCTGCGCGACAGCCAGTCATTCTATCGGAGATGCTTACAGGATCGTTCAGAGAGGTGAAGCCGATATCATGGTCGCCGGCGGGTCGGAGGCAGCCATAACAAAGATGGGGTTCGGCGGCTTTTGCGCCTTAAAAGCTCTTTCTACGCGTAATGACGAACCCGAGAAGGCATCGCGCCCCTTTGACAGGGAAAGAGACGGTTTTATCATGGGCGAGGGTTCTGCAGTTGTCGTTCTTGAGGAACTTGAACACGCCAGGAAAAGGGGGGCGAGGATATACTGCGAGATGGTCGGTTATGGCATGAGCGGTGACGCTTATCACATGACAGCACCCGATCCCGCCGGTTCCGGCGCCGTAAGATGCATGAAAGCTTCTCTTGAAGATGCCGGCCTGAACCCTGAGGATGTTGATTATATCAACGCGCACGGCACTTCGACTCCATTAAATGATAAGATGGAAACCGGCGCCATAAAGACAGTTTTCGGGGACTATGCTTACAAACTTCCTGTCAGTTCCACCAAAGGCGTTACCGGGCATCTGCTCGGCGCGACCGGCGCGGCCGAACTTATCGCCTGCGCAAAAACAATCGAGACAGGTATCATACCTCCCACCATCAATTATGAATATCCCGATCCCGAGTGTGATCTGGACTATGTCCCCAACAAGGCCAGGGAAGCAAAAGTCGATGTCGCGGTGAGTAACTCTCTGGGGTTTGGCGGCCATAACGTCACTCTTGCTCTCAAGAGATTTACCGGATAAATGTTTCATTGTTCGACATCGATCATTACATTTGTTGATTTATAAGTGTAGGTTTTTTTGATCGTTTGCCAAAACTGAACAGAAAAGCGAGGAGATTGAAATGAGTTATCTTTTGACCGAAGAACAACAGATGATAAAGGATCTATGCCGTCAGATCGCCGAAGAGAAGATAAAGCCCGTGGCTGCCGAATACGATGAAAGCGAAGAATTCCCGTGGGATATAGTAAAGGTGCTTGCCGATTCCGATATCTGCGGTATTTATATCCCCGAAGAATACGGCGGAATGGGCGGTGGGGTATTTGAGCTTGCGATCGCCACGGAGGAACTTTCCTGGGGATGCGGGGGCATAGCCCTGGCGTTCGCGGCAACCGGTCTGGGCGCCTTTCCGATCCTTCTTTACGGCACCGACGAGCAGAAAGCAAAGTATCTTCCCGATATAGCATCGGGAAAGAAGCTGTGCGCTTTTGCCCTTACCGAAGCGGAAGCCGGATCGGACGCCGGCGGGATAAAGACTTCCGCGAAGAAAGACGGAGATCATTACATCCTTAACGGCACCAAGCAATGGATAACCAACGGGGGAGAAGCGCAGATATACACGGTGATCGCGGTAACGGACAAGTCAAGAGGGGCGAGGGGGGCGAGCGCGTTTATCGTGGAAAAAGATACCCCGGGCCTGAGTTTCGGCAAGAAAGAGAACAAGATGGGCATCAGGGGATCGACGACCAGGGAAGTCGTGTTTACGGATTGCCGCGTGCCCAAGGAAAACCTTCTCGGCAGGGAAGGGCTCGGCTTCATAGTGGCCATGAACACGTTTGATTTTTCCCGGCCCGGTGTCGCGGCCCAGGCCGTCGGCATAGCCCAGAGAGCGCTGGACGAAGCTGTCCGGTATTCCCGCGAGAGAAAACAGTTCGGCACTACTATATCTTCTTTTCAGGGGGTGCAGTTCATGCTGGCCGACATGGCCATACAGGTGGAGGCGGCCAGGGCTCTTATTTATCATGCTGCGAAGATGATAGATTCGGGCGAAAAACATGTCGCGAAGATATCCGCGATGTGCAAGACCTTTGCTTCCGACACCGCCATGAAAGTCACTACCGACGCCGTGCAGGTCCTGGGCGGCTACGGGTACATGAAGGAATATCCGGTGGAGAAACTCATGAGGGACGCAAAGATAACACAGATCTACGAAGGAACGAACCAGATACAGAGAGGGGTCATAGCTTCCGCTCTCATAAAGGAAAGTCTCGCAAAATAAATCAGAGTGAAACCGTTATGAAGATACTTGTTCTGATCAAGCAGGTTCCGAACACGACCGATGTTAAGATAGACCCGGAGACGAATACCCTTAAGCGCGAAGGGGTGGAATCCATCATCAACCCCTTCGACACGTACGCTATAGAAGAAGCTCTGCGTGTCAGGGAAAGATTCGGGGAAGGAGAGGTGGTTGTCGTCAGCATGGGTCCGCCGCAGGCCGAAGACGCATTAAGAGAGGCCATATCCATGGGATGTGACGAGGCCGTTCTGCTCAGCGACAGAAAATTCGCCGGCAGCGATACATGGGCTACGAGCTATGCTCTTTCGCAGGCCATCAGGAAGATAGGCGATTATAAGGTCGTTTTCTGCGGCAAGCAGGCCTCGGACGGTGATACGGCCCAGGTAGGACCGGGGGTTTCCATGCATCTGGACATACCCCAGGTCACCTACGTCAAAAAGATAGAGAAGATCGATTCCGGGAAGGCGACGGTCGAACGCATGACAGAGGAAGGGTATGACATCATCGAGATCCCGCTTCCCGCTGTCTTTACGGTGGTGAAAGAGATAAACGAGCCGCGCCTGCCGTCGCTAAAAGGGAAGATGAAAGCCAAGAAGGCCGAGATACCGGTCTGGACCGCTGAGAATGTCGCCTGTGACGAAAACAAGATCGGGCTCGACGGATCCCCTACGAGAGTGGTCAAGATATTCACGCCGCCGCCCAGGGGAGGCGGCCGCATTCTTGAAGGAGAATCCGACGAGACGTCCAAGGAACTCGCGAAACTGCTCAAGGATGCCATAGTCGGGTGAGGTAAAGTGAAGAAAGATGACGCGATAAAAGTACTGGATGAAAAATGCGTAGGGTGCAAACTCTGCGTAAAGAGTTGCCCTTTCGGCGCTATAACCATGGAAGGCAAGAAAGCGGTTATCGACCTCTCCAGGTGCAACTTATGCGGGGCCTGTGTAGAAGCATGCAAGTTCGACGCCATAATCATCCAGGAAAAAGGAGAGAAGAAAGTGACGGACCTTTCTTCTTACAAGGATGTGTGGGTGTTCTGCGAGCAGAAAAAGTCTAAAGTCCAGTCGGTTTCTTTTGAGCTGTTGGGCAAAGGAAGAGAACTTGCGGATAAGCTTGGTGTAGATCTTTGTGCGGTGCTTCTCGGGGACAGCATGAAAGAAGGGCCCCAGGAGCTCATAGCCAGGGGGGCGGACAAGGTCTATCTTGTCGATTCCCCCAAGCTTAGGGCATATCAGGACGACCCGTATACCAGGGTGTTGACCGGACTGGTGGCAAAGTATAAACCGGAGATAGTTCTCTGCGGCGCCACGACGATAGGCAGAAGCCTGATCTCACGCGTCGCGGTCACACTCAGGGCGGGACTTACGGCTGATTGCACGGGACTGGATATAGATCCGGAGGAAAAGATCCTCCTGCAGACAAGGCCGGCTTTCGGGGGGAACATAATGGCGACGATCATATCCCCCGATACAAGGCCGCAGATGTCAACGGTCAGGCACAAGGTCATGAAAGAGGCCGAGCCGGATCCGGGCAGAAAGGGACAGATCATCAAAGAGGAATTCCCGGAGGCGGCTTATGATTCACGAAGCAAGCTGATAGATATAGTGGAGGAGATAGAAGAGACCGTCAATCTTGCCGAAGCTGATATTATAGTTTCAGGCGGCAGGGGCGTCGGCTCCAAAGAGAATTTCAGCATAATAAAGGAACTCGCTCTTGCTCTTAACGGAGCGGTCGGCGCTTCAAGGTCCGCTGTCGATGCTGACTGGATACCGTATTCACACCAGGTAGGGCAGACCGGGAAGACCGTTTGTCCAAAAGTCTATATCGCCTGCGGTATCAGCGGGCAGATACAGCATCTGATAGGGATGAAGTCCTCGGATATCATTGTCGCGATCAATAAAGACCCGGAAGCCCCGATCTTCAGTGTTGCTACCTATGGTATAGTGGATGATCTTTTCAAGGTCGTCCCCCTCCTTACGGAACATTTCAAGAAAAACCGTTCTTGATCTTAATTTCATAGCCAAACAATAGGTTGTGACGAAATAACCCTTGCCTTGACAAGTTCTACATACTTGTGTATACTTGAACAAGCTTGTTTAAACATCCATAAACATATATAAAGGCAATCAAACTACCATTTGAGATGGAGATGGTGTCGAAAGGCTTAAAAAAATACACGGTTCAAGAGGTCGCCGATACTCTCGGCATATACCGGGGAACTGTGATCAACTATGAAAAGAAGGGTATTTTCCCGCCGCCGCGGAGAAATCCGATAAACGGCTATAGGGAATATACGGAGGAAGATATCGAAAAACTGCATAATATACTTGAGGGAAAGGGGTAAGGAGAAACATGTATTTTAAGAAGCTGGATATAGTCGGGTTTAAGTCTTTTCTGAACAGGACAAAATTAAAATTCGAACCGGGCGTCACTGCTATTGTCGGGCCGAACGGTTGCGGAAAAAGCAATATCGTGGACGCGGTGAAATGGGTTCTCGGAGAACAATCCACTAAATCCATGCGTTCGTCAGCCATGCAGGATGTCATTTTCAGCGGTACCGACAAATACGAGCCCGTGAACATTGCGGAAGTCTCCCTCACTTTATCCAACGAGGACAGGGCGCTTATGGTAGATTATGATGAGGTGACCGTAACCCGCAGGCTTTACCGTTCCGGTGAAAGTGAGTATCTTCTTAACAAGATGCCCGTCAGGCTCGCCGATATCCGCAGTCTTTTTATGGGGACCGGCATAGGGACGAGCTCCTATTCTATCGTTGAACAGGGCAAGATGGACATGATCTTGAGCTCCAAGCCCGAGGAGCGCCGGTATGTGTTTGAAGAAGCCAGCGGTATCACCCGTTACAAGACAAAAAAGAGGGAAGCTCTTCTAAAGCTTGAACGCACTCGGGAGAACCTTACCAGGATCAGTGACATAACCCAGGAAGTCGAGAGGCAGATCAATTCGATCGAGCGCAAGGCCCGTAAAGCGGAAAGATATAAGGTGCGTTACGATGAGCTTAAGGACCTTGAGATCAGACTGGCCTGCAGGAATTTCAGGGAATTGGGCACGGACGATACTTCGCTGGACGCGGAGAACGGGAGCCTGAGAAAAAGTTCTGAAACGCTCGGTTCGGAGTTGCAAGAGGCCGCCTCTTCCCTTGCCCGCCTCAGGGAAGAGTTTAATACGATCCTGGAGCAGCTGCAAAAATCGCAAAATGAAGTCACGCGCGCCTCGGCTGATATCGACAAGAACAAGCACGTGATAGAGGTCAACACGGAAAGGGGACACGAACTCCGGAAATATATCGAACGACTGGACAGGGAAATAGAAGAAACGACCGAGCGCAGGGAGAGCCTGAGGGTCAGGCTGGAAGGGCTCGAAGCCAGGCTGTCGGAGGTCAGCAGGAAGAGGCAGGACAGGGATGACGCGCTCGCTGCCGCCGAAGAGAATACCGGGAATCTGGCCAAAGAACTCGAGAGACACAAAAGCGAGCTGAAAACTAAGCGGGAAAAGACCGTGGATATAGTTTCCAAACAGACGAAGACGAAAAACATGTTCATTAAGGTGAATGCTGATATCCAGAACGCAAGATCCCGGGAAAAAAGACTGAAACTGGAAAGGGACAGCGTGCAGGCCGAAAAGGACAATGCCTCGGAGGAATTGAAACAGGCGGAGGAGAGAGCCGAGGCCGCGGGGAGGGAGCTGGAAAGAAGGAAAGATGAATTTCACGCTTTCAGCGAGGAATACATGTCGAAGCAGCAGAGACTGTCCGTGCTGAACACCGAAAAACGCGAAAAGGAAAAACGCCTGAATGAAATAAGACCGCGGCGCCAGTTTCTCGAAAGACTCCTTTTGGAGCGGGAAGGCATAAACGAGAGCGTCAAGGAGATCATGAAGCGCGCCGAGGCCGGCGATCCGCGCTTCTCGGGGGTTCACGGCATCCTTTCGGAGCTTATCAATGTCCGCAAGGATTATGAGGAATCGATGGAATCCGTCCTGGGGGATATAACCCAGGCCATTGTCGTGGAAAGCCGGGAAGTCGCGGCCAGGATCATCGGTTATCTTGCTGAAAATTCGATGGGCAGCGTGAATTTCATAATCCTGGAAGAGCTTAAAAGCTTGTTGAAAAATAAAGACAAGTCCGCTATCACGAAAGGGACCCTGGACGATGTTACGCACGTTCTTGTCGCCAAAGAGCCGTACAGTTCAGCCCTGCGTGTTTTGCTTCACGATACTTTCGTCACGGTCTCCTCGGAAGCGGCCCGCATATTCGTGGATGATAATGATGATTTCAGCGGCCGCATCGTGGGAGAGAAAGGCGAGATCTATCAGAAGGGAGTTCGCCGCAGCAGGAATTATTCGACAAAGGAAATAATACCCCTGTTCGGCCGGCAGGAAAAACTTGATGAGATGCGCCGGGAAGAAGAGCGCCTCACGGGCGAAATGGAGAATATAGACGCCGGCATCGCGGAGATAGAAAAATGGCTGAAGGATTCCACCGCTAAAAAGGAGAGACTTGAAACCGAGCTTCGGGAAAAGCAGGTTGAGTTCGCGGACATCTCTTCCAAAAAGATCGCCGTTATGGATAAATTTAATTCGCTTGCCGACGAGCTTCTTTTGCTTGAAACCGAGATCGAGGAAGAGAACGATGCCATCAGGCAGCTGCAGGACGAAAAGGAGCGGATCGACAAGGTCCTGGAGGAGCTGGAGGCCGAGAACGCCAACCTTCAGCAGGCAGTAGAAGAGGCGCAGAAGGGTATCCAGGATTGCAGCCGCATGAGAGAAGAAACGCTTTTCTGCATGTCTGATATAAAGGCAGAGCTTTTCGCCTTCCGCAAAGAAGAGGAAAATCTGGCCGAAAACCTGAACAGGGAAACGGATTCCTCTCAGCGGGTGAACCGGGAAGTGGGTATCAAAAGGGATCAGATAAATGAGAGCAGCGAGCGCATAAAGACCCTGGAAGCGGAAACAAAGGTTCTCGAGCAGCGGAACCTTGAATATAGCGCGCTGGTGGAGGCAAAGAACGGGGAGATCTCCGAAAAAAGCCGGCGGAAAAGCGAGCTTACCCTGACAATACGTCGCGAAGAAGAAAAGGTAAAGGAGAGAGAACGGGAGCTTGAGATCGCCAGGAATAAGATAAGGGACCTTGATGTCAGGGAAAAGGAGCTGGAGTACAAGCGCAGCGCTCTTGTGGAAAAGATGCTTAATGCCTACAAGGTCAATATCGCTGAACTTGACATGGAGATCGACGAGAATACGGATTGGGGCCAGACCGTCAGGCGTATAGATGAGCTAAAGGAACAGCTGGAAAAGATGGGCGAAGTCAGCCTGGGCGCTGTAGAGGAGCACAAACAGCTTGAAGAGCGCTATCAGTTTCTTACAAAGCAGAGAGAAGACCTTATCAGCGCCAGGGAAGCCCTGATGCAGGCCATTTCCAAGATAAACCGGACCACCCGTAAGATGTTCATGGAAGCGTTTGAGAGTATCAGGAAAGAGTTCAATGACTATTTTCGCATGCTTTTTAACGGAGGCAAAGCCGAGCTTATACTGCAGGATGAGTCCAACGTGCTGGAATGCGGGATCGATATCGTCGTCAGGCCTCCCGGGAAGAAACTGCATAACATCATGCAGCTTTCGGGAGGGGAGAAATCCATGACGGCGATCGCGCTGATCTTTGCCATATTCAAGGTCACCCCGAGCCCCTTTTGCGTGCTGGACGAGATAGACGCGGCTCTCGATGAATCCAATATCGTGCGGTTCTGCCGGGTACTGCAGGAATTTCTCAAACTGTCCCAGTTTATCATCGTGACCCACAGCAGGATGACGGTCCAGCTGGCGGACGTGCTTTACGGCATAACCATGGAAGAAAAAGGCGTATCAAAGGTCGTTTCCGTGAAGTTCTCGGAAGAAAAAGAGGTGTCTGACAAGGAAGCCGTTCCGGCAGCGGCGTGACAGGATCAATGCTTCTTTTTTTTGTTTCCCTTTTTCTTTTTTATCCCACCCTTTGTGGCCGGCTCCTGTTCTATTTCCGGGCAATATGCGCAGGTCCTGTTTTTACCGGCATGTTTTGCGTGATAGAGCGCCGCGTCGGCCTTACGGATAAGCTCGTTCTTTTTCTTGCCGTCATACGGGAAAACAGCCAGTCCGAGGCTTATCGTAAGCTTGAGTTTATCCGGTACGGAATCATCGCGCTTAAAGGATCTTTCCACCTCGCACCGCAGCCGTTCCGCGATGACCCTTGCCGTATCTTGTTCTGTATTTAACATGATGATGCAGAACTCTTCGCCGCCGTAACGGCAGGCAAAATCGCTTTTCCGCGAATAGCGGTCCAGCGTGTCGGCCACCCTTTTTATGGCCCGGTCCCCCTCCTGATGCCCGAGGGTATCGTTATAAACCTTGAAATTGTCGATATCTATCATAAGGAGCGTCAGGCATATCTTTACGTCGGATGCTATTTTCAGTTGCTCTTCAAGCGTCTTGTCGAAATATCGCGTGTTCCACAGTCCCGTCAGCCAGTCCGTTCTGGAAAGATGGACGGTTTTTTCATAAAGGCGGGAGTTTTCGATCGCCAGGGCCGCGTGATCAGCGAACATGTTCAGGATACGGACACTGTCTTTCGTTATGGGATCCCGCGAATAGAGGTTGTCTACGAGTATTGCCCCGAGAGTCTGGTCCCTGGTCTTTAGAGGGACCGTGACGAAAAGCTGCGTGTTCAGCAGGTTTTTTATATCGTCGTTGACCATGGACCTGGCTTTTTCGGTATTGATCTCGAACGGCATCCCCTCCAGTATAGTAAGGGCAAGTATGCCCATGTCCTCGCGCAGGGGAATGGTGATACCTTTTACGACGCTGTTCAGCTTGGACTCCGGGTCCTTTCTGAATTTTTCATATGCACTTATCAAGTTCTGCAGCGGCAGTTTTTGCTTGTCCAGATGATGCCAGATCTTGTCCGCTTCTTCGGCCGAATGCGGCCCGATGGCCATCCTGCCCTCGAGAGTCTGGTTTTCCCTGTTGACAAGAAAGAACATGGCCCTGTCAAACCCGAGCCCTTCGTGGGAGGTAAGCGCGGTGAGTATGGTATAGATGACCTGGTCAAGCTCCAGAGACTGCATCATGGCATTGGTGATCTCCGAAAGCATCACCAGTTCATTTTTTGTCTTCTCAAAAAGTCTTTCGACCTCGAGTTTTGTTAATTTATCCTTTTTCATTTTATCTGTCCCTGCCATATGAAAAGTGTATAACATTAACCGGTTAAAGTCAATATTTTCAGGGGGTTATACAAAACCATAAAATTCAGATCATTCTGAATGTAATTAAGTTATAAAAAAGTTAGAAGTCTCCGTTGACAAGCGTTTACTATAATGTTATAGTAATAATACTTAGCTTTGTTAGAAGAAAAAATACCTACTTTTTGGAAGGAAAAACATGTTTCATGCGGGCAGCAAAAGGAAACATATATTTCGGTGTGTAGCTTTAATCACGGTAATATGTTTTATTGCCTACGATATTGCGTGGGCATATCCCGCCGATGGCCGTTCCCGCACTGATACTCTCGCCCAGGAGACCCTGTTCAGCTCGTCCGATAAAGCTGAGTCTTTCGCCAGGGTAGAGGCGGAATATATCGCGGTCAGCATAAGAAAGCGTTTTGAGAAGGAACCTTTGGCCGGGGTCGAGGATGTGTTCAGATACCTGTTTGACGTTGGCCCGAAATTCGGGATCGATGTCAAGAAACCGGAAGGCGGCGGCGTAAAAGGACAATTTTTTGCGTATATTTCCTCCGATGTTATATTTCGTTTTTTTAACCCGAGGATGCGGAATCTCTCCCTTCCCGCCGATGATCTTGTCGTTTTCCGCGAATATCCCATCAATGATTACCTCAGTTTCCAGCTATTGAGAACAGAGAACAGAGAACAAATAGAAGGTATCCTGGCATCCAGAGCTTTTGAGAAGATGAAAAGTTTATGCGGGATACGCCCTGTATTAAATCCTGAGCAGGAAAAATATTCCAGATATCATCATGTTATGAGGGTTACCGAGGCCGCAAAAAGGTTAGCCAGTGTCGTGAATGGCAGGGGGAGGGAAATAAGCGGGATCGAGGTCGAGATTTTAGGTTTGTGTCATGACCTGGGCAGCGCCCCTTTTGCAAAAAACGGAAAAAGAGCATTAAAAAAAGCAGGTTTTAACTTTGATGAAACCGAGGCTATAAAAGAATCGATCAGAACTTCCGGGTTGAACTTGTCCGATAGGACGCTGAAAGACTTATTGAACATGCAGGACGGGAAGTATGGAGAAATATCCGATGAAGCGAGGATATTGATCATGGCGGACCGTCTCGTTGACTACATAGAGGACATAGTTTTTGCGATCCAGCTGGATGTTTTAAGCCCCGATGATGTGCCCGAAGAGATATTAAAGGCCTTTTCGATCTCAAGTATGGACGATCTGCTTGAGGAGGCTGAAACAGATTTTGATAAAGCTGTTCTGCGCATAGTTTTTGATTTTATTGAAAAGGATACAGTTGATATAGAAAAGCTGGAAATAAAACAGGGCATTTTACCCGACGAGGATCAGTATATACGGGACTTTTTAAGGCCGAAAATATGGATCCCGATCGACCAGGGACTGGTCACAAGGGAAGTCGACGTCTTTTCGGTAGTGAAAAATGCTTTAAAGCTGTTTAAGAAGGAATATGAGACAAGCGCAAAGCTTATCAGCGAGCATGAATATGTGTTAAAAAGGATAACGGAGACTTCCGATGCGGAAATGGTGGAAATAGCCTCAAGGGTCGACGAGGAAGAAGTCGGGAGAGATCTTCCGGCAGGATCCATTCTTGAAGGATACAAAACAGTCCTGAGAAAGTTCGAAGAAAAGCCTTTCAAGGGAAAGGGTTTCCAAAAAGAACGGGAAAGGTATGCCGGAAGGTCCTTTTCATATACCACGGTGAAATCCGAACTGGACGGGCTGGTCAAGCTCGGGATACTTGAAACCGATAGGTCAAAAAAGACGTATGAATATCGGCTCAAGAAGGTATTCGTAAGAGGCCCTCCATCGCTTGTCAGGGGGATCAGATCTTTGCTGAAGGGACTTTCCGCCAGACCAAAAGCAGGGGAGCTTGCCCCGGCCCGGAAAAGCGTCCAGGAATTGATCGTAAATACCGGTATAGATGAAACAGCGGAGGCCGCCCGCCGCCGCTATGAAAGCGGCATGTTCGATCCCGTTATCCGGACCGTCCTTACGTTCTGGCCCGATCGGGACCTTACTTCCGAGGAGAAGGATGCCGTCGAAGCGCTTTTGCCCCTTGAGGACCAGAAAAAATACTTTGAACAGGCGATCGGCCTGCTTTATCACAAGGATCTCAGGGGCAGGAGATTATATCTTGGAAAACTGGCCGGTTTTCTTGCGGGTGTCCGGGGAATCGAAGAAGGAAAGCGCGAAGACCATTTTGATGACGGGGACGGGGAATTTTTCGAAACAGGGATGGACGAGGCGCCCCGAAGGGCCGGGGAAAGATCCGCGACCGAGGCGAAGGCGGTCCGGCAAGCGCTTGAACGCCTGCCGTCCGGCCTGCACTGGGTCTCCGGTTTATTTTACGGCTATTGGCCGGCTTATTTTAAAGTTTTCAGCGCTCCGGGATTGACCCATAGGGATGCTCTGGCGCTCCTGAAAAAGGGAAAGGAGACCTTTTTCGGGCTGTTGCCCGAAAAGGCGCGCCTGTCTTTGCTCCGCGATTATGAACACCTGGTAGAGCAGATCGCCGGTCCGCTCCGCGGGACAGCCATGGAAGACCTGATCTTTGTGAATTTTATCGCGGGACTCTGGCGGGACATTCTACGTACCAGAGGGGATAGGCGGGAAAGTCAGGAGGCCCTCGTTACCGGGCTCTATTATAACCTCGGGATGCCTTTGGGTGAAATCGTCGAGTTGACCCGGCAAAAGAAAAGTAATGTTATTTCGATCCTGAGCAGGATCGGACGCATCCTGCACCGGTCGTTATCCCCGCAGGCGCGCACCGCCATGATACGCGAGGGCATCGATCAGGTGTGCATGGTCAGGTTCAGGAGCCATGTTGTTATCTGCACGGAGGACAGGTTAGGCGCGATAGTCGACGGAGTCACGGGCAAAATAGGGGAAAGGATGGAGAGAGTGAGCAGTCTTGCCCCCGAGGAACAAAAGAAGAAGCTCCGGAGATTTAACAGATGGTTTTGGGCCCATCGCATCAGCGGCGCCTATATCGGAAATGACGGCAGAATAAAACTGCCCCGGGACTTTTCCGAGCATTTCAAGGGAACCGAATCGGTCATTCTGATCGCGGATCCCGGACAAAAAATAATCGAAATATGGCCCCGGCAGAATATTTCCAGAAGAGTGGATCTTTCCGGGGGCGAGGTATCGGCGGCCGGAGCATTAAGAACGCTTGCGCGTAACGGGCGGGAATTCCGTGATCTCTCTTTCTCAAAAGAACGGTTCAGGCCAAAGCGCGAAGGGATCGGGATAGAAAAGCTTTCTCCCGAGATCATAACGGGTGAACTGGACACACTTGCTGCCCTGGGGATCCTGGAATCCGACGCCTCCCGGGTGCCGCATAGATACGTCATGGCCGAGGTGTGGAAAAGAGCCCCTCCGGAACAGTTCAGGTTAATGGAACTGCTGCTGGAAGGACTGGCGGACTGTCCCGATAAAGAACAGCTGGAAGATATCAAGCGCATCGCGGATTTTATCGGGAGCGTTTATGGCTGGGAGCTGATGAACGGCGTGACGACAACTGAGCGGTTCACTGCCCCGCGGCTGGAAAAACTGGAAGAAGACATTTTTTCTTTATATGACGGCGGATACCTGGAAGGGCCTCCGAGGCTTATCCAGCTTTTGAAGGGGCATGCCGCATACGATGCGGACATGGCGGAAAAAATAGCCCGAAGATGCGGGTATGATGAAAAAAGAGCCGCGCTTTACAGGGTGATCGCGGCCGCGCATGATCTGGGTAAGGCGAAAACCGGGAAGAACCTGGCGCTTCACTATAGCGCCAGGAATTTGGCGCAGATGACGGATAACGAGAAGAAAAGGATCCATGACCATACCGGGGATTCGCTTGCGGTCCTTAAGAAAAGCGGTATTCGGCTGCCGCCGGAAGCCATCCTGACCATAGCCGTGAATCATGAACCCAGATTAAGAGAGACCCTCAAAAAAGTTAACCGGCAACTTGGCATAAGAGTGAATCTTTTTTCGGTGGCCGACGCGTTCTGCGCCCTCACCGAACGCCGCTTATATCCGCGGACAATTATCATACACAATGAAGCGGATGTCAAAGGCTGGCTGAAGATCATGAAATTCCGCGGGTTTCTTGACGAAGACACGTTTAAAAAGATCCAGCCCCTGCTTGCAGAAACCATCGCAAGCAGGAAAGATTTCGCGCTTGACGATCTTGACGATAAGGGCCAGCAGGATGTCTACAGCAGGATATTCAGGGAATTATCGGTGTGGAGGATCCCGGCCCATGTGTTTCCCAAGTCGCTGACCTATTCCTGGGAGGAAGAAAGAACAGCCGATTTTTACGTCGGCTTGCAGGGATTCATAAAACAAGGGTTGCCCGGGAAGTTTGACGGTAAAGCGCGGTCGGTCATGGGAAGATTTATCCTGGCGGTCATCATTTCCACCCTTAAAGACAAATATCCGAAGATCATGCTCCCGCGGGCGATGCAGAACCTGAGCGAACTGCTGGTGCTGGATCCGTCCGGAGCGGAGGGCATGGACCTTGCCAGGGAGCATGCCGGCCAGTTCAACCGCAGTGTCGGGCAAAAAGAAGCAGCGGAGGACATATTGAAGCTGCTTAAAGAAATGAGGAAACAGATCAAACGAAGGGGGGTCGTTCATCCGGTGCCGCTGGATGAGGCGATAAAAAAAGCCGAAATCCTGCTTCCCGAAAACGGCAGAACGTTTTATTCATTCCTGCTGCCCTTTGTGTTCGGGATGGTCAGCTGGATGGCAAGGATATTCGTCATTTTAACGCTTTGTTTCTTCCTGCTTTTGGCGCCGATCGCGGCCACGGCCGGTACGGGAAAATATACACCGATCACCTCTACCATGGCATCAGAAGAGGCAATAGACGCGAATTACCTTACCAGGACGTATGATGACGGCACGGTGGCTTCCTTTTGTCTGGACGGGATCGATGAATACATAAACAGCAGGCATGACACGGACGGGACGATCTGGACTTTCGCGTATGACGGCTCCTGGAACCTTACCGAGTTTATAACGTATTACCCCGACGGCAGCGTGGAAAAGGTCGATCCGGTCCAGGAGATCATCGAGGAGTGGACGCCGGGCTGGACGTTCGCCCGCGGCGCGAATTATTGGGAAAAATACGGATATGATATAGGAGACGGCGTGAACGGCGAGCCGTACGAAGGCATAGCGACGAAAAAGAGCGCGCTTTACCAGGAACTTAACCGGTGGAAGGGCGGCTATCTGCGGGTATTTCTTTTCTGTGACTTAAGGTCCGGTGTCGTCTTTGACGGCGGCGGCGCCCCCATATCCTTTTCCGCCCACGTGTATGAGGATATGGACGCGCTCATGGACGCCGCGAACGCCCTGGGCATAAAACTCATTCCCACCCTGTTCGACTACACGCTGGCCGACGGCGTGGACATGGAAGGGCCGAATCCCGTGGGCGAATACCCTGAACTCATAACCGATCCCGTGAAAAAGGCCGCCTTGATAAATCTGATGGCGCAGTTCGTAAATCAGTATTCGCTCCGGCGCGAGATCGTCGAGTGGGACATCATAAACGAACCGATAGAGATCGTGTGGGCGGCGACCGCCACCCTCCCGGAGGTACAGTCTTTCGTGGCGGATCTTGCCGACATGATCCATATTCAGGACCCGGGTTCGGTGGTCACGGTCGGGGCCCAGAACAAGGACACGGTGCTGAACTGGAACGCTCTCGGCCTGGATAAGTACGGGATCCATTATTATGATTACATGGGGGCTCTTCAGCCTCCCAGCGGGCTGGACGGGCCGTTCTCTTTTACCGAGCTCGAGCCGACGAATATTTCCGTAAAAATGGATTCGGTGTACAATGCCGGTGCGGAAGGAGCGCTTTTCTGGCAGGACGATACGGGATTCACGATAACCGATCCCCAGGCGGATACCATACAGCACTGGAACATGTCGGCGGAAGTCAAACCGTTCGCGCCCGAGATCATAGACGTGATCGCCGCCGGCGGCAGGACGTTCACCGTGGACTGGGTGCCGTACACCGGCGCCCTGCAGGGATCGGTCACCGGTTACACGATACGGATAGGCACGGATACATTTTTTGTTCCCGGGGCAGGGACATCCTCGTATGCGGTCGATCTGCCCGATCACATGCATTCGGGTGATTATGATCTGAGCATTCGCACGGAAATGCCGGACGGCCAGAAGGACAGCGATTATTCGGAGTCAGTGACGATCTCCGCGGGCTGGTCGCCCTACCAGTGGTACCTTTTTGACAAGGAGAAAAAAGAAAAACGCGGATGCTGCTGCGCCTTCACGACGGAAAACACGGATTTCGATATAGGGAACCTGGTGCCGCTGGTCCTGCTGCTTTCCGCGATATTGATCATGAGGCGAAGGTCCCGAAAGGAAGAAGCGGAGGCCGAGCCTGTGCCCATTCCCCGGGCGCCTCCTTTGCCGCAGATCGGAGAGATGTTCAAGGGCAGGAGAGGGCTCCGGCCGCGCGGTTCCATACTGGAAGGGTTTGATACCCTGTTAAGGGAAGGCTCCTTAAGGAACAGTCCTTTTACCAGAAAGGAATTCCAGGACAGGAGGAAGAAGAGCGGTGAAAAGAGCTTTTCATACAGCACCATATCGTCTGAGCTGGAAGGCATGGCCAGCCTCGGCATACTGCATGTCGACAAAGAGAAAAAACCGTTCATATATGAACTGGCCGAAAGGTATCGCAGGGGGCCGCCCGGGATGTACGGGGGGGCAAGGGTCATACTTGAAAGGCTGTCCGCCGGTCCGGATTATGACCAGCTGGAACGCGCCAGGATACTGCTGGATATAGAAGCGGAGAAAGATGTCCTGTTCTATTACCTGCGCCGGATCCCCGAGATAAACCTTGAACTTATCCGTCTTTCGTCCGAGCGCGCCGGGCTGTCCATAAGGTGGATCTTCGGGGCCCCGGAAGAAGAAAGGGAAGAAAAACTTCGAGTTTGCCTGGGGCGCCTGGAAAAGCTGAGAGAAGAGATGCACGGCGAATTGTTCCGACTTGAAGATCCTTCATATCCGTTATCTATCACGGGCGGGCGTAATTACCGCGAAGAGATCAGGGAAAAGATCGGGCGCGCCATTGAACTTGTAGATATTAAAAATGAGTCCGCCGCGTGCGCTTCGCTTTGCGCCGCTTCGCGCCTTCTTGCCGAGGAGCTTGCCCTGGCATCACGCGCCAGAAAAAGAAGGATGCGGCCGAGAACGTGGTTTGACGCCAGCGCGGGGATGTACAAGGTGCTTAAAGGCAAATACGCGAAACATGCGATATCCGGCGAAAGGGAGGCTTATGTAAGGGAAGTTACGGAGCACGCCTCTAAGCTGACATGGCAGGCGATACGCACGTGCGACAGGGAGACCGACAGTATCCTCGAGGAGATGGACTGGGTGCGCAGGACGGTCTCCGCGGCCAGGGGATCCATCAAGGCCCTGGAGGAGACAAAAGAGGCGGTCGGCCGCCGGAAAGGCTGGAAACGTGCCGCCGGTGCCGAAGAGATCGAGAGAAAAGAACAGATCGTGGAACTTTTAGGCGGCCTTGAGAGTTCGCTCAAAAGGGCCAAGGTCAGGGAAAAGGCGATCGCTTTCAAGGCGTCGGGGTTTGTCAGGGAGCTTCTGGAGATCGAGGAGTACGGAAGCGCGCTGGAGATATTGCGCGTCATAGCCAGTCTCCTGGAAGTCAGGCAGGAAGCGCTTGAGAGCCAGATCGACCGTATACTGACCGGGAGATTAAGCGAGCTCAGATACAGGATACATCACCGCAACAGTTTTAACATATGGAAAGCGGACAGGATACTGGAGTTTCTCGAGAGGGGCAAGAACGATACCGCCCTGGGATGGATACAGGGCATGACCCGGGACAGGAGCCTCAAAGAGCCGGAATTTTACCGCATGAACAACCTTTTGCAGGGAGCACGGCAAGAACTCGAGAAATGGCAGAAAGGCGGAGAATGGGATAAAAATCTTCCGAGAAAATATATCAAGGCGGCAAGAGAACGCCTCAGGCTCACGGAACTCTTGAATTCGTTCATGGAGATCCTGAGGGACCAGTATATAGATGCCCGCCTGAAAGGGGAACCGGCGGAATGCATGGACCGGCTTTTCGTGGAAAATTTCAACCTGTACCTGCAGTTCGCGCGCAAAAACAATATCGGAAGGGGTTCCCCGCGTCTTTTGTGGACGCTTTTCTACCACGCCGCTTTCGTGAGCATGCAAATGCCCGACCCCCGGAAACGTTCCAGGAAGATACCCAATCCCCTGTTCGAAGCCTTTCAGGTCCTTATCCGCGCCCTCGAGGTGGATTCGATACCGTCCCTGGCGGGTTCCTTTGAAAAAATGAGCGTCAAATACGGGAATCTTTATAAGACGCTGCGATCTCTCGGCGATTCGGGATCGGAGAGCCTGGAGTCCCTGAACAAATGGGAATATGCGGAGCTTTTAAGGGCCCTCTCCCTCGATTTCGGCCTGAACGAAGAACAGGAACGCGAGCTTCTGAAGGCTGCGGCTATTCCATCCGAAACAGAGAACCTTACTGATATATCGCGGCTTGAGATTTACTGGCACCAGATGTGGAAAAACTATACAGAGAACGTCCGTCGGAACAGGATAAGCCGCTTTGACCTTGAAAGCTTTGTGGACCTGGTCAAGCTCGCGTATTACCCGCGCAAATGGCCGGGAGAATTCAAGGAACGCTGGGAAGAGCCGTTCGTGAGAGAAATTTCCTCGCTTTCGGCGGCTGAGCTCGCGGAAAGATTCCTGAAATATTTTCAGGAAGGCAGCCGGCGTTACAAGGATCTGAGGAACATGAAATCGTTCAGCTCCGGAGAAGCCGACCTCAGCGATATATACGGAAATCTGCTGGGCCCGCTAAAGATCGGGGTTAACGCCGAAGCCGTCAGAGAGGCCAAAGAAGCGATCTGGATCCTGCGCGAGTGGATCTACAGGCACTGGGATGATACGCCGAAGGAAATGTCATGCGACGTAATGACGCGCTCCGGAAAGAAAGACAAGGGCGAAGAACGTTCCTCGCGGCCTCCCCGCATGGTCAAAAAAGGCAAAGGAAACCTGTGGGGGGTTTTTACGAAAAAGCTTGTCGATGCGGGGTTATGCAGGGAAGAAGAGGCCCGGGAGATCATCCGTTTCGGTATCTTCCGCATCATCAAGGGCGAAACGCCCCGGGTCCTGGAGCAGCCGAGACAGGTCATGGAGATCTACAGGCAATCGCTTTCCGAGACGCTGGGCAGAAATATCTCCCGGTCCGAAATACAGACTTACGGGTATTTTCACGAAAAAGTGCACGAGCTCATAACGGACGATCATGTAAAAGCCCTCCTGGGGCGGCTCAGGGGCAGGCTGGGCCAGGAGAAATTCGCGCGTTTTATGAGGCTCTACCAGGACCAGCACGGCGGATATGGAACGGAAGAGGAGTTCGTCGAAGAGCTTGCCGCGGATTATTACAGCGAAAAGGTCATCGGCAATCCCGTCAGGCTGTACGACAGCGGGAACAAAGAACGGGTAAGCCTGAACAGGTTCGACAGGAAGGTTTACGCGGACATAGAAGAGGCCCTGGAGGATATCGCCGGTGAAATAGGAAAACAGTGGGCCCAGTGCCGCGATAATCTTGTTATTTATGAGTTCAATGAGTGGGCGAAAACCGTACCGGACGAGACCCGGAGCATGAGACTGGTAAGGGAACATCTCATGAAGCTTTTGTCGGTCAACAAGGAGAAATACGACATGGTCCCGTTCACCCCCGCCAGGTTCGATCATATCTTCCGCAGGACCATCGGCGGGATACTGGCCGCCGATCAGAAGAAGGAAAAAGATTTCCTGTTCCTTTTTATGCTCACGCTGCAGTTTCCGTTCAGGGACGCGGTCAATTATCTTGAAAGGGCATATCCCTCGGAGTATAAACATTTCATAAAATACGCGCATACGAGAAGCGTGGACGAGAAAGACGGTAAAACATATCCGGAACAGGTCATGCTCTTTATGGAAGCGCACAAAAGGACAGTGCCGGAACAGATCATTTCCGATACAAGCCATCTTTTCCGCAACAGCGTGGTTTCGGTGGAAGGGTTGATACGGTCCAATATAAAGCACCTGGTCAGGCAACACAAGGATGACATATCCCGGGAATCCCACACTGAATTCGGACAGAACTCCGCGGGTCATATTGCCGAGGCGAGATACAGCATTTCCAAGATGGAAGGCAATATGGCGCGACTGACCGTGGAAGACGTCCGCAGCTTTTTAAAAGAGATGAACGGCATAAAAAATGCTCTGGCAAAAGATATAGAAGTGCTTGACGGCATGATCAGTGAGCTTAATGTGCCGGAGGACCAAAAAGAGCCTTATTACGAGGCCAATAAAAGGGCCAAGGACGATCTTCATTCGCTTGAGACGATAATGACCATCCTCAGGGAGGAAATGGATTTTGAGGGGGACACCGTCACGCTGGAACACGTATCCGGGATCCTGCGGCAGCTGGTCGTATCGCAGAGGCTCGACAAGGCGTTCGTTTATCCGCGCATTTCATGGCTGGGAGGGCTTGACCCCGTCTCCGGCGCCAGGATAGACTGCGAAACAAATTCGCGCAGCGAGATCACTTTGAGGGTATACCTTGGCGAGGTCGAGGAGTTCTATCCCGTTCCGGAAAAAACCCGGGATGATTTTGAGAAAAATCGCAATTTCGCGGAAAAATGCCTGGAAGCCCGCCTGAAGATCAACACGTTCGATGAAAACGGAAAATTTGTCGGGACCGAGTATATACCCATGGATTACAAGGCGGTGGGGGGTCTTCATCATCACGATTATGTTTTCGGGGGCGTATTTGAGCCGAAGAGGCCCGGCAGGTATCTGGTTACGGCTGAAGCCCGCGTCACGGGCTACAGGTACAAGGACGCTAAAGGGCGCCTCCGTTACGGGAAGTTTTCCGATGAAGAATCGCTGTGGCGGCCGTCTATCAACTCCAACCGGTCGGGAGATAATCCTTTCGGCGATATCGTTTTCACGGTCCGCGCCGCGGAGGATCAAACCCGGATGCTGCCCGCATTCGCTCTTGCGGGCATCGGCGCGTTAAGTATCTGGGGTATTCTGGGGCTGGCGGGTATTGTGATAGGCAGCCTTCTTATCAGTCACTTTTTGAAAACTCCGTCCGGAGAACAGCCCGCGGAAAAGCCCCGGGAACTCCCCCGGGCCGGCATGGAAAAACTGAAAAAAGAATTTATAGGGTCTTTTGCCGGTAAGAAGGAAATCACCTGGGATCATAAAGGGCACCGGGTGACGGCAACGGTCGAGTATGATGATATATTTAAGGTTTTTGTCGTTGAGCCGGAGGTCTCTTATAGGGATAGCCATCCTGAACTGGATGTGTTGGATATGCCGGTCGCGCAGGCGTTCATAGGCCCGGAGGGTTCATTCGGCCAGATAGAAGCTGAAGTTAAGCTCATAGGCGGAAAGCCGGCGATTTTATTTAATGAAGTGCACCCCTCAAGGGGATATAGGAAACTAAAGCCGAGCCATGTAAGGGATGTATACAGGGCATGGGCGGAAAATGCCATAAAAGAAATAATCAGTGCCGCAAAAAAGGCAGGGATCGGATCGTTCTACGCTTCCGGAAAGGAAAGGATAAGACGGCGGTATAAAAGGCAAAAGATCACGATACCGGAAGTAAATCTGTGGGAAAATTACGAATTCCCGTTCAAGGGCAAAGGATGGAAACCCGTCAGCATCGATTTAGCGGATGAAAAGCAGGCAGAGCTTTGGGAACTGGAATGGGCCGGGCATGATCCTGCCGGACATCCGGGAACAGATAAAACAAAAGAGCCAAAGGCCGCAGCGCCTATCGGCGGGGGGCTGGATGCTAAACAGTTGGGAGAATTCGCCGGGATAGCGACGCCGGAAGGCTTGATCAAATATCTTACGAGTACGGGTCTTTTTTATCAGGTGGATATAATCAGGGAAGCATTAAAGAGGCGTCCGCAAAAACTGGCGGAGTTCGAGGAACTGCTTGCGCGGCAGGATGTCGGAGGGCTGACGCGGCACCCCGCCGCAGAACGGAAAGAACTTATAGGAGGGCCTTTCCGGACCGGTGATACCAGGTATTACGTGGAGGAGGTATCCGATCCGGTCAAAATAAAAGAGACCCTGGATGCATGGTTCGCCCCGGGGAAGGAACGTTATTTTGAAAGACGTAATTGGGAAGGCGCCATGGACGGGAAGATGCATTCCCCCGGATTCCTGGCAAAGCTGCAGTCGGAGAAAGGCGAACTCCTGGGCATGGCGTATTATTACAAGGGCCCGTTCATGTTCCCTGAAGAAGGGGCGCAGGAACTTTATGCGCGGGATGTTTATATCGGCGAGTACATGGAGATCTCGGAAGAATATAGAGAGAGAGGCCTGGGCAAGGTCCTTATCGCGAAGGCCGTTGAAAGGGGTCTGAACGATCCTGATACCAAGGGCAGCGCGGAAGGAATATTCGCGGGGCACCCGGCAGAGGACAGCGAATATGCCGAAGAGGGAAAACAGGCGAAGGATTTCTTTGAAAAACTCGGATTCCGGGAGATCTATTATCCTTCAACGGAGGATCTGCCCGAAGACGAACGGCAAAAGTGCCGTTTCGTTGCAATATCTGAATATATGGCGAAGGATCTGCTCGATAAGGTAAGGATGTCGGTCGAGAAGAAGGCGCCCGCCTATGAACAGCTGACATTATTCCCGCTGCCGGAACCCCAGCCGCGGCCCATCCTTCAGCAGGGGGTCTTATTCTCCGCGGTATCCGCCGACGGGCAGAGGGTTTTACCGCCGCTGGATCCCCTGAAGCAGGCGATAAGGGAGACGACCGGCGCATCCGAGATCGTCAAGATAGATATTTCTTCGACAGACGAAATAATAAACGCGATCAAAAACGGGAAGATCGTCAGTCTCGATCTAAAAGCTCTCTCCAAAGTAAAGAATAAATACGAAGAGTTAAAAGGCCTGTTGATCGATCTTGCGTGGGGTATGTCCGGGGCATTTGGCAGAGAAGACATGCGTTCCGCGGTCCGGGAGGTTTTACAGAACGCTTTTGTGCACGGGAACAGAATGGATCTCGAACGTCCCATATTCATTTATCTGGAGCTCTCCCCCCACGGAAGCGCGAAAGTCATGGACGTATACGATACGGCGTCGAAAGAGGGCGTAGATACGGGGAAAACGATAGGGGCTCATAATGCCCAGCTGTACGGTTACGGGGCCGGTGAAAAGGCCGTCAGGGCCTTGGACGGCGTGGCGTATTATGGAAGACAGGAAATTTACGGTAAAAATCACAGGAATATCGTAGGAACGCGGACTTCCATCGAATTTGAGCCCGTTCCCGGACTGCCCGCCGCCCGTTCGGCGGAAAACACGGAGCGGTTTGCCGCCCGCGCCAGAGAGATCTACATGCAGAAGGACCCGAAGTTCGTCGAGATGATCGAACGCACCGGATTTGATTTTTTCAAAATAGCAGGCAAATTACTTCTTTCTTTAAACACTGCGAAAGATCTTAACCTGGCTTATGAACTTTTAGTGGAAGAATATGAAGAACTTGATCAGCCTTACATGTTTGACGGGTTCCGGCGGTTTACCGCTTTTACGGGCACTATGCATGCAGATCCGGAGGCGAAGGAATTTGTAGCGCTGTTAGGCCGGCTTTTGGCCCTCATAAACATAGAATACGCACGGGAAATAGGTCAGCTGAACCGGATCATAGCGGGGCACGAAAATCCGGATGCGGAAGCGAACAAAAAACCCTTTTATGACCTGGCTTCGGGCACTAATCCCTTTTATTACTTTTTGAATTTTTCCAAGGACCGCAAGTATGTTTTCGTGGACAAGAATCCTTTTGTTATCGCGTATTTGAATCAGGTAAAAGAGGCGCTGCTGGAGACGGACGACGGGATGGAAGTGCTGGAGCAGGACATACTCGACCTGGATCTTGCGCCGGGCAGTGTCGGGACTTTGAGATTATGCAACGTCGCCGTTTATGTTGACGTGAAGGATATTCCCGATGCCTGGTATGAGAAGCTCGGAGAATGGATGGCGCCCGGCGGACAGATCATTATAGAGTTTCCGCCGAGTTCGAAAGCCTACCGGAAGAACAGGCCTATTATACGTAAGCTTAGCAAAAAACTCGTAAAGAAAGGTGGGTGGAGCCTGAAATGGGGCCACTTCGACGGAAAGGATTTCGTGGAAAATGAACCCGGGTTTGAGGAAATACCGGGACTGATAAATGTCAATACCGCTTATGTTTTCACAAAGCCTCCACGTGCCACGGCCTCTTCCGCCAGAGAAACAGCCGTTACCGACGCGAAAATAGCAGCCCTTGAGATCCACCCGGAGATCCCCGGCAGAACGATCGCCGGCGTTGAAGATGCGCTCGGCCCGGTCGATCACCGGTGCATCGTGACCAGGCCTTCGGATGCATATGCCCCCGATCCGGAACGGCTCGCGTCAAAATACGGGATCGGAGAAACGCAGATAAATAAAGGTGATCTTGAAGCGGAATGGGTGGAAACCGTTCTTAAAAATGACGATATTGTTTTCGTGATCACGGGAGGCGCATGGGGCGCCTGCCACCGCCACAGTTTCGATTCCATAATCACTCTTATTGACTCGGAGAAGCGCTCGCGGGACAGGACCGTCCGGGCCGATTTTTATTTCCCGCTCAAATACATATACAGGTTTGACAAGAAGGATGACTACGAGCTCTTCCCGGAGCGCAGGCTCGCCTCCGGTGAACTGGAACACCTCGAGATCTATACGAGCTATCTGAAGGCCTGTGGGATCCCTTATAGCGCGTATCTGTACGGAAAGGAACTTGATTCGAACTGCGATTACCGCGATCCCCAGATAAGGATATTCATAACGGACGAATTGCCTGCCCGCAGCGGCATCACAGCCCGTCCGCCCATTGCCGAATCACCTGAAGATAAATCGCCACCAATGGGCGGAGGGCTGGATGCCGAACATTTGAAAGGGTTCGCCGGAAAAGCCACGGCGCAGGAACTGGTCGAGTATCTCGTGCGCACGGGGCTTCTCTCCCAGGCGGACGTGATCAGGAAAGCTCTGGCGAAGGATCCGAAAAAACTGGCGGAGTTCGAAAAACTGTTCGCGCGGCAACGGGGGGAATCTACCGGCGCTCTGGAACCGGACGGTGTAGAGGTAAGCCCTCTTTTTCCTGTCGTGGACAGGAAACCGGATGTTTTTATCGCCCCGGTAATGGGGAACCTTTTTGTCGAAGGGGACAGGCCCACACTTGCCGGCCGGGTAGTGCGATACATGTATAATTTTCTTATAGAACGACGGAGAGAAAAAAGCGAGCCATCCCGCGAAAGGGCCATGAAGATACTGGAAGAGGGGCGCGCCGTCCGTCAGGGTTTCAGGGAGATCTTGCTCGAAAAGTTCGGCATCGAAGTCCGTTTCAGGCACATAAACGCAGAGTCCGATTATCACTATAACGGGGACACGCGTAACGCGTCAGGTTTCATGCTGTTTTACAACAAATCGACCGGGAAGTACAGGGACCCGGGTGCGGAAGAAGTGCGTGCTTACATAACGTTCAAGCCGGACAGGGCCCCGGAGATCCACGCGCATTTTATCGATCTTACGCAGGAGCTGATAAAGAAGAAGATAGATTTCTCCGCGAAAGCGGCAAGCCCCAACGGCGTCTACGAGCGGCTTGATAACATGATCTTTTACATCGCGAGCTATCACCAGAAAAGAGCGGCGAGGATCATCAGAAGGTATCTCAAGAGGCATGACATCGCCGGGGGCGCTCTTCCCGCGACGGATGCCGATCCCAAGGTGAAGGGATTGTCATGGGCGCGCGATCCTTCAAGAAAAGAGAGCGAAATATGGCGAAAGATATCGGGTTCCAGCAAAAAAGCGAGTTATAACATGATGATAGCGGCCTACGCCGCCGCGGATTACCTGGAGAAACTGGCTTTCAGGCAGGACGAGCTCGGCGACGCGGACGCGGCGCGGGAATTCCGCGCCGAAGCCCTGAGGGTAAGGGCCATTCTGACCGGGAAGGAAGCCGCGCAGCCCAAAATGATGTCCGCCAGACTGCCCCTCAGGCCCGAAGTGCGCATTGACGACGATCTCCTCTGGGGAGGGCTGCGGGAAACGATCTGGCCCCTGGGGACAAGAAGATTGAAAGCGGCATTAAAAAGGGCCTTATCCGAAATATTGGAAGACGTCAAACAGCAGGTTTCCCCGACAAGCAGAAATTTCATCATCAGGGGCATAAGGTATATAGAGAGCGGGGATTACAAAGACGTGTTCAGGGTCGAAGCGGAAGTCGACGACGGACGCAGGATAAAGTTCGGGTGCAGGCTGATAGATGAAGAGAACTATGAAGACATCATGACCGCCCAGGAAAAGGTAGGCCGCGAGATCGACTGGTTCAAGCAGCTCCGCGCGCTTAACGGCGTGGCGATATTCATCAAGAAAAGCTATTATATCGAGGACGACTTCAGTCGCCGGCTTTCAAGGGACCTGGACAAGCAGGATATTTACGGGCTCACTATCGGCGAGTTCGCGGACGGTGTAAGCATCGACAGGATCGACGACCCCGCGGAAAAGGAAAAAGCGTACCGGGAGGCGATCGAGACCATAATCCGCGCGTGGCTTCTTACCGCGGAAAAGGATGAAAGCGGTGAAGCCGTGGGATTCTATATCAGGGACATGAAAGGGCAGAATCTTGTCCTTCAGCACTCGGATGCGCACCTCTCCCCGGTGGTGTACGTGGACCTGGGGCTCGGCACAAAAGGAGCCATGGTCTGGGTGCTGGGCGGGATCCGCGAGATGCTGAAATTTGAACTTGGAATTACCTCCGGAAGCTCAAAGGAGATAGAGTTCCTGAGGGTCATTCCGAGGACCATCGATGAATTTCTGGCGCGGGAAGCCAATATTGACGACAAGAGGAGGGAGTTGATCCTGGATATTTTCCGGGAGATCGAGGAAAGCATTTCCATAATGGAAAAGCACCTGAATGATACGGAATTATTCGGGGAAACGGAGCCGGGACTTCCCATGTTCGGAGAAGAAGAGTGGCGGGAACTTCTCGGGACGGAGGATGCCGGTGCTGCCGGTGATGCTGAATTCGGATTTGCTGCGGCAAGCGACGCGGCGGAAGAGCTTTTGAAGCAGCTGGAGCGGGACCCGCGCCTTAAGCAGCTGGTCGATCGTTCGATCCTTGGTGTCTCGGAAGAGGAACACGATGAGGAAAAATACGACTACATGGCGTCCGGGTATGTCTCGGATATTTTTCAGGACATGTCGGACCCGGACGTTTTTTATAAAGTTTCGCGGATGGATGAGGACGAACAGGGAATAAGATATAACAACGAAGTGAACATCAAGGAAGCTCAGGCCCTGGTGGAGCTGGACAAGCTGGGGGTCCGGGAAGGCATCCCGCGATTGATCACCCTCGGCACGACCCCGAACGGTGCGTTCTGGATGAAGCTTAAAGGGATGGAAGAGGGCGAAGACCTCGCGGCGGGCCGCTGGCAGGAACTCGGGCCCCTTGAAAAGATAGATGTCTTTATCCGCGTGGCGGAGATACTGCACCGCATGCATGAGGCCGGCTGGACCCATAATGACGTGGCCCCGGATAATATTCTTTTCAACAGGGGCGGACAGGTCATGCTGATCGATTTCGGCCTGGCCAGGCCGGAAGGCGAACGTGTCGGCGGGGGGCATGACCGGTTCTCGACCGGCGACAAGGATGCATGCCCGCAGCGCGATATCTACGGCCTGGGAAGGACGATAGAGCACCTGTTCATCGAGGATGAAAGAAGGGATAGCGGCGTTTCCGGGCACGATATCACGGTGAGCGGCCTGGGACTGCTGGTCATGGGCATGACCGCGGGGGATACAGACAGGCGCACGCCGGATAACATGAAAGACGTTATGGACGAACTTGATAAGGTAAGGTCTTTCTTCAAAGCAAGACTGGCGGCCGACGGTGATGCTTCACGGGTCAAACCGGCTGAGGATATGGAAATATTACCCGAGAAAAGGATCATGAGAAGGATGGAGACGGTCCTCCCGGAACTGGTGAACGGCCTGATCACTGCGTGTCACAGGAGAGAAAAGATAGTGCTTGCCGTTGACGAAGAGCTGGCCGGGGGAGAGATAAGGGAACAACTGGGCAGACTGATCGGGGCGCTCAAGGACCGCGCGGGCGGTAACGACCAGCTCGCTTATTTTCTTAAGAATATCGTGATCCGCTACGGCAATGGCAAAAACCTTGCCGCCGGCCTTGAATCGGTAGTGCAGAACGGTGACGGCAGCGTGCGCAGGGAAAATGTCATGATCGTGACGAGCAGCGAAAACCGCGAAAAATATTTCAAGGGATTTGAGGGAAGTTCCACGATAACGGAGATAACGGACAATGGCCTGACGAGCGAGCATTATTATCCGCTGATGGAAGTGGTCCTTTTCACTCTTTTCCGGGCCCTTGCAAGGATGGGGGAACATGGAGATGAAGGGTGGGTGGAATACTGGAGAGAGAAGTTCATAAGCTGCTACAGGACCATAGACAATGCCGCGGACCTTGACGAGGACGCCATATGGGAGATGTGCTGGGACAGGACAGCCGAATGCTACAGAACCACCGTTATTATCAGGCTTATCCCGGGAGCGGTCAAGGTCCCCGACAGAGGCGTGTATAAAAAGATCGAGGAACTCATAGCATCCGCCGCGTAATCCGCTAATTTGTACCGTTTGCGATTTTAAGATTGCAAGTGTCCCCCTTTTTAAGATTGCAAGTGTCCCCCAATTTTTCGAACAAAAAAATTTATCCTGAGAATACGATGAAAAAGAGCATTCGAAGGGTCCCCTGCAAGACTAAACCCGTCCCCTTCATTGGTTCAAGCCCATTTATTTTTTCACAAATCTCCGTGATTACGCTATAATACCTCTCATGAAAACCAGAAGAAAAAGCTTCTCCGGACCTGAAACCGCGGAACTGGAGATCGCCAGAACGCTCAGGAAGAAAAAAAAGACCTTTGCCCTCGCCGAATCCTGCACCGGAGGACTTGTATCCCACCGCCTGACGAACGTGCCCGGCAGTTCCGGGTATTTTGCGGGAGGTGTCGTAGCTTACGCTAACAGCGTCAAAATATCCGTTCTCGGTGTTCCTTCAGAGATAATAAAGAAGCACGGAGCGGTCAGCCGCCAGACCGCCCGGGCCATGGCGGAAGGCGCCAGGCGCGTTTTAAGCGCGGACATGGCGGCGGCGGTCACGGGCGTCGCCGGTCCCGGCGGGGGAAGCCCGGGGAAACCCGTGGGCCTGGCGTACACGGCGTTCATTTCGGGAAAAGTATGTAAAACTAAAAAGGTTTTTTTCAAAGGCAGCCGCCGGCTGATCAAGGAGCGTTTCTCTCAGGCGGTGCTGGAGCTTATCCGGGAGAATATGTAGAAAATGGCTAATGAAGGCGCCTCGCAGAAGATAAGAAGCTTTATCGCCCTGGAACTTTCGGACGAGACCAGAAGCGAGCTTTCAAGGATAATAGATTCACTCAAAGAGGCGGACGCTGACGTCAAGTGGGTCCGGCCGGGGTCCGTACATCTCACGTTGAAGTTCCTCGGGCATGTCCCGGAAGAGAAGATCGGCGCTCTTGCGCAAAGATTAAAGGAAATAGCGCGGTCGGCATCGCCGTTCGAGATCGCGCTGGGCGGTATCGGCGTCTTTCCCGGATGGAACCATCCCAGGGTGCTGTGGGTAGGGGTGGGAGAAGGCGATGATCAAGTAAAAGACCTTGCATCCCGCGCGGAAGAGGCCATGGCCCTTGAGGGCTTCGAGAAAGAGAAGAGGGCCTTCAGCTCGCACCTTACTCTTGGAAGAGTGAGAAGAGCGAAGAATAAAGATGAGCTGGAAAGACTGGCCCGCTCGATAAAGGTCAAGCCCGCGCGCACCTCCGTCTCCAGGATAGTGCTTTTCAAGTCGGTCCTTACCCCGAAGGGCGCTGTTTACTCACCACTGGCCATTGCGGAACTTGCCGGGTAGATCCGGCTATCCGCGGATTTTCTACCGGCCGGCTGAAAGAAAAAAGCCGTGCCGCGTGTCTTATATACCGGGGCTTCTCTTCTGCCGGTGTCCGGAAAAGACGGATTTTTCCGAACTTGCCTTATAAGTAAAATATTGTATAATTAAAGCTTTACAAAGAATAAATCATGTTTGTATAATAAAGCAGGCAATATAAATTATTAAAATAAAACGGAGGCGAATCATGATAAAAAAAGGGAAAAGCAGATCCGGCGGCGAAAAAAATACTGCTGAAAAAACGGATGTAAAAAGCACGGCTAAAAGGAATGCATTGGAGCTGGCGCTTGATAAGATCCATAAGGATTTCGGCGAAGGCGCGATAATGAAGATGGGGAAAGGGTATAATACCGAGGTGGAGTCGATATCCACCGGATCGATCGGCCTGGATATAGCGCTGGGGACGAACGGCGTGCCCCGCGGAAGGGTCATCGAGATATTCGGACCCGAAGCCAGCGGGAAGACCACGCTTACCCTGAACATACTTGCCAGCGCGCAGAAAACCGGCGGCGAAGCGGCTTTCATAGACGCCGAGCACGCATTTGATCCGGTTTACGCTAAAAAGATCGGCGTCAATCTGGATAATCTGCTGATATCCCAGCCCGATAACGGGGAACAGGCGCTGGATATCGCGGAAACCCTGGTCCGCAGCAACGCCGTTGATGTCATCGTCATAGATTCGGTTGCGGCTCTTACCCCCAGGAAGGAGATAGAGGGCGAGATGGGGGAACCCCACATGGGCCTGCAGGCCCGGCTCATGAGCCAGGCGCTCAGGAAACTTACCGGCGTCATAAGCAAGTCGAAGACCTGCGTTATTTTCATTAATCAGATGAGGATGAAAATAGGCATCATGTTCGGCAACCCGGAGACCACCACCGGAGGTAACGCCCTGAAGTTCTATTCATCGGTGCGGATCGACCTGAGGCGCATAGCGTCCCTCAAGAAGGGCGACAAGGTCATAGGCAGCCGTGTCAGGGCGAAAGTCGTCAAGAACAAGCTCGCCCCGCCGTTCAAGCAGGCGGAGTTCGACATCATGTTCGACGAGGGGATATCCCGGTCCTCGAGCATCATCGATATGGCGGAGGAAGTCGGGGTTATCAAGAAGACCGGCACGTGGCTCTCCTTCGGCGACGAGAAGATCGGACAGGGGAAAGAGAACGCGCGGCTGCATCTGAAGGAAAATCCCGGTTTGCTGAAGAAGATCGAAACCGAAGTAAAAAAAGCCCTGATAAACATCGCGCAATGACCATGACATCCGGCGAGATAAGAGAGAGATTCCTCGATTTTTTCAGGACGAGAGGTCACACCGTCGTCCGGAGCGACCTTCTTGTCCCGAAGGGCGACCCCACGCTTTTATTCACCGGCGCCGGGATGAACCAGTTCAAGGAACAGTTCATGGGCAAGAACATCACCTTTCGGCGCGCGGCTTCCTGCCAGAAATGCCTGCGGACAGCGGACCTGGAGAACGTGGGAAAAACTCCCCGGCACCATACTTTTTTCGAGATGCTGGGGAATTTTTCATTCGGCGATTATTTCAAGAAGGAAGCCATCGGGTGGGGCTGGGAGTTCATGACCGGGGAGATGGGTCTTCCCGAAGAGCGGCTGTGGGTATCCGTTTACGAGGATGACGATGAATCGTATGACATATGGCTCAATGAGATAAAGGTGCCGGCGGAGAAGATAGTCAGGCTCGGAGCGCATGATAATTTCTGGCCGGCCGACGCCCCGACCCAGGGGCCGAACGGGCCGTGCGGCCCGTGTTCCGAGATTTTCTACGACTGGGGCGAGGACAAGGGGTGCGGGAAAAAGACCTGCGATCCTTCATGCGAATGCGGAAGGTTTGTGGAAGTGTGGAACCTCGTGTTCACCGAGTTTGACAGGAAGCCCGACGGGGCGCTGGAGCCGCTCCCCAACAAGAACATAGACACCGGCATGGGGCTGGAGCGGATGGCGTCGGTGATGCAGGGCGTCATGACAAACTTCGAGACGGACCTTTTTATTCCGATCGTCGATCGGATAAAGCAGACACTGGGCGGTGCCGGTAAAAAGATGCCGGTCGAGGATATTTATCTTATGGCCGATCACGTCAGGGCGGCGGTGTTCGCGGTAGCTGACGGTGTCTCGCCGTCCAATGAAAAGCGGGGATACGTTATAAGAAAACTTATCAGGAGGGCTTACCTGAAAGGCGGCAGAAAGGGGCCTTTTTTATATAATGTTGTCCCGACGGTTACGAGGATGATGAAAGACGTGTACCCCGAGCTGGAGGAAAAAAGAGAACATATAAGCGCGATAGTGGAAGAAGAAGAAAAAAGGTTCAGCGATACGCTGGAAGCGGCCGTGCCGGTCCTTGAAAGCATGGTGGCATCCGACGCCGGCGCCTCCGGGGAATTGAAACTGGAAGGAAATGATATATTTAAGCTGGTGGATACCTACGGCCTGCCCCTTGACGTGATCGAGGAAGAAGCGGCTAAAAGAGGGATCGACCTTGACATAAAGGGATTCGGGCGGCTGATGGAAAAAAGAAGAGAAGAATCTCGTGCGAGCAGTGACATCTCCGGTGAATTTATTTTTCAGCCGGACCGTTTTACCGACGCCCCAAAGCCGTCTTTTTCGGACGATCTGCCGCTGGAAGCGGAACTGGAATTCATACTGACCGGGGACAGGGCATCCGATGAAGTCCGTGAGGGGGAGTATGCCGAAGTCATAACTTCCCCCCAGAGCTCGAAGTTCTATGCCGAAGCCGGCGGGCAGGTGGGGGATACCGGCGCCATCCTCAAGCCGGGCGGACAGATGGACATCACGAACACCTTCGAGGTGGACGGCAGGAAGGTCCTTCATGTCGTTGTAAGGAAGGGATCCTTCAGGAAAAAGGACAGGGTCACCCTTGACCTTGACTCGGCGAAGAAGGAAAGAACGGCGAGAAATCATACCGCCACCCATCTTCTGCAGGCCGCGCTCCGGCAGGTTCTGGGAGAGCACGTGAAACAGTCAGGTTCCCTCGTGGACGATAAAAGATTAAGGTTCGATTTCACGCACATGAGGAAACTCTCGGACAGGGAACTGAGGAAAGTGGAAGATATCGTCAACGCCTGGATAGGCAAAGGCATCCCGGTGTCCAGCCGGACCAAAGAGCTTAAAGAGGCAAAGGAAGAAGGGGCGCTTTCGTTCTTCGGCGAAAAATACGCCGATACGGTCCGTGTCGTGTCGGTGGGCGAGAAGTCAAAAGAACTTTGCGGCGGGACCCACGTGGATAATACCGGGGATATCGAGATAATGAAAATAACCGGAGAGAGTTCCGTGGCCAGCGGTGTCAGGCGAATAGAAGCGGTAACCGGCGAGAATGCCCGCCGGTGGCTTAAGGAGACGTTAAAGGGCCTTCTTGACGATTTGAAGGCGGCAGCCGGCGGCGCCGAACCGGAGCTGAAAGAGGAAGTGAAGCGCGATATCGATGGTATAGTCGGCGGCAGGCTCGCCATAGACGCGGATGTCATGCGCGGGTTTGACGAAAAGATAAGACCGGAGCTTTTAAAGGCACGCGAACGCTTGGAGAGGACCGCGAAAAAGCTTAAGAAGGAAAAAGAAGCCGGGGTTTTCAGCGGCGTGAAAAAGGAATTGGACAAACTTGCCGACAGCCCGGCCGTGCTCGGCAGGATAAATTTTGTTTCAGCCGTCCTGGAAGGCCTGGACATGGCGCTGCTCAGGAAAGCCGCGGGGTATCTTGAACAGAAGGTGCGGTCGGGCGTGATACTGCTGGGCTCGAGCACCGGCGGCAAGGCATACATGATATGCGCCGTGACTTCCGATCTTACGGAGGCCGGCGTGGACGCGCGGGAGATAATGAACTCCATAGCCGGCGAGATCAACGGCTCCGGCGGAGGGAAGGCGACGTTCGCCCAGGCCGGCGGGAAAAAAGCGGAAGGGATCCGGGCCGCCGTGGAAAAGGCCAGAAGTATCATTGAAAAGAGGGGTTAGCATGCGAAGCGTCAAGGTAGGAAGCAAGATGTTCAATAACCTGGTCAACAGGCATGACCAGGGTAAAAAGCGCCTTCAGCAGAAAGTCGCCGGGATCATAGAAAAGGTGCGGGCCGAAGGGGACAATGCCCTGATAAAGTTCACGAAGAAGTTCGATAAAATCGATATCAAGCGGAAGGACCTCCGGGTGACCGAAGCTGAGATCAGCGGCGCGTATCAGGACATAAAACCCGAGATCGTCAACACCCTGAAGACGATCATAAGGAACATGAACAAGTTTTACACGAACCAGGCGCCCAAATCGTGGACGATACGGCAGGAATCCGGCGTCGAGCTCGCGGAAAAATTCGCCCCGATAGAAGAAGTGGGAGTGTATGTCCCCAGCGGGACAGTCCCCCTTGTATCGAGCGTTTACATGACCGTCCTGCCCGCCAGGATCGCCGGCGTGAAAAAGATCGTGATGGTATCTCCCCCGAACAGATATGGAAGCATCGATCCTCATATACTGGTGGTGGCGAACCTTCTCAAGGTCGATGAGATATATAAGGTCGGCGGAGCTCAGGCGATAGCCGCGCTGGCTTTCGGGACGAAAACGGTGCCGAAGGTGGCCAAGATAGTCGGCCCCGGCAACGAGTATGTTACAGAGGCGAAGCGCCAGGTATTCGGTTATTGCGACATAGATATGCTGGCCGGGCCGAGCGAGGTGCTGATAATAGCCAATAAGCACGCGAACCTCGATTATCTTAAAAAAGATCTCATGGCCCAGGCGGAACACCACAAGGGCCTGTCCATTCTCGTCACGCCGTCCAGGGGGGTATTTAACGCCCTGCACAAGGATCCGGAGGTGAGAGGATATATTATCAAGGTCAAGAACCTTGATGAGGCGGCGGAAGTGTCCAATATGATCGCTCCGGAGCACCTGCAGCTCATGGTGAAATCGCCCAAGAGGGTGCTGAAGAACATCACCAACGCCGGGGCCATTTTCCTCGGGCAGTACACGCCCGTGGCCATCGGCGATTATATCGCCGGGCCAAGCCATGTCCTGCCTACCGGCGGGACGGCGCGGTATTCTTCCGGCCTGAACTTGAGAAGTTTTATGAAAAGCTCGCATATAATTTCCTATTCGCGCAAGGCCCTTTGCGCATCGGCGGCCTGGGCGCGTGAACTCACGGAGCTTGAAAAGCTGGAGAAACACTGGGAATCGATCAAGGTAAGATGTGAATAATAGACGGGAGGAGAGATGGGTATATTCGCAAAGAAGCAGGGGAAGGCCAGAAAGACCAGATACGAAAGAAAATCCAAAGAGACGCAGATAGAGATACCCGGGCTGAACATCGACGGTACGGGAAAGACCAGGATATCCACGTCAATCGGGTTTCTGGACCACATGCTTACGCTTTTTGCATATCACGGTTATTTTGACCTGGACCTCAGGGCCACCGGCGACACGCACGTTGACAAGCATCACCTCAACGAGGATATAGGGATCGCGCTGGGGGAGGCCTTCAAGAAAGCGCTGGGCGACTGCAAGGGCATAACAAGGATAGCTTCGGCGGACGTTCCCATGGACATGGTGAGCGCAAACGTCTTGGTGGATCTTTCCAACCGGGCCGCATTCAAGTTCAAGTTGAGAAGCTTTGGAAAGGCCGGGATACCGGATACGGAAGGGTACTCCCTCGATCTTGCCGAGGATCTGCTGCGGAGTTTCGCGAAAAAACTCAGCATGAACCTGCATATTGAGATAGCCGGGGAAGGGGATATGCACCACTATCTCGAGGCGGTCTTCAAGGCCCTGGGGATAGCGCTGGATAAGGCGACCAGTATCGATCCGCGCAGGACCGAGGAAGTCCCGTCAAGCAAGGGAATACTATGATCGGCATTGTGGATTACGGTTCGGGAAATCTGCGCAGCGTCTTTAACGCTTTCCGCTATCTCGGACAGGATGTCAGGATATGCGAAAGTCCGGATGATCTCGGCCGCGCCGACAGGATCGTGCTTCCGGGTGTCGGGTCGTCCGGGGACGCGATGGAAGGGCTTGCGCGAAGGGATCTTGCGGGGCCGCTGGCGGATTTCATAAAAAGCGGCAGGCCGTTCCTGGGGATATGCCTGGGGCTTCAGCTTCTTTTTACGCGGAGCTTCGAAGGCGGCGGATGCGATTGCCTGGGTGTGATCCGCGGAGAAGTGAAACTCTTCCCCGCGGAAAAAGGAATAAAGGTCCCGCAGATAGGATGGAACACGGTCGCCCTCCGCGGGGCGCGCTGCCCTGTTTTCAAGGGTATAGGGGACGAGACCTATTTTTATTTCGTGCATTCGTATTACTGCGATAATGATGAGGAGGAATATACCGCCGGGGTAACGGAATACGGCATCCGGTACACTTCCGCGCTGTGGAAAGATAATATTTTCGCCGTGCAGTTCCATCCGGAAAGATCGCAGGAGAACGGCATAAAAATACTGGAGAATTTCGCGAAACTATGAAGGTGATACCGGCCATAGACATAATCGAAGGCAAGACTGTGCGCCTGCAGCAGGGCAGGTATGACAGGAAGATGAATTATGACATGGATCCCGTTGATGCGGCAAGGACATGGGAATCGCTGGGCGCTAAACTGATCCACGTGGTCGATCTCGACGGGGCTAAAGAAAATTACCCCGTGAACTTCGAGAAAGTAAAGGAAATAGCGGGATCCGTCAATATACCGATCGAGGTCGGCGGCGGATTTCGCCGGATGGAAGAGATCAAAAAAGCGCTTGATAGCGGGGTCTGGCGCGTCATTCTCGGTTCAAGGGCCCTGAAGGACATAGATTTTGCCGGTGACTGCATAAAGACCTTCAAGGAAAGGATAATCATAAGCCTGGACGTCGAAGACAAAAAACTGAAGGTGCACGGATGGCAGACAACGCTTGATCTGGATATTTTCAAGATGCTCCGGAGATTCGTTTCGTTCGGGGCGAAGGAAGTGATCTACACCGACATAGCGAGGGACGGAACGCTTTCCGGCCCGAACATTGAAAGGTTAAAGGAGATCCTGGAACAGGTCGATATCAAGATCATCTCCGCCGGGGGCATCAGGGATATCGGCCACATCAGGCAGCTGAAGAAGCTGGAGCCCCTGGGGCTCAGCGGCGTCATCATAGGACGCGCGCTTTACGACGGCACTATAAAACTTGAGGAGGCGATCAATGCTGGCAAAAAGGATAATTCCCTGCCTTGACGTGAAGGATGGACGCGTCGTGAAAGGCGTGAATTTTGTCAATCTGCGCGATGCCGGGGACCCGGTGGAAAATGCCAAGGTCTATAACGACGAAGGCGCCGACGAGCTTGTGTTCCTGGATATAACCGCCAGTTACGAGAAGCGAAAGACCATGGTAAGCGTCGTAAAACGCGTCGCGGAACAGGTGTTCATGCCGTTCACCGTCGGCGGGGGGATCTATTCCAATGATATTATCCGCGAGCTCTTGAACGCGGGATGCGACAAGGTTTCGATAAACACCGCTGCCGTCAAAGATCCGGATTTTCTGAAAGAGGCCAGCGAGAGGTTCGGAACGCAGTGCATCGTCGTCGCTATAGACGCAAAGGCAAAAAAAGAAGGGTCGTGGGAAGTTTACGTGAGAGGCGGACGCGAAGCGACCGGTATGGACGTGGTGGAATGGGCCCGCAAGGCGGAGGAACTGGGCGCCGGAGAGATACTCCTTACAAGCATGGACCGCGACGGGACCAAGGACGGGTATGACATAGGGCTGACGCGGGCGGTAAGCGAAGCGGTGAATATACCGGTGGTGGCATCGGGAGGATGCGGAAAACTGGAGCATTTTCTGGAAGCTCTCACGGACGGCAAGGCTGATGCGGCTCTCGCCGCAAGTGTGTTTCACTTCAGGGAATTCTCGATTGCCGGGGTGAAAGAGTATTTAAGGGAAAAAGGCGTACCTGTCAGGGGGTAGTAAATGATGGAATTCATGGATAAACTTAATTTTGACGATAACGGGCTTATCCCGGCGATAATACAGGATGAAAAGTCATCCAGGGTCCTGACGTTGTGTTACATGGATAAAGGCGCCCTTGAGAAGACGCTGAAGGAAAAGAAAATATACGTGTTCCGCAGGTCGAGGGGAAGGGTCATGCTCAAGGGGGAGACTTCCGGCTGTGTCCAGGCAGTGAAGGAGCTTTTTGTCGACTGCGCGGACAATTCCCTTCTTTTCAAAGTGGACCAGGCCCGCGCCGCGTGTCACGAGGGATATTTCAGCTGTTATTTCCGAAGAATAGACAAGGACGGAAAGACAGTAATAGAGGAAGAAAAGGTCTTCGACCCGAAGGATGTATATAAATAGGTTCCTGACATCAGGAGAGACGTCGACATGTTTTATCCGAGCAAAGAGGAATTCATAAGGCTGGCAAAAAAGGGCAACGTCATCCCCGTTTACAGGGAGATACTGGCGGATTTCGATTCGCCTCTGTCCGCTTTTTTGAAGATCGACAAGGAAAAATTCGCCTACCTGCTTGAATCCGTTGAAGGCGGCGAACACATGGCCAGGTATTCCTTTCTGGGCAGCAGCCCCTCCCTCATAATCGAAAGCAAGGGCAGGGAGGTCACCTTTACGCGCGGCGACAAGATCGACACATATACGGCCGGGGAGGACCCCATAAGCGAGATAAGGTCTTTCATGGGGAAATTCCGTTTTGTCAGCGTAGAGGGATTGCCCCGTTTCTGCGGGGGCCTGGTGGGTTATATCGGTTATGATATGGTCCGTTTTATCGAGGATATACCGGACAAGAATCCCGGGGATTTTGATATTCCGGACATGCAGCTCGTCCTTACGGATACCATACTTATTTTTGACCATATCGACCATAAGATCAAGGTCGTCTCCAATTCGCTGGTCGAGAAGGACGACCCGGCGGAAGCTTATGAGAAGGCCTGCAGGAAGATAGACCGGATAATAGAGAAGCTCAAGAGCGGCGTGATCGAACAGGAAGAAATGAAGGCCGTGCAGGCGCGCCCGAAGATCGAATCGAACTTTTCAAAGAAAGAGTTCTGCGGGATCGTCGAGAAAGCAAAGGAATACATACGCGCCGGGGAAGTGATCCAGGTCGTGCTTTCCCAGAGGCTTAAGAAGCGTACGGAGGCGGACGCTTTTTCCATATACAGGGCCCTGAGGTCCATTAATCCTTCGCCTTACATGTATTACCTTAAGTTCGGCGAGTACAGGATCGTCGGCTCGTCACCCGAGATCCTTGTGAGATGCGAAGACGGGCTCGTTGAGGTCAGGCCGATAGCCGGCACCCGCAGGCGCGGGAAAGATGAGCAGGAGGACCTGCGCCTGGAGAAAGAGCTTCTTGCGGACCCGAAGGAAAGGGCGGAGCATATCATGCTCGTCGATCTCGGTCGCAACGATATCGGGCGTGTATGTGAATATTCAAGCGTCAGGCCGCGCGAGATCATGCGGATCGAAAGGTATTCGCACGTGATGCATATAGTCAGCGATGTTGTCGGTAAGCTCGGGAAAGAAAAGGACATATATGACCTTATAAGGGCGACGTTCCCGGCGGGTACCGTGACGGGAGCGCCGAAGGTCAGGGCCATGGAACTTATCGATGAGCTGGAGAACACCAGGCGCGGGCCTTACGCCGGCTGCGTGGGGTATATAAGCTTTTCGGGTAATATCGACCTGTGCATCACTATCAGGACGATCGTGATGAAGGGGGACATTGCCTGTATTCAGGCCGGGGCCGGCATCGTCCTGGATTCCGAGCCGAGGAAGGAATATCAGGAGACCATGAACAAGGCCATGGCCCTGATCAAGGCCATAGAATTTTGCGAGGAAGGGCTGGAATGATTTTCGTCATAGACAATTATGATTCCTTCACGTATAATCTCGTTCAATATTTGGGCGAGCTCGGGGAGGAGGTCGTCACCTATCGTAACGACAAGATCACGCCGGAAGAAATAGAATCTCTTTCTCCCGGGAGGATAATCATCTCGCCGGGACCGGGCCGGCCGGACAACGCGGGGATATCGAAGGAAGTGGTCCGCAGGTTCGAGGGCACGACACCCATACTCGGGGTGTGCCTGGGGCATCAGTGTATCGCCGAAGTTTACGGCGCTTCCGTTACGGGCGGCGATCGTATCATGCACGGGAAGGTGAGTTCGATCTATCACGACGGCGAGGGCATCTTCAGCGGGATACCTTCTCCGTTCACTGCCACGCGGTACCATTCTCTGATAGTCGAGCCGTCAAGCTTGAAAGACCCGCTGAAACTTACCGCATGGACTGAGGAAAAGGAGGTCATGGGCATTCGCCACAGGGACAGGCCCATATACGGCGTCCAGTTCCATCCTGAGTCCATATTGACCGAGGAAGGGAAAGAGATTCTGAGGAATTTCATAAAGTGAGGAGGAAGGTAAAAGGATGGACATAAAGAAGGCGATCGAAAAGGTCATTCTCTTCGAGGATCTTACCGAGGAGGAGATGCACTCGGTTTTCGGCGGCATCATGAGCGGCAAAGCCACCCTTTCGCAGATAGCCGCGTTCATAACGGCGCTGCGCATGAAAGGCGAGACCGTCGAAGAGATAACGGGAGCGGCCCGGGTGATGAGGGAGAAATCGCTGAAGATAAAAGTGAGCGGAGATTCCGTTGATATAGACAGGGATGAGATCACCCCCGAAGAGGAAGCCATACTTGATACGTGCGGTACCGGAGGAACGGGAACGAACACCTTCAATATTTCTACTACCGTGGCGTTCGTTCTTGCCGCGTGCGGCGTCAAGGTCGCGAAACACGGGAACAGGGCGGCGTCCAGCCGGTGCGGCAGCGCCGATGTGCTCGAGGAACTGGGAGTGAAGCTGGATGTCCCCGTCGAGGTGACGGAAAAATGCATAAGCCGGATCAACATAGGTTTCATGTTCGCGCCGCTTTTTCATGAAGCCATGCGGTATGCCGCCCCGCCCCGGAAGGAAGTGGGAGTGCGGACGATATTCAATATTTTAGGGCCTCTGTCCAACCCGGCGTCGGCCACGTGCCAGGTCCTGGGGGTGTACGAAGAGGAGCTGACGGAGACGATGGCAAGGGTCCTTGGAAACCTGGGGACAAAACGCGCTTTCGTCGTGCATGGCATGGACGGGCTGGATGAAGTCACCGTAACCGGCAAGACGAAGGTCAGCGAACTGGCCGGCGGCAGGGTAAGGTCCTATTACGTGGCCCCCGGAACTTTCGGGCTCAAAAAAGCGGCCCTGGGGGAGATCAGGGGCGGATCCGCAGAAGAGAACGCGGCAATGGTCCGGGGAGTCCTGTCAGGCGAAGAAGGCCCCAGGCGGGACGTGGTCCTGATGAACTCCAGTGTTGCGCTTATGGCCGCGGGCAAGGTGAAGAATTTCAAGGAAGGCGTCCGGGTGGCCGCGTCAGCCATCGATTCCGGAGGAGCCCTGAAAAAACTGGAAGATCTGGCCAGGATAACAAATGAGGACGTTTCATGATATTACCCAGGATAATAGAAGAGAAAAGGCGCGAAGTTGACAAAGCGCAAAAAAGCGTTCATTTGAACGATCTCAAAAAAAGAGCGGGATCCATGTACATCAGGAGCACGTTCAAGAAAGACATATCCAGGAAGGGACATATCAATCTTATAGCGGAGATCAAGAAAAGCTCCCCTTCGAAAGGCGTCATTCGCGCCAAGTTCAACCCCCTCAAGATCGCGCTCACTTATCAGGCTGCCGGCGCCAGCGCCATAAGCATACTGACCGACGAGCGGTTCTTTGACGGAAAACTGGAATACGTCACGATGGTAAAGGAAAGGGTGACCATTCCCGTTCTCAGAAAGGATTTTATCATAGACGAGTATCAGATCTATGAGTCCGCCGCAAGCGGCGCGGATGCGATCCTTCTGATCGCGCATATCCTGACCCAGGAGGAGCTGAACCGTTATTTCGGCATCGCCAAGGAACTGGGCATGGATGTGCTGGTCGAGGTGCATAACGAAGAAGAAGTCGAGAAAGCCCTGAACAGTCCCGCGGCGATAATAGGCATAAACAACAGGGATCTGGTGAACTTCGATGTAGATGTCTCCGTTACCCAGAGACTGATCCATCTTATTCCCGAGAACAAAATAATAGTTTCCGAAAGCGGGATCGAGACCTATGAACAGGTGATGTTCCTGAAAAGTCTCGGCGTCAATGCCGTTCTTATAGGGGAGATCTTCATGCGGGCGACGAATATAGGGGAAAAAGTAAGAAACCTGATGCGGGAGTAGTAAAATTGGTCAAGGTCAAGATATGCGGCGTGACAAACCTGGAAGATGCCCGGAAAGCCTGCGACTATGGGGCCGACCTTATAGGGTTTATCTTCATCGGGGGAACACCCCGTGCTGTTGAGGGTGATGCCGTCAGGAACATTATCATGGGCCTTCCCGGGGATTGCAAGAATAGGGTCGGGCGGGTCGGGCTTTTCAGGGATATGAAGCTCGAGAGGATCGCGGAAGCCGTTTCGTTCTGCGACCTGGATCACGTGCAGCTTCACGGCAGTGAGACACCCGGAGACTGCGGCAGTTTAAGAACGATACTCGAGCAAAAATATCACAGGCAGGTGAAGATCATAAAAGCCTTTAAGGTGAAAGAGCGGATCTTGCCCCACGGGCATGCCGCTCAAAAGCAGTACGGCCCCGGTGATTACGACGCCGCGGATTATTTCGTTTTTGATACGTTTCACCCCGATATCCCCGGCGGCACGGGTGAAAGTTTTGACTGGGGAGTTCTGATAAGGGAGAAGGACAGGATAAAGAAACCGTTTTTTATTGCCGGAGGGCTTCGCCCGGAGAACGTCTCGGATGCCGTAAAGGCCGTGCGTCCTTACGGGGTCGATGTTTCGAGCGGCGTGGAAAAATCCCCCGGGAAAAAAGATGAAAAACTTTTAAAGGAGTTTGTCGAAAATGCGAAAAAAACGTAAACTGCCCGATAATAAAGGATATTTTGACATATTCGGCGGAGAGTATGTCCCGGAAACGCTAATGCCTGCCTTAAGGGAGCTTACCGCGGCATACAGGAAAATAACCCGCACCGCTTCTTTCAGGAAAAAACTTGAATATTATCTTAAGGAATATGCCGGAAGGCCGACCCCTCTGTATCACGCGGAGAAACTGACGAAAAAACTGGGCGGGGGAAAGATATATCTTAAACGGGAAGACCTCTTGCATACAGGGGCTCATAAGATCAACAACACCATAGGACAGGCGCTTCTCGCCGTGCACATGGGCAAGGAGCGCGTGATCGCCGAGACCGGGGCCGGCCAGCACGGTGTTGCCACCGCCACCGTGGCGGCGCTGTTCGGGCTTAAGTGCGACGTGTACATGGGGACCGAGGATATAGAGCGGCAGAACCTGAACGTGTTCCGCATGAAGCTCATGGGAGCCAGGGTCATTCCCGTGTCCAGCGGGTCCTGCACGCTTAAGGACGCCACCAACGAGGCGATAAGGGACTGGGTCACTAACGTTCGCAATACGCATTACATCATAGGATCCGTCGTAGGGCCTCATCCGTATCCGATGATGGTGAGGGATTTTCAGACCGTCATAGGCAAGGAAGTACGCAAGGATATAATGCGCAAGGAAGGCAGGCTTCCCACTCATCTGGTGGCATGCGTCGGGGGAGGAAGCAATTCCATCGGGCTTTTTCATCCGTTCTTTAACGACAGGAAGATAGTGTTCATCGGGGTTGAAGCCGCCGGGTTCGGCTTGAAGACCGGCCGTCACGCCGCCGCCCTGATGAAGGGCAGGGTCGGCGTGCTTCACGGGAGCAAGAGTTTTCTGCTGGAGGACGATGACGGCCAGGTGCGCCTGGCGCATTCGGTGTCCGCGGGCCTCGACTACCCGGGGGTCGGGCCGGAACACGCGTATTACAAGCGGATCGGAAGGGCCGAGTACGTGTCGGTGGATGATAAAAAAGCCCTTGAAGGGGTCAGACTCCTCTCCGAGACCGAAGGTATCATCCCGGCTCTGGAGACCGCGCACGCGGTGCAGTACCTGACCAGGCTGGCAAGAAAGACGAAGAAAAGGGATATAATCGTTCTGTGCCTGTCGGGCAGAGGGGATAAGGATATTGACATAATGAAGAGGTATATCAAGTAGTGTAGCTGTTGAAGGGCGGGACAGGTCTGCTGTAGCAGCATAAGGTCGGGAATAGACCAGTCCCGTTTATTTTCATATGTGAAAGGCGGACGGGAAATATGAACAGGATCGATGAGACGTTCAGGAGATTGAAGAAAGAAAAGAAGAAGGCCTTTATCCCTTACGTGACCGTCGGGGATCCCGACATGAAGACGACCAAAAGGATAGTCTCTTCCCTGGCAAAAGCAGGCGCGGATATCATAGAGCTGGGGATACCGTTCTCGGATCCCCTGGCGGACGGGCCGACGATACAAAAAGCCGTACAGCGTTCGCTTGAAGCCGGATGTACCGTAAGGAAAGTCCTGGACATGGTCGGGCAGCTGAGGCGGGAGGTCCGGGTTCCCCTGGTTTTCATGACCTATTACAATATTATCTTCAATTACGGTATCAGCCGTTTCATCAGGGACGCGAAGGCCTCGGGAGCGGATGGCATCATAGTGCCCGATCTTCCCATGGAGGAGTCCGGGGAGCTGACGGGCATGGCGGATAAAGAGGATTTTCACGTTATCATGCTCGCCGCGCCTACAACGCCTCCGGGAAGGTTCAGAAAGATAGCGGGCTGTTCCCGCGGATTTATTTATTATGTGTCCCTGACGGGAGTGACAGGCGCGAGAAGATCACTTTCCGACGAGCTGAAAAACGATGTAAAGAAGCTGAAAAAGATGACGGCGAAACCTGTGTGCGTGGGGTTCGGCATTTCCAATCCCGCCCAGGCGAGGGAGATCGTCGGGGCCTCTGACGGCATAATCGTCGGGAGCGCCATAATCAGGGTGATCGAGAAAAACCTGGCGGATAAAAACCTTCTGGTGAAGAAGGTGGGGGCGTTCGCCAGGTCCGTTGCAAGGGCGGTCCATGGCACAACTTAAAATGCGGATAATGGGATTGGACCTCGGAACGAAGAATATAGGCGTAGCCCTCAGCGATGAGAGCGGGACACTTGCGCAAGGCAAAGAAGTCGTCCGAAGGGCAAGCAACAGGCAGGTTATAGCGCGGATCCGGGAAATGCTCGATGAATTCAACGTCGCTGAGATCGTCGTGGGACTTCCGCTCAACATGGACGGGACCATGGGAGAACGGGCGAAAGACAGCGTGAAATTCGCCGATATGCTGAAAGAACAGACCCGCGTACCCGTAAAATTATGGGATGAACGTTTGAGCACCAAAGAGGCGGAAAACACTATGATGGAAGCCGCCGTCAGGCGGGGCAAGAGAAAAAAAGTCGTGGATAAGATCGCGGCGCAGATCATATTGCAGAGTTATCTCGACAGTCTGCAGTCAGGCAGGGAATAGACATGCACAAGAAATTGCAGGGGAATAACGGTCTTACCGTGATAGTGTCTCCGATGCCGCAGATGGCCTCGGTCTCTCTCGGGATATGGGTCGGCATAGGAGGGCGTTACGAGTCCGCCCGCCAGAGCGGCATAAGCCATCTCGTGGAACACATGATGTTCAAGGGGACGCATACCCGGACCGCCAAAGATCTCAAGCAGGCCATCGAAGGGATCGGCGGCACGTTCAACGCTTTTACTTCTGACGAGGTGACATGCTACATGGTGAAGGTGCCCGCAAGGCATATGGAACTCGGCATGGATATACTGGCCGATATGGTATTGAACGCCAGGTTCGACAAGGAGGACCTCGCCCGGGAGAAGTTTGTTATCTGCGAAGAGATAAAAATGTACCGCGATCATCCGGCAGACCACGTCCTGGACCTTTTGGGGGAGATCATGTGGCCCGGCAACGCTCTGGGGCGCCCGTTGACGGGAAACATGACCACCGTGACGGGTTTTAGCGCGGGCACGTTGATAAAATTCAAGGAAGCGAACTATCATCCGGGGAATATCGCCGTTGTGGCGGCGGGAAAGGTCAGCCCCGGAAAAGTCTTCACCTGTGCCATGCGGAAGTTCGCGGGGCAGAGGAAGAAGCGGAATCCGTCTTTCAGCGCCCCGAGGACTGGGCAGAAAAGTTCCCGCGTGAAAATCTGCCGCAAGGAGACCAAGCAGACGCATCTCGCGATGGGGTTCCATGCCACGGACCGCGATACCAGGGAGAGATTCGCGATAAGGCTCATGAACGTGATCTTCGGCGGGAACATGTCATCCCGTCTTTTTGAGGAACTGCGCGAAAAGTACGGCCTTTGCTACGATATAGCCTCGGCGTACAAGCGGCATAGCGATACGGGAGAGATCCAGGTACACGCCGGGGTGGACAACAGGAAGGCGCTGAAGTCCGTGATCGCCATACTGGACGAATTGAAAAAGCTGAGGGATATGGGTGTGACCGGCGGCGAGCTGGCGCGCGCGAAGGAATACGCCAAAGGACAGTTCCTTCTCGCGATAGAGAGAACATCGACAAGGATGCTGTGGCTTGGGGACAGGCATATGGTGCACAAGAACATACCGGAGGTAAAGAGCGTGCTGAAAAGAATAGACGCTGTGACGCCGGGGGAGATACAAAATATGAGTGAAAGGATCTTCAGGTCCTCTTCGGCCAACCTGGCCATGATAGGGAGGATAAGCGACAGGGATAAAAATAAGATCAAAAAGGAACTGAACAAGTTATGAGAGGCTCTTTTCGTCTGACCAGGGTCCTGGGGATAGACATAGATATACATTTCACGTTCTTTCTGCTTCTTGCGGCTTTCTTTCTCCTGCTCGGTTTCAAGGGGCTTATCCTTATACTGGGCGTGTTCCTGTTCGTGACGATACACGAGCTTTCCCACAGCGTGGTCGCGGCATATTTCGGGATAAAGGTGAAGCGCATAACTCTTTTGCCCATAGGCGGCGTGGCGTCAATGTCCGAAGCGCCGACCAAGCCGTACCAGGAACTCCTCATATCCGTTGCGGGCCCTTTATCCAACATACTCATCGTGGTGATCTTTTACTACCCGCTTTATTTTCTTCTCGGAAAAGAGACATTGATGTATCCGTTCCTGGTGATAACGGGACAGGCGAAGTACACGGGGTCTTTCAACGTCCTGGCGCATATTTACTGGATCAACCTCATTCTGGCTGTTTTCAACATGATCCCGGCATTTCCCATGGACGGCGGGCGGGTCCTGCGCGCGGTGCTGACGTATCGCATGAGCCACAGAAAAGCCACGGCCGTGGCCGTCAGGCTCGGGCATATATTCGCGCTTCTTTTTGCTTATATCGGCATAGTGTACGGACATATTATCCTTTTGATCATTGCGGTTTTCATTTACATGGCGGCTTCCAGCGAGGGCATCCAGGTGGAGGTCACGGAGACCATCAAGAGGTATTCGGTAAGGGATGTGCTCGCCAGGGATTTTATATGCTTGGACGAGGATACGCCCCTGGCGAAGGTCCTGGAACTCATATTCCATACGCATCAGGAAGACTATCCCGTGATGGAGAACGGGCGCCTGAAAGGTTTTGTTACGCGGAGGGAGATCATCCACGCCCTGCACGAGAAGGGCAGGGAGACAGAGGTCGGGCGTATCATGCGCAGGGATATACCTCCGGTCAAGGTGACCGCCAGATTGCACGTCGTGCAAAAGCTCATGCAAAAGCACGGCACGCACGCCATGCCGGTGGAAAAGAACGGCAAGATAATAGGCGTGATCACCCTGGATGACATAAACAGGGTCTATGTTATGGTGAGCGAACGTCACTAAAGCGGCGAGCGATCGTCAGGAAAGGATCGAACATGAGCGATAAAAAAATATTGATCGCGCCCAGCATTCTCTCGGCGGATTTCAGCAGACTGGCCGAGGAGATAAAAGCGATAGAAGCGGGCGGAGCCGACTGGGTGCATATCGACGTGATGGACGGGGTCTTTGTCCCCAACATCACGATAGGCCCCGTTGTCGTGAGATCCATCAGGCCGGTGACAAACCTGTTCCTTGATGCGCATCTCATGATCGACGATCCGGGAAGGTACATCGACCAGTTTGCCGATGCCGGCAGCGATATGATAACGTTCCATATAGAGGCCTGCGAAACTCCCGAAAATACCATCAAAAAGATAAGGGCAAAAGGCAAGAAGGCAGGCGTTTCCATAAAGCCGGGAACGGGTGTTTCGGCCCTCGATCATGTTCTGGACAAGGTGGATATGGTCCTGGTCATGACGGTGGAACCGGGTTTTGCGGGACAATCTTTCATGGAAGACACGATGGATAAGATAAAGGAGATAAGAGGCCGGTTTGACGGGCAGATACAGGTCGACGGCGGGATAACCGGGGAAACGGCCCCGAAAGCAATAAGCGCCGGTGCGGATGTCCTCGTAGCGGGCACCGCGGTCTTCGGTCAGGAGGATTACGGAAAGGCGATCAGGGAACTCAGGGGCAATTAAATAGGGACAGCGACCATTAAAAAGAGGAGAATATATGTCCAGGATAAAATTCGGTACGGACGGATGGAGAGCGGTCATAAGCGACGATTTCACCTTTAAGAACGTGGAGATCGTGGCCCAGGCGGTCGCGGATTTTGTTAAGTCACGCAAAGAACCGGTTTACAGGAAGAAAAAACTGGTGGTGGGGTATGATACCCGGTTTCTTTCCGACGAATATGCCGAGATAATAGCCGGTGTCCTGGCCGCCAACGGGATAAAGGTCGTTCTTTCTGACAGGCCGAGCCCGACGCCGGCGGTGTGTGTCTATATCAAGGACAAGAAGTTAACGGGCGGGGTCATTATAACCGCCAGCCACAATCCGGCGCGGTATAACGGCATCAAGTACAAGGGCTTTTTTGCCGGTTCCGCCGGGAACGATATCATTGATGATATCGAAAAAAGGCTTCACAGGAACCCCGTGAAGTCCATGTCCCTTGACGAGGGATTGAAGAAAGGCAGGATCACCCTGGAGGATATAGTGAGAGTGCAACTCAGTTACGTCAAGAGGTACGCCGACATGAGGAAGCTCAAGAAAGCGAAGTTCAAGGTCCTGGTGGACTCGATGAACGGGACGGGCCGCACGTATTTAGGGGATCTGCTTAAGAATACCGGGATAAAACTGGATTTCATGAATGCCGAGATAAACCCTTCCTTTAAGGGCAGGGCGCCCGAACCCAACGAAGGACACCTGAAGGGGCTCATGAGCGGCGTGAAAAAAGGAAAATATGATCTGGGCGTGGCCACGGACGGGGACTCCGACCGTGTCGCCATAGTTGACGAAAAGGGAAATATGCTGTCGGGGCACAAGGTCATGGCGCTTTTGCTCTTACACCTCCTCAAGAACAGGAAGATGACAGGGGGTGTCGTCCAGACCATTTGCGGGACCGGCCTGATAAACAAGATCTGCGAGAAATACGGTCTTCCGGCGTATGAGACCCCTGTCGGGTTCAAGTACATATGTGATGTGATGACAAAAAAGAATATCCTTATCGGCGGCGAGGAAACGGGAGGCATCGCCTTCAAGAACTATATTCCGGAACGGGACGGTTTCCTGTCGGCGCTTTTGATCATGGAGCTCATGCTCGCGGAAAAAAAGCCCCTGGGGCGCATAGTGGCCGACACGAACAAAAAGTACGGAAATTATGTTTACGAGAGGAAAGACCTGATCTTTCCCGAATCCAAACGGAAAAAGCTGATGCACGGTATCAGGAAAAAGCCGCTCGGGAAAGTGCTGGACAAACCGGTCGTCGGGATCGTGGACTACGACGGGTCGAAATTCATATGCAAGGATGGCAGCTGGCTTCTCCTGCGGCTTTCGGGCACCGAGCCGAAACTCAGGATATACGCCGAGACCCGTTCGAAAAAAGAGTCGTTGAGGTATCTGAAGTTCGGGGAGAAGTACGCGTTTTCATTGATGTGAATGTGAAAGTCGGAAACGGACGGGACAGTTCGGGGCGTTTTGTACGGAAGCTTGCATGAAACAACAAACTTAAATTGCTACGCGTCCGAGCTTGAAAAAATAACAATAGCATAATATTTAATGTTCTTAAAAGTTTGCAGGCTTCCGGTAAAAATGCCCCGAACTGTCCTGTAATCTTTTTGTGAATACTGTACACGGATAGACATGAGCGATCTCTCGAAAATACGGAATTTTTGCATCATAGCCCATATCGACCACGGCAAGTCGACCCTGGCCGACAGGATGATACAGGTCACCGATACCGTCACCACCCGCGAGTTCAGGGATCAGTTCCTGGACGCAATGGACCTGGAAAGGGAAAGAGGCATAACCATTAAGTCCAGCGCGGTCAGGATAATTTACAAAGCCAGGGATAATGATACTTATCTGCTGAACCTCATCGATACCCCGGGGCATGTCGATTTCGCGTACGAGGTCTCCAAGTCGATCGCCGCATGCGAAGGCGCGCTCCTCTTGGTGGATGCCGTTCAGGGGGTCGAGGCCCAGACCATCGCCAATCTTTACCTGGCCATGGAGCATGACCTGAAGATAATCCCGATCATCAATAAGATCGATCTTAAAAGCGCGAGAATAGAAGAAATAAAACACCAGATGAGGGATATCCTGGGGGTCGAGGACGATGAGATCATGCTCATAAGCGCGAAAGAAGGACTGGGCACGCAGGATGTCCTTGAGGAGATCGTGAAGAGAATACCGCCGCCTTCCGGCAAGCGAAAGGAGCCCCTTCAGGCGCTCATATTCGATTCCTCCTACGATACCTACAGGGGCGTCATAGTCTATGTGCGTATCGTGAACGGTTTTTTAAAAGCCGGCATGCAGATCGAGATGATGAACAGGCGTAACCGGTATGAGGTAAAGGAGGTCGGCGTGTTCACGCCTTCCGAACAGACCGTTGATGAGCTGGATTGCGGTCAGGTAGGGTATATTATCTGCAACATCAAGGAGGCGAAGGAAGTGGTCGTGGGTGATACCATAACCGATCTGGCCAACCCCGCGAAAGACCCGCTGCCCGGATATAAAAAAGTAAAACCGATGGTTTACAGCGGCATATATCCTATCAGTAATGAAGATTACGAGGATCTTAAGAGCGCAATGGAAAAGATGCGCCTGTCGGATCCCTCCTTTATCTATGAGCCCGAGACATCGGCGGCGCTGGGATTCGGTTTCAGATGCGGTTTCCTGGGGCTGCTGCACATGGAGATAATCCAGGAGCGGCTGGAACGCGAATTTAACCTGGACCTGATCGCCTCCTCGCCGAGCGTGAATTACAAGGTAAAACTGACCGGAGGGGAGCTCATCGAAGTAGATAACCCGACGAAGTACCCGGAGAAAGAAAGAATAGAATATGTCGAGGAACCGTTCGTGAAGTGTTACATTATCGCGCCGTCGAACGCTATCGGGGCTCTCATGAAACTGTGCGAGGACAAAAGAGGCGAATTTATCAGCACCAAGTACCTTGATCCCAGGAAAGCGCAGCTTATTTACAATATGCCCCTGGCGGAGATAATAGTTGATTTTTACGACAAGATCAAGTCCTCGACCCAGGGATACGGTTCTCTTGACTATGAGTTTATCGGATATAAAAAGTCTGATATAGTCAAGCTGGATATCCTCATTAACGGGGTCCCGTGCGATGCGCTCTCGTCCATCGTGCATAAAGAAAAGGCCAAAAGGAAAGGCAGGGAACTGGTGCAGAAGCTTAAGGAGACCATTCCCAGGCAGCTGTTCAAGGTGGCGGTGCAGGCCGCTATCGGAGGGGAAGTCCTGGCGAGGGAAAACATCTCGGCGCTGAAAAAACACGTCACCGGAAAATGCTACGGCGGCGATATTACAAGAAAAAGAAAACTCTGGGAAAAACAGAAAGTCGGGAAGAAAAAAATGCGCAGGATAGGAAAAGTGGATGTCCCCAAGGAAGCGTTCTTAAAAGCCATGAGGGTCTCATGAAGTTCGACAGAAAATTCCGGTATTACCTGTGGGACGAGTGGATAAAACCGATACTGATCGCGGCTGTCCTTGCTCTTTTTATAAGGACGTTTATCGTGCAGCCCTTCAAGATACCTTCCAACTCGATGTATTCCACGTTTAAGCCGGGCGACAGGATATTTGTCAACAAATTTGTCTACGGGGCCAAAGTGCCCTTTACGGACATCAGGTTGCCGGAGATGGAGTCCCCCAAGCTCGGGGACATCGTCGTGTTCCTGTCACCCATAGAGAAGAAAAAATATCTTGTAAAACGCTTCATCGCCGGAGGAGGGCGATCTGTCCGGATAGAAGACGGCGCGCTCTTCGTGGACGGCAAGAGGATTACCGACTCCCCCTTCAAGCGTTTCTTTTATTACAACCGGGGGAAGTACGGCGCTATAGGCGAGGCGATCCGCGTTCCGGAAGGCCATTTTTACGTGCTGGGCGACAACAGCGCTAATTCCATGGACTCAAGGTACTGGGGATTTGTCCCGGACAGGAACCTCGTAGGTAAAGTTTTCATTATCCATTGGCCGATAAAACGGATACGGCTTATCAGGAAAGGAGATTGACGGGGGGAGTTATGAACTGGGCTAACAGGATTACCATATGCCGGATAATACTTGTTCCGATCTTCATTACGTCTGTTCTGTACCACAGGCTGAACATAGCTTTTGCGGTGTTCTTGCTTGCCGTCATAACGGATGCGCTGGACGGTTATATAGCCCGGACACGCAGGGAAAAGACAAAGTTCGGCGCCATAATGGATCCCATTGCCGACAAGATGCTCATAGGAAGCGCGTTCATAAGTTTCAGTCTGGTAAGCGGCTTACCCGATTATATCAAAATGCCCGTGTACGTTCCCATAATCGTCATCTCAAGGGACGTGATCATTTTAATGGGGGCGGCGATCATATATCTCGTGACCGGCGACCTGAACATCAAACCCACGGTCATGGGAAAAATAACCACCTTTTTCCAGATGCTGACGATCGTCACCGTGCTTTTGCGTTTTGTTCATGCGAGCTGGATATGGAATATCACGGTGGTGTTCACCGTCCTTTCCGGCTTGGATTATATCAGGATAGGATCCGGGCAGATCAATGAAAAATCATAGCGGTATTCCCACGATATGTATCGTGGGCCGGCCTAACGTAGGAAAATCATCCCTTTTCAACTGCCTCCTGAAGGAAAAACGCGCCGTGGTTGTCGAGCAATCCGGGACCACCCGGGACAGGGTGGAAGCGGTCATTCACCTGAACAGATTCAGCGCCAAGATCGTGGACACGGGCGGGTATGTTTCCAAAGACAAGGACGAGCTTTCCCTGCAGATCAAGGACCAGATATACAGGGCAATGGAAGAGGCTTCCATAATACTTATGGTGACCGATACAGCTGCGGGCATTTCCGCTTCCGATGAGGAGATCGCCCTGCTTCTGAGAAAGTTCAGCAAACCCGTTATCCTGGCGGCGAATAAGACCGACAACGACATGCTCGAGAATGATTCACTGGAGTTCTATCAGCTGGGTTTTGGAAAACCGGAACAGATCTCCTGCCTGCACAGGAAAGGCATAAGGAGCATCAGGAAACGCATACTGGAATCCATCGAGGATCTTATGAAGGAGGCCCCGGTGCCCGGGGTCGCGGCAGAACAAGAATCAAGATATCTCAAGATAGCGGTTGTGGGCAGGCCGAATGTCGGGAAATCATCCTTTGTCAACAATCTCCTGGCGCGCGACCGTGTCATAGTAAGCGCCATCCCGGGGACCACCAGGGATTCCATCGATACCTATTTCAGTTACGAAGGGGACGAATACATTTTGATCGACACCGCCGGTATCCGTCACAAGCGAAAGATCAAGGCCGCAGTTGACGTTTACAGCGTCATGCGGTCCAGGGAATCCATTAAAAGGGCGGACGTGGTGATACTCTTGCTTGACGCCCCGGACGGGGTAACCAAAGATGATATCGATATACTGCGGTTCGTTGAAGATAACGGCAAAGCGTGCCTTGTGCTTGTCAATAAATGGGACCTGGCCGAGAAGGCCGATGATGTATCCGTGGAGAGTTACGAAAAGCATCTCGTTTACGCGTTCAGCCACCTCGCCAAATTCCCGATATCGTTCATTTCCTCGAAAACCGGAAAGAACGTGCTCGCAAGCCTTCAAATGGCCAAAGTGCTGGATGCGAATCTTGACCTCAAGGTTTCCACGCCGTTCCTGAACAGGATCTTCGAGAAAAAAGATCCTTCGGCTGTTCCGATCCCCAGGAGCAGAAAAAGGCCCAATTTTCTTTACATGGTCCAGAGCAGCTCCAGGCCCATGGAATTCAAGTATTTCGTGAACGATCCTGCCAGCGTTCTGCCGGCACACTTGAGTTTTATAGAAAATAATTTGCGGGATAACCTGCCGCTCAAGGGTATCCCCGTCAAGGTATTGATCAGAAAATCGAGAAAGGCGGAGAGATGATATACATCGCGGTATCTATCATTGTTGCGTATCTCCTGGGAGCTATTCCGACGGCATACATCTTCGGCAGGGCATTAAAAGGTATTGATATACGTGAACACGGAAGCGGCAATGTCGGGGCTACGAACGTGGCCCGCACGGTAGGGAAGGTTCCCGGGATCATCGTATTCATTATAGATTTTTCAAAGGGAACAATAGCCGTTACCCTGATACCCGCGGTCCTCCGGAGATTTATTCCGGGCCTGGCGGAATCTTACGGCTTTGTCTATATCCTACTGGGAGCGGCGGCTATTTCCGGGCACATCTGGACCTGTTTTTTGAGATTCAGAGGGGGCAAGGGAGTGGCGACCACGGCGGGCGTTATGGCAGGGCTTTCTCCCTGGATATTTCTCAGTTGTCTCGGGATATGGATAATCGTGTTCGCGATCTGGAAATATGTGTCGCTGGCATCGATCATAGCCGCGACCGCGCTTCCCATCCTTGCCCTGGCGACAGGCAAAAAAATGAGCTTTATTATTTTCTGCGCGGTTTTATGCCTGGTGGGGGTTTATGTCCACAGAGCTAATATCAAACGCTTGATCCAGGGAACAGAGAGCAAAATCATTAAGGCAAAAAAAAGCTAGATAATATTACTTGCAATTTAATAAGAATGGAGTATACTATTATTTGTTAGTATTTTAAAAAGGGAAAGAAATTTTTTTACAGACCTTATTAAAGACATTTAAAAAGTCTAAACAATGAGGTTTTAATGAAAAAGCTTTATTATCGCGACATACTTGGAAATAATCCGCGTAAACGCGAAATATCCCTGGAGGAGATCAGCGACCGCACGGAGGCAAGGGTCGCCAGGAAGTGGATATGCAAGTATTTCATAAAAGAAAAGTTCAGTTCCAAGAACGGAGAGGAGCTCAGGAACTGGATGCGCGCGGAGAGCAGGAACAGCTGCAGGAAGGATTGTCATATCCTCAGGCAGGCTGACACGCAAAGCGGAGAGAATAAGATTATCTGCAAGGTGCTCGGTGATTTTTTTGTTATCTGGGGAAAGACGGTCTATAAGATCGTATATGTCAATGAACTGAGGATCCAGATAGACGGTTAAAGATCTTTAAAGGAGCGAAAGATGAACATTCAACCAGGCAGGATGGTACATGTTGTCATGATCATGGCGGCTTTATGGAAGCTCAATCTCCTTAAGGCCCAGATGTTCTTACTTGAAGTAATGATGAGGCATTAACTCCCGGGGCTGCCGTGTGGCAGCCCTTACCTCCACACTGAAAAGGGGCGGCTAACGCCGCCCCTTTTTTTATATTTGACCCGTTCGCGAATTCAGCTTTATACCCGTTCCCTAAATTAAGGCCCGGAGCCCCTCCCAGCCGGTATGCATATTAGGTAATGTTATTGACTATGAATATCATATATGCTAAACTTTGTGAGTTATTATGAGCAAAGTAAGCGTTATAGGGGACGGTGGCTGGGGGACCGCGTTGGCTCTCCTGCTGCACTCCAAGGGGGTAGATACTACCCTCTGGAGCTATTCTCCGGAATATGCCGAGCATCTTGACAGGCGCAGGGAAAATACCAAGTTTCTTGAAGGGGTTTCTTTGCCCCGCGATCTAAAGATAACATCCGATGACGCGGCGGTTAAGGAAGCGGAATACGCTCTTTTCGCCGTTCCCTGCAAGTATTTACGTTCGGTTCTCGACAGGTTCACTGGCGCTGATTTTATTTATATTGTCAGCGCTACCAAAGGGATAGAGACCGGTTCCCTGAAACGCCCCTCGGAGATACTGGCTGAATACTTCCGGAACAGCCGGATCGGCGTTATATCCGGGCCGAGCATATCGTTTGAAGTCGCGCGCAATGTTCCCACGGCGGTGGTTGTTGCCGGTGACGGTGAATGGAAGAAAGAGGTCCGGGACTTCCTGATGACCGAACGTTTCCGGGTATATACTTCAGGAGATGTTACCGGCGTCGAAATGGGGGGCGCTTTAAAGAATATAATCGCGATAGCCGCGGGTATCTCCGATGGCCTCGGTTTCGGGACAAATTCCAAAGCCGCGATCCTGACCAGAGGCCTTGCCGAGATAACCCGGCTTGGAGTAAAAATGGGAGCCGAGAGATCGACATTCAGGGGCCTTAGCGGCCTGGGGGATCTGGCGACCACCTGTATCAGCGCTCACAGCAGGAATCGCTGGTTCGGGACCGAGGTCGGCAAGGGCGGGAATATCGACGAGATCCTGGCCGGGACGGAAATGGTCGTGGAGGGTTTGGATACCTGCAAGTCGGCCCATGAGCTCGCGAAGAAATACGGCGTTGAGATGCCCATAACCCAGAAAGTATACGAGGTTCTTTACAAGGGCAAAGATCCCGGCGCTGCGGTCAGTGAACTCATGACACGCAGTCCGAAGGAAGAAGATTACGAATAATCGGGACGTAGCGCAGTCTGGTTTAGCGCACTAGTCTGGGGGACTAGGGGTCGCCGGTTCGAATCCGGCCGTCCCGACCATTCTTTTGTACGGCGCATGGCGCATGAAAGTCGTTTACCATGCTCCGTACAGGGAGGATCCACACCGGGCGGAGGGGCCCCCTGGTAGGAGCAAGGTAAACGACTATTACGCGAATGGGGATAAGATGAAAACTGTAAATATCGGACTGATTGGATTGGGTACCGTCGGAAGAGGCGTTCTTGATGCCATCACGGACAACGGCCAGCTGATCGCCCGGAGAACCGGTGTTTCTGTTCGGATCATGGGGATATGTGATAAGGACAAGAAATTGTTGAACAGCATCAACTGCCGGGAAGATATCATAAAAACCACTTCCGCGGAAGACCTGATCAAGGACAAGGATATCGACATCATCGTCGAACTTATCGGCGGGGTGCACCCGGCAAAGGACATCATATTAAAGGCCCTGCAGAACAGGAAGCATGTCGTGACCGCGAACAAGGCATTGCTTTCCGAGCACTGGAAAGATGTTTTCGCCGCCGCGCACGATAACGGGGTGTTCATAAGATTTGAAGCCAGCGTGGGCGGAGCCATACCTATTATCAGGACTTTATGCGAAAGTCTTGTGGGGAATAACATCAATATAATCTACGGCATCCTGAACGGAACTACGAATTTTATACTGACCATGATGGAGGACCGCGGATGTATGTTTGACGAGGCGCTCAAGATCGCGCAGGAAGTAGGTCTTGCCGAAAAAGACCCGAAACTCGATATAAGCGGCAAAGACAGTGCCCATAAACTGGCCATACTTTCACTCCTGGGTTTTGGGGTGGATGTTTCTCTCGATGATATTTATACTGAAGGGATCGCCGGTATAGGGCCGCAGGATATACAGAACGCGAGCCGCTGGGGTTACAGCGTCAAACTTCTCGCTATCGCAAAAAATGCGCCTGACGGATTACAGCTCAGGGTTCATCCTACTCTGCTCCGGTCGAGCCACCTTCTTTCGGATGTAAAAGGAGCGGATAACGCTATTTTCGTCAAAGGTGATCTCGCGGGAGAGTCCCTTCTTTTCGGCAAGGGCGCCGGCAAGGAACCAGCCGCAAGCTCCGTTGTCGGGGATATTGTTGAGATCGCCAGGCACGTTGCATTTATCGGCGCCAACAATCCCATGCCGTATAAGCTGGACTATGCCGTGGAAAGCAAAAAAATCAGCAAGATAGAGGAACTGTCGGTCCCTTATTACCTGAGATTCTCCGTTATCGATAAGCCCGGCGTCCTGGCGAGCATATCTTCGGTCCTTGCGGAGAACGAGATCAGTATCGCCAGCGTTTCACAGGAAGAACGCAAGGAAGGGGAGAGGGTCCCCGTCATAATACTGACCCATGAGGCCAGGGAAGGCAGCATGCGCAAGGCCATTACCAAGATAGATAAGCTGGAATGCGTGACCGATAGAACCGTGGCCATCAGGATAGAAGAAGAGGAAGAGTAGCGCTTAGGCGAAGGAGAAAAATGGGGGTTATCGAACACTATAAGGAACATCTTCCCGTGAACGGGAAAACACCCGTGATCACCCTGCAGGAAGGGGATACGCCGCTCATCAAGGCTGACCCTATCGCGGAGATCATAGGGCCCGGCTACAACGTGTGGTTAAAATATGAGGGGCTTAATCCCACGAGCAGTTTTAAGGACAGGGGCATGACGATGGCTGTTTCCAAGGCCGTGGAGGAAGGCTCAGGCGCCGTGGCTTGCGCGTCCACCGGAAATACTTCCGCTTCAGCGGCGGCATACGCGGCAAGGGCAAAGATAAAATGTATCGTGGTCATTCCCGAGGGGGCGATAGCTCTCGGCAAGCTGGCCCAGGCGCTTATACACGGCGCGAAGGTGATAGCCATCAAGGGGAATTTTGACGACGCCCTGAAAATAGTTTGTGAATTGACCGAGAAATATCCGGTAACGCTTGTCAATTCGATCAACCCCTACAGGATAGAAGGGCAGAAGACCGCTTCTTTTGAGATCTGTGACCGCCTGGGGCACGCGCCCGACTATCATGCTCTGCCTGTGGGTAATGCGGGGAATATTACTGCTTACTGGAAAGGGTACCGGGAATACAAGGAAAAGGGCAAGACGGACAAACTGCCGAAGATGCTGGGTTTTCAGGCGGCCGGGGCGGCTCCCATAGTGGAGAAACGCGTGATAAAAGATCCTGAGACGATCGCTACCGCCATAAGGATAGGCAACCCGGCAAGCTGGAAACAGGCCGAAGCCGCCCGGGATGAATCAGGGGGACTCATAGAAAAGGTCACCGATGATGAGATAATAGACGCTTACAAATTGCTGGCCGGCAAGGTAGGGATATTCGCCGAACCGGCGTCCGCTGCCGGTGTAGCGGGTATTTTAAAAAAGGCAGGAGAAGGATATTTTCCGCCCTGCGAGCCGGGTCATGAGAAAGATATCGTCTGTGTGCTGACCGGACACGGCTTGAAAGACCCTGACAGGGCCATTAAATGCGTAAAGCACCCCGTTGTGGTGGATGCGAAACTTGAAGATGTGGTGAGGGAGGCTGGTTTATAGATATGAAGTATATTGTGCTCGTGCCTGACGGTATGGCGGGCTTACCTCTTGAGGAGATCAATGACCGCACCTGCATGGAAGCGGCTAAAGCGCCGAACATGGACATGATCGCAAGAAAAGGCGTAGTGGGCATGGCGAAGAACGTTCCCAGGGGAATGACGCCCGCAAGCGACGTGGCCAACCTTTCCATACTTGGGTATGACCCGCGGAAATATTACTGCGGGCGCGGCCCTCTGGAAGCCGCCAATCTCGGCGTGGACCTTACCGAACGCGACGTGGCCTTCCGGTTCAATACGGTGACCGTGTCCGACGGCAAGATGCTTGATTACAGCGCCGGCCATATCACGACAAAAGAGGCGGCTGTTCTGGTAGATCTGCTGAACAGGGAACTTGGCAGCGAAAGGTTCAGTTTCTATACGGGGACGAGTTACCGCAATCTGCTGGTGGTGCATTGCGATTCTGCGGAAGAAGCGGACAGGTTGTCGAAAGTACCGTGCTATCCGCCGCATGACATACTGGATAAGTCCATTTCCGGGCACCTGCCGAAAGAACCCCGGCTTGTCGAGCTCATGGAGCGGTCAAAGGGGATACTGAGGGATATTGACATCAACAAGGTGCGGGTCGACCTGGGGCAGAATCCCGCCAACATGATATGGATCTGGGGCCAGGGCAAAAAACCCGACATACCCGGATTCGAGGACGCCTACGGTATTTCCGGAGGTATAATATCCGCGGTGGACCTGCTCAAGGGACTGGGGCGTGTGCTGGGACTCGAGGTCGCCGAAGTCCCCGGAGCGACCGGGTATTACGATACGAATTACGAAGGCAAGGCGGAAGCGGCGCTTGATATACTCAAAAAGAAAGACATGGTCTTTGTCCACGTTGAAGCCCCTGACGAGGCGGGGCATAACGGGGACATCATGGAAAAAATAAAGGCGATAGAGAACTTTGACAGCAAGATAACGGGCAGGATCATTGAAGAACTTTCCGAAAGATGCGATTACAGGGTCCTGATCCTGCCGGATCACCCCACGCCGATAAAGAAAAGGACGCACACGGCGGATCCGGTGCCTTTTGCGATAGCCGGCAAGGGGATCAGTCCTGATGATGTCGCGGTGTTCACTGAAAAGTCGGCGAAGGCCGGCAGCATGGGATTGGTCCAGGGATCGGAGCTCATGAGGATCTTATTGAGGGGCGGGAATGGCTAAAAAAGGGATCATAGTTCAGAAATACGGCGGGACCAGCGTGGCTAACCCGAAGAGGATCAGGGGAGTGGCCAGGAGGGTCACCGCCTGCAAGAAGAACGGATATGACGTGGTCGTCGTGGTCTCGGCGCTGGGCGATACGACCGATGAGCTATTGGACCTTGCCCACGGGATCAACAAAAGACCGGCGGAGAGAGAGCTTGATATGCTCATGTCGACCGGGGAGCAGATATCGGTCGCGCTTCTGGCCATGGCTTTGCATAAACTCGGACAGGAGGCCATTTCTTTCACCGGCGCCCAGGTGGGCATAATCACCGATTCGTCCCACACGAAGGCAAGGATAATAGACGTCGGTACGAGCAGGGTCAAAAAAGAACTTGATAGAGGCAGGATAGTCATCGTCGCCGGGTTCCAGGGCATGAACCTGGACCAGGAGATCACTACCCTTGGAAGGGGGGGATCGGACATAACGGCCGTGGCGCTGGCAAAGGCCCTGAAGGCGGAGATGTGTGAGATCTACACTGACGTCAAAGGCGTTTATACGGCCGACCCTAGGATAGTCCGGGACGCGCGCAAGCTGAACAGCGTGAGTTATGAGGAAATGCTCGAGATGGCGTCACTCGGCGCCCAGGTCATGCAGGCAAGAAGCGTGGAAGTCGCCGGCAAGTTCAACGTTCCGATGCATGTGCGGTCAAGTTTTTCTTACGAGGACGGGACTTTGATAACCAAGGAGGTCAAAGCTATGGAAGAGGTCTTGGTGCGTAATGTTACCGTGAACAAGGATGAAGCGAAAGTCACGGTGTGCGATGTTCCGGACCGGCCGGGAGAAGCCAGCAGACTGTTCGAGCAGCTGGCGAAAGCCGATATCAACGTGGATATGATCATACAGAACATATCCCGGACGAAGGCGACGGATATCTCTTTTACCGTGGATAAAAAGGACCTGAGCAGGGCCCATGACGTGATGAAAAGAATCGTTAAGGAGATCGGGGCCAAGGGGGTCAGGTATGATAAAAATATCGCCAAGGTATCGGTCGTGGGGATAGGCATGCGCAGCCATTCGGGGGTCGCGGCGAGGATGTTCAGCGCGCTCGCTTCAAAAAAGATAAATATCGGCATGATATCTACCAGCGAGATCAAGATATCGTGTGTCATTGCCAGGAGACATGCCGAAGAGGCCGCGAAGATCGTTCACAAGGCGTTCGGGCTCGGAAAAAAGACGAAAAAGAGGTCAAAATGAAAAACAAGAAAAAAGTCGAGATCTACGACACGACTTTAAGGGACGGGGCGCAGTCGGAAGGGATATCCTTTTCGGTCAAGGATAAGATCCGGATAGCCCGGAAACTGGACGAACTGACCATCGATTTTATCGAGGGCGGTTGGCCCGGCTCAAATCCCAAGGATGACGAGTTCTTCAGGGAAGCGGCCAGGTCCCTGAAACTGAAGAATTCCAAACTCGTGGCGTTCGGCAGCACGCGGCGCGCGGGCGCGAGAACGGCCTCGGATCCCGTTATAGAAGGCCTCTTGAAGGCGAAAACGAAATACCTGACGATATTCGGGAAAAGCTGGGACCTGCACGTGAGGACCGTCCTGAAGACCACGCTGAGGGAGAACCTCAGGATGATCGAGGATTCCGTCAGGTACCTGAGAAAAAAGGGCCGGCGCGTGATCTTTGACGCCGAGCATTTTTTCGACGGGTACAAGGACAATCCCGAATATGCCATGGAGACCCTTAAAGCGGCCCTTGACGGCGGCGCAGGGACCCTGGTACTCTGCGATACGAACGGGGGCACGCTTACCAGCCAGATCTTCGAGATCGTCGAGGAAGTGGCGGAAAAGATAAAAAAACCGCTCGGTATCCACGTTCACAACGACGCCGACATGGCCGTGGCCAACTCCATTGCCGCCGTGCAGGCGGGGTGCACGCATGTCCAGGGAACGTTTAACGGTTACGGCGAGAGATGCGGCAACGCGGACCTCGTGTCGATCCTGCCCACCCTGAAGTTTAAAATGGGCCTGGATTGTCTTACCAATATCGAGTTCAAGGAACTTACCGAGGCGTCAAGGTATATCGCGGAGATCTCCAACGTGAAACAGCGGGACACGCAGCCGTATGTCGGCAGGAGCGCTTTTGCCCATAAAGCGGGCGTCCACGTCAATGCGATACTGAAGAACCCGAGGACCTACGAGCATATAGAGCCGGAAAAGGTCGGGAACAGGCGGAGGATGCTTATCTCAGAGCTTTCCGGGAAGTCAAGCATAATAGAGAAGGCCAGGGAGATCGGGTTCAGGATCAGGAAAAAATCCGACAAGGCCAGGGACATCCTTTCGCGCGTGCAGGACATGGAGAAAGAAGGCTTCCAGTTCGAGCTGGCCGAGGCATCGCTCATGCTTTTGATGAATCGGGCCTCAAGGATCTTCAAGGAACATTTCGAGATGAAGGATCTCAGGGTCATCGTCGAAAAGCGGGGCGACGGTCCCATCATTTCGGAAGCCACGATAAAACTCAAGATCGGCGACAGGTTGAAACATACCGTTTCACTGGGCGACGGCCCTGTCCACGCCATGGACCAGGCCCTCCGCAAGGCCCTGACAGCGTTCTACCCGTCTTTGAACGAGATGCACCTGTCGGATTTCAGGGTCAGGGTCCTGGACGAGAAAGCGGGCACCGCCGCCAAAGTCCGCGTCCTTATCCAGTCCCAGGACGCGACCGACTCATGGTGGACGGTCGGTGTTTCCGAGAACGTCATTGAAGCGAGCTGGCTTGCCCTCAAGGATTCCATCGAATACAAATTCGTGAAGGACGAAAAAAGGCCGAAGAAAAAGAAACGCAGATGAAAGAGATCCCTACCAGGTACGATCCCCAGAAAAAGGAAGAGGAGATCTATAACTCGTGGTCATCGGAAAAGCTCTTCCGCGCCGATGAGAACAGCAGCCGAGCGCCTTACTGCATAGTGATCCCTCCTCCCAACATCACGGGTATACTTCACATGGGGCATGCCCTCAACAACACCCTCCAGGACATACTTATCAGGTGGAGACGCATGCAGGGTTTCAATACGCTCTGGATGCCCGGGACCGACCACGCCGGCATAGCGACCCAGAATGTCGTCGAGCGGGAGATCGCCGCGAAAGGGCTTAAGAGGTCGGAAATGGGCCGGGAGGAATTTTTGGAAAAAGTATGGCAGTGGAGGGAGGAATACGGCAGCACCATCATACACCAGCTGAAAAGGATGGGGTGCTCCTGCGACTGGGAACGCACGCGTTTTACCATGGACGAAGGCCTTTCAAACGCGGTCAGGGAAGTTTTCGTGCGTTTATATGAGGACGGCCTGCTCTACAAAGGCGACTATATCATCAACTGGTGCGTGCACTGCGGAACGGCCCTCAGCGACGAGGAAGCCGAGCACCGCGAAGTCGAAGGGATGCTCTATTACGTAAAATACCCGGTCAAGGGACGAGAAAAACTGGAAAAGGAAGGCGAGGACTACATCGTGGTGGCTACCACCCGCCCCGAGACGATGCTCGGGGACGTGGCCGTGGCGGTCAACCCGAAAGACCCCCGGTATTCGCATCTTAAGGGCAAGAAGCTGATCCTGCCCATCCTTAAAAGGGAACTGCAGGTGATATTCGACGAGGACGTGGACCCGGAATTCGGAACGGGGGCTTTAAAGGTCACCCCGGCCCATGATCCCGTGGACTTCGAACTCGGCAAAAAACACGGATTGGAAAATATAAATGTGATGCACCCCGACGGCAGGATAAACGCGCTCGGCGGCGATTATGAGGGCATGGACAGGTTCGAATGCCGCGAGGCAATAGTCGAAGACCTGAAGCAAAGGCGGCTTTTTATCCGGGCGGAAGAACACGGGCACGCTATCGGGCATTGCTACCGCTGTCATACCGTCGTGGAGCCGCGCCTTTCCAGGCAATGGTTCGTGAAGATGAAACCGCTTGCAAAAGACGCCATCAAGGTCGTTCGTGACGGAAAGATCAAGTTCTATCCCGAACGATGGACGAAGGTGTACCTGAACTGGATGGAAAATATCCGTGACTGGTGTATCTCCCGCCAGATATGGTGGGGGCACCGCATACCGGCCTGGTATTGCAGGGATTGCCTGAAATACGAGAACGCCCGTGATGTCGAGATAACCGGGCCGAAAAAGCGGGGAGTGTACGTCGGTACCGAACCGCCGGAGAAATGTCCGGCATGCGGAGGGACGGATATGGAGCAGGATCCGGACGTCCTGGATACCTGGTTCAGTTCCTGGCTGTGGCCTTTCTCCACGCTGGGCTGGCCGGAGAAGACAAAAGAGCTGAAAGTGTTTTATCCCACCGACGCGCTGGTCACCGCGCAGGAGATCATATTTTTCTGGGTTGCCAGGATGATCATGGCGGGACTGAAGTTCCGGAAGGATATACCTTTCAGGGACGTCTATATCCACGGCACGGTGCGCGATTCCACGGGGACCAAGATGTCCAAGTCGCTCGGCAATGTCATAGACCCGCTTGACATCATAGGGGATGTGGGCAGCGACGCGTTGCGTTTCAGTATCATCTCCATAACCAGCCAGGGGCAGGACGTCTTTTTGTCCAGGGACAAGTTTGAGCTGGGGCGGAACTTCGCGAACAAGCTATGGAACGCTTCACGGTACGTTTTGATGAACCTTGAAGGATCGGCCCCGGGGGGCGGGATCGATAAGGGGAAACTGACCCTTGCGGACCGCTGGATACTGAGCAGCCTGAACAGGACGGTGGAAAAAGTCACAAGAAGCCTTGAAGTTTACAGGTTCAGCGATGCCGCCTCGGCGCTGTACGATTTTATATGGCATAAATACTGCGACTGGTATCTGGAGATATCCAAGCTTTCGGATGACAAGGAGACGACGCGGAAGGTCCTGGTGAAGGTCCTCGCCGGGGCCTTGCGTCTTTTGCACCCCTTCATGCCGTTCATAACCGAGGAGATCTGGCAGAAGATACCAGGCACTCCGGCCAGGTGGATAATGACAGCTGACTGGCCGGAGGCCGATAAGGAGCATGATGACGCGGAAGCCCTCGGCAATATGGAGAAATTGATCGGGATCATCACCGCTGTGCGCAATGTCAGGGCGTTCTGGAACATCGGGCATGATGTCCGGATGGGTATCCTTTTGAGCGCCGGCAGCCGGGAGGATCAGCGCCTCCTGGAGGAGAATACCCTTTATATCGAGCGGCTGGCCCGCTGCGAGATCAGCGCCCTTGGAAAAGATGTCTCCAGGCCGGATCAGTCTGTCGCGGCGCTGATCGGGGGAGTAAAGTTGTTCATACCCCTCGGCGGAACCGTTGATGTGGAAAAGGAAAAGGCCCGTATAGCCAAAAAGATGGAAGATCTCGAGCGATACCTCGGCGGCATAGACAAGAAACTCGCGAACAAGTCGTTCCTGGACAAAGCTCCCGAAGATGTCGTCCGGAAGGAAAAGGCGAAAAGGGACAGGTTCCGGGAACAGGTAGAGAATTTAAAGGAAAACCTCGCAGCGATCGAGTAGTATGAAAAAAAGGTTGCAGATGGTTCTCGCGCATGCCGGTGTAGCTTCGAGAAGACGCGCGGCACAGCTTATCGAGAACGGTAAAGTAAGGGTGAACGGGCTGCCCGTGACCGACAAGGGGTTCAGGCTTGATCCGGCAAAGCACGAAATACTGGTCAGCGGCCGGCCTCTTTCCGGCGAGGAGAAGAAATATCATTTTTTATTTTACAAGCCGAAAGGTGTTATCTCTACCGTCAGCGATACGCACGGCCGGAAAAAAGTGACGGATTTTTTCAGGGACATAAACGCCCGGCTTTATCCCGTGGGACGCCTGGACAAGGATACGACCGGGATCCTGATAGTCACCAATGACGGAAAACTCACGCACAGGCTCGCGCATCCCAGTTTTGAAACAGAGAAGGAATACGCCGTCACGGTCGAGCCTTTTATTACGGGGAGCGATATCCGGAAGATCGAACGCGGTATCAGGATCGACGGAAAGCTTACATCCCCCTGCAGGGTGAAGCTGGAAAGGAAGAGCGGCAAGGCAGGGGTGTACAGGATAAAGCTGCATGAGGGCCGCAAGAGACAGGTCCGGCGGATGTTCGAAGCATGCGGCGCCAGGGTCGTGCAGCTCAAGCGCACCGGATATGCGGGGCTGACATTGAAGGGGCTGAAGGAAGGCGAGTTCAGAGAGCTCACCCGAAAGGAAATCGAAAGATTGAGGGAACTGGGAGCATGAAAGACCTGGACAAGAAAAGAGTGGATAGGATCGTCCGGGCCGCGCTGAAAGAGGATATCCGGGGAGGCGATATCACGTCGCAGGCGGTCATTGACAGGTTCCTTGATACGGATGCCTGTATCATGTCGCATGAAAAGGGCGTGGCCTGCGGCATGGAGGTCATCGAGAGGGTCTTTGCCGCCGCAGAATACAGCCTCAGGTTTCGTCCCATGGTAAAGGACGGTGATCTTATCGAGCCCGGACAGGAGATAGCGTTCATCGAAGGCGAGGCGCGGGCGATCCTGAAGGGGGAAAGGACAGCGCTTAACTTCCTGGGGATGATGAGCGGGGTGGCCACGAAGACGCGGGAGATGGTCGATAGAACGGCAGGGATGAAGGCGAAGGTATATGACACGCGGAAAACGATCCCCCTTCACAGATACCTTCAGAAGTACGCGGTCACCGTCGGCGGCGGCCGCAACCACAGAGAGGGATTATGGGACATGGTCCTGATAAAAGATAATCATTTAAGGGCGCTGGCCATGCAGATGAAGACCTCTGACAGCGAGGTCATCATAAAAGAAGCCATCAGGCGCGCCAGGGAAAAGGCGCAGAAGAACGTCAGGATAGAAATAGAAGTAGAAACGTTGAAGGAATGCGAATACGCCCTTGAGGAAAGCCCCGATGTCATCATGCTGGACAACATGTCCCCGCAGATGGTCCGCGATGCGGTCGCTCTACGCAAGAAAAAGAACATGGAAGAAAAGGCGCTTTTTGAGGTCTCGGGCGGCATCAGCGAGGAGAACATCAGGGATTATGCCGGGACGGGCATAGAGATCATCTCCGTCGGAGCTATTACCGGTTTCGTGCGGCCGATCGATTTCAGCCTGGAGATAGTTTTAAAAGATGGAAAGATTTAAGCTGATCACTGATCTTGAACCTGCGGGCGATCAGGCGGAAGCGATCGAGAAGATCACGGGATCCATTGAAAAAGGAAACCCCTTTCAGACGCTCCTTGGCGTTACCGGCAGCGGCAAGACCTTCACGATGGCCAATATCGTGGAGCTTATCAACAGGCCTACGCTGGTCATTTCCCACAACAAGACCCTGGCGGCGCAGCTTTTTGCGGAGTTCAGGGATTTCTTCCCGAAGAACGCCGTTGAGTATTTCGTCAGTTATTATGACTATTACCAGCCGGAGGCGTATGTCCCGCAGACCGATGTGTATATCGAAAAAGACGCTTCGATCAACGAAGATATAGACCGTCTCAGGTTGTCCGCGACAAGTTCGCTGTTTTCGCGCCGTGACGTTTTGATAGTCGCCAGCGTGTCCTGTATCTACGGCCTCGGGTCCCCGGAAGATTATTCGACCATGCTGGTGAACGTGGAATCATCCCAGCCCCTTGCCAGGGAGGAATTCCTGAAAAAGCTGGTGGATATACAGTATGAACGGAATGACATGGAGCTCCAGCGGGGAAAGTTCCGGGTCCGCGGGGATATAGTGGAAGTACTGCCGGCGTACAAGGAAACGGCGCTGCGGGTGGAATTTTTCGGCGATGAGGTCACCCGCGTGTCCGAGATACACCCGGTTTCGGGCGGCGTCCTGGCGAAACTCGACAGGGTAGCGATCTATCCCGCGAGACATTTTGTTACCACCGAGGACAAGGTAAAAAGCGCGCTGAAATTGATCGCCGCCGAACTGGAAGAACGTCTTGCCGAGCTGAGAGGCGAGGGAAAACTCCTGGAGGCGCAGCGCCTGGAAACGAGGACCAAATACGATATGGACATGCTGGGTGAGCTGGGTTATTGCAGCGGCATAGAGAACTACTCGCGCCATCTCTCCGGCAGAGCGCCTGGCAGCCGTCCCTGGTGCCTCCTGGACTATTTCGGCGACGATTTCCTTGTTATTATAGACGAGTCGCATGTTACGCTTCCACAGCTGCACGCGATGTATAACGGCGACCAGGCCAGGAAGAGGACGCTGGTCGATTACGGTTTTCGTTTGCCGTCGGCGCTGGACAATAGACCCCTGAAATTCGATGAATTCATGGGAATAGTGAAACAGATCCTTTTTGTTTCGGCGACCCCCACGAATTACGAGATCTCGCAAAGCAAGGTAGTTGCCGAGCAGGTCATACGTCCTACGGGCCTGGTGGACCCGCCGATCGCCGTGCGCCCGACGAAAGACCAGATATACGATTTGATAGAGGAAGTAAAAAAACGCGCCGCCAGGAACGAGAGGACCCTGGTGACCACTTTGACCAAGCGCCTGGCGGAAGAGCTCACGCGTTTTCTCAAAGAGATGAAACTGCGCGTGCGGTACCTTCATTCCGAGATCAACGCGCTGGACCGCATAGAGATAATACGCGACCTCCGGCTGGGGAAATTCGATTGCCTGGTCGGCATCAATCTGCTCCGGGAGGGCCTGGACCTTCCGGAGGTCTCGCTGGTCGCCGTGCTGGATGCCGACAAGGAAGGTTTCCTGAGGAGCGCGACTTCGCTGATACAGGTAGCCGGGAGGGCCGCGAGGAACGTGAACAGCCAGGTATTGTTATACGCGGACAACATGACCGAATCGATGCAGAAGACCATTGACGTCACGAACGCGAGAAGAGAAAGGCAGATCAAGTTCAACGAGGAGCACGGCATCAAACCGAAGACGATCATGAAAGCCGTGAAGGACGGGATCGAGGCGTACAGGCGGGCCAAGGAGATAGTCCAGGATGTGACCGGCGAAAGCGAAGAAGAGTACGACATCCTGGAGGTCATAGCTCAGCTTGAAAGCGACATGGAACAGGCGGCAAGGAACCTGCAATTCGAGAAAGCGATCGTTTACAGGGACCAGATCGCGAGGCTGAAGAAAATGCTGAAGGAACAGGAGGCAGCCTAATATGCAGCAGCTGCATATCGGTATTATAGGGATCATTGCCGGCATATGCACGACGATATCCTTCATACCACAGATAATCAAGATCCTGAAGACCAGGCACGTGAGGGATATCTCGCTGTACATGTTCGCTATCCTTACAGCCGGTATTTTCCTGTGGCTGGTTTACGGGATCTTTTTAAGACAGTTTCCGATCATACTGGCAAACAGCGTCTCGCTCATCCTGTGTCTTTTCATACTGGCGGCCAAGGTCATGTACGGAGGCGGGACGGGGAAATGAAGATACTGGTTACGGGCGCGACCGGCTTTCTCGGCAGGAACCTGGTAAAACGTCTTTTGCCAAAGGGCCATGAGGTGACCTGTCTTGTCAGGGAAACGAGCAAAACGGATCTTCTGCGGGAAATGGGCGTATCCCTGGCAACAGGCGACGTAACGGATACCGGTGCGGTGGACAGGATCTTTGGCGAAGCGCGGCCCCGGGCCGTTTTTCACTGCGCGGCCAGTGTCACCGAAAAAGATGAAGCGGAACTTTGCAGGATCAATGTCGAAGCCACCCGCAGCGTATGCCGGGCATGCCGGACTTACGGCGTAAAAAGGCTCATTTACCTGAGCTCCGTCGCCGTGGTAAGCGGGAATCCGCAGGTGCCGCTCGCGGATGACCTGCCGTACAAGGCAACAAGCGCTTACGGTAGGTCCAAGATCGAAGCCGAGCGCGTAGCGCTTGAGTTCCGCCGGAAAGGGCTCCCGGTCTCCGTGATAAGGCCCTGCATGGTTTACGGTGAGGATGAACCTCATGCTCTGGACAGGATCCTGAGGGCGGTAAGATCGCGCCGCATCCCGATCCTTGACGTGCCGGAGATGGATTCCAAGCTTCATCTGGTGTACGTGGGCAATGTGGTACAGGCGCTGGAACTCGCGCTCGAAAAGGACGAAGCCACGCGCGGTACGTTCATGGTCGCGGACAAAGAGATCATAACCCCCAGGAGGTTCCTGGAAATACTGTATGATGAACTGGAGGGCACTTGCCCCCCGATCGTGCCGGGGTGGGCGGTGAGACTCCTCATGACCGTCCCTCCTTTACGCAGGAAAGCAAAGGGGATATTTAAGGACAGGGTCTATGACATTACGCGCGCGGCCGATCTGCTCGGCTATGATCCGGCTGTATCGACCGAAGAGGGCCTGCGCCGGACGGTAAGATACTGGAAGAGAAATCAAAGAGTTTAGTATGTTCCCTACCAGGGCCCCTCCGCCCGGTGTGGATCCTCCCTGTACGGGAACATACTGCACTCTTACAAACAAAGTCAGCAATTAACGAAAGGATACACATGTCAAGAATTGCAGTAAATATACTCGGGACGACCGCGGGGGTTCCGACCAGGGAAAGAGCCCACGCGGCCATACATTTAAGCTATGACGACGGAAAAGAGTTCTGCCTGCTTTTTGACTGCGGTGAAGGGACGCAGAGGCAGCTCATGACCGCGGGGCTTAACTCAATGAAAATAAATGACGTGTTCATAACGCACTGGCACGGGGACCACTGTCTGGGGCTTCCCGGTATGACGGATTCGATGGGGTTCGAGGACAGGAAGCGCCCCCTTACTGTTTATGCTCCGGAGGCGCGGAGGGTCCGCAGGTGTCTCGGGTTCAGCCGCTCCATGAGCAATTTCAGGATAGACGTTCGCAGGGTTCCCGCGAGAGGCAGGCGGATCACGCCCCTCATGTCAACGAACAGGTTTCGCATAGTTTCCATACCGGTCAAGCACGGCGTGCCTGCCGTCGCCTATGCCTTGATGGAAAAGGACAAGACCTCTATCGACCTGAGGAAAGCCATCACTCTCGGGCTGCCGCAAAAAGGAGAAGTGTACAGCAAATTGAAAGAGAAGGGCAAGGTCTTTCTGGGGAAGAAGAAGATAACGCTTAAAGATATATCCATGACGAAAAAGGGCAAGAAAATAGTTTATTCCGGCGATACCAGGATCTGCAACAATCTGAAGAAACTGGTCCGCGGGGCGGATCTATTGATACAGGATTGTACGTATTTCGGGGATGTGGGCCGCGACAGGCCCCATGAACATGCCGCGCTGCCGGAGGTCCTCGAAATGGTTTTGAAGGAACAGGTAAAGCGGACCGTCCTTACGCATATAAGCAGGAAATATCAGGATGCGGGGGAGTTAAAGGCCATGGTAAAGGGGTACTCGAATATTGAAGTGGCGGAAGATTTTTTATCGGTTGTCGTGTGATGCAGCATAAGGAACAGGGTAAAAATAGTACAGTATAAGAGGCAGGGTAAAATCAGACATGAAGGTTCTGCTGCACATATGTTGCGGGACATGCGCTTCCTCGGTCGCCGAACAGCTGATGTGCGATGGGTACCGGGTGACGGGGTTTTTCTATAACCCAAATATCCATCCCGCCGATGAGTATAAGAGGCGCCTTGACGGGGCGGCCGAAGTCGCCCGCCAGCTGGGATTCGACCTGGTAGAAGGCCCCTATGACCGCCAGAGGTGGTTCGAGCTGGTCAAGGGAAAGGAGTACTCGGCGGAAGGGGGAGCCCGCTGCGAGATATGTTTTAACATGCGCCTGGAGAAAACCCATGAATATTTTAAAAAGGGGATATTCAATGCATTTGCCACCACGTTGACGGTAAGTCCCCTTAAAGACGTGACGCTCGTGAACGCTATCGGCCGGAAAATAGGCGGCGAGCGCTTCATCTGTGCGGATTTCAAGAAGAAAGGCGGATTTGCCAGGGCGACGGAGCTCTCGCGGGAATGGGGACTGTACCGGCAGAATTATTGCGGCTGCATCTACAGCCTTGAAGAATCGCTGGCGAAAAAGGAACGCAGGGAAAATGAAAAGAAGAAAACAAAAAAAGACTAAACCCGCCGCCGGCAGGCGGGGGCTATCCGGTTCCGCTTTTTTAAAAAGGGTAAGGGATGCCGTAAAGCAGTACGACATGCTTCATAAAGGAGACAGGGTGCTGGTGGCGGTATCAGGAGGCCCGGATTCCGTATGTCTTCTGGAAGCGCTCCTGCGGTTCCGCAGGGAACTGGACCTGGAGATAGTCGTAGGGAACATGGATCACGGACTCAGGGGGACCGCGTCCAGGCGCGATTCTGAATTCGTGAAAAGACTGTCCGGGGAGTCAGGGCTGAAATGCGTCCATAAAAAAGTAAACCTGAGATCCGGGAGGAAAAAGGGTATCTCGGTCGAGGAACAGGCCCGGGGAAAAAGATACGCGTTCCTGCTTGAGGCGGCCGCCCGCAACAAATGCAACGTGATAGCCACGGGGCATACAATGGACGACCAGGCCGAGACGGTCCTGATGAGGATCATTTACGGGTCGTCATCTGCCGGGATCACCGGCATTCCCCCGGTCAGGTACGAGGACGGACGAAGGATCATCCGCCCCCTGATAAGGGTCGAGAGGCGTGATGTCCTGGACTTTTTTAAAAAAACCGGGTCAAAATATGTCGAAGACAAGACCAACCTGGACGTTAGATTTTTGCGCAACAGGGTACGCCACGAGATATTGCCCCTTCTTGAAAAATATAATCCGGGCCTTAAACGGTCCCTGGTGAACCTGTCCGATACCCTCAGGGAGGATCTTGTCTTTCTTGATACGGAGAAGAAAAAGGCCATCGAGAGGCATGCGGGCCCCGTTAGAAAAAACTTTTCTAAGGGGACGCGCGCCAGCGGCATAAAGATCAAGGATATTCTTCTTCAGCCGAAAGCGCTGAGAAAAGAACTTTTCAAAGAGCTTTTCAGGAGAGCCGGGGGTAATATCAAGAAGCTCACGTACCGGCACTGGATGGACATGGATTATTTCCTGAGAGCCGCGGAAAGGAACAAATCGCTGGATTTTCCAGGAAAAATAAGAGTGACCAAGCATGGCGATGAGATCATTTTCAGGAAAAGGCGCAGTTGACCGTGTTTGAGGAGTATGTTACAATAGCACCGCGTCCGGTATGATTACTACTATCAAATTCAATATCATTACTTATAGAACAGTCAGGTAAGAATGGCCGATAAAAAAAGAGCGTATAATCCGATCAGGAAAAAAACGGGAAGCCCCAAAAAGCCTTCCAAGAAAAAACCCAACCTCCCTGACCGGTTCGTGTGGATACTGATCATCGTAGGTCTTTTCATCCTGTTCCAGTGGGTCTTTTCTTCTTTTGAGGAAACCTCCCAGGAGATGACGTACAAGACGTTTTACCAGACGGTCGAGACGAACGACCAGACCGGGGTCATCCTTTCGGCGGTCAAGATCAAGGACCGTATCGCCGGCAAGCTCAGCGACGGAAGGCGTTATACGGTGAATATCCCGGAAGAGAACATGGACCTGATCAAGCTCCTGCGGGAGAAGGTCCCGGATTTTGATGTCAGGCCGCCGCAGACTTTTCTTTCAAACCTGTTCTATTCTCTCGGGCCGATGCTCCTGTTTATCCTGTTCCTCTGGTTTTTTATATACCGCGGCGCGGCCGGCGGCGGCGGAAAGATGCTGTCGTTCGGAAAGTCAAGGGCCAAGCTCGCCACAAAAGACAAGATGAAAGTGACTTTTAACGATGCGGCGGGCATAGAGGAAGCGAAAGAGGAACTGAGGGAAGTGATAGAGTTCCTGAAAGACCCGCGCAAATTCCAGAAACTCGGCGGGAAGATGCCCAAAGGCGTGCTTCTCATGGGCCCCCCGGGAACGGGCAAGACCCTCCTGGCCAAGGCGGTCGCCGGCGAAGCCGATGTTCCCTTTTTCAGCATATCGGGATCCGATTTTGTCGAGATGTTCGTCGGGGTGGGCGCTTCAAGGGTAAGGGACCTTTTCGACCAGGCGAAGAAATCGGTCAAGATGAGCCAGAAGGGCTGCATCATATTCATGGACGAGATAGACGCCGTCGGCCGGCAGAGGTTTTCCGGCATAGGCGGAGGCCATGACGAGCGTGAACAGACGCTTAACGCGCTCCTTTCGGAGATGGACGGCTTTGATACGGCAACCGGGGTCATTCTGATAGCGGCTACCAACAGGCCGGATGTGCTTGATCCGGCTTTGCTCAGGCCGGGCCGGTTTGACAGGCAGATAGTGGTGGACCTGCCGGATATTACCGGCAGGGACGCGATCCTGAAGGTGCACGCCAAAGGCGTGAAGATGAAGGAAGAGCTGGACCTTTACAAGATCGCGCAGCAGACAGCGGGCTTTTCCGGGGCAGACCTGGCGAACATCATCAACGAGGCGGCTCTACTGGGCGCGAGGAGGGGTAAAAGCGCCGTCGGCGAAGAAGAACTTCAGGAAGCCATGGAACGCATCATAGCCGGCCCTCAGCGAAGATCCCGCAAGATAAGCGAAGAGGAAAAGAGGATCATCGCTTACCACGAGTCAGGCCATGCGCTGATGTCTTATCTTATAGACGGTGCGGATCCGCTGCACAAGGTCACCATCGTTTCCCGCGGCATGGCCCTGGGATACACGATGCAGCTGCCGCGCCAGGACCGGTATATTTACAGGAAGACCCAGTTCGTCGGGAAGATCGCGGGCATACTGGGAGGCCGGGCCAGTGAAGATATAGCGTTCGGAGAGATCTCCACCGGCGCGCAGAACGACATCAAGAAAGCCACCGAACTGGCCAGGGACATGGTGACACAGTACGGCATGAGCGAACGGTTGGGGCACCTGACCGTAGGCAGACGCCACACCCAGATATTTCTGGGACGCGACATCACCGAAGAGAGGAATTACAGCGAGGAAACGGCAAAAGTCATCGATGAAGAGGTCAAGAAGATAGTCGATCATTGTTATGAGACCGCCAGGTCCAAGCTTCTCGAAAATAAGGACAAGCTTGACCTCCTGGCCAATAAGCTGATCGAGAAAGAAACGATGGACGAAGGCGAGGTCTGCGAACTTCTCGGTTTCAAGAAAAAGAAAACGGAGAGCGACGCGGACAAAGCAGATTGAAAGGCGGGATGCGCTTTGGGGCTGTGCCTGAAAGATCATATGCTCCCGGTCGGGGAGCGCACCTGTATCATGGGCGTGCTGAATATCACGCCCGATTCTTTCAGTGACGGCGGCAGATATCTGGACTCGCCCGGCGCGGTAGAAAAAGCGAAACAGATGGCGGACGGGGGCGCCGATATCATAGATATCGGCGGGGAGTCCTCGCGTCCCGGGTCGGAACGCATTTCCGCGGAAGAAGAACTTGACCGCGTCATGCCGGTCATAAGGGAGCTTGCCGGGGCAATTGACGTGCCGCTGTCGATCGATACTTACAAGAGCGAGGTGGCCCGTCGGGCGCTGGCCGAAGGGGTCTCTATGGTCAACGATATCACGGCGCTGCGCGGGAGCGAGGATATGGCGCGGACGATCGCCGAATTCGATGCGGGTGTTGTCCTCATGCACATGCTGGGCGAGCCGAAGACCATGCAGGAGGAGCCGCACTACGACGATGTGATCGAGGAGATCTTTTTGTATCTTTCGGATTCGGTCGACCTGGCTCATAAAGCCGGGATAGATCCCGAAAAGATAATCGTTGACCCCGGTATAGGGTTCGGGAAGACGGTTGAACAGAACCTTGTTATCCTGCGCCGGCTTGACCGGTTTAAGGATCTGGGTAAACCCGTTCTTATCGGCACTTCCCGCAAATCGTTCATCGGCGCTCTTACCGGAAAAGAGGTCGGCGGCAGGATATTCGGCACGGCGGCGAGTTTTACGGCCGCGATAATGAACGGTGCCGATATCGTGAGGGTTCATGATGTCCGCGAGATGCGTGACGTCACGTGCATCGCAGACGCAATAACAGGTGCTTAGACCATGTTTTTACTGGAATCCTGGGAAATAATATTTGAGATACTGATACTCTGGGGCGTCTATTATATGATATACCTTCTTCTGAAGGGGACCGCCGCGGAACAGGTGCTCAAGGGGATCATCGTGATCGCCGCCGTCATCATGCTGAGCAGGGGGTTTAACCTTGTCATCATCAACTGGCTCCTGACGCGGCTTCTCGCCATTTCGGTCATCGCGTTCCTTATTATCTTTCAGCCGGAGGTCAGAAGAGGGCTGGCCAGCATAGGGCGGTTCGGCATATTTTCCGGGGAGAGGCATATCCTCGGCGAGATAGCCAAGGCGTCCGTAATATTGTCTAAAAAGAAGATAGGCGCCCTGATCGCGATAGAGAGGGAGATCGGACTGCGCCGGTATGTCGAAAGCGGCGTTACTATAGATTCGCAGGTGACCAGCGAGATCATAAACTCGATATTTACGCCGAGATCGCCCCTCCACGACGGAGGCATAATCATTTCCGAGCACCGTATAGAAGCGGCGGCCTGTCTTTTTCCTCTCACGCAGAACCCCAACGTCCCGAAAACAATGGGGACCAGGCACAGGGCGGCCCTGGGGCTCAGCGAGGAGACGGATGCCGTTGTTATCGTGGTGAGCGAGGAAACAGGCACCATTTCCGCGGCTGCCGGCGGGAAGATAACCGAAGATGTCGAGCACAGGAACCTTGCAAAAATGCTTGAGAAATTATACATGCCCAAGGTAAAGAAACAGTCTTTTCTGGTGGTTATTAAAAGGATCCTGGCAAAACGAAGGGTATTACAGGAATAGTATATGAGACTCGGCGATATTATATTCAATAATTTCTGGCCGAAGGTCATTGCGCTTGCGCTCGCGATAGCGACATGGTTCTATGTTTTTGACCTGGTCAATACTGATTCATTTTCACAGAAAAAAAAGACCGCGGAAGAAGTTTTTTCATATTATAAGTTTGTCGTGAAAGAGGTCCCGGTGAAACCGGTTTTTTCCGGCAAGTCGCCTGAAGGATACCGCGCGCTGTTCGATAAGGTCAAGGTGGAACCCGCAAAGATATCTGTTTTCGGCCCCGAGGACATACTGGATGACGTGGTGGAACTCGAGACCGATAAGATCAACCTCGGCGAATATACCCGCAGCGCGCAGCTGCACCTCGGCATTCATTCCGACACGAAGTTCCTGCAGATCAAGGATAAGATAGTGGACGTATATCTTCCGGTGGAGACCGTGAAGATGGAAGGGAAAGCGTCCCCTCCGACAGAGCCCGCAAAAGGCGCGGAAAATAAAAAATAACCGTATCATGGTAAAGCTTGGCGTAAACATAGATCATGTTGCTACCGTCCGGGAAGCGCGCAAGACGTTTGAACCCGATCCGATAGAAGCGGCGCAGGAAAGCGAAAAAGCCGGGTGTGACGGCATAGTCTGCCATCTCCGGAAAGACCGCCGTCATATAAATGATAGGGACCTTGAGCAGCTGAAACGCGTTGTCACGACAAAGCTGAACATGGAGATGTCCGTGGATCCCGAGATCGCCGGTATTGCCTGCCGGGTAAAACCGGACCAGGCCACCCTGGTGCCGGAGAACCGGCAGGAGATAACCACTGAAGGCGGGCTTGATGTCGCCGGCAATCTCGAAAGGGTCGGGGAAGTGGTCCGGCAGCTTTCCGATGAAGGCATAGAAGTGAGCCTGTTCATAGACCCGGAACCCGTTCAGGTGGAAGCTTCAAAGAAGGCCGGGGTAAATATCGTCGAGTTTCACACCGGGCGGTATGCCGAGGACTTTAACGCGGGCCGGGATCACGAGAAAGAGCTTGGGAACCTGCGAAGGATGGCAAAGATCGCCCTTGAACAGGGGCTTACGGTATGCGCGGGGCACGGCTTGAATTACAAGAACGTGACGCCGGTGGCGCGTATCGAAGGCATGCACGAGCTTAACATAGGACATTCCATAATCTCCAGGGCGGTGTTCGTGGGCCTGCCCGCCGCAGTGAGAGAGATGAAGGAACTGATGAAATGAACATCGCGGGCATAGGCATAGACGCGGTAAACATAGAAAGGTTCCATAAAGCTGTCGGTCAGCGGGGCGAGGGTTTCCTGAGGAGGATATTCACGCCGAAGGAACTGGAATACGGCGGGACGAAAAAAGCGTATTCGGCGCACATGGCCGGGAAGTTCGCTGCCAAGGAAGCCGTTAAGAAAGCGCTTCCCGACGGCGCCCGGATCGGCCTCAACTGGCTGGATATAGAGATATTGAATAGCGGCGACGGCAAGCCTCACGCTGTCCTGCACGGGCAGGCCAGAGAGCTGATGGAAAAATTCAACCTGTCGCAGGTCTTTGTCAGTATTTCCCATACCAGGGACCTTGCGACATCTAACGCGATGGTGGTGAAAAATGGTGCGTGAGCATATTGAAAAAATACCGGTTCGGCGGGAAGATACGCATAAAGGCGATTACGGCAAGGTGTTCGTCATCGCCGGGTCGCGCGGCATGACCGGCGCCGCTTTCCTGTGTTCGCAGGGAGCGATCCGCTCCGGCAGCGGCCTGGTCATCAACGGTATCCCCGAATCCCTGAACGCGATAATGGAGACGAAACTGACCGAGGTGATGACGCTTCCCCTGAAGGAGACCGCGGCCTGCTCTCTGGGCTTGAAGGCAAAGGCGGATATCCTGGATTTTGCCGGGAAATGCGACGTCGTCGCTATCGGACCCGGCCTGGGCAGGGATGCCGAGACACGCGCGCTTATCAAAGAACTTATCGTGGATATAGAACAGCCGGTCGTTCTTGACGCCGACGGGATCAACGCGTTCGAAGGCGAGCTCGAAATATTGAGGAAAAGGCCCGGCCGGACGGTCATCACGCCCCATCCGGGCGAGATGGCGCGGCTGATGGGAAAGGATGCCGTGGAGATCCAGGCGAACAGGGTGGATATTGCCAGGAGCGTTGCGGAAGTAGCAGGGGTGGTGGTCTGTCTGAAAGGGCACAGGACCGTTGTCGCCAGCCCGGAAGGCATGACCTACGTGAACGAGACAGGCAATTCGGGCATGGCCAGCGGCGGGACGGGAGACGTCCTGACCGGCATGATCGCTTCGTTTATCGGGCAGGGTGTTGATGAATTCAGCGCCGCGGTCTCCGGGGTATATCTTCACGGTCTTGCCGGCGATATAGCGGCGGAGAAAAAAGGCCCGTTCGGCCTGATAGCGTCCGATCTTTTGAAGTTCATGCCCGAGGCGTTCGACAGGGCAGGGATATGACGCCGGCGTAGCTCAGAGGTAGAGCAGGGGTTTTGTAAACCTCTGGTCGGGGGTTCGATTCCCTCCGCCGGCTCCACGTTTAATCTGAAAACAGCTCTTTACAAATTCGGTAGAATTTCTTAGAATACAACCTCACGGGGAGATAGCGAAGCGGACAAACGCGGCAGACTGTAAATCTGTTGGCTTAGCCTTCGAAGGTTCGAATCCTTCTCTCCCCACCACTATTAAAATTTGGGGCTTCGGCCGGCCTTCTGTGGTAAACGGCCGCCTCCGCCCCCTTCGGGCTGCTGGGAAACGCAGCCAAATTTTTTCAAGGGGAAACCAATGGTTTCCCCTTGACGTCCGTCTTCGGCGGACTGTTCCCCTTCCTTTATATGATTTAAAGGCGCCGAATCCTTCTCCTCTTTTCGCTTCCCCTGCAAATTAACCGAAAATTAGCACAAAGATAACATAACATTAAAACTGGCATGATAGACTTATAATGCATGGATCAAGTTCTTGAGCCGCGCATGTGCGGGATTTTTTCGAAGGTCGGAAAAATACATCACTTGCGGAAAGGAGACAGAGATGACCGGATGGCTTTTCGACAAGCACGGAAAAGCATGCGTCTTCCTCCTTGAAGACCGGTTTGTCAGCAAAGACGGCCGCATTCTCGGCTGGCTTGCAGGCGAAGATGTCTATTCGCTGGCCGGAAGGCATATAGGATGGTTCGAGGAGGGGATCTTATATGACGGATGCAACAGGGTCCTGGCGTTCCAGGAAGCGGCCGTGCTTTATGTCTCGTTCATCCCTACCGTAATAAAAGTCCCGGATATTCCCGTTATCCCGTATCCCCGGGATCGGCCGGAACTCTCCGGCGCCCCGTACAGGCCGAGTTACTGCGAAGGCTGGTCCGAACTGGATATAACGCGGTTCTTCCGGGAAGACACCATAATTCTTGCCAAAACGGGTAAATAGAGTTAATATAACTACATATAACAAGTATCTAACTTTTGGCCACAACGGGGTGGCGGGTGCAGAATTCAGAGCATAAACACGTTTGTGCTTAGGCTTGAAAGGTAATTCCTTCCGAGGGTTGCCTTTTTTTATTTTTCAGGGGAAAAAGAATGAAGGATAACGATAAAGCCAGAGAGCAGCTTGCCAAGAAGTTGCGGGAAAGCGAGGAATTCGCTTTCAGCCTGTTGAACAGTTCCCCCAATCCCATGATAGTCATTAATCCGGATACATCAATAAAATACGTGAACCTCGCGCTGACGAAACTTACCGGTTTTCCTTCCGGGGAGATCATCGGCACCAAAGCACCATACCCCTGGTGGACGGAAGAGACGCTGGAGAAAACGGGCGAGGACCTGAAAAAAGCCATGCGCGGGGAAGCGATAAAACTCGAAAAGCTTTTCAGGAAGAAAAACGGGGAAAGGTTCTGGGTCGAGATAGCCCCGGGGCCGATAATAAGAGAAGGTGAATTCAAGTATTACATTTCAAATTGGACAGACATCACCGAGCGCAAGAAAGCGGAGAAGAAAATGGAAAAAGCTTTTCAAATGACCCGCGACATTCTGGAAAAGTCCCCATTCGGCATCTATGTTGTGGACAGCAAGGGAAACATTGAGTATGTTAACCCGACCATGATCAAGATAGCGGGTGACAGTTTTAAGCAATTTAAAGACATGAACGCGTTTGAGCTCCCCACGTACAGGGAGTTAGGTATTAACGATAAGATCAAGGCGGCCGTAAAGGGCGAGGGCTTCTTCGCGGGGCCGGTTGAATATACATCGTATTTCGGCAAGAAGACCACTGTAAGAAATTTTATCGGCATGCCGTTTGAGGAATACGGCGAAAAGAAAGCCCTTGTTTTCGTGGAGGACATCACCGAACGCAGGAAGACGGAAACAGAGCTAAAAGAGTCCGGTTTAAAACTGAAGGAACAGAAAAGGGCTTTGGAGGAGAAGAATATCGCGCTGAACGAGCTTATCGGTCAGATCGAGCTTGAAAAACGCAGGGTCAAAGAGGAAATAGCCACTAATGTCGATGAGATACTGCTTCCCATCGTGGAAAGGCTCGGCATGAAGGGGGTCTCGCGCAAATACGGCGAATTACTCAAATATCATTTAGAATCGATATCTTCCTCGTTCGGCAGGGAAATAACCAGGAAGGCCAGAAAACTGACCCCCAGGGAGATCGAGATATGCAGTGTCATAAAAGGCGGCCTTACGAATAAGGAGATCTCACGGGTTTTAAATATTTCTTACCAGACAGTTGAAAAACACCGCAAAAATATCAGAAAAAAACTGGACCTGTCCGACAAAAAGATCAACCTGACCACCTACCTGAATCAGATTTGATCAACAATCCTCACATTTTAACGGGTATAAAATCTACCCATTATTTACCCCTTTAAGTCCGGTTGTCGCATTTTTTTATGTCCGTATACTATTAATATATATATATATATATATATATATATATATATATATATATAT
>CAZGQR010000008.1:2115-84345 GCA_964527765.1 uncultured Planctomycetia bacterium | reverse complement strand
AATACCGTTGTACCATGCTATGGGAGTCAGAGTGTGGGGGATAAGCTCCATGCTCGAAAGGGAAACAGCCCAGACCATCAGCTAAGGTCCCAAAATATAGGCTAAGTGGTTAAGGAGGTGAAGTCGCGTAGACAACCAGGATGTTGGCTTAGAAGCAGCCACCATTTAAAGAAAGCGTAACAGCTCACTGGTCAATGTGACTTTGCGCCGAAAATGATCGGGGCTAAAGCCTATTACCGAAGCTATGGAGTCCGGTTCTTCTTTGAAGAGCCGGGTTGATAGGGGAGCGTTCCATTGTAGGTTGAAGGGTGACCGTGAGGACACCTGGACGAAATGGAAGTGATTATGCCGGTATGAGTAGCGAAAAAATCCGCGAGAAACGGATTCGCCGTGAGTCTAAGGTTTCCTGAGGAAGGTTAATCCACTCAGGGTTAGTCGGGCCTAAGTCGAGGCCGAAAGGCGTAGACAATGGACATCCGGTTGAATATTCCGGAACCACCTGTCCCGCGTTACGAGTGCAGGATGACGCAGAAAGCTAGACCGGCGCGCGTTTGGATGTGCGCGTCTAAACTTGTAGTCTGCCTAAAGCAGATGAGAGGTTAATGGGAGTCTGATCTACGGAGACGACGAACTGGTTGAGGCTATGCTGCCGAGAAAAGCTCCTGTTACCAGTTGGACAGGTGACCGTACCGCAAACCGACACAGGTAGACGGGCTGAATAAGCCAAGGCGCTCGAAATAACCCTCGTTAAGGAACTCGGCAAAATGGCCCCGTAACTTCGGAAGAAGGGGTGCCTCATTAGCGTGAAGTCACTTGCTGACGGAGCGCGAAGAGGTAACATTAAAGAGGCCCAAGCGACTGTTTAGCAAAAACACATGTCTCTGCTAACTCGTAAGAGGATGTATAGGGACTGACACCTGCCCGGTGCCGGAAGGTTAACAGTTTCGGTGACCAGTCTTCGGACTGGAAGCTGCGACTCGAAGCCCCGGTAAACGGCGGCCGTAACTATAACGGTCCTAAGGTTAACGAAAATGCTAGCCTTAGTAAAATTTGGCTATATGCTGGAAAGACTGAGTATTTCATAATACCGAGGAGGTAAAAATTTATGAATGCAGTTAATCAGCAGGAAAGATTGTCGATTAGCGAAAACCTGAAATGGTTTCTCGCAGGCTTCATTGACGGGGAAGGAAGTGTTTGTGTTTCAATTAAAAAGCACCAAGACGGGAAATTTGGATATCTGATAGATCCAGAATTCTTCATTTATCAACATAAAGATAGGAGGGGCGTTCTGGAGTTGGCCGGGAAGTTATTTGGAACTGGCCGAATATATCCAAAACCCGGAAATAGAGATGTACTGGTGTTTGCGATTGATTCAAGACGATCACTTTTAGAAAGAGTACTTCCATTCCTCGAAAAATATATGCTTTATTCGTCAAAAGTGAAAGATTACAAGCGATTTAAGAAAATTGTAATTGCGCTCGAAAATAAAGAGCATTGGGCGAAAGAAGGCATGATAAGGATTGTGAAAACAGCTTATTCCATGAACTTGCAGGGTAAGCAAAGGAAAAGATCCTTACAAGAAGTCATCGATGAGATCCTCAGAGACTGTACGCCAAATCCGCGATAGCGGAAAGATACAGTCCGAGCTTCATGGCGACATGAAGAGGTCAGCAGAAATGACTGATCCGCCAATGAAAGTCATATTGGTCATTAAGTAACAGAACTGAGCGAAATTCCTTGTCGGGTAAGTTCCGACCCGCACGAATGGTGTAACGATTTGGGCGCTGTCTCAACGAGGGATTCGGTGAAATTGGAGTATCGGTGAAGATACCGGTTACCCGTGGCAAGACGAAAAGACCCCGGAACCTTTACTGTACGCTGGTATTGGATTTTGACCCGGTATGTGTAGGATAGGTGGGAGGCTTTGAAGCGGGAGCGTCAGCTTCCGTGGAGCCAACGGTGAAATACCACCCTTACTGTGTTAGGATTCTAACCCAATCGTTTGAATCAACGATGGAAACAGTGCCAGCCGGGCAGTTTGACTGGGGCGGTTTCCTCCTGAAGAGTAACGGAGGAGTTCAAAGGTTCCCTCAGCGCGGTCGGCAATCGCGCATCGAGTGTAAAGGCACAAGGGAGCTTAACTGCGAGACCCACAAGTCGAGCAGGTACGAAAGTAGGACTTAGTGATCCGGCGGTTCTGTGTGGAAGGGCCGTCGCTCAACGGATAAAAGGTACTCCGGGGATAACAGGCTTATCTCCTCCAAGAGTTCATATCGACGAGGAGGTTTGGCACCTCGATGTCGGCTCATCACATCCTGGGGCTGGAGAAGGTCCCAAGGGTCCGGCTGTTCGCCGGTTAAAGTGGTACGTGAGCTGGGTTCAGAACGTCGCAAGACAGTTCGGTCTCTATCTGTCGTGGGCGCAGGATATTTGAAGGGATCAATCCTTAGTACGAGAGGACCGGGATTGACGAACCTCTGGTGTTCCAGTTGTCACGCCAGTGGCATTAGCTGGGTAGCTAAGTTCGGAAAGGATAAGCGCTGAAAGCATCTAAGCGCCAAGCTCCCCCTAAGAACGGATATCCCCATCAAGCACCTCGAAGACTACGAGGTTGATAGGTCCCAGGTGTAAGATCTGTAAAGATTTAAGCTTAGGGATACTAATATGCTGATCGGCTTGACCATTTATTTTTTTGGTATCCAGGTATCTCTGTCACATCTGTTATTGTTTTTTGGAGTGCCCTTGCAGAGGGGGAACCACCCGTTCCCATTCCGAATACGGCAGTTAAGCCCCTCGTGGTCGATGGTACTGCGCTGGCAACGGCGTGGGAGAGTAGAACGGTGCTCCTTTTTTATCTTAAGGACGTTTTAAGATTGAAGCTAAAGCCGTACCTCCGCTGAGGTACGGCTTTTTTATTTTTACCTGTCTATATCGGCTGTTCGGCATCCCCTCAAGGGTTATGTTATCCAATAGCGGCGAAATGATGACAAGCAGATCGATTAGTGGTAAAATGAGATCAGGCAAACCCCGCCCAGTCCCAGCTGTTGATCACACTGGGGGTTATGATGAAAAGGATGAAGAGGATAAAGAGGATAAAGAAAAGATATATTTTTATCGTGTCCCTGTTCGTATGCCTGCTGGCCGTGTCTTCGGTGTACGTCTTTAAGGATTTCTTTATTAAAATGGCGGCGATCCGTCTGATGGAGAACCTTTCCCACGCTCGCGTCACGATCGGTCAGCTTGATTTTGATACCAAGAAAAACGCTATCTACATAAAGGACTTCAGGATGTATAACCCCAGGGGTTTTCCCGAGGGCGTTCTTATAGAAATGCCGCGGCTGACCCTGGTCGGCACTCGGGTCGATTTCGAGAGCGGAAAGATACCTATTGATTACGCCGATGTCGAGATAAGTGATATGATAGTTATAAAGAACAGCGAGGGGAAGCTCAATATTGACGAGCTCAGGTTCGTCAAGGAAGGTCGGGAAAGGGGGATACGGCTGTGCGATGTAATACCCGTTGAAGAGTTCGAGTTCAGCATGGAAAGGGTGCTTTATAGAGATTATTCAAAAGGCGGGGAAGATCCGTTTTTTCGCGTGTACGAAGTGGGGATCAAGGATCGAAAATACGGCCACATGATCAATCTGGTGGATCTATTGATACTCGTGTTCCATGAAGCTATCGGTGAAACCACCATAAAGAGCGCTACCGTAGCCGGTCTTGTCACGATCGGCGGAGTGGGTTTTTTGCCGCTTGGCGCCGCCGTTATAATGGTCGGCAGGGATTCCGCAACGGCTGAGTTTCAGGAGAATCCGGAGGACACTTTCCTGAAAAGCGTTGAGACCATAGATAAACTCGGCAAAAGGACCAAGACAAGGAAGATCGAGGACCACAGGATAATCAAGGCTGTCATTGAAGACCACAATGTGATCGTTAAGGTTTGCGAGAACGGCGGAGATGACTGCAGCAAGGTAACCGTTTACGCGAGGAAGTACCTTATGCCAATGCCGCACTTTGCTACGACAGTCCTGTACCATATATCCGAAAACCTGCAATAACCTTAAACCTGTTTTAAGATCGAAGCTAAAGCTGCACTCTTGGGGTGCGGCTTTTTTGTTTTATCGTTTAGCTTTTTCTTGAAAATCTTATTTCCGTAAGGTATGCTCCTTTTATGGGAGATGTCAATCAACTTCAATGGTTCAAGGGTAATTTTGATCTTGTTAAAAGCGCGGTTTTGGAAATAGGCGCTGCTTTTATTGATGATAATGTCTCATTTGATTATCGTAAGTTATTCAAAGAACTCGAGTACACCGGGATAGATATTCATTCGGGTAGAAATGTTGATATAGCGATCGATATAACGTCGGATTTTAATATTATCGATGCGAAATTGGATCATAAAAGATTTAATACTGTTATTTGCTTCAGTGTTTTGGAACACGTCGATAATATTTTTAAAGCAGCTGAAAATATTTCTCGTTTAACTGACAAGAATGGCGTATTGTTCGTATCAGTCCCTTTTGCCTGGCGATTTCATGCATATCCCAACGATTACTGGAGGTTTACCCCTGAAGGCATTAAACGCTTATTCTCAAATTTTTCATTTAAGCGGGAATTTTGCACTATATCTTCAAGCAGGGCCTTCGATATCAAACCTTTGATTGATTATCCTGATGATTTAAATGCCTTTGTTGCTAAATCCACCAGCACCATTTCTCCCATTTATCTGGTTCTTAAAATAATCAATAAGGTTTTGTCAAAGTTTAGGATCATGAATCATAGATTTTCCACTTTTTCCTACTTACTTACTCCGTGCATGATAAATATGATAGGAATAAAGAAACATAACGATTAGGGACGATAATATCGATAAGGGGGGTGCGGGATATGATCATATCGGCTAGGATCATTGCCATACTTATCACTGCTGCGGGGATCATGTTTTTGGTGAACCCCAAAACAGCGAAGGGGCTGCTTGCTTTCTGGGAAAAAGAAAAAAGGGTCTATACCCTGGCCGTGGTGAGGGTCATCATCGGGATAATACTGCTTCTTGCGGCTTCACAATGCATGATACCATGGATCGTTTTCGTGATAGGATTACTGCCTATCATAGGCGGAATTCTCATTCTCGTGTTCGGGCTCGAAAGATCCAGGAACATAATACGGGAATGGAAAGAAAAGCCGGATGACCTGTTCCGCAGATTGGGCTTTGCCCCCTTGATCCTGGGCCTCCTGCTTTTATGGGCGATATAATACCGTTTTTAAAATTGAAGCTGAAACTTACCATTTTATAGCTAAAACTGTTCCCGCGCATGGTTTCTATTGCCGTGGAAACGGCGGCGAGAAGCTGCTTTCCTGGTTCGCGATCCCCAAAATCCATTGACAAAAGCCGGCAAGGTATTATAATGGTCATATATTATAGCGATGGTAATCCCTCCTGAGGCATTGTCTCGCAGGATCGGAGGCGCCGGGTTTCAGCATATATAATATTTAATTTCACTATAACGAAGGGGGTAAGTAAGTGGCTGTTTTAACGAAAGATATCAGAAATGTTGTTTTTATATCTCATTCGGGGGCCGGTAAGACAACCCTGGTCGAGAATCTTCTTTTCAAGGGAGGAGCAATATCCAAAAAGGGGAGCGTCGATGCGGGCACTACCGTGTCGGATTACAGCGATGATGAAAAAGAACGCAAGACGTCCATTGACCTGTCCGTTTCTTATTACGAAAAGGACGGTAAAAAGGTAAATCTTCTGGACGCCCCGGGGTATCTTGATTATATCGGGGAAGTAGTTGCCGGGATGAGCGCCGCGGATGCCGCGGTGCTGTTAGTTGACGCTGTAGGCGGCGTGGAAGTAGGAACAGCCAAATTCTGGAAATTGGTCCAGGAATTCAACCTGCCGGGACTGATAGTTATAAACAAGATGGATAAGGAGAATGCCAACTTTGATAAAGTCCTGGAGAGTATAAGAAAGAGCTTTGGCAAGAATTGCGTGCCCCTGTATTATCCTAACGGTGTCGGCGCGTCTTTTTCCGGTATAGCTAATCTGCTTACAAAAGAGGGGATCGACAAACTTGAGGGTACTGACAAAGAAAAAGCGGACAAGCTTTCCAACGAGATGACCGAAGGGGTAGCCGAGTCTGACGACGCTCTTCTTGAGAAATATCTGGAGGAGGGGGAGCTTTCGCCGGAAGATTTCAGAAAAGCGTTCAGGGCCGGTGTCGTGTCGGGCAAGATCATTCCGGTCATTCCGGCATCGGTAGAAAAGGATATAGGTGTCGATGAGATCATGAAAATAATAAGCGATTATATGCCTTCTCCCGAAGATCGTCCCGGGGCTGAGCTGGAATCTCCCGGCGGGGAAACCGAAGGCGAAAGCGCGGCAATCGTGGAGCCGAAAGCCGAAGGCACTTTTTCCGCCCAGGTGTTCAAGACGATATCGGATCCTTATGCCGGGCAGATATCGGTGTTCCGTGTGAGGTCCGGAAAAGCCGTTTCAAACCAATCGATTAAAAACTCCACGAAGGACAGTGTCGAAAAAATCGGGCAGCTAATGTACCTGAAGGGAAAGGAGCAGGTGCAGGCTGATTCCGCGATTGCCGGGGATATCGCGGCAGTGGCAAAACTGAAAGATACCGATACAGGCGACTCTCTTTCTGACGATAAGGCGCCGGTAAGATTCAAGAATATCAGTTTTCCCGAACCGGCCATAAGCTTTTCGATAAAACCCAAGAGCCGGTCTGACGAGGATAAAATATCCAATGTTCTTATGAAGCTTACGGCTGAGAATCCGACGTTTCAGATGACCAGGGACAAGCAGACCCACGAGCTCATCGTTTCCGGCATGGGGGATCTTCATCTCAAAGCGATGATCGGAAGGATGAAGAACCGTTACGGAGTGGATGTGGAGATAGGGACCCCGAAAGTGGCCTATAAGGAGACCATAACTGCTAACGGTGATTCCAAGTACAGACACAAGAAGCAGACAGGCGGAGCCGGGCAGTTTGCCGAAGTCTGGATGCGGGTCGAGCCGCTTGCCCGCGGCGAGGGATTCCAGTTTGTCGATGAGGTTGTCGGCGGGGCCATACCCAGGCAGTTTGTCGGGAGCTGTGAAAAGGGCATAAAGAACGCGTTGGAAGAAGGGGCGGTAGCGGGGTATCCGGTGATCGATATAAGGGTGGTCGTCTATGACGGCAAGACCCACCCCGTGGATTCCAAGGACATCGCTTTTCAGATAGCCGCCGCGCATGCGTTTCGCGAAGCCTGCGGAAAAGCCAAGCCGGCGCTCCTGGAACCCATCATGAACGTGGAGCTTACGGTTCCCGAGGAGAATATGGGCGACATAACAGGGAGTTTAAGTTCCCGTCGCGGCCGGGTTCAGGGAATGAATCCCGAGGGCGGCATGCAGGTCGTGAAAGCCCAGATACCTCTGGAGGAGATGTATAAGTACGCCAACGAATTGAAATCGCTTACCGCGGGGAGGGCGACTTACACGATGTCATTTTCTCATTACGAGCAGGTTCCCTCCAATCTGGCGCAGAAGATCATCGAACAGAGCAAGAAAGGGAAAAAAGAAGAGGAGTAATACATGTCCGGACATTCCAAATGGGCAAGCATCAAGCACAAAAAAGGGGCAGCGGATGCCAAGCGCGGCAAGATATTCACAAAACTGATCCGGGAAATAACCGTGGCGGCGAGGGAAGGCGGAGGAGGAGTGGATTCCAACCCCAGGTTACGCCTGGCGATCCAGAAAGCCAAAGACGCCAACATGCCGGCGGATAATATCGAGCGCGGGATAAAAAAGGGTACCGGTGAGTTGGGGGGCGTTTCTTATGAAACCGTGTCCTTCGAAGGATACGCGCCCGGCGGCGTGGCTGTGATAGTGGAAGGCCTGACGGATAATAAGAACCGCACGACCAGCGAAGTCCGCAATATCTTTACAAAGCGCGGAGGGAACATGGCGGGAGCCGGGTCAGTCACGTTTCAGTTCGATAAGAAAGGCGTCTTCATGGTGAAGAGAGGGGATGCGGATGAGGATGAGCTTTTGAACATAGCACTGGAGGCGGGCGCTGAAGACCTTACTTTTGATGAGGATTTTTATCAGATCGTCTGCGCGCCCACGGATTTTGATAAAGTTCGGTCAGGGCTTAATAAAAAGAACGTGCCGATCGAATCCGGGGAGCTGAGCATGGTCCCAAAGAATACCATCAGGGTCGAAGACATGGAAACCGCGAAAAAAGTCCTGGCTCTCGTGGAGGATCTTGAAGATAATGATGACGTTCAGAATGTCTATTCCAATTTTGATATCCCGGATGAGATTTTAAAGAAAGTAGAAGATAGCGGCTGATTTTGTGAGGATTTTAGGAGTTGACCCAGGATTGTTGAGGACCGGATACGGCCTGATCGAAGCGGACGGGCCGGACCGGGTGAGGTTATTAGAAGCCGGGATCATCAGGACTTCTCCTGAGGACGGTATCTCCGAGCGCGTTGCCGGTATATATAAGAATCTGACGGATATAATAGCGGAGCATAAGCCCCGGGTCCTTGTCCTGGAGAAACTTTACTCTCATTACAAGCATCCCACTACGTCGATACTCATGGGGCATGCCAGGGGGGTTGTCTGCTTGGCATGCGGAGTGAACAATGTGGAGCTTATAAATTACCCGGCAACGCGTATCAAGAAAGCCGTTACCGGCAACGGCAGAGCAGGCAAGCACCAGGTACAAAGGATGGTCAAGTCGCTTCTAAAACTTAATACGCTTCCCGAGCCTCCTGATGTCAGTGATGCTCTTGCTATGGCGATCAGTTACGTGTATATTGAAGGTGTGGAGCAGAAAAGATCCGTGACAAAAGGGAAGGCATCATGATATCGCGAATATCCGGTACTGTTGTAGGCGAAAAAGAAGGAGCGATCCTTGTAGATACCGGCGGCATATGCTACGAGATCCTTATCCCGTTTACCGTCATGAAGGCGATAGAAAAGGAGAACGGGTTTAAGGGGCAGCTTGGGCTCATAACTTATCATTACCACCAAGTTGAACCTTCACGCACCGTTCCGGTGCTTATCGGTTTTCAGAACGAAGTTGAAAGAGAGTTTTTTGAGAAATTCATTTCGGTCTCCGGAGTAGGTCCCAAGGCAGCTTGCAAGGCCCTCGTGGAACCGTTCTCGGTAATAGCCGGGGCCATTGACAGCGGCGATATCTCTTTTCTTAAGAAACTGCCCGGCATAGGGGAACAAAGGGCCCGGCAGATCGTGGCAAAGCTTCAGGGCAAGGTAGGCAAGTACGGGCTTATACGGGATGAGTTTGTCGGCAAAATGGAAGGGCACGAGGATATCGGGAGCGAGGCCCTTGATATCCTGCTTCAGTTGCAATATAAAAAGAGCGAGGCGGAGGATATGGTCCGGAAAGCCCTGGAAAGGGCCCCGGATGTCAAGACAAGCGGGGAATTATTGAACGAGGTTTACAGAGAGAGAAAGGCGCCCTAAACATGTCAGGGGATGAACGCGAAAAATTTATTGATAAAAGCGAGCAAATAGTCCGCCAGGGCGAGACCGAAGACGATGTTATCATGAACCTTACGCTCAGGCCGAGCCTGATCAAGGATTTCATCGGGCAGAGCGCAGTGGTAGAGCCCCTCAGCGTGGGACTTCAGGCGGCCAAGAAAAGGAACGAACCGATAGAGCATATACTTCTTTCCGGGCCTCCGGGCCTCGGGAAGACATCACTGGCGCATATAATCGCGAATGAGAAAGGCAGCAAGATAACAGCCACGAGCGGTCCGGCTATTGAGAGAGCGGGTGATCTTATAGGCATATTGACCAATCTGTCGGAAGGGGATATCCTTTTTATCGATGAGATCCATCGCCTGTCCAAGGTCGTGGAGGAGTTCATTTACCCTGCCATGGAGAACTTTCAGATAGACTTTCTGGTGGATAAAGGGCCTTACGCAAAAACGATAAAGTTCAATCTCAAACGTTTCACTCTTGTCGGGGCCACTACACGCGCGGGCCTTTTGAGCTCTCCTCTCAGGGACAGATTCGGCATGTTCTTTCATCTTGACTTTTATTCCCCGAAAGAACTGGAAATGATCCTCAAGCGTTCCGCCAAGCTTCTGGGCATCTTTATCGATGATGAGGGAGCTACGGATATCGCGAAACGTTCAAGAGGTACGCCCCGCATAGCTAACCGTCTGTTAAGAAGGGTCAGGGATTGGGCGGAGGTCAAGGCGGACGGACGTATTACCCGTGAAGCCACCATCAACGCTTTAAGCGGCCATGGTATAGATGAAAAGGGGCTGGACAGGATAGACCGCAAAATGCTTGATGTGATGTACACGTCTTACAAAGGCGGCCCGGTAGGCATAGATGCCATTGCTTCGTCGCTTAACGAAGAGACGGATACCATAGAGGATATTGTCGAACCGTATCTTTTAAAAATAGGGTTTTTAAGAAGAACACCGCGCGGGCGCGAGCTGACGGAAGAAGCGTATAAGTACATGGACAAGAGGGGTAACCGCCAGAAAGAATTGTTTTGAGCTCCTTGGTGCAGATTATCGGGAAATATCTTATTGCGTTTGGTTTGTTATTGGTTTTGGTAGGAGGAATAGTTCTTCTGGCATCGAAATTGCCGTGGTTGGGGAGATTGCCGGGAGATATCATTCTCAGGCGCGGAAACTTTACGTTTTATTTTCCCCTGGCTACCTGTATCCTGGTAAGCATATTGTTGTCTCTGTTGTTTTTTCTGTTTTTCAGAAGATAATCCCGGTGCCGCCAGGATGACGCGGCGCTGACTTGAACCAATCCTGATATTTTTGCTTCTCCGCTCATGACGGCGAATCGCAGATCGTCAAAGTAAATAATTATGCTGAATAAAAGAATGATCCGGCTGGGTATAATTCTTGTACTGGCCCTTGCAGTTTTTAAATTCCTTTTTATCCCCCTGGAACCATTCCCCGTAAAAAAGCGCCCTTTTGTTATACGCGTCCGTCTTGTCCATGATGCGGGCGAGTTGAAGCTCGGAAGCGAAAAAAAGAAATGCGAAGTGCGTGATGCTGAAACGGGAAACCTGCTGGAAAGCGGGATCGTGATCCCCGGCGCCACGAAAGTCATGCCTGCCGGCGGAGGCATAGATCTCGGCGGGAAAGTATTTAACGTTCCGCGTATCCGGATCTCTTCTGTCCCGGGTGATGGCATTATGCTGAACGGCGTGATCTACAGGGGGCAGATGGATATTGTGAGAACGGACAAAGGGTTTGATGCGGTCAACAGGGTGGAGCTGGAAGATTATCTGAAAGGTGTAGTACCGCGGGAGGTGCACCGTTTCTGGCCGTTCGCGGTAATAAAAGCGCAGGCGATCGCCTCGCGCAGTTTCGCGGTATATCAGGCGCTGCGCCGAGGGGACAAAGAATATGACCTGACCGCCGATACGTCTTCGCAGGTTTATGGCGGGAAGTCCAGCGAGAGATGGCGGACAACCAAGGCGGTTGAAGCTACGGGGAGCAAAGTCCTGGAATATAGGGGGAAGATCCTGCCGGCGTATTTTCATTCCTGTTGCGGCGGACATACCCAGGATGTTTCACGTATATGGGGAAAGAACCCGGAATGGTCTGTTGCGGGAGAAAATGCCGGCCCCCTCAAAAGCGTGAAATGTTCCTGGTGCAGGTGGTCACCTCATTTTCGCTGGCAGGTGCGCGTGCCGACCCGCCTTATTCTTGAAAGACTCAACGACAGGGGCTATCAGATAAAAAAGATCGACGATATCAGGGGCGGAAAACGGGATAACTCGGGGCGCCTGGAATATGTGAGGATAAAATCAAAAAACAAATGGTTTGAAATAACGACTGAAGATTTCAGGTCTGTCATCGGCAGAAGGATCCTGAAAAGCGCCAATTTTAAAGTAAAGAGGTACCCGCTTTTTTACCTTTTCAGCGGGTATGGCTGGGGGCATGGGGTAGGGATGTGCCAGTGGGGCGCGTTCGGTCTGGGGCTCAGGAGGTGGAGTACCGAGAGGATCCTGGAATATTATTATCCGGGCGCGGAGATCGCTGATCTATTAAAGGTCTTAAAGAAATAAAAGCTCAGAGAAAATGTTTGTGCAGAAGTCATTATGAAGCTCAGTGAATTTTATTACGATCTGTCCAGGGAACTGATAGCCCAGGAACCTCTGGAGAAGAGAGATGCGGCGCGTTTGATGGTTCTTGACCGGACTGAAAGGACCATTACGGAAAAAGTTTTTAGTGACATAACCGATTATGTAAAGAAGGGAGATTGTCTGGTCCTGAATGACACGCGTGTGATTCCCGCCCGGCTTTACGGCAGGAGAAAGACAGGCGGAAAAGTCGAGATATTTCTTCTTGATCTCGATCCAAAGATGCCTGCCATGCCGGAAAAAAGTTTCCCTGCATGCCGGGCGCTTATCCGGCCCTCAAAACGTGTCAGGGAAGGAGAGGAGATCGAGCTTGAAAGCGGCGTGCGCGCTACTATTCTCGGCCCGGCAGATGCCGGGCGTTTCGTGCAGTTTGACGCGTCTCTCGAAGAAGTTTTAAGAGGAGGACACGTGCCCTTGCCGCCTTACGTATCACGTGAAGAACGTCCGGAAGATAAGGATGATTACCAGACAGTGTTTGCGCGCAAGGACGGTGCGACAGCTTCTCCTACGGCGGGACTGCACTTTACGGGCGAGTTGCTGGAGAAACTTGACGAAAAAGGCATAAAAACCGCTTATATCACTTTACATACCAGTTACGGGACCTTTGCGCCCGTTACGGCCGAAAATATCGAAGAACATGTTATACATGCGGAACATTACGAGATAAGCGAGGAGGCCGCGCATGTGATTAACGATACGAAAGCTTCAGGCGGCAAGGTATTTGCCGTGGGGACAACTTCGACGCGGGCGATAGAAACAGCTGCCGGGAAGACGGGCAGGGTTTTGCCGCTAGCAGGGGAAACAGATCTTTTTATTTACCCCGGGTATGAGTTCAAAATGACAGATGCTGTTATCACTAATTTTCATCTGCCGGGATCAACGCTTCTCATGCTGGTGTGTGCTTTTGCCGGCAGGGATCTTATTTTCAAGGCCTACAGGAAAGCGATGAGGTCGGGTTTTAGATTTTTTTCGTACGGGGACGCAATGCTGATAATTTAAACAACGGCAAAGGGGTGTGATAATGAAAAGGATAATTTTTATTTTAACACTGATGATTATGACCGGTTTTGCCGGTACAGACGTTTTTGCGTTGACGGTCACAGCTAAACCGGTTTCCAGCGGAGTATACGAGGATGGAAAGTTTACGCCGGGCGAAGACGGCCTTGAAGCGACATATGTTATCGACGAGGCAGAAGGAACCGTTAAATTGGAGAAAGTTATTGAGAGTAACCGGGAAGGCAGGGTAGAAGAAGGCGCGCTGTATGAAATAACCAATACCCTTGTCAGCGAGGGAATATCCGCTTTACTTGTTTCTAAAAATAAGAAAGGGCAGAAGATAATTACGGCCGTGCGCGAAGCGGGTTTGGGCGCATCCGAAATTATCATCTTCGGCAATGATTTTTATGAATACTGCCGCGCGTCCAACGGCAAGTTCTATCTGGAATACGGTGAAGTGAAGCAGGGCAGGTTATAAGACAATAGATGTTCCGGCCCGGGGACATTTCAAAAGGAGCGCAAACAAAGGGGTAACACATGGATATAAGGCGAGGGAGCATATTTCTCGTGCTATTCGCGTCAATGTTCTTAATATCCTGTCCTGGTCTTGCAAGGGAAAGGGGTAATGGAATAGTGGAATACCCGGACGGAGATCTGGGCATTGACCTGGGAGGGGGGTACGAAGTCATGCCCAAGGGACATGGAGAGTATGAGGTTCTTCTTCCCGCAGAATATCGTGAACCTTATGAAAATACCAAATACGGGCCCATGGTAGGGGACAAGTTTCTGGTATTTCCCAAATTTAAACTCCCCGAAACGGGAAAAGGGGCCGGGGTAAAGACGAAGGAGATAAAAGATCATATATTTTATGAGCTGCCGGCAGAGGAAACACCAACGGAGGAGGCACCGATAGAGGTGCCAAAAAGTATTATCTGGGGGGTATCCGGACCTGTTAAAAAACAAGAAAGTATAAATGATCAATAGATCCGGAAGAAAAAATAACCGGAAACTTGTTTTTTTTCCCATAATACTTATACTTAAGAGTGAAGAAAAACACAATAATTTATGGCACAATAATATATAAAGCCGTAGCAATAAAGGCTGTGACGGAGACTATTTCGAGGGAATAGTCGAAGAAAAGGACATGCATGCTTAAAATCTTTGTTTCTGCTTTTGCTGGGTCCCTTGTTTTTACCTGGTTAGCCATTAAAATAGCTAACAAATTCCGCGTTCTGGATTATCCCGATACAGAGAGAAAAATGCACATTAGACCCGTACCGCTTCTGGGCGGGGTGGCGGTTTTTAGCGCGTATATTATCGCACTTTTGCTGAATTTTCATTTTTCCTGGAAGCTCAAAGGGATAATAATAGCTTCGTTCTTTATCATGATCTCCGGACTGATCGATGATGTAAAAAAACTTTCGGCGGGCGCCAGATTGGTCATACAGGTACTTTGTTCGCTGTTGGTTATATCGTTCGGCATGCATCTTAACATTATTTCCGATAGACTCCCTTTTGCCTATTTTCTCGAAGTAATAATAACTGTTATCTGGATAGTGGGGATCACCAATGCCATGAATTTCATGGACGGTATTGACGGCCTGGCGGCCGGATTTGCCTTCATCGCATCGGGGACGTTCGCTGCTATTGCGTATCAGACGGGACAGCCGTATTTTGTGTTCTTGAATGTCGCTCTGGCAGGCGCGTGCCTGGGGTTTCTGGTGTTCAATTTTTACCCGGCTAAGATCTTCCTGGGTGACGCCGGGAGCAGTTTTCTCGGTTTCAGCCTGGCAGTTCTGGCGGTAATGGGAGAATGGGCCGAGAACAGGCCCATCGTGGCGCTCAGCATCCCTCTATTGATCCTTGCCGTCCTGATCTTTGATATAACTTACATTTCCGTTTCGCGTATTGCCCGGGGAAAGGTAAAAACTTTCAAGGAATGGATAGAGTATGTCGATAGGGATCACCTGCATCACCGCCTGATGGGAATGGGATTGAGTCAGGTCCAGACAGTGCTGTTTATCTATCTGGTCAGCATGGTTTTTGCCCTGGGGGCGCTTGTATTAAAAAAAGCGACAACATTCCAAGCCGTATTACTGCTGTTCCAGGGCGGTCTTATTCTTGTTATAGTGGCAGTGCTTATGATCGCGGGCCGGGGGTATCTTGAAAAGAACCATTTTTTCAAAAACCGGCTGAAAGAATAGAAAACAATTCATCTTCGGAAAAGGACTCGCTGATATCATGGATTTTTTAGATTACTGGAATCTGGACGAGAAACCGTTCGAAAATACCGGGGACCCGAGGTTTTTTTATTATTCACCGAGCCACAAAGAGGCGCTGGTGCGGCTCACTTATGTTATAAGCGAGAACAAGGCGGGGGCTTTACTGGCCGGTGATTACGGAACCGGAAAGACGACGATCGCCAACGAGCTGATGCTGGAGATCAGAGAGAGCGAAGATTACCAGAGTATTTACATAAGTAACCCTTTACTGGATCCGGGCGAGTTATTGCAGGAGATAGCTTATCAACTGGGGCTAAAAGAGAAGGAACATTCCCGGCTGGAATTACGCCATTTCATCGAGGAGAACTTTCGAAGGGTCATGTTCGAAAACCGTCATACTGTTGTTATCGTCGACGAAGCGCATCTTTTGTCGCGTAATGATGTTCTGGAAGAATTGAGGCTCTTGATGAACCTTCAGTTCAAGAACCGGTTCCTGGCAACATTGATCCTGATGGGGCAGCTTGAGATGCGGGACATAATAAACACTGTGCCGCAATTCAAGCAAAGATTCGCGATATTTTATGTACTGAAACATCTGGACAGGGAAGAGACCGCCAAATATATCCGGCACAGGCTGAGGATCGCGGGCACGGAGCGGGAGATCTTTGCCCCGGAGGCAAATACCATGATATATCAGGCGTCCCGCGGAATGCCGAGGCAGATAAATAATATTTGTGATATGTCTTTTCTTGTGGGGTTTATAAAGAGAGCCGATCGGATCGATGAGAACATAGTCCGTGACGTTATCAAAGATTTAGGGGAAGAGATATAACATGGTGGAATTAAGTGACGGGCTGGAAGGTTATGGGAAGCTGGGTCCCCGCAGGCGGGAAGAAAAACCCCCGGATCTGTCTTTATCAAAGCAGGCTGACAAGACCGCTGATGAAGCCAAGCAATTGGAATCGAAATCGGATCTGGACAGGGCTGAGGATTTTTACGGGAACGCTCTGGAGTTCGTTACGGCTATCCTGAATAAGGTCGCCGAGGGCAAGGAGGCCCAGATCCACGGCAAAGACATACGCAAATGGACGGAAGCGTCCTGTGATCATTTTCTCAAGTTTATAGATTCCAATGATCTTGCGCGTCTCGTTTTTCAGAAAGATGAGTACAAGGACAATTACCTTTATACTCATTCCGTCAACGTGTGTTTTCTGTCGCTCCATATAGCCTGCAAGCTTAATTTTTCCAGGGACAGGCTGTCTGAGTTGCTGGCGGCATCTCTGTTCCACGATACGGGCATGATGAAGGTGCCGATAAACATATGGAATAAGAACGGCAGATTGAACAGCGCCGAATATGGGGAAGTCCAGAAACATGCTCTTTACGGGGAGCAGATATTCAAGAACTTTACCGACCTTTGGGAAGTGGTCCCCGTGGTAATAGGCCAGCATCACGAGAGGTCGGACGGGACCGGATACCCCGGGCATTTAAAAAGGGACGATATTCATTACCTGGCACGCCTTATATCGCTTGTTGACAGATATGAGGCCCAGACTCACAGCCGGTTATGGAGGCCGCGTTTTCTGCCGGATGAGACGATGCAACAGATCCTTGATAATGAAGCCAATACCTATGATCCGCATTTCATGAAGGCCATGCTGCGCCAGATATCGATGTTTCCGGCAGGGTCATGGGTCAAGGTAAGTTCCGGCGAGATCGGCAATGTAGTGCGGATAAACGAGAAAACACCCATGCGCCCCGTTATTGATGTTGTTTTTGACAGAGAAAAAAGGCGTTTGGAAAAAAGCCGTACACTGGACCTGTCAAAGCAACTTTTGATATACGTGGAACGGTGCGTTAATCCGGAAGAACTGCAGGGTCTTTAGGTTTTTTATTTTTGATCATTACAACTTAATGCGGGAGCGGAAGATGTTCAAAAATAACAAATTACAAAAATCTTTATTACTTGCATTGACAGCTGTATTGTTGGCAGGTACTGCGGGGTGTAGCCGTTTTGCGGCGCCACAGTCAAAGCTGGAGTACTCTTTATATTCTCCCGAAAGTTCAATAGCGGCCAGAGGACAATATATCATAGGTGTTCGGGACGAGCTGGAAGTGGTTGTATGGAGGTGTCCGGAGCTGGACAGCATCGTGACCGTAAGGCCGGAGGACGGGAGTATCACATTGCCGTTGGTAGGAGACGTCAAAGCGGATGGATTGACCCCCAAGGAGCTCGCGGAGTCCATAAGCAATAAGATAGCACTTTATGTCAAGGAACCCCGGATCGCTGTCGGAGTGAAAAAATTCGGCGAAAAAAAGGTTTTCATCCTGGGGGAAGTGCCCGCTCAGGGAACATACCGCCTGGAAAAAGAAGACAGGATCATCGATCTGATCACAAGGGCCGGCGGGTTTACGGATGATGCTACTCCTTCCTGCACATACATAATAAGGGGTGGATACGACGATCCCCAGATGGTAAGGATCAACCTTGCCCGGCTGATCCATCAAGGGGATATTTCACAGAACGTGTATCTCATGGAAGGAGATATTGTCTATGTCCCCGAATCGGAAATAACGAATTATAATGCCGCATTAGGCAAAGTGTTCCCGTCGCTCTATTTTGCGGAAAGACTCGTCACTCTTAAGAGGGATATCGTGGACGGTGGATATGACTGGAAAGATGTCTTTAGGAAACGCGGGTTCTGGGAATAAAAAGATCATAATATTATGAGAATCATAAACCATGCCTGAATATGCATTAAACCTGTGGGATTACTGGCGCATTATCTATAAACGGAAATGGATCATAATATCCGTTTTTCTGGTTTCCGTTGCAAGTTCATATTTATTCGTTGAGAAAGTTGTGCCGATCTATAAGGCCAGCGTGACAATATATATAAATACGCGAAGGACACCCGTAGCCGAGGTTACCGGGACCGGCGTGACATTCTGGGGAGGAGGGGGCGAAGATCTTTCCACGCAACTTGAGCTTATCCGCAGTTTTAATATCCTGCAGGATGTTGCGCTCCGGCTGGGATATATAACACCCGACATGGATAGTGAAAAGGTCCAGGCAATTGTCGCATCTTTGAGGGGCAAGATTTCGGTCGAGGAGCAGACTGCTACCGAGTTAGTTACGATAAGCGTTATAGATACTGATCCGTTTAGGGCCAAAAAGATCGTGGATGTCGTTGCTGAAGTTTTCATGCAGAAACGCTGGGATGAGCAGGTAAAAGACGCCAAAGCCACTAAAGAATTCGTGGAGAAGCAGCTTAGAAAAATGTCGCAGACGATTGCCGACATAAGAAAAAAATTAAAAAGCCTGGGGGTCGATTCGACGGGCGGTAAGATGCCCGCCGGCGAGGTCGATTTGAGAGTGCGACTGGCACAATTAGAGCTTGAACTCAGCAACCTTCGGGAACGTTATACTGACAATTATCCGGGGATCATCAACAGGCTGGCCGAAATAAGGAACATTAAGAAACATTTGAAGCAATCTCCTCCCGAGGAAGGCGAACTTGATGTAGAGACTCTCAACGTGGATGATCTTGAAAACGAACTTGAGATAAATAAGAAATTGTATGCTCTCCTGAAAGAACGGTATGAAAAAGCCCTGATCATGGAAGCGTCAAAAGCCAAAGACACACAAATTGTAAATCCTGCCGTTGTGCCAAAGTCCCCGGTTAACGCGCAGAGAGGCTCTAACGTTCTTCTGGCAGCCGCTATTGGGCTTGTTCTTGGGCTTGTAGCGGCGTTCGTCGTCGAGAGCCTGGATACCTCCATCGGGACGATCGAGGATGTCGAGGAATACCTCGAAGTACCGGTACTCGGCGTTATTCCTCAGATCGAGATAGACAAGAAGGAGCAGGCAGACTATTGGAAAAAACCGCTTCCGCCCGAAGAAGAGAAAAGATACGCAGAGATAATGAGGCGCCTGGTAGTGCTTTATCAGCCCAAATCTTCCATGGCGGAGGCATATAAAAATCTCCAGACTTACATAAAATTTTCCGGCTTAAATAAAGTGGGTAATTGTCTCATGTTCACAAGCGCAGGTATCCAGGAAGGAAAGACAATAACCGCTGTTAACTCTGCTCTCAGCATGGCTCAGATGGGGTATAAAGTGCTGCTTGTCGATGCAGACCTTAGGAGGCCTGCCGTGCACGAGGTTTTCGGCATAGGGAGAGAGATGGGGCTGACAGAGATCGTGCTCGGGACTTTCAAGCTGGACGATGTAATCAAGTCTATCAATGATATGATGATGGGTAACATCAAATCAAGCGTGCTCATGAAAACGCCGGGCATAGAGAACCTGCATATTATAACGGCCGGGCATCTGCCGGCTAATCCGTCCGAGGTGCTTGGCTCAGAGAGCATGTCGGAATTCATCAAGGAAGTAAAAGCCGGGTTTCAGGTCGTCTTATTTGATTCGGCGCCGGTTCTGCCTGTACCCGATTCAACCATACTGGGATCCAAAATGGACGGTATTATCATAGTCTATAAGGCGGGGCGCACTTCACGGCTTGCTCTTCGGAGATGCAAGCTGCAAATAGAAAACGCTAAAGGTAAGCCTATCGGTGTTGTCCTGAACAGCATGAGGGCTTCGGATATGAGGTTCGGTTCTCCATCTTATTACTATTACCAGAAATATTACGGGGAACAGGAAGAAAAAAAGACATAACGCCTTTCCGCGAAGCGGGGGGAGGGCACCATCAGCTTTTTCAGTTTCCAAAATCCGAATTATAAAATATACATAACAGTCCTTTTTACCTTCCTCGCGGTCATTATTTCTGCTCGTTTGATAGCCGGAACGCCGGATATCCCCAGAGCTGTTATAATAATTGCCGCTATTATCTTTGCGATCGCGACATTCATCAATACGAACATCGGGCTTATTGCTATTCTGTTATCGATGCTGCTTTCTCCGGAGCTGGAAGCGGGAGCTGCAGCCGATCGTGCCATTGTTGTCAGGGCCGAGGACCTGCTTTTGATCATAGTTTCGATCACATGGCTGGCCAGGATGGCCGTAAGAAAGGCTCCCCTGATAAGACAAAGTCCGCTGAATGTTCCCATCGGCCTTTATATCGCTGTTATGGCTTTCTCCACCATACGCGGAATGGCCGCCGGTGACATTACGCCCGTAAAAGGCACGTTCTATGTCTTGAAACTTGTTGAATATTTTGTCCTGTTTTTCATAGTTCTCAACCAGACCACCACTGAAAAACAGGTGAAGATGTTCCTGACCGTGCTTTTTCTGACAAGCATCGTGGTGGGGATATACGGCAACACCCATATCGGGGCGGTCGAGCGGATATCCGCCCCCTTTGAGGGCGAAGGGGAGCCGAATACCCTCGGGGGTTATATTCTTTTCATATTATCGATACTGGGAGGGTTGATCTATTGTTACGGTAAAAGACGCCACATTCTGATCCTGGTATTCCTTTTCCTGATACCGACATTTTTGTTCACGCTCTCCCGGGCTTCTTATCTCGGCATGTTTGCGTCGCTGGTCGCATTTACGGCGATTTCAAAGAGCAGGAAAGTCATAGCCGGTATCTCGATCCTGGCTTTGGCATTTGTCCTGGCGGTCGCTTTTGGGCCACAGGTGTTAAAAGACAGGGTGCTGGGAACCTTCCAGCCGGAAGAGGCCCAGGCCCTTAAGCGAGTGGGTCCCGTCGCTCTCGGCCCTTCGCCCGCGGCAAGGGTGGAATCGTGGCATCGTGTTTTGACGACAAAGGTTCCGAGAAAGCCTTTTTTTGGCGGCGGCGTGACCGGAATAGGGTTTCTGGACAGTCAATATATTCTGGCTTTAGGGGAAACCGGTTTTATAGGTCTATTTTTATTTTTATGGATCATGTGGAGGATATGGAGAACCGCGTATCATACGTATTATACGGTGGAGAAGCCCGAGTTCAAGGGGTTGACCCTGGGGTACATAGCCGGGTTTGCCGGGCTGTTATTCCATGCCATAGGGTCTAATACTTTTGTCATCATAAGGATAGCGGAACCCTTCTGGTTCTTTACGGCGATCGTCATAAAACTCGTTGATATAGAGACAGGAAAAGCAGCGATAAAGGAGCGCAGAATGCGATAGGAGGGGCACCGGAATATGGATTATATCGTTTATGAACCTGACAGGTACCTGAAGCTCGGTATCAGGATCTGGCCCAAGATGTTTAAAGAGCTTGTTCAAAGCAGGGAACTTATCTGGCGGCTTTTTATACGGAATTGGTCAGCGAGATACAAACAGGCGGCCTTGGGGTATTTATGGGCATTGATAATGCCTTTTGTCGCCATAGGAACGTTCATGTTCCTGAATAAAGCCGGGATTTTGAACATTGCTTCTACGGGCATCCCGTATCCCTTGTTTGCGTTGATAGGTCTTGCCGTATGGCAATTGTTTTCAACGGGCATCATTTCCGGCTGCAACAGCATCGTATCTGCCGGCGGCATGATCTCCAAGATCAATTTTCCGTTGGAGGCTTTAGTGTTTTCGTCGGTGGCCCAATCGATATTCGAATTTTTAATAAAATTCGGCTTGATCATAGTATTCTTTTTTGTATTCAAGTTCGTGCCTTCATGGGGCATCATATTTTTCCCCCTGGCGCTTATACCTGTTCTGATCCTGACACTGGGGTTATCCCTGATCTTGTCCCTGGTCAACGGCGTTCTGAGGGATACCGTGAATATAGTGTCGCTGCTTACGACATTTCTGATGTTTTTAACCCCGGTGCTGTATCCTATATCCGCCGGAAAAAGTGTTTTTTTCAAATTAAATCCCTTGTCCCCGCTGATAACCGCTCCCAGGGACCTGATCGTATACGGGCATATTAAAGAGCCCATCGACTTTTTTATCGTATCTGTATTATCATTTTTGTTGTTTTTTGTTTCCTGGCGGGTGTTTTATCTCGCGAAAACCAAAATACCGGAGAGATTGTAATTAATTAACGGATTGGAGAAAAACAGAATGCCCGAGACAGTGATAAAAGTTGAAAATGCGGATAAAAAATTCAGCAAGAGCCTGAAGCATATGATGCTGTACGGTATGCAGGATATTACCAGAAATGTTCTTGGCATGGAGGCGGCTACCGGCAGATTAAGAGAGGGTGAATTCAAAGCAGTGGATAACATCTCTTTCGAATTGAAAAGAGGGGAAACTCTCGGGATCATCGGACCTAACGGCTCGGGCAAAACCACTCTCTTAAAAATGTTAAACGGTATTTTTATGCCCGACAAAGGAAAGATCAAGATAAGGGGTAGGGTCGGCGCTCTCATTCAGATCGGCGCGGGTTTTCACCCGATGCTTACCGGACGGGAAAATATTTACGTGAACGGCGCGATCCTTGGTATGGGCAGGAAAGAGATCGACAGAAAATTTGATTCTATTGTTGATTTTGCCGATATAGGGGATTTCCTTGACGCGCCGGTCAAACATTATTCTTCCGGGATGTACGTAAGATTGGGGTTTGCCGTAGCCGTGCACTGCCAGCCCGACATTTTATTGATAGATGAAATACTGGCCGTGGGAGATAGAGAATTTAATATAAAATGTTATCAGAAGATGCACCAGATACGCAAAAGCGGTGTTTCCATAGTTCTTGTATCTCATAATGAATATGTGATCCGGGAACAGACTTTAAATTGCTTATATCTTAAGGACGGCAGAGCGCGCTTTCTGGGGCCGAGCGAAGAGGGAATAAGTCTGTATATAAAAGAGGGGCTCCAGGAAAGAAGCGACAGGGACACGGCCGGAAGAGGTTTAGCCGCGGGAGAAGGCTTAAAGGAAAAAGCCGAGCTTTTGCCTGTAAAATTTTTTGATAAAGATTTCAACGAAATATCTTTTATTGAATCAGGCGGTGAGCTTAACATAATGCTTGAATGCATTATACGCGAGAAAATTAAAAATCCTATTTTTGGGGTCAATTTTTACGCTGACAGCGGTTTTATGTACTGCGCGAACAGCGATTACGAGAATGTGGATTTCAAAGACCTTCCCCCGGGGAAGGTGAGGGTGAGAATTAATATTCCGCGTTTTCATATCCCCGCCGATAATTATCTCTGTTCCGCAATAGTGGCGGAAGGAGATGTGAACAATCTATTGGATTGGCATAATATGGTTTACAGGTTTGTGGTCGGGAGAGCTAAAAATGCCAGGGGCTCGGTGAAGCTGCCTACTAAATGGGAAGCGGAGGTTTAATGAAGCGTTCAGTGAAAGAAGCTGTCAGCATGTTGATGCCCGGGGAGGTAAAACGGATCCTGAAGCCGATATATCACAGGATGAGGGGAGTCCAGCCGAAAATCGAATTAGATCAAAAATGGATAGCCGTTCAAAAGAAGCTATCGGAGTCAAAAAATATAATCGACCTCGGATGCGGCAATAACCCCGTTAAAGGCGCCAGAGTCGGGGTTGATCTATATATAGAGCCCAAAGAAAGGCTGCTCGGGTCCGGCCCTAAGATAGATGTTGAAAAGATGAAGGAAAAAGGCATAACCTTCGTAAATTCAAGGATCGACGCTGTCCTTCCGTTCGGGGATAAAGAATTTGATTTCGCGTACAGTAATCACGTATTCGAGCATTTAGAAAACCCCGCTGCAGCTTGCGGGGAGATGATGCGGGTTGCCAGGTCCGGGGTGATTATCACGCCCTCAATATTCGCGGAATTGATGTTCGGCAGATCTTATCACAGGTGGCTGGTGATAGAACGCGGCGGTGCTATATTTTTCTTTAAAAAAAGACCTCTCGAGAATAAACCTTTCGGGGAACACCCTAAGCAAAGTAGCGGGACGGGATGGATAGTTGAAGGAAATACAAACCCTTTTGATATTCTTTTAAACGACGGGGGGTGGTACAGGAGAAAGCAAAAAATGCCCCGCCTTTCAAAACTTCTAAGAAAGATATGGTATTCCCATTCTCCGGTAATGGAAACGATCTTTCTCTGGGACGGCAAGTTTGATTGTTTCGTATATGAATGACAGGTTATTAACAGGTAAAAAATGCCCAGATTAGCGGTTATACCAAGCGATTCAATTGAAGCCTATAAAAGCAAGGGGATATCGGTAAGATTGAAGGATTACTACACTCCCTTGCATTTTTTCGATGGTGTTTATCTTTTGTCTCCCCTGGAAAAAGAAAAAAAATTTGAGTTTGGCATGAAAATAATACCTACCGGTCCGAGGCAGCTTGGGAATCGCGTTAAAGAATTAGGCATAGATATAGTCCGGGCGTATGGCGCTGACTGGGCGTGCGATATGGCATGCAATTATAAGACAGAAGGGGTTCCAACTGTCGTTTCGGTCCATGATACAAATCCGGAATTATTGCATAATTCAATAAAAAAAGCTGATATTGTTTTTTGCGTCTCAGAGGCGGTCAGAAAACACGCGTTAGCGAAATTCAGAAAGCCGGATAGGGTCTGGGTGCTTCCCAATAGAGTGGATTTTAAGGTGATGCGTCCGGCAGCTGGGGATAAGTTTGAGGATCTGAACAGAAAATATCCTTCCAAGCATAAAATATTGCATATAGGAAGAAAAGAAAAGCAAAAGAATCTCGATACGCTTATCAGGGCTTTAAAAGTGTTGGCTGAAGACTATTGCCTGGTGGCGGTCGGGAGGGGAAATGTGCATAGGTATGAAGAATTGGCCCGGGAACAGGGGGTCATAGAACGGTGTTATTTTATTGAATCGATAGAAAATGAGGATCTGGCGCGTTATTATTCCTGGGCGGACTGCGTATGCGTTCCAAGCAGGTGGGAAGGATTCGGCATAGTATTTATTGAGGCTCTTGCCTGTGGGGGCGTGGTCGTAACTTCCGATATTGCGCCCATGAATGAGTATATTATGCACATGAAAAACGGTCTTCTTGTTAAAGATCATGAGGATCCCCGGGCGCTTGCTGAAGCCATCAGGTCCGCTTGCAATGACCGTGGGATAAGAGACGCTTTAAAGAATAACGCGAGAAAAAGTGTTGAGCGTTTTGAGAAGGACAGAATTGACAAGATGGAAGTTGATTATTACAAAAAGATACTGGCGATGAATCAAAATAATGAATTTAAGATCTCGTTCTTGAGAAGGGTCTTTTATGGGGGCCGATAAAGATACTGCGGGATACGAGCCTTTGAACAGCAACCAGTGGCATCGGGTAATAGTGGGGAACACCGATGCCGAGGAGGCGGCGGCTGATATAGCTTCCGGGCGCGTGAAACAATGGTATAAACCCGTGGAAGAGCATACGCTTTCCGGCCAAACAATATTGGAGATAGGCAGCGGGACAGGATTATTATCCGGAGTGCTGGCGAAAAATAAAAGAGAGGCGGTTCTTCTGGATTTGAGTTCTGAAAATCTGGAATTCAGCAAAACTGTTTTTCAGCACGCAGGACTTAACGGAAAGTTTGTTCGCGGCGATATTCTTAAGCCGTTTCCTTTTTGTGACAGTGTTTTTGATTGTGTGTGGAGTCAGGGGCTCCTTGAGCATTTTACTGATGATGAGATAGACTTTATTATGAGTGAATCAGCAAGAGTTTCTAATGGCGTAGTTATTGCCATGATCCCAAATGCCGCTTCTGTCTCGTACAGGATCGGAAAATGGTATCAGCAGTTAAAGGGGGCCTGGCCATACGGCAGAGAAACCCCGGAATATACGCTTCGGGGTTATTTTAAAAAAGCCGGGTTAGAGAATATTGTCGAATATTCCATAGATCCCCGTCATTCGTTTGAATTCTTGGCCATGTTAAGCGGCAACGCTATCGGAAAGATGATATTGCGATTACTTTACAGAATACCCTTAAAGGCGTTAAAAGCGCTTAACCAGGGATGGTTGCTTGTCACGGTGGGCAAAAAGCCCGCAAGAACAGTTTAGGCGATATAAAAAATGATCCCCAAAAAAGTGAGTATTATCCTGCCGACGCATAACGGCGACAGGTATATCCGCGAAGCGATCGATAGCTGTCTGGAGCAGATCTATAAAAATATCGAGTTGATCGTCGTTGACGACGGCTCTTCTGATAATATTTCCAAGATCATTACATCTTATCATGATAAAAGGGTAAGATATTTAAGGCATGAAAGGAATTTAGGGCAGGCCCGTGCGCTTAATACCGGTTTTTCAAATGCCTCGGGCGAGTATCTGACCTGGACGTCAGACGATAATATCTATTCCCCCCAGGCGATAGGGTCCATGGTCGAAGCGCTGGAAAAAAACAAAAAAACAGACTATGTATATGCTAATTACCATGAGATCGATGAGACGGGGAAAATATTACAATCCGTCAGCGTGGGGCCTCCCGGGAGTTTACGCAGGGTAAATCGTTTAGGGCTTTGCTTCCTGTACAGGAAGAAAGTTTATGAACGGTTAGGCGGCTATGATCCCGAGGCTTTTCTGGTCGAAGATTATGAATATTGGTTACGGATATATTACAACAGGTTTCGCATGCAAAAATTAAACGAGTATCTGTATTATTTCAGAGTGCACAAAGACAGCTTGACCGGCCGGCATGATGCCGGAGAGGTGGAAAAACAGGCGCAAAAGGTAAGGGATAAATATATCCCCGCGGCTTTAAGGTATTATCAGCACGGCGCAAAAGCTTTTTACGGGGGAGATCATCAAAGCGCTAAAAGACTGTTAACAAGATCCTTCCTGTCCAATCCGTTTAATCTTAATGTCTTAAGACTGCTAACCCTGCTTTTTCTGGACCCTTTGATAGTGACGAAGATCAGGGATCTCAAGGGGAAGATCCCGAGAGGGCGATAGTGCTTGAATATGCGGGAGTTTTAAAAAAGAGATCTGAATGAATAATCCCAAAGTAAGCGTGATAATGAGTGTTTATAACGGGGAAAAATACGTCAGGGAAGCTGTGTGCAGTATTTTAAATCAGACCTATAAGAATTTTGAACTTATTATTATCAATGACGGATCAACAGATAGAACTCAGGAAATTCTGGAGACATTCAGCGATGTCAGAATACGTCTGGTCCAACAGGAAAATCTGGGCCTGATAAAATCGCTGAACAAAGCAATTAGAATGGCAAAAGGTGAATACATTGCCCGCCACGACGCGGATGATATATCGCTTCCCGAAAGATTTAAAAAGCAGGTAGATTTTCTGGAAGAGCATAAAGACATTGCCCTGGTCGGGACTTTCGTTGTTCAAATAGATGAAGATGGTAAAGAGGTAAAGATCTATAAGTCAAGCACCGAAAACAGAGATATAAAGGATGCCTTATGGCATGATGTCCCGGTTTGCCATGCTTCGATCATGTGCAGGAAGGTATGCATGGAAAAGGCGGGACTTTATCGGGAAAAGCTTAAATTCGTGGAAGATTATGATCTATTATTTCGCGTTTCGGAAGCTTTTGATGTTGCCAACATCGCAGAACCGCTTTATAAGGTTAGGATCAATCCGGATTCTATCTGTGCGCGCAATAGATTTGATCAGAATAGGCGCTATTCGCTTGTAAGAATGTTGGCTAAGGAGAGAAGGGCCAACGGACGGGACAGGCTTAATGACCTGACGGAGGAAGGCATTGATGAGCTCCTGGATGATATAATGCCGAAAACTAAGCGCAATGAAAAAAGGATCCTGGCCTCCAACTGTCTCTATTTGGCAGAGGTTTCATATTGCGTCGGCAATTATACCAGGGCGAAAGAATGGCTTCTGAGATCCATTTGCACGGACCTGTTCGCCAGAAGGAGCTGGATCTTGTTTTTTAAGCTTTTAGTGCGCCGGATATTGCCTATAAAACGTCGATCCGGCGAGCTGTTTAAGGAGTTCCCGCGCTAAATGTCGGATTTTAAACAGAAAAAGATTTTAATGGTTTCTTATTCCTTTCCGCCTGCCGGGGGCAGCGCGGTTCAAAGGCCCTTAAAATTTGCAAAATTGCTTCCTGTTTATGGATGGAAGCCCTATGTGGTCACTATCGGGAGAAAAAGCGAACCTCTTGATCATTCACTTGTTAAGGAAGTGCCGGAGGGGATTTCGGTCAATGGCGTTTTCTCGCTGGATCCGATAAGTTTGGATCTGATCTTGCAGGAAAGTCTTGAGCGGAAGAATATAGGCAAAATCAGCCGCGGGTTCCTTAAGATGATCTTGAAGATCTATAGCGTGATCTATTACAGGATAGTGATCGTCGACTGGTACGACGGGTGGATCCCGTTCGGTTTCAAAAAGGGAATAGAGATCATAAATAAGGAAAATACGGATTTGATCTATGTACATGGACAGCCTTTTTCCTCATTTGTGATCGGTTTTTTGCTGAAAAAGTTTACCGGTAAACCCCTGGTGATCGATTATGACGACTCCTGGACGACTTCTGTCTATGCAAAAAACGCAAAGGGGGTCAAGCAGCGAATCCGCAGATCTCTGGAACATAAAATACTTGAGATCGCCGACAGGGTGATTTCCGTTAAGAAGGAAACCATCAGAGGGATAAGAGAAAATTTTCCCGGTATAAGTGAAAATAAATTTGACTTGATCCCCAACGGGTATGACGCGGAGGATTTTCTGAATTTAGAGAAGAAAAAACGGTCGAAACTTGTAATTACTTATACGGGCAGATTGTCGGAAAGGTTTTGCTATTCACCGGAAAGTTTTCTTCATGCCCTGGGGCAGCTGATCGGGGAAAAGAAAATCTTAAAGGGCGAGATCCAGGTTATATTCGCCGGAACGGTATCCTTGGACTATCAAATTCGATTACGGGATTTGGTGCGAAAGTTAGATCTGGAGCGCGTGATAAATTTTACGGGTTTCGTGAGCCATAAAGAATGTATAAAGTATTTGATGGACTCGGACATTTTACTTTTGATCATCGAATCTCATAAAGGCAAAAAGTTTTCCTATGAATTTTCAGGTTCAGTTCCGGCAAAAATCTTTGAATATATTTATACAGGTGTTCCTATCCTGGCTATCACGCCTCCGGGATTTGAAGCGGATCTGATAGAGAAGACCGGAACAGGTTTTGTCGTTGAGCCCAATAATGTCAGCGCCGTGAAAGACTTATTATACAGGCTCTATCAGAGGCACAATGAGGGCATGCTGAGGATCGAACCTGATCGGGGAGAGATAAGCAAATATGACAGAAAAACATTAACGGAAAAATTGTCCGGGGTGCTTGATAGAGTTCTATCGGGAAAGTAATATGAAGATTCTTTTTGTCGGGTATCACAATCCGCGGTTTATAAGTTTTACAGAGTATATCGAGCGGGCGATAACAAGCCTAGGTCATACTCTCGAAGTTTTTGATTTTCGCGACTGGCGTATACCCGCAAGAATAAGACAATGTGTTCCTGCTCTGCATTCCCGGGATATGAGAAGGATCAACAGGGATTTGATCCGGCGAGTCGAAAAGTTCAGGCCGGATCTGTTGATAGTAAATGGCGGCTGGACCATATTCCCTGAAACCGTTTCCGAGATACGAAGCTCTTTCAAGGTAATAACGGTCAACTGGATAGCTGATTTCCCTCTGATGTTTAATGATTATTTGCGGAACGGGCCCTATTACGATTATTTCTTTACCTGCGGAACTGATGCTCTGAATAAATACAGGGAGGCAGGCAATAAGAACGGATATTGGCTGCCTTTTGCCTGCGATCCCGCTATCCACAAACCGATAGATTTAAGCGCGGAAGAGAAAAAAAAGTACGCCTGTGATATATGCTTCGTGGGATCGAATTATACCGAGCGCGTGGAGATACTGGAAAAATTGACAGATTTTGATCTGGGCATATGGGGTATCGGGTGGAAGAGGATACCCAAAAACTCGCCCCTGGGAAGTTCTATCCGCGGAGGCGTAGTAACGCCTGATGAATGGGTGAAGATATTCAGCGCCTCAAAGATGGTATTGAACATTATAGGGCACAGGTGCGATGTTATGGAGCCTTATGTTGACGAGAAAGATTTTCGCATGACCAATACAAAGGTTTTTGAGATATTGGGTTGTGGCGCTTTTCAGCTTGTGGACGCGAAAGCGGACGTAATGACCCTGTTTGAGGATAAGAAACATTTGGTATGTTATAGGAATGCCGATGAGTTGATAGATCTGATAAAGTCCTATCTGGCCGATCCCGGGCAAAGGAAGATGGTCGCCGGGGAAGGCAGGACGGAAGTCTTAAAAAAGCATACTTACAGGCACAGGATCGAGGAGATTTTGTCGATCATCAGCCGGAAGGCATAGGGGATCGTGGACAAATTAACACCGCAGGAAAAAATTAATCTTGAGACCTTTTCGAATATTTATGCCGTGAAAGAAACATATAATAAAGAAGGTTTTCAGGGGCCAGAAGGATATATTGTTGAAAAGTATTTCAGGAAAAAGGGGAAGATTCTGGATCTGGGATGCGGAACGGGCCGCACCACGATGCCTTTTAAGCAAAGAGGTTTTGAGGTCACAGGCATAGATCTGTCTAAAGAGATGATAGATTTCGCCAGAAAGAAGCATGAAGGTATCGATTTCAGGGTAATGGATGCGTGCGATCTGGATTTTAAGGATGCGAGTTTTGATTATATTTTCTTTTCCTTCAATGGTATAGACTACATTCATCCCTACAAGAAAAGAATTAAATGTATAAATGAAGCACGCAGGGTTCTGAAAAAAGGCGGGCTCTTTGTATTTTCATCCCACAACGCTTTATGCGTTCCCAAGAACAGGGAACTGATGAAAGTCTTTATAAGAAATTTAATTAATCTGAAACTCTTTACCAAATACAGAATGGAAGTTTCTCCCAGCGGCGTGATCTGCACGTATCACGGCATTCCGTTCATCGAGAAAAACAATCTGGAAAAGATGGGATTCAGGGTTCTCGAGGCCGTAGGGAGAAAATATAATAAGGGTTTTTCGATGATATTTTTTGAAATATCGCCATATTACGTTGCGAAAAAACAGTAATAAGAAGCATTGGAGTTCTATAAATGGAATTTACTTATAGTGGAAAGTATGTGAGTGATAAGAGGAGACGGCTGTTCAGCTTTTTGGTCCTTTGCTTTTTTGCCGCAATTACCGTTTTTTATCTATCGTTGCTAAATCGGCAACCCATTATAGGAGAAGATGCATCTGCCTATATTTTGCTCGGTAAATCCATTACCTCTGGTCAGGGCTATCGTTCGCTCTGGCTTGTTGGGGTGCCGCCTCACACCATGGTGCCATTTTTATTTCCCTTACTTTTGGCTGCAATAATTTATTTCGCGGGTTATAATTTTCTGATTTTAAAATTATTCGTTACGATTCTCGGGATTTTTGTTTTGATCTTTACATATATTTTAGTCAGGCGTTTTATTGATAAAGAAACAGCTCTTTTGGTGGCGGTTTTAACAGGGATATGCTCTCAGGTGATCGCACTTTCCCATAGCGTCATGAGAGAGATACCATACATGCTTTTTTCGTTTATTGCTTTATTGTGTGCCACTGAGTATGCCAGGGAAGATAAAAATTCATTCGGATTATCTTTTGGAACCATTCTTTTCTTGCTGCTTTCTTATTTTACAAGATATATGGGTTTGTGTTTAGTTTTAGCTTTTTTGATAAGTTTATTTTTAAATAGAAAAAACTTTGCTCAAAAAGCTCTGTTGTATAAAAAAATAAACTCCGTCGCATTATTTTCATTTGTTCCTATCGGGTTATGGTCTTTGAGAAACTATCTTTTAAGGGGGGCAAGAGGATTTGATTATTTTGCTGCATATTTCAGGATTAATGATCCGTTTAATCCCATTCTTAAAGATTTTACTGTTTTTGATTTTATTATGAGAGGCATTAAGGGCATGTATGCCTGTATTTTTTATTCTATCCCGGAAACCCTGGTCAATGTCCACTTTACACATCGCACTGCCTTTGCCTTTTTACTTGCTTTCGTTTTCGGTTATGGGTTGATATCCTCATTGATAAAAGAACGCCGAACCGTAGATTGTTATGTTGTTCTGTATCTTATATGTTTGTTTTTCTGGCCATGGACCCAGACGTCCGGTTTTCGATTTATTACACCCCTAGCTCCATTCATCTTTTATTATTTTATTATCGGCGTAAGGGATCTTTTGCTTTTATTGCGAATAAAATCAAAAGTAGGGAATAATATTTTTGCTTTAGCGATTGCTTTACTGTTTATTCTTAATCTGGGACATTTCTCGAGCCGTTATGCTCGTTTTATCGTAAAACCAAAAGCGGATAATCAGGCAGAGGTTTCTTACAGAGCTTTTTTAGAAACGTGCAGTTGGATGAAAGAAAACACCCCATCCGATGCTGCGGTTGTGAGTCTTGTGCCCCGGACACTTTACCTGTACTCGCTTAGGCGCTCACCCGACTTTTTAGCTGTTGCAGTCGATAAAGAGGAGTTACTTGCTTTTATAGAAAGAAGTAAGCCCGATTATGTGCTCGTTGACAGCATTAGCGCTGAAACACGTAGGAATTTGCGACCCTTAGTGGAGAGAAGGCACGATAAGTTTCTATTTTTATACGAAAATGGATCAAATGCCGTTTATACCATGGTAGATGGCGGGAGAGAATGAAAAAGATAAAAGTTTTACAGTTAGCAGAAGACTTGAAAGTGGGGGGGATGGAGAATGTTGTTGCTGCGATAGCCCGCGGCCTGGATCGCGAAAAGTATGATCTTGAAGTCTGGTGTGTCGCTCGAGGAGGGGAGATCGCCGATGAATTGGAAAAGGAAGGAATTACAGTACGCATTTTGAACATTTCAACTTATCATAACCCTTTAAATATTTTAAAGCTGGTCTTTTTGCTGAGAAAAGCCGGGATAGATATGATCCAAACCCATGGTTATTTTTCCTCCGTTATCGGAAGGATCGCCGCTAAAATAGCTGGGGTCAAAATTATCATTAATCATGTACACAGCACTTATTTTGAATATAGAAAAAGACATGTGTTGATGGAAAAGTTTTTAAGCACCTTTACCGATAAGATCATATCTTGCTCGAAAGCAGTGGAGGGTTTTATAAGAGAGCACGAAAAGATCGACCCCCTGAAGACGGTGGTCATTTATAACGGCGTGGATACAGATAGATTTTTTAATGTTGGAGACATTTCAGAAGAAAAAGAACAGCTTAAGATAAAACCGGATGATTCGATCATCGGGATAGTTGCTTCTTTGACCCCGAACAAAGGACATAAGTACCTTTTTTCAGCGGCAGCCAGGCTATTGCCCCTCTTTCCTAAAACCAAATTGCTGATCATAGGCAATGGTTATTTCAAAGAAGAACTTCAAAAAGAAGCACGGAAGTTGGGGATCACCCCTCAAGTTATTTTTGCCGGCGCAAGAAGAGACATTCCCGAGGTACTCTCGATGATGGATATATTCGTACTCACTTCTTGTGAAAGGGAAGGACTGGGCATATCTGTTATTGAGGCCATGGCTGCGGGCAAGCCGGTTATAGCGAATAGTATCGGAGGGATACCCGAGGTTGTTAAGCATGGAGTGAACGGTATCCTGGTGCCGCCTAAAGATCCCAAAGCGTTATCCGAGGCCATAATAGCTTTGTTAAAAGATAAACAGATGGCAAAACAGATGGGGAAAGAAGGACAAAACATCAGCAAGCAAAGATTTTCTTCTGAGATAATGCTTGAAGAAATAGAAAAACTATACAACACTTTACTGGATGCGAAAGGTTTGCAAAAGAAGTAAATAGGGTTTTGTAAAGCCATGTCCGAAAGACTCAATATTTTATATCTCCATAACAAGACAGGGGTGAGCGGAGGGGAGAGAAGCCTGCTTAACCTGTGGGAGAACCTGGATGGCTCCAGGTTCAAGCCCTATCTGGCCGTACCGGGCGGAGGAGAGTTTGAAAGAGAAGCAAGAAAGCTGGGCGTAAATGTCCTGTTCCTTGAAGTCCCCGGGGTGAATGTCGGGAATCTGTTTGAAATTCTGAAAGTTTTGTCCATTTTGATAAAATACATCAGGAAAAACAGGATTAATATCATCCATTCTTATACGCCCAGGAATAATATTCTGAGCGCGCTTGCAGGGAAGATCTCGGGAGTGCCCGTTGTGTGGCATGAGAGAAATCTGATATTTGGCGGAGAAGCCGATCTAACGAAGAGATTCTTATTTCTCCCGGACAGGGTCATATGCAACTCCCGTGCGGTCGCGGAAAGGTTTGAAAAGAACGGAAAGGCCCCTTCCAAGGTCAGGACGATATTGAACGGGGTCGATCTGGACCGGTTCAATCCCGCGACAGATGGAGGCGAGGTAAAGAAGGAATTGAACGCGGGCAGCAGGAAAATCGTCGGCGTGCTTACTAATTTAAGCAAAAGGAAGCGGGTCGAATACTTTTTGGAAGCGGCTCCCCTTATTTTAAGAAAATCCGGTGATGTGCTGTTTCTGGTGGTAGGCGGTGAATTCTCGGACAGTGAAAACGGCAGGATGGAAGAGCTGAAAAAGATAGCGGATAAATCAGGGCTGGGCAGTCATGTGATCTTTACCGGTTTCAAAAGAGATGTCACCGGATTTTTAGCGTCCTTTGACATATCCGCTCACGTTACTGAAAGGGAAGCGTGTTCAAGAGCGATAATCGAATCCATGGCCGCGGGAAAACCGGTTGTCGCCATGGATGACGGGGGTAACCCCGAATTAGTGGAGAGCGGAGTTACGGGGATACTGGTAGAACCGGATGATATAAACGGCTTTGCCGCTGCCGTATTGGATCTATTGAATGATGATGCGAAGAGGATCAGGATGGGACAGAAGGCAAGAGCGCGCGCGGAAGAGCTTTTTGACGTGAAAAGAAATGCCGGGGAAACGGAGCGGGTATATCTGGAACTGGCATAAAAGAGCTTACAGAGAGGGCTATTTGTGACGGTCAAAGGAAGCTGTATATTGTGCGGTTCGTCGGATCCCGAGTTGCTTTTTAAAGACCGGGACAGATCGGGCCAGGCAAAAGGTGAGTTCAGCGTGGTAAAATGCCGGGGTTGCGGCTTGGTCTATACTTTGCCGGACGCGGACATCGGGGATATACGGGAGTTTTATCCGGATGAGCGCTGCGGCATTGAAAGCGCTGGACCCGTTGCGGCGGTAAGCAGCTTTGAATCCTGGCTTTCAAAGCGATATAGCAGGCTGTTATGGAGAATGCTGGCCGGAGAGGACAGGAATTTTTTGCCTCAGATGATCGATTTTTTCGAAAATATTCTTTCCTTTCCTTTTTACCGCTACCGGAACAGATGTTTTCCGTACAGGGATAAGCCGGGCAGATTATTGGATATAGGGTGCGGCAGCGGTAAACTGTTATCCCTTGAGAAAAGGCTTGGATGGGAGGTCTATGGGGTCGAGCTGGAGGAGAAAAAGGCTTCTTACGCGCGCGAGGTGAGAGATCTCAACGTCATCACCGGCGATTTTAAGGATATCGAGTATAAAAGTGATTTCTTCGACGTAATTAGCCTGCGTCATGTGCTGGAGCACCTTATAAATCCTCTGGTCGACCTTAAAAAAATACGCGAGATCTTGAAACCCGGGGGCCTGCTGGTTATAAGGGTCCCCAATCAAAGCAGGATAGAGATGGCTGTATTCGGAAAGCGCTGGCGCGCTTACGACCTGCCGAGACACCGTTTTCATTTTGATCGCAGGACCATCAGTAAACTAGTATTAAAAAGCGGGTTAAAACCGCTTAAGATCAGTCAGGCCCTGTATATCAACTACATGATCTCGGGCATTGGACGTATCCTGGAGGAAAGAGGGGCCCCTCTTTGGATAACTGGATTTTTTAACATAGAGAACAAAGTGCTTCGGGGGATTTTTCTTCCGTTGGGTTTTCTCCTGAAAATTATCGGGCAAAGCAGCGAAATACTCGTTTATGCGGGGAAGGGGTAGAAAGATGGAAAAGATCGCCGCGGTCGTGGTGACGTATAACCGCCCGCATATTTTGAAAAAATGCCTGGAGAGCATGCTGGCCCAGACAGTAGTGCCGGAGCGGATATACGTGATCGACAACAGCCCGGGAACCGATACAAGGAGCATGATAGAAACATATTTTAGTTTCGTGAAGTACGAACATTTTCCGGATAACATCGGAAGCGAGGGCGGGTATTGCGAAGGCATAAAACTTGCATATGAAGACAGCGATTATGTCTGGTTGCTTGATGATGACTGTGTTTCCGAGAAGAACGCTCTTGCTGAACTGCTCAAGTGGGCGATAATGCTCGGCAAAGAGGGTAAAGTGGGAGCCGTAAGAAGCGCGCGGTCCTGGGATAGCGAAAAAGATTCACCCATCCTTGAGATCGAGGACCTGTTCGCCTGGCGGGGGACGCTTGTCTCTTCCGAAGTCGTAAAGAAAACGGGACTTCCCGAAAAAACCCTCTTCCTTTACGGCGGGGACATGGAATACGGCCTGCGGATCAGGAAAGCGGGATATCGGATGTATCTGATTTTTTCCAGCAGGATAGATTCCCTGGATTTTTCCGGAAAAATCCAGGGGAAGATCGGAACGGTCAGAACGGAATCATATACCCAGCCTTTTCGCATATACTATGCATACAGGAATGAATTATGGGTGCATATCAAGTACAGGGAGTATTTTAAGGCATTAAAACTGTTCCTTCACGGCGTAAAGAACTTTTGTTTTCATATTACCGGTGGTAAGATAAAAAGGGCGATTGCCATACTGGACGGAATTACGGACGGCGCAAAAAAGAAACTGGGAAAGCGCCGTAAATATTTACCTTCATAATAGAGATGAAAATCGGGATCGATGTCCGGGAATTCCGGAAAAATACCTTTACGGGAATACGCAGTATCCTTGAGAACTTTCTCACGTATGCCAGGATATCCTGGAAGCACGAGTTCGTCCTGTTCTGCAATCAGTTCACCGACACGGCTTTTTTACCGGATGGATGCAAAAAGGTCATCATCCCGGAGAAAAATACTTTTTTGTGGGATCAGTTCCGGCTCCCGGCGGCGCTCGGGAGAGAAAAAATAGATGTTTTTTTCTCCCCGTACATTAAAACGCCTTTCCGGCGCGTGTGCCCGTATGTAAATACCGTGTGCGACGTTATACCGCTGACCGTCTCAAAATATAAAGGCGCCAAGGCCATACTGGAAAAGGCGCATTTTTCATTTTATTCCTTTTTTTGCAGCCGCCGGGCGGCGAAGGTCATTACCCTTTCCGAGGACGCAAAAGACAGGGTGTCGAGGATATTCAGGATAAAGCGGGACAAACTGGAGGTGGTCTATCCGTCGGTGAAAATGCCGGCGGCGCCGGAAAAACCGGATAAAAGGATCACGGAGCTTACGGCGCGATACGATCTGCACAAGCCGTATATCCTATATCTCGGGAATTTTAAACCGCATAAGAATTTATCGAGATTGATCTCGGCCTTTGATCTGCTGCCGGAGCATGTAAAGGAAACCCACAGGCTGATGCTGGTCGGCGGTTCCAGGAACGAGACGGTAAATATCAAGTCGGTTATCGAAGAGAAGCAGTTGGGCGGGAAGATCATACCCGTTATGAATCTCAGTCACGACGATATATATATCTTCCTGAAAAACGCTTCCGTCCTTGTTTTTCCTTCACTGGCCGAAGGTTTCGGGATACCGCTGATAGAAGCGATGGCCGCAGGCGTGCCCGTGGCGGCTTCAAATGCCGGGCCGATGCCCGAAGTGCTCGGTGAAGCCGCCGTGTTCTTTGATCCTTATAACGTGGACAACATCTCCGAAACCGTCCTTAAACTGCTCGAGGAGGAAGATACCAGGAAACAATGTGCGGAACGCGGCCATGAAAGAGCGGCACTGTTTAACCCTGAAGATATGGCGCAAAGGATGCTGGACATCCTTGAAGGCGCCGGAGAAAGCGCTTCCGGCGCGAAAGCCCTTATTCTTGATCTGGGCGGGGTCGGAAACACCATTCTTATCTATCCCCTGATCAGGGCATTGAAAGAACAGGAAAAATGTGAAGTGAAGATCATTGTCAGCGAGAAAGTCGTTTATGGATTATTAACGGCCCTGGGTTTTTCCGATGAAGAAATGCTTCTGCTGGAACCGCGGGCTATCGGCCCGGCAAGAGAAATACTGAATATCAGAAAGGAAAAGTTCGACATCGGCATAGCTGCCGCGTATACCGACTGGTTAAAAAGCTGGCTTTTTTTCAGCGCGGCGGCGGTAAAACGCAAGGTGTTTTCCCTCCCCGGGGCATTTTCTTTTCTTGCCGATAAAGGCGTATCCGATCCTTCGCTTCATGAATATGACGTTCATAAGAGATTTGCCGAATATTTCGGGTTGAAATTACCGCCGTATCCCAGGATAGATATTGAAGGTGACGAAAGGTTTGCTGAAGAATTTTTTAGAGAGAACGAAATGAATACCGGCAATATTATAATCGGCATGCATGCGGGGTCCGGGGAGAAACAGGCATATTTCAGGAGATGGCCGATAGCCGGATTTGCGGCGCTTGTAGATCTGGCGCATAAAGAACTGAACGCCCAGGTCATATTGCTCGGGGGGAGCAACGAAAGGGGCCTGGAAGAACAATTGGCCGCTGAGACGGATGTAAAATTTGCCTCTTCCGTCGGAAAGACCGATTTTCATCAATTGGCTTCCCTGATAAGGAAATGTGATGTTGTTGTCGGCAACGATTCCGGGATCATGCATTTTGCCGCTTCCCTGGATGTTCCTGTTGTCGCGATATTCGGTCCGACGGATTACAGGAAAACACGTCCCTTATCAAAACACGCAAAGATCGTCCGCAAGGACCTCAAGTGCAGCCCCTGTTACAGGAACGGCAGGGTAAAATGCAAAAAATTTGACTGTTTTTCCCTTATTGATCCCGGGGATGTGTTCATGGAAATAAAGGGATCGCTGGCTGAAACAGGACGCCTGCGGAAATAATATATGAGAAAGAAAATTAAAATATTACACGCGATTACCAGGCTTGATAAAGGCGGTTCTTCGGAGAATACGCTTTTGAGCGTTATCGGGCTCGCGCAAAAAGGATACGCGGTAGATCTTTTATTCGGGTATACGGAAAACCCTTATGAAGATCTTATTGAAAGGGCTAAAAAAGCGGGCGTTCGTTTTATTTCGCAAAAAGACCTTGTGAGAAATGTTCATCCGGTAAGGGATATTATAGCTTTCTTTAAGATACTGCGTTTCATGCGCCGGAATAAATATGATATAATGCACGCTCATTCGCATAAAGCGGGATTCATATGCCGTGTCGCGGCCAGGTGCGCGGGAATTGAAAAAATAGTTTTTACGCCTCACGGGCACGTGTTTTACGAATATTTCGGAAGAATATTGACCGACCTGATATTATCGGCCGAGAGGATGGCCGCGCGGATAACGGACAAGATCATCGGCCTTACCGGCGCGGAGTGTTATGAATGGTTGTGTTACGAGATCGGCGGTGAAGATCTTTATACCGCTATCCCCAGCGGCATAGAGTTTGAAAATCTGGAACGTGAAGTGAATAGCGGCGTCGATTGGAGAAAAAAACTCGGGATACCGCCGGACAAGGTTCTGGTAGGGTCCATAGGGCGTTTCATAGAAATAAAAGGATATGAGTATTTTATAGAAGCGGCGGTAAAACAGCTGGAAAAGAAGAGAGACATACATTTTCTTTTAGCCGGCGATGGCCCGCTTCGCGGGAAATATCTGAAAATGCTGACAGCCGCGGATATCACGGACAGATTTCACATAATTCCGTGGCAGGAGAATACCGGAGCCGTGCTTAACGCGCTTGATATTTTTGTCCTGCCTTCGCTAAACGAAGGTATGGGGCGGACGCTGGTCGGAGCCATGTTTTTGGGAAAACCTGTAATAGCGACGCGTGTCGGCGGCGTCTCTTCCCTTGTTTTTGATAATGCCGGTATTCTGATAGAGTCGGCTTCTTCCGATGCCATATCGAAAGCGCTGGATGAGCTTCTTGACAACACTGAAGAGGCCCGTCACATGGGGGAGAAGGAAAGGAAAAAAGCGCTTGCCGATTATTCCGCGGAAAAAATGGTGGACGCACTGGACGCGTTATACAGGGAGTTGCTCAGCGCGAGAACAGGAAGCGAGGTAAGGAAATGAAAGTCTTGATCACCGGCGGGGCCGGTTTTATAGGGATAAACTCCGCGGAACGGTTCCTTAAAGAAGGTCATGAGGTCATTATTTTTGATAACTTGTCCCGTAAAGGCGCCGGAAAAAACCTTGAATGGCTGGAACAGCGGGCGAAATTCACTTTTTTAAAAGGGGATATAAGGGATTTTAGGCAGGTCAAGGCATGTTTTACTGATTGCAAGGGCATTGATGTTGTCCTGCACATGGCGGCACAGGTCGCGGTGACCCTCTCCGTGTCGGACCCGAGGGAAGATTTTGAGATCAATGCCCTGGGAACGTTTAACATATGCGAGGGCGTAAGGAGGTTCCGGCCGGAGGCGGTCCTTCTTAACGCTTCGACCAACAAGGTCTACGGGGCCATGGATGATCTGGAAGTGGTCGAGAAAGAGGGAAAATATCGGTATAAGTCCTTGCCTCGCGGCATCCCGGAGGACAGGACCCTGGATTTTCATTCTCCGTATGGCTGTTCCAAGGGCGCCGCGGATCAATATGTAGTGGATTACGCCAGGATATACGGTTTAAGGACTGTGGATTTCCGCCAGTCATGCATTTATGGGCCGCGCCAGTTTGGCGTGGAGGACCAGGGCTGGGTGGCGCACTTTACGATATGCTCCGTTCTGGGAAGCCCCATCACTATTTACGGCGACGGCAAACAGACCAGAGATATCCTTTGGATAGGTGATCTTGTTGATTGTTATCTGAAGGCGATCGATAAGATCGGTAAAGCCGGCGGGAATGCTTACAATATAGGCGGGGGGGCGGGAAATGTCCTGTCTCTGCTTGAGCTGATCTCCATGCTGGAGCGGTCCCTGGACAGGAAAGTCCGGTACGGTTTCGACGATTGGCGCCCGGGAGACCAGAAAACGTTTGTCTGTGATATCGAAAAAGCCCGCAAGGACCTCGGCTGGAAGCCGAAAGTCAAGGTCGAAGAGGGCGTGCAGGCCCTCATTGACTGGGTCGTTCAAAACAAGGGGTATTTTCTGAGAACATGAAAGTAGCCATTCATCAACCGCAATATTTGCCCTGGCTGGGATATTTTGATAAAATGGACCGGGCGGATGTTTTTGTCCTGCTGGATGACGTGCAGTACAAGAAGAACGAGTGGCAGAACCGGAACAAGATCCGCAATGCCGAAGGATGGCAGTGGCTCACGGTGCCGGTCCTGTATGAGTTCGGCCAGCTGCTCAAGGACGTCAGGATAGATGGCCGTCAGCCCTGGCGAAACAAGCATCTCAAGGGGCTGGAGCTCAATTACTCGCGCGCGCCTTATTTCAAGGAATATCTTCCGTTTTTCAGTGATACTTTTAACAGGGAATGGGAGTTCCTGGCGGATGTTAACATTCATTTCATCCGTTATTTGAAAGAGACGCTGGGAATAGGCGCGGAGCTCATCAGGAGTTCTTCTTTAGGGGTTGGAACGGGCAAGACGGAGAGACTGGTCGATATTTGTGAAAAATTGAAAGCCGATACGTATGTGTCCGGAGCGGGCGGGGACGACTACCTTGATAAAGAACGGTTCCGGAAAAGCGGGATCGCGCTTGAATTCCAGGCTTATTCGCACCCCGGTTACAGCCAGATATTCAACGGATTCTATCCGCACATGTCGGTCGTGGACCTACTGTTCTGCTGCGGCGGGAAAAGTCTTGACATTATAAGAGAAGGGAGAAAGCAATGAATATATTAGCGATAGGCGCGCACCCGGATGACATAGAGTACGGATGCGGGGGGACGCTTTTGAAGCTGAAAAAACGGCGAAAGGCGGATATACGTTTTTTCATAGCGACCCATGGTGATTTCAGCGGGGGAGCGGAGGTCAGGATAAAGGAGCAGGAAAAAGCCGCTGAATTTCTGGGGGTGAAAAAGGTCTACTGGGGCGGGTTCATGGATACGCGCCTCACGGCCAGTAAAGAACTTATAGAGAAGATAGAAGAAGCCATAAAGGAATGCGATCCTGACCTGATCTTCGTCAATTACCCCGACGACACTCACCAGGATCACAGGTATCTTACCGAAAGCACCATCGTCGCCGCGCGATATCACAAGAAGGTCATCTTTTACGAGGATTACACGTCCAGGAACTTCGAGCCGGATATCTTCGTGGATATCGGGGAAGAACTGCATGAAAAGGGCAAACTTCTAAAGCTTCACAGGTCGCAGGTGGAAAGGGAATACCCTACCAGTCTGGATATGGTCGAGAGTGTTATTGCGGTTGCCAATTTTCGCGGATTCCAGGCCAAGGTCAAATATGCCGAGGGATTCCGGGCGCTAAGGTATCTGCTGGATATCGAGTAGCAAGAATGAAAGGATCATATATGGCCGAAAAGATCATTCCGCATTCGAGGCCTACTCTGGGAGATGAAGAGTTAAAGGCAGTTTCGGAAGTAATAAAGTCAGGACATATTACCCAGGGGGACAGGGTAAGGGAGCTTGAGGAGCGCCTGGCCCGGTTCGCGGGCGTCAGGGCGGCGGTCGTGACCAGTTCAGGCACATCAGCCCTGCATCTGGGCCTTGCGGCCCTGGGAGTGGGTCCGGGTGATGATGTGCTGCTTCCGTCCTATGTGTGCAGCGCGCCGTTGAATGCCGTATATCAGACAGGTGCCGGGCCCCGCCTCTGCGATATAGAACCGGAAAGTTTTAATATTTCCCCGGAGAGCGTTAAAGATAATATAACGGATGCCGCCGGTGCCGTTATCGTGCCGCACATGTTCGGAAATCCCGCTGACATCGGGAGGATCAAGGAGGCGGGTGTTCCCGTTGTTGAGGATTGCGCCCAGTCTATCGGGGCGATGTACGGGGACAGGCGGGCGGGAAGTATCGGGCGTTTCGGCATCCTTTCCTTTTACGCCAATAAGATGCTGGCCTGCGGCGAAGGCGGGGCGCTTCTTTCCGATGACGAGGAGATCCTTCGCCTCGCGCGGGACCTCCGCGATTATGACGAGAAAGAGGACTACAGGGTCCGCTTCAATTACAAGATGACGGACGTGCAGGCCGCCATGGGAGTGGCGCAGCTTGAAAAACTCCCCGGATTTATCCGACGGAGAAAAGAAATAGCCGTGCGTTATGATAAAGCTTTCAAGGACCTGGACCTGGTGTTGCCGAAGGGCGAATTCGACCATGTTTATTACCGGTACGTAGTAAGGACAAAAAAGGATATATCGGCGGCGATCTCACGGATGGGTGAAAAGGGCATTATCTGCAAAAGGCCCGTGTATAAACCGCTGCACCGGTACCTGGAGCTCAGGTCCGGTTTCCGGAGCACGGACGAGGCCTATTCCGGCTGTTTGTCCATACCTATCTACCCTTCCCTCAGCGCGCAAGAACAGGAAAGGGTCATCGACGCGGTCAAGGCATACCTTTGATGATAAGGGAAAATCTGTTATAATAACGTTTCAGCAAAGAGTCACACATCTTACACAAGCACCCGGGGGCGTCATGAAGAGATCTCAAAAATTAAAACTGGACGCGAAAAACAAAAGGCTTTTCTTCGGCAACGGGAACTGCGATGAGGTCCGCGACCTGTGCGAGGCGATCTGCTGCAGGACGTATGACGTAAATCTCAGCGAGAAGGAGTTCCGGTCCGGAAAATACAAGGCCAGGGAGGTATGCAGGCTGACCAGGAAGGAATGCGAAAACAAGGACTCCAGCTGCGTTAACAGGGAGTGGTGGCTTGAGAGGAGACCTGACAGGTCCTGCGTGTACCTGGGCAAGGACAACAGATGCTCGATCTATCCGGACAGGCCGGGGGCGTGCAGAAAATTTTACTGCAGGGACGGCTGGCAAATATCCTTTGCCTACCTGCCCAGGGGCCGGAAGCCCGAAAAGGAAAGGAAAAAAGGCCTTGACGAGTATATCATGGAAATGCTTAAGGAGGATATGAAGTTCGTTTCAAATCCTCTTACCAGGTTGAAGACGCTTTTTTATTCCAGGGAAAAAAGGGAACTTCATTTCGTAAAGGACGTTACGAGCAAATGCGGCCTGGTTACCTCTCGCCGTGATTTTGCGAATCCCGGTCTTGATGATAAAGCCCTTATGGATCTTGTAAAATTTTTTGACGGCACAAGAGACCTGAAAGCCGTCCGGCGGGATGTGAACAAGAAATTGGCAACCGCGTTGTCCAAAGAGGATTTTTACAGGATAATATGGCTTTTTAATTCCGAGGGCCTGATAATATTTAAGCACTGCGCGTCGGTATTCGGAGAAAAATATTAAACACATTGAAAAACCTGAAATGAGACCTTTTCCCACCATAGTGGACCTGGCCATTACCGGCAGGTGCAATCTGAGGTGCAAGCACTGCAATACTTCCGACACCTGGCATCTTAAAGACCAGCTTTCCTTTGATGAATTAATAAAGGTGCTGGACCAGCTTAAGGCAGAGAAGGTTTTTAGCCTGAACCTCTTCGGCGGAGAGCCGTTCATTTATCCGAGGATCCGTGAACTTCTGGGCATACTTAACAATTATCCGATGAGGGTCACCATCCTTACCAACGGTACCCTTATCGGAGAGGAAGCCGTGGAGTGGATGAGAGGCATGAGGTTCCTGGCCGGGACGCAGGTGAGCATCGACGGTTCCAGCGCTTCCGCCCACGACTGGCAGCGGGGGGAAGGTTCATTCGAGAAAGCGTTGAACGGCGTCAGACTTCTCATAAAAGAAAAGCTTCCGGTTTCCATCAAGGCCATAGTCAACAGACACAATCTGGACGATATCGAGAACATGGTCCGTCTGGCCATGGACCTCGGCCTTTCGGGCATGGATTTCGGCGATGCCGTGACATGCGGCAGAGCTTCCGTTTATGCCAATGAACTGACCTTTGAGGGCGGGATGCACCGCCGGATAATGGAGACCATGTTCCGGTTGAAAGAGAAATATCCCGGTTTCAGCCTGGGCGGGACGCTCGGCCAGAAAACAAACATGCTTTGCGACTTTTATGCGAAAGGCCGCGATAAGGGGGCCAGGGGGACGTTTTCTACCTGTCCCGCGGGACATACCATGCTGGCCATACGTTCCGACGGAAAGGTGGTCCCGTGTTCGGCGTTCTGGACGCTGGTCTGCGGCGACACAAGGAAGCAGTCGCTCAGGGATATCTGGGAGAATTCCGGAGTCCTTAACGAGATAAGGTCGCTTGCGGATGAGCCTCTCGTCAAATACGGGAAAGAATGCAGCAGGTGCGATTATCTCACGTATTGCAACGGAGGATGCCGGGCGGCGGCTTATTATTCGGCCGGAGAGAACTTGAGAGGTATCAACATGTCGACCTGTCTTGTTTTCTCGGATCTGTACGGCTTCAGGGTGCAAGAGGATATTGTTTTGTCAAAACAGAGGTAAGCTATATGGGGTTATGTGACAAGAGGAACACGGATAGCGGGATACCCGGGAAAGATCTCACAAGTTTATATATAAATCCCACCAGGTATTGTAACCTGAGGTGCAGGCATTGTTGGATATCCCCTCCCTTGAAAGAAAGCCTGGATGATGACGAGGAGCTATCGACAGGGGAGATAGTCGCCATTATTAAAGCGGCGAAAGAACTGGGGCTTAAGGATGTGAAGTTTACCGGAGGCGAACCGTTGCTGCGGAAAGATATCGGAGAACTATTACGGTTTTGCCATGATGAGGATATAAAAGTGGGCATAGAAACGAACGGTACCCTCATTGACGGCAAGATGGCCTCCGCCATAAAAAAATACAAGGCGTTTTATATATCCGTAAGCCTTGACAGCCACCTGGAGGAAATGAACGACCATTTCAGAGGAAGGAAGGGGGCGTTCAAAAGGGCATTGGCAGGGATCAGGGCGCTGGTCGCGGAAGGCGTGTTCCCGCAGGTGATAATAAGCATGTACAGGGAGAATTTTGCCGATATTATCGGGTTTATAGAGTCGATGTGGGAACTGGGGGTGAACAATATCAAATTGAATACGATATCACCCCTGGGCAGGGGAGCCGAACTGCATGAAAGAGGGGAAGTGCCTTCCGTCAGAGAGCTCCTGGAATTCGCCGAGAAGCTTGAAGGCATCAGGAGATCATACCGTGGATTGTTGTATCTGGACATACCGGTGGCTTTTAAGAGCGTCGAGGAAGTGCGCACGGGGATCTGCGGGGTGTGCAATATCAAGAACATACTCGGCATCCTGCCCGACGGGAGCGTATCTATATGCGGAATAGGCCATATTGATGAAAAACTGGTTTTCGGAACGGTCAGGAAAGACCCTTCCAAATTGGGGCATATATGGCGCGAGAACGCCCTTCTTAACAGGATAAAGAAGGAAATACCGTTCAACCTGGAGGGCGTTTGCGGTATCTGTGTTTTCAGGAACAGATGTCTGGGGAGCTGCAGAGCCGAGGTCTACCATAACACCGGGAACCTTTTCGCTCCATACTGGTTCTGTCAGGAAGCCTATGATAACGGTTTTTTCCCTTCGACCAGGCTCGTGCCTGAAGCCCTGAGAGCGGGATATGGAAAAGATCTGTTATAAAGCTCTGGGAACGAACATACGGCTGAATTTTCTTAATTTTCAGGAAAGGCCGGTGATATTCAAGCCAGCCGGTCCGTCCGAGGCGGAACAAGCGGATCTTGATATATTCCTGTACAGGTGCGGGAGGACGGATATATCGGTCAGGATACAAAAAAGTTCCCTGAGAGCCGACATTAAAACGGTTCACGGGAAAAGGGTCGCGCAGCTTTATGACGCCGAAAGAAGGAGAATATTCTGTTTTTTCGAAAGGGGACTATCTGTCGATTTTTTGGTGGACAGGCTTCTTAATCTTTCGGTCATGGATCTTCAAAGCGTCCTGGATATAGTTTTTATACATTCGGCTTCCGTGGTGATGAACGGTAAAGCCCATCTTTTCATCGCTCCGAGCGGGGGCGGAAAAAGCACGATATGTTCCCTGGCCGGGAAAAAAGGCCTGCATGTGATACATGATGATTTCTGCGTGGTAAAAAGGTCCGGCGAGAGGTTTTTCGCGGCGCGTTTTCCGTGTTTTCTACCTCTGTGGGGCCATCCCGAGGAATGGGAGATAGGCGGCGTTTTTCTGCTCAACAAGTCCGATAAGAACGGGGTAAGCTCCGTTTCCGGGATCGAGGCCCTGCGCAGGGCCCTGCCCGAATCGGCCTCTTTTTTCCGCGAAAACGTGGGAGCTGTGGACAGGGGAGAATACTTGAGGAATGTTTTTGATATAATGAACGACATCGTTGAACGTGTCGGGTTTCGAATGCTGGATTTTAAAAAACACGAAAGCGTTTTTTCATGTTTGACCTGAAACTTAGTCTGGATCCGCTGCTGGGGAGAGGTACTTCCGTTCTCGGGGATATCAGGACCATTCTGGTCTATGCTTTCGGTATCCTGAGAAAGTTCCGAAATTCATTGACCCGTGCCTTTATCCTGAAGCTTTTGAGTTTTCCGCTCGGGCTTCTGATCATCTACATAACCAAGATCACGCTGGATAAGGGTATAATGGCCGGGGATCTTAGCGCTTTTGTGAAGTTCACCGTGCTCGGGCTTCTGGTGTTCCTGTTGATGAAGGCATTGCAGATAGCGGCGGAGAGGTTGATGCTCGGCGCCAGGACAGAGTTTTCCATTGAAGTTAACTATGATCTTGCGAGGAGGCTTTTCGGGCTCGATTACCTGAAAATAAAAAAGCTGAGTTCCGCGGAGAACGCTTTTTTCGCGAATTACGACTGCGGAGTCATCGAAAACCTGGTGTTCTATGAACTGCCGGCTTTCTTTTCCTTTGTCAAGATACCCGTATTTTTTATCCTCTCGTTCCTGCTTTCCTGGCAGCTGAGCCTGCTCGTGCTTTTATCGCTGCCGCTGGTGGCGATCCATACGGTCTGGGCGGCACGGGGCCGTCAGCGGCTAAAGAGCGGTTATATCTTTTTTTCGAGCAGGTACGGCGCGCTGTTCAATGATCTTCTTATAAACATCAAACTGGTGAAGAGCTTTTTCAAGGAAGACTGGGCAGTGGACAGGATAATGAAGCTTTTCCGGCGGAAGGTCCGGATGGAGCGAAAGTCTTCTGTCTTCAGGCAGAACGAACGGATCGCATTCGATATCCTCTCGAAGGCGAGTACCGCGGTTTTTTGGCTTTTAGGGGGATATTTTATCATAACCGGAAAACTGAGTCTCGGCTCTTTCAGCGCGGTAAGCATGTATTCCGCCATGATATTGTCGGAGTTTTACAACCTGGGAGCTATAGCCCAGAACCTGAGCGAAGAAAGGCGGTCAATAGAGAGAAATGCCGTTTTCATCAGGGATATCACGCAGCCCCAGGGGATCCGGCCAGCTTTACGGGTACCGGATGTATCCTTGTTCAGCGGGGACATAGAGGCCAGCGATATTACATTCGGCTACAGCAGGGACAAAGCTCTTTTCCGGGGATTGGATCTGGTGGCGCCGGCCGGAAAATGGACTCTGATAACCGGGCCTTCCGGCGCGGGTAAAACGACGCTTCTGGGCCTGTTGCTCAGGCTTTTTAAACCCTGGAGCGGGGGGATCTCGATCGGGGGAATAGATATACGTGATATGAATATGAGCTCTTTTTCCAGGCATATCTCCTGTGTTCATCAGGAACCGTACATATTCAATGATACTATTATCAGAAATGTGCTTTTGGGGGAAAAGAAGCCCGAAGGTTTTGTCCGGGATATCATGCGCCTGGCAAAGCTTGACGAACTTGCCGATGAGATGTCCATCGGCTATAATACAGACATAGGGGAGCTGGGGTCGTCTCTCTCGGGAGGGCAGAAGCAGCGTGTCGCGATCGCAAGAGCGCTGGTGAGAAGACCAAAGATACTCATAATGGACGAGGCGACCTCCTTTCTGGACCCCGGGATGGAGGACGATATCCTAAGAGGCATAAGGACGTGTTTCCCGGAGATGACCGTTCTTTTTGTTACCCATAGAGATACCGCGGAGTGGTTCACTGATAAGGTGTTCGAACTTGAAAAAGAGAGGACCGGCCATGAAAAAGAAATATCCCGTGAGAAATCCTGATATTGTAGCGCGGAAAGAACAGAAAGAAGCGCTTCTTTTCAATCCCTCGGACGGGCATATGCTGTGCATAAATGAGACAGGCATGTTCGTCTGGGACCTGTGCGACGGCGGTAATGCGGCCCCCGGCATTGTCGAAAAGATGACAGAGGCCTATGATGTCACTCTCGATAAAGCCGCCGGGGACTATAGTGCTTTTATCAAAGACATGAAAAAGACCGGATTTATCGGATATAAAACCTGAAGAGGTGATGCATGAAAAGGAAAAAGAAGAAATACACACCGCCCCTCGCACACGATCTGAGCAGCGCGACGATCAAGGGGGCCCAGGCGTTCAACTGCAAAAGCGGGCACAGCGCGGGCCAGCTCTGTGATTTCGGCGCGGTGGCCGGCGGGCAATGTAGGGACGGGGGTACGGCCACGCTGGGGTGCTCTACCGGATCCCAGTATTCTCCGACCCCGAAACACTGCAAGGACGGCATGATGGCTACTATTTCCTGTAAAGACGGCAACGCCGCTTTTAACACGTGCAAGAGCGGGTTAGGCGTCATTTAATAACCTTGATTTTTTTATGAGCAAGATCATTGTTCACGGCCAGAGCATGTATCCTTTTATCAAAACCCTGGACGAATGTATATGTCAGGAATTCGACCCCTGTTTGATCGGGTCAGGCGATATAATAACTTACAGTATCTCCGGGAACGGGACGACCGCTATCCATCGTGTTCTCAGTGTCAATAAGAAAGAGGAATATTTGGTTACCAAGGGCGATAATACCCTTGCCGGTTCAGGCGAGATGGTCCCTTTTTCAGGGGTCAGAGGGAAAGTGGTAACCGTAAAAAGAGGCGACAGGGTCTTTGCCCTGGATTCCTTCCTCCGGCGCCGGGCAGGCAGGGTCATCGCCGTTCTTTCACGCCATAACCTGACACCTCTTCTTATTAAGAGGAGATTCCTCGATCCGGTCCTTTTGGTTTTTTCCAAAGGCGCGCTTTATAGGAACACCAGAAAGCTTTTTTATAGAGGCATGTTTTTCACCGTCCACAAGAGCAGGGGCGGATTTAAGGTCTATGCTTTTGTGGGAGGATCCAGGAGCGCGAATGCCGCGGTTAGGATGGAAAAGGAACACGGTGTTATCGTCGATATACATGTCAGGCACAGGGACAGGAACGCTGAGTTTGCCGGCAGGTTTCTTGAGAGGATCATCGAAACAGCGGAAAGGCGGTACGGTCCCGGGTCCGATATCCACGTGACCGGCAGCAGCTTTATAGACCTTTTTTAAATGCCCAGAATGATCACGCAGCAGATAGATATTTTTCCGGCCATTGATCTCGGCCCTTCCGGACCGAGGGCTGTCGAGGAAAAGCTCGTCATCCTCTTTTCCAGGACGTCTCTAGGCGAAAAGGAGCGGTCGGAAGCGGGGTCGATACTTCGCTCGGGAAAAGTGGACTGGGACCGCTTCCTGGAACTCGCCAATGTATATCAGGTGTCCCCGCTCGCTTACAGGTCCCTGCAGGGTTTCGGCGGTATCCCCGAAAGGGTGAATGCCCGTTTGAGGGAATGGACCGCCGAGATCTTTGCTTACAATGTCAGGAACCTCGATGCCGCCGGATCGCTGTCGGATCTTTTCCGGAAGGAAAGGGTGGACGTGATCTTCACGAAAGGGGTTTCCTATCTGATGGATGTGTACGGCGATATCGGCCTCAGGGAGATGGCTGATATCGACCTGCTGGTGCGGCCGGAAGACGCGCGGAAGGTCCACGGGATATTGAAGGCGCAGGGATTTACGCCCTCTGACGGCAAGGGGGACCCCGATGATTACAGGGCCCAGAAACTGTATGTCCGGGACGACGGGATATGCCTGGATGTTCACAGGAGTTTTATCGGGCGCATGCTGCACAACAGGATCCTCAATATGGATGTGAACGGGATCCTGGAGCGTGCGAGAGTGCTCAGCGCGGGCGGTGTGAGGTTACGCACGCTGGATATCGTCCACACGCTTCTTTATCAGTGCCTGCACGTATCCATGCAGCACAGCTTCTCGGGTGTCAGATGGTATGTCGATATCAATGAGTTTATCCGGAAGCATGAGGGGGAGATAAGCTGGGAAGAGGTGACAGGCGCCGCCGGGAAGTACAGGATAAGAAAACCGCTTTATTACGCGCTTCTTTTCACGAAGAATATGTTCGGCACGCCTGTGCCCGGGGCGGTGTTCGAGGACCTGGGGCGGTCGGCAAAAAAAAGCGACCGCTGGTTCTTCCGTAAGATAAGAAATGCCGGCACAAGCACGGGTTACATTGCCGAACTGGTCATGTTCGACAGCATATGGGATACGGTGAAATTTGTCCTGTTGAGTTTTATGGTGTACCCCTATTTGATAAGGCATTTTCTTATAATTTTCGGTAAAACGCTCAAAACCGTATGTACCCGCAGAAGGTCCGCAGTGGCCGCGCCTGCGGAGTAAACCGCGGTTTAAAGAAGGGTCTTATGAGAAAGAAATACCTGAGAAAAGTCTGGTGGGCGATAACCGCGTTATACCTGATGGTTGTTTATTCCACTCTCGGGGTCGCTCCGCGGATCTGGGACGGGTTTAACGCATCTTTAGGCGGTAAAGGCACTATCCCGGTGTACATCGTCTTTTTCATCGCGGCTGTCTGCCTCTTTGCTTATATGATCTTTGTGAAAAAAGAAAGGTCCCCGAACAGTTACCTTTTATTCTTTCTGTTCGTCTGGATATTCCTGGCGCTGAACAGACTGTCGAGATTCCCCGTGGAGAAGATACATCTGATCGAATACGCGCTTCTGGGGGTTTTTGTTTATAACGCGCTGAAAATAGACATCGACAGGTTCGATAAAAAACTCTATCTTTTCGGTTCCCTGTTCTGCCTGAGTGCGGGTTTTCTGGATGAGATCATTCAGCTGTTACTGCCGAACAGGGTCTTTGACTGGAGGGATGCCGTCCTGAATGCCGCGGGCAGTGTAATAGCTTTGATGGTAATAAGATTTAACATTTTAAAGGAACCTCAAAAACCTTGAAATTTGATCAAAGAGCACAGTGTGTTCCCGTACAGGGAGGATCCACACCGGGCGGAGGGGCCCTGATAGGGAACGCACTGTGCTCTTGAACATAAAATCAGCAGGATTTTTTACGCTGTCCGGGGTATCGCTTGATTGACAACCCGGCGACAGTGGTGATACAATGGGACGCTAAGGCCATGCTTGCGGGGTGGGACTATGCAGCAGCGGGGAAAGATAGTCATAGCCGACGATAATAGGACACTGTGTGAACTGGTAGTCGATATACTGGTAAGATCAGGGTATGAGGCAGATTCGGTTTACAACGGTTATGAACTTCTTGCATATCTGGAGGACAATACCCCGGCCGTTATCATCCTGGACCTGATGATGCCCGGAAAGGACGGACTGTCCATTTTTTCCACTCTTAAACAGATCTCTCCGTATTCCCGGATCATTATCTATACCGGTTATCATGAATACGAGAACAGCGTTTATGCCCGGACGGCGGACCGGTTCCTGGTCAAAAGCGGCAGTGTGGACAATCTTGTCAGGGCTGTCGAAGAACTTTCATGAGTCATTCCGCAAATGTTTTCAAGCGTGATCCCTGCTTTTTGTTCATATGATCAAATTTCTTGTTAAACACAAAGATAAAAATACCCGCGCGCGTTGCGGGGAGATGATGACCGGCCACGGTAAGGTCGCCACGCCGGTGTTCATGCCCGTAGCGACACAGGCAAGCGTAAAGACCATCTCGACCGAAGAGCTGGCCGATTGCGGCGTGGAGATGCTGATCTCCAACGCGTATCACCTTTACATGAGGCCGGGCAGGGAGACGATCGAGAAGGCGGGAGGGCTTCATGCCTTTATGGGGTGGGAACGCGCTATAACTACCGATAGCGGCGGGTTTCAGCTTTTCAGTCTTGCCGAGCTGCGGAAGATAAAGGAAGAAGGGGTCGAGTTCCAGTCACACATTGACGGGACGCGGCATTTTTTTACCCCTGAAAGCGTGGTCGATTTCCAGCTGTCGCTGGGAAGCGATATTATCATGCCCCTGGATGAGTGCGTTCATTATCCGGCCACAAGGGACTATGTGGAGGATTCCGTGGACCTGACGCTCAGATGGGCGGCCAGGTCCAAAGAGCGGTTTGTTGCAAGGAAACCGAAGGCGGCTCTCTTCGGCATTGTCCAGGGGAGCGCTTATCCGGATCTGCGCAAAAAGTGCGCGGAAGAACTGACCGCCATGAACATGGATGGTTATGCGCTTGGAGGTATCGGCGTGGGAGAACCCGCCGAACTTATAGACGAGATGACCTCTTACACGGCTTCACTTCTTCCGGAAAATAAGATCCGTTATCTCATGGGGGTAGGGACCCCTCTCGACATGCTGGAAGCGATAGCCGCGGGCATCGATATGTTTGATTGCGTCGTGCCCACGCGAAACGGCAGGAACGGCCAGGCATTTACCCCCTCGGGCGAGATCCAGCTGAGAAACGCCCCGTTCAGGGAGGATTTTACCCCCATAGACCCGGAATGCGGTTGTTTCACGTGCCGGAACTATACGCGCGGCTACATACGGCACCTGTTCAATACCGAGGAACTCCTGGGATTAAGACTGGTTTCTTTGCATAATATATATTTCTATGTTAAACTTATACAACATTCCCGGGATGCGATAAGGAAAGGCCGGTTTTCCGATTTTAAGGAGCAGTTCATCAAAAAGTACCGGCCGGGCAGGGATAATTAATGCGGGGCGTATTGTTTTTTTCCGTATATATAGGTATAATTGGGTTTGTTTTTACCCCGTGAGAAAATCACAATAAAAAGGAAAGGATACCGTTATGCTGACTTTAGCATTCGCGCAAGGCGCTTCGGCCGGGCCGGGTCCGGCCCAGCAGAGTCCGCTGGTGAGTCTGATGCCGATAGCGCTTATTTTTGTCATTTTTTATTTTTTGCTCATCCGGCCGCAGAAAAAAGCCCAGCGGGAACACGCAAAAATGCTTGAGGCGCTGGCCAAGAACGACGAGGTCGTCACCTCCGGCGGCATTCACGGCACCATAGTCAACATACAGGATGATGTGGTGACTCTTCGTATCGATGACAATACCAGGATGAAGATCCAGAAAAACTCCATATCCAGGCTCAAGAAGCCCAGGACGGAATAAAAAGGGAAGGTCACGAAAATATGTGGAAAAGACTTAAGTGGAAAAGTGCCTTGGTGGTCCTGATCGCGGCCCTGGCGATATGGTTTTCATATCCGCCGCTGGATATTTACGACAAGGAAGGAAATGTCGCCCAGGAAGGGAAATTGAATCTCGGGCTTGACCTGCAGGGCGGCATGCACCTGGTGCTTCGGGTGGATCTTTCCAAATTGTCTCCCAATGAAGCGAAAGATGCTCCCGCGCGCGCCCTTGAGATCATACGGAACAGAATAGACCAGTTCGGCGTCCTTGAACCCGTCATACAGCTTCAGGGCAAGGACCGGATACTTGTCCAGCTCCCCGGCGTTACCGACAGAGAAAGGGCCAAAGAGATCATAGGCCGGACCGCTCATCTGGAATTCCGGCTCGTGAGCGACAATCCGGAGCTTCTCAAGAAGGCCCTGGCGGGAGAGAAGATCGAAGGGTATGAACTTGAGGAGATGAAGACCAGGGACGACAAGACGGAAACGCTTCTTATCGAGACGGACGTCGTACTGACAGGAGATATGCTGGTAGATGCTACCACCGAGTTCAGCCAGCAGGGATTCGGCCAGCCTTACGTTTCTCTTACGCTGAACGATAAGGGCGGGGCTGTCTTCGCCGACACGACCGGCGCCAACGTCGGCCGCAGGCTGGCCGTCGTCCTTGACGGAGAGCCCTATACGGCCCCGGTCATACGCGAGAGGATACCTTCCGGGAGAGCGCAGATAACCGGCAATTTTTCGGTTCAGGAAGCCAAGGATATCGCGCTGGTATTGAGGGCCGGCGCATTGCCGGCTCCCGTTGAGATCATAGAGGAACGCAGCGTGGGGCCGGGCCTCGGCAAGGATTCGGTGGAGAGAGGCATCAACGCCATCATCATCGGCGGGATATGTGTTCTTGCGTTCATGGCGATATATTATCTTCTCGCCGGCGTGATAGCGGATTTTGCCCTTGTTTTGAACATACTGATCATAACCGGCGCGCTGTCGTATTTCGGCGCCACGCTCACTCTTCCGGGCATAGCCGGTCTCGTTCTTACGATCGGCATGGCCGTTGACGCTAACGTGCTTATATTCGAACGCATACGCGAGGAGTCCAGGCTCGGCAAGTCCCTCAGGGCGGCCATTCACGCCGGTTATGACAAGGCGTTCTGGACCATTCTGGACGCCAACGTGACGACGTTGATCACCGCGCTCATACTTTTTCAGTTCGGTACCGGCCCCGTCAGGGGGTTCGCCACGGTCCTCAGCATAGGTATTATCGCCAGCATGTTCACCGCGCTGGTGGTAACGCGTCTCGTATTCGACGTTATTACCATAAATAAACCTCAGATGCAGAAGCTTCCCATGCTGCAGTTTTTCAGCCAGCCGAACATCCCGTTCGTCAAAATACGCAAGATAGCGTACGCGCTTTCGATCCTGGTGATCGCGGGCGGAATGGTCCTTTTCATGCAGCGCGGAGAGAAGAATTACGGTGTGGATTTTACCGGCGGGACACTGCAGCAGTTCAAGTTTACCGAAGTCGTGCCTGTTACGGAGGTAAGGAACGTTCTTTCCAGTGCCGGGCTCGGTGAATCCGCGATCCAGCAGTTCGGGGAAGGCAAGGAGATCATAATCAGGTCTTTCAGCGGAAAGACCGAGGAAATAATTTCCGGTCTTCGCGAAAGGTTCGGCCCGGAGTCCTTTGAGGTGATGAGGGTGGAAACAGTCGGTCCCGCGGTCGGGGAGGATCTCAGAAGAGCGGCGATCAAGGCGCTGATCTTCGCCATGATAGGCATGTGCCTGTATATCTCTTTCCGGTTCGAGTTCAGGTTCGCCGTAACCGCCATAATAGCGCTCATTCATGATGTTCTGGTCTCCCTCGGCATGATCGCGCTTACGGGCCGCGAGATATCACTGCCCGTCATAGCAGCGCTTTTGACCATCGTCGGTTATTCAATAAACGACACGATAGTGCTTTTTGACCGCATAAGGGAGGACAGGAAATTCATGCGTAAAGCCGGACAGGAAGAAATAATAAACACCAGTATAAATCAGACGCTTTCACGCACGGTATTGACGTCTCTGACAACCCTGGTCGTCGTCCTTGCGCTGTTCATCTTCGGGGGCACGGTGATCAACGACTTTTCTTTTGTGCTCCTCGTCGGCGTGATAGTGGGCACATATTCTTCCATATTCATTGCCAGCCCGCTCTTGATCGACTGGCCGGGAAGAAAGCTAGCAAAGCGATAGGGCGCACGGGTAACGCAGTGCCATTCCTTATGGTCCAATAATGCCGCACAGTTACGAATATGGTTACAAGATAGGCGAAAAAGGTGCCTGGCTGGGCATTCTCAGTAATATCCTGCTTTTCGTGATGAAACTTTTCGCCGGCATTTTCGGCAGGTCCCAGGCCATTATCGCCGACGCGTTCCATACGGCAAGCGACGCCCTGACCTCGATAGGTGTTTTTATCGGATTCAAGATCGCGCGAAAACCCGCCGATGAACACCATCCTTTCGGGCACGGCCGGGCAGAATCCATCGCGGCAAAGATCGTCTCGCTTATCCTGATAGCGGTCGGCCTGGGGATAGCTTATGATTCCGCGAGGATACTGATAGCCGGGAACATGACCGAACCCGGAAGTATCGCTTTTATCGCGGCCCTTATTTCCATTATCGTAAAAGAGATCACTTATCGGCGTGTCATGTCCGCGGGCAATAAGATAAACAGCACTTCGCTGAAAGCTGACGCGCGGCACCATAGAAGCGATGTCCTGTCATCGGTCGCGGCGATCATAGGTATCACCGGGGCCAAGCTCGGCAGGACATTCATGGATCCCCTTGCCGGTATCATCGTGGCCGGCTTCATAATCAAGATGGGCGTTGAAACTTTTCACATGGCTTACGATGAATTAATGGACGCGGCTCCACCCAGTGAATTGAGAAACAGGATAAAAGATACGATAAGCAGCGTGGATGGGGTCGAAGAGGTGAAAAAAATAATGGCAAGGAAGACCGGAATAGAGTTTTTCGTTGAGGTTACCGTAGGGGTGGACGGCAGCAAGACCGTTAAGGAAGGGCATCTGGTGACGATGAAGATCAGGAGAGAAATATTCAGGGCGATGCCGAACGTGAAAGACGTCATCGTTCACGTCGAACCTTCAGGGGATATTGATTGAATCAGTCTGACATGGGAATGAACTGGAAATTATACGAAGCCAACCCGCGGCTGCAAAAAGTGCTCAGTGATGCTCTGGGTATATCACCCCTTTTCGCGCAGCTTTTGCTGAACCGCAATATCAGGACCCCCGAGCAGGCCCAGGAATTCCTTTTCGGCGAGTTTTCCTCCTGCAGCGACCCGTTCCTCATGAAGGACATGGCCAGGGGCGTGGAAAGGATAAAGAAAGCGATAGACAATAAAGAAAAAATATTGATCTACGGCGATTATGATGTGGACGGGGTGACCTCCACGGCGCTTCTCGCCGATATATTCGATCATTTAGGCGCGGAATACGACACGTTCATACCGAACCGGCTGGAAGAAGGGTACGGGCTTAATATAAGGGCCGTGGCGCTGGCCAGGGACCGCGGGGTCAAGCTGATCGTTACCGTGGATTGCGGTATCAATTCCATGGAGGAAATAAAATGCGCGAATAATTACGGTATAGACGTGATCGTTACGGACCATCATGTCGTAAAAGGGGGCAGTCATCCGCCGGCGTACGCCATAATCGACCCGCATCAGCCGGATTGTTCTTATCCTTTCAACTACCTGGCGGGTGTCGGCGTGGCGTATAAACTGGCCCGGGCTCTCATGAAAGGGCGGGAAGAGCTCGCGGACAGGCATCTCGATCTTGTGGCTCTCGGCACCATAGCGGATATCGTTCCGCTTAAGGGAGAGAACCGGATACTGGCAAAGAACGGGCTAAAGGAACTCAGGAAGACCGACAAGGTCGGATTGAGAGCTCTTATGGACGTGGCAAGGGTAAATCCCGAGAAGCTGACTTGCAGGCATATAGGTTTTGCCCTCGCGCCGCGGATAAACGCGATGGGCCGTGTCGGATCCGCTAATGTGGCCCTTGATCTTTTGAGGTGCGGGGATAGCGTCAGGGCCCGCGAGATCGCCCGTCTTCTTGACAGCGAAAACAGGAACCGTCAGAATATCGAGAAAAACATATTGAAACAGGCTTTCCAGCGGGTAAAAGAGGAGATGGACCCGGAGAAGGAGAAGGTCATCGTTTTGGCGGATGAAAACTGGCATCCGGGCGTTATCGGAATAGTCGCCTCCCGGCTGACGGAGGAGTACTGCAAGCCCGTGATCCTGATAGCCACCGAAGGCGACAGGGGAAAAGGTTCCGGCAGGAGCGTGGAAGGATTCAACCTTTTTGGCGCTATCAGCGAGGCCAGGGCCCATCTGGTGGATTTCGGCGGGCATGAACAGGCGTGCGGTATAAAAATAGCAAAGCAAAACATCGAGCCGTTCAGGAAGGATCTGAATAAGGCGGCTGCAAAGTATTCCGTGCAAAGCGAGGCCGTGGTCCCGGAACTCAAGATAGACCTTCGCCTGCCGTTCTCGCACATAGGCGTGAAGCTTATCGATGAGCTCAAGATGCTTATGCCGCACGGTCCCGATAACAGCGAACCGATTTTTTGCACGGGCGGCATAAAGGTGAAGAATTCACCGCGCGATATAGGTAAGAACGGTTTTAAGTTCCTGGCGACCTGCGGGAACCTTACCTGCGAGGCGGTAACGTTCAGAAAGAAGGATATTGAAAAGCCCAGGTCGGGGGATATTATAAACCTTGCTTATACTCCCTCGATCAACAGCTGGGCGGGGGTCGATTCAATCCAGCTCAATATCAAGGATCTTCAGGTTGTCATCTGATCTTCAGAGCACTTTTTTGACCTTGCCGGCCTTGATGCATTTAGCGCAGACCTTTATCTTTTTTTTCTTTCCACCGATCAATACGCTAACGGTCTGGATATTGGGAGTGAACCGGCGGAGGGTCTTCCCGGTGATCCTCTGGCCGACGCCCCCTTTACTTTTCGCCATACCTCTGCGGCTTATCGATCTGCCGCTGGCCGGTTTTTTCCCGCATATATAACATTCTCTTGCCATCTTGGAACCTTTCTCTTATAATCTCTGGTGGGGTAAAACAGTACGAGATAATATCATAATAGGGGATATTATGCAAGGGAAAAACCCCCTCCAGAGCACTCCAATAAGATATATAAAAGGTGTAGGCCCCAGGAAGGCGAGCCTGTTCGCGAAGGTGGGCATCGAAAGCATATCCGACCTGTTTTACTACCTGCCGCGCCGGTATGAGGACAGAAGCCGCATCGTGGAAGTGAAAGACCTCGAACCGGGGCGGACACAGGCCGTTATCGGGAAAGTCCTGAGCACCAGCATCTTTACCGCCGGGACGGGGACACGTATATTTGAGATGGCAGTGGGGGGTAAGACCGGCAGGGTGTTCGCCGTATGGTATAACCAGCCGTTCATGAAAAAGGTCTTTTCAGCGGGACAGACCGTGGTGCTTTACGGAAAGATCGAACTCGGGAAGCATCTTCAGATAAACCATCCGACTTTCGAGATCCTGGCCGAGAAAGACCAGAAAGAACTGTCTCCCGACAAGCTCAAGACCTCGCTTGATGTCGGAAGGATAGTCCCCATTTATCCTCTGACCGAGAATCTCAGCCAGAGATACGTGCGCAAGGTCGTTCACGAGGCTATACGTTCTCATGCGGGCGAAGTGCGGGATCCGTTGCCCACGCGCATAAGGGCCAGGCGGAAACTGGTCGATTCCAGGTTCGCCATAGAGAACATACATTTTCCCTATTCTTTTCAGAACCTTGAAAGGGCCTACAAGAGACTGGTCTTTGAAGAGTTTTTTATCCTGCAGGCGGTCATGGCGCTCAGGCGGAAAGAGATCAGAAAAAAGGGCATCAGGCACAAGGTGGGAGAGGGGCTTCTGGCTGATTTTGGGAAGCTGTTCGCTTTCGAGTTCACCGACGAACAAAAAAAATGCATAAGGGAAATAGAGAATGACATGTCCGGTGATAAGCCGATGTACCGTCTTTTGCAGGGCGATGTAGGCAGCGGCAAGACAGTGGTCTCCATGTACGCTCTCTTATTGACGGTCATGAACGGCTACCAGGCCGCGATGATGGTCCCCACCGAGGTGCTGGCGCGTCAGCATTACGTGACGGTAAGCAAGACGTTCATGCCTCTCGGGCTGAACGTCAGGCTCCTGATAGGGGGGATCGATGAGGCAGATAAGGATATGGTGAAAAAAGAGCTGGCCGAAGGGGAAGCGGACATAGTTATCGGCACTCATGCCCTGATACAGGAGGACATCGACTACCATAACCCGGGGCTGATCATTATAGACGAGCAGCATAAATTCGGTGTCACACAGAGGGACATGCTGCGCCGCAAAGGAAGCATGCCGGATACTCTTGTCATGACGGCTACGCCCATACCGAGAAGCCTGGCGCTTACGGTCTACGGGGACATGGATATTTCCCTGCTGAAGGAAAAACCGGCCGGTCGTGAAAAGGTGACCACGTACTGGGTCGGCGAAGACCATAGAAGCGCCGTTTACGCTTTTTTGCGCGATGAGGTCGCCGGGGGAAGGCAGGTCTTTATAGTATATCCAAGGATAAAGAAGACCGGCCGCTCCGATCTTAGATCCGCAGAAGAGATGTTCTCCCGTCTGCGGGGGGAGGTGTTTGCCGATCTGCGCCTGGCGCTTGTCCATGGACGGATGAAATCCGAGGAGAAGAAAAAAGTGATGGATGATTTCCGGCGCGGCAAATACGATATCCTCGTTGCCACCACCGTGATCGAAGTGGGAATGGATATCCCGAATGTTACCGTCATGCTGGTAGAACACGCTGAACGGTACGGATTGGCGCAGCTTCACCAGTTGAGGGGGCGCATAGGGCGGGGCAAGTACGCCTCTTATTGTATCCTTATGGGCGAACCGAGGACGGAGGCCTCGCACGAACGGCTTTCCATCATGACCGGCACGGACGATGGTTTTGAGATATCCGAAAAAGATCTGGATATCAGGGGGCCCGGTGAGTTTTTGGGGACCAGGCAAAGCGGTCTTCCTGAACTCAGGTTCGGCAATATCGCCAGGGATTTTGGGATCATGGAAGAAGCGCGGAAAGAAGCGTTTGACCTGGTCGGGGAGGATCCCGGGCTGAGGGACCCGCATAATGCCGGCATCAGAAGAAGCATTTCGGGAAGATTCAAGGGAAAACTGGGGATATAGCATGATGAGGATAATAGGCGGTGAGTTCAGGGGGCGGAAGATAAAGCAGCCCGCCTCCGAAGCGGTCAGGCCGACGAAAGACCGGATACGCGAGGCCGTCTTTAATATTATCGCGGAAAAAGTGCCGGGTTCGGATGTCCTGGATATATTTGCCGGGAGCGGAGCCTACGGCCTGGAGGCGCTGTCCCGCGGGGCCCAAAGATGCGCATTCGTGGAGGAAAAGGAGGAATGCGGGAGGATCATAACGGAAAATATCCGGCTGCTCGGTGTAGGGGGCCGCGCGAGAGTGACGACAGAAGACGCGTTCAGGTCGCTGGAACTCTTCGGAAGGAACAGGGAAAGGTTCGATCTGGTCTTTTCTGACCCTCCATATAACAGGGGTATGGGCAAAAAAACCTTGATTATGGTAAGTCATTATGATATATTAAAGCCCGCTGGACTCTTGATCATCGAGCACCATAAGGACGAGAATATCCCCGGAATAGAAAGGGATGTTTCTATTTTTAAACAAAAGACTTACGGAGATACCACTATATCCGTTTTCCTTAAAAAATGACCAGAACAGCCGTTTATCCCGGGACGTTCGATCCCGTCACATATGGCCATCTCGACGTGATAAAAAGAGCTTCTGTCATCTATGACAAGGTCTTTGTCGCGGTGGCGCATAGCCCGGAGAAATCCACTTTTTTTTCGGTCGAGGAACGCACGGAGATGCTGGCTGAAGCAGTCGCGGAATATGATAATGTCGAAGTAGAGGATTTTGACGGCCTGGTGGTGGACTATGCCGTCGCGAAAGGCGCCAGGATAGTCGTCAGGGGCCTCAGGATGATATCGGATTTTGAGTATGAATTCCAGATGGCTCTCACTAACAGGAAATTGAACCCGGAGATCGAGACGGTGTTCATGATGCCGAACGAATCATACTCGTACCTGTCGAGTAAATTGATAAAGGAAGTCGCTCGCTTGGGGGCGGATGTCTCAAGTTTTGTCCCGAAAAATGCCGAAAAGAAACTGAAAGAAAAGTTGTGACATGGACAGAATACTGGCGTTAAGAAAAAAAGCTAAACAGCAGAAAAAGAAGATCATTCTGCCCGAAGGGAATGATAACAGGGTGATCAAGGCGGCGTCGTTCATAGCGTCCGAAGGTATCGCCGATATATATGTTCTTGGCAGTAAAGATGAGATGCGCAAACTGGCTGAACAAAACAGCGTGTCCCTGGATGGGGTCAACCTTATTGATCCTTCAACTGATGATAAGCGCGGCGAGGTTATAAATGCGTATTTCAAGCTGAGGGAGCGCAAGGGCATCACGCCGGAAGAAGCGGAAAAGACCGTGATGGAAAATTCGGTGTTTTATGCGGCCGTGATGACAAAAATGGAGATCGCGGACGGTTTCGTGGCGGGAGCGAGCCATAAAACATCAGACGTGGCCAGAGCGGCCCTGCATTGCCTGAAACTGGACAAGAGTATAGGGACGGTGTCCAGTGCGTTTATCATGGAAATGGAAAATTGCCCGTTCGGCGAGAACGGGCTTTTTGCTTACGGGGATTGCGGCATCATTCCTTATCCTTCCACAAGGCAGCTTGTGGGGATAGCGATAGCCACGAGCGATCTGTTCCATAAACTGTTCGGTGTCGAGCCCCGCGTGGCCATGCTGAGCTATTCCACCAAAGGCAGCGCCAAGGGCGAATCGGTCGATTCCATCCGTGAAGCGCTGACCCGGATAAAGCAGAAGAGGCCGGATCTTATTATTGACGGTGAATTACAGCTCGACGCCGCAATAGTCCCGGATGTCGCGCGTCGTAAATGCCCTGACAGCGATGTGGGAGGCAGGGCGAATGTCCTGATATTTCCCAACCTCGACGCGGGGAACATCTCATACAAGCTGAGCCAGCGTCTCGGGAACGCCAGGGCCGTCGGCCCCCTGATACAGGGGCTTGACAAGCCGTGCAGCGATCTGTCCCGGGGATGCAGCTGGGAGGATGTTGTCGATACGACGGCAGTTACGGCTGTGAGAGCCCAGGGGTTGTGATGGCGGCGGGGCTTTTCATCCCCGCGAAGGCAGGATAGATTGGGGCGGAACGCAAAAATACAATGTTGATATTAGTTATAAATTGCGGGTCATCTTCGGCAAAGTACGACCTTTTTAACGTAGAAGAGGAGTCCTCTTTATGCAGGGGCATAGTTGAGCGTATAGGTGAGACTTCCCCCGAACTTACTCATGAGGTGACCGGAAAGGACAAGGTCCGGGAAAAGGTCGATTGTCCGGATCACCACAGGGCTATCGAGATAATAAGGGATGTGCTGACCGACGCGAAAAAAGGCGTGCTTTCAAGCGTTGATGAGGTTACGGGGGTCGGGCACCGGGTCGTTCATGGCGGCGAGGAATTCAATAAAAGCACGCTGATAGACGACAGGGTCCTGAAGAGCGTGGAGAAGTTTTCCGAACTTGCCCCTCTTCATAATCCGCCGTCCCTGGAGGGGATAAGAGGGTGCCTGAAGATATTCCGCGGCGTTCCGCAGGTGGCGGTGTTCGATACGGCGTTTCACCAGTCCATGGTCGAACACGCGTTTTGCTACGGAGTTCCATACGAGCTTTACGAGAAGTACGGGATAAGGAAGTACGGGTTCCACGGCACGAGCCACAGGTATGTTTCCGGCAAGGCAGCCGAGCTGTTGGGAAGACCGATCGAAGATCTCAACATGATCACAGTGCATCTGGGGAACGGATGCAGCATTGCGGCGGTTTCCGGGGGGAAGAGCGTGGACACGTCGATGGGGTTCACGCCGCTTGAAGGGCTTCTCATGGGAACGCGCTCGGGTGATCTTGACCCGGCTGTGGTGACATTTCTCATGAATAAAGAAGGGCTCAGCGCCGAAGAGGTCAATGATCTCTTGAACAAGAAGAGCGGACTTTTGGGGGTGTCGGGAGTAAGCAACGACATGAGGGATATCCTTAAGGCGATGAGCGAAGAGAACAAGCGCGCGAAACTGGCATATGATATTTTCGTGTACCGCATAAAGAAGTACATCGGTTCTTATGCCGCCGTTCTGGGAAAAGTAGACGCGGTGGTTTTCACGGCCGGCATAGGCGAGCACGTCCCGCAGATAAAAGACTCGATCAGGGAGCATCTGCGCCCCCTGCTGGGGATCGGGACAGAATTTCTTACTATCAGCACTAACGAGGAGCTTTTGATCGCGAAAGATACGTATAAGATCGTTACGGAGACGGTGAATAAATAATCGCGGCGGAAACGCCGTTTTTTCAGGATAGATCAAAGGAGAGCAGGAATATGCCAAAGGTAAAACACAGACATTCGAAATCACGCGGACGGAAAAGACGGACTCATTACAAGGCCGAAGCGCCGGTTCTTTCAAAATGCCCGCAATGCGGCAAGGCCAAAAAGTCTCATCATGTCTGCCCTTATTGCGGTTATTACGGAGGCAGGCAGGTCAAATATATAGAGACCATCGAAGAGCGAAAAGCCAGAAGAGAAAAGAAAAAGAAAAAAACCTAGACCGGAGGACATGAATGAGGATCGGTTTGGACGCAATGGGGGGAGATAAAGCTCCTGAAAGCACGGTAAGCGGCGCCGTGATGGCTGCCGCGGAGTTCGGGTATCACGTGACCCTTATAGGTTATGAGAACGAGATACGAAAACAGTTTCAGGATCTCGGCTACTCCGGCGATAAGATAGATATTGTCAATACTTCGCAGGCAATAGAGATGCATGAGCCCGCGGCTCTTTCCGTGAGGAAAAAAAGAGATTCTTCCATCGTGAAGGGGATCGACCTTTTGAAGAGAGGGGCATTTGACGCTTTTGTCAGCGCCGGCAACACCGGTGCCGTGGTATGCGCGGCCACGTTAAGCCTGCGGCTTTTGCCGGGCGTCGACAGGCCGGGTATCGCGGTGATCTTTCCGACGCTGATCAAACCGACCCTGGTCATCGACGTCGGGGCCAATATCGATCCCAAGCCATTTCATCTTCTGCAGTACGCTATAATGGGGGACGCCTACTCCAAACACATACTCTCCAAGGAGAACCCTACCGTGGCGCTTTTGAATATCGGCGAGGAAGCGAGCAAAGGTCCCGATTTCATAAGAGAAGCCCATATGATGCTTAGTGAAAGCAGTCTTAATTTTATAGGTAATGTCGAGCCCAAGGAAGTGTACTCGGGCAGGGCCGACGTGGTCCTGTGCGACGGATTCGTGGGGAACGTCTTTCTCAAGGTTACCGAAGGATTCGCGGACGCGGCAGGCGAACTCATACGAAGAGAACTTAAACAAAGCAATGTCGTGACAAAGTTAGGGGCACTGCTGACCCTCCCGGCGTTCAAGGCCATAAAGAAGGAGATAGACGCCTCGGAGTACGGCGGCGCACCGCTTATAGGAGTTGACGGGAATGTAATAATAGCTCACGGATCCTCTAACGACAAGGCCATAAAGAACGCCATACGGGCCGCGGCCGAGAATGTCAGCCGTAAGGTGAACACGCATGTCGTCGAAGAGCTGCAGAGCTATTAAAGGAGAAGGACTTTTTTTGACGCCGCCCTGCAGGGTAGCGGCATATAGCGAACAAATGAGGAGCAAAATTGAAGAAAACGGGAATATTGGGAGTCGGTAAATATCTTCCGGAAAACGTCCTGACGAACGCCGATCTGGAAAGAATGGTCGATACCACCGATGAATGGATCACCACACGGACCGGCATCAAGGAAAGACGTATCGCGGCAGAGAACGAGGCCACCAGCGATATGGCCGTGAAAGCCGCAAAGGACGCTTTAAAGAGAGCGAATCTCGAACCCAAGGACATCGACCTTATAATCGTTGCGACGATAACGCCGGACATGTTTTTCCCCTCAACCGCCTGTCTCGTCCAGCATAAACTTGGCGCCAGGCATGTCCCGGCTTTCGATATAGCCGTCGCCTGTTCGGGATACGTTTACGGCCTTACGATAGCGGACAAGTTCATAAAAGACGGCGCGTGCAGGTACGCGCTTGTCATAGCCGCCGAGAAACTGTCAGCGGTCACGGATTGGGAGGACCGCTCCACGTGCGTGCTCTTCGGCGACGGGGCAGGAGCTGCCGTTCTCGGGCCGGTGAACAAAGGCGGTATCCTGGGGGCAAGCCTCGGCGCGGACGGGAGCAAGGGCGATCTTTTGCAGCTTCCCGCCGGCGGATCGCGCATGCCGGCCTCCATAAAAACGGTGGAGAACAAACTCCACACCATAAAGATGGAGGGCAACGTTCTTTTCAAACATGCGGTGAAGATCATGGCGGACGCCGCGCTATCCGTGACAGAGCCCCTCGGCCTCAAGGGCGACGACATCGATATAATCATTCCTCACCAGGCGAACGTGCGCATTCTCAATGCCCTGGCAAAAAAAATGGGGGTCGACCCGGAAAAAAAGGTATACCTCAACATAAAAAAATACGGCAATATGTCAGCGGCTTCAAGCGCAGTTGCTCTTACCGAGGCCGTAGAAGAAGGAAGGATCAAGAAGGGCGATACTATTCTGATGGACGCCTTTGGCGGAGGGCTGACCTGGGGAGCTCTGTTGATAGAATGGTAGAAAGCGGGTCGGACAGAAGATTCGGATTGTTATTTCCGGGACAGGGAGCTCAGGCGGTGGGCATGGGCAAGGAGCTTTACCGGGCCCAGGCCGCGGCCAGGTGGGTGTTCGACCGCGCAGGCGAGGTGCTGAAAAGAGACATCGCCAAGCTCTGTTTCGAAGGTCCGGAGAACGAACTCCAGACCACGGCGAACTCACAGCCCGCGATATTCACCACGAGCATAGCCACGTTAAATGTCCTGGTAGAGAAGATCAAAGGCGGCCCCGTCGGGGAAGAGACAAGAGAGATATTTTCCCCTGAAGATATAAGGTCCGTCGGTCTTCTTGCTATGGGGCTCAGCCTGGGGGAACCGACGGCGCTGGTAGCTTCCGGGGCGCTGAGCTTCGAGGACGGCCTCAGGTTCGTCGAGAAGAGGGGCGAGTTCATGGAGGAAGCTTCCCAGAAAAAAGAAGGGAAGATGGCTTCCATCATGGGGCTGGAGCTGGAAAAGGTGGAAGAGCTCTGCAAGGGGGTCGGGTGCCAGGTAGCGAACCTCAACTCGCCCGGTCAGGTGGTCATATCGGGCCCGGCAAACAGGGTGGAACTCGCGGCGGACCTGGCAAAAACCGCGGGGGCGAAACGCGCTATCATGCTGAAGGTCAGCGGCGCTTTTCACTCGGAGCTCATGGCGCCCGCGAAGGAAAAGCTTAAAACCGTTCTCGACGGCATGGAACTGAAAGAACCGGTAATAGATTTTATAAGCAATATCAGCGCGGAAGTGACGAAAGACCCGGAAAAAATAAAAGAGAACCTTGCCGATCAGCTTGATAACAGGACGCTATGGGAAGCTTCCGTGAAGAAAGCCGCCTCGCTCGGCGTTACGGATTACCTGGAGATCGGGCCGGGAAGCGTGTTAAAGGGGCTCTTGAAGAAGATCGACGGTTCCCTGAACGTCACCACCCTCCACACCATGGAAGACATAAACATCCTCCTGGGCGCCAAACAACCCTCCGATATCTAAAACCGTTTTTAGAAACAAAGCCGAACCTGTTCAGGATCAATTTTAAAAACGGTATTGTTAATATGTCGATGTTAACATTTAAAAAAGCTGGATGATACTTGTTGAGCTCATGATTTTAAAGTAGTAAAATATACCTAAGTGGGGGAAGTCTTAAGGCTCTTTTTCTTGAACAGGGAGGTGAATGCGGTGTCGACGTTCACCATTTTAAAGAGGGCGGGATATTTAGCTGTTGTAGGAACAGCCCGTTTGTCGGGGGTTTTAGGCAGAGGGCGAGCATAAACAAAGATCACCTTAAGGGTGATTTTTTAAAGCGGGGTAGTTTGATAAAAAATAAAAAATTTGTTGACAAAAAAGCAAAAAGATGCTATTTTAAGAGGTATGGTTCTTGCAATCAAAGGTTCCGGTATGAATATCAAAAAACTCGCCATAGCAGGAATATTTTTGATCAGTCCGTACGTGATAAGCAATTATCTGGTATTCGTATTTCTTGTGCCGGCGCTATACATGCTCTATACGGGAACCGGGATTAAAAATATCCACCTTGTTCTTTTTGTGTTTTTTCTTGCCTGCGCCGTTTTATTTCCGGTAGCAGCATACGATGCGAGCGCGTATGTACTGGGCATTTTGATCGTGACCGTTTTTGTCTCGACTTTTTTAATAGGCAGCGCCAAACTCATCACCCGCTTCAAAGATACCGCTTTTTCGACATTCATTCCCTGTGTTATCTGGACGCTGCTTCTTTATCTGTTGAATTTCAGGTCACTGGCGGTCAGCGCTTTTGATGTGGGGATATTGTTCCCCATATCGGCCCCGCTGATCTGGGTTACGGGCAGTATTGGATTAACCACGTTGATCATTCTATTCAATTCCGCGGCGGCACGGTACCTGGCAAAGAGGGATGGATTTTCGCTGACGATAGCGGTTTTGCTTCTTTCCGTCTTTCTTGTCTCGTACCTCTATTCGATAACTCGCAGCCCGGAGCATCTGTATGCTTCGGAAGGATCCAGAAAGATCGCTCTTATCCAGGGCGACGTTCCCAGAAAGTCCATATTCGGCTATACGGAGAGATTAACCGAGAGAATAAATAAATATGTCAACATAAGCGAAAAAGCCGTAAAGCAAAAAGCCGATCTTGTGGTATGGCCTGAATTCACTCTTCCCGTGGACGTGATGAACAGGTTTCCCGAGAAGATGAAACCGATCACCGATGAAATAAAGAAATCAGGGACCGGATTTGTCATAGGGTCCATGTTAACGGATCCGGATAATAAGGAATATAATTATAATACCGCCCTTATTTTCGGAAGGGATGGGGCCATTGAGGATATTTACTATTCGCAGGAGCCGGCGATATTCAACCGGGGTATCCGCTCGAGGGAGAATAACGGCAAGCTGTACCTGGGTAAGGCGGGAATAACTTTATGCTGGGAGGAGACCAGCGAAAGGATATTCAGGAATTACGTGCTGGACGGAGCGGAATATTTTATTTCCCTGTCGAGTAATACGGACCTTGATTATTCCTGGTTTAAAAGATATGCCTCGTTCTTCTCAAGGGCGAGAGCCGCTGAAAGCATGAGATACCTGGCAAGGACGACCCAGACCGGCGTTACTCAGATCATCGATCCGTTCGGCAGGGTCATAGAGAAAATCCCGTCCGGCAGATCCGCCTTTTTGGTAGGCCGGATAACTTACCTCAGCGAAAAAACCTTTTATTCGAAGTATGGCGATGTTTTTGTGAAAGTATTCATCTTATTCGCGGTTATTGCCGTGTTTATCGAGGAGTTAAAAAGATTTAGAAGTAAATTAGCGGTCGCTAAGACCGACTAAGGAGGGTGTCATGAAAAACAAACATGACCCTTTAAAGGATAATATCAGAGAGTGCGGTTTTTGCCAATTGCAAAAAGCCAGGCGCAGGAGGACATTCAAATTCCTGACCTGGCTTTTAATTTTTGTTTTTTCGTTTAACCAGATCACGTTCGCCGGGGACAGGATATTCTACAAGTACGGCTATTCGGTCGCGAAGGACCTTCTCCCGGACAGGATCGAACAGGACCGGTCCAGCCGCATGGCTCCGGATTTTCTGCGCAGGGCGCAGAACAGACATGAAGAGATCATCCGCGCGAAAAACGTGATCGAGGAAAAGGCCGTATATTTCCTTGATAAGCGTTCCCGGAAGGAATACGAGGACGACATGCCTTTAAAGAGAAAAGTCGATTCGGGCATGACATCCGGCGGGCGGATCGAATATACCCTTTCGGATTTTGACAAGAACGGGGATCCCCAGCAGATATCGGTATATACGTACGGCTCGGACGGGAAGACCCTCAAGAAAATAATCACGTACGACATACGCGATCTGGATTCGGGCCAGTGGATGAAAAACAACCTTGAAAAAGTGTCAGAGGAAGGCGAGCCTAAAATTCTGGGAAGCTTTGAGGAAGGGGACTACAGCGAATTAGCCGACGAGTTCAGATTAAGGACAGTCGCGTATTTCGGCAAAGAAGGCGAAGAAAAGGTCGATTATACTCTTTCCGATTACAGGGAAGGCAAAGCGACCGAAGTATCTATCTATATTTACGAGAGCGGCGATACGCTTAAAGAGGTGATCACATATGATGTTTTTTCGATAGCCGGCAGGTACGATAAAAAGGGGTGGAAGGAATATATTGAGACCGAAGGCCGCCCGCGGCAGGAAGAGGTGGAGGCCGAAGGCCGCCTGAAGAGAAAGGCCGTTTACGAAGGGGCAAGCGGCGACGAAAGGATAATTTACGCTTTAAGTGAATACGACAGCGACGAGGTCCCCGGCAGGCTCGAGTGCTATGATTATACGGGCGGCGACGAAGGCGCCCTGGACAGGATAAGGTCGTATAACATCAAGGGCCTTGATTTCGAGCGGCAGTTATCCGATTTCAGGGAGAACCTGAAGGCATGCGATGACCGGCTGGCCTCAACGACGGTATATAAAGGAAAGAAAGACAGGGAGATCGTCGATTATGCCCTGACCGCGTATTACTTGGACACCACGGACGGGGAATATAAACCCGCCAGACGATCTGATTACGTTTATGACGAAGAGGAACGCCTGGATAGCATAAAGACGTACTGTATAAAAAGCGGCGTAAATATCTTGAGGCAGTGCAGTGAGTTCACCGGCTTAAAGGGGCATGAGATCGTCGCGCAATCATACGACTATAAAGCCGACGGGGTCACGCTTTACAGCGTCAGTGTTTATGAGTATGAACTTGTGGCGGATGATGATAATCCGATAATAGGCGGGGACGGCAATAAATACACACTTGACAGGGTAACAAGGTATGTCGGTACGGACGACCCTCACGACGTATCAAGCGCGTCGGTAAAAACGGAAACCTATTACGACGGGCCGGAAGGAAGGGAGCAGGTAGCGTATGCTTTCGGGTTCGATATTATGACGGGAGACATAATTACGAGGACCGAATACAGCTACGAGGAAAAAGCGTTAAAAGAAGTAAGCACTTATAGAATACTGGGCGGCGGGGTTCTATACGATCCGGGAATCGGCAGTCTGGTCACGCGCGCGACCTACGAAGGAGACGAAAAACAGGAAAGAACGGCGCTTGTGATCAACTATGATCTTCTGGAAGAGATATTGACGACGACCGCTTATGGATACGGCGCCGGCGGCGCTCTCGAGAAAACCGTAACCACCGGCTCCGACGGAAAAAAGATATCCGAAACGCTTTATGACGGAGCCGAAGGGCAGGAGAAAAGATCGGTTACCGCGAATTTCGATCTTCTGGAGAATGAACTGACGGCTACGCTATATACGTATAGTGTCATCGACACGCTTGAAGGGACGGTTACGCTCGATACGGACGGCACGAAGATCTCCGAAGCAGTATACGAAGGGATTGAGGATCATGAGAAGATCTCTCTGGCGACGAGCTTTGATCTGGCGGGGGAGGTTACAGGCACCACAGAGTATAAATATGACGCCGGCGGCGCGCTTTCGAGCGTGGTCAGCAAAGACCCCGACGGGATAAAACTTACCGAAACGCTTTACGATGGCCCGGAAAATTACGAAAAGTCGTCCCTTGCCAGCAATTTCGATCTTGCGGGAAATCTACTGAGTATTACCGATCACAGCTACGATGCAAGCGGCGCTTTGAACAAGACGGTCACTCGTGACCCCGAAAACAGAAAGACCTCCGAGATGATATATACGGGAGTTATGAACCGTGAAAGAGCCCTTCAGGCGAAAAACTTCGATCTTTCCGGCAGTCTTCTTACCGCGACCGATTACGTTTACGGCGCCGGCGGTGTGTTGGATAAAACGACAACGGCCGGCGCGGACGGAGTAAAGCTTTCCGAGACCGCGTACGGAGGGGCGATGAACCGGGAAAGGGCCCTTCAGGCGAAAAACTTCGATCTTTCCGGCAACCTTCTTACCGTGACCGGTTATGTTTACGGCGCCGACGGCGCGTTGGATAAAACGATAACGACTGATACGGGCGGGATACAACTTTCCGAGATAATATATGACGGGGTAATGAATCGGGAGAAAGTATCTCGAGCGGAGAACTTCGATCTTTCGGGCAACCTTCTTACCACGACCGGTTATGCCTATCATGATGACGGGGCATTGGATAAAACGACCACGGCCGGCGCGGACGGAACAAAACTTTCCGAGACAACGTACGAAGGAGCTATGGGCCGGGAAAGAGCGGATATTGTCGGGGGTTTCGATTCTCTGGGCGAGGTGTTGACGGTCACCGGCTACATTTACCGCGCCGACGGCGCGCTGGAGGGAACCGTCACGGCTGACGCGGATGGCGTAAAGCTCTCCGAGACCGCGTACGAGGGGGCGATGAACCGGGAAAGGGCCATCCAGGCGAAGAGCTTCGATCTTTCAGGCAGCCTTCTTACCGTGACCGGCTACGTTTACGGCGTGAGCGGTGCGCTGGATAAAACGATTACGAACGGCGCGGACGGAACAAAACTTACCGAGACAACATATGCGGGAGATATGAACAGGGAAAAAGTCTCTCAAGCGGAAAACTTCGACCTTTCGGGAAATCTTCTTACCACGACCGGCTACATTTATCATGATAACGGTGCGTTGGAGGGAACCGTCACGGCCGATGCGAACGGAGTAAAACTCTCCGAGACGACATATAAGGGGGCGATGAACGGGGAGAAGATAGATTTTACCGAAAGCTTTGACCTTCTGGGAAATCTTCTTACCAGGTCCGATTATTTCTACGACGACACCGGCGCGCTGGATAAGACGACCGCTTATGATTTTGAAGGAAGAAAACTTTCCGAAGTGATGTATAAAGGCCGGATGAACAGGGAAAAAATAGGATTTATTGAGAACTTCGATCTGGCGGGAAAAAAATTAACCGTTACCGATTACGGTTATAATTCCGACGGCTCTCTCCTTGCGACGGTGACATACGACTGCTCATGCGATCCCGAAAGGGTGAAGATCTCGGAGACGGCGTACGAAGGCGCCATGAACCGGGAAAAAACGAAACAGTTGAAGGTTTTTGACGATGACGGGATCAGCGTGCTGAGCACTACGACTTATGGATACGATTCCTCCGGGGCTTTATCCGAAAGCGTTACGAGAGACGGCGATTCCGCCGACGGAAAAAAACTTTCCGAAATGACCTTTACCGGCCTGTCCGGACAGGAAAAAAACCGTATCTCTAAAAATTATGATTCCAGGGAGGAGCTGCAAAATACCGTTCATTATATATACGCCGACAGCGGCGCACTATTAAAAACCGAGACCAGGGATCCTGATGACGCCGGGATCCTGTCCGAGACCCGATACTGCGGCCTGGACGGGTATGAGATATCGGATTTTACGCTGAACTTCAGGGACGACGGCACCGTAAAGAGCACCGTGTGTTATTTTTACAGGAGCTTTGCCGGGTTCGAGAGCGGTGAAGCCGCTTATGAAACGCGCCGGGCGGATGAAGCTTTCCGGGAAGACCCTCTCGTAAGGGCGGAGACTTTCGAAGAAGGCAATGAAAATGGGGATATCAGCGGCCTTTTGCTTGACAGCGTGGCTTATTACAAGGGTAAAAAGAATAAAGAAATAGTGGATTTTTCCCAGAGTTACGAATTTGAACCCAATAGCCAGACCGAAAGGCGCGTTAAAGCGACCACTGTTTATATTTACGGCGAAAAGAGACAGCTTCTTGAGGCATACACGTATTTTGGCGGGAATGAGGGCTCGAAAGATGCGTCGGATCTGAAACATAACTACGTGGCCAGATATGAGGGTGAAAGAGGGGAAGAGAAAATATACGAAATGGAAGGAACGACCTGTGAATATCCCCTGGATGACCTTGCCGAATGGGATTATTTCAAAAGGACGGATTTTACTTATGACGAGGAAGACAGGAATACGGGTTATTTCGAGAGGATATTTGCCCCGGAGGGGGAGTGGGACTGGGAGACGGACGAGGACGGGTATCTGATAGAGGCCAAAGAGGTAAGGTTTTCGGAGTTTGACGAAAAGGATAGGTACGGAAGGATAGAAAAGGATTATTTCGATTGGGATGACGAAGAAAAGACATATACGGCTACCGGCAAAAAGATCGTTCAGGAATCTTTTCAATACGACCTGGATGATAACATTATCTCTTATAAAGAGACCAATATTGTCCCGGGCGAGGACACGAAGAGGTATGAGTTTACGTTCGAGGAATATTCCGATAAGAAACCGGGGATAGTCACTTCCTGGGAGCTGGATGAGGCGTACAGCCGAACCGGTGATTACTCGCGAAAGAGCGACATACTTTACGATGAGTACGGGCGGATGAGCGAATACACGCAGGACTCCCGCAGTGACGGAAAGACAAGTACGTATTATATCTTCGAGATAATCTACGATAAAGACAGGGTTATCGAGGAGAAGGTCCACTCTCCGGACGAAGTTATCTATTTCGGGGAGGATCATCCGACCCGCGGTTATAAATATTCGGTCCGCGAATATAAATATAACGACAAGAGACGGATAGAAACCAGCATTTTTTCCAATGGTGATTACATCTCCATATCCGACTCCGAGGGCGATACCATCTATTTCGAATGGACGCCCGACATGGCGCCTTTCAGGGAAAATGACTCTGCCAGCGAGCGGGAACCGGAAGGCGCCGGCCCGCGAAGCGGGTCCCAGAACCCCTCAAACCCAGTTTACGACATATTGCAGGAGCTGAGAGAAGTAGCAGCTCACAAGGACATAGACCCCGACGGCCGGACGCAGATCGAATATACGGGAGACGGACAGGTTGAAAGGATCACGGACGCCAAAGGCAACGTTTTTATCTATTCCGGGAACCGCATCATAGAGTTGAGGGATAATGAGGGGGCTCTTATAGCTGTGGTTGATTACGATACCGACGAGGATAAAAAGCTTACCGTCACCATGGAAGGCGTGATCGACTCCAGAAGCGCCGTCTTTTGTTACGACGAAGACCGCAGGAAATTTTCGGTAAGTGTTGCCGATTCTCTGGGGGAAGTCGTCAAACAGGAAACCTATGAATACGCGAAACGGGATAACGGCACGGTTGAAACCGTGACTGTGCACAGGGAATTTTATGAAGCTGATTCCCTGATAATCGTGGACAAGGTTGAAACGTATGATGGGGATGAACGGCTTATAGGGATCTTCACCCGTTCCAGGGATCCGGGATCAAAGAGTTCCGTGGCGAGCTGGACGGGTGAATACGATACCGATGATAAGCTCGCGGTTTCGCGGGAAATAAGGTGCGAGTCCGTTTCTTTCGCGTTCGAGGATTACACCCGGGAAGAGCTTTCCGGTCACTTTGATCTTTTCGCGGAGGGACGGTTCTCGGACCTTTCCGAAGCCGACATGCAGGTGTACGGCGAGGGCGGCGTTCTTATATCGGACGAGACATGGAGCGCCGCTTACGACGATAACGGGAATATCGACAGCACGGAAAAGGAGAAAAGCACTTTCGAGTATGCCGAGCTGAAAAACGCCTGCAGCTGGCCTTCTACCACGCATGACTACAAGGGCAATGAAGACGGCTACAAAAGCATCGACGGGGATTACGACACGCCGATGCCGGCAAGCTGCGGAAGGAGTTCGAGTTGTTACGCTTATTCGGAGCATATTTTCGACGGCCCGGTGGATCTTACCGGGATAGCCCTCAAGATCCAACTCGATTCTTATGTATCAAATGATGAACCGTACGGCTGCTGGCACTATTGCTTGTATGAAATAAAAATATACCGGGATGGCGCCTGGGAAAGCCTCGGAGACCAGCCCCCTTACTATTATTATGGAGGCGATCGTCACAGCGGATCCGCCGGCACCACGGTCGATGAGACGGTCGCGGTGGACCTGAAAGACGTCGAGGGGATCAGGATCGAGGCGGTATCCGCGAACGGCATAGCAGGCGGCAAGGGGACCGGTTCGGGACACATTAATATTTACGAGATACAGGTCTTCGCCGAAGGAGGGTATTATCGACCCGTGCAGTTGTCTGATACGATCACATCGTTCGATGCCGAGGAATACGACGATAAGAACAACGTCACCCGCTACACCGAAACAAGAACGGATCACACCTGGAATATAAATAGCAGCGGCCTTGCTATAGACCAGGGGGAACTCATAACCGAAACCGCCTGGGAAGGCGCGTACACGGTCGACAGGGTCGACAGTTTCACGCAGCAGCTCCACAAGACGAATCCCCAGGGAACGCTGGATCTCACGGAGACCACGACAAGAAGCGGAATGCAGTATCAGGGAGGCGTTCTTACCGGCTATAACGAAACGTTCCGGACGACCGCCGCGCCGGATCTTACAATCGAACGCCAGGTCTCGGGCATGACGTATATCGGTAATAAAATAGCAGGCTTTACCGAGATCTCGCATGAGTTCGGCGAGGACGCGGAGGGCAATTCCATAGACAAGATATCGACGACCGTCCGGCATGACGTAGTCTATGACGGATGGGGAAACCTTACGCAATGGGCGGATGATATTTCAAGCCCCGCCGCTGAAGACGAAGTCACGGGAACTCTGATAGAGGTCTGGGAAGATGACGCGGATCTGCAGGAGTGGTTCCCGAACGTCGATGAAGGCGAATATTCCGGCGTGGGGGCTTGGTCCGGGAAGAATATCGCGCATTGGGCCCAGGAGATCGGATATACGGAATATGACGAGCTTAGCATGTACGGCCCGAACGGGATAGACGTCCTGACGGTAAAAATCACCTTCGGTGCTTCTTATGATGACCATGGAAGAATGCTCGCCTTTACTTCGGTCGAGGAAGGCCTTGCCGGTAAAGGGATAGGCGAGCCGAAAGAGTGGCAGAGAAAGACCGCCGAGAGACAGGAGACCGTTTATAATTCTCTCAACCAGGTTATATACAGCAAGGACGTCATTACCATAGAACTCGAGGACGGGACGATCCTGGAAGATTACCCCAAAACGGTCGAGAAGGACGACATTATATACAATAAATCCGGCCAGGAATACAGCTATGCCTCTATCGTCAACGACGAGTCTTCCAGGGTAGGGTCTTCGACGTACAACAGCCTCGGTCAGCTGATCGAGCAATACACGAGGATCGACGCGTACAGTTACAGCAGCACATATTATTACTACGATCAGGCAGGAAACATATCCCGGACAAAATATTATTACTATTATCACAAAACCTGGTCGGAAGCGCACGGCAAGGACACGGTCACCTACACACAGCACAACGAAACGACCACATGGAACGACAAATACGGCGAAAAAACACAGGAGATAAAGAACGAATATTTTCATGTGGACATCAAGAAAAGTTTTTGGTCCAAGACCTTCGGGAGATATCTGATCACGGCCATAAGGACCATACTGGGCGCCGTGCCGACTATAGGTTGGGCTCTTGCGATGGCGTTCGATACCGTTGTTTCGATAGCGAACGGTACGTTTAACTGGATCTCCATGATGACGCAGATCGGAATGCAGGTGCTGAAGGGGTTCGGCGGCATAATAGAGTCTCCCATAAAGAAGATGGTCGACGCTATAAAGGATAAGCTTCCATGGATGTCCAAGTTTATAGGCGCGGCGAATCCCACTACAGGAAACTTGTTGTCCTGGGAGCAATTCACTCAAAACCTCTACGTTGGCGCGGCAAGCACCATTGTTTCTGAAGGAATAAATGAAGTCGGGAGAAAAAGCGGATGGGACACTTTTTTGACTTCGCTGGTTTCGACTTTCGCTTCCACCGCGGTAAGTTATGCCTGCGGCAGCCGCATGGACCAGAACAGCAAGTTTGATTTTAGCAATAAGCCTGAAAATCCTGACATTTTTTCTAATCTCAACGGTTTTAATAATTTTAATTTTCAGGATGCCGCGATCAAGTCATTCGCGATCGCCGCGATAGACAAATATTTGGAGGATAACCCCTCGCAGTGGGGGCAAGCCCTGGGGTCCCTGGCGAAAACCGCCATAAACCAGATAGAGTTTTCTCCGAATGTTGTAGAAGCGAAAGAGATAAAGTTATCCGCTCTTCCCGTGGGAATAAGAGAAATTGCCGAGGAAGCCGGCGCAAAACAGGCTGTCGAATATAAAGATCGTTATGGTAAAACGTATTATCGTTTTGCCGTATTGAACGATCCGGACCATCCGCTGAGCCCCGTTATGCAGCAGTGGATGGAGAAGACTTACAAGATAGGAATGAACCTTGAAAACAACCAGAGCCTGGAGATAGTGATGTCCCAGAACGGCAGAGAGGCTTATCTGCTGGGAGACGCCGGATATAACGAACTTATGGACGGGAGCACGGCAAAGGCCTGGGCGGACATGGCGGGTTATAAGCCCGGCGACAAGATAGAATTCGAGTTTAACATGAAGACAGGCGATCTCTTCATGTTTTTGGACGTCAGGAACGCCGCGGCGTTTTTCTCTGAGAAAAATTGCCAGAAAAATGAGGATATCAAGAATCTGAGGCAGATGATCATAGATAAACTGGGAAGTATAGAGAACCTGAAGAGCATGGAGGTTGCCGTAAGGATGAGGGAAGGAGATAAAGGTGAACTGGTGAACGCCCGCGTGACGGTCGATCCGGCATCAATAAAGGACGAGGGCCTTTCGGTAAGAGTGAAAGACTATTTGAGGGATAATTTCAACGAGTTGAGAGGCCAGTTCGGTATTGTCCTCGATCTGGATCCCGTCAATAACAAAATAGACGTAAAAGGACTGTCCGTGAACCTCGACCGGGAGAGCTTGAACAGTCTATTGGACAGTTTAAAAGAGAACACCGCCAAACTTCGGAAACTCGGCCGCGAGATAGAAAAGCTTGTCGATCTGGCCGATAAGAAAACCGAAAAATTCGAGAGGATTATACTCAGCGTGAACGAAAAAGGAGATTACACGATAAACGTAAGAATAAAGTCGGAGGCACTAAGGGGCATGCCGCAGCTTTTATCAAAACTGGGCATGATCGAGGGTTCGGCGTCTTTTAACCGGCTCTCAAAGCGGGAGTTTACCGACCTAACGATAGACGTGAAATCCGGGGCATATATGCTCGATCTCTCACTGCGGTGCAAGGAATTTGAGGGCGTTATAAAATGGGTCGGTGATACCATTAAGCTAAAAGATTCCAAAGGCCGCTTGGTGAAAGAGGAAATATTCGATGAAACCGGCAGTCTCATTATGACAAAAGAATATACTTATATTCCGTCATCGCGGGCAGCCGAAGCGCTCTCCGGAGTAAAGTCCTTCTTTTCTTATCTCGCGTCCCTCATAACAGGCGCCCGGGGCAATGTTACAGGTGCCAGCCATGTGCTTCTCAAGGAGACCTTCTACGCAACTCTGGCCGATGGCAGCCAGAGGGAACTCTGCAGGACAAGCGAGGGTATAATGATGGAGAATGTCTTCATGCCGGATCTTACTTCTACGGCTGTTTTCGATGATTTCACAGGCCTCGAAGGCGCCACGTTCAATTATCCGGTCGGCGGTTTAGTAGTACCCGTCAGTATAGCCGACGGTGTAATGAAAGCGACGCTTCCTCTCGCTCAGATGGGCGTTTCCCTGTCATTACCGGGAAGCGGAGATGCCGAGCGTCTTACTTATGACGTTTATACCCTCGGTGTCCGGCTTGAAGGTGACAAACTACTTGTCGATGACGATAAACTTTTCAATATCAACGGTGCGGAAACAGAAGGCGCCGTGCTCACATCAAAAGTAGGTGATGAAATCCGCTCCATGTTCCTGTATAATGATTCCGAGATAGGAATATTCGAAGGTTCTTTGACAATCGAAAACGGCACTGCACTCTTTTCGCATTCTGACATCTCTGCCTCGGCTGTCATTCCCATGGTTGACGGAGGCGGATCTGCCCTTGGCGGGAACACGGAGCTCTACCCCGGTTTCGTCTCCGACAAGAACGTTCTTCACACACCGCTGGACACGCTCGCCGACTTTCTCGTCCCCCCGGCCATCGCCCAGGACGCCCCGGACGTTATAACGATTACCGGGAACACATTCAAACTCAGCCCCGATGGCAGTATGATAATACCCGAGACAGGCATATTTGAAATTATAAACAATAGAGTAGTATCAGAAAAAGCGGATTCATTTAATGAAATTTTATCCGGTCTTTCGAAGAGCGATGCTAAAGCTCTTCATACTCAGCAGGAGCTGGCAAATAAGGAAATGGCAGAACACTTGAAGGGTGCTCCGGAGTGGCTGGTGAAAGCATTTGAGAAAGATATATACTCTTTTGGGGTTAATGATATTTCATCTGTTTTACAGGATCGGACGGTAGGAGATTTGATGTCGATATTAAAGGTAAATGTTCCTGGAGTAAATAGGAATATAATGCCGGTTACAATTAAGCAAGTCTATCAGTTTATGGTGGCCTTTTATCAATATGTAAGTGCGAATTATCCGAGCTTTAAAGAGGTCATGCCGTTGGCGATGGTGGGAGGAGCATTTAGAGAGCTTGTATATTCGTTGGAACTAATGAGGCAAAACCCCGGCTATTATGCGGAACGTTTTAAAGAGAATTTTGCGAATTTTGTTAAGGTTTTTTCAGCGAGTTTTGACGCTTTGAATGGGATGATAGGTTCATCGGTGGTTTCCATGGATGGTATACGAAAAAACGTAGAGGTAGTTTCAAAAAGTTTGTTGGACATATCAGGATATTCATCGATAGGCCAGTTTTGGAAGGATTGGGGCGGGAATGCTCCCCTGGAGAATGATTACGCCGGCATGGAATGGGTATTTCCGGGGGTTGCGTTTTTAAAAGTAATGGAAGACCCGGATATGGCTTGGTACGCAAGGCCGATAGCGTTTATAACATATTTGGGCATAGGAAAAGGGGTAGGTAAATTATTAGGTAAGGCAGCAGGCAAGTTAGCAGGTAGCCGCATAGGCAAATTTGCGATAAGTAAGATAAACGATGTGAAGAAAGGGATGCAAAATGGGATTGTTCAAAAAGGTGGAAGGTTATTTGAGAAAGTTAGCAGATGGATGGCGAGAAATGCAGAAAGAGGAGCTGGTCAGGGAACTCGACCGAATAATCTTGGGGGGAGAGGATTATTTGGGAAAGGCAAAACAGGTTTTGGGGGAGGGATACTCGGGAGAATACGATCATTATTTGACGGAGCCATTGCAAAAATTAAGGGATATACAGGGAAGATGCCGAAATATGGACATATCGGAAGCAAAGGTGGAATTAAAGAAAATATATCGGGAAATAAAGGATTTGGAAAAAGTATTAACATTGGAGCAGCGGAAAGCGGAGCAAGAGCAGCGGAAAGCGGAGCAAGAGCAGCGGAAAGCGGAGCAAGAGCAGCGGAAAG
>CAZGQR010000008.1:0-2015 GCA_964527765.1 uncultured Planctomycetia bacterium | reverse complement strand
CGGAGCAAGAGCAAAAGTGCTTTCTTTCTTTAAAGGCGGATTACGATATGTGGCAGATCAAATTAGAGAAATACCGGGAAGAATTATTGCAAGCCCGATCAAAAAATGGACAAGAAGCCTCATCATCAAAACTGCAAAGGGAGAAGGACCAATTGTTGAAGGAGCAGAAAGATTTGGTGAGGCGTGGCAGAGAGCTTGGGGTGGAACCGGTGTACGATTCCGAGGGGTGGCTGACTGGCTGATCCCCGGTGCGGCAGGCATAACCTTCGCATCCATAGTTGCCCCAACGGTGATGAAAACATCCGACATGATAAAGGAACTTATTGTTCCCGACTTCAGCGATTCAGCGTCCCCCGGTGCGAACTTCTGGACAGGGGTGTATGAAGACATTTCCGCGGCGTACGAAGTAGCCGCGGACAGCGCGATAAATTTTACAGAAAGCATCAGTGACGATGTAACATATGCCTGGGATTTTTGGAAAGAAAAAGTACTTATAATAAGGGATTGGGTTACTGATAAAACGGACTATATCATAGAAACCATTAATCTTCTCCCTGCGGAAAAGCTCGTAAAAGTTACAGTAAGAGAACAAGGAATATCACAGGTTGATGCTAGACTTAACTGGTTTAATCCAAGAAATATAGTACAGTTTTTATATGACGCAGAAAGCGCTTTCGTTACGGCAAATAGCCGTTGGGCAAAAGCTGCAAAAATAACAGCAAAAAAGATAACAGATGAATTGGCTTCGGGGCAGACAAAAATATTTACACCAGGCGTTAATTCCTCCGGATATACAAAAGGGGTATTGTTAGGATGGATAAATTCTCTTGATATTCCGCAAGGCGTTAAGGTTCGCATAGGGCATAGCTTTGGTACGCATGCGATAACTCTATCAACTTTGCAGGATCCAGAAGGCAAGATTGTTTTATTGTCGCAGAGAATCAATGAGAAGGAAACAAAACATATATTGGATAAAGCCGGGGTGAAGCCAGAACAGTTATTGACGATAAATTGTGCTGGTGATTTTCCACATCAACCATGTGACTTTTGTATTCTTTTGCGAGGTGATATAGTAGGCTTTATAAAAAGTGCGTTTCATGGATATGAATCAGGTCCAGTAACAGGGTATCATCTGTATATAGAAAAAGATGGAAAGAAATTTAATAAATGGAAATGGTTCCCAGGAGCTAATCATGGGGTGCAAGAACTTTCGATGAATAATGAAAAAATTTGGGGGAAACTTGTTTGTCCAGATGGGAAAGTTATTAAATATGACGATGGCAAGTATCGTATAAATGATATAATAAATAGCTTTTTAAACGGACAACTATAAGATAATGGAGTTATGAGTATGAGAAAAAGCATAAAATATGCCATAGTATGTGCTGTTCTAGCAGGAGTGATATTTGTGTATCCACGAGTTTATGGATTTATTGAAGGTATTTTTGATGCCATGCGATCTTCAGATATACGTCAGGAGTATGAAAAGAAGACTACCGATTGGTTGCTTAACGAAATAAACAGTTATAATTATATGAGAGCGCATATAGCATATGGTGTTTTGGTCGATAGAAAAGAGAAGAGAGCGGTTCCGATAATAATTGAAAAGATGAAAAAAGAAAAAGTAAATAAGTCGATGTATATACAAGCATTGGGTACAATAGGAGATAAACAGTCCATACCTTTTATTGTGGAAGCTATAGAATCTAATAAAAAAGATTCCCAAGACGAAGTTTATTGGCATGGAAATATTGCACTTGCTAACTTAAAATATAAACCAGCCTGGGATGTAGCAATAGATTTGAGTAGGTCAAATAATATTTATGACATGAGCTTGGCAACTGATATGTTTGAAGTTTTTGGAGATAAAAGAGCTATTCCGTATCTTGAAGAGATTAGGAAGAATAGGGCACGCATGGGGGATAAGATTTTTGTAAAAGATGAAAATGGGCAAGAAGTTGAGCTAAGAATGTTATCAGTTGGGCATGTAGACAAAGTGATAGATATGCTGGAGG
>CAZGQR010000007.1:38099-100295 GCA_964527765.1 uncultured Planctomycetia bacterium | reverse complement strand
TAAATATTATGTTCTAAACCGGTTTCCAGAACTTCGTTCGATGAAACCGGTTCAAGCATTCTACCACCTCCAGGCAGCCCCTGCATAGACAGCCGATTCCTCGCCCGATCTAAGGAGGGCCCCCTACCCTTTCTATATTATAAGAAAATAGAAAAAATTTTGAAAGAATTTTTGGAAAAACGGTGTCTGTATAAGTAAAGGCAGTGAATACAATGTGTGTTTAGATCTAAGGGAGGATCCAGGTGAAGGAAATTATTTCAGCAAATAACGTGAAAAATAAGATTTACCAGGTAAGGGGCAGAAATGTGATGCTGGATAAAGACCTGGCGGAACTTTATGGTGTTCCTACCAGTCGCTTAAATGAACAGGTTAAAAGGAATTTAAAACGATTTCCCGAAGATTTTATGTTTCCCCTTACCAGGAAAGAAGTTACGAACTTGAAATCGCAATTTGCGACCTCAAGTTGGGGCGGCAGAAGATACGTGCCATACGCTTTTACTGAACAGGGCATCGCTATGCTTTCAAGTGTCCTTAACAGTGAGAGAGCAGTTGAGGTGAATATTCAAATCATGCGAGTTTTTGTGAACTTGAGAAGAATAGGTTTTACGCATGAAAGCCTTAGACGAAAAATCGAAGCCATGGAAAAGAAATATGACGGCCAGTTTCAAATCGTTTTTAAAGCCATAAAAAAATTAATGGAATCACCACCAGAGAAACCGAAGCGTAGGATAGGATTCCACCATGATTAAGCTGGTGACCAAAATGCCCCCCCAAAAACCCCGCTAGCCCCCTTGAGCAAGCCCACTAATGCTGTTTTTGGACGGATCAGCTGCTAGACCCGGAGCCGTCCAACTTTACAGCCACCTATAAGCTCTTTTTATGGTTACCCTAAAACAAACTCTACCCTCTTAAGGGACAGTCCCCCAGGATGCATATGGTTTGGGTGGGGACAGTCCCTGTAGCCCTACCACCTCCAGGCAGCCCCCGCGTAGACAGCTGATTCCCTGCCCGATCTAAGGAGGCGCACGAAGGCCTCGAGATGAAATTGGCGCTAGAACCTTCCGAAACTGCTGCTTCTCAAAGAGTAATCAAAAGAATACTTTCCACTGGAAACGTCCACAATAAATTTAACATACTCTCTTCTATGTATTTGTTCCATCGCATAAGAGTCTTCTTTAATGTCCAATTTTTTCATAAGTTCGGGTAATTCTAATAATACAGATGATTTTATTTTTACTCTGATCTCTTGCCCACCTCTTGTATTTACGCCCAGATCCAGGCTTTCGAAATTATCGGTGTTGTCATCAGCACACTTGACCAACTTCTCTAATTCAGAAGCGAGTTTTTTATTCTTAACTGCGGCAAACACTTGTTTTTTTGCTTTGTCATTCGCGGCAAACACTTGTTTTGTTTGTTTTTCTGTTTTGTCAAAAGAATCCGAAAATTCGCGTGATAAATCCGAAAGAAATAGTTTATACACATCGCTCGGAGTAAAACCCATTCTTTGAGATTTAAAACCAAGGGCATCTTTAACTGTATAAATCTGTTGTTGATCTTCAGGAAGACCATACGGACTCGCTGTCACTTGTCCTATATATAATCGTTTTTTATCTTCACCTGTACTAAACATTACACAATCTGCACATACAAAAAGACCCTTGTGGATCATATTGCCCTGGGAAATACTATCATATGCAGTATAAAATACAAATATAATCGCATCCAATTCCGGCATATGTTGTTTTGCAATATCGATTATTTCAGATAGTGTATTTTTGTTATAATAATCTTTCATGAACTCCTTTGGGTTTAGATAAGTGCATTCATAGCCTCGATCATTTAAACTGCGTGAAATAACATCTGCAATATCGCTGTTTATTCCGGCATATACAGTCCCACCACCACTAATCAATTTGGAACTAGGAATAGGTGAAACCCCGTCATCAAAAACTCTAAAAGACCCGTCTCTAATAGCTAAAAAAACGCCTTGTAATGTGGGATAAAGTTTAGTTTTTAATTTATATGCCTTGTCGTATAGTGTCAGTAAGTACTGCAAAGTACGAGTGTCTAAACCGGAGACAAGTATCCCGATTTCGCTAATATTTTCTTTAATATATGCTTTATCTGAAAATGGAGCATATTTCGATTTGCTTTCTGCAGCTGTTGCAACATTCAATATTAATAAAAATATAATTAAATTCTTTAAGTATTTCATATCAGATTTCCCCCTTTTTGTGGTAATTTATCGGGATAATCCCAAGATCGACTCTAACCCGTTCTTTATTTTATTATACACTTGATAAAGTACTTTTCCAATTTATTTCCCCCGCCTCCTAAAGTTACCCTACCACCTCCAGGCAGCCCCTGCGTATATAGCTGATTCCCTGCCTGATCTAAGGAGACGCACGAAAGCTTCGCCGTCGCCTTTTAATATTCTATGAGAAAGCTCCAGACTCGCGCCTATGTCCCTGGCGCCTGTATCGTTTCTGAGCTTGAAGAGGATCGTGTCTTTATCCGTGAGTTTGGCTTCCGCCCCGAAGACTATTTTCTGTACCTTCTTAGCCCCGTATTCCACTTCAAAGGTGAGCCCTGTGCCTTTTTTAAGCTTCCACCTGCCGAATAGAGTAACGGCCCGCTTTACCGGCTCTTTTCTGCCAGTCAACCCTATCCCTAATTCGTATTTAATATAATTATCCCTGAAGACGCCGGCACTCGTCTTAAAATCAAAGGCAGAATCAGTCCTCCCGCTTAATACATACGATATGCGGCACTTGTCCCTGATATCCCAGTGTCCCTTGAATGTCAATGTATGGAGCTCTTTCTTTTTCCTGATGAGGGCGGCCTTTTCATAGTTGTATATGATCTGGTGGTCCTTGTTGATCTCCCAGGCGCCCTTGAAGGTGAGGATATCATGCCTGCCCTTTTCCTTCTTTACGTGGAAGGTCAGGCGGTTATTCTTATCCGCCTTCCAGGAGCCCCCGAGCTCCAGGACGTATGTGAGGCGGGTATTTTCCCTGGTTTTCGTGCTGACGGCGAAGAGGAGCGAATTCCTGCCTGCCTCCAGCATCTCGCCCCTAAGCGTGATCTTATCCCCCAGGGTCTCCCTCCCCTCCTTATCCAGGGTAAGGCGGAGGTCATGGTCATCGGTAAGCTTCCATTCACCCTTCAGTCTGATCTGATGGGGAATGTTCTTTTTCCCGGATAAAGGGGCCTTTACATGGTAGGAAAGCGTGTTATTCCTGTCGATCCTGAACCGGCCGTCCAGGACCTTCCGGAACTTCGTAAGGCGCCCTTTCCTGCCGGCCTTATTGAGGATAAGGCGGTTGTAGGGGTCGAGTTCGTAGCGTATTTTTTCCATGAGGGTAATTTATGCCGTTTTTAAGATTAAATTCCTACCCCTATTTTACACCCACACTCCTCCCCCGCTCCATAGCTTTCTTTAAATAATTTCTCAAACTGCGGGGATCATCCGGATCTATGCTGAGGCTAAGATTCGCCAGGCTTTTTCCGTTTTTTCAGCGAGAAGGTCTATCATCTCACGCGGAGAGATCATGACAGGCAGGATAACATCGAACGTGGAAGTCCGGCCCCGGTGAAGCTCTTTCAGCCAGCCGTTTATTACGGCGGCGAGCGAAAATGCGCTTTTTCCGCGTTCCGGCCGGACCAGCACCCTTAATGAAAGGTTGTCTGCCAGTTGCGGTTCTGTTTTGCCTCTTATAAGATCAATGCTATCGGCATTCCCTGTGACCTCAGCAATCGCCATATATTCGTTTTCCGCGAGCGGCTTCACCTGCAGGGCTAACGATTTTATCACTTCTATCCTGTCTGATGGGTTGTTCAGATCTTTGAATGTCCGTTCTGCCGCCGACCTCATTTCTTCCGATCTTATAAAGGATATCTTCAGGTTGTCAGGCAGCCCGAGCACGCACTTGATATCATTTCTGTTGAAACGGCCGAGCGATTCCTCGTCATGCTCAGTAACGCCGGTCAGGATGATCTCAAGTTCGATCTTCTCCTGCCCCCTTCTTTTATTGTTTAGCATGTCAAGCCTTTTCAATGCGAGCGTAGCGTCGGGCGCGTTCTTGAACACTTCCATCGGGATGCAGTACCGAAGGTTCGAACGGTTGAAGGATTTCTGGCAAGTGCCGCCTAACCGGCTTGTGTAATTGTTGAGACCCGTTTCTTTTGCCGCTTTTCCCAGATAATAAAAAGCGTCCGCTACCGGTTTCAGATGTTTCAATCGTTCATAGATAAGATCGTCGTAAAATTGTTCTATTTTTCCCAGCTCTTCGTCCTCGCTATCATGACGACCGATCAGGAGATCTTTTATTTCATGGCGGATGATCCTTTTGAAGTCCTCTTCCCTGTCCGAGCCGGCGGCATATTCCACCACGCTGTAGCCGACATAGATGGAATGATAGGGGCTGTTTGTCTTGTAGCCTTTGCCGGTATGAGCGATGAGATTATTGTCTTTGTCCCGGAATATTACAGCTGGCTGGTCTTCTTTTTCGACGATTATGCATAAACGGGTGGGTATCTTTTGAGGCAGGCGGTCGCCCGCGGCATCCTTCATCATGCGCAGGCCTTCCAGTATGTTCCTTCTGAAGATCGGGTCCTTGAGCTTTTCGAGGATCTTGTTTCTTGTTCCCTCGGGGTGCTTGAGATTGACAAGGTTCCCTGTAACGATCAACGCCAGAGCCTCGTTGTCCGATTCGCGCAGGCTGCTGACCTGGTCCTCTCTCACGGCGAACATCCTGCCGTCATTCGCGGCTTTTTCAAGCGCGGGATGGGTCTCGGTCAGTTCGTTCACGTCGCCGCGTAAAAGGTTTTTGGGACCGTCCAGAATACCGCCGGATGAAAGTCCCCACCTTACGATCGAGTCAAAGTCGCCTATCAGGTCCGACTTTAAAACGGACCCGCCGCCTTTTTTCAGATATTCCTCCCATAATTCCAGTGCTTTTTCGTCGTTTATCTGGATATTTCGGAAGTCCGCTTCGCTGACAGCGTTTTTCACCTGCTTGGAAAGCCTCACGAAGGTCATGATCTGGCTTTCCTGCTCTTCTGTCAGGGGCTTGTAGAATTGCAGGTTAGGTTCAGTAAGTTTCTGTATCTCTATTTTCTTGTTCGCCCTGTTGATGAAATCTTTTACGTTTTGTATGATCCTTTCCGCTTCTTTGCGCATGTCCGCGTCTGTCATATCGTCGGGACCGTAAGCCGATAATATGAAACTGTTCAGGTTTTTTCTGTAGTTTTCATCGTGCGGGAACATGAGAAACAGGCCAAGAGGCAATAATCCCAACGCAGTAATACACTCCGCGATCTGTTTTTCCATTTTCGCCATTCCGGCAGGATCGGAAAGGCCTTCCCCGGCGATTATTTCTCTCAGGAAGTTTATCTGCCTGAAAAGGGTTTTGCCTTCGCTCAATTCACCCTTGTAATGCATGTATTCATGATACAGTACGCTTGCCAGAATATGCCTGTTGGTGAAAAGCTCAACAGCCACGCCCATGTCTATCGGCGAATCCTGGTGTCGAAGCACTATTTCCCTGTAGGCCTCGAACATGCCCCCGCCGCTTATGCCGTAGAACCATACGTACCCGAGTATCCTGAACCAGTACTTTCTGAACTCACCGAGCACGATCGAGTCTATCTTCCGCTTGTCTCTCATCCGGAATAACCTCAAGGGGTATTTTTTTAAAAAGTCGACCAGCCCCGGGATCCTGTCAAAAACGTAATCTATATTATTCTCTATATCTTTCACGGTTCCGGGCAGGGCCTGTTCGCCTGCCACGAATTTAAGACCGTCAATGATCGCATGCTTTATCCTGTCCTGCGAATGCCACTTCTCTACCCTGACCTCTCTTGTCATTATATCCGGATCTTCAATGACGCTCTCAACATCTGTTTCCGCATCCGGGCCGCCGATCTTTCTGAGCGCGGTAACGGCCGCCTGCCTGACATAAACCGCGTAATCAAGGCCGTTTCCGGCTACTCCGCCGAGAAAATCAACCATCGCCTTCTTTCCGGCCTCATTCTTGAAGGAAATTAAGCCGTAGGATTCGATCAGGCCAGCGCAATAATTCTCAAAATCAAGGTCCTTTTCGTCCTTCGATTCTTCATAACTCTTGGCGTACGGACGGTTTTGGTTGAAGATCACGTCCATTTTATTGGCAAAGTGTATGGCATTGAACATTTCGATGAGAGTCGCGGCATCCTCTTCCGTAGACATAGAGCTTACTTTGCGCGCGGTTGTTTCTAAGAGCGGTATATCCATGCCGGACAAGTTCTCTTTTATTTGTTTCGCGATTTCAGCGCTTTTTCTTGGGACTTTGTCTTCGCCGAAAAGGTAATCGGTCCAGCGGCCATATTCCGTTAAACCCCGATCCGCTTTTCGCTTTTTGTCCGCCTTTCGCTCTTCGTCGAATTTTTTGGCGAGTTGCCGCAATATTTTAACGCGCGTTTCCGCGCCTTTCCACACCAGTTCGATGAAAAACGCTTTTAATTGTTTGTCGGACGGTTTGATCCCCAGCGATTCAAGCTTTTTAATTATTTCCCCGGCGCCTATGATATTTGAACCCGTCCGGGTATGATTGAACTCGCAAACGCTCTTTAGCCTGTCGTAGGTATGAGCGAGATCCATGGCGGTTCTCAGGAAAAACTGTTCTTTATCGATGTGGCCGCAGACAGATTCAAGTTTTTCCATTAAGACCAGTTCAAATTTTTCGTTACTTTCCGCCAAACGCAACTTTGAAGCAAAGCTCTCTTTCTCCTTTTGCAGGAACTCTTCTTCTTTTTTTCGAAATAAATCCCGGGCGAAAAGGGATTTTGAAGCATAGGAAAAATACCCTTTTATCCTTGTTATTTTCTCTTCTACCTTTATTAAGTCTTCCAGATCTTTGATTTTTCCCAGAGCGGTTGTTAAAAGCGGTGTTATGCTTTTACTTGTGCCTTCGGCGGTTAATACACTTTTTTTGCTCCCTTTGTCTTCTTCGATTATCCGGATGATCTCGTCAATGGTTTCGGCGGACTGCAAACGCTTGATCATCCCGGTGCGCAATTCGGTTACTTTTACCTGCTCTAGATGCCACTTTCTGGACTGTAATTCCCCGGACTTGACCGTCGATATGTGGTCTGACGAAAACCACTTTTCTAATGCTTCTAATTGTTTTTCGATTTCGCTAAGATCTTGCAGCGTTTTCGCCTTTTCCGCAAGGCCATCCGTTATCTCCCGGGCTTTCGCTATTATCGCGGAATCCGTGAACACTCCTCCCTTGCCCCTGTACGTCTTGATCGTTTTAATGAGCTGATCTATGGTTTCGGCGCGCCGCAGGTGTTTTTTCAGCCTGCGGTACCTATATATCCCGATAAACACCTTCCAGAAAATAAGCAAACTGCACAGCGCTATGGCCCCCAGAAGGGCTGTTTCCCACCATTCACGCTTCACTTCCCCGGGGAGAGTACGCAGCGATAACGCTTCTTTTATCCGCGGTACATCCAGTTTTTCCAGGGCTTTCAGGGTTTTTTCGGCGTTTTGACGCACCTTCTCCGCCTCCATCCGGCTCAGACCCGTCCCTTCGGAGCGGAATTTTTTTAACCTGTAAAGCGCTTCAACTGCCTCCGGGTCATCGAGCTTTTCCAGGGCGGCAAGGACCTCCTCGCGCATGTTCGGGTCGTCTTCCTGTATAAGAACATTTATAAGGGCACTGAGCGAGTCCAGATATTCGTACTTTTTAATGACTTCTTTCGCTTTTTTCCGCACGGCGGGGTCTTTATCGTAAAGCTTTGCTCTTAACAGCGGCCCGAGCCCGCGTACGTCATTAAGCCGTGCCAGGGTTTCGACAGCAAGCTCGCGAATGGCCGGCATTTCATGCTTTTCCATGAGCCCCGCGAGATATCTAAACACGCGAAAATCGTCGATCTTTATGAGCTCGTCAAAAAATGTCGCGTAGGAATATTTGCCTTCTTGAGCATTTTCAAAAATAAGCCGCAGTTTTTCATCATTCGAAGGAAGTTCTTTCAGTGTCTTTGTCGGTTCCGCCGCTGCGTTTCCCAGCGCCAGGAACGCGCCCACCACAGCCGCCCCTGCGATATAAAACCCTTTTTTCCTTAAAGCGCGCAGGATGGATTTGAACCGTTTGTCGGACGCATCTTGTTCGTTGTCCGGCGTTTGCCTCTTTGAAGAAGCGCTTTTATAAAATCTTTGATCCGCGTCTTCCTGCGCGTCTTTTACGGTCTTTAACCTTTCCGTGACGTCAAAAAAGACCGGAGAGAAATTCTCATAAGCGCCTTTTTTATCCCTTGCTTCCAGGACGGGTCGTATATTCTTAAGAAATGTTTTTTCTTCCGGGGAAAGTTCTGTCCGCGGATCGACGAGGGAATTTTCAACAAGGAACAGAAGCTCGAAGCCCTTCGCGATCAGATCGTTAAAAATCACGTTGTCACTCGCTTTTTCGCATCCGGGCAGCGAAAAATAAGCGCGCCTGATCTGGTTATTTCCAAGGACTTCTTTCATAACTTTTTCATATCTGGCAGGTTTTGATTTTTGTTCGCGCTGCATGAGTATCTCATAATCCTCATGGGTAACGGCGCTGATCAGGGAGAGGTCGTCCTTCATTGTCTCTTGCGCCATCAAATACCTGCCCGAAGGAAGGAGCAGCGCCCCGGCGTTATGTTGCTCCAGGAGATCGCGGTATCTTTTCGATTTGGCGATCCATATTAGCCGTGATCTTTTATATAGTTCCGAGAGTATTTCACGCTTCACAAGGAAATTATCAGTAAAGGTCCATGGCTGGAGCGGGCTTGACGGACTTTGCATATTGGAAAGTTCCGGTATCGCGAAGGCCGCGTCATTGAACGGGAAACTGAGGACAAGGAAAATAGATATTATTTTAAAGAAATTAAGTCTTTTTGTTCTTTTCACAATGTTACCCCTTCATTGAGAAAGAAAATAACGCTTTTATGAGGAGAGTAAAATTTAGCAAGGTTAGCTTATACAAAGTTAGTTTAGCAAAGTTTAATTTATATAACAAGATAATAAAGTTTGGTTAAGATATACAAAATGTGCTTTTTAGCCGTGTCCTCGCGCTCGAACTATTTAAAAATAAGTAAATTTATCACCTGTCAATAACTAACAACCTTATTTTGAATCAGGTTCAAGGACTTTATTCACTAAACCCATTGCGCACTGAACCCGGTGGACTTTTCACAGCACAAGCCTCCCCCTTCCCTGTAAGCTCTTTTTATGGTCACCTGAAAAAGATTGAAAGAATTCGGTGAGAGAGTTGTCTATATAAGCAGAGGCAAGATTTAAAAAAGGAGCTTTTATGGTTAAAGAATTGATTCCACAAGAAGTTGTTGAGCAAAGGATTTTCTTGATACGCAGTCAAAAGGTCATCATAGATAAAGACATCGCTGAGCTGTACGGAGTAGAGACGAAATATTTGAATCGGCAGGTCAAGCGTAATATTCAGCGGTTTCCAAAGGAATTCATGTTCAGGCTTAATAAAAAAGAACGGGACGAACTGGTGACAATTTGTCACCGGTTGAATTCGCTTAAACATTCGGGCGCTATGCCCTTATGTTAAATTGCGTGAAACTATAATTAAACACAAAGAAATTTTACTGCAACTTGAATTCCTGCAAGAGAAAGTAGATCGCCATGATAAAGAAATTATAGTGATCTTTGAAGCGATCCAGCGGCTAGTCGAACCGCCTGTTGAAGAAAAGCCGAAACGCAGGATAGGATTTCGCCATGATTAAACTGGTGACCAAAATGCGCCTTAAAAACCACCTACACCAATAACCGGGCTTATGGATTCCTGCTTTCGCGGGAATGACAGAACTTTCTATAACACCCCAAACACCCAGCCAGCCCTCTTCAGCAAGCCCACTTATGCTGTTTTTGGACGGATGGGCTGCTAATATCGGAGCCGTCCAACTTCAACAGCCCTCTATATGCTCTTTTTATGGTTACCCTAAATAATTATATCCTGAACCGGCCGTCCAGGACCCTCCGGAACTTCGTGAGGCGCCCTTTTTTGCCGGTCCTATTAAGGATAAGGCGGTTGTAGGGGTCGAGTTCGTAGCGTATCTTGTCCATCCTATTTTGCCATTCTTTTTATGACCCACGACACTATAAAACAGGCTATCCCGATAAAGATCAGGACATTGTCCCATGCGGGGACTATATCGAAAGCGGACATCATTATAAGTATGATCCCGGTTCCCACCAGTGGCGCGGTTATGAGCCTTGCCTGTTTTTCGTCCATATTTTCTCCTTGTGGTTATAGCTTTTTTGAAATTTATCCTAAAGCTGCCGGCCGCACTCGCATTTTTTCTTCTTGAGGATCCTGATCTGCGTTTCGGGTGAATCGACGTATGTGTCCTGCCCGGCTTTCCCCGTCGCCAGCTTCCTGGATAAAGGGCTTTTATGATTATAGCCCCTTTTCTTCATTTCTTTGACTAATCTTTCATGCCTGAGATACAGGGCCTTCAGCTTCCCTTTCCACCTTAACGTTTCGGGATGTTTTGAGTATCCTTTCCTTTTTTGGGTTATGATGTTCCATATGGCGTGGAGTTCCCTGTGTTCCGCCAGGAGATGGTTGCGGCATAATTTTTGCGGCGAGATGTCCCAGATCCTCATTATTTGCGACTTTCTGCCCTATTTTACGATTTTCTATACAATTATACTATATTCCTTGCGGATGTTCCACCCTGCTTCTTATTTCTATATGCTCTTTTTATGGTCACCCCAAAAAAAATGAAAGAATTTCGGCGAGAAAGTTGTCTATAATAGTGTGGCAGATAAAAACTGAACCAAGGAAGGATTTAATGGCTAAAAAGAAGAATTCGGCAGTAACAAATTTTATTCCACAGGAAACCATAGAAAGTAAAATACTCTTACTTAGGGGTAAAAAGGTAATGCTGGATAAGGATCTGGCAATTCTTTACGGCGTTGAGACCAAATATTTAAAACGGCAGGTGCGCAGGAATCTTGATAGATTTCCCTCTGATTTTATGTTTCAATTGTCAAAACAGGAGTTTAAAGATTGGAGGTGCCAATTTGTCACCTCCAATTCTGCAGATAAAATGGGCTTGCGTTATCCGCCCCATGTTTTTACCGAACCCGGGGTGGCCATGCTTTCTTCAGTTCTTAACAGTAAGAGAGCTATTCAAGTTAACATACAGATTATCAGAACATTTATTAAACTACGCAAAATGTTATTAACGCATATTGACCTTAGCAGCACCTGCATACAAAAAAGGACGGATCTTGTGGATCCGTCCTTAATTTAGTATAGATAAAGATTAAGCTGCTATAAGAAGCTCTTTTAGTCTCTCGTTAAGCTTCGGGATATCATCGACAGGCAGTTCTGTTGCAGGCGGCAGGTCAAATATAAACTTGCGTGCGAATTCCCTTACGTCCTCCAGTGTGGCCTCCGAAGGGATCTCTCCGGTATAGGGAGCCCCTGCCATAATTGAATATATTCTTAAAAGAGCCGGTATGACCTGTTCTTTCTTGAGATGCAATGCCCTTAAAGCGGCTATTACGCCCTCTATTTGACTAAAATCTCCAGCTGTCCCCTTAAAAACAAGCATTTTGATCTCTTTTTCCCCTTCCAGGGCCGGTATTTTTTCTATATGATCCGGGCTGCTTAAAGCAACGTCGAAGACAGCGTTTGGACAAATTGCCTTAATTTTTGCGATAGCCTCTTTTATTGTTTCCTCTCTTTTAAGGATCCATATTCTTTCAGGAGAACCTGATTTCATTGATGCGGTATTTATCTGTTGAGCAAAAGAGTTCTTTTGAGAGTCAGATAAAACGTCACGTTCAATGATGTGCCATAAAACCTTATTCTCGAGGGTAGCTGACCTTTGCATGAGATTTGCTTGGTGTAATACAGTCATTTTGATGAGCTCTTTTACCGCAGGTCTTTTATCTTTAGGGATATCGTAGCGATTAAGCGGCCTTTCTTCGCCTTTTTGGCCAACTTGGTACTTTATGTCATTTATTGCATTGATCATGGTCTTAGTGTAATTTTCGTTTGGACCCTTCATCATATCGCTGAATTTGTAATGTCCGGTCTTCTCTTCTATAGGAACAAATATGCCAAGTGCCTTTAGGATCTCCACTTCCCTGTCCACGGTCCTCTCGGACCAGTCGCGGATAGCCAGTATCTCCTGCCTTGATATGCCTTCTTCGCTTAGGGCCTTTCTCAGTAGAATGTCATTGTTGCGGATATCCTCAAGGAGCTTCTCCGGACAGCCTTTGTCCTTTTTTCGCGCCTTAGCATTTTTAGCCACAGCTGTGGGTGTCTTCTTCTTTAGAGAATCTGCATATGCCTTTTCCAGTTGATCCAGTTTTTCGGTATACTCCACAAGTAATTGCTCACCTTTTTTAGTAAATATTTTTTCCTTTTTATGCCTTTTTAGGACATTTAGTGCGCACTTTACCCCTTCCAAATTTCTTGATATATGTAATTTAAGCTTTTTTCGTACACCCTTTTGCTCGGAAGACGTTAGCCGTTCCATTTGGGTCAATGTATATCTGGCATCTGTTAAACATGCCGAGATTTCCATAAAATATACAAATGGGTTTAGAGTATTTGGCGTAATCGGAGTAAGGTTTTTCTCTTCCCTTTCAAACTCAACGGACCATGCGATTAAGTCTCCCAATTTATAACTGCTGTCAAACCTGGCATGGTCTAATTCATGCGCAATGGCACTTCCCAGAAGGTAGAAAATAGAAATATCCTTTTTTGCGAGGTCCAGGAACTCTTTTGATATTTTAATGGTCTTTGCTCCTTCCCAATCAAATGCAGCAAGAGGCCATTTTAAATTCCTTATTAGTATGGCTGGCAAATTCAAGAAAACCCTTCGAAGTTCAGGGAATATCTCAAAAATCTGGTCAGTGCTCTTCTTTAAGAATCTTAAATCTTTATCAATGCCCCCCGCATAAGTGGCAACAACCCGTACGTCACTGTCGGGAAAATATTTTTCTCTTTCATAGCTTGCAACAGCATTTTTAATTTGTCTTGCAAACTCTTTAACGGATTTTCTCACGTGGTCGTTCACAAAAAGGATGGGGTTTGAAAAAAATAAGGAATCGTCATCGGTATTGTCCATGATAACTTTATTAATTTCATACATGTCCACTGCAAGCAGTGCGTAGATAAGCGCTTTGTCATTTTGACGTTCTTTTAAAATCTTATTAATTTTTTTCAGCTCTCGTTCTATGCATTTATCACCGGTCGACATGTCAAGCGTTTGTACGATCCCCTGGCATTGACCCACAACCATTTTTATTATCTCTGGAGAAATTGCCTCATCCCTTTTCTTCTTTTTATGGGCTGCGATATTCACATCATTATCATCAACATCGAAGCCATAGGCCAGATAAGCAGCATAAATGTTATCCAGATCCAATAGATTCTGGTATTTTTCCTGAATTCGGGAATGTGAGCTTTCCAGGCTATATGAAGAGGCATGAAATTCAGAGGCAAGTTTCTTTGCTTCGGGATTTGTTTTTATCCATTCCCGCATTTCCTTATATGTAAGGTCAAGTTCTTTTCTTTTCCTCTCCCAACTTGCAATCTCGTCTTTTTCATGAGCAAGCACATCTTCATCGTAAAAATAGGTGCTATCGACATAAGCAGTGGGCACGCCATTCCTGCTGCCTAGTCCTATATGCGCGAGTTGACCAGTGTTTTTTAATAAGTCCGGAATGGCAACAATAATAATTTCTTGCTGCTCAGTCTCGGAAATAATAACTTTGTCAGTTCTTGACTGCAAAGCTTCTATGCCTTCTTGAGGAATTTGACTTTTAATATATTCATTTACTGCTTTATGGGCAAAAAGAGTATAGCAAGCGAAATATTTTCTTTTAAATTCATCAAATTCATCCGTGCCTGGATACTTTTCCGGGATAGCTCTTTTTCTTTCACGTGTTATCAGGCTGTTCTTATGCGCGATAAGACACAGATCGTCAGGTATATAGCATTCCCTAAGATCTTCCCTGAGCTTTCCCGTCAAAACCGCGATCTTACCCTTGGTAAAACTCATCATCTCCGCCAGGATATTCCCCGTTTCCTCATCGATGGGAGCTCCTCTGCCGGTTGTAAGAGTGCCGTCGCTGTCGAACGCGAAACTTATCGGCTTCTTTGAACGGCTTGCCGCCTTCAGAAAAGATCCCAGTTTTTTATCGACCTCGTCCCTATAACCCTTCTCTTTCAGTAAAGCCCAATCCGCCGTATCCCTTACCGCTTGTATAAAAGCTTCGGCTATCGCCTTATTGTCCGGCATTACGGTATTGTTCTCTTTCAGTATCTCGGTGAACCTCTTGAGCACTTTCTTAAGCCCTTCGGTCAAGCCACCAGTGTAAGCTACCCCTTTTGGGAAAGGCTTTTCTTTTTTCTCGACTTTTTTCTTTTTATCAAGACCTACCGTCAAAAGAGCATCTTCTCCTATAGCCATTTCTGAAACTTCGCGGTCATTTCCAAGCCCTGTCTCATCACCGAAATATACTACCGGCCCTTCTTCCAGAAGTTTCCTGATGCCCCGGGTCTTAGTTACACCTTTCTTCACTATCGTGATGATCGTGTTCCTGTTCAACGACACGCTGAAATCCATGCAGCCTCTTTCCTTGAACTTTTGTTCTATCACTTTAATGATCTCACTTCTTGTTGGTTGCGGTTGCCCGTTCTTGCCTATGAGCGGAGGATACTCATCCTGGTGTATGTTCTCAAACTCGTAATTCCATCCCTCCATGCCATAAGCGCGTAAAATCACTTTATATACGGGCAGTTTTTGATTCTCATATCGCTCGTAATCCGGTTTCATTGACGCGCCGGTTTTAGGATGATTCTCAGGAAAGCCTAATTCCTCTAAATATCCTTCAATCTCCTCAAGCACCTCATAAACTACCTTCATCTCCTCATCATTGAAAGGCTTACTATCATCCATAACAACCATACTGCCATCCCCCTCGGGGGAAAGAGTAAGATGCTCTGCGCTTTCCGATCCCCATATTTCGATCCGCGAGAGTTGTCGCTTCCATCCGGAATCGGAACTTGATCTCATGAGTGTATTAAACGCCTCATCGGCATATAAAAGTATATCGTTTATATCCATGTTTGGAATAGGCTCCTGCCGAGACCTATTTATCCCGACAACGGCCTGTTTGAAATTCAAACGAAAATCCTCCCGCGCATGTAGGGCTTCGTCTTCTGAGACAACTCGGTCCGCATATATTTCCGCCAACCAAGGCCCCATATAACAGGCCACCCAATTCTTCTTAATTCGGGAAGCTTCTTTACCGACCTTTTCCCACTCCGGCTTTTTCCCCATCTCATGCGCCCTTGATACCGCATCAAAGAGTTTATTTATTTCTCCTTCTTTGCGGTAAAGCACTTTTCTTGTGTCGACTCCACTATCATTTTTTTGAGTTATGCTTGACGTAAGCAATTTTGGAGCTAAAGTACTCTCTGCTATATCCGCATATGTTGTGATATTTATAGAGGAAAACAGACACACTACGACCATAGCTATGGTCCTTATCCATTTCCTGTGCCTATTTTTGTAATTACTCATCTTTCTCTAGCTTCTTCTCTCTTTTTATTGCCTGGGGAACTGAATCATCTTATTAGGGGAAAGATGATCAGTTCGTGTCCCAGGCATAAAACAAAACCCGATTACCTCATTTCCAGGTAATCGGGCTGTCTAAAATTACTTATGCCTTTGAGTTCTAGACCCCTAATTTTGCGCCCCCATGTCACCACAGGTTTGCCTTTATCTAGCTTGAATTATTATAGCATTTGCACTTTGTTAGGTCAACATAAAGTGAGATGAGTATTGTATTCTTAACGGGATGTAATATGTTGTATTTATTAGAGTTATGCGTCACAAATATCCAGCAAGCCTCCTCAGCAAGCCCACTTATGCTATTTTTGGACGGATGGGCTCGCTAATATTGGAACCGTCCAACTTAGACAGCCAGTTTTATGCTCTTTTTGTGCCACCCTGAAAAAATTGAAAGAATTCAGGCGGAAAAGTTGTCTATATAGGTAGGTCGCGGGAGGACCGGGTTTTACGCAAAAGGACAAGGAGTTTTCATGGCAAAAAGGAAGAAATCGGCAGAGGCGGGCCTAGTCCTGCAGGAAACCATTGAAGGCAAAATACTTTTGGTTAGAGGGAAGAAGGTGATGCTTGATAGAGATTTGGCCGCGCTGTACGGCGTAGAAACAAGGACATTAAACCAGGCAGTAAAAAGAAATACAGCACGTTTCCCTGGGGATTTCATGTTTCAATTGACTAAGGAAGAAGTGGGAAATTGGAAATCACAAATTGTGATATCCAATCGAGAAAAAATGGGATTGAGAAGAAGGCCTTATGCTTTCACGGAGCAAGGTGTTTCCATGCTTTCAAGTGTTCTAAACAGTGAGCGCGCCATACTGGTCAATATTCAGATCATGAGGGTATTTACCAGGCTAAGGAAAATGCTGTTGACGCATGCGGATCTGCAGCGAAAAATTGAGGATATGGAGAAAAAATATGACCATCAATTCAAAGTTGTTTTTGAAGCCATAAAACAGTTATTAACGCCTCCGGAAAAGCCGAAGCGCAGGATCGGGTTTCGCCATGATCTATGAGCTCTTTTTAAGGTCACCCTGAAAAAGATTGAAAGAATTCAGGTGAAAAAGTTGTCTATATAAACAGGTCGCGGGAGGACCGGGTTTTTGATGTAAGTAAAAAGTAAGGAGTCTTTATGGTTAAAAAGAAGAGTTCGGCAGCAGGTCTGGTTCCGCAGGAGACTATCGAAAGTAGAATACTCCTGATCAGAGGCAAAAAAGTGATGTTGGATAGGACCCTGGCAAAGCTCTATGGAGTGCCGACAAAGTCCCTCAATCTGGCTGTAAAGCGCAACATGAGTCGTTTTCCTGAAGATTTTATGTTCCAATTGAGCAAAAAAGAGGACGAAAGTTTGAGGTTTCAATTTGAAACCTCAAAACGAGGGGGCAGGAGATATTTGCCATATGCATTTACTGAACATGGCATCCTGATGCTTTCCAGTGTATTGAATAGTGAACGAGCCATACAGGTAAATATCGCTATTATGCGAGTGTTTGTTAAGCTTAAGGAAATGATTTCTGCCCATAAGGAGCTGATGCATAAACTAGGCGAACTGGAAAGAAAAGTCGAAGAACATGATGAAGAGATTTGCAGTATATTTGATGCAATTCGTAGATTAATGGAGCCACCGCCAGAAAAACCAAAGCGCAGAATTGGTTTTCAGCATGATTAATTGTCCTGAACCGGTCACAATTTGCGACCGGTTTAAAGGTGACACACCGCAAGCCCTTACGCTTGCTTTAAAGCAAGGAGAATGCAGATAAATGATATAACCACACCTGTTATAAGGATCGCCCAGCCGTACGGAGCAAGATACTGAACAAGCAAAACCCCCAGGCCTATACCAACCAGTACCTTTGAAAGCACAAAAACAATAAACATCGGAGCTGAGAATTTCTTTACCCTTTCCATAAGATTAGCCATATTTCCTCCTTTTCTTGTGTCTCCGGATCTACTAACCCACTTCCTCCTCGATCATCCCGATCAACTTATCCGCCTGAAGTGATATCTTTGCCGGCAGATCGTTTGAGCTTTGGATCTCCACTTTTATTGACCTTAGGAGGCTTAAAAAGCGCCTCAGACGCGTGATCCTCTTCTTCTGATGCTTTTCTTCCGGCTCGAGCTGTTCATTGTCTCTGATAATTTTCGTAAGATCTTTCTGTACGTCCCGGGCGCCCTTTCCGTCTTCAAGGACATATTTCTTTATCTTCGAGTAGTCCCGTTCCCCAATATCCTTGTTATTACTGGCGCGCCTCAAAACATCCACTGCTTCATAGGTCGGCACCTGCGTGGCAGCAGCGCCTTCTACATAATCCTTCTTCAGATACCTGGGCTCTGAACTCTCCAGGAAAGAATACGACCTGAGCAGTTTAAGGGCCGTCTGCCTCTGTATGCCTATCTCTTTTGACGTGAACGCGTCAAATTCACTATATCCCCAATCTTTATACAGCTTGTCCTTCCAGACCGTGTAAAGGATCTGCCCCAGATCTATCCATGACGTCTTGAAATCCTTCGCGCTCTCAAGGACCTTGTATCTTAAACTGTCAGGGGTCATCTCTTCCATCTTTTGTTCAATGTTCTTTATCGCCTTTGTCTTCCTCTCACTCATTGTACGGTGCCTCCTGTCCCGCCGCCAGAAATATCCCCCATAATCCGGGTATTCCCGATCTCTTTTTTCCTATTGTGATTTTTTTCTAAAAATGGGTTTATCTTTAAGGAAAAATACAATGTTCCACTTCTTTTTAAAGCTATCCCACTTTTTTACCCTATCTGAATATCTTTTTTTCCCTTCTTCGGTCGCGAGCATTTGTTTTAAATTATCCCCGTCGGGAATAGAGAATTTTCTTTTAAGCGTTTCATACTCTTTATTGAAATCAGAGTTTTTCATATGGGTATTATAAGGTATTGTGCCATGAATTAGCAAGAAGATCACGGGCAAACCTTACGCGATCCCCCTAAAAACCACCTACACCAATAACATTAGCTGACAGGAAAACCTGCCGAATCTACCGCCCATCTTCCATATATATATGCTCAAATTGTTTAAAATTGTCGAAAAAATATTTATATATATTTTGATCTCGAACGGGCTGGGCTATACGGGCAGTTTTAAGTTATTATGCTAAAAGCCGCCTGTAAGCTTTTTTATGGTCAGCTCGAAGAACTGAAAGAAAAGGCCCGGCAATCTCTTGCCGGGCCTTATTTTGCGGGCTATGTTATATCTTTACTACGTTTGCAGCCTGAGGACCTTTGGCGCCCTCTTCGATGTCAAACTGGACTTTTTGTCCTTCGCTTAAAGATTTGAAGCCTTCGCCCTGGATCGCATTGTGGTGAACAAAGCAGTCCTTGCTTCCATCATCCGGCGTAATGAACCCATAACCTTTTGAGTCATTAAACCATTTTACTGTTCCTGTTGCCATTACTTTTTCTCCTTTTTTAAACCAAAAATCGTAGTAGATGCCGCAGTCAAAAAAAACCACAAGGTGCATGTTTCTAACCTCGTGGTTTAAACTGCAACTCCTGTCTACTACTTACATATAATAGTATAGACTAATTTATGTATTAGTCAACAGAAAAGTGAAATATATAAATAATGGCGGAAAGGAAGGCCCTTTCCTGTAAGATCGGGCACGGCTTTAGCTTTATTTTTAAAAACGGTATTGCATCTCTCTCTATCGGTGTACGAAATTATATTTCCAGTATTCGACGTCGGGCTTGATCGGGAGGACGCCCAGTTCCTGGCACATCTCAAGAGCCAGACAGAAAAGAAACAGGATAACGAGAGCGATGCCCAGCAGGCGTTTTAACGGAGTGGCCGCGCGCATGACCAGTATAATGCTCGGCATCAGGCCGAACAGTATCACGACCCCGAACCCGCCTACCAGGTCCAGGACCGACATAAAAAGGTTCGGACATGCAAGAGCTATTATGAAAGGCGGGCCGAACGAAAGGACCCCTATCAAAAAGTTGTTGGGCGTCTTGCACAGTTTCAGGTGATTTACCGAGAGGTCTTTCACGAAAGCCATGAGTCCGGTCCCATTGGCGATGTAGGACGTGGCTATCGCGAAAAGAGCGAAAAGCATCGCGAACGTGATAAAAATAGGCGCGTTCAGCGTCTGCGCTAAAGGCACCGTCGCGGGCAGGTTGTTGTTGAAAGCGGTCGCGATACTATTATCGGAACCGCCTAAAGGCAGCGCCCCGATGCTGACCTGGACCCACAGCACGCTTAACAGGAAACCTATGATCATGGCCGAAAGGATGACCCTCCTTACAAGGCGTTCCCTCCAGTCGAGCGTCTCGCAGACAATGGGTATGATCGTATGAAAATTGTAAGTGGTCAGGATTATGGGTATCGTGGCGGGCAGGAATTTCCAGTCCGCGAAAGCAAAGCGTTTGACATCGACATGGGCCTCTGCCATCCCGAACATGGCAAGGAACACTCCCAGCATCAGGATGACCAGCAGCGAATTATATTTCTCGACTATGTTCATCCCCGTGAGATTAATGGTGGTTATGATCACGAAGAATATTGTCATTATCATGGCATTGGATATTTTGGGGTGTAAAAGATTGGTGATTATTGTAGCTGCTCCGGACAGGTAAACGGTCAGAAGACCGTACAGGATAAGAAGGTTCGTCAGGATGGCGACCCATTTCCCCACCAGCCCCAGATGTATGTGGTAAAAGCTGGGATAATTGAATATCGTGTCCCCTTTCCTTGTTACTTCACGCGTAAGGACCATCGCGGTAAGGAACATCGCCGCGCCCATCACGAAAAGCCCTGTTGCCGCGGGGAGAAATCCGGCCAGGCCGGTCTTCGTGGGCAGACCAAGGGTCCCGGCGCCCACAAGGTTCCCCGTGATCAGGAACACGATCGATACGATAAGGGTAAACGGTATCTTCCTGTTCAAAAAACCTCTTTTCCGCAGCCACAGATCAGGCGCAATGAAACAGTATTATTATATTAACGGCAAATAAACGATTTGGCAAGAAATTCCATAATTGGATCACGGGGCACTTTGAAGGGCCGCAAATCATGGCGTGGACCCGGTGTAATATCCTATACTCCCCTCTTGAGTTTTGGGTTCCGGTGATGTATCATAACCTTATAAAGCAGCAGATCACTTTTTTGACAATACGGTTTTTCACTTTTACCGATGGACAAAAACAAGAAATCCAGGATCTTAGTCGTTGATGATGACCATGAGGTCGTGGCTCTCCTGGAAAAGCTCCTTGTCAAAAAGGGATATGAGGTCATAAAGGCCCATTCCGGCGAGGATGCCCTGGAAATAGTCGCGACCGAATCCCTTGACCTGGTGATCCTTGATATAACGCTGCCCGGCGTGGACGGGATATGGGTGACCAGAAGGATGCGCCAGGATGAAAAGACCCGGGTGATCCCGATCATAATAATAACGGGTCATCAGGAGAAAGAGTACAGGATAAAGGGCATAGAAGCCGGCGCCGATGATTTCATCACAAAGCCTTTCGACATTGATGAAGTTTTAGCGAGGGTCAGGACTTCTCTCAACTTAAGCTATTACCGGACAGAGCTTCGCGAGAAAGAAGAACTGGATACGCTTGTAAAAGAAACGGTAGACGGGGTCATTATCTGTTCCCCTGACTGGCTGATCGAGGAGATCAACAGTTCCGCGCGCGATTGCCTTGATATCCCGCAAGAAAAAGACATAAACCTGCTTGATTATATCTTTCGCGACTTTTCGGTCTCCATTGACAGGAACGATCTGGCGGACCTATCCGTTACCCATAAGACTTTTTATATAGTCAAAAGATCGACAAAGGACCAGAAGCCCGTGCATCTTCTGGCTAACCTGGATATTTTCAAAGTCCCTTCCGGTGAACCTTCCAGCATCCTTTTAGACCTGAGGAATGTTACCGAACACCAGCTTTAAGGAGCCGATCTCGGCGCCTTACGGTATTACTTTTTATGTTGCTTATATTGATCAACAAGTTCTTTCATGTACTCTTTCGGCCATTGGTTTTCCTTGTCCGTCCCCCAATAAACGGTTCTGTGCGGGAACGGTATCTCTATGCCGAGCTCATCAAACCTGTTCTTCAGGCGCCGCTTGAACTCCCTGGAAACTTCCCATTGTTTTATAGGTCTTGTTTTTATCCTGAATTTTATCACAACGGCCGAATCCGAAAAATCGTCAACGCCGAACATCTCCAGATCGGCTATTATCAGTTTTCCAAAATATGGATCACCTCTCATTTCCTCGCCCACCTGTTTAATGACCTCCATCACCTTATCAACATTTTCTTTATATGCAACTCCCACATCAAGCAGTGCTTGTGCGTATCCTCTGGTATAATTGATCACCGCTTTGATCTCCCCATTCGGAATGATAATAACCCGCCCGGCCAGGTCCCTTAAAGTCGTTATCCTCAAGTTTATATCCTCTACCAGCCCGCCCATATCATTTATCTTTACCACGTCGTTTACCCTGTATTGCCCTTCTATGAGGATAAAGATCCCGTTGATGAGATCCCTTATCAAGTATTGGCCCCCGAAACCGAAAGCCAGTCCTATTATTCCTGCCCCTGCAAGGAGCGGCCCCAGGCTGAAGCCGAAAGTTTCGAGGATCATAAAAGTAACAATACCAAAAATAATAAAACCCCCAAGCCAATGAAGAAGTTTGGTTATAGTTTTTATTCTTAAGGAGAGTTCATCTTCCCGGATCTCGTCTGTTTTTACGAAGATCTTTTCAAATTTACTGACTCCGAAATTCAATAAGAAGAAAAGCACTACCCCTATTAAAATACTTGCGCCGGAAACGCCTAGTTTTTCTATTAGACTCCTTTTAAGGGATTTTTCTCTCTTAATGCTTAGTATGGCTTCTTTAAGCTCTTCTATCTTTTTCTGGTTTGCATCAAGCTTCTGTATGGCGAGCCGTTCCTGGAGCTCTACCATTTTGAGCTCTTCCCTCTCGACGTCCGCCGCTTCTTCTATCACCTGAGCTTCCTTTTCAAGCTTTTTGGCCTCTTCTAAAAGTTTCTGGTCCTGTTTTGCTTCAGCCTCTTTTTTAACGGCTTCCGCCTTTTCTTTCACCAGGTCAGCTTCCTGCTGTTTTAGCAGCGCTTCTTGTTCGGCTTTTAATTTCTCTTCACTTACTTTCTTTGCTTCCTGCTGGATCTTCTCTATGGCTTCTTCCTTCTGTTTTATCTCTTCTTTGGTCTTGTCTTCCTTCTTTTCAAGGGCCTCTATTTCTTCCTTGTTGTTAACAGCTGCAGTTTTAGTATCAACGGTCTTGGTATCCTGTGAAAACGAGACATCAGCTGTTAATATCAGCAAAAAACTGAAAGTGCAAAAGAATATGATCAAGCCGGATCGGTTAATTTTTTGCATGAAATCTCCCTCTGTGACTTAGGTTCATTTTTTCTTTTGAAGCCCGCTTAAGTTTTCAGGTACGGAGTGCTTCTATCAACGGCGGGCGACAGACAACGTCATCTTCATGATCTTATGGAAATGCAGTTTTTCCGCTAAGGGATCCATAACGAAAAGAAGTACTCCTATCTCATTAGTCTCGACCTGGAACAGCACCACGAAGTAAACGACATCTTTCCCGTTTGCCTTGGCAGTAGCCTGGTACGAATATGCGGGCAGCGCGTTGATCGTAAAATCATCAAGGGTTTGCGTAACCTTGATATTCGTAAAATCCTTTTTGATCTCTTCGTTTATTTCGTTCGCCGCTTCCTTGAGGTCTTTCGCGCCTTTTACATCACCGAGAAAGAACCACATCATCCCATCTTCTGAAACACCCGTTATATCCCCGTCATCGATCTCGATATCCCAGATCCTGTTGTCGATATCCACTGAATAGATGGGCTCGTATTCCTCCATATAGATTATTCTCTGGATCCCCTGGGCGCCTGAAGGGGCTACCGCCATCGAAATCACAAATACTATCGATAATGCCGCAATAGCTATTTTTTTCATTTTATTTCCTCCGGATATTTAGGTATATCACTTCTTTAATTTATCACCGAAACTGTCGATGTGGCTGCGATCGGAACCTTCTTTGTAATGCACGCTGCCGCCGTCTTTAAGCCCTTGCTGATACGCTTCTTTTAATTCCTCCTGATGTTTTTGTTCTGCCTGGTCCTTTTCGGAATCGCTGAGCGCTCCGGCAGCTAAACCGACACCGCCGCCTATAAGGGCACCTGCCCCGGCGTATCCGAACAGCGATCCTGCAAGCCCGCCGACCAATCCTCCCCCGACTCCGTCTTTCACGGTGTCGGAAGTTTTAGCGAGCGCGGCACTTCCCGAAAAACATAGAGCAATGAAAAAGAAAAGTACCGAAAAACCCAGATACTTTTTTCCAGTTCTTAAAAACCCGCTGACCATACACACCCCCTTTTTAAAATAAGCAGTTCTATTTTAACGCACAAAAGAATATATCTCAATATATTTTAAAAATATGATATAATTGATCTGATTAAACAAGGAGGTTGTAATGAGAAAGCTTGCTTCCGTTATTATACTTTTGGCCATGATATGTTCTATCCTTGCAGCTGCGCCGTGCGCCAAGGCGGATACGTACCAGAAAGTAAAGGCCGCTGTGATAAATACGATAAAGACCCGGGGTCAGACGTCAACGCCCACCCCGACGGCCACCACTGCTGTAAGAGGATAATTTGAGGACCGTAAAAAACCGGGACGGTTTTGATAGACCGTCCCGGTTTTTTATAAAGCGGCAAAGCAAATATTAAAAACGCTTGCCTGGGTGTTTCTTGCGGCTCTGCATCTTTTCGCGCCATTGCTCGCGTCTTTCTTCTCTCAGCTCGCTCATCTTCCGGAACTGTTCCGGGGTGAGTATTTTTCTCATGGCGAGAAAATTATCCACCTTCTGGTCCAAAAGCTGCGCCTGTATCGTCTTCAGCTTTGCCGCGGTGCCTTTCACGATCCTTTCATCCGAATCGTAGTTTTCCAGTTCCTTGCGGAGCGTTTTGTAGTTTGTCCTTAGCTCCTCTTTCAGCTCTTTCATCCGGGCTTTCTGCTGGTCGCGATGCGCCTTGAGCTGCTCCCTTTGCCCCTCGGAAAGATCCAGTTTCTCGGTCATATCCTGGAATCTTTTCTCGTGGTTCTCCCCTTCTCTGCCTTCAGACCGCGGGCCCTTAAAATCAGGCATAGCGTATGAAGTCGATGCGGCTAAAAGCATCAGCACCACGCTCATGTAAACCATAGATCGTTTAAATATTGTTTTCATCTCCGGCCTCCTTTTTTGTCAGCGCTTTTCCTTCCTCACCATCTTAGACAAGAAGGAAGCGAAAAAAGTTCCGCTTAAAGAAAGAGATCTTCAGTAAGGAACGCGTTATATTCATCCGTATAGCCGTTGCCGTTATATAGCGAATCCAGGAAATCCATCTGTTCTTCCAGGTACGTGTTCACCGTATCGCGCCCCGTAAAGTACGTCTTCGCGAAGATCCCTCCGACAAGCACCAGGACAAGAAGGGACGCCGCGACAAGCACGGGCTTTCTCACGGCGACAAGGCCCCTCAGGAAGTCCGCGACGCTTTCCGCGACGCTTTCGCGCGCGGGCTCTTCGATCGCACCCTTGATGCGCGACCAGACCTCTTCCGGCGGCTGAACGTGTTCAGTCCGCTGAAGGGGCGCGACGACGTTCTCCTTAAGGCGTTTCTCGAACGCCCTGCACTTTTCGCACGTCCTTATATGGTCCGCCACTTTTTGCCGGTCGAATGCGGTCATCTCTCCGTCCGTGTAATCGGTAAGGATCAGCTCTTGTATTTTTTTGCACTTCATGACTTCCTCCCCCTCCCCCCGTACCGGGAGACCAGTTTTTCACGCGCTCTTTTGAGCCGGGATCTTACGGTATTGATGTTTATCCCGAGCACGCGGGCTATTTCTTCGTACTTAAGCCCTTCGATATCTTTAAGGACCACGCAGGCGCGCTGCTCAAGCGGCAGGCTCTCAAGCATGGCGTTTACCAGTTTTTTACGGTGTTCTTCGTCAAGGCTGCTCACCCCGGGCGCCCCTGCCTCTTCCGCGGCTATCTTGTCATCGAACGGCACCTTCCTGCCGCGCTCCTTTGATCTCTTTCTGTAGGAGTTGATCGCCCTATTGGTGGCGATCCTATATATCCAGGTCTTAAAAGAGGACCTGAACCGAAAACTCCCGAGATTCTTATGGACGCTGAGGAACACGTCCTGTGTGACTTCCTCGGCATCTTCCCTGTTCCCGGTCACCTTCAGGGCAATAGTGTAAACATATCCGGAAGCTGTCCTGTAGATCTCTTCGAAGGCTTCCATATCGCCTTCCGAGGCCCTTATCAGTGTATTTTCGGGTATGTTCTGCATCTTTTCCGTCCACTATTTTAGACAGTGAAAAACGAAAAAAGTTCCATAGTTACACGTATTATAGCATAACTGCGGGAAAGCGCCAAAACTCCGATCCACCGGAAGACTTACTGGCTTTCCCTAAGGCCGTCTTTTAACCCCTGGGCATACCCTTCTTTATAGCCCATATAATACCCCTCTTGATAGGCATCGCTATGCGCGCTATTAGTGTTATTGTGTGCAACAGGGGTACTATATACCTGGGGCTGCGAGTATGTTACGGGTTGCGTTTGCACGACGTAGGCCTGAGGCTGCGCGGCATAGCTCCGGGTCTGCACGGTGGTTTTCCGGGTGATCGAGTCAAGAAGAGCCCCGCCTATAATATTCACTCCTGCCCCCACAAGGGCCCCCTTCCAGATGTCGCCTCCCTTAGCGCCGGACGCCGCCCCTCCGATAGCTCCTGCCCCGGCCCCCAGAAGCCCCGATCTTATGATAGCCGCGGAGAAGTTTTCCTGGGCCAAACATGGCGAAAGGAGCGTCATGCTGATCGCCAGAACAAGCAAAATTACCGATAGTCTCTTCATGATACACCCCCTTTTCTACTATCTTAGACAAAGGGTCTTTCAGAAAAGTTCCATGGGAAGGCGGGATTATGCCGCGGCTGCTACGACTCGCGCCTGATATTGGTATTTCTTTTTAAGATCGTCGAGTCCCAGGGGTTTGGCGTCGGGCAAGGGCATGAATTGAACGGTTCTTTCGGCATCCTTGACTATCCTGATGTAGGGATCGCCCAGTGACGCCTGTTCTCCAAAAGCGAGGTCGAGCGCTATCGTGAGCATTTCAAGGAGCCGTACGTAGCCGGTTTCCGGGAAATCCTCCGGCAGGACTATCTCGGCGAAGAATGCCCCGGTCTTCTCCCCTGCGGGGTTCCTTAGCGGATCGAACGCGTTTGACTTGAGCACTTTCCGGTCGCCGAGGATGATCATGTTCGCAAGCGGAGTGCCCGTCTCTTCCGCCCTCTCCGACAGCAGGCGCGACAGGTCTTCTCCCGTCTCCCTTTCCACGATGACGTTGTTCAGGCCCCTTCTTTGCGACAGGTGGGTCAGCTTGTTCAGGAGCCCCTGTACGGCCGATCTTTGCATGCCGGGTATCCAGCTGGTGTCGATGCCTATTATGATCTTCTCTTTTCTTCCTTTGGCTTCATCGGCGAGCAGGATGACCGTATCGATGAAGTCCTGCGCCTCTTTATCTTCGGCGGTAAATTCAGCCGACACATTGCTCTCCCCTTTTAACAGAAGTTCGGCATAGCGGCGATCAACAACCGCCCGGATACTGTCGGAAGTAAAGAATTTCACGTCGCTGAAAAATCCCTGCTCTTTACAGCCGTAGGCATATTTGATGCCGTCATCCGTAACGCTGTCAAAGTAAATGGTCCGGGCGTTGTGAACGAGGACAAGGTAGGCTTGTATTATCTTCATGATGCCGTGGCGCTTAAACTGATATACATTCTGCCTGCTTACAAACATAGTAATCCCAAACTCGTCATCACGCCGGACACTATACTTGAAGCGTGCGATCAGCTCGCCGGTCGATGTATCGTATATGTTAACCAGGCCGGGATAGCCGGTATTTACTTTTATATCGTTAATGCCTTTTTTCAATTTTCCTGCAATGGAACGTCTTAGCTGTTCTTTCAGGCGGTCTTTCTCTGCGGGCTCCGCCCGGATAGTTTCCGGTGCGGGCTTTGCCTGTTTTTCTTTCGGCTCCCGTTCTTCCTGAGCGGTCTCGATGCTTTTGGTAGAAGGAGGAAAGTAAACCTTGTTCTTGTAATTGATGAAGTCGGTGCTGACCGCGAATATCCTGCCCTTGTGGAACGCTCCCATTATCGAGGAGTACGGCGAACCAAGTTCATCGGACAATTGCCGGGCGGTCTTCCAGCTGCTTTCCAGGAATTCCATGAGTTCGCTTATGTTCTTTACATGGGAGACGTCGCTGTAGCGCCCCATCTGCTCTTTTACCGCCTTGAATTTTTCCTGCTCTCCCTTTATCAGTTCTTCGGCATCCTGCTTTCGCAGGTAGACCAGGGGCGATTCGCTGCCGATCCAGCTTATGACCACGGTATCGGGTAGCGCACTGGCGCGCTTAAGATGCCAGATCCCCAGGCGCTCGGCGACCTGGGGAGCGGTCATGCAGTGCTTCTCCAGCAGGCTTTTCACCTTACTCAGGGAGCCGGTCTTTACCCCGCATCTCTCTTCCAGGAAGCGGCGGGCGATCTCCAGGCTCTTTTTGTCCTTGTCCTTTATTTTTTTCACGCCTTCCGGCGCTATGTAGTAGACGCCGGTGGAGCTGAAGATGCTCAGCTTGACATGATCCACTTCCTTTTGCCTGATAAGGGTCCTTACGGTCTGGTCCGATTGCCCGATCTTCGCGGAAAATTGCCCGATACTCAGCCATTCTTTCCTGATCTGCCGGAGGATCCGCTTTGCGAGCCTGTAATCCAGTTCCCCGGGAGGCAGGCCCTGGGGAACCAGTTTTTGCTTCTTGATCGTTTTCCATGTCTTTTTGTCCCTGAGGAGATCGACCACTTCTTTCTTTAACCTGGCCACCTCCGCCGCCGGCACGTAGATCTCGTGAAAGATCAGGTGTTTTACCTGGGCCTTGTAGGCCTTCAGGTCCGTCATCCTCCGGAAAGTATATATCCCGACAAAAGGGAAAATTTTCGGTAAGTCCATTAACCGAGTCCACTTATAAAAATCCTTGAGCGAGGGGATCTCTATCTCCGCTCCCAGGTTCTCCTCATGCCAGCGCTCGACGTCGTCTAAAAAGTCCCTGATCTCCTTATCCGTGCGGTCAACGCTTTTGGGCGAGACCAGCTCGATGGGCTTGCCGCGGGAAGCTTCGATCCTGAATGTCTTCAGGTCGCGGTCGATGATAAGCTTATTAACGGTATTGCGGTCCAGGCCGAGATGCTCCGCGTAGGTCCTGATGTTGAACCATTCCCTGCAGGCATTCCAGGCCTCATCAGCGTCCCCGACCGAGACTCCCGCCTCATCTTTTATGAACCTGGCGAATTCGGCGAACTTTTCCGGATCGGTATCGTGCAGGGCCTGTATGATCGCCTTTAACTGCCGCCGGGCAATTAATTCCTTTTTGTTTTCCTGGTAATGTATGTATTCGGACAGCACTTTTACGGGATGGAACAGCCGGACCCTGCCGACATGGATAAAGGACCTGATGTCCCCGGCCTCTATCCTGAAACGCAGCCCGCTCTTGTCCGCGTTCAAGACCGCGGCCATCTGCCCGGCGTCGAGCCAGCCGGCCAGGACCGTTCTCAGGTCCTCCTCGTCCTTTACGGGCCTTTCCTCTATCTCGCTCACCTCTTTGGTCAATTCTTCACGCTCCTGTCCGGAACACCGCGCCAGCTCTTCAAGGACCGAAGCCCGCTTCTCCTCCGGGTCGGCGAACTGTCTTATCGCTTCCTTATCTTTGATAAATGACGCCAGCAGTCTCTTTCTTTCCAGCTGGGCCTGCTGGTTGACGGAAGGAGGCACGAGAGCGCCGGTCCGGGCGTCCTTCAGCAGAACGCATTCGGGCCGCCTGTCCGTGTTTTTCTCGTACTCCGCTGCGTCATGGACCTGGATCAGGTAGCCGTATTTCTCGTCCTCCACAGGGACGAAAACCGGCTCTTTGCCTTTCAGGGATTTTCCCAGCTTTTTCACCGTATATTTTCTGTCCCGGTGGTCCAATCCCACCCGGCCGCCGGCCGTTACTTTTCCCGGATAACGGAATTGCCGCGGGCGCACCGGCTTTCCGTGGACATTCTTTTTGCCCAACGCGTAATCGATAAGGGCCAGTCTTGAAAGATCGACGGTTTTACACTGACCCGGACCTTTTAAGTAATAATAAGTTGAAAGAACGGTCCCCCGGTAAGAGACTTCGATATAAGGCCCGTAATCCGGATCCTCCTTGACGGCCACTTCCGCGGCCTGGGGCAAACTGTCCGGTTTAAAGATCCTGTTGGCCTCTCCTGACAGGGAAAAGATCATCCTGCCCTCCCATGACCTGGAACTTTTCTTGGTCTCGGCCCTGTACGAATCATGCAGGGCGGAATAGGTGATCGGCGCCGATAAGACCCTGCCGGCGACCGGTTTTATGTTCTTGCCCCGATAGTAGTCTCTTATATCCAAAGCCGCCAGGTCCACGTTGGTGCAGACGCCTCTCTTGGTAAGGGTCTTGTAATGCCTGGTCAGTCCCGGGAAATACTTGTAAGTGGTTAAGGGGACCGGGTTGTCCAGCGAGTTGAATTCCGACTCCAGGTAGATGTTGATGATCTGCCCCCGGTTCACGTCCCTTTCCACCCTTATGATGACCGGTTTTCCCAGGGCGCCTTTTTCCATGTATTCCTTGGGTATGGAGAACTGCACCCGCTTTTCATCGCGGGTCCCGCTCATGAACCAGAGAAAACAGACCCCGTGACCGTAGTTCCCCTTTTCGATGTTTACGCTGGTCGTCCTGCCGGTCAGCTCCAGTTTCCTGCCTTCGTAGGCGGCTATCACGTCCAGGCCGGCGAGATCGACCAGCACGGATTTTCCGCGCTTCAGTCTTTTATGATATTTGTAAGTGGTCACGGGCTTATCTCTTCTGCCGTTGTTGTATTCGGAGGCCAGATAGACGTTGATGACCCGGCCGTGGTTCCTGTCATCTTCGACGAGCGCTACCACTTCCCTGCCGATGAGATCCCCTTCTCTGAGGTTCTTTCTGAGGACCAGCAGTTTGGCCCGGATAAGCGAGCCGGTCCTCCGGCTGTAAGTCGAAACATGCACGGCCCCGCCCTTATTTATCCGGGTGCGGAACGGCCTTCCCGTCGATTTGATCCTGCGCCGGGAATGATAGACCGTCACTATATCGGCAGCGCCCAGGTGGATCCTGAGCGGTTTCTTTTTGGCGGGACAGTAGATAAATGAGGCCTCGGGCACGGAGGCGTCCCCCGCGCGGTAATCCCGGGCGCGGTAACAGTTCAGAACAAAGCCGTGATTTACGTCTTTCCGGGCAACGAGCACGACATCGATATCCTCCCCCTTTTTATTCCATGAGTAAAAAGGCAGCTTGACTTTTTTTCTTCCTGCCCGGATATGTATGAACCTCCCCCCTTCTACCCTCGCCGCCAGGGTGTCGCCGGCCTTCAGGCCCCTGCCGGTTTCGCACCACTTTATTATTTTCTTCGCTGTCCTCGCGGCCGCGGTCTTTTCGTCGACAGCGGGCGCGGACCTGGGGGCGGTTTTGGCGGCGGAAGGCGGGGCTTTACCGGTCTCCGCGGCCGGCTTCCCGCGAAACTCTTCCCCGGTCAGGCCCAGTCCGGGATCGTCAAATACCGCCAGCAGGGCATTGATGTAGCTGCCCCTGAAGTACGGCGTCTTGTCTCTGTCCAGGGCGCTGGAAAGCCCCCAGACGCTGAAATGTGCCATTGTTATGCCATAGATGGCCTGCCTTAATTCTTCTATTTCCTTCTTGTTCAGTTTATCCAGCCTGTCATATTGTTCTATCATGTGGGGGGCCTCTTTCATGAACACGAATCTTACCGAAGCTATGCCTCTGTTCCTGGTTGACCAGTCCAGTTTGAAACCGAGGGGATCAAGGTCAAGCTCGGGAAACATCATCATCAGGGCGTTTGAATGGCTTCCCCCGAAATAAGGCACCAGCGCGCTGTTCAGGGCGCAGTTGAGGCCCCAGAGCCGGAAATGCCCCTGATCTATATTGTATATCCGCCTTTTTAACAGTTCCCTCTGCCCCTGGTCCAGGGAGGCCAGATCGTCGTATTCCCTGATTATATGGGGCGCTTCCCTTTGCAGGACGAACCTTACCGAGGCTATCGCCCTCTCTTCGCTCGACCAGTCCAGCTGAAAACCCAGGGGATCAAGATCGAGTTCGGGGAATACCGCCCTTAAGGCATTGACATGGCTCCCCTTGAAATAAGGCGTTCTGTGCCTGTTGGTGGCGCTCCTGATCCCCCAGATCAGAAAGTGTCCGTTGGTTATCTTGTATATCTTCTTTTTCAGCTCTTCTATTTCGTCTTCGCTGAGCGCGGACAGCATCCTGTACCGTTCCATTATGTGGGGAACTTCTCTTTCCAGGGCGAATCTTACCGAAGCTATGCCTTCCTGTTCGGTTGACCACCTGAACTGGAATCCCAGGGGATCGAGACCGAGTTCGGGGAAAGCGGCGATCAGGGCATTGATGTAACTGCCGCCGAAGTAAGGAGCCGAATATTTTTTGTTTAAAGCGGCGTCGATGCCCCACACGCCGAAATGCCCCGCCGTTATCCGGTATATATCATCTTTCAATTTCTCTGTTCTTTCCGGGGTAAGCTCGTTCAGTTTGGCGTATCTTTGAGTGATATCGGGCCTGTTGCGCTCCAGGGCGTCCTTGATGTTGGCTATCGCCGCCTCTTTCCCTTCCCGCCAGGAGTATTGTTTCTGGAAACGGCGCTTCCTGAACTCTCTTATCTCTTCCTCGCTGAGGCCCAGCCTCTCGTCTTTGAATACGGCCAGCAGGACCCTGATATAGCTCCCTCTGAAATAAGGTACGGCTTTTCTGATCAGGACGCGGGCCAGGTTCCAGACCTTGAAGTGCGCTGAGGTTATCAGGCATATGTCTTCTTTTAACCTTTCTATTTCGGCTTCATCGAGATCATCCAGGTTCGCGTATCTCTCCATTATGTGGGGAACTTCTCTTTTCAGCACGAACTTTACCGATCTTATGCTTTCCCGCCTGGTCGACCACTTGAGCTGGAATCCCAGGGGATCGAGGTCAAGTTCGGGGAATGTCTTTATCAGGGCGGTAATGAAGCTTCCCCCCAGAAAATCCATTTTTTTGTTGATGATGGCGCCCAGTCCCCAGACCTGGAAATGGGCATGCATTACCCTGTATATCTTGCCTTTCAGGTCTTCTATCTGGGCTTCTCTCTGCCGGCCGGAGAGGTTCTCCAGGTTTTCGTAGGCGTCCACGAGGTGAGGGGCTTCTCTCTTCAGGACGTATCTTACCGATTCCAGGGCTTTTTCTTCGGTGGACCAGTTCAGCTGAAAACCCAGGGGGTCAAGGTCGAGTTCGGGAAAAACCGCTCCCAGGACCTGGATATAGCTTCTTCCGAGATACGGTTCTCTTTTTCCCGACGATTGCATCCTTCTCAGCCCCCAGACCTGGAAATGGGCATGGGTTATCCGGTATACCTGTTCTCTCAATGCTTCTATCTGGACCTCTTTCTGTCTGCCGGAGAGGTTTTCCAGGTTGTCGTAGGCGTCCACGAGGTGAGGGGCTTCTCTTTTCAGGACGTATCTTGCCGATCCCAGGGCTTTCTCCCTGCTGGACCGGTCCAGTTGAAAGCCCAGAGGATCAAGGTCGAGCCCGGGGAAGGCGGCTATTAAAGCGGTACTGTGGCTTCTTCCGAAATAATCCGGGTGAACAAAAATACTGTTAAGGCCCCAGAGCCGGAAATGCCCCGAGGATATGTTATAGATATCCATTCTTAATGCTTCTATCTGGGCAGGGCTGAGGCTATCAATGTTATCGTATCTTTGTATAATATCCGGCCGGTTCGCGCCGACGGCGTATCTTATGTTTTTTATCGCCTGTCTTCGGGTGCTCCATCTGTATCTGCCTTTTTCCAGGTCCTCCTCCTCCGTCGCCTCCGCTACTATTTTCTCCAGATCGTCGATCCTGTACCGGCTTTCGATATCCAGTCCTTCCGCGTATTGCGCGCTTTTGATCCTGTTTATAAGCTCGCCGGCCAGGTTCCACTTCTCTTCCGCCACCAGTATCTCCAGCAGTTCCGGCGGATTCTTGTCGGGATACCTTTCGGCGAATCTTTTCATCTCCGCGCTTGGTTTGGGCAGCATCGGCTCTTTTTCTGTTTTGGGCAGCGCCGGCGCTTTCTCTTCCTCTTCTTCCGGCATTGATTCGGTCAGGCTTATCTCCAGCAGGATGTCCTGGGCACGGAAATTATCCGGATCGCTTGCGAGGACCTGCTCGCAGATCCCTTTTGCCTGGGGGAAATTATCCGTCTGGTAATAAAGGTGGGCCAGTTCTGCCAGAAGATGCACGTTTTCGGGGTCGTAGTCCAGTTCTCCCAGAAGAAGCTCCTCGGCGGATGAATAGTCTTCCTGTCCGACCAGATCCTGCAGCTCGGCCAGGACCTGTTCCGACGGCAGTTCGTATTCTTTTTTGGCGCGCCGGCGCCTTTTTTTGTCCGGCCGCGGTCTTTTCGGCGCTTTCGCCGGTTTTTTCCGCCGGAAAGCCGAATCCGGTTCCGTCTCTGTCTCAAAACTGACCCAGGTTTTATCCACATCGATCCGCCCGCCCATGAAGATGCCGTCACATGCTTTTTCGATCCTGACCAGGAGCGCTTTCATGAAGATCATCCGGTTATACCTGCCCAGGTTCGCCCGGTCACCTTTGAATTCCGAGGATATCTGCCGGAGGCAGTAGCGGCAGCCCAAAGCCGCGTCGGTTATGTCATGGACGGCCATCATGGCCGCGGCAGGAAGGTCTTCAGCGCTCTTTGCCTGCGATTTTTCCAGCTTTTTCAATAAAGAGAGGAGTTTTTTGGTGTCGCTGATGACCCCGCCGCTGAGCCCGCTGTCCAGGTTCTTTAACATCGGGGAGATCTTCTCTGCGTCGCCGGCGGCGGCCCTTAAGTCTTTCAACCCCAAAAGAAGCTCGTCATATAATTCGGAGAGTTCGGTGAGTTTATTAAGGCCGTTCTGCAGGGAATCTCCGGGGCCGCCGGTCTTATCTTCCTCTTCTCTTTCCAATCCCCCGGCGAGCAGGAACATGCCGCCGCTCAGCACGTTCGCGCTCAGGAAGTCCGGGATCCCCGGAAAAAAGGGAAGGAACATCGGGACCGAGGGGGCCAGCTGAGGCAGGATGCTTTGGAGGAGCCTGCAGCGCATATCCGCCGCGAAGCCCTTTATGTACGAAGCGAGCCGCCTGTAGAATTTTCTCCATCCCCGGAAAGAGGCGGTGCTCTTCTTTTTGTATAACCTTACCTTGTCGTTTATGTATTCGAAAGTTGAACCGTCGGGAAATTTTACGGTGGCGATCTCGCTGAAGCCGCTTATGCCTCCCCAGTCCGTTATCCGCTCGTAAAGTTTTTCGTATTCTTCCGGCAGCGGTTTATCCGCGATCAGGATGCCCCCGTCCCTCAGGGATACCGTGGCCAGATGCCAGAGCCCCTTTCGGATATCTTCATCGTGCCACAAGACACCCGTTGTTTTGATAAGGGCCACGTCCTGGGAACCGCGCGGGATCTTTTCCGGCAGGGTCATGCTCGTTACGTCCCAGGAGACGGGAGTGTAACCTGCCTTTTTTACCTCGTCGGCATTGTCAAGAACCGCCAGGAAGGAACCGCTGTCCGCGCTTTCGTCGTAGCTCAGCGAAACGAAATTCCAGTTCCCGCCGATCTGCCCGCAGGGCCCTACGTCGCACCCCGCGGCCCAGTAGGTGCCCTTGAATTTCTCGCCCAGCATCTCTTTCACGACCTCTCCGACGATCGTGTAGATCTTTTCGGTGCCGCTGCTGAGGGGGAATCTTGTTTCCTGTTCATCCAGTTCTTTTTTCAGCGCCGCGATCTTTTCCTGTCCTTCAAAGATGACCCGCGCGCTTCCCTCTCCGACGGGTACCGAGACCTTACCGAGCGCCTCCGCGGGCCTGTCCCCGGGCAGGTAATAACGGAATGTCCGGCTCTTGCCGCCGCCTTTTCTTCTGAACGGGACGCAGAAAGTGGCCCCCTCCTTGTACAGCTCCCTCCATTTAAAGTCAGTATCGCCTATGTGGGAAATGTGTTTTTCTATGAATCTTTTCAGGCCGTTCGCGCTGATACCGCTGCCGTAACGGTGCAGGACCCGGCCGATAAGGCAGCTTATGTAGAGGCCTCCCGCGTCTTCCCGGAATATTTCGGACGTGGGGTTGAATCTTGAGGCGGGACAAAGCGCATGGTGAGGTTTTTGTCCCATGCCGGCCGGGGCCGCGAAGGAAATATCATTAAGCATAAAAAGACAGACCATGCTTAACGCTACGACCCTGAACCACAGTCTATGTTTAATATAATTTTGGCGCATAAATAGTTATTTTGCGGCCTAAATTTGTTAAGATATAACAGCTCTTATAGTTATATGAACATATTTAGCCGCTAATTTTTGATTAATATTACAAAAAGTCGGAGTATTATAGCATAAAAGGGCTAGTTAGGTCAACAAAAATCAAGGAAGTTTTTTGATGGCACCCTTCAAAAAATGGAAGAATTTCGGTAAAAAAGGTCAGCTCCGGATTGTCTTTAAAGTCATTAAGAAGCTAATGGATGGAGCCACGGCAGGACAAGCCGAAACGAAGGATAGGCTTTGATCTTAAAGACCCGTGGGGCAGGTTCCGGTCGGACAGCTCGGACCCAGACCGCTTTTATCGTTGGAGCTGCCTATGCTGAACGACCCTATTATCTTTTGGATGTTCCTGCTGCTGCACTTCTTGCATTTGAGTTCCGCTTTTTTCGAAGTCACTCCGACCAGCAGATCGAATTGTTCGCCGCAGTCCTTGCAAACGTAGGTATAGATAGGCATCTTTTCCCCTATTTCAATTTTTCAAGCTCTTCCAGGGTCTTTTCCGCGATAAGTTTTTGCCTGTTAAAATGTTTTTTCATCCTTTCCAGGCATTTCTTTTTTTCTTTGACATCGCCGAGGTGCTTCGCGTTGGCCTCCATGAGCCGTTTCGTCATTTCCACGTTGGCTTTTACGTTCTCGGGGGTTTTCTCGCTGTCGTGCCGTACCGCTTCCTGCGGGCAGATATCATGGCAGATGCCGCAGCGAATGCATTCGTCCATGTTTATCTTCGCCTTCTCGTCTTCCATTGTTATGGCGTCTACCGGGCATTTCTCGACGCAGATCCCGCAACCGGTACATTTATTCGCATCAACCCAGGGCATTTTTACACCTCCTGTGATTTAAAGTATGACAGGGATCACATCTTTCCCGAGGCGTCCTGGGCGGCCAGAACGACGGGATAAACGGTCGGTGCGCACGTCAGGTAAGGGTGCGTGGCCATCTGTAATGTCTCAAGCTCGGTCGCGGACATCCTCTTCTGTATGGCGACCCCTATGAGGTTTATCAGCTCTCCGCAGCCGAAGCCCCCGGCCACCTGCCCGCCCAGTATGATCCCCGACTGTTTCGAGAAGATCAGTTTTATTTTGACGTTGCTCGCGCCGGGCAAAGCGGATGGATGTTTGTCTATTCCCTCGGCGTTGCCGGTCACGATCTCGAAACCCTCCCTTTTGGCGCTGGATTCCGTGAGTCCCGCTGAGCCCAGCACCGCCCCGTCGACATAAGTGGAATAAATGGCGATGGTCCCCTTGTTTTCGCGGATCACTTTCAGCTGGTAGAGATTGGCGCCGGCGATCCTGGCTTCGGCGGTGGCTATCGAAGCGAGCATGACCGGCGCGTCCTTCCGGGTATAAAAATCCCTTTTCCCGGCGCAGTCGCCTATGGCGAATATATCGGGATCGATCGTGCGCATGTATTCATCCACCCATATTCCCTTCCCCTTGCCCAGGTCCAGCTCCGCGTCGGCGCTTAAAGCGGTGTTGGGCGTCGCCCCGACGCCGAGGATGACGGCGTCCACGGGTATCTCCCTTTTGTCGGAAAGGCGCGCTTTTTGCACCCGTTCGTCGCCCAGCAACTCTTTCACGCTGGTGCCGGTCGTTATCCGGACGTTCTCCGCGTCCAGTTTCGACTTTGCGATATCTGAGAATTCCCGGTCGAAGGAGTTTGCCAGAAGGTGCGGAAGCATCTCCACCAGGTGGACGTTGATCCCTTTTATTTTGGAGATCTCGTCGGCGAACTCTATTCCTATGAAACCCCCGCCGATTATCAGGACATTTTTTGCCTTCTTGATCTGTTTTATGGCGTCTTTGAGATACTGCATGTCCTTGTGGATGGGATAGACGCCTTTTTTGTCGATGCCGGGTATGGGCGGGATGATGGGCGAGGAACCGTGGGCCATGATCAGTTTCTCGTACTTGAACAGGTCGCCGGATGCCGTTTCTATTGCCTTGCTGCCGCGGTTTATCTTTACGGCTTTGTCCACGACCGTCTCGATATTGTTCTTCTCCAGGGGGGCCGTTCCCAGCCTGTTCTCATCGGGGTCCTTTAAGCTGCTGAACATGTAGGGAATGCCGCAGGGGATCACCCCCTCTTTGGTTTTCTTCATTACCGTGATCTTCTTGTCGGGGTAGTATTTTTTCGCGGTGACCGCGCCTACTATGCCCGCGGGGCCGCCTCCGACTACCAGTACGTCCGTTTTTATCTGCATGGTTCTCCTTGTTTATCTCGTGGCTTTCAACTTTTATGGCCTTTCCGGCCGAACAGTCTCCGTGGATGGTTTTACTATGCTACGACATTCTGGCTCTATTGTCAAATGGACAACGAGGTTTGTTCTCCTCTTTTTTCCGTGATCTCGATGATCTTTCCCTCAATAACAGAGGCCGCGATCATGTAGACCAGCAAAACCGCCGCGAATGCCACGCCGAAATAGTAGATCAACACCGGCAGCAGCGGGATCTTAATGGCCCTGTTGTAAAGGAACACCGCGACCAGGCCGGTTTTCATGCCTTTGTCGCGGAGGTCCTTCAGCATGGGATACCACGCGTATATGGGGCCGTGACTGAGGACCCCTGCCGATATGGCCAGAAGCCAGCCCCTGATCCCGGATCTTTCGCCCAGGTACCGCGATATGGATTCCGGACTGAAAAAGTAATCGATCAGGCCCATCAGGAGAAGGACAAAAAACAGTACGGGAATTATGCGGATGAATATGGCCCCGCTGGCCTTGAGGGCATCGCAGGTTTTTCCCGGGCTCGACGCCCAGAGCGCGAGATACAGGACGGTAACAGAGCCCAGAAAATAAAAACCGGACCTGTTTTTCATGGAAGCACCGCCAGGGTTGTTACCGTCGCCGCCGCGACCAGAATGGCCAGAATAAAGCTCAGGGAGTTCCTGATGACGGCGAAGCGTTTCCCGAAAACGGATATCTCGGCGGGAAGCTGGACCACGCCGACCGTGACCCACGCCACTATGAACGCCGTGACGGCGAATAAGCTCGTGCCTTCCTTTAAAAGCTCTCCCCCTATGATATAGCTGGTAATGGGGTTCCCGGCCGCAACGCTGCCGATAGCCGCCCCCACCACGGTATCCTGCAATGCCCTTCCCGTAAACACGGCGGAGATCATCTTTTTCGACACGAATGCGGGCAAAAGCCCCAGAAGCAGAATGACCCCGAGCAATACGGGGAGCATCTGGCCGAACACCCTGAACGCCTTGCGGAAAGAGGTAAAAATATTCCCTGCTTGCTTCGTCATCTTAACACCGGCGCCCTGAAGAACATTGTGTGGTGATATTCGCTTTTAAAGACGGGGTATTTGGTTTCCTTTTTCTTGTAAAACTCTCCGAAATCCCGCTCCGGATAGTAACCTATGCACGAGGTGACGGTCTTCATGAATTTTGAGAACGCCTCTTCCTTGCCTTCCACTTTGGCGATCAGCGCCCTTGACAGATATTCAAGCGTCTGGAACGTGTTCGCGACGACAAATGAATTTCTGCGCTTGTAATAATTGGTCAGAACATGCTCAAGGATATGCTGGCTCGTGATCACGTTGATGTTCTTATTGAACCTTTTCTTCCGGATCACCTGGTATCCTATGGGCAGATAGAAGGTCTCCATGTTCTTTCTGTAGCTTATTGAGCAAAGCAGGTTGTCGAACTCTTCCTTGAACTTCTCGACGTCCTCGGCAAGTTTGGCGTAATGAGGGATCTGGAAGTGACTGCTCATCTTCTCGCCCGAGAAGTTCTCGATAATATTCATATAAAGCTTGTCTCTTTTTTCGTTGAACCACGATCCTGACGCCAGAAGAAAGAGATTTCTGTTGCGTGTCCAGTACATGTCAAGGGCTCCGAAGGCGTAACCCATCACTTCAGCGATATGGTGGCAGAGATAATTGGCGTTCATCAGCTGGTAGATGATATGGTGGTTGAAGGAGTAAACATTGTTTTTTGAAAGGAACAGCGTTTTCGCGTGCGAATTGAACTTGTCCCTGTCGCACAGGGGGCCTTTACTCCCCGAATAATGCTTCCCCAAATAGAGCTCATCGACGGAAATACAGGTGTCTTTCAGGTCGTGCTGCAGGTGGCGGTGAGTCCCGTGAGCCGTGACCGTCAGCATGACCGGAGTGCAGAGCTTCACCATCGAATCGCCGAAGATCCCGGCGCCGAAGGAATTGATCTGAAAACACAGGATCTGGTAAGTGCGCTGGTCTATCTTGTGGACGTAGGCGAACCCGTCGCGGCAGTAGATCTTGCCGCCTACATCCAGCTTTCTGTTCGACAGTATCTTTTTGACGAAGGCGTCGAATTCGGACTCGTTTATCTTCTTTTCCTTTTTGAGACCGCCGATATGTTTTTTCACTTCCCGCTGGAAATTATTGTATTTTTTCGTGAACATCTTTCACTCCTTTCAGAAGCGTTTCCTCCGGCCCGCCCTATTTCTTCCACGAGATCGGCGAAAAAGCTATAAGCACCGTATATATTTCCAGCCTGCCCAGGAGCATGCAGGCGACCAGGACCCATTTTCCGGGCAGCGGGATCCAGGCGTAGTTTTCCGCCGCCCCGACGCCCGAAAGACCGGGGCCGATATTGCACATCGTCGCTACCACGGATACGACCGCGGTCGTGAAATCCTTTATAAAATAGCTCATCGCCGCGGAGAAGACGACAAAACACCCCAGGAAAAGGGCTATAAAACCCAGGATATTGAGCACCTGCTTTTCCTCCAGCGCTTTTCCGGCGATCTTTATGGGAGCGATTATCCTGGGCTGGATGATGGTCTTTATCTCGCGCGCCGCCGTTTTCAGGAACACCATTATCCTTATCATCTTTATGCCCCCGCCGGTCGAGCCGGCGCATCCCCCGAAGAACATGAGGACCACAAGCATGAAACGGATGAAGTTCGGCCAGATGTCGGAATCGGCCGTGGAGTAGCCCGTGGTCGTGGTTATGGACACCACCTGGAAGGTCACGTACCTGAGGATACCGTAAGGGGTGTGCACCTTCGCCTGCTCGGTGTCTATTTTTTCAACGAGCTCTTGCCCGGACAATGGCTCGCTCCGGAAACTCGTCCTTATCTGTTCCGCCGGGGCGATGCCCCCCACCTTCAGGACGATCGCTCCGAGCAAGATCGCCGTGATAAGGACGCCCGCGTAGAAATGGAACTCCCTGTTATTTTTTATGAGGTCAAGCTTTCGGAAAAAGAGCACCCGGTAATGGATGACGAAATTCATGCCGGCGAAGAACATGAAGATTATCACCACCCAGTCTATGTAGTCGGAGTTGTAGGAACCGATGGAGCCGTTCTTTGTGGAAAAGCCGCCGGTCGCCATCGTGCCGAAAGCGTGGCAGAACGAGTCAAAAACCGACATGCCGCCGAATTTCAAAAGAATGACCTCGGCCAGGGTCAGGACCGCGTATGCCCCCCAGAGTATCTTGGCGGTCTGGGCAACGCGCGGCCGGAGACGTTCCGCGGTCGGTCCGGGTACCTCGCCCCTGAACATCTGGTAACTGGCGATGCCGAAAACCGGCAATATGGCCAGGGCGAGAGTGATGATCCCCATGCCCCCGAGCCAGTGTGTCAGGCTCCTCCAGAAAAGGATCCCCCGGGGCAGTATCTCGACGTTTTTAAAGATGGTCGCTCCGGTCGTCGTGAAGCCGCTCATGATCTCAAAATACGAGTCGGTGAACGCCCGCGTGAAGATGTCGAAGTTCAGCTGGGGCGCTTTTGACAGGAAGTAAACCACAAGAGGCGCAGAGCCGAACAGCGTTAAAATGATCCAGCCGAAGGTCACGATGGCGAACCCGTCGCGTATGCCGTTACCGATCAGTTCCCTGCTGCCTATCATTTTAAGAAGATTTCCGCAGATCAGGGAACTTATTATTGCGATAATGAATCCCAGCAATCTATGATCAAAAAAGACGTCCGGGAATATTCTCGGCTGGATCTCGAAAAAAGCTATTCCCGCCGGGATAAGCAGGATCAGCGCCAGGATCTCCAGCAGTTTACCGACTGAATAGGTTATGAATTTAGGGTTCATTCGTTTACGGGAGGATTGAAAAGTTTATTGACCGATTTAAGTTGTTCCTTTTTGCAAAAGATAATAGCTTCGTCGCCTTTTTCGATGACCGTCCCGCCCCAGGGAATGATCACGTTCCCTTCGCGGATGATGCAGCCGATAATGACCGATCTCCTGAAATATTTTTCAAGCTCTTTGAGGGGCTTGCCCGCGACGGAACTGTGTTTTCCCGCCTTGAGGCGTATGACATCCGTATCGGTGGATTTCAGTTTCAGATAAGTGCCTATGGAAACCGTCTGTATCCTCTCGATTATGGCGTTCAGGGTGATCTCGCGCGTGTTGATGACATGATCCAGCCCGATGGAATCGAACAGGCTGCTGTAGCGGTCGTCTTCCCTTATGGCTATGACCATGCGGGCGCCTTCGGCTTTGGCCATAAGGCATGACATGATATTGTCTTCCTGGTCCCCCGCGGCGATGAAACAGTCGGCGTCTTTGACGTTGATCTCATCCAGGACGCCGGCGTCCGTACTGTCGCCGTAAAGCACGTCGACCCCCTCCAGGATCGATGCGGCCATGTGGCCGTGATCGTGATCGGGGTCTGCCAGGACAACTTTCTCGGCCAGCGGTTTCAGGGCATCGGCAAGGTGTATGGCCGTCAGAGTATTGCCGGATACGACGATCTTGTTCATTTTAACGGCCTTGCTGTTAATAAGGGCGCGGAACGTCGCAAAGGATTCCCTCGGCATAATAGCCACGATCTTGTCTCCGGGCAGGAGGACCTGGTCGCCGGCGGGAGGAATGTTCCTTCCCCCGCGGACGATCACCACGAAAAGGATCGGATTTGTCTCGGCCATTATCTTTATTTCCATCAGGGTTTTATTGGCGATCGGCATGTCTTCGGTTATCCTGTAGCCGCGGAGATAGATCTGGTTCGACTGGAAATTGGCGGTTTCCATCACATTGGGCAGTTCCACGTACTGAAGGATCCTTTCGACCACCCCCCCTTTCGGGCTCGACCACGCTGGTAGCACCTGTCTTTTCCAGGCTGACGTTGGGGGTATTGGCCGTGTAGATGGGCGATTTGATCCTGGCGATCCTTTTCTTGACGCCGTTTTGCATGGCAAAATTACAGGCCAGCAGGTTGGTCTCATCGTTGGGGGTCACGGCGATAAGCATGTCCGCGGAGTCAATGCCCGCTTCCGCCAGAGCGGCGGGACTTGAACCTATGCCCGGGACCACGAAGACGTCGAGCTTGCTGTTGACCTGTTCGCAGAGCAGCCTGTCCTGGTCCACGACCGTAATGTGATGGCCGATGACCGAAAAATATTCTGCCAGGTTGAACCCGATATTCCCGGCGCCGACAATAATGATATTCATGGCACTTATTTTACTATAAAAGTGAACCGCATTCCACCATTTCACCGCGCTTTTCCATCCTTAGGATGAAACCGGCTCAAGGTGGGTCCATCGGCAGAAAAGCCGGCTACTTCTTGTTGGAAAAAACATCTCTAAATGCTATACTGTTTGTATTCGATGATTTACGGACGGAGGACCCTCATGAAAAAAGATATTATTCGCGTATCACGGAACATCATGTTGCCGGTGATGATATTGCTGTTCTCTCTGCGGGTTTCCGCTGAAGCCGCCGACACTAAAAGGGCTCAGGCCCCTCCTCCGGGATGGCAGGCGGCCGGCGAAAGCGTGGCAGGACCGGAAGAGACAAGCGCTGCCGTGCAAACAGCGGCGCGCGGCTCCGCGGATGCCCAGATCCGGCATGAACGGGATGCCCAGGTCCGGAAAACCGACAATAAAGGATATATCTATTATAGCGTTCTTTACGGGGAATATGACGAATATCCTCATGCGCGCCCCCTGGAGGCGGCGGATAACTCCGGATACCGTACATGAACACGTGGACTACAGGTCCGATAACAGGGTGAGAAGACAGGATGTGTATATCCACACTGAATAAAAAGATAATTGCGGGCGGCTTAGCCCTGGCGCTGGCTGTATGCATGGCAAATGTCTGCCGGAAGGCTTGCGCCGAGCCCTCATCTTTTGTGACGGTTCACAGCGCCTCCGGTGATGTGAATGTTCTGACGGCCGGCGAGCAGGCCTGGCAGAAAGCTGAAAAAGGCATGGCGCTCGGTTCCGGCAGCAGCATCAAGACCGGCGACGACTCGCATGTCAACCTGGCGTTCGACACGGAAAAAACTAACATTGTAAGCGTGCGCCCTAATTCACATGTCGTGGTGCAGCTTAAAGAAGATGATAAACTGACACTTATCGACGGCGCCGTATTCTCTTCCCTCCGGAACCTGCCCGAGGGATCTACTTTCAGGGTGCGGACACCGCTGGCCGTCTGCGGCGCGCGCGGCACGAAATTCACGGTCAGCTATGACAGTGAAAAGGCGTTAACCGCCCTTGCCGTGCTGGAGAGCTCCGTAGTATTGCAAAGCCTCAGAGAGCCGGACAAGTTCGTGTCCGTAAAAGAACTTCAGATGCGCGAACTGTGCCCGTGGGAAAGGACCGTTTTAAGGGCTACAGGCACGGGATTTCCGCCGGGGGCGCCCGGCGCTTCTTTGGGGCCGGGTAACGCGAAAGGCACGCGGGAGATAACCGAAGAAGAATACCTGAGGACATATGACCCCCGGGACCTTATCGACGCGCGCCGCGCCGCCGTGACGGACGCTTACAGGAATCTTACCGCAAAGATCTACGGGACTGTCATCGATTCGGCAACTGTTCTTGGAGATTATGCGGATAAAGATGCTGCCGTGAAGGTAAAGGTCAACGGTATAGTGCGCGGCGCAACAGAGACCGGCACGAGATATTATGCTGACGGAAGCGCGCAGGTGACCGTGGAGATCCGGGGCATGCAGATTAAAGAATCTTTAACACCCGTTACGGGCAATATATTCGGCAAGGTATGTCTGTCCGGCGCGGACGAATTGACACTGATGGATTTCTCGGACTTCGAAGAAGCCCTCCTGTAGAACGGATATCAGTTCATCCTGACAATATCACCGCGTTTGACCGCACCTATATTTCCCGATACCATCTGCGCCTTGGAGAACTTGTCTTCAACGGAAAGTATCTGCACGCGCCCTATTTTTTCGTCTTCGCTGCCCAGCGAAATACCGGTATCCGGATCGATCAGTTCCTGGCCTTTTCTGTACACCGCGAACTCGTTACCGGGCAGGATATTGGATTTTTCGCCGACGTTCAGATAGACCGTATTATCCTTGATGGTCACGACCTTGCCTTGCCAGGGTACGCTGTCCATCCTCAGGGCGATCTTGTATACCGCTTCGTTGATGACTTTTTGCGTGGCTTTGCCTAAAGGCGTTTTGGCGAACCCGCCGCCGTTGACCGAGAAAGCGCCGCTGTAACTTGCGGACAAGCCGCCGGCAGTGGCCTTGCCCTCGCATCTGATGCTGTCGATAACCTCACCGGTAGTAACGTCATATATCCGCATATTCACCGCGACGTGCGCGCTTGAACTTGACAGCCCCAGGCCGATACCCGCGACGGAAACACCGGTGTCCGCGCCCGAGGTTCTTGTGCTGAACTCCGTTACCGCGCCCCTGACAAGCACCTGCGCATTAAGCATCTGGCCTATCTTTGCCGCGCCGGCCTCCCTTGTCCTGCCGCTGGCGCCGAAGTCCTGTTCTGCCAGGACGTCGGATATTGCCTGGCGTTCCACAACAACGAACCTGTCGCTGTCTATAAGCGCGGTTGTTAGCATCTCGGACATCCCGCTGCCTATATTCCACTCCGAACCTACCCCGGCTTTATTTTCAAAATCCATTACAGCTATATTCTTCCTGGGCCCCTGTAACGGCGGCAGTTTGCTTAAGTTGTATTTTTGGCTGCTCTTCCTGCTTCTTCTGTCTTCCCGTTCTTTCCGGGCGTGTGCATCGGCAGGCACCATGAACGATGCCGCGACTAATAGACAGATCAATGCGATACCGGTTTTTGTTGCTCTCATAACCTTCTCCCTTCCTGCTTTATTTTAGGAATCTTATGTCCACCCTGTTCGCTGTTTTACCGGCGATCTCGATGACCGGGTCTTTTATTCCTGATAACCCGTCGGCAAACTGATCCGGCGGCCCGAAAAACCGCACGGACAGTTCCGCGACATTGTTCGCCAGCGATTTCTCGTTAACCTCTTTTACGCCGTCTATTGCCAGGATCGCGTTCTTAAGCAATGCTAAATTGTTCATATCGGCGTTCTCGCAGATGACCTGGATAGCAGTCTCATTATAGACTTCACCGCGCCAGACTTCAGCGATCCTTTTTATCATGCTTCTTGCCGCGGCCTGGGACGCCGCCAGTAAGGCCTTGTTCGCCGTGGGCATGCGCCCGCTTCCCCGCGCGGTCTCGCTTGCGGAATCTATTGCCATGACCTCCGCGGTATCCGTTTTTACCGCCTTTGTTTCCACGGTCGCCTGGTACGCGTACACGTTCACGCCGTACGGCCGGCTCGAGTCTATTAATTCGCCGGCAGCCTGTCCGACGACCACGACCTCGGCGCCGTACCGCCTGCCTAGCGCGGCCGCTTTTTCCGGATCGCCGTAAGATAGCGTGGCGTCCCTGACCTTTACGCGTTCCATTTGATCCTTGCTGATAACGGGCACTTTGTTGGATATAAATATTTTTTCCATTTCCGCCGAGGCGATATGCCGCGGCTGTTTTAACCCGTCAACATAATCGTCAATGAGCACCATTACCCTGGGGTAATTCAGTTTCTTCTTTACCAGCCCCAGCGCTTTAACGTCTTTCGTTAAGGCGCCCAGGGCGACTTTAGCTTTTACCTTTACCTTATAAACGCCGCCCTCGCCGCCGTTATCGGCGATAACATCGTAACTCGTGACGTACCCTTTCACGGAAGAATATATCCGGTCATCCAGCAGCTGAAAATTTTTCACTATTGTTTCCGAATCGATAATGACCCCTACGCCCTGCTCGACTGCTTTACGCAGGGCGCGGTTCACGGCCGCCTCGCGCGCATGAGGATTGTTAGCCGCGGCCATGCCTTCCGCTATTACTTCTTTTTCGACAATAGCTGCGGAACAGATCCCGCACGCCAGCATCAGCATTACCAGACATGATCCTATATATTTCATGTGCCGCTCCTTTTTTCTCTGAAACATATTACAACTCAATGAAACAAACTTCAAGCAAATAACGCAGGTCGCGGTTTTAGCTTCAATTTTAAAAACGGTATTGATTTTCTTTGTTAAAAATCGAAATATTTAGTTCCGGGGTGTATTAATTTTACAGCTATAATAACTATGATTTAGGCCTTAAACAAGCTCAAAAATGGCCGAAATCCGGCCAAAATCGCCCTTAGCGGAGGTTTTTTCCGGGGATCTGCGGATATGCCCGTTTTCGCAAAATCACCCCTTAAAAGCCCGTATTTTCGAGGCCGGGTCATTCGTTATCTAATATGGCGCAACTGCTGTTTTATCAGGGAAAAGGGGTGTTCGATCATATTTGCGGGTTCCATGAAACAGGACATAAAGCATTTTTTCGTGTTAAAGACACATTCAGGGAGCTTTTCTTTTCTGTATGCCTCTACCAGCATTTTATTCAGATCGGGATAATCCAGAAGGTTTCCGTATATTTTTTCGATCGGCGTGCATGGGTAAAAAACGGATCCGTCCGGATAGATCCGCGGGACCAGCGTCGGAAAGCAGTTGTGTCTTTCGAACTTCATTATCTGATCCAGAAAGATATCGGAAAGTATTATGTTCTTACTGCCTTTTTTCTTCATGGCGGTTATATTCTCGATCAGCCTGTAATATTCCGGATTATTTATTAAACCGGTATTGATGGCGGTCCACTGGTCTTCAGGCACGGGGCTTACGAGCAGATCGTGTCCCCGGCAAAAATCCAATACTTCGTATATGTCCGGGATGGTTTCAGGCGTTATTACCGGGTTGATGATCATCTTGAATCCGTATCTTTCCTGCGCCTTTAAGTATGTCGTGATATTGCCGATGATCGTTCTTGCGGCTCCCCTGACCCCCAGGATCTTGTCCCATTTATTCTCGTTCAGTGAATCCAGGCTGATAATAAGGTAATCCACATACTTGAGAATATCTTCTTTTTTATGAAGCAGCGAGGCGTTCGTGTTAAAAAAAACGGGAGCGAACCTGAGCTCTTTTATTTTTTTAAGTATATCCGTGATATCCGTCCTTACCAGCGGTTCTCCCCCGGTTATGCTCAGCGCCGCGTTGTGCGGCCGGATCTTCTCCAGCAGCCTTAGAGTGTCTTTTGTGGACAGTTCTTTTACTCTTTTTTTGATCATGCCGCAGTAAGAACATTTGAGGTTACAGCGAAGAGTTATGAAGAGGCTCGGCAGTATGGGGCGGAAAAACGCGTTTGCCGAGAATTTTCTTTTTATCGCGTTGATCAGGACGTTAAAAACAAGCCCCGGCGATACTTTCTTGAACCTGTAAGTCATATCAACCTGTCGAAAACACGAAATATTTCCATACTATGAACGCGACAACGCCGTGGGATACGGCCGGAGCCCATATGTTGCCGAAATATTCATAGAGGTATCCCCAGAACGCCCCGGCCAGCGTAATGAGGCCCATGAGAAAAAGCCCCTGCTTTAAGGGGATGAAAAGAAGCACATAGAAGTGGATCAGGCCGAACAGGACCGCTGCCATCCATACGGAGGCGTTCTTCGGAAGGGCGTTCATTATCTTTTTCTGGATGAACCCGCGCCAGAATATTTCTTCGCCCAATCCGATAAGGAAAACGGAAAAACCCAGGTACAGGAGAAGTTCTTTTAGCCCCTTCCCCGCTGTCAGCAGCCGGTATCCCAGTTCTCCGCGGAAAGATACCTTCAATCCGAAAGTGCCGAGGAAATTGTTTATTTCGTGCACTTTGTCTATGGGATAGCCCGTCAGGCCCAGGATCTTCAGGATAAAACCACCGATAAAGGCCAGAAACAGTCCCGTCAGGACGCCTGCGGCTGCGGAGGGCCACAGGGATCTTCTTTTGAGCCCCACGGAGCTTATGCCTTCCCCGAGGAAGCCGACCTGCCAGAGCAGAGGCAGGGAAAAACTGAAAGTAAAAGTCCCGTAGATGCCGAGGCCCAGAAGTATCAGGGGAAGAAGGGCCGCGGCGACGGCGACCGTCAGACGGAATGACGGGGTTATATTCTTTTTTTCTGCGGTCATGGGGGTTCATCAATATCCCGGGAAGTTCTCTTTTTTTAATCTTTCGTCCGGGACGGCAAGTTCCGTTTTTAGTGTTCTCTCGAGCTGCTCGACCATTTTTGGCGGGCCGCAGCAGTAGAATACCCTTTCTTTGAAGTCCGGGATCTCCTCTCTTATCATTTTGCTGTCTATGAGGCCCGTTCTTCCCTTCCAGACTGCTTTGTCGATATCCGGCGAGGTCAAAGTGTGGACCACGCGCAGGTTCTTGTTTTGTTCCGCCATGCGGTCGAATTCTTCCCGGAAAATAATGTTTTCTTCCGTGTTGTTCCCGTAGAGCAGGACGATGTCCGTCGGGAGACCCTCGTCTGTCGCGAACCTGCAGATGCTTTTAAAGGGGGTTATGCCTATGCCGCCCGTGAGAAGGGCGATCTTTTCGTATTCTCCTTCGAAGGTGAATTCGCCGTAAGCGAGACGCAGCTTTGCCCAATCGCCGGGTTTCAGCTTGTTCAGGGCCTTTGAGTAATCGCTTTCGCTGAGTTTTTTGGTGAATTCAATATGGTCTTTTTCGGTCGGAGAGCTTGAGAATGAAAAATGTTTTGTGAGTTCTTTCCCGTTATCCCTGATCGTGACGAAAAAGAACTGACCGGGCTTGAAATCGGCGTTTTTCCCCGGGTCAAACAGGAAGCTCTTGACGTTTTCGGTCCTGGAGATCACCTCCAGGACTTTGGTTTCAAATTCGTCCATACTGATCCTCAATAGTCCTCAAGGTGGTAAAACTCGGCATTTTCGAGCCAGGTCTGGGGCCTGGACACGAATTCTATCATGTTATCGAGCAGAAAATAATGCTTTTTCTCTTCTTCGGCGATCTTCAGGAGCATCTCTTTCTGGTATTCCTTCCCTGCCTCTTCGGCTTTCTCGCGGTAGAAGCTCTCGGTCTTTTTCTCCAGGTCCTGCGCCTTTTTGTATAGTTCCAGCTGCGGGAGTTCATACTCAAATTTGCCCTCTTCTTTTAGCTGCGAAAAGATGTTTTTTGCGTCGGACAGGACCGTCGTATCGGTTATCTCCTGTTCCTTTTCCTTTTTCATATCTTCGAGGGCCCTGTAGTGCTTGACCTCATCATCCGCCAGCATGTTGAATATGCGCTTGATCCCCTCATCGCCGGACTTTTGGGCCAGGTCACGGTATAGCTCCTCTCCGTCCTTTTCCATCTGCATCGCGTAGTCGAATATGTTCATTGTCGAACCCTCCTTTTTTCGATCTCCGGACTCTGGATATTGACCTGTCTTTATTCTATCACACCGGGCCTGGTTCCGCCAATATTGTGGCCGGGCCCGGGCGTTTTTCAAGAAAATCCCCCGACAGGTAAGATCCCCTGCCGGGGGATTTTTTCGCGCTCGCGAGCGCTGGAAAATTTCTTTATTACTTGACCGATGATCCAGTGCTTTTCTTTGTCTCTTCTTTCTTCGGAGCGGGTGCTTTCTCTTTGGGCTTGGTCTTGCCGGAAGTGTCACTCTTCTTCCAGCCCCAGTCGGCCATGTCGTCATACACAGCCTGCCACCCGCTCTTCTTCGGAGAAGCGCCCTGGGTGGTATTAGCTGCGTATGCGAAGACCGCGCCCAACGCAAATACAACGACCACTAAAATGACTATCCTTTTCACTTTATCCCCCTTTCAATAAGGAAATATAGTGAATATAATTTACACGATTTTTTAGCAAAAGAAAAGGGTAAGGCGAAAAATACCTTATATCGCCGGGGATCCCGCAAAACTCCCTATTTTTGTCTCTCCGCGTCTTCTATTTTATCCAGTTCTTTTTTTACTGCTGTCATTGTTTCGATAGCCTTGTCAAGCCGGGCGCTCAGTTCCTTCGTCAGCTGTGATTCTTCCCGCATATCGGGTTCTTGCTGCGGTTCCCCGACCTTCGCCCGTAAAATCTTTTTTACCTTTGCCCACAATCTGATGATCAGGCTTATTCTCTGCTGGATCGTGCGGGTCAGGTCTTTTTCCTTCTTTGCGGTTACGCCCTGCTGTGATGTAGCTGCCTGGATCATCTCGCTCTTCTCGATATCTTTTAGTTCCTTTTTTACCGCGTCGAGGACCTGTATGGTCTTTTCGAGCTTTTTATCGAGATCTTCGCTCCATTCGGTCTCTGCGGCAGAAGCTCCCTCACCTTGTTTTTCTGCTTCAGTCTGAGGAAAAGCATCAGTTGCGGATATAAACAAGCCGAGACAAAATGCCGGCAAAAGTAGGATTATAAATATTTTTATCCCGGATCTCGGTAAATTCATTTTAGCTCTCCTTTTTGGCTACAGGTATCCGCTGTCTACGGGTATTATACGAACATAAGCATCAGGCCGATCGCCAGGAGGACCGCGGCCCATATCCTGAAAAAGGTCAGGGGTTTTTCCGCCCACCAGTCCAGTAGCTTTTCGGAGGCCTTTGATGTGATCAGGATAATGGCCTTTATCGTAAGGACCAGCCCGATTATTCCTATGATCTTTGCGAGGATGCCGGGAGTTTTAAACACGCTTCCGATCATGAGAAACCCGAATACCAGAACGAACCCGTATACGATACGTTTCATCCTGCGGTTCATTTTCTTTTTAAGACGGTTTTTCAGGCTTTCGGGTTTGATCAGCCACAATACGCCCAAAAGGATCCATATCGCGCCCAGTATTTTAGAAAGCATTAAGCCCTCCTTTTTGTCTGTCCCGCTGTTTCGCATGACATGGACATGTCGGGCATTTTATATAAGCCGCACGATCATGCCCGCTATAAAGTTTTTTACCGGGCTTACGGGGCCCTTCAGGTAATAGTTGCTGTCGAACCAGCCCCTCTCCTGCCAGTATCTATAATTGACGCTTTCGGTATTCCCCTCTTCTTTCACTTTCTTTCTTATGGCCCTGAACATGACGAGTTCAAAAAGGCCGGGTGAAGGACGTTTTTTTGTTTTAACGGCGCCTGCGAGCTTTCCTGAAAGCTCCCGTATCTGTTTTATTGTCTTATCTTTGTAATCACCGCCGGCGTAAAAAAGCGGGGCCTTGACCCCGAGCCTGCCCACCAGATTAAAACCATAGCCGACGGCGACCAGCTGAAGATAGCTCAAAACGTCACTGAGCCCGGTGCCCGCAGTTGTGGACAGCACTATCGCTGCTTTGTCGAAAAAACGCGGCCGGTGGAAAAAATAGCACGAGTGGTCTATAAAATTTTTCATCAGTGCCGTGACCTGGTGCGCGTAGACCGGAGAAGCGAAAATGACCGCGTCGGCGCCGTTCAACGCCTGTTCTATCTTAAGCGTGACATCCCTTGCGGGGCAGAGACCCTCGCTTTTATCCGCGCAAAGGCAACACCCCCTGCAAAATTCCAGCCCCAGGTCCCTGAGGAACATGTATTCAAATTCAACAGGCTCTATGGCGTTTAAATTTTCCCTGAAGAGTTCGCAGATGCCGTAACTGTCTTTCTTGCGGGGACTGCCCATTATGGCGAGTATTTTCATCGCGGGTGCCTTTCTGGCAAAGCATTTTTTAGATAAAGCACGGTTCTTTACCTATTATACGCAAGGTGAGGCACTTTTCCAAATATTTTGGTGTGATTTTGCGGGCGGAGCGAATTTTATTTCTTATCCTGCTCGCGCTCTTTGAGATAGCGGTTTAGAAGGAAGCTGACTATTTTTTCGTAGTTCTGTTCTGCGTGTTCCTGATCTTCCGGCTGAGTGAAATCTCTCTCAGCAACATTAAGATTTTCTGTCTTTTTCATTTTTTCTCCACTTAAGTTTTGATTATTTTAACACAACCGCGGGTTTTTGTCAAGGTGTTTATGCGGACCCCGCTATTATGCGCCTGTATTCGCGGTCCATGAGTTCGTACACGCAAGATGCCAGCTCCTTCCGTGACCTTCCTTCAGGCGAGACCGGCGGCAGGATGTGCAGTTCCGCGTCTATGGAAGGAAAGCCCAGGACCTGCCACATATGCGGAAGCAGCGTCATGTCGCCGAACCAGCACACGGTAGGCCTTCCGGGAGGTTCGCGGTAACGCGTCAAAACAGGAAGGACCGGCAGGTTTCCCGCAGCGGCGGCTTCAAAAGAGGTGGATTTGAACGGGAGGATGCCGTTTTTTCCGTCTGTGCTCGTTCCTTCCGGGTAAACAATAAGAGACATCCCGCGTTTCATGGTTTTTGCGAAGTCTCTCGAAGCCTTGCGGGAGGCAGGCCTCGATTCCCTGTTAACCAATACCGGGTAACTTACGTCAACGATCTTTCCAAGGACGGGCCACTTCGCGATCTCTGTTGTCGAGGTAAAACGCACAGGAAAGACCGTTCCGTGCACGATTACATCGATATAACTCAGGTGGTTTGATACTACCAGACCGGCGGGAAGGTCGTGGATGTTGCCGTATGTTTTGATGCGCAGGTTGAGGATCCTCGCGACACCTTTCGCCCACAGGTGGACAATGCGGCTTATTTTTCTTCGCCCCTTCCAGCCTCCGAAGCGGTACGGTATTGTAAAGGCTGTTAGAACTGAAGTCCACAGCGCAAGAGCTGCGATCCTGTATAAGCGGCGGAAAAAAGCCATATTGCGGGTTATGTTTTCCTGTAGTTAAAATGCCGGGTATAGCGATCCGGGACCTTATTGATATCGACCAGCACGAAAAAATCTACCGTTCCGAATTCCCTGTCCAGGGCGGGTTCTCCGCAGATGCACGCCCCGAGTCGCAGATAGCCCTTGAATATAGGGGGGAAATGTTTTTTAAGGGCGCTTTCATCCGACAGGATTTTTTGTATTTCATGGGACACAGGGTGTTCCAGTTTGAATCCCGGGCGCGGGGTAACCGAGAATTCTTCGCATATTGAACCGGTTTGGCGCAGATATTCATATATGGCCCACCCTATTTTGGGGGCTGTTTCTTCCAGGCTTACGCACCCCAGCATGTACCTGAGCTTCGCTCTGACCAACAGTTCGGTGATCGCCCCCCAGAGAAGGCCGACCGCGGCGCCGGTACGGTATTCCGGAGAGACGCATGTGCGCCCCAGCTCCAGGCACTTGTCCGCGATCCTGTATAATCCCTTTATTTCGTATTCCCTCGAAGAATAAAAACCTTTTACGGAATCGGCGACAGACCCGAGATGGGCGCGGTACGTGCCGATCACGCGGTCGGAATCTTTTTTCAGCACGAGCAGATGAAGGCAGTGCTCATCGAACTCATCAAAGTCAATACCGTATTTTTCGGCGCTTTCGAGGCCCCTTCCCTGCTCGAGATTAAAGACTTCATAACGGAGGCGCTGGGCTTTTTCGACCTCTTCGTGGTTTTCCGCCAGCTTGACCATGAAACGCTCGGTTTCTACAAGCACTGACGGTTTGACTATATGTTCCGGGAAAGTTTTAATCATTTTTTTCTGCACCGCCGGAGACGGAGGTGAATTCTATCCAGTCCAGGTCCGCCTCCGCCCTGGTGCCGGTATATTGGCTGTTACAGGAAACGCTCAGATAGACCTTTCTCGGGTAATATCCCCAGGCCTTTTTAAAATCTTCGGCGAAATTGCGTTCTTCAACGAACCATTTGTTTTCGCCGTCATCTTTATTCCGCAAGGTGTACCATTTCACCTTGACCGTCCCTTCACCGTAGGCGCACTTGCCCTCGGACCCCTTCGGGGTATCCGTGTCCCACCTGTATGATACGGTTTTCTTGTTGAGCATGGTCCCGGTACCCGCGTAGATCCCGATAGCCTGATCGTCCTTGGCCGCTTCCCTGCCGTCCGCTCCTTCCGGCAGGGCGGTCACCCTCCAACGCCATCGCAGGACAGGCGTTTCTTTCAGGTCGATCCCCTTGGCCCAGCAGACCAGACCGGCACTCGCTTTGTCCGCCTCCATATGGAGGAAGGACAGGCCTTCTTTTTTATTTATCACTTCGGAAAAGGAAGTCGGGGGCGTATTCGGCTTTTTTGCCAATCTCCACCATTTTGGAATGACGGGCTTCCCGGACCTGGACACGGAATCGAAATCCTCCCTCCATCCCACGGTGATCTCTTTTTCAGGGACCACCAGGCGATAAAGAAAGAACGCCGCCAGGACAGCCAGACATATAAGGATTATTATCGCTGCGATTCTCATGGTTTAACGGGTTCTTGAAATAAGCTGCTACTATTATAAGGTGTATTTCCCGATTGTCCAATGTTTTTGATATAAGAATATATCATCGCGAAAAGCAGGAATATTGTTCCCAGCGAGATATTTATAAAGCGAAAGCTGTTCACGCCGGGGATATATTTAGTGAGGTCGGTGCCTATCGCGCAGCTTAAAATGAAATACATGCCCATCGCGGCGCACAGGAGACCTCTTTTTCTGCTCCTGAGCGTAAACAGTATCGTGATTGCCAGCGGTATTATGAGATTGACGTAGTAAGCTTCCCATGACGTTGGAGCGAAAAGAAGCGACACGATGAGCAGCATCGAGATCTCGATATAGTCATGCTTTATCTCGTTCGTATTTCTGGCGGATCTCCTGAACCACAGGATCGCCATATATGAAAACAGCGTGAATAAACCGCTCAAGGGGTATATCAGATATTCGGGACGGACGTTTTCCTTTATGTAACTGTTCTTGAGGAGAAGAACGCTTATGCCGTATGCGATCGATTGATTTTTTAAGTTCAACAGTTGTGACGTGACCGTCATGCTCAGGATGTCCATCCAGTTTTTCAAGAGTGCCATGGTCTCACTCAGCCCGATAAAACACGCCGGGAGGAATAAAAGCGCGAAAAACGACACTATCGTTGACGTCAGGAGTTTTATCCTTCCTCTAACCAAAAAGTAAAGCAGGAGAGGAAGGAACAGGAGTTTCATTTGTAATATAAGGGCGAGTATCACCCCGCATAGGATCTCTTTTTTGTCCAGATAAGCCAGCAGGAATACGACGAAGAGAAAAGCGACAAGGGCGTCGGTCTGCCCCTGCCCCAGGATCATCAGATAATATCTGGCTGTCGCCAGGAATGCGCCCCACAGGATGATGTATCTGTGGGTATCCGGGGCATTGAAATCACGGGAAAGCCGTCTGGTCAGAAGCAGTACGGCAGATAGAAAAATAATATTGCAGAATATGGACCATAAGAATAGAGCCATGGCCGGATAGGTTATCCTGCCTATCGGGATCAGGGCGAGCGCCATGAACGGCGAATATCTGAAGTGATAGAATCTTTCGTTCTTGTCGTAGACGGGGTACTTGCGCTGAAGGGTGCTTTTTACTGAAGGGTCCTGTGCTGCCGGGCTCATGCGGTAGTCAAGGTTTCGCGCCGAGACCCAGAATACCTTGAAATCGGGCATGCCCTCCCACCCTTCCATGCCCGGCTCCCCGGAGGTATTCCTCCCCAAAAAACAGATGTCCGCGCTTAATGAGATTATCGCGAACGCTATCAGGAATACATAGAGATTGGTGAACGCTTTTCTGGGCATTACTGGCACCCGCATATATCCTAATATATTATACCGGCCTGGTTTTTACAAGACACATGATGCAATTAGGGACGTTTTTCGATTTGTTCCCAGACCTGTCCCCAAGCTCAATCTCAGACCTGTCCCCAATAGCTTAAAGCATAAAAAGAGGGACAGGTCCGGGAACGAATTATAGGGACAGGTCTGAGATCGGATCTGGGGACAAGTCCAGCTTCAGGATTTTTTACGGTCTGGGTTTAATTTGAGAAACGTCCCTGGTATAATATATTGGAGGAGGATATGAAGATTGCTAAAAGATTTTTTTGCAGTATTCTTGTTTTTGTAATTGTTTTCGCCGCACTTTCCTTAACTATAGACATCTACTACCAGCACAGGAATACGTGTAATCTCCCCGGGGAGGACGGGTGGACGGGCCTTTCTGATTTTAAAGTGTACTGGATCGCTGCCGGAAATCTAAGTCGGCATATTGCCGGGACGGCGGAACCGGGACAATATCCTGTCTATGATGAAAGAGAGGGATTTTTTCACTTCAGGTATTCACCTTTCGCGGCTTTTATCATGATCCCTTTCAGCAGGTTCCTGTATCCTGCCACTGCACTTTTCTGGTGGTCCATACTTTTGAATGTCACGCTGCTGGCGGCGCTGCTTCTTCTGGCGAACCGTATCCGTCATGATTTTAACGCTGAACGGCAGTATGGGTTCGCCATCTTATGGGGTGTTTCCATAGGGACGCTGAAATATTATTTTATGAACGTTGCACAGGGGCAGACGGACATAATAGTCGCCTTTCTTTTCGTGTTGTTCCTGATCTCTTATATCAGGAACAGGGAGACCGCGTGCGGTATCATATTCGCTCTGATACTGCAGATGAAACTTTTATTCGTTCCGATGCTTGTCTATTTTTTGTTCAGGAGAAAAATAAAGCTGCTGGTATCAACGGCCCTGGCATTCGCGGCTTTTTTGTTCGTTCCCGCGTGCGCGCTCGGCCTGAGCGGTGCATTTGAGATGATAAAGAGCTGGGTTAATATCCTTACATTGTCCGTGCCGTCACAGCTGCTGGATTATAAAAATCAGTCGTTCGTGTACGCGATCGTTATCCAGCTCATGAAGAACAGCACCGTAAAGGAAATGTTTTCCCCGGCGCAGCTTGCTTATCCATTGAGCGCTTTCTTTACACTGTTGGCATACGTGGTGACTTTATGGTATGGAAAGTTCTTGCGAAGTCAGGATGAGACAAGGTTCAGGTACCTGGAAATATCGATATTGATATTGGTCACCCTCTTTTTCTCCCCCATCTCCTGGGGGGCGTATTATATCAATCTTATAATCCCTCTGGGTATTACGATCTATTTTACGTTGAAAAGCGCGAAAAGACGCCTTCTTTACACTGCTCTGGGAGCATACATGCTTTTGACGTCTGTGTACGGCACCGATCTTACTGACTTTATGCCGGTCGTGAATACGTGGCATTTCATACACATCTCGATCGGCACTCTCTTCTTGGCCTTCGCGATGTTATACTCTTACAGAACTTATTCCCAGACCTGCACCCCTTTTTATCGGGGACAGGTCCAGGATTGAGCCCAGGGACAGGTCCAGGATTGACCTCGGGGACAGGTCCAGGTTCAGATTTTTTTACGGTCTGGACTTAATTTGAAAAACGTCCCTAACGGGATGGTTTGGAGCCCGGGACGGTTCTCATTCTGCCTTTATTGGCCTGCTTAAGCTGTTTTATCTGCGCCCTTATCGATTGCTGCTTCTGCTGGTAAGCTCTTTGCAGTTTATCCTTCTGTTGCCGTTTTTGATCCAGAAGCTTTTTGCGCGCAGCCTTATCTTTCGGGTCCAAGGCCTTCATCTGCTGCAGTATCTGCTGGTCCGCATCCTTCATCTGCTGCTTGTAATCGTCTCTCGTGTCCTTCATCTGCTGGTTCAGATTGCTCAGCTGGGTGTCGAAATCTTCCTTCGCGGCCTGCGCGTAGGACAGACTGCAGCAGAGGACAAAAAGAACCGCCACCGTCATGCTTACGAGCTTCTTCAACATGAATTGCCTCCTTCTGTTTTGGCTTGCACTAACTTTAACTAGATCATATCATGAATCCTGCCAGCACCGTCGCCGCCTGCACCGCAAGGGTCGTTGCCGCGCCCAGAGCCTGCCCGAACACGGCCCAGCCGCCGGCAGCGCTGTCCCTTCGGCTTATTTCATTGCCGATGGAGCACAGCGCGGTCAGACGTATTATCTCCAGGTTTTCCTTTTCGGCTTTTTCCTTCGGAGAAGATGCGGACTTGTCCTTGTCTTCTATCATTCTGTCCTTAAGGATCCGGTAGATGCCCATAAGGTCGTCACTTTTCCATTTTCTGAGATTTATTTTGTCATACTGCAGTTTCAATGCTCCGGAATTCCTTATTTCCCCGGAATGCATGGATTTCAGGGCCTTCATGAACGCCGTTATTGTTATGTTCTTGGCGATCTCATCCTCCCTGTCTTTCACGGGCATATTATATACGCGGTGGAACAGGTCAAGCGCCTGGCTGCTATCAAGTCCCTTGAGGTGCATTTCTTTTACGCTTCCGGTCATGTAGCCGCATCGCGAAGTAGTGGTCGCGCACCCCGCCAGTGCCAGGCACAGGAACATCACCAGAATTGTTCTTATGTTATTATTTTTCAAGGAAATTCCTTTTAACTTGATCCACAGCTCCGCTCTCCATGTAAATTTACCACCTCAGGGGCTGAATATCAAGGGACAAGCTCGATTTAGAAAGATTTTTCGGGAAGGGGGGCTTTTCGGATATCAGGCGCTGAAAAATTCGGGGTTTACTTGCTTGAAATATGAACACTCCCAGCAGCGTTTTATGCCGCCGGTTATTCTTACGCCTGAAGGTATGTCTTCCGTATATTTTGATGCCAGTCGCCAGCATTTGGTCGGGTTATTGTTTTTTTTGTATGCCGGGCATTTTGCGTTCTTGCAACCAAAGACTTGCCAGCAGTTTTGCGCCGCCTGTTTTTGCACCGCACCTCCTCCTTTTGAGGGATACACATATATAGTGTGTAATAAGTTTACCATATTCTATTGGATTTTGGCAAATAAAAGATTTTTACGTCAGGAAGGCAGCTCAGGATAACAGCAGCCGGAGCTGTAAGCCCCGGCTGCTGTCAGGGATAAGCGGTTGTTACTTCTTCGCTTTTCTCTCTTCGAGGGCCGTCCAGGGCCACTCCTCTTCAAAGGGCTCGCCTTTGGTGTCCCGCGGGCCGGGGAGCATGAAAGTGGCTATGTCGAACACACCGTCCACTTCGCGCCCGAGGCAGTACCATATACCCCTGAGGATACCGGCATCCCATGCCTTATCCTCGATGCCCTTCATTATCTGGCCGGGGATCTCCGCTACGCCGAAGAGCGCATTGCCCAGGCCTCTGCCGAGTTTTTTCAGCACGGGCCGGGTCGTCGCGTCCTGGAAGTTCGGGTCGGTCATATCATACGGTGTGCCTGTTTCCCAGGCGTATTCGGCATCAAGGGGTATCCCTATCCCTTCGTTGCTTTCGGGATCGGGCGCCCAGCAGCCGACCATCTCGCCCACGCCGGAAATGGTCCTCCCGGCGGCGCTTCCCACGCCGGCGAATATGCCGCCTATGGCACCGACAAAGCCGGTATTATCCTTACCCATGAAGCCGTATTGGTATCCCTTGGCTATCTGGGCGGGGATCTCTATCCAGCCGGTGAAGGTGTTGATCGCGCCCCTGTACAGTTTGTCCCCCATCCCTTTCATCACGTCTTCCGATTCGGCGAAAGACATCGACGACGAGACCAGGAACATGACTGCGATCAAGGCGCATAATGCGTTTCTCATGTTCGTTCTCCTTTCTTTTTAAGACATTCATTCCGAAAGATCACATAACTACTTTTTGTGGGGATATTTTTTCAATATTTTAAGCAAGCCCTCGGCAGATTTAGGCATTTTAGCTTTATTTTGCAGCAGTATCTCTTTTGCCGACAGACTTTTTCCGTAAAGCTCCTTGTTGCCGTCCCAGTGCTGGGTGATGACGTCCCCTTCCAGTTTGGCTCCGATGAACAGCCCGCTGGTCCTGGAATAGGACAGGATCCCGCCCAGCTTGGCGTCCGTTGCCGCCTGCGCGTCCCTGCCCACGGGACCGGCCGCGACAGCGGCATCCACGCCCAGCTTGAATTTGCCTTCCAGTACGCCTTTCACGCTTTTTCTGCTCATGATAAGCAGGACGATGTCCGTTGCCTGCCCTCCTATCTGCCAGCCGATACTTCCTCCCGCTATGGTGAAGACAGCCGGAGGCGACCATCTGCCGCTTCTTTCATTTCGCACCATGATTATGCCCTGTCCGTATTTTCCGCCTATTCCCAGGCCTGCCGATATGGTGGAGGGAAATATCGCTATAGCCGAGCATTTCCTCATAAGGTCTTCCGGGACGTTTTGATCCGGCATCTGCTGGACCTCGGACAGCACCTTGCCTGATTTTTCGACCAGGGCTTCCCACTTGTTGTCGGCGCCTGCGGCGCCTGCGGCGGAAAAGACAAAAATTATGAAAAGCAGCGTAACGGTTATGGCTTTGTATCGTTTCATGACAACTCCCTTTTTCTGTCCGATCATCGTTTGACCGCTATCCCGTACAGGGCGAATGCGACTATCAAATAAGCAAGTATCCGGATCACGATCACGAAATCCATCAAGGCATTTGTAAGGCCGAAGAGTTTTATAGTGTGTGACACGCCGAAAAGCCCGAACGCTATACCGATAAAAAGAGAAAATTTATCCGCATTTTTTTATACCCCAGACACCCCAGAAGCAGTATCAGGATGCAAAGAGCCATATTTATTACGGTCACCGGGTCAAAAGCGATTGTCATTTTTTACCTCCCTTACCTTTGCCTCTTGCTGTCTTTTGCGCTTTCTTCGCCTGTTTGGTTTTGGCGCGCTCTTGCTTTCTTTGCCGTATCGCCTTGTGAACTTCTTCCGCCAGGGCCCTGCCCTTCAAGCCCTTCTGCTTGGCGGCGTGCGCCGCCCTGGAGACGGCATTGCCGGCGTCCTTTACGTTTTCCCCTTCGTTGACCAGGCCGTTCACGTCGCTAACGGAATCCGTGAGCTCTCTTCCGAACAGGCCCATCCTTGTTAAATTTAAAACGACCGTCTTTACATCCTCCTTGTTCGCGCCCTTCCTGAACATGTTCTCCATGGATCCCTGCATGCTATTGATGTCTTTTTCCGAGACCCCTCCCTTTAAAAGCTCCGCCGCCACTTCCTTGAATTCATCGGATTTTCGCCCCCACCACGCGGAAGCCGGCTGAACGCCGATCAGCGCCAGGCAAATAACCGCGATGCAGGCCACTATGATTTTTTTCATCTTTTGCCCTCCTTTTTTAGCGCATTGATCTATTGAACATCTTCGCTCGTTCAGCAGTAATATCGGATGCTTCGAGACGGCCCTGTTCATGCTGCCGGAAAAACCTCTTCC
>CAZGQR010000007.1:0-37999 GCA_964527765.1 uncultured Planctomycetia bacterium | reverse complement strand
GTAATATCGGATGCTTCGAGACGGCCCTGTTCATGCTGCCGGAAAAACCTCTTCCGCGCGCTTTTTTGCGGCCTCTATGGCATTATCCGTCAGGGTCTTGAGCACGTCACCTTCCCCCATATCCCGCTCCTTTGTTTTACTGTTTTACATCATCTCTGGTGGGAGTGACCACGATAACCGCCATCCTTCTTTCTCCCTGAACTCCAGGCAGACCACCCCTGAATTCCGGAAAGAAATAAGTCCCGGGTTTTCTGTCCCCGCGAGAAGCGCCGAGGCCAGTTTGGGCAGGAACGGCAAATGTCCCACGATCATCACATCCGTGTTCAGCTTTTTCAGTTCGGCCTGGAGCTTGTTTACCGGATCATTGGGGTTCAGGTCATCCCTTTCCGCTATTTTCGAGTGAGTGACTGCCTCCGAGATTATCTGAGCTGTCTGGACAGACCGCGTTTTCGCGCTGTGCCATATGCTGTCCACTTTTACGCCCCTTTCCTTCAGAAAACGGGCTGTTTCCCGGGTCTCGGTTTTCCCTTCCTCGCTGAGAGGTTTTTTGGGGTCCTGTTCCTCCGGAACGGAGATACCGTGCTGTATCAGATAAAGCATCATAATGGTTTCCTTTCTATCTTCAGGCTTGCCCCGCAGCTCAGGTCCATGAAATCCTTACCCCAGGCCTGCCTGAACAGTTCCGTCGCGCCCCTTCCCGTGCAATGGGAGGGAGCGACCTTCCTGACCCCCGTTTTTTTCAGCTCTTTTATGATGTTTTTTACCTTGATCGAAGGCGTATATTCCAGATGGAACCCGCCGATCAGCAGATAGATGTCTTTATTGAAATACTCCTTGGCGTGTTTTGCTATATTGAGTATTCCCGGATGCGCGCAGCCGGTAATGACAATAAGCCCCTCTTTTGAATCGATGACCAGGGACTGCTCTTTTATCCATGTTCCCAGCTGGCCGGTGGACCAGACCCCCTCGCAGACCGCGGCGGGAGCATTTACGGAAATGACTTCCCGGCATTTTGCGGACGTTGCTTCCTTAAACTGAGCGGGAAACGCCTGGGGGAGATAGACGGTGCATTCGGGATTCCTTTCCAGGATGCTGTCCAGCCCGCCGGTATGGTCTCCGTGGATATGCGACAGGAGGATTATATCTATGTTCCCGGGATCGATGCCGAGTTTTTCCATGTTCGACAGCAGGAGCGGACCGTTCCCGCCGGTATCGAAAAGGATGTTTTTCTCGGTTCCATCAATGAAAGCCGAGAATCCCCAGCCGATCTGCAGATTCTCATCGTAAGGAACGTTATTGTAAATAATGGTGATCGTCACGTCTTTAGCATAGCAAAGCGAGGTCAATAAGACAATAGAGAAAATCGTAAAAAGTTTTTTCAGCATTTCAGAAGATCTTTTTAATAACTATATTTTACTTTTATCTGAATCCCCTGTGCAATCCTGCTTTCGCTGCATGATCAAGGACCTCGTTAAATTCCTCCGGGGTAATTCTCCTTGAAAGGTCTTTATGTTTGTCGGCTTCAAAACAGGGATAATACTGCTCCATGATGTTCACGTACGAGTCTCCGGATATCTTTTTGGCTATAAAGTCCAGAACCGCAAAGGAACCCGCGATCCTGTTCGGGAGGACGAGGTGCCGTATCAAAAGCCCTTTCTCGGCTATCCCCTTTTCGTTTATTACCAGATCGCCGACCTGCCTGTGCATTTCGGCGAGGGCTTCCCGGCAGACCTGCCAGTAATCTTTAGCGCTTGAGTACAACGAAGAACTGTGTTCGTCCGAATATTTCGCATCCGGCATGTAGATATCAAAAACTCCTTCTAACTCCTTTAAAACAAAAGAGTTATCATATCCACCCGAGTTATAGACAAGAGGCAGCTCCAGCCCCTTTTCTATCGCCGGGATAAGCGCTTCCACGATCTGCGGGATCACGTGGGTAGGAGTGACAAAATTTATGTTGTGGGCGCCGCGTGCCTGCAAAGATATCATCATGTCGGCAAGTTCGGAGGGACCGGCCTCGCTGCCTTCTCCCAGATGGGATATCTGGAAATTCTGACAGTATATGCATCCGAGATTGCACCATGTTATGAATATTGTCCCCGAGCCGCCGCTTCCCACCAGCGGGGGTTCCTCGCCGAAGTGAAGGTGATAGTTCGAAACTGCCGCGTACCGGCCGGTTTTGCAGAACCCGAGCTCGCCTTTAAGCCTGTTCACGCCGCAATTTCTCGGGCACAGGTTGCAATTCCCGAGTTCCCGGACCAGACGCTCCCTGATCTTTTCAAGTTTCCCGCTTTCATGAAGTTCAAGATACGAAGGCGTCATTAAAGCTGCTTCTCCGCGTGCTCTTTCATGATCTCCATCGCTTCCAGTTCGTTCGCGGCGTATCTGAGCCGCGTTCTCATGTCGGCGTCCGACAGGAATTTTGCGATTGCGGCAAGAACCTGCAGATGAAGTTCGGGGCGCCCGGCGGGAGAGAGGACGACATAGATTATGTCGATGAGGACATCTCCCGTGCCGCCGAAATCCACGCTGTGCTCCCTGGGCAGGACCCCTATGGCTACGATAGGTTCCGTAATGTCGGGGAGGCGGCCGTGAAGGATCGCGGTACCCTCTCCCAGGGTTATTCCCCCCTGTCTTTCTCTCTGGAGGATGATCTCGAGCACTTCACCCGCGTTCTGGATGAAACCGGCGGACTGGATCGTCCTGATCAGTTCCCAGATCGCCTCGCCCTTGGACCTTACGTCCAGCGGGACCCTCAGGCATTCCGGACGGATAAGATCATGGATGTTCAGCTTTTCCCTTTTGAGCATATCCCGGATTATTTCTTCTTCCCCTATCAGGTCACCGCCGCCGGTGACCCACGAGCGCCATTTTATCAACGCCCGTTCGGAGACAAAGACACCTACCAGTTCAAAAATTATAAGGCCGGGGAGGATGATGCTCAGTATGGCTTCCCCTGATTCTCCGAGGATCACCGCGACAAAGAACGCTTCCACGACCGCGACCCCGGCCTGCGGGAGCATGAGTTTCGGGAGACAGTGCGTCAGTCTCTTTTCCTGATGCGTTATCTTGCAGCCGATCCAGGTCCCTCCTATTTTCCCCGCCGACCTGGCCGCAACGTAAAAGACTATGAACAGGAAGTTTTCCGGATGGAACGCTTCGATATTGGCATTGGCCCCGATGAGCGCGAAAAACAGCAGCGTGTATGTCGAAGTCGCGTTCTCTATCCTTAAGGATTCGAACACGTGGCGGCTGTAGAAATTTGAAACAAAAAAGCCCGCGCTCACGGCCGTGATCAGAAAAGGAAGGTTCCAGTGCAGGGCAAGGCCGACTCCGAGAGAGACCAGCCCCCAGACTATCACGAACACCTCGACCGACGGGCCGGGCATCTCGGTGATAAGTCTTGATAAGAATTCCGGCCCGAGGATCACCCCTCTTGGGCCTCTTCCCTGCTTCGGGGCGAGCCACCTGCGGGCGAGAACAAGGCGGAGGACCAGATAGATGCCCAGGCCGAGCAGGACCGCAAAGCCGAATTCCTTCATTACCGGGAAGAACAGGTTGCCCGCCGAGAGGTCGCCGTGCCTGTGGAGGAGAAACGCCACCTGGAACGTCAGAGAAAAAACTACGACCTCTATCACATCGTCAAGAACGACGATGCCGCCGAGCATGTTCCTCATCTTACCCGTAATATCAAGCTTGTTCATTATTACGAACGTCGCGGCGGGAGCGGTCGCTATGCCTATACTTCCTATGACAAGAGCGGTGGTCGGCTTGAAACCCAGAAGGAGGAAGGTTGCGCTTACCAGGACCCATGTCGCAACGGCCTGGATAAAACAGATTATCAGCGAATGCCTGCCGATACTTTTGATCTTGTCGGTGCTGAGCTCATCCCCTATGCCGAAGACGATTATGCTCAAAAATACAAAGGTGAAAAAATGAAGCGACCGCATGGCGTCCCCGTAGGCGGGGATCCTGTGCTCCAGAAAGAAAAGAAAAACGGGCCCCACGACCAGCCCGCCCAGGACCTGTCCGACCACTTCCCCGATGCGCAGGCGCCTGGCTATCCTTCCGCCGAAGCTGGCTGCCAGAAGAAGCACGCCGAAACAAAGTATCTGCATGTAAAATATTTCAAAACTCATTCAAACCTTTCCGCTAGGCACCGAACCGTTACCCTATTATACGTCCAGTAAATTTGCCAGACAACCTGTTTTTTGGCGTGCCGGGGTGGTATAATTGTTCCGATGGAAGATAAACCGATCGATCCCGGACAGAAACCATCCCTCCTGCAGGTTCTGGGCCTGTGGGATTCAGTAGCCATAGCCATAGGTATCGTCATAGGTGTGGGCATATTCAGGGTCCCGGCCGAAGTGGCGAAGTTTCTGCCGTCCCCGGGGCTGATCATCCTGGCGTGGCTCGCGGGCGGGATCTTTTCCCTTGTAGGGGCGAGCTGTTACGCCGAACTGGCCTCTTCGTTCCCGCAGACCGGAGGCGATTACATCTACCTCAAGAAAAATTACGGGACATGGGCCGGTTTTCTTTACGGCTGGACCGGCATCCTGGTCGTGAGGACGGGCGTGATCGCGGCCATAGGCTTTATCTTCGCGGAATATTTCGTGTCGCTCTTTTTCCTGGACGCGTCTCTGGTAAAACCTGTTGCCGTCTCCGTAGTGCTCGCGCTCTCCCTTGTGAACGTGTTGAGCCTTCGCGAGGGAAAAAGAGTGCAGAACATATCGGTCATCGCTAAAGTCATAGCCCTGTTCGGCATCATAATATTCGGGGTCCTCTCCGGAAAAGGGAGTCCTGCGAATTTTCAATCCCTTCCCCTTCCCGGCGAAGCGGGCATTGTGCCCCTCTTCGCCCTGGCGCTGGTCCCCATCCTGTGGACGTACGGCGGATGGCACGAGAACACGTTCGTAACGGGCGAGACAAAAGACGCGCGAAGAGTGCTTCCCAGGGCGCTTATCCTGGGCGCGGCGATAATCACCGCGTTATACATATGCATAAACCTTGTCTACATCTATCTGGTGCCGATAAGCAGGATGGCGGAGGCGAATCTCATAGTCTCGGACGTTATGCACGTCCTGTGCGGAAAATGGGCGAAAAAGGCCGTGGAGATCCTGGTGGTTGTATCCGCTTTCGGAGGGCTTAACGGGACGATAATAACATCGAGCAGGATCACCTACGCCGTGGGAGAAGATAACCGGCTGCTGGGGTACCTCGGAAAGGTCAGCGAAAAGTTCAAAACGCCGGCCAACGCGATAATGATAAACGCGGCCTGGAGCATCGTCCTGATCATCTGGGGAACTTTCAACAAGCTGCTTTTCTTCACGGGACTGCTTGTGTGGCTGTTCTTCGCGCTGATAGTGGCGGGGGTTTTCATATCGCGCCGGAAATTCCCCGGTATTGAAAGGCCCCATAAGGCGTGGGGTTATCCGGTCGCGCCTCTTGTCTTTATACTCGTTTGCCTGTGGCTTGTCGCCAGTATCGCGGCCTATTATCCCGCGCAGTCGCTCGCGGGGATCTGTCTGATGCTGACGGGGGTGCCGATCTATCTGGTGTCGAGGCGGCGTTGACCCCGGAGTTATTTCTTCAGGGCAATTTTGACGGTACAGCCATCTTGACGGCGCAGGCAATAAGAAGGATCCCGAAGATAAATTGCAGGATATCCGGGCTCAGGCGGTTTGAGATAACGGCGCCCAGGACCGCTCCGACCAAGGACGCGGGCATCAGGAATCTCATCGCGCCGATATTTATATTGTCGAGCCTGGAATGAAAGACGGCCCCCGCAAGGGCGGTAGGCACGATGACCGTCAGCGAAGTGGCGATGGCCTGGTGCATCGAAAGCCCGAAAAGAAGGCTCAGCGCCGGCACCATTACTATCCCGCCTCCTATCCCGAACAGGGCGGAAGACATCCCGGCGACCAGCCCCAGGATTATCAAAAGAGGATATGCGTCTATATTTGCGATCCGTCCGGTCGGGATGTTTAAGACGCCCATCTGTTTTAATCCCACGAACAGAAGCAAAACAGCGAAAAGCGTCTTTAGCAACCTGCCGCTTATTTTATTCGCTATGACCGCGCCTAACTTTGCTCCCGCTATGGCCCCAAGAACGATAAGCAGCGCGGCAGCGAACCGTATATTGTCACTTTTTATTAGATAGTTGGTCGCGACTCCGACAAGAGCGGCCGGGACGATCGTCGCCAGGGACGTGCCCACGGCCTTCTTTACTTCGTAATCGAAGAAAAGGACCAGCGACGGGACCAGGACCACCCCTCCCCCTATGCCCAGAAAAGCGCTGGCAAATCCCGCAATAAAACCCGGAACCGGCAAATTGATATTCCTCATTTAGCGCTCTCTCTCAATTTCTATAATCTCTATGGGCGTGCCCCATCCTTTAAAAAGGAATTTTTTTTCGATGATACGCGCGCGCGCTTTCACCCGCAAACCCTCTCTCTGAAACCCCGGGGACAGTCTTAAAGGTTTATATGTCGTGCCGTCATCCCCCTCTATTCCGTAAAACCCGTCCTCATAGGAAAAGTGCTTGACGGTTCCCGTAATAACTGCGATAGCTTCGGAGGGCTCTCCGGTATCCTGTTGACCGAAACAGGAAGGGCCGATAAAAAGCGCGAACAAGACAATAAAACTTATGAACTTTTTCATGTGATCCCCTCTTCTACCCTTGCCGATACCCTTTTAATCTTCTGCGTATATAGTAAAGGTATCCCAGCCCTCCGAAAAGGGCCAGCATGGCCAATACATAAAACACCGACTCTATTCCCAGGTGATCCATGACAATACCGGAAAGAAGCGGCGTGACCACAAGGCCTATGCTCATCGCGGCGTAAAATATGCCCATCCAGGAACCCATGCCCACCTTGTGCCCTATGCCTACCGAGATGTTCGTAAGAGCCGGCATGGAAATGGCCGCGCCTGTGCCCATCAGGGCCCCGGAGACGAGGAGCGCCGTGAAGTCGGGACAGAACGGCATCGCGATCAGCGCGAGCATGCCGACGGACATGCCGGTACCTATCTGGAGAAGTTTTCCGATGCGGTCCAGCCGGTCGGAAAGCCTTCCGAAGGGGACCTGCAAGATGCCCGCCAGGAATATCCCGACGGACAGTATCATCCCTATGTGATTAACATCTACGTTTATCTTTGAGGCGAGTGACGGCAGAAACGACAAAAATACCGCCATCATCAGCGTCATGGTGACGGTAATCACCAGAACGGCCTTGATAAAATTGTATTTGATAAGGATGTTGAACGGTGTGACACCTTCCGGTATCTCCGCACTTGGTCTTTTATCGTCCGGCAGAAAGAAAAAGACCACCAGGAACGCGGCCATTCCCAGGGCGGCCATGAAATAAAATACCGCGCCGAACCCGGAAACCTCGTGAAGGATACCTCCGAGCAAAGGACCCGCCGCAAGCCCCAGATAAAAGGACATGTTCAACGCGCCGGTACTCGTGCCCTCCTTGCCTTTTTCGGCGATATCGCCGACATAGGCCATGATTATGGGGATTATCATCCCCGCGGCAAGCCCGTGGATCATGCGTATGATCGTGAGAGCGTACACGCTGTCGGCATGGGGATAAAACAGGGATATGACCGTATAAAGCAAAAGTCCCGAAGCCACGAAGACCTTTCGCCCCGTTTTGTCCGAAACTCTGCCGACGATCGGCATGATAATGCCGCGGGAGAAACCGAAACCGGCGAATATCATGCCAAGCCAGAAACCGTTGGCGCCGTGCTGCCTTACGAATACCGGCAGGAATGGCGAGATCACGCTGACCCCGAGCATTGCCGAGAACCCGGACATCAGGAGTATGCAGAACGTGCCTTTTTTCATGCGGCCTATCTGCACATTACAGGTTTGACCTTTTTCAGCTGTTCCTCGGTCAGGATCTTGTTCAGCTTATCGTGGGCGGATACCAGATATTTGGCTTTGTCTTTTTTAAGTTTGTATTTTTCAGCCAGCAGGTTATTGATCTTTTCGGTATCAAGCGGAGATTCCCACATGAGCGTATTGATCTCGACTTTGAGCGTTTTTATATCAGCGTCCTGTTTTATAAGGTTTTTCTGGGTTTCCTTCATCAGGTCCTTTATCGCTTTTACCTGCTCGTCCGAAAGGCCCAGCTGGTCGCGTTTTTCCAGTACGCCATGAGCCGAGTGGAAGAAGCTTTCTTTGAGCCCCCACTCTGATTTGCCATAAGACTTTTGCCCTGTCATGGCGTAAGAGGCGGACGCTGAAAACAATACCGCCAATGCCGCTAAAAGAAACAATGTAAAAATTTTTCTGCTCATGACCCCTCCTTTACTTGCCTTCGACTTTTACGGTAACGGTGCCTTCCTTGACATTTACCATGGATGTGGGTGTTTTTATCTCGAATGTCGATCTTTCGTCCCTTGCCTTGGTCGTAGTGACCGTGATCTTTCCTGCCCCGAGGTCCAGGAGGGTCTTCTGCACGCCTTTTTTATCCTTTGACGCGAGTTTCAGAAAGAGGAGCTGCGCGTGTTCCTCGGCTACTATTTTTGCCACGAGGTCCTTTCCGTCAAGCTCTATGACCGAGGAGGAATCTTTATTCATTTTTAAGATATCCCCCTCGTTGAGTATCGACCCCGCTTTAGCGGGAACCCAGTCCTTGGCTTTCGGCGCCCTGATCTCAGCGGCTCCCTTCAGGGCAATGATCTTGGCCGTGCGCTTAAAGCCCAGGGCGGTCGCCGCCGTCGCCACGGCGAAAACAAGAAGTAACGCGAGTATGATTTTCGAACTTTTTGATATCTTCATAATATTAAAATATACCTTAAAAAAACAAAAAATCAACCGGCGGGAGCGAAAAAGCGGGATAACCGCTTTACGGTCTTACTTTTCCTCTTTTAGCTTTATCAGGGCATCCCTTGCGGCGAGGCATATCGCCTCGTAATCGTCTTCAGCGCCCAGCTTATATCCGGCCTCTTCCAGCTTTTCGGGGTCCAACGGCCTGCCGAACTTTACCTTTATCGGGTGGCGCCTGGGGAATGCGGATGTCCTCGGCCATGCCTCGTATGTGCCTTCCAGGACGACGGGTACGAGTTTTGCCTTCGACTCCTTAGCCAGGATACCAAAACCCTTCTTGAACCTGCCGACCTTCCCGTCAAGGGTACGCAGGCCTTCCGGGAACACGCACAGGTTTCTCTTATTTTTCAATACATAGTAGCAGCTCCTCATGGCTTCCAGGAGATGCGCGGAAAAATCAAGAGGAATGATCCTGCCTATTTTTATGAGATTGCGTATTATGGGAACGTCGAAATACGGCCTGAACCCGATAAAGAACAGGTCCAGTTTCGGGAAACGCGGCAGAGCCGTAGCGACGGCAAACCCGTCGAAATAACTTGTGTGGTTCACGTACAGGATATACGGGCCGCCTTTCGGATAATTATCCCGCCCCTCCACCTTCAGGACATAGAACACCTTAAAGAGTATGTAAAAAAACGATATAAAGATAAAACCGCCCAGCCATGCCCCGAAGCCCGGATTCAGGGCTATCTTTTTCAGGTTCTCTTCCCTGGGGGGAATTTGCAGGACCCTCTTCCAGTAATCAGGCCCGAAAGGCACCTCTCTCTCTATAGGTAGAGGTTTCCCGGGCTTTTTTAGAAGCGATTCAATGCCCACGATCAGGTCCCTGACGGTAAAAGCTCTCCCGATGATCTCGTCTTTTATCTTTACGCCGAATGTCTTTTCGAGATCCGAAGCGAGCTCGATCCTGCCCAGGGAATCTATACCGAGATCCAGCTCCAGCAGGTCTGCCGGCATGATGGTCTTTTTTGACCCCGGCTGCCTTTTAAGGCATTTTATTACTTTCCTGCTTGTGCTTTTTTCCAGAAACTCCAGATCCTCTTCCGACACTTTTTCCGGTTCCACTGAGCGTTTTTCCTCGCTTATTCTGGGCCCGTAGGTCTCTTTGACCGCGTATCTTTTGATCTTGCCCAAAAGCGTGCGCGGAAGATCTTCAAGAGTTACGGAAAAACCCATGAGCCGCTTGTATGGCGGGAGCGCCCTTGAAACATTATCGAACCTTTCCTTGATCACGGCCCTCAGGTTCACCTCTCCGTATTTCTTAAAGAACTCAAGATCCGGCACCACAATAGCCCAGAGGGCCGCACCCTCCGCCCCCTTTTCGGAAGGGGTTTCGAACGCGCACATCTCCTTGACCGGGGCGTGCCGGGAATAGACCTCTTCTATCTCTTCCGGATATATGTTCTTGCCCGAACTCAAGACAAGGATCTCTTTTAACCTTCCTGTCAGGAAAAGATATCCTTCGTCGTCAAAATACCCCAGATCCCCGGTATGAAACCATCCGTCCTTTATAACATCGGCTGTCATATCTTCCTTCTTATAATATCCCTGCATGATGTTCGGGCCGCGCGCGACGACCTCGCCTATGCCCTCCTTATCTTTATTTATTATCCTTAATTCTACGCCAGGTACAGGCAGTCCCACAGATCCCGGTTTCGGTCTTTCCGAAGGATTGAATGTCAGGACAGGTGAAGTCTCCGTAAGGCCGTATCCTTCGAGGATCGTAAACCCGAGTTCGGTCAGGGCCTTTTGAACGTTTTCGTCCAGTTTCGCGCCGCCGCTCGCGAACAGCCGCATCGACCTCCCGAATTTTCCGTGAATGCCGCGCAGAAAATAACGCGACAGGTTAATGCCCGTTCTCTGCCTTATCCTGTGCAGCCCCCTGATCACAGCTTTATTTATAAGATTGAACGGGAAAGGGACCCTCTTTAACGCGTTCGTTATTTTTTGATGGAACGCGTAAAATATCTGCGGAACGGCGACGAACACGGTAGGCCGCGCTTTTCGCATGGCCTCCAGGATATCCTCGGTCCCCATGCCTTCGGGGTAGACGACCCTGCCGCCGTACAAAAGCGGAAATAACATTGTCACCGTCAAGGGGTATGCGTGATGCAGCGGCAGGACCGAAAGGATGCTGTCTTCCCGCGTGACCAGGCCCGTTCTGTACAGGGAGTCGCAGTTGGCAAGCAGGTTCCCGTGCGTGAGCATGACACCTTTTGGCTCGGCAGTGGTACCGGAAGTATATAAAATACACGCCAGGTCACTGTCGTTCGTTCCTGTTTTTTTGACCTGTTCGGGATGCTTTTTTATCGCGTCTTTAAATTCACCTGAGTCCACGGAGAACACCCTCTCGATCGACGGGCATTTCCGCCGAACCTCTTCCGCTAAGTCAAGAGTATGTTCTCCGGCAAAAGCAAATCTGCATCCGGAATCCCTTAAAATGTTCCCAAGTTCTTCCGGCGTGGATTCGGAGCTGAGGGGAACGGAAACCGCTCCCAGAAAGACCGCGGAGAAAAAGACCAGAGGCCATTCCGGCCGGTTTTCCAGTAGTATGGCGATCTTATCATTTTTTTTGACGTTTTCTTTCAGCAGGAACGCGGAGAGAGCTTCTGCGCTGTTTTTGAGGTCGTCATAGGAAATACCCGACCACCTGCCGTCCTTTTTATGTTCGATCGCGGTCTTACCGCTGTAGCTTAATGCGGTTTCCTCGAACCTTTCCCTTAAATTCTGCGCCATATTACCTTTCAGAAAACGTTTCTTCCCCCTGTTCATCGCACGTTATGTCTTTGCATCCGCATAAGGCACTTTTTTGATCAACAGCCACCCGAAAAGTATAAAAGAACTCTGGATAAGTATAGCTATTCTGTATTTCGGGGCCCCGAGGAAGCCGAAGGCCAGGACGGAAAGCCCCCAGACAAGAGGCCCGACGATGGCGGCCGATTTGCCCACCACGCCGAGAAGGCCGAACAGTTCACCCAGTTTTTCTTCCGGGCAGAGCTTGACGACCAGGGCCCTGCTCGCCGTCCATACCGAACCCAGGGCGATACCGATAAGCGGTCCTACGAACCAGAACATTGCCTTCGGACGGGCAAAAGCTCCCAGGATAAGACAGATAAACCACAGCGATAGCGAGATCATGAGCGATCTCTTTGCTCCGATCTTATCCGTGATCGCCCCGAAAAAGAACGATCCCGCGATCGCCATGACCGTGGAGACGATATACACGACTATCAACTCCCTGTCGCTGAAAAGCGCCACTTTCCTGAGATAGACAGACATGAAGACGATGACCGTATTCACGGCATTGAGGAAAATGAAAGCGGCCAGCAAGAACCGAGGAAGACCGGGGTATTTTTCCGGATCCGAGAATGTCTCCCTGATCCGCGGGAAGATCCTTCCCATGTTCACGTCGGGCCGCCGTTCCCCCTTCAGTCCGGCTTCCTTTACCAGAAAAAAACACGGAAGAGAAAATATAAAAAAGAGTATCGCCGTGGGGATAAAAGCTCCCTGATAGCCGTACTGCATGACAAACGGCCTGGTCACGGCGAGGCCGACGATCGCGCCCGCGTAGCCCAGTCCCGTGCCCAGCCCGGAGACCCTTCCTATCTCCTCCTTTCCCGCGACCCTGGGCAGGAGAGCGTTGTAAAAAACGGTAGCTATCTGGTATGTAAGGTTCGCCAGGACAAAAACCGCGAGCCCCCAGAACAGTCCCCTGACGGCACCCAATGCCGCCGTGAACATGCAGGCCAGACAGGTGAAAAATACAAGAAAAGGTATCCGTTTCCTGTAGATGTCGGAAACGGTTCCCAGTAAAGGTTCGAGGACCGCCGCCAGGAAAAGCGATCCCGAAAGGACCGCGCTGTACAGGATATCCTCCTGCCCTTTATCTACCGTCACCCACAGGACGAAATAAAGGGATATCACGTTCATCGAGAAGATCGTGTTGGCGAAATCATATAAAGCCCACCCGAGAACAGCGGCTCTTTTTCTCATTATCCAACCCTTCTTTATTTCATTATCCTAACTCTGCGGGTATGTTTTGGCAAGAGATAACCTTAATAAAAAGCAGCCGGAGCTTAAAAACCCCGGCTGCTTCCTGTCCCTACCCTGCACCTGCCTGATCTTAATGCGCGCTTTCGTAAACGGTCCCCGGTTTTATCCTCTGCCTTTCGGACAGACGGTCATCTTCGTGTGTTTTTTTCTTATAAGGGAACACCCTGATCCTGGCTTTTATTATCGCTTCGTGCTCTATTTCCTGGCCGTCAGTCAGCCGGACGCCTTCTTCGTATCTGGGGCCCGCGCTGCCATAGGGAGCCACAATGGCTTCTCCCTTTATGACCCTGACCTTCGTGCCGTATTTTGCCGGCACGTACCAGTCTTCATACAGCTTCTTCTTTTCTCTTTCGTCATCGAGGCGCACCAGATCAAAACCGATCTCTATGGCAGTCAGCCCGCTCATGTCATCCCCCAGGGCTACGCCGATACCTTTGACCTCCTCGACCTCAATTTCATACAGCGGGATAATGAGATAATAGTCGCTCGAGTCTTCCCAGGCGGGGACTTCGCCTTCGCCTTCCGCCGGCGCGAACCAGAAAATATTGTTGCCGCCGTCCGTGGAGAACGGAGGATCGATATAGACGCCGTTATCGTTGACGGAGTCCTGAACGTACACGTACTCTATGTCGATATCGCCTTGCGGGTCTATGTGCCACTGCGAGTCTTCTGTTAAGCTTATGAGATCGATCAGTTGAGGATCATCGCCCGGGGCGGCGCCCTCAGCGCCTTTAATAATAAGGTCGCCTGCCACGACCTGGATCGAATCTTCCTGGAAAGCAAGTTCTTTATTGGCAGCGTTGCAGGTGAAGTTGAAGAAATCGCTGTTCCCGGATATAACGGCGTCCTGGAACGTGTCCAGCTCAACGGTTGAAGTGCCCCCGTTAAATACGCCGCCGTTGGTCCAGTTCCTGCCGACAAACCAGTCGGAATCGTTCGCGTTCACGGTTACGCCCGCGTTAATTATCACATCGCCTTCGATATCTATTGTCGAGTTGATGTTGTAGATCGTTGGGGCACCGCTATTATTAAAGTTCAGATCGTTCGCGCTGGTTATGTCCCCTATGGCAGATTCGCCCGAAGAAGCGAGCGCGACCGAACCCGACCCGGCAGCAGTGAGAGTTGTACCCTCATTCTGATCGATAGCGCCTTCGGAGTTCAGGGTCAGATCGCCGTCGGTGGCGCTTACATTGCCGTTCACAGTTATCGTATCGCTTTCGATATTGACGGCACCTGCGTTATTCGTCACGCCTGAGATCGCGCCGACCGTTTCAACGAACAAGCCGCCGGTATTCTTTATGTAGATGTCATTGCTTGTCGTATTCAGCGCCGCAAAGTTCGAGACCTCCGTATCCAGCCCCGCGACCGAACAGATACCGTCGGCGGCCACGATAACAAGGGAATCAGCAAGGATATTGTTCGCGGCGCCGTTAGTGTCATAAATGGCCTTTTCGGATTCTATATCCACGGTGCCGTTCGAGCGTATCTGCGTCAGCCTGACGCCGCCGCCCGCGTCGATCTCCACGGTGTCCGTGTTCCCGTCCCCGCCGATCACGCTTGAATCCTGCATCGTGAAATTACTTCCTGTCTCTATGGCCACCGCACCCACCTCTATGCTCGATGAATCCAGCATCTGCATGAGCCTTCCGGCAAAGATGTCCGCGCTGCCGCCCGCTATCTGCGCGCTGTCCTGGAGAAGCAGCGCGTCCCCGGCGTCTATATCAATGAGCCCGTCGGCCAGGACCAGGCCGTCGCCGCTCTGCGTGTAATCATCGCCCGTATTGATAGTGACCGTCCCGCCTGAGGACTCCACAGTCGCGGTTATCGCCAGGTCGTCGTTGTCGTTGGTGATCTCTATCGCCCCCGAATCGTAATTGAGGACGTCGCCTTCGACGCTCAGGTTACCTCCCGTATTCGTGAAGATAATGGAATTCCCGGCATCCTGCCCGCCGTCGTCATCGTTGAGAAGGCCCTGGATCACAGTAGGCGTATCGGGATCCGAATCGCGGTCAGTGTTATTGATCGCGATGCCTCCGTTTGTCGTATTCGTCGCCTGGATATTCGTGACCCTTGTCTCCAGTCCCGCGCCTGAACAGATGCCGTCGGCGGCCATGAGAACAAGAGACTCGGCGCGTATATTGTTCGCGGCGCCGTTAGCGTCATAAATGGCTTTGCCGGATCCTATATCCACGGTGTCGTTCGAGCGTATCCGCGTCAGCCTGACGCCGCCGCCCGCGTCGATCTCCACGGTGTCCGTGTTCCCGTCCCCGCCGATCACGCTTGAATCCTGCATGGTGAAGTTAGCGCCTGTTTCTATGTTGACCGTGATCGTGTCTATCGTTGAGGAGTCAAGCATCTGCATGAGGCGGTCGGCATAAAGATCCGAAGAGGCGCCTGTTATCTGCGCATTATCCTGCAACGCAAGCGCATCCCCGGCATCTATATCAACAAGGATGCCGGACGAAACCAGGCTATCGCCGCTCTGCGTGTAATCATCGCCCGTATTGATAGTGACCGTCCCGCCCGGGGACTCCACAGTCGCGGTTATCGCCAGGTCGTCGTTGTCGTTGGTGATCTCTATTGCCCCTGAATCGTTATTAGTAACATCCCCTTCGACGCTCAGGTTACCGCCCGTGTTCGTGAAGATAATGGAATTACCGGCATCCTGCCCGCCGTCGTCATCATTGAGAAGGCCCTGGATCACGGTAGGCGTATCGGGATCCGAATCGCGGTCAGTGTTATGGATCGTAATGCCCCCGTTTGTCGTGTTTGTCACCCGGATACTTGAGACCCTTGTTTCCAGTCCTGCGGTTGTGCAGATACCGTCCGCGGCCGTAATGACAAGAGAATCAGCGCGGATATTGTTCGCGCCGCCGTTGGTGTCATATATGGCTTTGCCGGATTCTATGTTCACGGTGCCGCCCGAGCGTATCTGCGTCAGCCTGACACCTCCGCCCGCATTTACGTCGACAGCGATCGTATCCTGCATGCTGCCGATTACAGTCGAGTCCTGCATCGTAAAGTTCTCTCCCGTATTTATATCAACCATGACCCCGTGTATTGCTGATGAATCTGACAGTATCATGCGGATACCGGCATCTATTTCCACTTCGCCTCCGTCGCTCCCTATTTGCGAATCATCACATAGCGTTACCTTGCCGTCGGCGTCTATATCGATAAGGCCGTAAGCCGCCGCGACGCTGATGCCCTCCTGCACGTAATCGTTCCCGATATCAAGAACAATATCGCCGTCGGCTTCAAGGTTGACAATAGCCCCGCCGGTATTCACGAAATCGTTTGTGATGTTTATGGCATGGCCTCCCGTATGCAGCATGCTGCCGGTCATGATCGCAAGGTCGTTATTTATCATCCCGGGCGTATCCTGAAGCGTCCATTGGCCGCCCATCCCGTTAAAGGTAAGGTCATGGAAATCGGCTCCCCCGGTAGCGATCGTCTTGCCCGCTTCCTGCGCGATAAGTTCGACGGTGCTTGTCCCGGGGTTAAAGGTTATACCTGTAAGGTCGACATTTCCGCCTATCTGCCAGAGCCCTGCCCCGGCGTTGATGGTTCTTGGAATATCGGTATTCTGCGTGCCGACCATGGAGACGACATCCATCAGGAATATGCTCGTCGCGTCGGGGTCGAGGGCCTCGAACCTTACGCCCTGGATGTCATTATTGTAACCCGTGATATCATAGACCTGCTCGGGATCCCAGGTATTTATCGGGATCTCCGTGATGGTAGCGTGATCGTACCACCCGTCGGGGTTCTCGGGGGTCGGCGCGCTCTTGACCCAGACGTGCAGCTCGAAATTCTCGCTTATGAGGTCGGGGAGCGTAAAGAGGCGGAAACGAAGCTCCGGGACGGTCGAGGAATCGAACTGCTGCTCTATCAGGGCCGTCCCCGCCCCTACCGCGAGATGGAAAATCGCCGCGTAATCCCCTTCGTAGGCGGTCAGCGGCGGGAATGTGTCGGGCCCGAAGACCATCATCCCGCCCGAGGCCACCCATCCGAAAAGGACGAGAGGATCTTCCTCAAAACCGGGGTTCACGAGCCTGTTCTGCGCCTCTTGCCCGGCACTACCGATATCGCCGAGGATCGTGATGTCCGTGACCCCGGCGGCATCGACGGTTATCCCCCCGGGCCCCTGAGGATCCATGTAGAAGCCGCCCGTGAACGTGAACGATTCCCCTCCCAGGGTGATGGTCCCGCCGTCGCCCCTGAAATAGACGTCGTGGAAGGTGTAACCCTCTGCCGCGTCGAAGGCGAACGGCCCGCCGAAGGCCTCCAGGAAGAGGCGCGACGTGCCGCCGTCGAAGGTGCCGCCCGTGCCGGAGAAAGCGCCGTGGCAGTATATATCCGACGATCCGGCGTTGAACGTGCCGCCGGTCTGGGAATATGAATCCGTCATGATGATCTCGTTTGCGCCTGAATTGAACGTGCCCTGGTCCAGCATGAAGGTGCCTTCGAGTATCACGGCGTTCTCAAGCGTCCATTCGCCGTTCTCGTTATCAAAGGTTATGTCCCAGAAATGATAGCCCGCCGTCGCGATGTCAAAACTGCCCGACCCGTTAAAGGTAACGGGGCTGCCGCCGAGATTGAAAGCACCTTCGTTCAACAGGCCGCCTTCAAAGATGATCTCCCCTTCCGGCGTGTAGTTGAACCCTTCCGGTATCCACAGGTCGAGGCCGTCCTCGAAAGTGGCGTTATAGGTGCTCGGTGGGCCTGGGAATTCGGGCGGGATCTCGACCACGCTGAAATGCACGTTGTCATCCCCAAAAAGTCCGTTGAAACTGTAGAGGCGCTCGTTGGTCACGGCGCTTTCCGCTTCATTTCTCAAGGTAATCCTGTTCGTGTACATTATGATATCGTCAATGGCGCTCGCCGCGTCGGCCGGCAGGGTCACCAGGTTCGCCTCGAGAGCCGCGTCATCCAGCAGGATGAGAACGCGATATCCCGCATCGACAATTATGTCCTCGAAGCTGAACGTGCCGCCTTCCCCGGTAAGGGTGCTGTCCGAATATACTATACTCTCACCGTCGTGGGCGTGCACCCACACGGTAATGCCCTCGTCGACCGTGGTCAGCTCGTCTATATAGATCGTGCCGCTTATGCCGACCCCGAACAGCCAGTGCGGGGCGGGCCCGGTATTATCGTTATTACCGCTATCTATGGAATGTTCCGCGGCGATACTACAAACCAGGGCCTCGGAATCGGACACGTTCACGTAGCTCACTGTCTGTGCAGAGGAGACCTGCAGGTTGAACCGGGTGCCCGGCGAATCGCTCCCCAGGACTATCTCCGTCCCTTCGGCCTGTCCGTCCAGAGTGAGGGTGCCGCCTATCGTCTGGGTCGTGCCTGCTCCAAATATCAGTTCTTTCCCGGGGGTTGTGCAAGTAAGATCGTGGAACTCGGTGGACCCGGAGATATGCGAAGGTTTGGTATTATCGTCGAAAACGACCGTGCTTTCATCGGCATTGAACGTGATATCGCTGAAGTCGGCGTCGCCGCTTATCGTCCAGGTGCCGCCTCCGGCGCTGATCGATCTTTCACCGGTACCGCCACCACCGCCACCGCCGCCGGTCATGGAAACATCGTCAAAGATCAGGTAACCGGTCTCGTTGGTGGCCATGAATATGAGACCCTGTATGTCTCCGTAAGCCGCGAAATCGGTATAGACGTGTTCGTTATACGGGGTCTCGCCCCGGGGAAGAGGTCCCTGCGGCAGATCCCCGGTCCCCTGGATCGTATCCAGAAGCGCCCAGTCGGTTTCGACATTCGGCCCGGTCTGGACAAAAACCATTATGGTCGGGCTGGGCTCCATGTAGTTGTATGTATAGAATGTAAGGCCCGAGATAGTCGAGGGATCGAACTGCTGCATCAGGCCGGAGGGGTTGTTGCCATTAACTGAAAGTCCCACCCAATCCCCGGAGTGGGCAAGGCCGTCAAGCGGGGCTCCGACGCACTCAAGCGTCATCCAGACTCCCACCCCCATGAATATTTCCCACGGCGAGAAGTCCTCGCCATTCTCAAACCCGCCGTTCAGTATCAGCTCCCCGGGGTCTCCTCCGCCTCCGGGGGCGTCCGGAGTGCCGATATTCCCCATGATAAAGATGTCGGGGCTGTTATCCGCGGCGTTGACCGTTATTCCCTTAGACCCGGCGGCGCTCAGGCAAAAGTCACCGGTAAAAAGGAACGTGCCGGACCCCAGGGTGACGGTCTTATCGTCGTCATCCGATGAGTTCCTGAAGATAATGTTATGGAAGTAAACCGGCTCTCCCGTGTCGCCCCCTGCGTCAAAAAGGAGGTCGTTGTCAACTTTAGCGGTCGCGTCCAATATCAGCGTCGATCCCGGGAGCCCGGTATAGCTCCCTCCCGTGACGGAGAAGTCGCCGTTACAGGTCATCTCCGCGCCGGTATTGGTGAGCCTTCCTCCCGTCTGGGAATAGGAACCGACTGCCATGTTGTATGAGTCCGTGTTGAAGTCCTTACAACCGTAAAGAACGAAGTCCCCCTCGACGACAAGAGGATCCATGAGCATGTAAAAAGAGTCTTCGCCTTCGCTGTCAACGGTGAGATTGTAAAAACTCGATCCGCCGGAGAGAATGTCGCCGCCCACGAGGCTGTCAAGGGTAACGGTGCCGTTGTCATGGAAAAAGACGCCGTTATTTATCCAACTTCCTCCTACGTTCATGTCCGTGCTGCCGTTGAAGGCATGACTGTCCCAGATGATGAAACTGCCGTTTACGTCTAATATGCCGTCCACACCCACAGTTACCTCATAAAGCATATCGCCGCTGCCGGCGACATACGCGCGTAAAAAGTCGTGTGCGCCCATCACGGAGCCCATTTCACTCCGAACTATGACGCTGTCGCCGCAGATATCAAGATCTTCCACATCCCAATCCCCGATCACGGTCAACGTGTTTCCGTCCAGAACATTATCGTTTATATATACCAGGATCGTGTCGTTTCTTTCGATTCCACTACTCGTGAAGAAATAATATTGACCGGCGACGTCCGTGTCGCAATCGTCGTAACGGGAACCGTTCACGGCAAGGACGATGTTAGCGTCTCCCAGAACATTCGTCCCCGTGCAGTCGGTGTACACCGTTCCGAAAATTAGGCCCTGCCACCGGAAATAAGGATACGTCCCGTTCTCCACTATCTTCCAGACCGTGTCGAAATCCCAGTCGTCTATATCGTCATCGTCGTCGAACGTCGCCTGCTGCTTCATTTCGGCAGTAGTCTTGCCCTCTCCGCCGGCGCTTGTGAGCTGGTCCGTGGTTTCGATGTCCCAGTATGAATTTGTCGTGGTGCCGCCATTATCAGCCAGACCGACCAGTCCGCCGGCCAGTCCGGGAGTGCCGCTCACGGCCCCCGAAGCGTAGGCGTTCTCTATCAGGCTGGCGTTATTGTAGCCGACCAGGCCGCCGACATATTGGTTGCCGTTCACGTCACCTTTCGCGTAACAGTCCTCTATCCTGGCCTGTTGGACATCATCCACATTCCCGTTGTATCCGACCAGACCGCCGACAAAGAGGTAGTCCGCCGCATTGACGTCCACATTCGCGAAAGAGCGTGAGATCAAACTGCCGTTGGAGCAGTTTTGCCCGACCAGGCCGCCGATCATGGCAGGCTGGGGAGCGGTGGAAATACCGGTCAGGCTGCCGGTAGCGAAGGAATCCTCTATCAGGCCGGCATTCGCGCCGACCAGGACGCCGAGGACCTGTCCGCCGGTCACGTCGGCGTTATGGATGCCGACGTTACGTATTTCGCTGTCCGCGCCCGCGTAGCCGAACAGACCGATACAATCCTCATCGGGCCTGTCTATGGTAAGACCGTCCACGATGTGATCACCCCCGTCAAAAGTGCCGCCGAACGGGGTTATATCGTCCCCGACCGGCTTGAATCCGAAATAATCGTCGCCCGAGCCGGTCCAATTCCACCCGGCCGTTTCCGAAGCGTCGATATTATTCGCGAGGGTATAATCCGCGTCGAGACCGAGCGCCATCATCTGGAGCTCGTAGACGCTGGTGATGGTCTCGGACCATTCCATCTGAAGATGCGGGTAACCTGTCAGGATCCAGTCGCCGGGGATATCGAAGTCCCACGCGGGCGTAACGCCGACGATGCCGTCTTCCCAGTAGACCGGGTGGCTGTGGTCGAATATCTTGAAAGCCCTGGTGCCAAGGGGTTCCTCGGACACACCCGCCGGATCCGGGTCCTCGCTGCCGACACCTGTCACCGCGCCGTTCTGGATCCACCAGCAATTATCGTATAAATATTCGGGGCCGCTTCCGTCCTGTCCTCCGACCAGGCCGCCGATAGTGCCCGTCCCGCTTTCATCGCTTATATTACCGGTCGCGTAGGCGTTCATGATCGTTCCTATTGAAGCAAATCCAACCAGCCCGCCTGCATATCCGCCGGTGAAGGTGACGGTCACGCTGCCGGTCGCGTAGGAATTATTTATGAGGCCCTCTGCTATATTAGCCCCGACCAGGCCGCCGACATAGCTGCTGGTTGCCCAGCTGCCGGTTACGTCCCCGGTCGCGTAAGAGTCCGTTATGGTCCCGGCCGCATTGATCCCGACCAACCCTCCCGCCGGGCTGCCGCGCACATACCCGGCCGCGTAAGAGTTCGCTATACTGGATTCATGATTGCGTCCGACCAGGCCCCCCACTATGCTATTGCCGGTCACATCTATGATCGCGTAAGAGTTTTCTATGACCCCGCCGCTTTCGTTAAATCCGACCAATCCTCCTATGAGTGAGGCGCCACCTATCTCTCCGCCGGATACGCAGGAATCTGTTACAACTGTTCCAAGACAGCTATGCCCGACCAGCGCGCCCACGTCAAGATCACCGGAGATGCCGACATTCTCCAGAGCAACATCGGTTATCGTTGCTCCGCCGGCGTAACCGAACAGGCCGACGTCGCTTTCGGTCGACCTGCTTATGCGAAGGCCTGTTATGACATGGCCGGCGCCGTCAAAGGTGCCGGTGAAGGGATTTCCATCCTCCCCGACCGGGTCAAAACCCAGGTAGCTGGTGCCGTCGCAGTTCCACTGGACCGTTCCCGAGGCGTCGATGTCATTGGCAAGGATATAATCTGCCGCCAGGTCAAGCGCCATCATCTGCAATTGATAAACGCTGGTTATGGCGGTCGAGTACTCTATCGTGAGGCGCGGGTAACCCGCCATGATCCAGTCGCCGTAAATGCCGGCGCCGTCGTTCGAGAAATCCCAGCCGCTGCCGGTAAAGGTGGCTTCCTGTCTCATCTCGCAGGTGGTTTTTCCGGTTATGCCGTCGACGTCCCCGGAACTTGAATCCTGCGCCTCGGGCAGATCCGCCGCTTCATAATCCCAGAAGCAGTCGGAGTATGAACAGTTCCCGCCGTTGTAACCGACAAAACCGCCGCTTTCACTTGTAATGGGCGCCGCCGCGTACGACTCGCTGACGGAGACAGTCGCATCATCGGGATCCTCATAGATATAGCTGCCTCCGATCAGGCCGCCCGTGAAGAGAGGCGCCCCTCCGCTTACGGCGCAATCCGCGAAGCACCTCTCAACCGCGACCGAGGCGTTATAATCGCCGACTTCGAGGATAACTCCGTCCGCAACAAGCCGCCCGATCAGGCCGCCGACGAAGTTGGAAACCCCCTCCACGTCGCCGGTCGAATAGGAATCGCTGATGGCGACGGAGGCGAACCCAGCACGAGCCGAGACAGATCCGACCAGGCCGCCGACAGAACCACCGGTTCCCGTTACGCTGCCGGACGCATGCGAGCCGGTTATGGTGACACTTGAAATACCGTATGCGCTCTCAACCGCTCCGATCAGGCCGCCGACTGCCTCATTCCCGTTTACGTCGCCGGTCGCGCACGAATCGGTGATGGTCGTGGACGAGTCGCTAAAGGTCTGGCTGAACCCGATAAGGCCGCCGGTTTTGACGCCCCCCGTCACAGTGCCGTGCGCACGGCAATTATCTATAAAAAGATTCGAACCGGCGCTGGTAGAAACGTTACTGAAGCCGATCAGACCCCCGACGAACATATTCCCGCTCACTTCGCAGGCCGTATAAGAATCACTGATAGAGATAGCTCCGCCTAAACTAGCAGCACAATATCCGGCCAGCCCGCCGACATGCTCGAATCCCGTCACGCTGCCGCCTTCCAGGCCGACACCGCTTATCGCGGCGCCGTCCGCCAGCCAGCCGAACAGGCCGATGTTATTCTCGGTCGTCCTGTCTATGAAAATATCCGTTATGACGTGGCCGTTTCCTTCGAGGGCGCCGGAGAAACCATACGTCGGGTAACTCCCTACCGGATCAAACCCCAAACAGCCGGGATCTTCCGGGTTCCACGCGGACGTGCTGCTTGCATCAATATCGTTATTGAGCCCGAAATGCGCCGCCGGGTAGCATTTCATCGCCTGGAGACCGTACACGTCGTATATCATATAGGGGTCTTCAGAAATGCCGGAACCCGTGAAACGATGGAACGTGCCTCCCTCCAGAGAGAAGCTTTCCCCGACAGTGAAGGCGCAGGCAAGGGGATCCGGACAGAAAAGCGTCCCGCCCACCTGGATATAATCGCCGTATATCGCCAGGTCGCCCTCGAGGAACAAAGTTCCGTCGTAACCCGTGCCAAGGTACAGGCCGCCCAGTTCCAGCTCCGCGGGCGTCGTAATAAGATCGGATGTCGCGTCGATCAAGGCCCTGTCGGCCGCGTCGTCGGGATAATCCAAAGGCGGGATCAAATTTACGCTCCAGTTTTCCGGGGTTGTCCAGTCCCCGTCCCCGGCTACTCCCGACCAGATGTATATCACTTCGTACAGTAAGCGCGGGTAATCCACGCCTTCATCTATCGTCCAGACGCCCTTGAAATTCCATCCTACGAATGTGGCCTGCTGTTTCATCTGGATGTCGGATCGCGGGTCCACATACCCCGCACTCAAATCGCCCGGTATATTGCCGATAGCGTAAAGAGTTTCGTTATAACCGGTATCCCTCAGCCAGTAATTGGACGTGGGCGGGGTCGCGAAGTCCTCGAAATAGCCCATGAACCCGCCGACATTGGTGCCGCCGGTCACCAGGCCGCTGGAATAGCAGCCTGAGATCTCGCCGCTTTCGGGCGTATCATAATACCCGACAAAACCGCCGACCATATCGGAGCCGGTCACATCGCCATTGGAATAACAGTCGGAGATCTCGCTGTTATAGGCATACCCGACAAACCCGCCGGTCCATTCGTCGCCCTCCACCTCTCCCGTGGAATAGCATTGGCTGATAACGGCAGGCTCAGAAAAGGTGCCAGAAAAACTAACACCGGCAAAACCGCCGCTGCCTTGGTAACCGCCGCTTACGCTGCCGGTGGCGTAACATCTCCATATGGTGCCTTTGTTAAGCCCTACAAATCCGCCGGTGCACCCGACAGCTCCCCCGGTTATATCGCCGGTGGCATAGGAATAGGCAATGGTCCCGCCTGTTTCATTAAGACCGACCAGGCCGCCGATGTATGACTCAAATCCGGTCACTGTCCCGCCGGCATGGCAGTTGGTGATGCTCGTGCCCGCGAGCTCTTCTCCTATATCTCTGGCTAAAAAGTTCATCCCGACCAGGCCGCCGACATAGCCGGCTCCGCTTACTGCGGCATCGGCGTAAGAGTTGCTGATAACATTGGTAATGGTATAAACGCCTTCGACATGCTCGCCGGAGAAGATGTTATACCCGACCAGGCCGCCGACGTAATCGTTATTATCAACTGCTTCTACGATGCAGCCGGCGGAGGAACCCGAAATATTGCCGCCCGGGATATCATTACTACCCTCTATATATTCACCGTTCATCCCGACCAGGCCGCCGACGTACTGATGCCCCGTCACCCTGCCGTTTGCCCCGGCGGTGACGTGGACGTTGGAGATAGCGCCCCTGTTCTGACCCACCAGGGTCCCCACATAGTCATCGCCCGCAATAACGCAGCTCTCCAGCTCGATGTTCTTCAGTTCGGCGCCGCCGGAGGTCCGGCCGAAAAGCCCCGCGAAATCGTGGCCCGTATCGATGAGAAGATTCGTGATCATGTTATTATTGCCGTCGAGGGTACCGGTAAATACGTCATATACGGTCGACGCATTGGCCAGCTCAACCTCATCGCTTCCTATGGGGTCTAAACCGTGGGAGCCGTTCCATTCCTCGATGCCCGCGGCGTTGATGTCGTTATTCAGCGCGAAATGCCTGCCGGAGTAACACTTCATCGCCTGGAGGCCGTACACGTCGTGGATCAGGTACGGGTCGCCCTCTGTGCCGGACCCGGTGAAGCGGCTGAAGGCCGGGTTCACGAAAGTGCTCCAGCTCGTTCCGTCCCACTTGGCCAGATTGTTGAAGATGACTTCACTGCTGTTCTGAAGGAATTCGCCGCCGGCGTAGATATTACCGGAGCCATCTATAACGATCGATCTGACAGCATCTGTTTCCACGTCTTCGGCCAGCAGGCCTTCTCCCAGGGCGTGCCAGCTGAGGCCGTCCCACATGCCCGTGCCGTACAGGACGGTTTCCCCGTCGGCGGTCGCTTTGAACGAGCCGCCGGCATAGATATTTCCCGTGACATCGTCAACGGTCACAGTGACCCATACGGCGTCAAGCGCGAGGATCTTTTCTCCGCTTAACCCTTCTTCCAGGGCGTTCCAGGCCAGGCCGTCCCACATGCCTATATAGTTCAGGGCGGTCGCGTCGCCGCCTGTGGCGGTGAAATTGCCCCCGGCGTAAACGTTATCGTCGCCGTCCACGGCGACTGACGACACGAAGTTGTTCAATCCGCTCCCCAGGGCGTTCCAGGCCAGGCCGTCCCACATGCCTATATAGTTCAGGGCGGTCGCATCGTCGCCGGTGGCGGTAAAAAGCCCGCCGGCATAGACATTGCTGGCTGAGTCCATGGCGACGGAAACAACAAGACCGTTCAGGCCCGCGCCCAGCGCGTTCCAGTTCGCCCCGTCCCACCTGGCTATATTGGTGAACGGGGTTGCGAAAATGCCCCCGGCATAGATATCCGTGCCGCTTGCGGCAATCGAATATACCGTGCCGTCCAGGCCCCCTCCCAGGGCGCCCCAGCTTGATCCGTCCCACCTGGCTATATGGTTGAGAGATGTTCCACCGCCAAAAGTGGCCTCAAAATCACCGCCTACATAGACATCATCGCCATCCACGGTAATGGCGAAAACGGGGCCATCCAAACCTCCCGCCAGACTGTTCCAGCGTGAGCCGTCCCACATAGCTATGTTATTCAGTCCGGTTATCTCCTGATACAGCGGGTTCATGCTTCCGAGAGTGCCTGTGAATGAACCGCCGACGTACATATCTCCGCTCGGCGCCGTGGCGATAACAATAACATCTCCAGCGAGGCCGCCGATGGTAAGGTTGCCGATATTGAAGCTGTGCCCGACGGTGAAGGCATTCAGGGGCGATGATGTGAAGTTGCCTGTATAGATATTAAAATCATAAACGACGTCAAGATCACCGACCTGGATCCATCCGCCCCACCCGTTTATGGTCAGGAAGAAGAAAGACGACCCTCCGGACTGGATGATATTGCCCTGTGACGCGCCGTCGAATGTCACCAGGCCCTCCCGGGCGTTAAAATCGCCGCTATTCACAAAGCTCCCGCCGATATTCACGGCATGGTTATCCGTGGAGACATCCAGCGTGCCGGAGGAGATCCTCAGGTCGCCGTTGACGTCAAGCGCCTCATCCAGCGTATAGGTGCCCCCTCCCGATATCTCAAGATCATAATAGGCATCTCCCGCAAGAAGGCCCGGATAGCTGCCGGTCCCGTAATAATCAACCTTTCCAGAGTCCATGTCGTTGGTAAACCCGGTCAGGACCTCATCGCCATGTAGCCGGAAAGTGCCTTCGTTTATGAAGAAACCGTTGAGAGTGAAATCGCTGCCGCTGATGTCAAGCGCCGCGTCCGGACTGGAGATGGTCACCCCGAACACGCCGCTCACATTATCGAGCGTAAAGCTGTCCGAGCACTGCACCGTGCCGGAGAAGTTCTCCCCGAGCGTCAGCTTGGCAATGGCAAGTCCGTCGCCGAACGGGGTCGTGATGATCGCGCCGCCCGTATCTATAAGGACCTTGTCGTAGATATCGTCCGGATAACCCGAGTCTTTATCCCAGTTCAGCGGATCCTCCCAACTCGTGCCGTCGCCGTCGCCGTCCCACGTCCATTCCGTGTACAGGGACGCCTGGTCCATAAAATAAGGATAGGAGGTGTCTTCGTCTATCGTCCAGGTACCGGTAAAATCCCAGCCCTCGAACGTGGCCTGCTGTTTCATCCGGACATCGCTTCTGGAGGTGATCCCTTCCCTGTCGCCGTCGTTGCCGGTATCGTCAAGCCCGGCGTTGTGGAAGTCCGTCTTCATCCAGTAGTTGGACACGTAGGAAGAGCCCGTATCATGTCCCGTAAATCCGCCGGCATCAATCTCTCCCGTAACATCACAGGCCGAATAACAGTTCGCCACACTGATAGTTCCGTCCACAGCCCAACTGGTTCCCGCCAGGCCGCCGACAAACTCATTTCCTATTACACTGCCGGTCGCGTAACAATTGTCAACAGTGATCGCTCCGCCATAAGAGGCAAAATTATACCCGACCAGGCCGCCGACATGTACATCTCCGCTCACGTTCCCCGTAAAATAAGAGTTGGATACCGCGCTCGTATCCATAACATATCCCACCAGGCCGCCGACACAATAATTCCCGCTTACGCTGCCCTTCGCGTAGGAATGGGTTACACTGCCGCCAACACCACTCCACCCGATCCTCCCGACCAGGCCGCCGATAAAGTAGTCTCCCCCCTGCACATTTACGACTGCATGACAGTTGGTTATTATTCCATTAATATTCCAGCCGACCAGGCCGCCGGCCCCGTCGCCCGCGGTCACATTACCTGTTACATAACAGTTTGTTATCGTACCGCCGCCATTTATGCCTACCAAACCGCCGTCTCCCCAGTCATAGTCGACACTCTCAGGACCTTCTCCGGTATACTCTCCGCGCCCGGTTATATCGACATCGATCAGGCCGAGATTACTGATATGGCTTGAACCGCCCAGGTTGTCGAAACAGCCGATGAGGCCCACCCCTTCCTCCCTGTGGATAGAAGGATCAGGCCTGTTTATGTAAAGCCCTGTTATGGTATAACCCGCGCCTTCAAGGCTTCCTTTGAATGTACCGCCATAAATGTCTTTTCCGATGGGAGTAAAGCCGGTGTAATGATCCCCCGCAGGAACATAGTTCCATTCGGCCGTCTCCGAGGCGTCGATATCGTTGGCGATGGTATATTCGGCCGAGAGGTCTATCTCCATGAGCTGCAGCTCAATGACATTCGTTATCACCAGCGAATGTTCCATCTGGAGGTGCGGGTAACCCGCCATTATCCAGACACCTATTGTCCCGTCGCCGGCGACATCGAAGTTCCAGGCAGGCGCTCCCTCGGGATCGCCGTCTACCCAGTAGACCGGGTGGCTGTGGTCATAGACCTTGAAGGCCTTGGCGCCGAGGGGTTCCTCGAACACGCCCGCGGGATCGGGATCCACGTTGCCTACACCGGATGTCGCGCCGTTGGCGATCCACCAGCAGTTATCGTAGATCGCGCCGTCATCATGTCCGGCAAAGCCGCCGACATCGGTCGTGCCTGTTACGCTGCCGACCGCATAACAATCGGTGATGTCAGCCGTTCCGGTCCCGGCATAGTTGTATCCGACGAAACCGCCGACATATAAATCCCCTTCCACATTGCCAGATGCGTAACAATTGTTGATAATAATAATCCCGTCTTCCGTGTAATTCTTTCCGACAAATCCGCCGACTTCCCCTGTGCCGTTCACGCTTCCCACGGCATAGGAATCGCTTATCAAACCATGATTAAGGCCGACCAGCCCTCCGACGCTTAGATCCCCGCTCACTTCGCCTGTCGCATATGAATTTTGTATTGTAGAGTTTTCATAATTAAAGCCGACCAGGCCGCCAATACCGGTATCCCCGTTCACGTTGCCTGTGGCATAAGAGTTTTCTACGGTGCCCCTGTTGCCCCCGACCAGGCCGCCGACATAGCTGTCGTTTCCGCTTACGCTCGCTGTCGCATAGCATCCGGTGATCGAACCGAAACTGTTATACCCGACCAGGCCGCCGACATAGGGACTGTGGGAGCCGCTTCCGCTTACGCTTCCCGCGGCATGGGACGCTTCTATTGAACCGTTGGCATTCGTGCCGACAAGCCCGCCGATATAAAGACCATTCCCGTCTACGGCCACTGTCGCGCAGGAATCGATGATCGAACCACCGGCATTAGCTCCCACCAGGCCGCCGACGCAGTCTCCGGTCGCGTTCACATTGCCCGCCGCGCTGCATGCGGCTATTGAACCGTTACTGTTCACTCCGGCCAGGCCGCCGACGCAATTATGCCCCGTAATATCGACCCCTGCCAGGCCGACATTGCTTATTTCGCTGCCGTTACCGGTGTAACTGAACATGCCGACGTAATCCTCATCGGGCCTATCTATAAAAAGACCTGTTATTATGTGGTCCTGCCCGTCAAGCGTGCCGATAAAGTCGCTTGAAATGCCGACCGGCTCAAAGCCCATCCCGTCGTTCCAGTTCAGGGTCACGCCCGCGGGAATATCGTTGTTGAGGATGTAGTGCGCGTCCAGATCGCACTTCATCGCCTGGAGGCCGTACACATCGTATATCACGTAAGGATCGGTATCCGGGTCCGTTCCGCCGCCGGTGTAGCGGTTGAAGCTGTCCGCGGCGTCCGGTATGCTGAAACTTCCTCCCACGGAGAACGCCTGAGCGGGATCCGAAATAAAAGTGCCCGATGTCTGGACATAGTCTCCTGTTACGGCAAGATCGGTATCCTGAGTGATCGTGCCCGTGTAGCCGTCCATGATCAGGAATGCCACTGTCCCGCCGAAGGAGCCGTCTATGGTCGAATCTTTATTGGGATCCAGACCGCTCACGCCGTCAAAAAGGACCGTTGAATCTGCCCCGGGAGCTGTTTCCGTGATCCAGTTCAGGGCTGTTGTCCAGTTGCCGTCCGCGCCCGCGCCGGTCCATATGATAAGCGGAGCTTCAAAAACCCAGTTCAGGTTATTGCCCCTATCTATGGATGTCGTCGCGATTATGGCGGGCCCGGTGCTCGCGTCCGAATCTTTCACGTCCGCATAGAGAACATCGGAACCGGATGCATTGATGTTCCACGGGGTCCCGTCCTCCGAGGAACGCAGTATCACCCTGTCGGTAATTTCTCCGGTCAATGTAAGGGTACCTTCCACAACCTGCGTGGAACCGGCCTCGAAGGTAAGCTGTTTCCCCGGAGTTTCGCAGGTCAGGTCATAGAAGGTGGTGTTTCCGAATATGTTCGATCCTCCTGCACCGACAAAGATGACCGCAGAATCGCCGGCAGTAAATGTTCCGCTGTTCACCCAGTTGCCTTCGAGGTTTATTTCTGCGCTACCGGCATCCACGATTGCGCCGGTAAAATCAATATCTCCTCCTACATTGATAGTGGACGAACCTAAGTCGAACCATCCCTGGGTAGGATAAATATTACCGGCAATGGAAATATCGCCTCCTACGGTATGGGTGCCATTCTTAAACAGGATCTTTGCATAGTACCCATTCTGGTATTGGAGCGAGGGATGGCCCATGGCAAGAGAGAGGTTGCCGCCTACAGTCAGATCATACCCATTCGTATCCAATATCTGGGCCTCTTCTTCTGTGTCAGCCGAATAATGGCCATAGAACAGGAAATCTCCTTTTGTCTCCCAATTTCCTGTCATTACAATGGTGGATATGCCCTGGCATATGGTAAATTTGCCATCAATGGTAAGTTCCTTTTGATGGTAAGTGCAGCGGCCCGAAGAGGGGCTATATGGACTAACCTGCACCGCATATCCAGGGGTAAATATCTGGGCTGAGCTTGCCATATCGATAAAATCGGTAAAAAGGTACTCATCATAAGGCTCGCTGGGCAGAATAGGCACGATGAGCATCGCCGGAGCGCCGGTAAGTGTTGAATTTTCTTTCATTATCAATTTCCTGGTCACCGTACCCCTATATGCGTTGCCGACCTTGGTTGAGGTAACATCATTTGCGATCTCCAGCGCATGGAACCTGTTACAAACCCAAAACCCATGATATGCCCTCACTCCGAACAGGTTTGGGTTGGAGAGGTCGCCATCATCTGCCTGTATCCATTTTCCCGTTGATTTAAGGGCATAGGGGAGAAAATATTCGTCACTGGAGGGAGACTCGGAATCATCAGCTATAATAATGTCCCCATATACAGTTACGGTGTTACCATTATCGATAAGGGTAGAGATCTCGTTATCAATATCACCGCCGACAAGCACTTTTAAGCTCTGGCAGGTTAAGTCATCCTGCAGGGTCCAGCTTCCCCCTTCCCCGTTAAAACGTACATGACCTAGCTCGGTGCCGTCAGTGACAATGGTTTTTCCGGGAAGAGTTCCGTCAAAGTGCATCGTTCCGGAATTATGCGTGAAGGCCGCGCCCGCGGCTCTATTGAAACTGCCGCCGACATGCATATTTCCCGCAGGAGCATTAAATGTCCCTGTTCCGGAGAGGGTAAAGTCGCCGCCAACCCTGAAATCAGAACAAGAACCGGCCTCTACCGTTCCGCTTTCTATGGTTACGTCTGAATCAGCAGCAAAGGCATAACTGCCCGTAGTTAAGGTCCCCGCATATCCTGAAATGGTCAGCATCTCGATGGCGACAGGAGCGTCTAAATCGCAAGCCTGGGATGAGCCGCTATCGAAGATGGCAAACCAGCCTTCACCGGGCACTCCCGCTCCCCCTCCGCCTCCTGAGATCAAAGACCAGTTATCGGCGTTATTCCAGCTCGGGGTAGTTCCTGTCCAGTAAAGGATCGGCTGGTCGGTAAAGTTCCAGTTCACATTATGGCCTCTATCAAGAGAGTTACTTGCATTTATCTGGGTGTCGGAATTGGAATCTTTAACGCTTACATATGATACATCCTGGATGCCGGCAAGACTTATATACCACCAGGCCCCTTCTTCCGTGGAGAGAAGTTTAATAAGGCCCCCCGAGGTCTTGGTAAGATTTAAAGTTCCCTGGATGGTCTGGGTCTTTTCTTTTTCGAAGACAAGCGTCTTGCCTCCTTCAGTGCAGGTAAAATCGTTAAAGGTGGTCTCGCCATAGATGATCGAGGCTTTATTCGTATCGTCAAAAATAACTTCTCCGGAGTTATGGACAAACGTTCCGCCCTTATGATCAAAATTACCTGCTACATTCATTACCGAAGGAGCGTTAAATGTTCCGGAGCCGCTTCTCAGGATAAAATTGCCGTTTATGTCTAGATCAGACAGGGCGGTAAATGTGCCGGTCCCCGAGATAACCAGGTTATAGTAATCGTCCCCTGCTGTTAAGCCAGTGTATGTGCCGGACCCATAGTATTCGACAGTGCCGGCGCCGATATTATTCGTAAAGCCGGTTAAAGTCTCGTTACCTTTAAGCTTCATGGTCCCTTCATTCGAGAATGTCGCCCCGGTTAAGTCGAGATCGTACCCGTTCAAGTCCAAGGCGCTCAAAGAGCTTGTGAGGGTGCCGGTTACCTGTAAGGCGCTCCCGAGCCGCAATGCCGCCGAAGAATAATCGAGGTTATAGAATGGGCTGCCTCCGGAAATTATGACCTGAGTTCCTTCGCTTTCTCTGGTAAGATAAACCGTGCCTGTTCCGGATATAAAGGTAGCCTGGTTAGTCCAGTGACCTCCGATATACACATCGAGATCATTAGTGTCAAATACACCGGCCTGGTTAGTAAAGCTATCCGCGATCTTCAGACCATTACCCGAAAGGCTTAATGTCCCCTCTCCTGAATGGACAAGGTTATTGAAGGTGCAGCCATAGCCCGTTCCTCCGGAATCGAGGGTTTGAGCAATTCCGAACGGTGCGTTAAAATTCACTTGTCCCTCTCCAAAAATAAACTCCCCTCCGGAATTGACCCAGTTACCGCCTATCTTAACTTCAGGACATAATGAGGCATCTATTGTTCCGCTCTGGAGGTTTACGTCCGAGTCGATGGTAAGATTATAAGCTTCCGTAGTTAAGGTCCCGGTGTAGCCGAAGAGTTCAATCGCTTCTATCTCAACGTCCGCGCTTAAATAGCAGTCCGCGTCCGATGCCGCATCGAATTTCGCCAGCCAGCTTACCCCCGGCACTCCCGCGCCGCCCGCGCCGCCCGAAGCCAGCGACCAGTTGCCCGCAATATTCCAGTCAGATGAAACTTCCCCTACCCAGTATAAGACCAGGGGATCTATGAATATCCAGTTCTGGTTATTATAACTTGATGTTCCTCCGATAGAGCGGTCCGCCGTAACGGATGGGTCTACGCCTTCCGTTCCCGCGTTCGAATCCCGCACGTTTACATAAGAAACGCTCTGGGGCGTGGCCAGGTCAAGATACCACTGGACACCGCTTGTAGTTGAGCGAAGCCGTATCAAATTCGAGAGCGTGCCTGTGATAGTCAAACTCCCCTGGACTGTCTGGGTCGAGCCGGCCTCGAAGGTGAGCTGTTTACCCGGCGTTTCGCAGGTGAAGTCATAGAAAGTGGTTGAACCTTTAATAAGGCTTTCGCCGGTGCCGTCGAAGGTTATCGTCCCTGATGTGGTGACGGTCCCACCGGTAGCATCCCAGTCGCCGGATACTGTCACGGCGTTATCTGCGGGGTTGAATGTTCCGTTTATGTCTATATCGCCGGCGGTCACCTCTCCTCCCGGGGTATAGGTCTTGCCCGCCGGTATCCGGAGTTCAAGCCCGGCATCGAACGCGGCATTCAAACCCGACATGGTATAGAACACGTCGGTATCGTCGATCCACGCCGAAGCCAATACGCTGTTGGTCATAGGCCCGGCGGTCTCGTGACTCAGCACGATCTTGCCGGTGTACATGCTTATGCCTTCTATATTGGTCTCTGAATCAACAACAACGGAAAGCAGGTTGGCGTCATAATCTCCGCTGCCGTCGATGAAAAGAAGCAGCGCGTCGTCGGGGTTGGTCATTATGTTCGCAAAGCTGAAATCGCCGTCGGCCGTGGTAGTGGCATCCGCCAGGACCTGATTGAGATAGAGGGCCAGCGTTAGCTCGTCCCCGCTGTATTTTGTCCCCTCTTCGTCAACATAAAGCGTGCCGGAAACGTTAATGCCGGTGATGAATATCCAATGCGGGCTGGCTTCTTCTTCGTCGTTGTTGCCGCTGTTCACGGAACTGTTAGCGGTAATATCATTCCCTTCGGTACCCGTCACTTCCGAATCCGAAACGTCTACGAAATATACGGTTTGAGGGCTCGCTACCTGCAGATTGAATCTTATACCCGGTGAATCGCTCCCGAGGACTATCTCCGTCCCTTCGGCTTGTCCGTTCAGCGTGAGTGTGCCTTCCACAACCTGCGTGGAGCCGACCTCGAATGTGAGCTGTTTCCCTGCCGTTTCGCAGGTGAAGTCGTAGAAAGTGGTATCGCCTGATATATTTGACTCTTCCGTCCCGGCAAAAGTGACCGTGCCGTTTGAATGGGTAAAGTCGGCCAAATTAGTAAAATCTTCATGGATAATGAGATTATTTCCGTTCAGGTCAAAATCGGCGCTGTTCGATATTGTTATATTGTCAATATTGAGATCAACTTCAAGTAAAGGAGTTTCCACGCCGGAGATACCATTGTTATCAATGGTCAGATCGCCGTAGATCTGGTCATTCGTATCTCTTGTGTATATCGTCCCCGCGCCGCCTTTTTCATAGCCGACCGAGCCGCTGCAGGCGGTCATGGAAAGAGTGGAACTGTCAGTCGCGTAATAAACGGCGATCCTTCCGCCCGCGCCGCTTCCTCCGGCGTAAGTATCGGTTTTATAGAACCCGTTCCCGCCGTTGGCAGTGAGCGATCCGGTCGTGCCGGCCAGGGTATCCGTTTCGATCCATATACCGCCTCCGGAACCGCCTCCTCCGCCTCTCGGGGGCTGAACAGAGGTGTTCCCCGACCCGCCGCCGCCATTGGCCGAGATCGAACCGTCAATGGTCAACGTACCTGAGACGACCAGCTTCACCGCGCCTCCGCCGGCCCCGCCGACGTAACTGACGCCTCCGCCTCCGCCGCCCGAACCCAGGTCCCCCGGCTCTACCAGAGAACCGTAGACAATGCCGCCGGAAGTAATGTAGGTAGAATCTTTTCCGTTTCCGCCATAACCTCCATAACCGGCGCCTGCCCCGCAGTAACCCTCGTATCCCCCGCCTCCGATCCCGTAACCCTCTCTGCCTCTGCCGCCGGGATGGCCTTTGGAGTCCACGTTGATAGCGCCCCCTATGGTAACGTCGCCGGAGGCGGTTATATCCAGCCAGTAATCTTTACTATCGCCGGTATTGGCTGAATGGCTCAGGATGCCGCCCGCGGGAATATCAAGATCGACCGTATTGATGATGCCGTTACAGTTCACGTAATTATCAATTGTGACATTGTCGAAAGTGTAAGCCGCGATAGACCCTACCGGTGGAGAAGAAATGTATGTCGAATCGGTCCCGCCGCTGTCGAGGATCAGGTCGCCGCCGGTCTGGCCGGAGGCTTTCCTGTAGACCGTTCCCGGGCCGCCCCTCTGGTAGCCGGTCCCCGCATAAGCGGTCGGGGTGATGCTTGATGTGTCATCGGTATAGTATAGGGCGATCCTTCCGCCCGCACCGCCGCCGCCATCGTACGTGGTGCCATTATATCCGTTCCCGCCGTCGGCCGTGATCGAGCCGGTCGTGCCGGCCAGGGTGCCTGTCTGGATCCAGATACTTCCTCCCGATCCGCCGCCTGCCTGCCTGGGCGGGCTGGTAGAACTGCTTCCTGCGCCATTACCCCCGTCAGCAGTGATCGACCCGTCAACGGTCAGTGTGCCTGAGACGGTCAATTTTACAAGACCTCCGCCCGCACCACCGGAGTAAGTTCCTCCCGATCCGCCGCCCGATCCCAGATCTTCAGGCTGAGTCACGGAGCCATAGGAAAAACCGCCGTAAGCGCTCTCACCGGTGCCTTTTCCATCGCCGCCATAACCGCCGTAACCGCCGCCGCCGCCGGTATAGGAAGCGGCCCCTCCCGCGCCGTCTCCGTTATTAGCGGAAAATCCCTTGCCAGCGACATTGATCGCGCCTCCCAAAGCTATAGTAACGTCGCCGGAGACGGTTATATCCAGCCAGTTTTCCTTGGCGCCGGTATTGGCCGAATGGCTCAGGATACCGCCCGAAGGAATATCAAGATCGACCGTATTGATGATGCCGTTACAGTTCACGTAATTATCAATTGTGACATTGTCGAAAGTGTAAGCCGCGATAGACCCTACCGGTGGAGAAGAAATGTATGTCGAATCGGTCCCGCCGCTGTCGAGGATCAGGTCGCCGCCGGTTTGTCCGGAAGTTTTTCTGTAGACCGTTCCCGGGCCGCCTCTCTGGTAGCCGGTCCCCGCATAAGCGGTCGGGGTGATGCTTGATGTGTCGTCAGTATAGTATAAGGCGATCCTTCCGCCTGCGGCACCGCCGCCCCAATAATAATCGTTCTTGCGATAACCGTTCCCGCCGTCGGCGGTGATCGAGCCCGCCGTGCCGGCCAGGGTGCCTGTCTGGATCCAGATACTTCCTCCCGATCCGCCGCCCGCCTGTCTGGGCGGACTGGTATAACCGAGCCCTCCTCCGTTACCGCCATTGGCGGTGACCGTTCCCTCAATGGTCAATGTGCCTGCAATATCCAGATATATCGCGCCGCCGCCTGAACCACCGTATTCGCTTCCACCCGAACCTCCCCCTGAACCAAGGTCCACGGGCCCGGATACGGAGCCATAAGCGTCTCCTCCGGAAATATATCCGTCGGAGCCGTGCCCGACCCCGCCGTAACCTCCGTAGCCCGCTCCGCCGCCTGAATACGATCCGGCTTCTCCGCCGCCGTCACCGTGCCCCGGCCCGTACCTGCCGCCGTCAAAGCCTTTTGCGCCGACATTGATCGCGCCTACTGGGCCGATGGTAAGATCGCCCCCCACCGACATATTCAAGCAATAGGTCTGGGCGGTGGAATTATCCATGTGGGTGAGCGTGCCGCTGTTTATGGTACAATCACTGGTTACAGTGAATGTCTGGAGACTTCCGCCATAGGAAGTCCCGACAGTGATGACCCCCGTGTAACCGTCCATGGTCAGGGACGCGATCGTCCCGGCGAAGGAATCGTCTATGATCGAGTCTTTATTCGGATCCAGGCCGCTCACGCCGTCAAAAAGGACCGTTGAATCAGCACCGGGAACTGTTTCCGTGATCCAGTTCAAAGCGGTGGTCCAGTTGCCGTCCGCACCCGCGCCCGTCCATACGACAAGAAGTGAATCGAAAACCCAGTTCAGATTATTCCCCCTGTCCACGGACATCGTGGCGGTTACGGCAGAGCCGCCGTTCGCGTTCGAGTCTTTCACTTCCACGTAAGAGACATCCTGGGAAGCACCAGCATTGATATTCCACTGCGTCCCGTCTTCCGAGGAGCGCAATACCACCCTGTCGGTGATCTCTCCGGTCAATGTCAGGGTGCCCTGCACGGCCTGAGTCGAGCCGGCCTCGAAGGTGAGCTGTTTTCCCGGAGCTTCGCAGGTAAAATCGTAGAAAGTAGTATCGCCTGATATATTCGACTCTTCCGTCCCTGCAAAGGTGACCGCGCCGTTTGAATGGGTAAAGCCAGCGGAATTAGTAAAATCCTCATAAACGGTAAGGCTGTAACCGGCCAGATCAAAGTTGGCATTATTTGATATGGTGATATCGTCAATGCTCAGGTTTTCTACTAATGGTGTCTTTACTCCGGAAACGGTGTCATTATCTATGAGTAAATCACCGTTAGCGGCGCCTGCGGCTTTGGTATAAATCGTTCCCGCACCACCCTTTTGGTAACCGGTTGAGCCGCCATATGCGGAAGTAGTCCCGCTAAAATTATTAGTCGTGTAATACAGCGCGATCCTTCCGCCAGCGCCTGCGCCGCCACCCCTACTGCCATATGTATGTCCGGCTCCACCGTCAGCTGTAATTA
>CAZGQR010000006.1:46147-103770 GCA_964527765.1 uncultured Planctomycetia bacterium | reverse complement strand
AGGGCGGGGCAGACCCCGCCCTGTTTATTTCAGAGATAAGGTAGGAGATGGCAAAAAAGTCGAAATCAGCAAAAATAAGGCTGCGATTGAAATCGTTCGATCACAAGCTTCTTGACGTGTCGATGGAAGAGATAGTCGAGACAGTGAAGAAGACCGGCGCGTCGATCGTGGGGCCGGTGCCCCTGCCGACCAGGCGGGAGCTTTACACTGTCTTGAGATCGCCGAATGTTGACAAAAAGTCACGGGAACAGTTCGAGCTTAAGACACACAAAAGGCTTTTGGACATCGTGGACCCCACATCCAAAACAATAGATGCTTTGCGTAAACTGGATCTTCCGGCGGGTGTGGATGTAGAGATAAAGTGAGCAGTTGTTAGTCCGTAGTTCGCGGGCCGAAGGCCATGAACTACCGGCCGGGAACTGCGAACCGGCTAAAAAAGGAAAGAAATGATTCCGGGAATATTGGGAAAAAAAATAGGAATGACTCAGGTCTTCGAGGAAGACGGCGCCAGGGTTTCCGTTACGGTGCTGGAGGCCGGACCCTGTCTCGTGCAGGGCGTGAAGACGCGCGAAAAGGACGGGTATGATGCGGTTCAGATGGGATACGGCGACACAAAGGAAAAACGGGTCAAAAAGCCGCAGAGGGAATATTTGAAGGCCAATAATCTGAAACCGAAAAAATTCGTCCGCGAGATAAGGTGCTCCGAATCCCCTGATGTAAAGATGGGCGACGAGGTGACCAACGAGATCTTTCAGAGGGGGGATTTTCTGGATGTCACGGGCGTGTCGAAAGGTAAAGGTTTCCAGGGGGGCATGAAAAGATGCGGTTGGAGCGGGGGAAAGGAAAGCCACGGTTCGATGTCCCACCGCGTTCCGGGATCCATAGGCGCCAGCGCTTATCCCTCGCGGGTCATAAAAGGCCACGGCATGCCCGGGCACATGGGCAACAAGCAGGTCACCGTGCAGAATCTGGAGGTCGTCGACGTCAACACGGAAAATAATACCGTTTCGGTCAAAGGCGCGGTTCCCGGCGCGGACGGGACATATCTTGTTATCAGATACGCAAAGAAGAAGTGCCTTGCGCCGCGTGAAGCGAAAGGCGGGGAAGAAGCTGCCGAAGAAAAGACCGAAGCAAAGCCCAAGGAAAAGACCGAAGCAAAGCCCAAGGAAAAGGCCAAAGAAAAAACAGGGGACAAAGGCAAGGGCAAGAAGGAAAGTGAAGAATAAATGGAGCAGGTTAATACAAGATTACCGGTTTATGATCTGAACGGCAAAACCGTTGACAATATCCAGCTGGACAAGAAACTGTTCGATGGCCGTGTCAACGAATCGCTCATGTATGAAGTGAAGAAGATGTATGAAGCAAATTCGCGCAGGGGCACGGCCTCGACAAAAACGAGGGCGGAGGTCTCGGGCGGAGGGGCGAAACCCTGGAGACAGAAGGGAACGGGCCGAGCCCGCGTGGGATCTTCGAGAAACCCTGTCTGGTACCACGGGGGAGTTGCTTTCGGTCCGAAGCCGCGTGACTTCGGATATCATATGCCCAAGAAAGCCGTAAAGAAGGCCCTGCTTTCTATCTTGAACGCAAGACTGACAGAACAGATGATCAAGGCCGTGGTGAAGATCGAACTGGAGGAACCGAAGACCGGGAAATTCAGGAAGATTCTTGACAGCCTGAAAGTGAAAGAGGCTAAAACGCTGGTCGTCGTGGATAAGATATCCGAGAACGTCAGGCGTTCGTCGCGGAACCTGAAACGGGTAAGCTTAAAGGAAGGCAGGAATATAAGCGCCATGGATGTTCTGTTGAATGAGTGCCTGGTGATCGAAAAAGAAGCGCTGGAAAGATTGTCCGAAAGGTTAAAATGAAAACAATGCACGATATCGTCAAGAGCATGATACGGACCGAAAAGGGTTCTGATCTCCTGACGCAGAATAAATACCTTTTCCGGGTCGACGTAAGGGCCAACAAGGTTGAGATAAAAAAAGCGGTCGAGGACATCTATCACGTTAAGGTAGATACGGTTAATATCATGAACGTTAAAGGCAAAAAAAGAAGAGTCAGGTTTCGCGAGGGCATGACATCCTCCTGGAAAAAAGCGATCGTGACCTTGAAACCGGACAACAGAATAGAGGTAACATAGCATGGGTTCCAAGAAATATAAAGCAGTCACGCCGGGGCAACGCTGGGGTAACGTTTCGGATTTTGAGACGATCACAAAAACACAGCCGGAAAAGTCCCTGACCAGGCCCTTGCGCAAAAAGGGCGGACGGAACAGTTACGGGCGAAAGACCATAAGCGCCAGAGGAGGGGGGCATAAAAGGCGGTATCGTGTGATCGATTTCCGGTATACGAAAAAGGGGTTTTCGGGTGTTGTCGAAGCGATAGAATATGATCCGAACCGTTCTGCCCGCATCGCGCTTGTCCGCTACGAGGACGGAGAGAGGCTGTATATCATTGCCCCCATCGGGTTGAAAGTGGGCGGCACCATTCAGTGCGGCGCGGAAGCGAAGATCGAGATAGGGAATTCCATGCCGCTAAAGAACGTTCCGCTGGGATCCGAAGTCTACTGCATTGAGCTGGATCCGGGACGAGGCGCAAAGATAGCGAGGTCGGCGGGGAACAACGCCATGGTCGATGCTAAGGACGGGAAGAACATACACCTGCGCATGCCGAGCGGAGAGATCCGGTTAGTCAGGGAAGATTGTTACGCGTCGATCGGGAAAGTGGGAAATCCCGACCATGAGAACGTGTCTCTCGGAAAAGCCGGCAGGTCGAGGCACCTCGGGAGGAGGCCGAAGACCAGAGCCGTGGCCAAGAACCCGGTTGATCATCCAATGGGCGGAGGAGAGGGAAAATCCTCCGGCGGGAGGCATCCCGTGACGCCGTGGGGCAAGATCACCAAGGGCTTGAAAACGCGAAAGAAAGGCAAAGCGTCGGACAGCAGAATAGTAAAGCGGAGGAGATAAAATATGTCAAGGTCGGTCAAAAAAGGGCCATTTGTTGATGAGAGTCTGATGAAAAAAATCCGGAACATGACAAGATCGGGCAGCAAAAAACCGATAAAGACATGGTCAAGAAGGTCCGTTATATTGCCGGATTTCGTGGGGTTGACCATTTCCGTGCATGACGGCAGGGCCTTTCAATCGCTTTTTATAACCGAGAACATGGTCGGACATAAATTGGGAGAATTCGCGCCCACCCGGAAGTTCCGGGCTCATGGCGCGGCAACGAAGATCTCAATGGAAAAGACTTAATATATGGATAAAAGGAACAAGATGATCGCTAAAGCGGAAGCGAAATATATAAGGATTTCGGAACGCAAGGTCAGGCTGGTGATCGATCTGATCAAGGGAAAGACGGTCGAGGAAGCGCATTTTATCCTGGATAACCTTAATAAGAGGGCATGCGTTCCCGTGAAGAAGGTTTTGGATTCTGCCTTTGCGAATGCTAACTATAACAAGCAGGAGAAGTTTCTTTCAAAGGACGTGTTCATTTCGGGGATAAAGGCCGACGGAGGGCCGTTCCTCCAGCGCTACAGAGCCGCGACAATGGGGCGCGCAACGCCTGTGCGGCACAGGACCACGCATATCCGTGTCGAGCTTGATAAGGTCGGCGGTAAAAAGCCCGAAAAGAAAAAAGCGGGGAGTAAATAGCATGGGACAAAAGGTTCATCCGACAAGTTTTCGCATAGGGGTTATACGCGACTGGAACAGCCGGTGGTACGCCACGAAGGAAGAGTTTGCGGAAAAACTGCTTCAGGATACCAAGATAAGAAAACTGGTTGAAAAAGAGCTGTCCATGGCATCGGTTTCCAGCGTGGACATAGAACGGGCGAGCAACCGCCTGCGTGTCATTATTCACTCGGGACGGCCGGGCATGGTCATAGGGCGCAAGGGGGCCCAGATAGAAAAATTGAAGGAGACCATACAGAATATCGTGGGGGACCAGACAAAGCTTTTTATCGACATCAAGGAAGTACCGAATCCGACGATGGATGCGCAGATCGTTGCCAATAATATAGCCTTTCAGCTCGAGAAAAGGGTCGCCTTCCGGCGAGTCATGAAAAAGGCCCTTCAGGTGCATAGGGAGGCGGGCGGAGAAGGTATAAAGGTCAAATGTTCCGGGCGCCTGGGAGGGAACGAGATAGCCAGGTCCGAAGGATATAAGTGGGGGAAGATCCCGCTCCAGACGATACGGGCGGATATAGATTATGGTTTTACCGAAGCAAAGACCACCTACGGGGTGATCGGGGTAAAGGTTTGGATCTACAGAGGCGAGAAATTCAGCGCCGATATCAAGCGAAAAGAAGAAAAAAAAGCAAAAGAAGTGAAAACAGAAAAACAGAAAGCCAAGAAGAAAGAGACCGGGGAGTAGGATAAAAATGGCTTTGATGCCTAAAAGGGTAAAATTCAGAAAACAGCAAAGAGGGCGGCGCAAGGGAACGAGCTTTTCATCCAAGCTGCATTTCGGGGAGTTTGGATTAAAAGCCATGGAGACCGCATGGATCACCGACAAGCAGATAGAAGCAGCCAGGGTGGCCCTCATGAGACATACGGGCAGGGCGGGAAAATTATGGATCCGGGTATTTCCCGATAAAGCTGTGACGAAACAGGCCGCGGAAACACGCATGGGCAAAGGCAAAGGCTCTCCGGCGGGATGGGTTACCGTTGTGAAGAAGGGACGGATCGTCTTTGAAATGGAAGGCGTCCCGACCGATATGGCCAGGGAAGCTTTTCGCTTGTCGGCGCACAAATTGCCGATAAGAACGAAGTTCGTATCAAGAGGAGGACGGGCTTGAAGGCAAGCGAGATAAGAAATATGACGGAAGCCGAAATCGAACACAAACTTCTTGCGTTAAAAGAGCAGCTGTTCAAGATGAGGTCCGAGGTCACAACCGGCCGCGTGGAAAGGCCGAGCAAGTTCCGGCTTTTAAGACGTGACATAGCCAGGTGTTACACTATTTTAAAGGAGAAAAAAGGTGAAGGAAGCCAGACCCAGTAAGAAGGCGATAATAGGCACGGTCGTTAGCGACAGGATGGATAAGAGCGTTACGGTCGAGTGGGAAGTGCGCAAGAAACATCCTGTATATAAGAAGTTTGTCACCCGGCACGCGAAGATCATGGTTCATGACGAGAAGAACGAGGCGTCCGTCGGAGACGTGGTCAGGGTGGTCGAAACACGGCCGATTTCCAAGAAAAAATCCTGGAGGGTCAGCGAGATCCTTGAGAAGGCGCAAAGGGGCGAATAACGATGATCATAATGGGGAGCAAGCTGGATGTTGCTGACAACAGCGGGGCAAAGAAAGCCGCGATGATAGGAGTTATCGGCAAGTCCGGGAAGCGGACGGCGGGGATAGGCGATATTATCACGTGCAGTATAAAGGAGTCCACTCCTACCGCCGAAGTGAAGAAGGGTGAAGTTGTCCGCGGGGTCATAGTACGCACGGCCTATCCGATACTGAGAAAGGACGGAACGGTCCTCAAGTTCGATCATAATGCGGTCGTTATAATCGATAAGGAAGGCAACCCCCGCGGGACTCGCGTGTTCGGACCGGTCGCGCGCGAACTCCGCAAGAAAAAATTCATGAAGATAGTCTCGCTGGCACCGGAGGTTATTTAAGGGAAAAGTAAAAATCGGAGACAAGATGCTTCATATAAAGAAGAACGATACGGTAAAAGTCCTTGCAGGTAAAGACAAAGGGAAGACGGGCAAGGTATTAAAGGTTTATCCCGCCGTGAACAGGGCGATAATCCAGGGGGTGAACTTCACGAAGAAGCACGTAAGGCGTTCGCGCCAGGACGAACAGGCGGGCATCATACAGAGAGAAGCCTCTATAAATCTTGCGAATCTTGCGGTTGTCTGCAAGGGCTGCAATCGCTCCGTCCGTGTCGGGATAGACGTTTTGAAGGACGGCACCAAGGTCCGCTACTGCAAAAAATGTAAAGAGGTGTTGTAATATATGGCAAGAGAGAAGAGCATGACAAGACTTAAGGGTGAATACGAGGAAAAGATCGTTCCCGCCATGATGCAGAAGTTCGGGTACAAGAACAGGATGGAAGTTCCGCGCCTTGAGAAGATCGTGGTAAACGTCGGCATGGGGGAGATGGCCCATCAGAAGGACCTGATCGAGCCGATCAGGGATGAGATCGCGACGATAACCGGGCAAAGACCGGCTTTGACGAGGTCGAAAAAATCGATCTCCAACTTCAAGATACGCAGCGGGGTCCCCGTCGGATACAAGGTGACCTTGCGCAGGGACCGCATGTACGACTTTCTGGACAGGCTGATAAATTTTGTTATACCCAGGATCAGGGATTTTCGCGGCGTGCCAAGAACGGCTTTTGACGGGCACGGGAATTATACGCTCGGCGTAAAGGAGCAGGCGATATTCCCCGAGCTTGAGCTGGATAAGATCACCGTGACTCACGGCATGGATATCTGTTTCGTGACCACTGCGGAGACGAAGGAAGAAGCCCTGAGCCTCCTGCAGAGTTTCGGCATGCCGTTTGCCGGGAAATAAGTAAAAGGAAAACTTTTATGGCAAAAAAAGCGCTTATTGAGAAGTCAAAAAGGAAGCCCAAGTTCAGCACGAGGGTCATTACCAGGTGCCAGATCTGCGGCAGAAAAAAAGGGTACATGAAGCGGTTCAAGTTATGCCGTATCTGCTTCAGGGAGCTGGCATCACGCGGTGATATCCCCGGCATAAAAAAAGCGAGCTGGTGACGAACGGGCTGCTAACAGGCCATAAACCATAAAGTCAGGAGAAAATAAATGAGTGTTACGGATTTAATTGCGGACCAGATAACGGTGATACGTAATGCCATAAGGGTCGGTAAAAAAACAGTTATCATAAAAAGGTCCGGCACCCTGGAAAGGATAATGGAGATAATCAAGAGAGAAGGGCTTATCGAGAATTATAAGACCATAGAAGACAATAAGCAGGGGCAGATCAAGGTCTATTTGAAATATCTTGATGACGGCAGACCGGTAATGGAGAACCTTAAGCGTATTTCAAGGCCGGGACTCAGAAAATACGTACCGGCAAAGAACGTGAAAAACGTGATGGGCGGGGTCGGGGTCGCGATCCTTTCCACAAGCAAGGGACTGTTGACAGACAAAGAGGCAAGACAGCAGGGCCTGGGCGGAGAGCTTATCTGCCAGGTTTGGTAAATGAGCACATAACTTACGCGACTGAAAGGAGTGTAAGTTATAGGTGCGAATTTATCCCGAGCAGAGCGAGGGGAGCGAAGCGAGAGGTCTAAATGAGCGAAGCGAGGGACCTAATAGAGGAGAACGGAACATGTCAAGAGTTGGAAAGCGGCCGATAGATATTCCGGACGGAATAAAGGTCGAGACAGACGGGAAAAAGGTAAAGATCGAGTGCAAGGGCAAGGTGCTCGAGCATGTCATACCGGAAGATTTCAAGGCCGAGATAAAGGACAATAAGATCGTGATCACCAGGCCGTCCGATTCGCGGGCGCACAAGGCATTGCACGGGACTACCAGGAGTCTTATACAGAACATGATCACCGGGCTTAAGGAGGGGTTCCAGAAGAAACTCCAGATCCAGGGGGTCGGATATAAGGCGCAGATGAAAGGAAAAATGCTGGTCCTGGACATCGGTTTTTCCCATAGCATTAATTATGCCCCTCCGGAGGATATCACGCTGGAGACCCCGAGTGCCACGGAGATCGTGGTCAAAGGTATAGACAAGCAGAAGGTCGGCGAGATCGCGGCAGAAATAAGAGACCATTATCTGCCGGAACCATATAAAGGCAAGGGGATAAGGTACGAAGGTGAATATGTTAGACAGAAACAGGGGAAGAGTATAGCTTGATTCAGATGCAGGGCACAAGGTGTTGAAATGGATAAAATAAAAAGAAGAGCCAGACGCAGGAAGTCGATAAGGAAAAAGATCTTCGGGACTTTGGAAAAACCCAGGATGAACGTGCATAAGACCAACAGGAACATTTATGTGCAGATCATAGATGACCTGGAGGGCAAGACGTTGTGCGGCGCGTCCACCAGATCACTGGAGGGCAAACCGAAGGCGAAGACACGCAAGAACATGGGTTTCGCCGAATCAATGGGGGAAAGAATAGCCAAGGCCGCTGCGGAAAAAGGGATAAAAAAAGTGGTGTTTGACAGGGCGGGGTACCGTTATCACGGCGTGGTAAAGGCCCTTGCCGACGCGGCAAGAAAGCACGGTCTTGAGTTCTGAATAAATATCGCGGATTTATGCAAAGCTGAACAGGAGGACAGATGCCGGACGAGGAAAAGAAAGACATTAATGCGCCCGACCAGCCGGAGGAAGAAGGGACGCCCGACACTTCAGAGGCACAGGAAATAACGCCGAAACCCGAAGGGGAAATGGCGGAACATGTCATAAGGATAAACAGGGTGTCAAAGGTCGTTAAGGGCGGCAAGAACTTTTCCTTCAGCGCTCTGGTCGTCACCGGTGACGGAAAGGGACGCGTTGGGATAGGCTTTGGAAAATCCAATGAAGTGGTCGAAGCCATAAAAAAAGGGGCCACGAAGGCAAAGAGGAGTCTGGTAAAGGTCAATATGAGCGGGGATACCATTCCCCATGAGGTTACGGGTAAATTTAAATCGTCAAAGGTGCTCTTGAAGCCTGCCGGACCCGGCACCGGCGTGATCGCCGGCGGTCCGGTGCGAGCCCTATGTGATGCGGCGGGGATCAAAAATATCCTTACAAAGACCCTCGGATCGAGAAACGCCGTGAACGTTGTCCGGGCCACGTTTGACGGATTTGAGAGGTTACGTTTGAAGAAAAGAGGCTAAAGCCGGTTATCGGCGAACCGCAAGCGGGACTTAAGCCTCGCTTGCTTGGGAAGGACAAAGAATGGTTTTAAAAATAGAAAACATCAGGAAACCCCGCGGGGTGAAAAGCAGCCGGAAGCGCAAAGGCCGCGGCATCGGTTCGGGTCGCGGAAAAACCGCCGGTCGCGGACACAAGGGCGCAAAAGCGAGATCGGGAGGAGGCGTATATACGCCCGGTTTTGAGGGCGGACAAATGCCGCTTGTCAGGCGTATTCCCAAAAGAGGTTTCACGAATAAATTCAGGCGCCAGTGGAGTATTGTGAATATCGGCACCTTGCAGAAACTCGGTTCGATCGAAGACGGAGCGACCATCGACAAGGATTTTCTGCTTGCCAACAATATCCTCGGGAAGAAGAGACCGCCGTTCAAGGTTCTGGGTAAAGGGAAATTGAGCAAGGCGATAACAGTAAAAGCCGATTCGTTTTCTGCCAGCGCCAGAAAAGCCATTGAAGAGGCAGGCGGCAAGGCAGAGGTCGTAAAGGAGTAAAAGGATGTTCGAATCAATTGTAAACATCTACAGGATACCGGACCTGAAAAAGAAGATCTTGTTTACTCTTGGTTTGGTGGCAGTTTTCAGGATAGGGGCCTTTGTCCCGACGCCCGGGATAGACGGGCTCAAACTGGCCCAGTTCTTTGATAATATCGCAAGGACACAGGGCGGAACGCTTTTCGGGATCATGAACATGTTTTCCGGAGGCGCGATGCGGAGACTGACCATATTTGCTCTCGGTATCATGCCGTACATATCCGCTTCCATCATCCTGCAGCTTTTAACGACGGTTATTCCGGCCCTGGAGCGCCTCGCCAGACAGGGAGAAGAGGGGCGTAAAGCCATAATCCAGTACACGAGGTACGGCACGATCGTGCTTTCCGTTATTCAGTCGTTTTTTATCGCTTTGTGGCTGGAAAACCCCGCTCATTTCCAGGGCATGCAGATCGTCCAGTATCCGGGATGGTGGTTCAGGCTGTTGACGGTCATTACGCTGACCACCGGGACGGCGTTCATCATGTGGCTCGGGGAGCAGATACAGGAAAAGGGTATCGGTAACGGTATTTCCTTGATCATTACGGCCGGTATCATTTCAAGGCTCCCGGCGGCGCTCATCCAGCTTGTATCGCTGGCGACCCCCGGCACCCACGGTGAAGCTCAGATAGATCCGTTCAAGCTTGTCTTTCTTGCCTTTATGTTTGTAGCGGTTATCGTGGCAGTCGTTCTTATCACCCAGGGGCAGAGGAAGATACCGATCCAGTACGCCAAAAGGGTCGTGGGCAGGAGGATATACGGAGGCCAGAGCACTTATATACCTCTCAGGGTCAATCAGGGAGGCGTTATTCCCATTATCTTTGCTCAGTCGATAATATTGTTCCCGGCTACTATCGCCGGTCTTGTCCAGAACAGGACGCTTCAAACCCTGGCAAGTTCCCTGATGATGGGCAGACCCCTTTACTATGTCGTGTATTCGCTCTTGATACTCTTTTTCTGCTACTTTTACGCGGCGATAACCTTTAATCCCGTCGACATGGCAAACAACATGAAACGGTTCGGGGGTTTTGTCCCGGGCATAAGACCGGGCAAGCAGACCGCGGAGTACCTGGATTTTATAATGACCCGGATAACGCTGCCGGGCGCCATATTTCTTACGATCATAGCGGTTCTGCCGAGTGTCATAAACAGCCAGATCGGGATCCCCTTTCTTGTTGCCAGCTTTTTCGGGGGGACCGGCCTCCTGATCGTCGTGGGTGTCATGCTGGACACGATGAGGCAGATAGAATCGCATATGCTCATGAGACATTATGAGGGTTTTATGAAAAAAGGAAGAGTCAGGGGGCGGCTGGCATGATAAAACCGGATCAGACCAACCTGGTTCTTCTCGGGCCTCCCGGAGCCGGCAAGGGGACACAGGCCGGCCTTCTGACCAGGGCGTATCACCTTCTTCATATTTCCACGGGTGACATGTTGCGCGAGGCGGTAAAAGGGGGCAGCGAGGTCGGGCAAAAGATCCAGAAGTATATGAGCTCCGGGGAACTGGTCCCCGATGAGATAGTGTCCCAGGGCGTGATAGATCGGATGAATAAGCCGGATGCCTCCGGTGGGGTCATCCTTGACGGTTATCCCAGGACAAGGGCACAGGCGGAAACCCTTGACAAGTTGCTAAAAAAAGAGAACCGGTCCCTGGACATGGTACTGTATCTCAGGACGTCGGAACATGTGGCCGTTCAGAGGCTTTCCGGCCGGCGGGTATGCCCGAAATGCGGCAAGAATTACCACGTGACCAATATGCCGCCGAAAAAAGAAGGGATCTGCGATGCCTGCGGGGTCGAGCTCGAACAGCGCGAAGATGATAAGCCGGAGACGGTAAGAAACCGCCTGCACGTATACGAGCGGCGCACGAAAGACCTTATTGAATATTATAAAGAGAAGGGCCTGCTGCGTGAAGTTGACGGGGATGCCAGGGCCGAACAGCTCTTTGACGACATAGACGCCCTTTTTCGGAGGGAAGGTCTAATAGATGACGATCCTGACAAATAAAGGAGATATCCGCAAGATCCGGGAATCCGGGAAGGTCATAAGAGAGGTCTTTTCCCGGATAAGGAAAAGCATGCGGGAAGGGGTTTCTACCGCGGCTTTGGACCGCGAGGTAGAGGATATTATCCGCGCCTGCGGAGCGGAGCCCGCTTTCAAAGGGTATAAAGGGTATCCCGGGTCGATATGCGCTTCGGTGAACGAGGTCGTGGTCCACGGAATACCTTCTGATGATGTGATTTTTAAAGAGGGCGATATCGCCGGGATAGACGTGGGCGTCAAAAAGGGCGGGTATTTTGCGGATGCGGCAAGGACCTTTATCATAGGAAAGGCCAGCGATGAGGCGAACCGCCTGGTCGAAGTCGCGAGACAATGCCTGTCGGAAGGCATAAGACAGGCGGTCGCGGGTAACAGGGTCTCTGACATATCCAACGCGGTCCAGGTCTGCGCTCAGGGCGCGGGCTTTGAGGAGGTAAGGACGTTTGTGGGGCACGGGATCGGCAAGCATCTGCACGAATCGCCGGAAGTGCCGAACTGGGGCGAAAAAGGAAAAGGCCCGGTGCTTAAGGAAGGGCTGGTCTTGGCGATCGAGCCGATGATCAACTGCGGCAGCCGGAACGTCAGGATCATGCCGGACGGATGGACCGCGGTGACCGTGGACGGGAAATTATCGGCCCATTTTGAGAATACCATTATCGTCGGACGGAAAAAAGCGGAGATAATAACATGAGCCCAAAAGAAGAACCTATTGTTGCTGTCGGCGAGATTGTCGAATGTCTGCCGAATGCCATGTTCAGGGTCAAGCTGGAAAACGGACACATTGTGCTTGCTCATGTTTCCGGAAAAATGAGGATGTATTTTATCCGGATCGTGCCGGGGGACAAGGTGACGGTGGAACTTTCCCCGTATGATCTGGACAGGGGAAGGATCACAAAAAGAGAGAAATAACCATGAAAGTCAGACCAAGCGTAAGAAAGATATGCTCGAAATGCAAGATAGTGAGAAGAAAAGGAGTGGTGAGGGTGATCTGTACAGACCCGAAGCACAAGCAAAGACAGGGGTAAGATATGCCAAGGATCATAGGTATCGATATACCGAAAGAAAAACGGATAGAAATAGCCCTGACTTATATTTACGGCATAGGCAAGACGAGTTCCAGGGCGATACTGAAAGAAGCGGGTATTTCCCCGGACAGAAGGGCGAAGGACCTCGATGATCAGGAGGTCGCAACGATCACCCGTATTATTCAGGACGGGTACCAGGTAGAGGGCGACCTGCGCAGGCTGCATACCGGCAACGTGAAAAGGCTGATGAGCATAGGCGCGTACAGGGGATTCAGGCATAAGAGAAATCTGCCCGTGAGAGGCCAGAGGACAAGGACGAATGCCAGGACACGGAAAGGTCCCAAAAAGACAATAGGAGCCTTTAAGGACAGAGGTGCCGGAAAGACGGCAGCGCCGGCGAAGCAGAAGGAGTAAGACGTGCAAAAGAAGACAAAGACGAAAAAACGCAAGAAAACAGCGAGAAAAGTATCCAGCGGGAAGATATATGTCCACGCGACATTCAATAATACGATCGTGACCGTTACGGATACGGAAGGCAAGATCCTGTGCTGGAGTTCGCCGGGGATAGTCGGGTTTAAAGGATCCAGGAAGTCCACTCCTTTCGCGGCTAATGTAGCGGCGAAGGATGCGGTCAGAAAAGCAAAAGGTCACGGTATAAGGGATGCTGAGGTTTTTTTGAAAGGCCCCGGGGCCGGCAAGGAAAGCGCTGTGAGAAGCATCAGGTCAGAAGGCCTCATTGTCCGGACCATAATGGATATGACGCCGACCCCACACAACGGATGCAGGCCGAAGAAGCGCAGGAGAATATAAGATAAAGTAAGGAGTAAACTATATGGCTAGAAGGACAACAGCATCATGCCGGCTTTGCCGCAGGGAAGGTGAAAAATTATTCCTGAAAGGGGCCAAGTGCACTTCCGACAAATGCGCTTTCGCCAAAAGGGAATATGCCCCCGGGGTTCACGGACAGATAAGAAAAAGAAAAGCCTCGGACTATGCGATCCAGCTCAGGGAGAAGCAAAAGGCCAAGAGGATCTACGGCGTGCTTGAACGGCAATTCAGGGGCTATTTTAAGAAAGCTGAAAGAGCCAAGGGCGCGACCGGCGAGGTTTTATTGCAGTTCCTGGAACGACGGCTTGATAACGTGATCTACAGGGCCTGTTTCGCATCGTCACATTCCGCGGCGCGTCAGCTTGTAGGACACAGGTTCGTGAAGGTCAACGGACGGAAGGTCAACATCCCCTCTTATCTTGTCAAGGCTGGGGACGAGATACAGGTGACGGGAAAGAATGAACAGGTAAAGGCGGTCAGGGAGACCGCAAAGACGCTCGAGGACCGGGGTATACCCGAGTGGATCGAGACCTCGGTCGAAGATCTTATTGTCAAGGTGAAAAGATTGCCGACAAAAAGCGATATCGGCATGGTCATAGAAGAAAGTCTTATTGTCGAGTTATATTCGAAGTAAGGCGACGTTGTTTGTGCTCATTTAAAGGAGGATACGTACCATGGGGATAAAACTGAAAAATTTCGAACTGCCCAGAAAGGTGATCTTTGATGAGGCAACATATACCCCGACCTACGGAAAAGTCGTTGCGGAACCTTTTGAAAAAGGGTATGGCATAACGATAGGGAATTCCCTGCGGAGGGTCCTGCTTTCGTCCATCGAAGGAACGGCAGTTACGCAGATCAAGATCGCGGGAGTATTGCATGAGTTCACGGCCATCCCCGGTGTTCTTGAAGACGTATCCCAGCTCATAATGAACATCAAGGGGTTGGTCCTGAGGTCTCATTTTAAGAACCCCAAGCCGATGTTCCTCAGCGTGAACAAAAAAGGAGAGGTCACGGCCAAGGATATCAAGGCCGATGAAACAGTCGAGATCATAAACCCCAAGCACCATATAGCGACGCTTACGGAAAAGGCCAAGCTTGAAATAGAAATGAAAGTCGAACGCGGACGGGGGTATGTTCCGGCCGAAAGGAACAAGACCGGGGAAGATGCCGCGGGGGTTATTGCTGTCGATTCGCTGTTTTCGCCGGTAAAGAAGATCAATACGGATGTCGAGAACACAAGAGTAGGACATATCACCGATTATGATAAGCTCATCCTTGAGATATTTACCAACGGCAGCATGGAGCCAAAGGATACCCTTTTGTACGCCGCTAATATACTTCAGAGGCATCTTGACGTGTTTATCAGTATAGGGAAGCTCCCGGAGGAGATAGAAGAGGAAGAAGAGGAATCCAAGGAGAAAAAGGAACTTCGGAAAAAACTGACCAAGCCTATTTCCGAACTCGAGTTATCCGTGAGAAGTTCGAACTGCCTGGCCGAGGCAAATATCCGGACGATCGGCGACCTGGTAAAGAAAAAGGAAACGGAAATGCTCAAGTACAAGAATTTCGGCAAAAAGTCGTTGAACGAGATCAATTCTGTCCTGACATCGATGGGGTTGCACCTGGGCCTGGAGATAGAAGAAGAGGAAGAAGGCGAAGAGGAATGATCGAACCGGCTCCTCGCTGATAATACAGGAAAGGGATAATAGATGAGACATTGCAAGAAAAAAGGGAAGCTCAACAGGAGGACAAGCTGGCGGAAAGCTACCTTGAAGAGCCTGGCGAACGACCTTTTTACATATCAGAGGATCGAGACCACGATGGCGAAAGCCAAGGCGTTGAGAAGCTACGCGGAGCCGTTGATAACGCTGGCAAAGAACAGCCCCGATTCGGTAAGCGCCAGAAGACAGGCGTTTCAAAAGCTCTGCAACAAGGATGTTGTTAAAAGCCTGTTCGGCGAACTGGCCCCGCTTTACAGGGATGTGCCGGGGGGATACACCCGCATAATGCCGCTGGGCAACAGAAAAGGCGACGGGGCCCAGATGGTCATCGTGGAGCTGACCAAGAAGACGGTCTCGGACAAGGAATTCCTGAAGAAACCGGAGAAAAAGGAAAAGCCGAAGGCGGAGGTAAAGAAGGAAAAGGCGAAGACCCCCGAAGAACGCGCCGAAGAGGAGGGGAAAGTGCATGCGGCCCCGGAAGTGGATATCGAAGAAAAAGAAAAACGTTCCGTAGAAGATATCAAAAAAGAAAAAGCGAAAACGGAACAAAAAAAGATCACCAAAAAAGCGGGCTTTTTCAGAAGGTTCCGCAGGAAATCCTTGGGGTAGTCTTCCCTGTCCTTTTGTTTTTTTTCTTTCCATGAAGCTCAAAGTGTTTTTTTGCGCTTTTCAGTCCATCCATGCAGAAATGACCATTGAAGAATCTAAGAAACGCCTCAGGGGGATGCAGCGCCTGAATGCGCGGCAGAAGCATGAACAAGAAAACGGCGAACAAGATCTTCGACATTCTTGAGAAAGAGCACCCGGGGGCTACCACCGCTCTGAAGCATAAAAACCCGCTGGAGATCCTGGTGGCCACGATATTGTCCGCGCAGTGCACCGACGAAAGAGTCAACATGGTGACCAGGACCCTCTTCAGGAAGTACAAAAAGGCGAAGGATTACGCCGGGGCCAAAGTCCCTGTTTTTGAGAAAGAGATAAGGTCGACCGGGTTTTACAGGAACAAAGCCAGGAACACCATAGCTGCGGCCAGGATGATCGTCGACAAATTTAGCGGGAAAGTCCCGGAGACCATGGACGAACTTATTGCTCTGCCGGGGGTCGCGCGCAAGACCGCGAACATTGTCCTGTATCATGCTTACGGCAAGAACGAAGGTATAGCTGTTGATACTCACGTAAAGAGGGTCAGCGGCAGGTTGGGGCTTACCAGAAATACGGACCCCGTAAAGATAGAACAGGACCTGATGTCGCTTTTTGACAGGAAAAAATGGGGAAAGTTGTCGGACGTGTTGATCCTGCACGGCCGCAAGATATGCGATGCCCGCAAGCCCTTATGCCCCGATTGTCCGGTCAAAAAGCTGTGCCCGTCAGCGAAAGGATTTTCATGAGGTATAAGTGCGCGGTAGTTTTTCTCATAACATCTTTATTTATAGCAGGTTGTGTTCAGGGTGGTGCCGATCCCGGCGCGGGGGATAAGGAGTATCTTGTAAGGAACGTTGTTGACGGAGATACAATTGAACTGGCCAACGGAAGGAAAGTGCGTTACATAGGGATCGATACCCCCGAGACCATGAAACGCGAGGGAGGCACCTGGATATTCGAGCCCGAAGCATTTGCGACGGCAGCGAAGGATTATAACAGGTCCCTGGTATTCGGCAAGAAGGTCACCCTGGAATTCGACATGACCAAAAAAGACAAATACGGCAGATGGCTGGCATATGTCCATATTGATGATAAAATGGCCAATGCAGAGTTGCTCAAGGAGGGGTATGCCACTGTTTATACCTTTCCGCCGAATGTAAAGTACGTGGATCTTTTTCTTGAGGCCCAGAAAGAGGCCCGCCGCAACAAAAAAGGATTCTGGGCTGCGCTTGAAGCGATATCTCCGGATGCGGCCGGCGATCATGTCGGAGAATACTGCATCATAAAAGGGCCCGTCACGGGCATACGCGTATCGCCTCATATGATCTTACTTAATTTCGGGCCGGATCGCGGGAAATACCTTACCGCGGTAATATTCAGCAGGAATATCCCTCTTTTCACTGAAAAGGGAATAGACCCGTCCTCTCATTACGGAGGGAAGTACGTGGAAGTCGTCGGAAAGATCGAGTACAAAAACGGCCCTCGGATGATCATCGACAACCCCTCTCAGATAAAAGTGACGCACGATGGGATGTAGGTGAAGGCCGTTTGAGCTACACCTACCAGGGGACGTAAAATGTGCTCCGGCGGCACATTTTACTCCGCGGTTACCTCGCAATCCACCCCCGGCTCTTATTTTCATTTTATCGGGCTTCGGCGGGACCAAGCTTGCCTGGCGATCGAGGTCCCTGTACGGATCGGCCCAAACAGCATTAATTTAACATCCGGAGTTTTCCCGTTTTTTCCCTCAAAACATGCGGATTTTTACCCCTTGTAATATGAAGAATATTATGCTATTTTATCTAATTATTAATATAGCCCGTTAGCCCGCTGTATAATTGTCAGGTCAGGTGGGATATGGAATTTTCAAAAAAGATCATGAGCGTGGAGCCTTCGGCGACCTTGGCCATAACGGCAAAGGCGAAGGAAATGATGCGCTCCGGTGAAGATATTATTTCGCTGGCGGCCGGAGAACCGGATTTCGACACTCCCGAAGCGGTGAAAGAGGCCGCCGTAAAAGCCATCCGCGAAGGGCGGACCAAGTATACTCCCGCGAGCGGAACGAAATCGCTTAAAGAAGCCGTTTGCCGCAAGCTGAAACGCGATAATGCCTTAGATTACGATGCCAGCGAAGTAGTGATCTCCAACGGCGCAAAACATTCGCTGTATAATGTTCTGCAGGTCATATGCAATCCGGGTGACGAGGTTCTGGTGATCCCCCCGTACTGGCTGAGCTATCCCGAGATGATAAAGCTGGCGGATGCCAGTCCGAAGATATTACCGGCGCGCGAGGAAAACGGGTTCAAGGTCACCGCGGAAGACGTAAAGGCTGCCCTGACCAAAAAAACGCGGGCCTTGATCATCAACAGTCCTTCCAATCCTGCCGGGGTGGTGTATGAGGAAAAGGAGCTGCGCAAGATAGCCGAAGTCTGTCTTGCGGGGGGCATCATGATCCTCAGTGATGAGATATATGAAAAGATCATCTTTGACGGGAAGAAGCATTTTTCGATAGCGGCCGCGTCCGACGAGGCGCGTGCCTTAACGGTCCTGATAAACGGCGTTTCCAAAAGCTATTCAATGACCGGATGGAGAATAGGGTATGCCGCCGGCGATAAAAAGATAATTGACATGGTCGCAACGCTCCAGAGCCAGTCAACGTCAAATCCCTGTTCAATAAGCCAGGCGGCGTCCGAGTTTGCTCTTCTGTCAACCGAACTGGAAAAGGAGATAGAACGCAACCGGGAAGAATTCCAGCACCGAAGGGATATTCTGATGGGGCTTTTATCCGGGGAGAACAAGATCCGGCCTTTCAGGCCGGCAGGCGCGTTCTATCTCTTTTGCGATATATCGAAATGCGGTCTTGATTCAATGGCCTTTTCAAAAGGACTTCTGGACGAAAAGAAGGTGGCCGTGATACCCGGAGGGCCTTTCGGTGATGACCGGTTCATACGCATAAGTTTTGCCGCTGATCCGGATACGATCGAAAGGGGCATCAGCAGGATCAAGGAATGGGTGAAGGAACTTTAGGTGAAAAGTCGATAAGATGAAACAGACGATCGCGGAAAAGATATTGTCAGAACATTGCGGAAGAAGGGCGAAAGCCGGAGAGATCGTCATCGCCAACATAGATTTCTGTTTCGGGCAGGATGGCACGAGCGGGATGATAATAGACAGCTTCCGTAAGCTGGGAGTGGATAATGTGCTCGAAAAGGACATGTTCTGCATGGTCATAGACCATTCGGCGCCGAGTCCGAACATCGGCGTTTCCGCCGTGCATGACAAGATACGGGACTTCTCCAGGGAACAGGGAGTGAGAGTCTTTGATATCGGGTCCGGGGTGTGTCATCAGGTGGTCCCGGAGAGCGGTTTCGTGACCTGCGGGGATCTGGTCCTGGGAGCCGATTCCCATACCTGTACTTACGGCGCGATAAACGTCTTTTCTACTGGCGTGGGTTCGACCGATCTGGCCATAGCCCTGGCCAGCGGCAGGAACTGGTTCAAAGTGCCGGAAACAATGAAGATCATCATGAACGGACAGTTGCCGAAGGGCGTGTTTTCGAAAGATGCCATTCTTCGCGTTATCGGGGATGTGGGCGCGGCAGGCGCCACGTATCAGGCGGTCGAATTTTGCGGAGGAGCGATAAACGCTTTAAGCATTGATGCACGGTTCACTGTCGCCAATATGGCCGTGGAAATGGGCGCCAAGTGCGGACTTATGGCGGCAGACAAGAAGACGATGGCATGGGTCAAGAAGCATTCTGTCAGGGAGCCCCGGCCGGTCGCGGCGGATAAGGATGCCCGGTATGCAGAAACGCGGGAATATGATCTTTCGGATATCTCGCCGCAGGTAGCGCGGCCTCATGCTGTCGATAATGTATGCAGCGTGGAGGAAGTCGAAGGGACGCCGATCAATGAGGTCTATATCGGAACGTGCACCAACGGAAGACTGGAAGATCTTGAGATAGCGGCGAAAATATTGAAAGGCAGAAAGGTCGCCCCCGGTCTTAAGTTTATCGTTACGCCCGCTTCGCGGAAGATATACCTCGATGCTTTAAAGAAAGGGTACGTGGAAACGTTCATTGCATCCGGCGCGGTTATCAACAATCCGGGCTGCGGTCCTTGCGTAGGAACGCATCAGGGAGTTCTTGCCGACGGCGAAAATGCCTTTTCCACCGCAAACAGGAATTTCAAAGGCCGTATGGGCAACCCCAATGCTAATATATATCTCGGAAGCCCGGCAACGGCAGCAGCTACTGCGTTGAAAGGAACGATAGCGGATCCGAGAGAGCACAAACGCAGGCTCTCGTAGGCGCTTATTAAGGAGGACTGAGTGCTGAACCACGCGCATCGATTAAAGATACAGGATGATATCAATACGGATTATATCATATCCGGAAGATATAAGTTCGAGATACAGGATGAAAAAGAGCTGGCAAAGCATATTTTCGAGGACCTGGAAGAGGGTTTTTCCCGCAAGATAAGATCCGGTGACTTTCTGGTGGCAGGTGAGAATTTTGGCTGCGGATCGTCGCGCGAGCAGGCGCCGGCGGCGCTTAAAGCAAGCGGATTGTGCGCTGTCATAGCAAAAAGCTATGCCAGGATATTTTACCGTAATGCGTTTAACGTGGGACTGTGTCTTATTGAATGCGAGACCAATTACATCGATGATATGGATGAGCTTGAGCTGGACCTGGAAAAGAACATCATCCGGAATATATCGAAAGGCGTGAACATAGAGATAAAACCCATCCCCAGGATCATGAAGAAGATCCTTGAAAAGGGCGGCATCGTGGAATATTTCAGGGAGTACGGCGGGTTTGACGATATCCTGTAGTAGGTACCGGGAGGAAATGATAGAGTGGATATCCGCGATCTGGGTACGGTCAGATATGAGGATGCGTTGCGCGTTCAGACCGAGCTGCTGGAGGAGAGGATCGCAGGTAAGGTCCCGGATATGCTTATCATTGCGGAGCATGACCCTGTCGTGACGCTTGGCCGGACAGCGGAAGAAAGCAGTATTATTGACAGGGGATTTTTCGAAAAGGAGAATATACCGATCATTCCGTCCGGCCGGGGAGGAAAGGTCACTTATCATGCTTTGGGTCAACTTGTTCTGTATCCGATAGTGGACCTTGCCGGGAAGAAACGGGACATCTCTTTTTATATAGATTTTCTTGAAAGAACAGTGGCAAAAGGCCTGAACTGTCTCGGTGTTCCGGCGGGAAGGATCAGCGGAAAACGCGGGGTATGGGTCCGTGACGAGAAGATAGCGTTTATCGGCATAGCCGTGAAACGGTGGATCACTTTCCACGGGGTCGCCATAAATATAAATAACGATATTGCGCCCTTTTCCCGCATGCATCCCTGCGGAGAGAGCGGTATCCGGGTCACCTCGGCGAAGATAGAACTGGGGCGCGAAATAGATATGACGGCTGCTAAAGGGATATTTGCCGACAGGTTTGAGAGGGATCTGGAGGGGGAAACATGGAACTGAAGCTGTCGGATCTATCGGAAAGATTCGAGAACGCGGTAATTACGCTGTGGCATGCCGCTGAGAGCGATCGCGTGACAAAAGATCAGGATCTTTTCGAGATCGCGACCGACAAGGCCACGTTCGATGTTCCGTCGCCGTGTGACGGAGTTCTGGTAAAGATAATAAAAGAAGAAGGCGCGGAGGTTAAAGCTGACGAAACCATAGCGATGATTCGAGAGGATAGGAGTTAAAATGGATGAAGCTAACAGGATGAAAAGATTGCCCCTTTACCTTTTTACGATTATAGATAATCTCAAAAAGGAGGCGATGGAAAAAGGACTTGATATTATCGATCTGGGCATGGGCAACCCGGATTGCCCCACGCCAAAACATGTTATCGATGAGCTTTGCAGGACTGCGCGGAATCCGAAGAATCACCGGTACTCCCGGTCCATAGACCCCGTGGAGTGTGAGCTGCGGCGGGCGATCTCAAAATGGTACAGGACAAAATTCGATGTCAAACTGGACCCGGATTCAGAGGTCCTGCCTCTTATAGGTTCCAAGGAGGGGATCGCGCACATATCGCTGGCGTTTCTCAATACCGATGATATCGCCCTGGTCCCCAACCCCGCATATCCGGTCCATTTTAACGGTGTGCTCATCGCCGGGGGGATCTTGCACAATCTTCCGGTGAGCGAGGAGAGCGGTTTTTTGCCCGATCTCGATTCAATACCCCGGAAGATACTCGAAAAGACAAAAATGATCTTTCTCAGCTATCCCAATAATCCCACCACTGCGGTGGCCACGAAGGAGTTTTTCAAGAAAGCGGTTTCGTTTGCCAGGAAGCACCGGATCATACTGGCGCATGACCTGGCATATTCCGATATCGTTTTTGATGGATATAAGGCGCCGAGCATGCTGCAGCTCCCCGGTTCGCGGCAGGTGACCGTGGAATTTCATACCCTCAGCAAGTCCTATAACATGGCCGGATGGCGTATCGGATTTGCGGTGGGGAACGCCGGCATATTAAAATCGCTGGCGAAGACCAAAGGTTACATCGATTTCGGGTTATTCAAACCTATCCAGCACGCCGCCATTAAGGCGCTGACAGGCCCGCAGAGCTGCGTTCACAAGCAGGTGGGGATCTATAAGAAGAGAAGGGACGTTATGGTTGATTCCCTTGCAAAGATAGGATGGCAAGTCCCCAGGCCCAAAGCTACTTTTTATCTGTGGGCGAGGATACCGGACAAGTACAGCGCGCTCACTTCCATGGAATTTGTATCTCTCTTGATCAGAGAGGTCGGCGTGGTACTGGCTCCCGGCACGGGTTTTGGAGAATACGGGGAAGGGTTTGTCCGGTTCGCGCTGGTCGAGGAAGAAAGCAGACTGATCGAAGCCGCCAGAAGGATCAAAAAAGTCCTTGAAATGGAAGTATGATTAAAAAAGCACTGATTTTCTATATATCGAAATATTCCGGGCATTTTCACGCCGCCAGCGCGATAGAAAAAGGATTGGAGGAAATCGCCGGCAATATCGAGGTAGAAAAGATCAATGCCCTCGGTTATACCAACCCGGTCCTCGGGAAGATCATAAATAAAGCCTACCTGGAAGTTATCAAGAAAAAGCCGGAGATCTGGGGTCATATTTATGATAACCCGGACGTGATGAAGAAGACCAGGAAAGCCAGGGAGGCTCTTCACAGGTTCAACATGTCGAAAATAAAAAAGCTTCTTGATCTGCATTCCCCGGATGTTATTTTCTGCACGCAGGCCTTTCCGTGCGGGATGGTAGCGGATTATAAAAAGTCGTGCGGCAAGAAGACTCCGCTGATAGGCGTCCTGACCGACCATGCTCCGCATTCATACTGGCTGTTTGACGAGGTGGATTTTTATGTTGTTCCTTCCGACGAAACTGCCCGGGTGCTGGAGCAAAAAGGCGTTCCTCCGGAAAAGATAAGAGTGTACGGCATCCCCGTGGGCCCGAAGTTCCGGAGGCAGCACGACAGGCACCTCATAAAAAGGGAATTCGGGTTCCGGGAAAAGGACCCCACGATCCTGATAATGGGAGGCAGTCAGGGGCTGGGGGCGATGGAGGAGGTCGTCAAGTCTCTTTTAGGGGATATCAGGCACAACTATCAGTTTCTGGTCGTGACGGGTTCGAATAAAAAATTGAACGCGAAACTGAAAAAACTAGGGTGCAGAAAAGGCGGGGAAAATATCCGCGTTTTGTCTTACGTGGAAAACATCGATGAGTTGATGGAAATATCGGATATTATTATTACGAAGGCGGGAGGCATGACCATAGCGGAGGCCCTGGTTAAAGAACTGCCCATGCTGATCGTTGATCCCATCCCCGGGCATGAGCGCATGAACACCGATTATCTGGTGCAAAAAGGGGCTGCGATCGAAATAGAGGATTACAGCCAGATACACCGGAAAATAAACGAGTTATTTGACTCGGAAGGTATGCTGGAACGCATGAAGGAGAATACCAAAAAGCTGGCCCGGCCGGACAGCGCTCTGGATATCGCAAAACTCGCATTTGGGAAGTAAGGATGCTGTATTCACTTTACGTGACAGGGTTTTTTCTCGCGAAGATCATGCCCATAGGGGTGTGTTATTTCGTCGCGGAACTGGTCGCCAGGACGTATTTTTTGTTCGCTGAAAGAGACAAAGAGGGACTGAGGGCGAATCTTAAAGTGGTCCTTGGCGGGGACGCCGATGAAGCGACCATCAACAGGCACGTGCTGGCAGTGTTCAGGAATTTCGCGAAATATCTTGCGGATTTTTTCAAGTTTACCAGATTTAGCGAAGAATACGTTTTCAGGAACATAGAAATAGTAGGCCGCGAGCATGTGGACAAATGCCTGTCGGAAGGCAAGGGGGTCATAACCCTGTCCCTTCATCTCGGCAACTGGGAGCTGGGAGGGGCGGTTGTGGGGGGCCTTAACTATCCGATAAGCGCCTTAATACTGGAACACGCGAACAAGCGCATAAATGATTTTTTCACGCGGCAAAGAGCCATAAACGACATGAAAGCCATCCCGGTGGGGCTGCGGATAAAGGAATGTTTTAATGTCTTGAAGCGCGGGGAGATCCTTGCCATCGCCGGGGATAAGGACTATACTGCCAGCGGGATATATGTGGATTTTTTCGGGAAAAAAGCATTGATGCCGAAAGGGCCGGCTGTTTTCTCTTTGAGGACCGGCGCTCCGATAGTCTTTTCCGTTCTGACCCGGGAAAAAGGCGACAGGTTCAAGCTCACTTTTGAAAAACCGATAAAATACCATCCGATCGGGGATCACGAAAAGGATATACGGGCGCTTATGTCGGAATACCTGCGCATTTTCGAGCGATACGTACGGGAGTACCCTGATCAGTGGTACGCCTTCAGAAAAGTATGGAATCAAGAGTAGGCAATACAATAGTCGTTATCCCTTCCTATAACGAGGCCAGGACGATAGGGCGTATTGTCCTGGACATTGTGAAGATGGGCCTGAGCGTGCTTGTCATCGATGACGGATCGGTCGACAGCACCGAGCGGATAGCGCTTGACAGCGGCGCCATGGTAATACGTCACAGGCAGAACCTCGGCAAGGGATTCTCCGTGAGAGAGGGCATAAAACATGTTCTCGAGAAGACCAATTTTGAATGGATGATAATAATGGATGGTGACGGCCAGCACCATACGGAAGATATCCCGATATTGATGGGCGCGACGCGGGCGGGAGGGACGGATATCGTTATCGGCAACCGCATGCTGTATCCGAAAACGATGCCGTCCGTGCGCTACTGGACGAACAGGTTCACGTCATGGGTGGTATCGGGGGCGTGCAAGCAGCGCATACCGGATACCCAGTGCGGCTACAGGCTTATCAGGACGGATGCCTTAAAAAAGATGAAGCTGACGTCGGACAAATACGATATCGAGTCAGAAATGCTTCTCCAGGCCGCGGAGGACAACATGAAGATAAGGTCGGTCCCGATACGGACGATATACGGCGAGGAGACTTCCGAGATCAATCCGATACGCGATACGGTCAAGTTTTTCAGGCTTATTTTTAGACACCACTTCAGGCCTTATGGATTACGTAGAACAAAGGGAACGGATGGTTGACGAGCAGCTGATCCCCAGGGGGATCAGCGATCCGAAAGTCCTGAAGGCGTTCAGGAGCGTTCAGAGGCACTGTTTCATCCCCTCCATGTACAGGGCGTACGCTTATGCGGACCATCCGCTGCCCATAGGCCATGGCCAGACTATTTCCCAGCCGTACATGGTGGCGATCATGACGGAAAACCTTCGCCTTAAAGGCGGCGAGAAGGTTCTTGAGATAGGCACGGGAAGCGGGTATCAGGCCGCCATCCTGGCGGAGATCTGCCGCGGGGTCTATACCGTGGAAAGGGAAGCGCGCCTGCTCGAACGCGCGAAAAAGATCCTGTCGGAGGAAGGATATGAAAATATCGATTTCAAGTGCGATGACGGGACAAAGGGGTGGGAAGAAGAAGCGCCGTTTGACGGAATAATCGTCACGGCGGCCGCTCCCTCCGTGCCCGATACGCTGAAACAGCAGCTTGCGCCTGGCGGAAGATTGGTGATCCCCGTCGGAGCGGTATACAGCCAGATGCTCGTATCGATAGAAAGGAAAGGGGATGAATTCATTCCGGAAAATGTCTGCGGCTGTGTCTTCGTGCCTTTGATAGGAGAATACGGCTGGCCAGGATAAGTTAAGCAAGGATAGCGGAAAAGGAAGGACATGCTTGAACAGGTCACGAATTCGCTTGCGGCGATCAATAAGGAAATAGCGGTAATAGTGTTGGCGGCGCTGCCCGTTTCCGAGCTCAGGGGGGCGATCCCGGTAGCCCTTGCAATGGGATTTTCGCCTCAGAAGGCGTACCTCTTATCCTTTATCGGGAATTTGATCCCCGTCCTGCCGCTTTTATTTTTGCTGCAGCCGATATCGGCCGGGCTGCGGCATATCCCGGTATTCGAGAGGTTTTTTAATTGGCTATTTGAAAGAACCAGAAAAAAGGCATCTCTGGTAGAAAAGTTTGAAGCCGTCGGCCTCATCCTGTTTGTCGCCATACCCCTGCCGGTCACGGGCGCGTGGACGGGATGCGTTGCGGCCACGCTTTTCAAAATAAGGCTCAGGTATGCCTTTATTGCGATCGCGGCAGGTGTTGCCATTGCGGGACTGGTGGTAACGGGGGTAACCCTGGCGGGAAAAGAGATGCTTGCGTTTTTGCACTGGTGAGGAACTTAAGGCATTGACATTTTGCCCTCTTTGGACTAATATTATGTTTGATTAAGGGAGGTATTATGATTGCATATATTTTGATCGTTGTTGGTTTCATGATGAGACTCCTGCCGCACGCGCCTAACGTGGTGCCGGTGGCCGCAATAGCTATTTTTGCCGGGGCTTACCTGAACAGGAAAATGGTGCCGTGGGTGCCGCTTGCGATCATGGTCATAAGCGATCTGATAATAGGCCTCCATGGCGTGGTCCTTTATACCTGGGGAGCGTTTATCATCATAGGGTATATGGGCACGTGGCTCAGGGAACGCAGGACCCCCCTGCCCATATTCGGCGCCGCTGTTGTTTCCGCTCTGGTCTTTTTTGTTATAACGAATTTCGGCGTAGCTCTGGCATGGTATCCCCATACCTGGCAGGGCATGGTTTCATGCTACATCAGGGCATTACCGTTTTTGAGAAACACCATGATCGGCAACGTCCTGTTCGCTTTTGTTCTTTTCGGCAGTTACGAGCTTGCCCGGAAACTGGTCGGAGGATCCAGGTTCCGTGATGTTCTTTTAGCTGGTTAGGGTTCAAAGTCCATACAGGTGATCAGAAGACTTTAATAGGGAAGTCCGTGAAAGTCGGACGCGGTCCCGCCGCTGTGACCCCGTCCTTTTCCTTTTCGGAAAAGGAAAACCCTTTTAGCGTTTGAGGCCACTATCCCGGATTTCCGGGATGGGAAGGCAGCTAAAAAGGGCGGGGAAGCCAGAAGACCTGCCTGTATGTTAACAATATCCGCAAAAGCCCGGGGACAGGCTGGTCGGATCATATAGGGGCTGAAGAAAACGGTGAACCCCGCACCCGCCATTTGGCGGGTGCGGGGTTTTTTATTGTGTTTGCGCAGAAAAGGAAAAAGATGTTAAAAATATTCGGGAAGATAATATTACCGGTCGTTATAGGGGCGCTCGTTTTTGCCGGCCGGCTGACGGTCCGCGCCGAAGGTGCCGACGATAATGCCGTGGATCTCGGAGAGATCGTGGTCACGCCGTCGGGGTACAGGGAACCGGCGATCAATTACCCCGGCAATGTGACCGTAATAACCGCGCAGGATATCGAAGAATCGAACGCCAAATATGTCTATGAACTCTTGCGCAGGGAACCCGGGCTCTATGTTACCGATTATACCCACGCGGGGAAGACGGTTACCGTCGATATGCGCGGTTTCGGTGAAGAAGCCGCTCGCAATGTGCTGGTCATGATCGACGGCAGAAGGGTGAACGAGATAGATATTTCCGGGACGGACTGGTCCCAGATACCCCTCGAGAATGTGGAAAGGATAGAGATATCAAGAGGCTCCGGTTCCGTTCTGTACGGGGACAACGCGGCCGCCGGCGTGATCAATATTATCACCAGGCGCGGGAAGAAAGGCCATCACTTCAAGGGAAGTGTTGAATTCGGGAGCTACCGGTATCAGAATTATTATTGCGATGTTAACGGCGCCGAGGATTTCGCTTCTTATAATCTCTTTTTCAAGCAGGAAAAGACCGACGGATACCGGCTGAACGGCGATTATGACGGATGCGATCTTACGGGTGGGATGACGATATGTCCGGTGGAGTATCTCAAGGTGGATTTCTCGGGTGGGTATCACAAGGATTGGTACGGGTTGCCCGCGGGCCTGCAGAGAACCGAGATCGATCAAATAGGATACCGCGGTTCGACGACCCCGAACGACAGGGCCAAGACAGAAACCACTTTTTTAAGGGTACTGCCCAAGCTCAATTTCAGCAGCGAATCCACGGATCATGCTTTTGATGTGGACTTCTGGGGCAGGAAAAAGAGACTGGATTCGACCACTATTGCCTGGGGCGCGACGACATGGGATAATTCTCAGATCGACAGCATCGGCGGTTCCGCAAAATACACCAATACATATTACTGGGATGACATTACGAACAGATTGATGCTGGGCATTGACCTGTTTTCGGCCGAGAACCGTCTTCTTACCAATACTCCGGCCTGGGGGACGTATAATCAGCTGAAGATCAAAAAGCAAACCCTCGGCATCTATGCCAGCGATAACATAGAGCTGTTCGATAAGTTCATCATAAATGGCGGTTTCCGCCAGGAATGGGCAGGGTATGTTTTTGATCAGTCCGAAAACGCCGGCAGATATGAAACAAGGAACCCTGATCAGGAAGCTTTTGATATCGGAGTCGAATACAAATATCTGGATGCGGGCGGTATCTACGGCAGGTTCTCCCGCAGCTACCGGTTTCCCGCCACGGATGAATTTTACAGCCGGTGGACCGGGTTAAATACGGACCTGAAACATCAGAAAGCCGACACATGGGAGGCCGGGATCAAGGACAGGAACTGGAAATACCTCCAGCCGCGGCTGAACTTTTTCTGGATGAAGATCGATGACGAGATATTCTATGACCCGACCTCGGGACCTTTCGGGGATAACAGGAACTATGACAGGACAAGGAGATTTGGCGTAGAAACGGGTGCCGTATCGGAGCCTTTCGAATGGCTGAACACATACTGCACATATACCTATCTTGATGCCGAGTTTGACGGCGGCAAGTTTACCGGGAACAAGATTCCCATGGTTCCGGAACACAAGGTCACCTGGGGCATTAATTTTGTCCCGGTAAAGTATCTTGAGTTCAACTTTAATTCCGAATATGTGTCCGAACAATATTCCATCAATGATGATCCCAATCGGATGCCGAGGCTTAAATCACACTTCGTATGTAACGGCAAAGTTACCGCGAAATACAAGGGAATAAAAGCGTTCTTCGGGATCAATAATATCTTTGACGTGACATATTCCGAAATAGCGACTTCAAACGTAGCCGGGACCGTGACAGATCTGTTCCCGGCGCCCGAAAGAAATTATATTTTCGGATTTTCCTGTGAATTTTAAAAAAGTGTCCCGCTTGCCATAAGTTTTGAGTTGTAAATCGGAATAACGAGTATTATAATGCCGGTGTAAAACTTGCAGCTTGAGGCTCGCGGCTGCAATTAAACATGGAGTTTAACGTAATATGTTCAGTGACCCTGCTTTCAGGATAGCTCTGGGATTTTCACTGCTGGTCCACGTGGCGGTCGTGGCGCCGCACGCTTTCTTCTCCTCAGAGAAGGAGATCAAGCGCGTCGAAACGGTCGATCTGAACTATATAGTGATCGACGAATCGCGCCTGGCCGAGGAAGAAGAAGTTTACTCCGGAGGCGTTGCCGGAAAGACAGCTTCGGAGCGGAAAGAAAAGATCCCATCCTCGACCGATCGGGAGCGGTCCCTGACCGCCGCTGCGGGTGATTCAGAAGAAGAAGCGCGACCTGAGGACCGTCTTTCTCCGGAAGAGGAGAAGGCCGGGGCGGACCGGGAAGTCGCCTTTCTTGAATATTATAACCTGGTCCGCGAGAGAATACGCGCCGAGATCCATTCCGCCTCGGAAGGAAGCGAAAAAGGGGCAGCAACCCTCATGTTCACCCTGGATGCCGGCGGGCATCTTCAAGGGATCGACAGCGTGGCTTCCGACATTTCTCCCGCAACAGAGCGAAAGGTCATCAGGGGCATCAAACGGGCCCAGCCGTTCCCCTCGTTTCCCGAAGAACTGGGCCCGGACCCCGTGGATTTCCTCCTTACCGTAAAATTTTCAAAAAGTTAGAATTTTTTGTTGATTTTTCCCTCTTTCCGATATATACTTCAATTAGAGAATAGTTAAAATATTGAAATATTTGGAAAAGAAATTATTCGTAAAATGAAGGAGTTGACATGAAAAAAACAAAGCATGTTGATTTCGGAAGTGAGATCTCAAGTCTGCTCCCCCTTATTATCAGGGAAGTGACAAGAAAGCAGAGCACTGTTATCGCCAAAGGAAACCTGACGATCCCCCACATAGTCATTCTTGATCTTTTAAGAGAAAGGCCTTCCTGCAGGATGGGGGACCTGGCGAAGGCGCTTCACCTGACCATGAGCGCGGTAACGGCCATCGTGGATAAAATGGTAAAGCTTAACCTCGTGAAGAGGGAGCGTTCGAGCGAAGACAGGAGAGTTGTCCGTGTAGCCCTTCTTAAAAAGGGAAAGGAAACGGCAAGGCGCATATATGATGAACGCAGAAAAAGCGCCGATGACATGTTCTCGGCGCTGACGGAACCCGAGAGACAGGAATACCTGAAAATGCTGAGAAAAGTTTGCGATGGTTTGAGGAAGAAAAAATGAGAAATGCCGGATTCGCCATAAAATTGCTGTTCATAGCAAGCCTTTTGACGGGGCTGGGCGCCTATTGCCCCGCGCCGGCCCAGCAGGGGAACCCCGTTCCCGTTCAGCCCGAAGATACTGTTTCTTTTGATCCGGAGGCGCTGGTTTCCTGCGGCCCGAAACCCGAGGCCCCTTCCGATTTCAGGCTCGTTTCCCGGGAGGATTGCGTCAGGTTTGCCGTGAATAACAGTTTCGAGGTCAAGTTGGCAAAGCTTGACCTTTACGTTGCCGAGACGGAACTGATGTACGTGGAAGCTGTTTTTGACACCTTCTTATACGGCGGTGTGGGCTGGACCGAGGATAAAAGGCAGGAGGTATCCGTTTTTGCTCCCGATAAAGACCTGCTCAACGAATATTATGCCGGCGTTACCAAGACCCTGCCCACGGGGACGGAAGTCACGGTAGAAGCCGGGGACACGAGATTGTGGAATAATACGCCTTTTGTGGCAAAGAACCCGTCCCATACGGCCGAGCTTTCTTTTGAGATAAAACAGCCCGTGGGTAAGAACGGTTTCGGATATGTGGACAGGAAAAAGATAACCCTGACAAAGCTGGCCATCAAAAATGCGGATCTGGAGATGAAGGACAGGATAGAGGCCCTTATAGCGGAGGTGGAAAGATCATATATGGATCTTGTCTTCGCGAAGAGGTCTTTGGATATATTCACCGGGATACTGGAAAAGGCAAAGAATTTGTATGAAGTCGACAGGAAGAATCTGGATATAGGGCTGAGGGAGAAAGTGGACCTCTTTTCTTCTGAGGCGAACGTTGCTACAAGAGAAGCGGAAGTGCTTGTTGCGGAAAATAATTATAAAAGAGCCGAAGAGAACCTGAAACTCATGATGAACATGAGCGATGAAGCGCGCATAGCTCCTGCGGAAGCTTTCAGTTACGGATATATGGATAAGAGCCTGCCGGGCTGCCTGAAAGAAGCTTTTGAAAAAAGAAGAGATTACTACATGAAGAAAAGGGACGTCGAAATAATGGGCCTTAATCTGAAGATCAAGACAAATGAGAAGTGGCCCGAGATCGACCTTATCGCGAGCATGGCGATGAACGGGTGCGAAACAAAGTTCAGAAAAGCCGCGGGTAAAACGGTGGTTATGGACAATACTTATTATTATGCCGGTGTGGAATTCAAAATTCCTATTGAGAACAGACAGGCGCGCAGCGAGTTCGACAAGGCGGGGTACGAAAAAGAGAGCGCCCTGGTCAAGCTTAAAGAGGTGGAACGGACCATAATAACGGAGGTCGGGAACGCTTTCCGGAACGTCCTTGCCTACGAGGCAAGTTTAGCTTATATGCATAAAGCCGTGGAGCTTCAGTCCAAAAAGCTCGCGGAAGAAGAGAAGAGGTTCAGTTACGGGCGTTCGAACACAAAAAACATCATTGATTATCAGCGTGATCTCCTGCGCGCGGAACTTGAGGAAGCAAAGTTCATGCTGGACCATGCGCGGGCAAACATCGATCTGGCGAGAGCAATGAATGTAATTCTTGATAAATACGAGGACATGCTATGAGTCTGCCGAGGTTTAGCGTAAATAATTCGCTTTTTGTGAACCTTATTTCCGTTATCATCCTGATAATCGGGCTGATAGTGGTGTTTGGCCTGAACAGGGAAGTATTTCCCAATGTGTCATTTGACATGGTGAGCGTTACGACCACGTACCCGGGCGCCACGCCCGAAGACATGGAAAAACTCGTGACCGTTCCGATAGAAAAGGAACTCAGGGAAGTTGACGGTATCAAGGAGATAAATTCCACATCCGCGACGGGAGTGTCGCTTATTTACGTGAAGATCGATCCTGATGAGTCCGACAAGCAGAAGGTCATAAGAGACATACAAAGCGCCGTGGACAGGGCTCAGGACCTGCCCAGGGATATAGACGACGATCCCAGTGTACTGGAGATCACAAGCAAGCAGTACCCCATCATTGAGGTATCTTTATCCGGGGAGATGACCGAGCATAAACTTCGGGAATATGCCGACGCACTTGAAGACGAGATCGAGGACATAAAAGGAGTGGCGCGCATAAAGAAAAGCGGGTACAGGGACAGGGAGATACAGGTCCTCGTGGACCATGAAAAACTTGAGGAGTATTATGTTTCAGTCGATGAGATAGAGCAGGCGCTTGCCTTACGCAACGTGAGTATGCCCGCCGGCAAGATCGATACCGCCACCACCGAATACAGCATCAGGACCACCGGGGAATTCGAGACCGCCGAGGAGGTCGAAAATGTCATTATCAGGGCCAATGACGCGGGGAACTGGTTGATGGTCAAGGACGTGGCGCGCGTAGAGAATACGTTCAAAGACGAAGACGTGATCAACAAGACGCTGGGGACGCGATCGACCAATCTTATCGTGATGAAGAAGGAGTCGGGCGACGCCATAAGCATAGTAGCCGAGGTAAGGAAAAAATGCGCCGATTTTTTAAAAAAAGTCCCGGACGATCTGAAAATATCTTACGTCAACGATTATGCTTTTTACGCCAATAGACGCCTTGGCGTCCTGAAAAACAACGCCTGGTTCGCCATAATCCTGGTCATAGGACTGATGCTCATTTTTTTGCAGAGGCGAGTCGCCCTCCTGACGGTCCTGGGCATACCCATTGCGTTCTTTATCACATTCATCGTTATGGGGGCCATGGGGATAACGGTGAATCTCATCAGCATGTTCGGGCTTGTCATCGTTCTCGGCATGCTCGTGGATGACGGTATTATTGTGGCCGAAAATGTTTACCGTTACATGGAAGACGGCATTCCGCCACGGGAAGCGGCGGTCAAAGGCACGGAAGAGGTGATGGGTGCGGTCGTCTCCGCTGTTTTTACCACTATTGCCGCGTTTTCCCCATTGCTTTTCATGTCAGGGCTTATGGGCAAATTCGTGAGGAATATACCCACTGTCGTGATCATCGCTCTTCTTGCATCGCTTGGAGAGGCACTTGTCATACTTCCGAGCCATCTTGCGGATTTTGTGAAGGTCAGACGTGACGCTTCAGGCAGGCCCGTGGGACTCTCGAGGGACATGCCCTGGTTCAAGAATCTGGTCACTTTTTATACGAGGGTCGTGGAAGCGGCCATTCGCAGGAAATACAAGGTATTGGCGGGGATCACGGCGACCCTTATCATTTGCGCCGTTCTTTCCGTGACCGTCTTGAGGTTCATCCTCTTTCCGAGCGCGGGAATAAATTTCTTTTTTATAAGAGGAGAAGCCCCGATAGGGACCCCGCTGGGGAAGACCAGCGAACTTATAGCGCCCGTGGAAGACATAGTTTCCCAATTGCCGGAGGACGAACTCGATACTTACGTGACGACGGTGGGCAGGATAGAAGAAGACCGCCAGGATCCTTTTGCCGGCCAGGCGAGCAATCTGGTCCAGATAACCGTTTATCTTACCCAGGCGCAGGACCGCAAGCGTCAGGTGGACGAGATTATAGCGGAGGTGCGCGAGAAGGCAAAGGATATAAAAGGATTCGACGATCTGAGATTCGATAAACCGGAAGCGGGTCCGCCGGTAGGCAAACCCGTCGAGGCCAGAATAAGAGGCGAGAGATTTGACACGCTTGACAGGATCGCCGGAGAATATATGGACTACCTGAAGACAATGGACGGGACATCGGATATCACATGGGACCATAAGCCGGGCAAGGAGGAAATACGGGTAAAGGTCGACCACAATAAGGCCACCATGGCGGGCCTTACGATAGGGCAGATCGCAAAGACCATCAGGGGCGTGTTCCAGGGCAATATCGCGACAAAGATAAAACCGGTAAAAGCCGAGGAAGAGACAGATGTCACGGTCAGGTTTGACGAGGCGAAGGATTGCTGCGATATCAGCATTTTCGATGAAGTGCTTGTAGTTAACAAATTCGGGAATCTTATACCGCTAAAAAAGGTGGCGGAGATAGAAAAAGTACCGGGCACAACAACCATCAAACACCTGGACGGAAAACGGGTCGTTACCGCCTCGTGCAATATAGACACGGACAAGATAACGTCCCTTGAAGTCAACAGCATGCTGGAGAAAAAATTCCAGGATATCCCGGACAGGTATATAGGATATTCGGTAAAGTACGGGGGGGAGCGGGAGGAAACGATAGAGTCGCTGAAAAGCCTCTTGAAAGCCTTCTTTTTTGCCTTTTTGATCATATATCTGATACTTGCGTCTTTTTTTAAATCGCTCATTCAGCCTTTTGTCGTCATGCTGGCCATACCCTTCGGGCTGATCGGGGTCATTGTCGCGTTCCTGGCGCATGGCCTGCCGCTGTCTTTCATAGCCATCATGGGGATCGTGGGGCTTAATGGTGTCGTCGTAAATGATTCCATAGTCCTTGTGGATTTTATCAACAAGCTCCGTGCCGGCGGGATGGACAGGGCGGAATCCATCGTTAAAGCGGGCCAGCTGAGGATAAGGCCGGTCATACTTACGACCGTCACTACCGCGGGCGGGCTTTCCACGGTCGCCTACGGCATAGGAGGAAAGGATCCTTTTCTCGTGCCCATGGCTTTGGCGCTTTGCTGGGGGCTGGTATTCGCGACGGCTCTTACGCTTATCGTCATCCCCTGCATTTATTCGATCCTTGATGAGCTGGCGATCAAGATAACGCACCACACGAGCATGATCCGGACCACGAAATTAAAGAACAATAAGTGACACGACCGCGGAGGGCGGGCAGGTTGTCAGATCGCTTCCGCATAGCATGAGATAGGTGTATAATAGGTTTCGAAGGGGAGGGATCCATCAGACACGTTTTAAGAATATCGATCACTGTTTTTTTCCTTGTTTTTGTCGCTTTTTGCGCGCGCGCGGAAGAGCCCAGCGCCGACTACCATAAGAAGGTCCTCGATAACGGAGCCGCCATAGTCTCGAAGTATATGCCGGAGTCACCGCTGGTGACGGTACAGATACGCGTTCTATCCGGTCTTTCCAACGAGGGTGAATACGCCGGGTCCGGCATCTCTCATTTTCTCGAGCATCTTCTTTTTAAGGGGACCCATGTCAAGACCTCTGAGGAGATCCGCAGGGAGATCAAGGCGATGGGAGGGATGATCAACGGCTCTACGGGCCTGGATTCCGCCGAATACCATATCACTGTCCCGAATGAGAATTTCGAGAAGACGTTAAGCCTGCTTGTCGACATGGTCATGGATCCCGTTTTTGCCGAGGAGGAAATAGCGGCCGAGAGGGATGTGATCCTGAAAGAGATCAAGCTTCGCAATGACGATCCTGTGGCCAGAAGGATGCGTCTTCTTTTTGCCCAGGCTTACAGGGAGCATGTTTATAAATACCCGATCATAGGATATGAGGAAATGTTTAAGAAATTGTCGCGCGAAGACCTGCTCCGCTATCACTCGGCGGTCTATACGCCCGACAGGATAGTGATCGGCATAACCGGCGGGGTTCCTCCCGACAGGGCCCTTGAGGCTGCGGAGAAAGAATTCAAGGAGTATCAGAGAGCCAGGCCATGGCCGGTCGATGTATCCCCGGAGCCGAGACAGGTCGATGAGAGTAAGTCGGAATTTCCCGCCGATACGACACTGGGGTATCTGGCCATGGGGTTTCATACGACGAGCTTATATTCGCCCGACCTCTACGCCGGGGACGTGCTGGGGATCCTGCTGGGCGAGGGAGATGATTCCCGGCTGTACAAAAGGCTTGTGAAGGAAAAACAGCTTCTCTATACGATCTCCAGCGGGAATTATACTCCGAGATGTCCCGGTCTTCTTGCTATCACCGGCATAGGTGACCCGGATAGGCTTGAACAGGCCCGGGAAGAGATATTTGCCGTGATCGAGGAGCTGAAGAACGGCCGTATCCAGGATTCTGAAGTAGAGCGGGCCAAAAATCTGGTGCTCACGGACTATTTTCATTCTCACGAACGGATCTCCAGCATAACCAGCGCCATGACCAGTTCGCAGATCCTGACCGGAGACCCCGCTTTTTTTGAAAAATATGTGGGTAAAATAAAAATGGTCGGAATTAAAGAAGTGGAGAAAATCGCCTCGAAATACCTGATCAGGGATAATTCCACCACGGTTTTTCTCATGCCGCGGGGCTATCAGGGCGAGGTCAAGCCGCCGAGGGCGCGGAAACGGGCCGAGGAAGAGGAAAGGTCGGTAACGCTCGGGAACGGTTTGCGTATTGCCGTTAAGAAAAGAAGCCGGGTTCCCCTTGTTTCCATCACGCTTGCGATATCGGGAGGACTCAGGGCGGAGGATAGAAATGATAACGGTATATCCAATCTTACCGCCGCGGCTCTCTTGAAAGGGACAAAGAAACGCGGCGAGGAGGAGATCGTCCCCGCGCTGGAGAAAATGGGCGGCAACATCAGCACTTTCAGCGGGATGAATAGCATCGGCATCTCCATGGATGTCCTGTCCGGGGACCTGGATGCGGGCCTGGATATATTTGAGGACGTGGTCAAGAACGCCGTGTTCCCGGAAGAAGAGATCGAGAAACAGAAAAAGAAGATAATAGCATCCATAAAGGAGCAGGAAAGCGATCTCTTCGAGAACGGCATGTTCTATTTCCGGAGATTACTCTACGGGGAACATCCGTACGCCATGAGGATCGCGGGGGAGGTGCGGACAGTTGACCCGATCTCCCGGCGCGAGATCATGTCTTTTTACAGGAAACGGTTTGTTCCCGAAAATGCGGTCATGACCCTTGTCGGAGAGGTGGATCCGGGGAAAACCCTGGATAACCTGGCGAAGAGATTCGGCAGCTGGAAAGGAAAAAGCAGCCCTATACGGGAAGAAGAGGTTGTCCCGCTGGAAAAGATGCGCCAGGAAAATATAGTCATGAGAAAGGAGCAGTCCCTGTTGCTTGTGGGATTTCAAGGCGTGCGCGTAGGCGATAAGAGAAGATACGCGCTCTCCGTCATGAGTTCCATTTTGTCGGGATCGGACGGTCTTTTGTTCCACATGCTGCGGGAGGAGAAAGGGCTTGTTTATGCTTCAGGCGCCGTGAGTGTCCTCGCTGTGGATCCCGGATATTTCGTGCTGTATGCGGCGACCACAAAAGAGAACATCGAGAAGGCAAAAGAGGCGGTCCTTGATGCTCTGGGAAGGATCGCGGCCGGAAACATAACCGAAGAAGAAATAGCGTCTTCCAAGAACAAGCTGATCTCCCGGCACGCGTATTCGCTCGAGACCAATAGCTCGATATCCATGACGATGGCCCTTGATGAGCTTTACGGGCTGGGATTTCGGGATTACAAGCGGTATCCGGCAGAGATAACCGCCCTGGGCAGGGATGATATAGTAAAATGCGCCGGGGATATCCTTGACCTGAACAGGTGTGCTGTCGTTATTGTTCACCCCGAATGATACAGTCGGCCCGATCCTTACCCTTTAGGGGGGTCGGAAGGACTTCTCTAAGCGGGCTTACTTTTCCTTTACCTCTATATATCTTTAGCATATAATGTTACTTTGATTATCATACAAGATCGGTGTGAGTTGCGGCATGAGGAGGCGCGTATGGTCAGGAATCCGGCAGTATCGGGACAGTTTTATCCGGCTAACAAGGGAAGCCTTCTTGACGATCTGGAAAACATGATCCCGGATCGTTCGGATAAGATCGATGCGGTGGGCGCTATAGTCCCGCACGCGGGATACATCTACTCCGGTCCCGTGGCGGGAGAGGTTTATGCGAGACTGAAGCCCAGGAGCACTTATATAATATTGAGCCCCAATCATACGGGTTACGGTGCCCGGTTCGCTTCCTGGTCGGAGCCGTGGCGCACGCCCCTGGGAGTGGTCGATGTGGATAGGGACCTCCTGGCGGCTATGATGCAGGAAACCGGCCTTGTCACGGAAGATCCGGCAGCGCACGCCTTTGAGCATTCGATAGAGGTACAGTTGCCGTTCATCCAGAAAACGTCTCCGGCGGGGAAAATAGTACCGATGACCATACAGTACGGGAACCTGTCGGAGTATCAGGAGGTGGCCGATGCGATCGTTTCCGCAGCGAAACGGGCGGCCAGAGATGTCGTTATCCTGGCTTCAAGCGACATGACACATTATGAATCCCGTAAGAGCGCAAAAGAAAAAGATCAAAAGGCCATACGGGCCGTTCTGGCTCTCGACGCTGAAGGTCTTCTGGACGTTGTGGAGAAAAATAACATATCCATGTGCGGGTATATCCCCGCCGCGATAATGCTCATGTGCGCGAAAAAGATGAACGCAAAAAAAGCCGAACTCGTGAGGTATTCTGACAGCGGGGATGTGACCGGGGATATTACCCAGGTCGTCGGGTATGCGGGGATAATAGTGTATTGACATGAAACTGTTCAAGAAAAGAAAAATAGTTCTGGTATTGGGCGGCGGCAGCGCCAGGGGGTTATGCAATATCGGCGTCCTCAAGGTGATGGAGAAGCATTTCGGGCGCGACAGGATGCCCTTTGACATGGTCATCGGCACCAGTATCGGAAGCCTTATCGGCGCTTCTTACAGTCTGGGCATGACGCCGGAGTATCTGGAACGAATAGCGCTGGACTTCAGCTGGCCCAGCCTCGTGGACTTCGGCCTCCATCCGACCGGCCTCATAAAGGGAGATAAACTGGAGAAGATCATCAAGGATTGTGTCGACAACGGGAGTTTTAGGGATATGAAGATCCCTTTTGCTCTTACGACCACCGACATCGAGACCGGCGAGGAATTGACACATACCTCGGGTGACCTGGTGAAACTTATCCGGGCCAGTTGTTCCTGGCCGGGGGTGTTCTCGGCGGTGAGGATCGGCGGGAGATTGCTTGCGGATGGAGGCGTGCGCAACAGTGTCCCGACCAAGGCCGCGCAAGACTTCGGCGCCACCTTCGTTCTTGCCGTGAACCCCGGTTTTGCCGTCAAAAGCCAGAAAGTACACAATGCCATACAGGCTGTCATTCAATCGATGCAGATCATGGGAGAAGAACTTAACGAGTATCAGTCCGAGCTCGCGGATGTGGTCATAAAACCGGAGCTTAAGAATATCGATCAATTTGATTTCGCCAAAGCAAGAACGATCATAAAGCAGGGTGAGCTTGCCGCGGAACAATGCATGCGGAAACTTAAGAGAAAACTCTTTTTCGCCTGGCAAAAGCAGCTGCCGGGCACAGGATAATACGCGATAAGGAGATGTGGCTTATGGAGAAGGACGCGAAAAAGGTCAAGGTGGATTTCACGGTTTTTGTTTCGGGGCTGATGATGGAAGGGCTTGCGGCTCTCGGCCTGGTGAAACACCCCATCGCGGGCACGGTCCAGAAAGACCTTCAACATGCCGGCACGGTCATAGATGCTCTGATCATGCTGAAAGAGAAGACTGCGGGCAATCTGACAAAAGAAGAGCTGGACAATCTGGAGGAAGCCATCCATCATCTCAGGATGGGGTACGTTGCAAGCATGGAAAAGCCCGCCGGGGACAATAGCGAGAAAGAACCGGAAGGCAAGGAGAAAAAAGCCGGGAATGAAAAATAAGAAGTCCGCGCTTATACGTATCACGGTAAGCTTCGGCCTGCTGGGACTTTTGTTCTGGCTTATGAGGCATAATATCCGCGATATCTGGTCGATAATATCCGCGAGCAACTTGAATTTTCTTGCGGCCGCCGCCGTTTTTTTCGTGATCAACGTGGCCATGCTCGCGTACCGGATGAAGATCATCTTTCTCGGGGAGAACCTGAGCATTACTTTAAGGGAGTCGCTTGAGCTGACGTTCGTGGGTTATTTTTTCAATAATTTCATGCCGACCGCCATAGGCGGGGATATCGTCAAGGCCCATTATGCTGCCCGCACTAACGGAAAAAAACTGCAGTCATACGCGAGCGTCTTCATGGACCGGTTTATAGGTCTTTATACGTATCTGGTGGTCGCCGCCGTGGCGCTTGTCGTTGATCGCGGAAGATTTCAGCTCATGACGATCAGGATCTTGGTGTTCTTACTGGTAATCCTGGGTATCACCGGATTTGTTATCGCGACCAATAAAGCGGTTGCCCGTTTTATGGAGCGGTTTTTTGCGAGGATCAAGATGTTCCGTCTCGGCGAGCGCCTGAACGGCGTGTATAATATCGTGCACGATTACAGAAACAGACGAGATGTGCTCGTAAAGTCATTTTCCGTATCCATAGTTGCGCAATGCCTGTACTTCGGTATTGTTTACGTATTTTTTCTTTCATTGGGAGCCAGGGTAAACCTCGGAAACGTGTTTTTGATAATGCCGGTGGTCACGTTTATAAGCATGGCGCCTTCGATGGGAGGGCTTGGCGTGAGAGAGGGAGCTTTTGTTGCGTTTTTCGCGACCCTGACCGGGAAGGAAACGGCGTTCGCGGCGAGCCTGCTCTTATTGCTGGGATTCCTTTTAATAAGCGTTATCGGCGGCGTTATTTATCTGTGGTGGGGATTACGGGGGGAGAGAAGGGGGGTGTGCAGTGATCGATAAAGAGCTTTTGAAGATACTGGCATGTCCTCTGTGCAGGACGGAGGTAAAGCTGGAAGGGGGCAAGATCGTATGCACTGCTTGCGGCAGAAGATATCCGATAAAGGACGGCATACCTGTTATGCTTGTCGATGAAGCGGAACCAGCGAAGAAGAAGCAGTAGACACGTTGCTGAAAGGCGGGACAGGTTTACTGCGGTAGCATAGTCTTGGGAATAAACCAGTCCCATTTATTTTTATAAAGGCGTTAACAGTAGGAGGGGAAATGTCAAAGGTACTCGTAATTCACGGTCCGAACCTGGATCTTCTTGGCAAGAGGGAAACGGACATTTACGGCAAGGACACCATCGATGCCATTAATTCCGAGATGAAAAAGGTCGCTGCGAAGGAAGGCATTGATATTGAATTTTATCAGTCCAACCATGAAGGGGATATAGTAGATAAGATAGGCGCTACCGATGCCGACGGCATACTCATAAACCCCGCCGCGTACACGCATACGAGCGTGGCCATATGCGACGCCCTTGGCGCGAAAAAGGTGCCGTCCGTTGAAGTGCACCTGTCCAATATCTATGCCAGGGAGGAATTCCGCCACAAGTCCCTTGTGGCGCCTGTCGTCAGCGGGCAGGTGACCGGTTTCGGGAAGAACAGTTACATATTCGGGCTGCGGGCTCTGGTGGAGCTGATAAATGAATAAAAATGCCGTTCGAAGGAACGGCCTGCTCAAAAAGATAAGGCGCAAGGTAGAGCAGTCCGGACTCGACGCTTTTCTCGTAACCGGCGAAAGGGATATTTTTTATCTGACGGGATATTTTTGCGAGAAGGCGAAGCTTCTTATTGCCGCCGGTAGGGCGGTGTATTTTATCGACAGCATGAACGAGGCGCTCGGCCGGAAGATGCTTAAGGATCTCGAGCTTGGAGAGATAATAGCCGGGCAGGTCAACGCGAAGCTCAAGGATTTTATCAGGACCGGCAGGATAAGAAGGATCGGTATTAACGAAAAAAACCTTTCCGTTTCCGAATATAAATCCCTTTCGGACAAGACGTCTTTGAAATTCCGGCATCTTCCGTCCCTGATCGAGGACATGCGATGCGTGAAGCAGGAATACGAAATAGGCCTTCTCAGGAAAGCCGCAAGGGAGACCGTCAGGGTATGGAGAGAGGTCAGGAAAAACATAGAAAAGGGCATGAGCGAGAAGGATATCGCCGACATGATAAATGTCCTTATACGCGCCCTTGGCCATGAAAACGCGTTCTCGCCGGTAGTAGCGATAGGTGAAAACACGGCGTACCCGCATGCCATACCCGGTTCGAGGCGGCTGAAAGAGGGCGAACATCTCCTGGTGGATTTCGGGGTGCGGGTGGAGGGGTACTGTTCCGACTTGACAAGGACATACTCCGTGGGTAGAATAGACCGGAAAATCAGGGAGTTCCGCACGCTTGTCCATCGCGCCCACGACCTGGCGATAGAGACGGTAAAGCCCGGCGTGAAAACCGGTTCCCTGGGGGAGAGAATAAACAGGTATTTTATTAATAATAATGTAGACGGTAATCTTATCCTTCATGGACTTGGGCACGGAGTGGGGCTGGATATCCACGAAAGGCCTTTTTTCCGCGAGGAATGCAGTGAACCATTGCGCAAAGGAATGGTCATCACGATAGAGCCGGGGCTGTATAAGGGCGGGGTCGGAGGGATCCGGAAAGAGGATACGGTCCTGGTAACCGCAAAAGGATGTGAGGTCTTGACTGTATGATAAAAGCGGGACAATTGAGGCAGGGGGGGATCATAACCTATAACGGCCGATTTCATGAGGTCGTGGAAGCACGGCACCATAAGCCGGGCAAGGGCGGGGCCTTCATACGCGCGAAACTGAGAGATCTTGCTACAGGGGCCATAATCTCGGAGACCCTGAGGCCGGAAGATGCATTTGAGGAGGCGTATGTCGAACAGAAGCAGATGCAATATCTGTATAAGGACGATATCGGGTATTGTTTTATGGATGAGACCACCTATGAGCAGAGCCATATTCCCGAAGAGAAGATCGGGGACAAGGTCGCTTATCTGAAAGAGAACATGAGCGTGATCGCGAAACTCTGTGACGGCAAACTTCTGACCATAGAGCCGCCCATCCATGTCGTTCTCAAGGTAGTTGAAACGGAACCCGGCTATAGGGGAGATACCGTCTCGGGAGCGACAAAACCGGCGACGCTGGAGACAGGGAAGGTCATAAAAGTGCCCCTCTTCGTGGAGAGGGGGCAGTTTGTCAAAGTCGATACACGTACGGGAGAGTATATAGAACGCGCATAGTCCGTATATCGCAATGCGCGGTATGAGAAAAAGGGGAGCGATATGAACATCAAGAAAATAAGAGAGATCATAGGGCTGATGAACGAGAATGACCTGACCGAGATCGAGATCGAGCAGGAGGGGATCAAGGTCAAGCTCGTAAAGAAGCCGCAGGGGATCATTGAGCAGATAGTCGCCCCTGTCGAGGAAAAAGGAGGGCCGGCGCCGGTCCAGGAAGCACCGGCAAAACCCCAGATGCAGCAGAAAAACATCAGGGAGGTTAAGGCCCCGATGGTAGGCACTTTTTACAGGGCGTCTTCTCCCGACGCGGATTCTTACGTGGAAGTCGGGGACGTTGTCCGGAAAGGTGACGTGCTTTGTATCGTCGAAGCGATGAAATTGATGAATGAAGTTAAGGCGGAATTCGGCGGCAAAATATTGGAAATAAGCGTTGAAAACGCGGAACCCGTCGAGTACGGCCAGATCTTATTTTTGGTCGAACCAACGTAAAATCCGACCATTTGATTTTCACTTTTGATTATTAATTATCGATTTATATCATGTTTTCCAGGATTTTAATAGCTAACCGGGGAGAGATCGCCCTACGAATCATCCGGGCCTGCAGGGAACTGGGGATAAAGACCGTAGCTGTCTATTCCGAGGTCGATGCGCATTCCCTTCATGTCAGGCTGGCCGATGAGGCGGTATGTATAGGCAAGGCCATGCCGGCCAGCAGTTATCTGAATATCCCCAGCATAATAAGCGCGGCCGAGATCACCGATGTCGAGGCGATCCATCCGGGTTACGGGTTCCTTGCCGAGAATGCTCATTTCGCGGAAATATGCGAATCGTGCCAGATAAAATTTATCGGCCCTTCGCCCGAAAATATGAAATTGATGGGCAATAAGATGACCGCCAAGAATACGATGAAGAAAGCCGGCGTCCCTGTCATTCCGGGCTCGGAAGGAGTGCTGAAGACCAAGGAGGATGCGCTGAAAGAGGCCAAGAGGATCGGATACCCGGTCATTATCAAGGCATCGGCGGGCGGCGGAGGAAAGGGGATGCGGGTCTGTCACAATGATGTCAGGCTCGTCAGCGCCTTTCTTACTGCCCAGAGCGAAGCCGAAGCGGCTTTTGGCACGCCGGACGTATATATGGAAAAATACATCGAAGCGCCGCGGCACATCGAGTTCCAGATCCTTGCGGACGAAAAAGGGAATATCGTCCACCTCGGCGAAAGGGACTGCACCATACAGCGGCGCCACCAGAAGCTGATCGAAGAATCCCCGTCGGTTTATTTGACCGAAAAGATGCGCAAGAAAATGGGTGAGTGTGCTGTCGCCGGCGCGGAGACGGTGGATTACAAGGGAGCGGGGACCATTGAATTCCTTCTCGACGGTAATGATTTTTATTTTATGGAGATGAACACCCGCATCCAGGTGGAGCACCCGGTCACCGAGATGGTTACCGGCATAGATCTTATCAAGGAACAGATAAAGGTGGCCGCCGGACAGAGGCTCCCGTTCAGGCAGGAAGACATAGAGATCAGCGGCAACGCCATAGAATGCCGCATAAACGCCGAGGATCCGGAACACGATTTTCGTCCTTCACCGGGGAAGATATCGGCGCTCAGCATACCGGGAGGCCCCGGCATAAGGGTCGATACTCATGTCTACGCGGGATATGAGATCCCGCCTTTTTATGATTCCATGATAGCCAAGCTTATTGCGTACGGCTCGAACCGCGAAGAGACCATAAAGACCATGCAGAGGGCGCTGGACGAATTTCTTGTGGAACCGATCAAGACCACGGTGGATTTTCACAAGAAGGTGATGGTCGATTCGGATTTTCAAAAAGGGGATATTTCCACGCACTTTATAGAAAAACTTTTTCCGAAAAAAGAGGAACATTAAAGGAGGTAGAAATGAATTTTTTTAGAAGGCTCAGCGTGGTGATCTACATGCTGTTGATGCTGGGAGTCGGAATATTGCTGCTGCTGCTCTCCATCAATGCATTATCGCCGGAACAGTGGGCGGAATTGCTCAGTGTAACCAGCGAAACCGCCAGTTACAGGGTGACCGTCGGGGTTATCGGCGGCATTTTCGTGATACTCGGCATACTTGCGCCGTACCGGGTAGAAAAGAGGATAAAAAAGAACAGGACCATTGCTTTTCAGAATCCCGACGGAGAAGTGACCGTCTCTCTTTCCGCCATTGAAGAGTATATTCGCAAGATCGCGAAAGGGATTTCCGGCATAAAGGATGTCAGCTCGCGCGTTGATATCAGCAGGAAGGGCATCGATATCGTGACCGGCGTCACGATATCCGCGGCAGCGAATATTCCCGAGGTGACGGAAAGGATACAGAAGGAAGTCAAGAACAAGGTACAGGGCATGCTCGGCGTGGAGGAACAGATCAATATGAAGATGCATGTTAAGAGGATCGCCAGGGGCGTCCGCGAGGCCGAAGGTGCCGGCGAAGAGATAACGGGCGCGGAGCATATTCCGTTCAGGGAGATATAACGGGTACATTCCGGGGGAATTATCATGGATGCCAAGGAAATAATAGAGATCGTTTTTGAGGAAAGTCTCCGCCTGAAAAATGAGTTTGTTTCGGATAAGGCGAACATGGCCGCGGTCGCCAAGGCGGCATCGGCCCTGGTGGAATGCTATCGCCGTGGCGGAAAGGTCATTGTGTTCGGGAACGGCGGGAGCGCGGCGGACAGTCAGCATCTGGCAGCCGAGCTTATGGTAAGGTTCGAAAAGGAGAGGAAAAGCTTTCCGTGCATTGCTTTGACCACCAATACGTCGATCCTGACCGCGGCAGCCAATGATTACGATTTCAGCAAGATCTTCAGCCGGCAGGTGGAAGCGCTTGCAGATCCCTCCGACGTGGTGGTAGCCATATCCACAAGCGGAAATTCGGAGAACGTCATTGAAGGGGCAAGGGCCGCGCGCGTGAAAAAAGCGACGGTCATCGCTCTTACCGGAAGGGACGGCGGAGAATTGCTTAAAGAATCGGATATCCTTATCCTGGCAAAGTCGAAGAATACCGCCCGGATACAGGAAATACACGGGGTCGTGATCCATGCCATATGCAAGGTAGTCGAGGATACTTTGACGAAATGATGACTGAAAAGATAAAGACACAGGCGGAACTGGCAGGAATAGTCAAAAGGGAAAAAAGCTCGGGGAAGACCGTGGGCTTCACGAACGGTTGTTTTGATATCCTGCACCTCGGGCACGTAAAATACCTTGACGAAGCGAAGAGAGGATGCGATCTTCTCGTGATAGGGGTAAACAGCGACGGATCGGTAAAGAGGATCAAGGGAAAAGACCGTCCCGTTAATTCCCAGGAGACCAGGCTGGAAATTCTCGCGGCCCTCGAATGTGTTGATTATTTGACAGTTTTCGAGGAGGATACCCCGGAACGTTTGATAGAAACCCTGACTCCCGATATACTTTTCAAAGGCGGCGACTGGCACGAGGGCAATATTGCAGGAGCCGATCATGTCAAATCCCAGGGAGGAAAAGTAAGGGTCATCCCCTATGTGGAAGGATACTCCACGACGGACCTTATCGAAAGGTTAAAAAAGCTTGGATAACAATGGCCAGCGGCAAAAATATGGATAAAGGTGTTTACAGGATCATAGACGCGAATCTTAATCGGGTAATGGAAGGGATACGCGTGTGCGAAGATATTACCAGGTTCGCCTCGGATAATAATGAGCGTTTGACGCTCAGATTGAAAGACCTGCGGCACGAGGTATTCAATGCGATAAAGGATTTGCGTAACGAGCATCTCAAGGAACTCGTTTCTTCCAGGGATCTGAACGATGTGGGGATAAAGTCCACCGAATCCGAGATGAGCCGGGATAATCTGGTGGACCTCTTTTTGGCAAATTCCCAGAGAGGAAAGGAATCGCTGCGCGTCCTGGAGGAAGTGTTGAAACTGTTTGATCAGAATCTGTCGCAGAAATTCAAAAAATTCCGGTTTAAGCTCTATGAGATCGAAAAAGCAGCTGTTAAAGAGCTGGAAAATATACGCGGTTCTTGACGATAGTTTGTTTCCGGACAGGCGAAGGCTTCGGGAAAAATTTCGCGTTTTGCTCAAAAGTCCGGTGGACATCGTGCAGCTGCGGTCCAGAGATTTTTCAGATAAGTTCCTTCGGGCGGCAAAAGAAATGGCCGCTCAAGCGCGCAAAGGGAACGTTCCCCTGATCATAAACGACAGGCCGGAGATCGCTCTTCTGGTTGGAGCGGCCGGAGTCCATCTCGGCAAAAGCGATATTCCTGTTCCGGTCGCCCGGGAGATGCTTGGCCCTGACGCGATAATAGGGCGCACGGTAAGAGGTCCGGGAGACCTCAGATCCCCGGACCTGAAAGATGCGGATTATGTCGCTATCGGGCCGGTTTTCCGCACGCCTCTTAAGCCGGAATTAAAGAAGGTCCCCAGCTCGCGGCTCCAAAAGCTGTCCAGGGATGTCCGGATGCCGCTGGTCGCCATAGGCGGCATAAACAAGGATAATGCGGGAAAATTGGTCGCTGAAGGGATCAAGACGGTCGCCTTCGCGCGTTACGGCATTACGGAGAGGGATACGCGGAAAAAGATCAGGCAGCTGAGAAAGATAATGACCCCGGAGACAAGATGATAAAAGTTCAGGAAACACTTCTAAAGAAAGTCGCAGGAAGAGAGGACGCGAGCATTGCGGACATAAAAAAGGGTATCCGTCTGGGGCATATAGTCGTGCCGAAGAATAGGAAGCACAGGGTCGCCAGACCGTGCGCCATAGGAAAAGGCCTGACCACCAAGGTCAATGCGAACCTGGGATTGTCCCCGGGGCATTCCAGCATTGCCGGGGAGATAAAAAAGATGGAGGCAGCTGTCTCGGCTGGAGCCGACACCGTAATGGACCTGTCGACGGGGCCGCTTCTTGGAAAGCTGCGCAGGAAGATACTTGCCCTAAGTCCGGTCCCTGTCGGGACCGTTCCCGTTTATGACCTCGCGTGCGGAACAAAGAAAAAGTTTTTCTCCACAAAAGAAGGGGATTTTCTCTCGGCGCTTCAGGAACAGGCCGAAGAGGGAGTGGACTTTTTTACAGTGCATTGCGGGATCACCCTGGAAGCCATGGATGTCATATCGAAGAATCCCCGGATATTGAATATCGTGAGCAGGGGAGGCGCGCTTCTGGCCTCATGGATGATCGCAAATCGCCGCGAAAACCCGTTTTTCTCCCGCTTTGACGACGTTCTGGATATCGCAAAAAAACATGATATAGTGCTCAGCCTTGGCGACAGTTTAAGGCCGGGGGCCATTTCGGATGCCACCGATCGCCTTCAGGTGCAGGAACTTCTCATTCTCGGAGATCTTCAGCAAAGGGCGCTTTCAAGGGGCGTCCAGGTGATGATCGAGGGACCGGGACATGTTCCGCTCGATCAGATAGAGGCCAATGTGGAGCTTCAGAAATCCGTGTGTCATGGCGCGCCGTTCTATGTTCTGGGGCCCCTTGTGACGGATGCCTCGCCGGGGTACGACCATATAGCCGGAGCTATAGGAGGCGCTATCGCCGCCTGGCATGGTGCGGACTTTTTGTGTTATGTCACTCCTGCCGAGCATCTTCGTCTGCCGGATATTGAAGACGTGCGGCAGGGTGTCGTGGCCTCCAGGATAGCGGCGCACGCGGCGGATATCGTAAAAAATATTCCTTCGGCGATCAAGCGGGACAGGGATATATCAAAAGCCCGCGCCAGGCGGGACTGGAAGAAGCAGTTCGAGCTTTCGCTTTATCCGGAAGTACCCCGGAAGGCGAGAGAAGGGTCCCGCCCAAAGGAAGCGGATGTCTGCACTATGTGTTCGGAATACTGTTCCATCAAGATAACGGAAAAAAGCCTAAAAGGGTCAAGGAAAAAGAAATGAAACTGACGGTCATCGGTTCGGTAGCACTGGACAGCATAGAGACGCCTTTCGGAAAACAGAAAGAGGTTCTCGGAGGGTCCGCGACCTTTGCTTCGGTAAGCGCGTCCTTTTTCACCCCGGTAAGTCTCATAAGTGTTGTGGGATCCGATTTTCCCGGGAAATATATCAGGATGTTCAAAAAGCGGAACATCGATACCTCGGGGCTGGAACAGAAAAAAGGGAAGACCTTCCGCTGGAAGGCCAGGTACCACTATGACCTGAGTTATGCCGAAACTCTCAGCACCCGCCTGAACGTTTTCACCGGTTTCAGGCCGCGAATCCCGGCAAGCGTAAAACCTGAAGACAATCTGCTTTTGGCCAACATAGACCCCGAACTTCAAAGCTATATCTTTCATCAGATAAGACCCGGCGGCATTGTGGCCTGCGATACAATGAATCTGTGGATCGAACGCAGCAGGAGATCGCTGCTGAAACTTCTCAAGAAAGTGGATCTCTTTCTTCTGAACGATGCGGAAGCCCGGCAGCTCTCGGGAGAGACAAATCTTCTGGACGCGGCCAGATACATCTCTGACAAGGGCGCAAAAATGATCATTATCAAGAAAGGCGAGCACGGCGCTCTGGTCTTTTCAGGGGGCTTGCGTTTCATGGTCCCGGCGTACCTTTTGGAGAAGATCAAGGACCCGACGGGTGCGGGTGATACGTTCGCCGGGGGCATGCTGGGATACCTTTCGCAGAAATCAAAGATAACTGATAGCGTCTTGAGGAAATCTTTAGTATACGGCAGCATACTGGCTTCCTTTGCTGTTGAGAAATTCAGCGTGGAAGGGCTCTTGAAAGCGACACGCAGGGATATAGATAGAAGGTACAGGCATTTCGAGAAGCTGACGAGATTTTAACCGGCGGATCGCACGGGGTTTCCGCCGGCAGGCGAGCGTAGTTCAATGGTAGAACACAAGCTTCCCAAGCTTGATACGGGGGTTCGATTCCCCTCGCTCGCTCCAAAAATTATACTAACGCAGACAATAGGTCAGCATCGCCTTCGGCCGGAGCCCTTTCTTCCCTTATAGGCATTACACATCGTCCCTACACATTGTACGTTAAATTTTAAGGCACGCTGCGAACCGCTATTTATAAGAGTTTTAGGGGGTAGAGGAAAAGCGGGAAGAAAGTGATAAAAGTCAAGTTTTTTCGCCTTCCCCGAAGCAGGATGTTATAAAAAAAATTTTTTTTCTGGTGTTGACAGAACCAACCAATTAATATAATATATTGTCTCGCCTCAAGCGAACTGCAATTGTTACAATCGCTTTTATTTTTACTTTTACTTGTATTTTTAAAGCCGCACCATGTTTATCGAACCGGTATTCGGAAAAAAGTTTTTTGGACGCGAAGAAGTACTGGGTACCCTTCATAAGAGAGTCACCGCTCTAAAGGGAGGATACAGGCAGAATTTGGCCCTCACGGGACCGATGCTTACCGGTAAATCCTCCATTCTCAGGCATTTCCTGAAGAATATAAAGGATTCCGGCATTATCCCCCTGTATATAGAGATGGACGGCCAGGATTTCCAGGTGTTCTGCAAGCGGTTCATGGCCACTATTCTTTACAGGTACCTCAAGTCCGCAGGACTGAAGATAGAGGGAGATTTTGAGGCGCTGAAGAAAGTATGCCGCGAGATGATCCCCGAGACCGTGCGCTGCATGGACGGGGTCCTGAGGGCTCTCAGGCAGAAGAAAGAGGATGAGGCCTACGAAAAACTCCTTTCCCTTACGTCAGTATTCAAAACAGAGACCGGAAAGAGTTGCATAGTCATCCTGGATGAGTTTCAGAACCTTTCGGATTTTCGCCTAAAAAAGCCTTTTCAGACCTTCGGGAAGTTCATAATGGTGCAGAAGAACACGATGTATATCGTGTCGAGTTCGCAAAAGACACTTCTCAGAGAGATACTGTCCAGGAAACTGTCGCTATTGTTCGGCAATTTCGAGGTCATCGAGATAAACGGATTTGACAACCAGACGGCACGGTCATTCATTTCCGATAAGATCAGGGACCTTGATTCCTCTGGGAGCATCCGTAGCTATCTTATACAGGTCTCACAGGGTAATCCATTTTATCTCGAAGCCCTGGCGGACCGGTTCTCGGAACTGTCAAGGGAAAAGAACCCCAGGCGCGATACCAAGGAATGCCTGTTGGAAGCTTTCGCGGACCTTCTGTACAGATCGAGCGGAGTGTTGAACCAGTATTTTACAAATAACATTAATTTTTTCCTTGAGAGAAAAGCAAGGAAGAGATTTATCCCGGTCCTTCTTTCCCTGGCGCGCGGGAACAGCACGATCAAGGCCATGCAGAATGACCTGGGCAGGATAGATAAAGAGCTGGGGAGCAAGCTCCAAAAACTTCAGGACATGGACCTTATCTACAATAGCGGGGTATTTTACAAGATATCGGATAAGCTTTTCGAATACTGGCTGAGGTACGTTTATATCCTGAAAGGTCAATCTATGATAGATGACATGGATATAAAGTATCTGGAGTTCAAGCGTTCCTTGGAAGAGGATTACAAGCGTTATTGCGAATTCAGTTCCAGGGACGCGGTATCCGTGATCTCGGATCTTTTCAGAAGCTTCAGGAATGAGAAGATCCAGGTAGGCATGAATTGCCGCAAGGTACCGCGGTTTGATACCGTGGAGAGCCAGGCTCTTTCCGCGAGCGTTTTTCAGATCATCGGTAAAGTGCAGAACAAAAAATGGATATGCCGCATCAAACAGGGTGACATAGCCGACGAGCATGACATTTGTGATCTGTGGGAACTTAAAGCGAAAGATGAAAGGTCGAAGATCGCCAGGAAGGCGTTCATTTCCCTTAAGGGCATAGAGCAGAACGCTTTTCTCCTGGCAAAAGAGCGGAATATATGGGTCTGGGACATGCAGCAACTTAACAGGATCCTTCGTTTATTTGGAAAGTTCGAGCTGGTGCTATGAAGATAGGTGTCATCGCTGACACGCATATTCCCGTTTTAGCCAACAAACTTCCCCGAAAAGTCTACGAGTATTTCAAGGATTGCGACCTGATAATCCATGCCGGCGACCTGGTAGAGATGTCGGTACTCGATGAGCTCGGGAAGATAGCGGAAACAAAAGCTGTTTGGGGAAACATGGACAGTTATGAGGTGAAACGGTGTTTGCCGGAAAAGATCCTTCTGGATGTAGCCGGCAAAAAGATCGGCGTTGTCCACGGAAGAGGCCCGGCCTTTAAGGTTGTTAAGATAGCAAGCAGGGCCTTCAGCAAGAAACCGGACATCATAATCTTCGGCCATTCCCATACCCCGTTCAATGAAAAAAGAGACGGCACTCTTTTTTTTAATCCCGGCAGCGCTACCGATAATGTTTTCCCTCAGAACTGTTCGTTCGGTATTATTGAGATCGATGGCGACCGGATCCGGGCCGAGATCATCAAGATCGAAGAATGAAGCCGGAATATTTGATTTTTAGTGAATGATATGATCTGGTTTGAATTTTTGGCCTGCGCGGCTTTACTGACATATTTCGCCTATAGCCTGTGCAGGGAAGGGGCCATCGTCGCGGAGAAGACCCATCTGGCCGAGGGCGTGATCGGGATGTTTTTTCTCGCCGTGGCGACATCTTTCCCGGAAATAGCTACGGGGGCGACCGCGGTATTCTCTCTCGGCAGGATAGGGCTGGGATACGGGGATCTCGTAGGTTCGGTGATGATAAATCTGATGATCCTGCTGGCGTTGGATTATTACCAGGGGAAAGGCAGGATCCTTCTCAGGGTTTCTCCCCTGAACCGGCTGACCGGTTCTTTCAGCCTGGTCGTTGTTTCAATAGTGCTGGTCGTCGCGATACTGCGCGTATCGGCCATAGCAGTTCCCGCCTTCGGAAAAATAGGAGCGGAAAGTATCCTGATCCCCTGCATTTATTTTGTGTACCTGGGGATCATACGCAGGAAGGGCTACGAGAGGCGGGAGGGGATCTACCATCCCGGGAAAGAGCCCTTCTGGCAGATATGGGCCAAGTTCGCGCTGTTCCTTGTCGTTGTCATGCTTCTAGGCGTGTGGATGGCAAAGATAGGTGACAGGATCGTTCTTGCCACGGGTTTGTCCCAGACCTTTACCGGCGCACTTCTTTTGGGATTTGCTACATCTCTTCCCGAAATAATCGTTTCCTTTGCCGCATTAAAGGCGGCTTCCGTGGACATGGCAGTGGGCAATATACTTGGCAGCAACCTGTTCGATGTCTGCGTGATACCTTTTCTGGATGTCCTGAGCAAGAAGCCCATTCTGGGCATGTTGACCGCCGGGCAGCTGATCGCGACCGCGCTGGCTCTTGCGCTTTCGGCCATAACCGTCCTCGGGCTCTACCTGAAACGGGATACCGGGGGCAGGGTCAGCTGGGATACCGCTCTAATTTTTGCTATAGGTTTTGCCGGGTTTGTGTTATTATATTTTATCGGGTGACCAATCATAATAATAGGTGTGGATTCCCGCTGGAATTTACCCCGCACTTGATGCGGGGCGGGAGTGATAGTGCTGAATCCTATGGCTAATCAAATACTTACGCGGGAAGAGATCGAGAAACGTGAATATGAGTCGCTGGCTCCCTACGCGATGAAGAGCGCCGAGACGGGAGGGCGCCAGTATAAGGAAAAGGAACATCCCTACCGCGGTATCTACCAGAGAGATAAAGACAGGATCATCTATTCTACCGCTTTCCGCAGGCTTGAATATAAGACCCAGGTTTTCGTAAATCATGAAGGAGATTACTACCGCACCAGACTTACCCACACTCTCGAGGTCGCCCAGATCGCAAGAACGATAGCCAGATCGCTGCGTCTTAATGAGGACCTTGTCGAGGCGATCGCGCTGGCGCACGACCTCGGCCATACCCCGTTCGGTCATTCCGGCGAGGATACCCTGGCGGAGCTCATGAAGGATCACGGCGGATTCGACCATAATACGCACGGGCTGCGCGTGGTGGACGTCCTTGAAAAAAGGTATCCTCACTTTTGCGGGTTGAACCTGACCCAGGAGGTCCGCAGGGGCATCATCCGCCATTCGACCCCGTTCGATAAAAGGAGAATGGGAACGACCGATGTCCCGGGTCCGTTCCTTCTTGAGATACAGGTCGTCAATGTCTCTGACGAGATAGCGTATGACAACCACGATCTGGATGACGGGTTGAAAAGCGGTCTTTTAAACGAAGCAGATCTGAACGGTGTCCAGCTGTGGGATGAGGCCGTATCCGATATCGAAAAAGATGCTTCGGATATTGATGGACAGATCAGGAGGTCCCGGATAGTGCGCTACCTGATCAATTTCCAGGTATCCGATGTCATTAACAATACCCTGGCCCGCATCAAGGACCTTAATATCAAAGGTGTGAGCGATCTGGAAGGACAGAAGGAACAGATCCTCGGTTTCAGCGAAGGGATGAACGCGAAATGCGGGCCCTTTAAGGAGATCCTGAACGATAAGCTTTACAGGCATTATCGCGTCATTTGTATGTCAAATAAGGCCTCCCGGTTCTTAAAGGCGTTATTTCAGGTCTATTACGATAACCCCCAGCAGCTTCCTCCTCAGGCTCTGGAGAACATCGAAGAAACGGGTAAGTGCAGGGTCATCTGTGATTACATGGCCGGGATGACGGATCGTTATGCGCTTGATCAGTATAAAAGATTCTTTGAACCATACGAAAGGGTGTAGGTCCAATGGCAAAGGGAAAGACTAAAACAACAAAAGGCGGAGATGAAGAGGCCCTATATGCGGAAAGGCTGTTTTTGCAGCTTAAAGAGAACTGGGATCTGCGTCGGGAGATCTCGGCCTTCAGCAAATATTTGAAGCACCCCGTCTGGGCGATATTGCCGCGGCTTCCCGAGAAATACGGGGAACTCAAAAAGACGGGGATAGGGGATGCGGTCAAAAAAGCGGTAAGAACGCAGGACCAGCTTCGCGAAGAGCTTACAAAAATACTGAATTGCATGAAGAAATCCGGAAAGAGCAAGGTTCTGGAGCAGTTCACGTATAGCAGGAAATGGAATGGTCTATGTTTTCCGCTTGTGTCCGAAAACGATCTTTTCGGGTTCATCATCCTGTGCGGCCTAAGAAAACCAATGCCTTCGGAACTGCGGGAGATATTCGTCGCATTTACCGATGCCGTGATCCGGGAGAGCCGCAGGGAAGTTGAACTGGAGGACATAAACAAGACTATGAGACCCAGGGCCGTCGCCCTTTCCACGGTCCATACGGTGCACAGGCTGATGACCTCCACGCTTGACATGGATGAGCTTCTCCCGCGGATCGCAAGACTTTCGCTTCAGGTAATACGGGCTAATCGCTGTTCCATAAAGCTTGTCGATAAAACACGGAAGGTCCTGTTGCCCAAGGCGACCATCGATCTCAGGAAGGAAAAAGCCAGGCTGAAGAAAGTGCAGATCGGCAGGTATGCTCCCGGCAGAGCGGTTAAGAAAGAGATGTCGATCCGGAGCAAGAATTATCTCGCAACCCCCATGATAGACGAGAACGTGGTCGGGGTCATAACGCTATATGACAAGCTTGACGGGAAAGAGTTCACGCAGTTTGACGAAGAAATAATGAAGACGCTGTCCGAACAGGCGGCTATAGCTATCAAGAACGCGCAGCTCTTCAGGGAGCAGGCGGACCTGACGCTGAGCAGCATCAAGTGTATCGCGCGTCTTCTTGAGAACAGGCCCCACGGCGTGCAGCGCGCGGAAGCATCATTCATAAAACTTATCAATATCATAGGTCCCAAATTCAATATGAATGAAAGTGAGATAAAGATGCTTCAGTACGCGGCGATGCTGCATGACGCGGGACAGATAAGCATTCCGGAGAAAGTTCTGGCCAAGAGAGGAGAGCTTACAGGGCGTGAATACGACATCGTGAAAATGCATCCGTTGAAGGGGGCAAATATACTGTCAAAATTCAGGCCGCTCAAACCAATAGTTCCGATAATACTGTATCATCACGAGAATTATGACGGCACGGGATACCCCAAAGGGCTTAAGGGCAAGGACATACCCATGGCGGCCCGCATCCTGGCGGTGGTCGGAGCCTTCGAGGCGATGATCACGGAGAAACCCTACCGCAAGGCGCTTTCCGTAAAAGCCGCGGTAAAAGAAGTGCAGAAAAACAAGGGAAAGCAGTTCGATCCTCGGGTTGTCGATGTGTTCTGCGAGGCCGTTCAGAGGAAAGACGTGATGAAGCTTTTAAAGAAGGAACTGGGGATACGTGAAAAATAAACTGCAGAAAGTGCTTGAAGACAAGCTCGCCAGGGACATACTGGTCTTTTTCTATCAGAATCAGGCCAGCGTCGACAGCGCCAGCGGCGTGTCGGCCTGGGTGCATGATGACAAGAAAAAAGTCCGGTTCATGCTGGACAATCTGGTCACGCTCGGTGTTCTGGAAGAGGACAGCACGGGCTCGACAAAGGGATATTCCTATACCCGCGATAAGAAAGTGATGAAGATCGTCAAGGACCTTATGGGCGATGTTTAATTCTAAGAATCCAACCTGTTTGCGATCTTTCCGTTTCCGTCTTTTAGTATTTTTTCTTTTGTCCATCCTTGCCTGTTTTATCGTGGTCCTTTGCCTGGACAGGATAGCGGCCTTTTCAATCAATAATTTTACAGATCATAGATTGACCTACGACAGGTGGGGAGGGAATCTTTTTGACAGAAGCGAGGTCGAGGGACTGGACCTTGAGCTTAACGAGGGAACATTTGCCGTTATTGCCGAAAAAGCCCGTTTTGATCTCAGGACGCGACAGCTTTTCAAAAAAAGACAATTTGTTCTGGAATGCGAGATGGAAGGAGTCTCTTTTCCTTCTGCGGATAAGAGCAGGTCAGAACCCGCCCTGGTCGAAGAAGGGGCAGGGGAGGCTTCTTCCGACAGTATCCTGGCGATCCCCTTCAGCCCGGATCAGAAGTATGACCGAATGGTGTTTACGGTATTTTTGGATAAGGGTGCCGTTCGGGTGGAGGGTTTCGAGGCGTATTCCGAGAACGTGCGGATGAAAGGGGATTATGTTTTTTTCAAGGACAAGAACGAAGTTTCCGTTGACCTGAAGATATCCTTTTCCCCGGATATATCAGCCGCACTTGAGGGCAGTATAAAGGAAAACATCCTGTCTCCCGACGAGGGTGGATGGTACAGCACGGTGATCAGCTACAGGGGTAATCCGACATTCCTGCGCGCTCTCTTCTCCCTCACAACAACATAACAGGATAGGGACGTTTCTCAAATTGAACCCAGACCGTAAAAAGTTTTGAACTTGGACCTGTCCCTGAAGTCAATCTTAGACCTGTCCCTCGATAGCTTGAAAGGCTAAAAAAGGGGAGGGACAGGTCTGGGAACAAAAAGGGGGACAGGTCTGGGAA
>CAZGQR010000006.1:0-46047 GCA_964527765.1 uncultured Planctomycetia bacterium | reverse complement strand
GGCTAAAAAAGGGGAGGGACAGGTCTGGGAACAAAAAGGGGGACAGGTCTGGGAATAAAACTATTTACGGTCCAGGAACAAAATGGAAAACGTCCCTGATAATCTAATAGCATTCGAAAACAGGTTTCCCTCTGGCATTACATTTGATACAACCCTTGCTATTTCCGGGCAATATGCTAAAATATAGCCCAAATGGCAGACGATTTTCAAAAAGACTTCTTTGAGGATCAATTTTACGCAAAAAAAGGCAGAAAACCGCATCTGTTGGAGAGGTATTACAGGCAGAGGTTTTTGCCGCATATAAAGATACCCATTGAATATACGGTTATAAGCGCTATTGTCATATTGGTCCTGATGATCATCTCGTATGCCGTCGGTGTTGAAAGAGGAAAAAGGATCTTGGTGGCAAGACCTGCGGAAGTGCAAGAGCTGGTTCCCATTGCGGAAGAACAGGTTTTATGCGAGATAAGCGATAAAGATCTGCCGGAGGCAGAACCGGAGGGAGAGGAACCCCCGCCCAAAACAGCTGAAAGGTTCGTTAGGGAAGAAGCGGAGGGGAAGGTACCGGCTCCTGAGGAATCGGCTTATGCCGTACAGTTGGCGTCGTTCAAGAATGAGCGCTCCGCGAAAAAAGAAATAGACATGCTGAAAAGCAAGGGCATCAAGGCCAGTATGACAAGAAAGGGAGAATGGTATCAGGTGTACGCCAGTGGATACCGGACTATTGATGAGGCAAAAAGGGCCAAGAGGGATCTTATTGCGGATTATGAAGATTGTTACATAAGAAAGATGAAGTGAGGAGGAAGGAACATGTCGCAACATTCAAGTTTAAAGGGAGGCCAGGAGGGAGCAAAATTCCGTTCGGTCCTGAAGCGGTTCGAAAAGATAAAGGAACTGTTTGAGAAGGAAAAATGGGACGAAGAAAAAGATTCCGTCTATGGCCTACCCAAGATAAAACGCATTAAATTCAAGGTCAAGAAAGTCAAGGCTGCTCTGGAAGAGGGTGTTCCCGCCGAAGGTGCCGCTGCCGAAGCGGCTGAGGGGGCTCCCGCAGCGGAAGGTGCTCCGGCCAAGGAAGGCGCTCCCGCCAAGGAAGGCGCTCCCGCCAGGGGAGCTGCCCCAGCAAAAGGGGAAGAGAAGAAGGGCAAGGGGAAGAAATAGTTCCGTCGGGCAGTAAATAATGGTACAGGAGATAAAGATGGTGTCTTTTGAAGATTTCAAGAAGCTAGATCTCAGGGTTGCCAGGATCGCCGATGTTAAGGAACATCCGAATGCTGATAAATTGTATGTTATTCAGATCGAGATCGGGAGCCAGACAAAACAGATCGTTGCCGGTGTGAGGGAAAATTATTCCGCCCAGGATCTGGTCGGGAAGAAAATAGTGGTTATTGACAATCTGGAATCGGTCACGATCAGAGGCGAAGAATCTCACGGCATGCTGCTTGCTGCCAGCGGAGAAGGCGGTCCTGTTATTCTGGTCCCGGATCGCGATGTTCCATCGGGAACGCAGATTTGCTAGCTAAACAGGTTATATGTTTGAATAATATGAACATTATTATCCCCAATGAAGCCTATTAGCGCCGAAGAGATGGCGGAGATCGACAGAATGGCCCGGGAGGATTATGGCATCCCCCAGGCCATTCTCATGGAGAACGCCGGCCGCTCAGCTACTGAAGTTATTCTTACCGAAACCGATTCACTCAAGAATGAAAAGATCGCGGTCTTTTGCGGCAAGGGGAACAACGGCGGGGACGGTTTTGTGATCGGGCGGTATCTTGCAAACAAGTCTCCAGGGCGTCTGACTGTATATGTTACAGATCCGGCAAATATCAGGCAGGGCGCGGCACGCGATAATTTTGAGATTATTCGGAAAATGGGGCTTGACATACGGCTGATAAAGGATTTTCTGGCGTCCGCGGAGACCGCCGGGGATTTTACGATAGGCGTGGACGCTATCTTCGGCACGGGATTCAGGGGGGAACTGCCGGAAGAATATGCATCTCTCGGGAAATTTCTAAACTCATGTGATATAAGACGTTATGCGATCGATGTTCCTTCCGGATTGGATGCGACGACAGGCGTGGCGTCAAAAGATTGCATTAATGCCTATAAAACCATCACTTTCGGTCTGCCCAAACAGGGGTTTTTCATTAAGGACGGGCCGGATGTTTGCGGCGAAGTAATAATCAGGGATATCGGCTTTCCGCTGGCTCTTCTTGAGCCATATATGTAGCTTTGGTATAGTACCCGTCCTTCTTTCTGCAGGAATAATAAAAAGTCAGCAAAATTCACCCCGATTTTTGCCTTTTTCCACCTTTTGTGCTATATTTTACCCGATCATGAAGGCGTTGGGGCACGCTTGAACGTGCCCTGTTGTTTTATGGGGGTATAAGGCGATGAGGAGAGTAAGGGTAGATCTTGGCGAGAGGGGCTATGATATACTGATAGGAGCGGGCTCAATAACAATGCTGCCGCGCCTGATCAGATCTATGGGGTTTACCGGCCCTATCGTGGTCATAACGGACAAGGTGGTCATGTCAAAGACCGCCCGTATCACGGACCCTGTGTTTAAGCGATTGGCCAATGACATTTTCCGGATAATCGTTCCCAGCACGGAAAGATCCAAATCCCTGAAAGTTTTCCAGAAGACGATCCACAGGATAAGCAGGAAGACAAAAACGCACCGCCCCTTGATCATAGCCTTGGGTGGCGGCGTGGTAGGGGATCTTGCGGGTTTTGTCGCCGCCACCTATAGAAGAGGCGTGCCGCTCATACAGATCCCCACTACTTTGCTGGCGCAGGTGGATTCCGCCATAGGCGGGAAAGTGGGGATCGACATACCGGAAGCCAAGAATCTGGTCGGGGCGTTCTATCAACCCCGGGCCGTGCTGATAGATACGGATTTTCTTCAGACACTCCCGCGGCGTCAAATACGGAACGGTCTGGCCGAGATAATCAAGTATGCAATCATCAAAAGCCGGAACTTTTTTGTCTTTCTTGAGAATAACATGAAAGATATTCTGTCGCTTAAGAAGGGACCGCTGGAGAAGGTCATATACGAATGCGTGTCCATCAAAGCGGGGACGGTGGAAAAGGACGAGCTGGATAACAAGGATATCAGGATAGCGCTGAATTTCGGGCATACCCTGGGACATGCTATAGAAGCAGCTGCCGGCTATTCCAAACTCTATAACCACGGGGAATCGATAGCCGTCGGCATGATCCTGGCGGGTGAGATCGCCTTGCGACTGGACATGCTAAAGGAAAAAGACCTCGACAGGATCAAAAAACTCATCAGAAAAGCCGCGCTTCCCGTCCGGGTCCGCAGGATATCAGTGAAGGATATCATGAATTCCCACGGATATGACAAGAAATTCATAACCGGGTCTAACCGTTTCGTCCTGCCGAGGAAGATAGGCTCAGTGGAGGTCATCGAAGACATACCGGGACTCTTGATAAGGACCGTTTTAAGAGAATATGTCGACTAAAAATCTTACGACCATCAACATTACTTCATCCCGAAAAGACCAGGTCATCGATATTACCAAGGATGTCGCGGTTTTCGTGCAAAAAAGCGGGATCCTTAACGGTATTTGTTTTGTATACGTGCCGCATACGACAGCCGCGGTTACCATAAATGAAAATGCCGACCCTGATGTGAAAGCCGATATTCTCAAAGGTCTGGAGGCGATAGTGCCTGCCGATCTGGACTATGACCATGCTGAAGGAAACTCGCCGGCGCATATCAAATCCTCGATTATCGGGAATTCCGCAAGTGTTTTCATTAAGAACGGACAGCTTGTTCTCGGGACCTGGCAGGGGATCTATTTCTGTGAATTCGACGGTCCCAGGTCAAGGACAGCGCATGTCAAGGCAATGGCCGGCTGACCGTTCGGCGAACGGAGAGATATGAAACAGCATACTATCGAGTTGAGAGTGAGATACGAAGAAACCGATCAGATGGGAGTTGTTTACTATGCTAATTATCTGGTCTGGTTCGAGGTAGCAAGGACGGAGTTTTTTAGGGTCAGAGGGGTCGAATACAGGAAGATCGAGGAACAGGATAAGATCTATATTCCCGTGGTAGAGGCATACTGCCGCTACAGATCTCCTCTAAGATATGACGACCTGGTGACGGTTACCACGAAGTTGACGGACGTGGAAGGCACCAGAATAACGTTTGAGTATGAGGTAAAGAAAGGCACTAAGATCGCGGCAACCGGCAAAACGAAACACGCCTTTGTTAACGAGAAAGGAACGCCCATCTCCATTCCCGCCAAACTCAGGGAAGCTTTTTCTTAATAGCTGCATTCCGGACTAACGAAGTTTTAATTCGAACTCTTCCCCTTCGGAAGCGAGCCTGACACTGTCAGGGAGGATCTTGATAACGGAAAACCCGTTGATGACGTCGCCTTCAGAGACCATTGTTCCGTCGAGTATGGCCTGAGGCAGGGTCGGGGAATACATAATGCCGTTAAGGACGGGAGTGTTTTTCGTTCTGTGGAAGCTGCCAGTACTTTTTCTGGCCGAAAAAGCGTCTGCGGTTTCCTCGGGTAAACCTTTATCCTCGTAGGGTTTACCTTCTTTTTGGATCGCGGTCTCTTCAATATCTGCCGTAAGATCTTCCTGTGCGGCTGGAGGGGCTTTCGGTTTTTTGGCGGCCGGGGGTGTTAGTGCCGGAACAGTTGAAGGGCTTCTGCCGTGCAGCAGGAGGCCGATCGAGATCCCGAGCACGAGCACCACAGCGACAGAGATGACGAGGGGTGAGATCTTGCGCAGTGCGATTTCCTTTTGCCCGGCAATGTCTGTTTTCGAGACAAAAATATCTCCGGAGGATGCTTTTTTGTTTTCTTGCCTTTCCGCGCGCATTTCCTGCGCTTTTTTCAGTGCTTTGCTTATTATGCTCATGTCATGCAGTAACGAAACTGAATTGCCCCTCGACTTCTTCTATGCTCTTTTTGATAAGGTCTTCCCCTATAAAATGCGTTCCCTGGACAAAACCGAGAAGAAGCGCTTTATCGCAGATGATGTTGATGACGCGCGGGATCCCCGTAGAATAAGAATAGATATGGTCAAGAGCTTCAGGAGCGAACGTGATGCTCTCGGCAGCTCCGGCTATGTTCAGGCGGTGTTCTATGTATTTCTGGATTTCGTTTTTTTCAAGTGCCTTTATATGGAAGCGGACGCCTATACGCTGCCTCAGCTGTACCAGGTTCGGAGAGTTCAGTTTTTCGCGAAGCTGCGGCTGTCCTACGAGTATTATCTGCAGAAGTTTTTCCTTCTCGGTTTCAAGGTTGGATAACATCCGTATCGTTTCCAGGGTGGATGAACGCAGGTTCTGTGCCTCATCGATTATCAGTACCGTATTATTGCCCCTGGAAAGCTGTTCCAGGAGAAAATCGTTCAGCTGGCGGAGGAAAATCACCTTGCTGCGGCGCTCGGGAATAATGCCGAAGTCGTTTATTATTGCTTCCAGGAGCTGGTTTTCCGGGAGGTTCGAGTTGAATATAAGAGAAGTTTTCGTGCTGTCATCAAGCTGGTTGAGTAAGGCCCTGCAAAGGGTGGTTTTTCCGCAACCGATTTCACCGGTGATTTCCACGAAGCCCTTTCTCTGATTTATGCCGTATAAAAGGTGGTTAAGCGCTTCTTCATGGGTGTGGCTGAGATAAAGGAAATTGGGGTCACTTGTTACGTTGAAAGGATTTTCTTTTAACCCGTAAAATTCCAGGTACATGGGGGGATCGACCTCCTTTTTGTATTATACGCTTAAAAAGTGTTATGTAAAGTGAAATTTGCCTCACTAGCAAACGGTCAACGAAAGTTCTACAAAATGCTTGAATTTACGGTTCCGCTGATGTATAGTGAGACTGTCATGATATGGGAAGGCATAAATCAGAGGAAGTTCCCGAGAGTCAGTTATAGGTGCCTGATAAAGGTTTCAAAAGACGGCCGGGAAGAGGTCATAGAGACTTATACCGAGAATATCGGGGCCGGCGGGATCTGTGTTGTTCTGGAACGAAATTTCGGGCTTTTTGAGAATGTGTCCCTGGAAGTATTTCTGGAGGACAGCGGAAATCCGATTTTTTGCAGCGGTACGGTGGTCTGGGTGGTTAAACGGCATCCCGCGACTCATGAAGAAGCGGTCAAATACGACACGGGTATCGAGTTCAAGAATATGGCGGACGAGGACAGGGCGCGCGTATCGCAACTCGTTGAAAGCCTTTTAAAGACCGAGGCTTGACATTGTAAATTTCGCATGATATACTTCATGGGAATATATTAAACGGTATATAATAGGTTATATTATTGGTAGATTAGGAGGAGGTGAAAGAAGAACATGAAAATAGCAAAAATTCTGTTTGTTTGCTGCGTTGTCATAGCTATGGTAGGTATGACTACCCAATGTTATGCACAGGATCCTGCCAAGAAACTCGGCAGAGGTTTAGCTAATATTCTGACCGGTTGGGTAGAGCTTCCTAAAAATATCTATGAGACAAGTGTTGAAGAGAACGTGCTTTCCGGCCTCACGATGGGCCTGGCAAAAGGTGTTGGTATGACGATCGTCCGAACGGGCGCCGGCGTATATGAGACAGTAACGTTCCCGTTCCCGATACCCGAGGATTACCAGCCTGTCCTGGAGCCCGAATTCGTATTCAGCGAATAAACTGCAGCAATGATTTGATTGTAAAATAGAAGGGGAACGATTTTAGGTCGTTCCCTTTCTGTTTTTCGGGCCTGTCATTGCTTAACGTCAAGCAGCCTACTGGAAGTATCAGCCAGAAAAAAAATGGCCCGGCGATTGATCGGCCGAGGTTTTATATAGACAGGGGGATCGATGGGGGAAAAGAGAAGGTTCATGCGTTTTAACGTGTTCATGGATGCGATATGTCGCAGGAATGGAGCGCTGAAAAAGCTGAAAGTCAATAATTTCAGCAGAGAAGGTATCGGCATATTGAGCAGGGAAGAGTTCAATGAGGGCGAAGATCTTGAAATAGAGATGATGATCCCGGGCGATAATATTCCCGTCCTGTTCGAGGGTGAAATCGCCTGGACAAACGGCCCGACTTCCGATAACGGGCAGCATAAAGGCGGCATTAAATTCAAAAAGATCAGTAACGGTGACAGGGGCAGGGTTCTTGAATATATCTATCAGAATTGGATAGCCCCGGCTAAGGCTGAGATATAATAAGTAAAAATGGAGGGAAAATGGGTTCTGCTGAAGAACAGCGCGAAAAACAGGAAAAACCTGCTAAGGAAGAAGTAAAGAAGGATTCCGCGGGCAAGGAAGAAACTGCTCCTTCCGAAGGGAAGAATTCCGGAGACAAGGGCGCCGAAGGCAAGGAGAGGGCAGAAGAAAAGGCGGAGAGACCCGCTGAAGAAAAAACGAAAGAAGAACCAAAGGAAGAACCTAAGGAAGAGCCGAAGGAAGAACCTAAGAAAGAAGCGAAAGAAGAACCTAAGGAAGAACCTAAGAAAGAACCTAAGGAAGAAGCTAAGAAAGAACCGGAAAAAGAACCTAAGGAAGAAGCAAAGGAAGAAGAGCCGAAAAAAGGAAAAGCCAAACAACCCAAAGCCAAAAAACCGCCCAAACCTACCGAATGCGCAGGCTGCGGAAAAAACTTGCGCAAGAAACTTTGGTATTACCGCAACGGCGCCTTTTACTGCACTAAAAAATGTTATAAGCGCAAAACTGAAGAAGATCGGAAAAAAGCGGCGGAAGAAGCCAAAAAGGCAGAGGAAGAGGCTAAAAAGGCAGCAGAGCAGAAACAGGCCAAGGCCGAAGAGGCCAAGCCTGGGGAGTAAAGTTAAAACACGGATTAAACGGATAACCCGACAGGTCTAAAGGCTCCGTTTAATCCGTTTTTTTAGCGCCCTTCAAAGATCATGCCGAGTAAGATTCTTGTAAGCAGTTGTCTAACGGGGGAAAAGTGCGCGTATGACGGCAAGGACCGGACTGTCAGCGCGGTCAGGGAACTGTGCAAACGTTTCGGATGCGTCCGCGCATGTCCTGAAGTAGACGGCGGCCTGGGGTGTCCGAGAGAATTTCACGAGATCACGGGGAATACGGGCGAAGATGTGCTGGACGGAAAGGCGCGCGTTCTGTCTTTTTCCGGAGAAGACCGCACGGAACATTTTATACGCGGGGCGAAAGCTGCGCTGAAAAAAGCTCTTCGGAACAGCGTATCGATCGCCGTGATGAAAGCCCGCAGCCCTTCGTGCGGCAGGGGCAGGATCTATTCGGGTAAGTTTGACGGAACGCTGTGTGATGGAAACGGCGTGACAGCGGCGCTTTTAATGAGGCACGGGATCAAGGTGTTCACCGAAGAGGAGATCGGCCGAATCGAACAGGAATTATTAGATGCCTGATGATGCGGGTGAACACCGTTGAAAAATAAACGGGGCGTGTTATAATAATGCTGTCATGAAAGATGACTGTATCTTTTGCAAAATAGCGAACAAGGAGATAAAGGCGGATATTGTTTTTGAGGATGAGGAGACGCTTGGCTTTAAGGATATCAAACCCCAGGCTCCGGTCCATTTCGTTTTTATTCCCAAAAAGCATATCGATACTTTAAATGACATCTCTCCGGAAGATGCCGCGCTTTTGGCAAGGATGCTGGTCAAGATCAAGGACATCGCCACGGAGAAGAAGATCGCCGAGGATGGGTACCGCGTGATAATCAATTGCAATAGGAACGCAGGGCAGGAAGTTTTTCATCTGCATTTCCATCTTTTGGGAGGAAGATCATTCTCATGGCCGCCGGGTTAAGATGCAAATAGAGCAAAATGGAGGATTAGAATGGTTCAAAGAAGAGAACGACGAAGATTTCCCCGCATAAAAGACGAGAATATATCCGTCCAGTTGTCAGGAGAAGGTTTTGACACGATCACACAAAGTCTCGACGTCAGCGCTTCGGGAATATACTGTAAAACAGACAGACATATACCCGTGATGACGAGGGTCCAGGTTGTTCTTTCTCTACCCGGCAAGACAAAGACATCCATTCCTACCACGATGAATATCGATGGTGTTGTTGTCAGGGAACACCCGGTAAAGAAAGACGGACGCGTGCAGCATTATGACGTCGCGATTTTTTTCAATACCCTTTTACCCAGAGAGAGGGAAAAGCTCGTCCAGTATATCAACAAAAGATCGGAATAACAGCTCTCGGTGCAATGATCGTTACAAAACATTTATCAGTCAAAACCAGGGGAAATACCGACGTTATTGATATAACCCCGGATTGTCAGGAAATAGTGGAAAATACGGGGTTGAACAGCGGTATCGTGACGATATTCAATCCCGGATCGACCGGGGGGCTTACCACGATCGAGTACGAACCGAATCTGGTAAGGGACCTTAGAGATGCCCTGGAGACAATAGCGCCTTCCGATAAAGTTTATGAACACAGCAAGACATGGCATGATGACAACGGGTTTTCACATATCCGGTCATCCCTGATGGGGCCATCCATAACCGTTCCGTTCGAGAACAAGGAGCTAACCTTGGGAACCTGGCAGCAGATCGTATTCTGCGATTTTGATACCCGCCCCCGCAAACGCCGATTAGTAGTCCAGGTAATGGGAGAATAATCTTTGTATGGGCGTTCTGTCAAGGCAAAAACCGGTCAAGTTGATAGCAAGTATAATCTTCAAGGAAGAGAAGCGCCGGGAGTACGCTGAGAAAAGACTGGAAAGGATCTACGGCGCTCTGGAACCGCTTGAAAAGATCTTGCCTTTTGATAAAACGGACTACTATTACGAAGAGTTCGGCAGGCCGCTGAAGCGAAAACTTGTGTGTTTCAAAAGACTTCTCGGCACGGAAAAGATCCCCTCGGTAAAACTGGTGGCAAATAAGATCGAGAATAGTTGCCTGGTAAACGGCAAGAGAGTTATCAATATCGACCCCGGGTATATTACCGAAGCAAAACTGGTTCTTTTGACCACAAAAGATTATAGTCACAGGGTCTATCTAGGCAGGCGCGTATTTGCCGAATCAACGTTGCATTTCCGCGACGGGACTTTCAGGTCCTGGCCCTGGACTTATCCGGACTACGCCTCGCAGGAGCTGATATCCTATTTCAACGAGGTCAGAAAACTCTATACGGAGGACATCAGGGAATGTCAGGGACGTTTCTCAAATTGAACTCAGACCGTAAAAAACTTTGAACCTAGACCTGTCCCCAGAGTTAATCTTAGATCTGTCCCCGATAGTTTGAAAAACTAAAGAAAGACAGGTTTGATAACAAAAATAGGGACAGGTCCGGGAACGAAAATGGGGACAGGTCTGGGAACGAAAATGGGGACAGGTCTGGGAATGAAATTGGGGACAGGTCCGGGAATAAAATCGTTTACGGTCTAAGAACAAAATGAGAAACGTCCCTATTGACATATTGACACGGGAGAGGAAATATGTTAATATATGAACAGATGTTCAAATATAGTCATATATGCAAGTAGACAGGTTGTGTGCGGGGAAGATGATGCGGGAAAAAATAATAGAAGACATAAAGAAGGAAATGGAATCCCAGGAGGTCGTCGATAAGCTGTCGAGGACGTTCAGCGTGCTCGGGGATTCCACGAGGACCAGGATAATCTTTGCCCTGTCAAAGGCGGAGCTATGCGTTGCGGAGCTCTCGCTGCTTCTGGGCATGAGCCATTCCGCCATATCGCATCAAACGCGCGCGCTTAAAGACCTGGACCTGGTAAAGTGCCGCAGGGAAGGGCGGAGGGTTTATTACTCGCTGGATGACAGGCATATTGAAAATCTTTTTAAAGAAGGATTGAAACATGTTTTGGACAAGCTGTAAGGATCGCGAAAATTCAGGAGATCAGGGATGAAAGAGATGTATTTAATACAGCTCAAGGCGAAGCAGACGGCGATCGTAAAAGAAATAGTCGGCGGTTACGGCGTTATTCACCGGCTGGAGGCCCTGGGAATAAGACCGGGGAAGAAGATCACCAAGATAAGTGCGCATTTCTGGAGGGGGCCGGTTACGGTAATAGTTGACAAGACAAAAATTGCTATCGGCCACGGTATGGCCCAAAAAATCGTAGTAGAGGTCTAGTATGTCCCGGGCAAAGAAAAAGATACTTCTCATGGGTAATCCCAACGTGGGAAAGAGCGCTGTATTTTCCAGGCTGACCGGGGCCAGGGTCACGATCTCAAATTATCCGGGAACAACGGTCGAATTCAGCCAGGGATATATAAAACTCGGAAAAGACGAGATGGGTGCAGTCCTGGACGTACCGGGGCTTTATAACCTGAGGTCTATTTGCAGGGCCGACGAGGTTGCTCTTGAGATGCTGAAGGAAGGGGATATTGTCATTAATATCGTCGACGCGACAAATCTCGAGAGAAACCTTTTTCTCACGCTGGAATTGAGGGAAAGGAATGTCCCCGTGATTGTTGCGCTTAACATGTGGGATGAAACACGCCACAAGGGGATAGAGATAGATGTTGAAAAACTCGAAGAGAAGCTCGGGATCCCTGTTGTTCCCACGTGCGCTTTGACCGGCGTCGGCATAAAGGAATTAGTAGAACGCCTGAAAGGCGTCGTGAAAAAGAATTTTGCTCCGCTTACCAGGGATCAGAAATGGGAAGAGATCGGCGCCATACTGAGCGCCGCCCAGAAGTTGCATCATCATCACCATACTCTTCTGGAAAGGTTCGAGGATGTCAGCACCAGGCCTGCCACGGGTCTGCCGATAGCCGTTTTTGTCATCTACCTGTCCTTCAGGATAATACGTTTTATAGGAGAAGGGCTTATCAGTTATGTGTTTAACCCGTTATTTGAAAAGGTCTGGCTGCCGCTCCTGGAGAGACTGAGCTCCATAATGGGGGCAGGAGGTTTCGTACACGATATCCTGATCGGCAGGCTCGTAGAAGGGAATATAGATTTTATGCAATCTTTCGGGCTGCTGACCACGGGGCTTTATGTTCCTTTTGCGGCGGTGCTGCCGTATATCCTGAGTTTTTATTTCATGCTGGGAGTCCTGGAAGATCTGGGGTATCTGCCGCGTTTGGCTACCCAGGTGGATAATCTTATGCACCGTCTCGGGCTTCACGGTTATGCCATTGTGCCCATGATACTGGGGCTTGGCTGTAACGTCCCGGGTGCGCTGGCATTGCGCCTTCTGGAAGGCAGGAGAGAAAAGTTTATCGCGGCGACGCTCATGGCTATAGCGGTCCCGTGTATGGCTCAGACAGCGATGATCGTCGGCCTTGTGGGCGCCAGGGGCGGGGGTTATGTCGCGATGATATTCGGCATCCTCCTGGCGATTCTTATAATAAAGGGCCTTTTGCTGAACCGCTTTATGAAGGGAAGCAGCCCGGAGATATTGTGGGAGATACCTCCCTACAGGATGCCCCGCCCCATGGCGGTCCTGAAAAAACTCTGGATGAGGATATCGGGTTTCATACGGGAAGCCGTTCCGCTTGTTCTGTTAGGAGTTTTCGCGGTCAATGTTCTCTATGTCCTGAAGGTGTTCGATCTTTTGTCGCGTGTTTTTTCACCGGTCCTGAGCGGGTTGTGGGGGTTGCCGAAGGAGACTATAGCGGCAATGCTGATAGGTTTTTTGCGTAAAGACGTGGCGGTGGGCATGCTGGGGCCGCTGGGTTTGACGACAAAACAGCTGATCATAGCGTGCACCATACTTGCCATCTATTTCCCGTGCGTGGCAACTTTTGCGGTCATGGCCCGCGAATTGGGGGCCCGGGACATGGCAAAATCCGCGAGCATCATGATAATGACCGCCCTGATCGTCGGGACGATTTTAAATACCTTTCTTCCGAGTTTTTAGATATCCCGATAGGGTAGGATAGGTGTGGGGAGCTGGAAGAGATGAAGATTCTGGAAAAACTCGACAATATCTGGCGTGAAAAACTGACCCGCAGGGATTTTCTTAAAAAATGTCTTGCCGCCGGTATCGGGATGGGGGCGTCCCTGTATCTTTTTGATTTTTTGTCCAAATATAAGGCCTATGCCGCCATCGGCGAGAAGAGGGGCATGCATGAAGCTCTTTTCTACGAGAAGGTCTCAGACGATGCAGTGAGGTGCCTGTTGTGTTCCAACCAGTGCATGCTGTCCGACGGGCAGAGAGGCTTTTGCCGCGTCCGGGAGCCCGCCCGCGGCAAGCTGTACACGCTTGTCTATGAACTGGTGTGCGCCGTTCATATAGATCCGATAGAAAAGAAGCCTTTATTTCACGTGCTTCCCGGCACGAAGTCGTTTTCGATCGCAACGGCCGGATGCAATTCCCGGTGCAAGTACTGCCAGAACTGGACGATCTCACAGAGAAGCCCGGAGGAGACCTCCAACCAGCGCCTGAGTTGCCAGAATCTTGTCGCGAGCGCTTCCGCGAACGGATGCACTTCCATTGCCTATACATACACCGAGCCGGTAGTGTTCTACGAATATGTGCTTGAGGCATCCAGACTTGCCAGGAAAAGCGGCATACACAATGTCGTGGTTACCGGCGCAAAAATAAATGCCGAGCCCCTCAGAGAATGGTGCAGACATATAGACGCGGCGAACGTGGACCTCAAGGGTTTCGACAACAAGTTCCTGAAAGAGGTGTGCGCCCAGAGGCTCGAGGACACCCTTCAGACGCTTACCATCCTGAAACAGGAGGGGGTATGGGTCGAGATCACGAACCTTATCGTTCCGACCCTTAATGACAATATGGACGATATACGCCGCATGGTAAAATGGATCAAGGGCAACCTTGGCCGGGATGTGCCTGTTCACTTTTCGCGCTTCTGGCCGCAATATAAACTGAGGTCGCTTTATCCTACTCCGGTGGAAACACTGAGGCGGGCCAGGGACATCGCGATGGAAGAGGGCATGCAGTACGTCTATATCGGGAACGTCCCGGAGATCGGGACCGAGAGCACAGTATGTCCAAATTGCAGGAAGACCGTCATAAAAAGGATCGGTTATGCTGTTCTCGAGAACAACATCACCGGCGGGACATGTAAATTCTGCGGACATAAAATACCCGGGATATGGAAGCAGCGAAAGGCTGTTGAATCGTGAATTTCAAAAAGACCGTAACATTTTCCATGGTAGTGACGGGGGCTTCCGCCATGGCGTCCCAGATAGTTTTCATGAGGGAATTCCTGGTAGTATTTTACGGAAATGAGATATCTATCGGGATCATTCTTGCCAGCTGGCTTGTCTGGGGAGCGTTCGGCAGCGCCGTTCTGGGCCGTTTTTCCGACCGCGTTCGCACAAGAGTTCGCCTGTTCGCGATATGCCAGTTCGCCCTGGCCATTATCCTCCCGGCCACTCTTTTATTCATCAGGCTGGCCAAGATGCTGATGGGAATAACGACGGGAGAGATCATTGGTTTCCCGCCTATGATGCTGTCGACGTTCGCGATACTCTGTCTGTCGTGCACCGTAATGGGGTTCATGTTCAGTTTGGCGTGCCGCATATATCGCGACGTTATTGACAGTCCCGCCGGAGGAATTGCCCGCATTTATGTCATGGAAGCCGTGGGGGCGCTGTCAGGCGGCCTTCTTGTGAGCTATTTTCTGATCCGTTACATGTCGTCCTTCAGCATATTGTTCCTTCTGTCTTTCTTGAATCTCCTGGCTTCGGTGATGATGCAGCGTTTCAGCGAACCGTTCAGGATGAAAAAGGCCTTTGTCGGTCTTACGGCGGCCTTTCTTGCCCTGGGCATGATTGCGGTATTTTCAGGCGGGGCAGGCCGGATCGGGCGTTTTTCCCGGGAACGTCTGTGGTCCGGCTTTAATGTTGTCGAGTCGAAGAATTCCGTTTACGGCAACATTACGGTCACGCAGAGAGGAGGCCAGCGTTCGTTTTACGAGAACGGTTTGCATCTTTACACGGTCCCGGACCGGCTTTCGGCCGAGGAAGCCGTTCACTTTGCTCTCCTGGAGAGCGAAGATCCAAGGGACGTGCTTTTGATAGGCGGCGGCGTCGGGGGGCTCCTTGGCGAAATATTGAAGTATCCCGTCAGGAGGGTCGATTACGTGGAACTTGACCCTGAGATCATAAATATAGCGAAAAAGCATCTTGCCGGAGAATACACGGCGGCTCTTGATCGTCCCGAGGTGAACATTATCAATGAAGACGGCCGTTTCTTTGTCAAGAAAGCGGCGAGATCGTATGATTGCATCATAATAAATCTCGGAGATCCTTATACGGCGCAGCTTAACAGGTTTTATACGGTAGGTTTTTTCAGGGAACTGGACCGGATATTGAATAAGAAAGGCGTGGTATCGTTCGCGCTTACGTCTTCCGAAAATTATATAAGCGGGGAGTTACGGGATTATCTTCGTTCGATATTCCTGAGCGCCCGCAGGGTTTTCAGGGATGTTCTTGTGATCCCCGGCGACACGGCGTATTTTCTCGCGTCCAATGCCCCGGAGGTCCTGACATGCAACAGTGACGTGTTGATGGGGCGCATGAAAGCAAGGGGCGTGGATGCCACGTACGTCCGCGAGTATTATCTTTTTGATAAACTTTCCGAAGGGAGAGTCAGCTACGCCAGGAAGATGATAGAGGAGAACGTGGATGTGGGGTTGAACAGGGATTTCAAGCCCGTTTCATATTATTATTCAACGGTATTTTGGAGCACGCATTTTGACACGCCCGCCTTTCGCCGTGTATTGCGCGCGGTCACGCCGCAGAACATATGGCTGGCGGTGTCGTTTTTCTGCGCGCTTATATTACTTTTAGGATTTTGGCGCAGGAAGAGGCAGAAAAAAAGAGCGGTTCTCCTGGCCGTCATGACGACCGGATTCGCAGAGATAAATTTCCAGATAGCCGTTATACTGTCGTTCCAGGTCATATACGGTTACGTGTTCTACAAGCTGGGGGTCATCATTACGTCCTTCATGATCGGCCTGGCGCTGGGAGGATGGATGATCGCCAGGAACATGAACCGTATAAGGAACGACATGGCCGTTTTCTCGTGGACGCAGGTAAGCATATGTCTTTATCCCCTTGCTCTGCCGCTGATTTTTCTGTGGCTGTCGGGAGCGCGGACGGATACGGTTTCATGGCTGGGAGCGAACCTTATTTTTCCGTTCCTGCCGGTCGTATCCGGGATCATAGGAGGGATACAGTTTCCTCTAGCCAATAAGATATACCTTGAGAACAGGGACGAGCTGGGCCGTGTTGCGGGCCTGAGCTATGGGCTTGATCTGTTAGGGGCCTGCGTAGGGTCTTTTCTGGCCGCCGCATTTCTTGTCCCGATCCTCGGCATTTTTCAGACCTGTTTCCTGGTGGCCCTGATAAACGTGACGGTGCTGGTGAGATTGTTGCTCAGGTGAGTTGTTTCTTGTGTAAATGCGTAAAGATGTTATACAATATATAATTACTTCTGCTGTACCTTTTAAGAGCGAGAATAGAAAGTAATGAAGCCCGATCATATAAGGCGGAATGTCACAAGGATACTGGAGGAGCTTCCGGAAGGCGTCGAGCTTGTGGCTGCCGCGAAGACAAAGACCCCCGAGGAGGTGCGCGAGGCTGTCGCTGCGGGGGTGAAGATAGTGGGCGAGAATTATGTCCAGGAGGCAGCGAAAGCTTTTAACGTTGTCGGGCATAAAGCGAAATGGCACTTCATCGGCCATCTGCAGAAGAACAAAGTTAAGAAAGCGGTCGAGATATTCGACATGATCGAGACGGTCGACTCCGCGGATCTGGCGGAGGAGATAGATAAAAGGTGCCGGGCGATAGGCAAGGTGATGCCGGTATTGATCGAGATCAACAGCGGAAAAGAGCCCCAGAAGTTCGGCGTGCCGCCCGGGGACGCGGGCGCCCTGGCGGCCAGGGCAGCGAAATTTCCCAACATAAAGGTCATGGGGCTGATGACAATGGGGCCGTTTTCGGGGGATCCGGAAGACGCCCGCTCTTATTTTATCGAGACAAGGAAGGTCTTTGAGGAGATCAAGGCCGCGAAACCGTCCGGCGTGGAGATGAGGTATCTTTCCATGGGCATGACGAATTCATACCGGGTAGCCATAGAGGAAGGCGCGAACATAGTGAGGATCGGCACGAAGATATTCGGAGAACGGGAGACATAGAAATGTACGCCAAGGTTTTGTATGATAACAGGGCAAAAAGGGGGTTGCTGTCCGGTCAGGGGTTTTCCTGCCTGATCGACGGCAAGATCCTTTTTGATACCGGGGAGGCCCCGACCTCTCTTGTGGAGAATATGGATCGCATGATGGTTTCCGCATCCGAGCTGGAGGGCGTGGTCATCTCTCACGATCACTGGGACCATACCGGCGGGTTGTGGGAGGTCCTGAAAAGAAAAAAAGGGCTTAAGGTCTATGCGTGCCGGGCATTCAGCAAAACGTTCAAGGATTGCGTGAAGGAACTCGGCGGAGAACTTATCCTGGTGGACGGGCCCACGGAGATCACGAAGGATATCTTCGTGACGGGAGGGATAGACGGCGAGTACAAAGGCGAGAAGATAACCGAACAGGCGCTGGTCGTAAAAGGAGATAAGGGGGCATCGGTTATAACGGGATGCGCGCATCCCGGCATCGTGAACGTCCTGAAACATATCAAAAACAAGCTGGGGATCAGGAAGCTGTACATGGTTTTCGGAGGATTCCATCTCGAGGGCATGGACAGGGAGGATATCGGCAGGATCATTTCCGATTTGAAAAAAATGGGCGTGGCAAAGGCCGGGCCGACGCATTGTTCCGGAGAAAAAGCAAGAAGGATGTTCAGCGGCCAGTATCAGGATAATTTTGTCGCCGTTAAGGCGGGGCATATTATTCATCTTTAAAACACGACTGAGGTTTTGAGTGGAACAGAGCAGAGATATCCCAAAAGACATTTACGACGTTGTTATAATAGGGGCCGGTCCGGCAGGCTTAACGGCCGGGCTTTACGCCGCAAGGGGACGCATGAATGTCCTTCTTCTGGAAAGTCTTACCGTCGTCGGTCAGGCGACGACGACGGAGATGATAGAGAACTATCCGGGCATAGAAAAGACCACCGGACCCGAGTTCATAGACGCGCTTAAAAAACAGGTCAAGACGTTCGGCCTGGAATGCCGCCAGGGGACCGTGAAGAGCGTATCCCGCGGCAAGGGAACGGATGTGCCGACATGGCGGGTCGAAGACGAGAACGGCGCGCACGAAGCACTTTCCGTAATAATCGCCAGCGGCGCCCACCCCAGGAAACTGGAGGTCCCCGGTGAAGAAGAACTTTTCGGGAAAGGCGTTTCCTATTGCGCCACGTGTGACGGCGCGTTTTTCCGTGACAAGGATATCGTTGTGATAGGCGGAGGCGATACCGCCGTGGAAGAGGCTTTATTTCTGACCCGGTTCGCGAAAAAAGTGACGCTTATACATCGCAGGGACCGTTTACGGGCGGCCAAGGTCCTGCAGGAACGCGCGTTCAGCAACAAAAAGATGGGGTTTGTCTGGAATTCCGTCGTGGAGGATATAAACGGCGCTGAGAAAGTCGAAAAAATCGGTGTCAAGGACATTAAAACAGACAAGAAGGCCGATATTGCATGTGACGGTGTATTCGTGTATGTCGGATGGCATCCCAATACGGATTTCGTCAAAGGCTTGGTGGACCTGGGTGAAAAGGGCCGTATCATTATCGACAGCGAAATGAAAACGTCGCAGGAGGGAATATTCGCCGCCGGCGATTGCTGTAAAAAGCACCTTCACCAGATAGTCACTGCCTGCGGGGACGGCGCGGTGGCGGCTTTTTCCGCCCAGCGCCATGCGGAAGAACTTAAAGGTACAGCATATAAATAAAAAGAAGGAGGAGATAAATGCGTTCAGATCAGATGAAGAAGGGCGTTGAAAGAATACCGCATCGTTCTCTTTTGAAGGCGCTTTCCTATACCGACGAAGAACTGGCAAGACCCATCATCGGCATAGCCAATTCCGCCAATGAGGTCATCCCGGGACATAAGCATCTCGGCAGCGTGGCAGAAGCGGTCAAGGCCGGCATAAGGATGGCCGGGGGCACGCCGATGGAATTCAATACCATAGGTGTTTGTGACGGCATAGCGATGGGGCACGAAGGAATGAAATACTCGCTTCCGTCACGCGAACTTATCGCTGATTCCGTAGAGATAATGGGAATGGCATATCCGGTGGACGGTCTTGTCTGCATCTGTGACTGCGACAAGATAGTGCCGGGGATGATGATGGCTATGCTCAGGCTCAATATTCCCGCTATACTCATGAGCGGCGGTCCCATGTTGGCCGGATGCGTGGACAAAAAAGCAGTGGATCTTATAACCGTTTTTGAAGGCGTGGGCGCGCTGGAGATGAAAAAGATCACTAAAGAAGCGCTCAAGCAGCTTGAGAACGAAGCGTGTCCCGGCGCAGGCTCGTGCGCCGGCATGTTCACTGCCAATTCCATGAACTGCCTGAGCGAGGCGCTGGGGTTGAGCCTGCCGGGAAACGGGACGATCCCCGCGGTCATGGCGAAAAGACTGCGCCTTGCAAAGACCGCGGGCATGAAGATCATGGAACTTGTGGCAAAAGATATCAAGCCCAGGGATATCGCCACTCAGAAGGCTTTTCATAATGCTATCGCCGTGGAGATGGCGCTGGGCAGTTCTACCAATACTGTCCTGCATCTTCCGGCTATCGCCAATGAAGCGGGCATCAAGCTGGACCTTAAGCTGTTCAATGAGATAAGCCGGCGCACCCCTAACCTGTGCCGCATGTCGCCGGCAGGAAGGCAGCACCTTGAAAATCTGGATGCCGCAGGAGGCGTACCGGCCGTCATGCGGGAGCTGGATAAAAAAGGTCTGCTGGATACGGGGGTCATGACAGTTACCGCGGCGAGAGTAAGGGACAATATCCGCGAGGCACGCAACCTTGACCCGGAGATAATACGCCCGATAGATTCGCCCTATTCGGCGGACGGCGGATTGAGCATTCTCTTCGGGAATCTTGCTCCCGACGGAGCGGTCGTTAAAACCTCCGCCGTGGACGAGAGCATGCTTTCTCATGAGGGGCCCGCGCGGGTCTTCGATTCCGAAGACGGGGCCATGAAAGCCATACTCGGAAAGAAAATAAGAGAGGGCGATGTGGTCGTCATCCGCTACGAAGGGCCAAAGGGCGGCCCGGGCATGAGAGAGATGCTAGGCCCTACTTCCGCTATTGTGGGAGTGGGCCTTGACAGGAAAGTCGCGCTTGTAACGGACGGACGATTCTCCGGAGGGACACGCGGCGCCGCGATAGGGCATGTTTCACCCGAAGCCCAGGAAGGCGGCGTTATAGCTGTGGTCGAGGAGGGGGACAGGATAAAAATAGATATACCCAATAAGCAGATCGAGCTTATGGTAGATAAGGGAGAGATCGAAAAGCGGCTCAAAAAATGGCAACGCCCCGGTTATAAGGTGAAAAAAGGGTACCTGTACAGATATGCCAGGCAGGTAACCTCAGCCTCGACCGGAGCGATATTCAGGAAAGATTAACAGCAGGATGAGAGATTATAAGTTCTGTCCCATGTGCGGCGCCGGTCTTGAATGGAGCCGAATAGACGGCCGCGACAGATTGACCTGCAGGAAGTGCAGCTGGGTCGATTACCGTAACCCCATTCCCGTGATAGCCTGTCTTGTTTCCAACCGAAAGGGTAAAATTCTTCTGATCAGGAGAGGTATCGAACCGTCCAAGGGAAAGTGGGCCCTGCCCGGCGGGTTCATCGAAATTGATGAGACGCTTCGGGATGCCGGGTGCCGGGAATTGCGGGAAGAGACCGGCCTTGAAGGCAGGGCCGGGCGCCTGGTCGGGATCCACATGCAGGACAGCCGGATGTACGGATCTGTCCTGGTCACCGGCATGGAATTCATCGTAGAGAGCGAAGACATTGTCGTCGGGGATGATGCCATAGACGCGAAATTCGTATCTCCCGAAAGATCTTCGGACATTCCTTTTGTAAGCCATCGCAAGCTTATAGAAGAGTTTTTAGGGCGAGGTTAATTCGCACGCATGATTTACTTACGCTGTCGCGTTCGTAAATCATGCGCTCATTAAGGAGGGCAAAATGCCAGTTATGGAGATAAGCGTTGTTCCGCTGGGAACAAGGACCACATCGATCTCCCGCTACGTAAAGCATGCGCTGGATACGATCAAGAAGGAGAAGGGCCTGAAGTCTGAGCTTACCGCGATGGGGACACTGGTTGAAGCGAGGTCTGTGGACAGGTTGATGAAGGTTGCCGGCAAAGTCCACAAAGCGGCCTTTTCCTCCGCCGGAAAGGGCAAAGTCCAGAGAGTGATCACCACAGTGCTTATTGACGATCGCCGGGACAAAAAAGTGACCATCGAGGGCAAGGTAAGGTCCGTGACCCGCGGGAAAAAGAAGTAACCAGCAGGTACGTTTAAACTCAAAATTCAACCCGACTGAATCGACCGGGTTGAAAGCAAGCAGGGGCGAACCGCTTCAGGACGCCCCATATTTTTTTTGCAATTGTAAACCGAAAATGATAAACTTGTTTACAATATGAATATCATCGGGACCGAGAATATTTTATCCCTGCCCCTGACAGATCTTGTTCTGCTTGCCAACGAGGCGCGCCGCAGCGGTGTAGGGAATCATATAGAGATATGCGGTATCATCAACGCCAAATCCGGCGCCTGCGGCGAGGATTGTAAATTCTGCGCCCAATCGGCACATTACTCCGCACGCATCCATGAATACCCCCTGAAGGACAAGGAAGAGATCATAGCGGCAGCCGGAACTGCCGAAGGTAACGGGGCCGCGCGGTTCGGCATTGTGACAAGCGGTAAAAGGCTTATGCGGGAAGAGGTCAAGGTCATAGCCGGCGCAATAAAGGGGATCAGAAAAAAAACAGGCGTATTACCCTGTGCGTCACTTGGCGCGCTTGATGAGGAATCATTTGGCATGCTCAAAGATGCCGGCCTTTCGCGTTATCACCACAACATAGAGACCTCCGAACGTTTTTATCCCGCCATAGTGTCCACGCATGATCACAGTGAAAGGGTCAGTACTGTAAGGACAGCAAAGAAGATGGGTTTTGAGGTGTGTTCCGGCGGGATATTCGGCATGGGCGAGACCTGGCAGGACCGCCTTGACATGGCGCTCCTCCTGAAAGAGCTCGAAGTGGATTCCGTACCGCTGAACTTCCTTGTGCCCATAAAAGGGACTCCTTTGGAAGATGCGAGCGGGATCTCTCCGCTGGATGCCGTAAGGGTGGTAGCGCTTTTCCGGGTCATGCTCGCGGATAAGACAATAAAGGTTGTTGCGGGCAGGGAGACCGTTTTAAAGGATTTTCAGGGTTTGATGTACACCGCGGGCGCTAACGGTATGATGGTGGGGGGTTATCTTACCGTTGCCGGCCGCTCACCGAAAGAGGATCATGTTTTGATCGGGGAGATACAGAGACTATGGAGCGAAGAATAAGCAGGTTTCTTAAAGAAAGGGAGCAGGAAGGCCTTTTGCGGCATCTCACAACGGTCGAGCCCGCCGGCGGGGGAAGGATACTGGTGGATGGCCGGAAATATATAAATTTTTCCTCGAATGATTATCTTGGCTTGTCCGCGCATCCCGGATTGTCAAGCTCGGCGGCGGAAGCCCTTTCCCCGGCTGTCGGGGCCTCGGCGTCACGGCTCATGACAGGCAGCACCCGGTTGCATCGCCTCCTGGAGGAAAGGATGGCGGGTTTCAAGGGCAAGCCGGCTTCCCTGGTCTTTAATTCCGGGTACCAGGCGAATGTCGGCATCATAAGCGCTCTTTGCGGCAAGGATGATTGCATTTTTTCCGACAGGCTGAATCATGCCAGCATAATCGACGGCATCCGTCTTTCCGGGGCTAGACTGTTCCGGTTCCGGCACAATGACGCGGATCATCTTGAAGAACTGTTGAGCCGGGAAAGGAATAATTACGCCGAAGCGCTTATTGTCACGGAAACCGTTTTCAGTATGGACGGTGATCTCGCTCCGATCGGGCGGATCGGCCGGCTGAAAAAGAAATATGATTGTGCGCTGATGGTGGATGAAGCTCACGCGACGGGTATATTCGGGGAGAGAGGCAGCGGCCTGGCAGAGGCGAAAAACGTAACCGGCGAGATCGACATCATCATGGGAACGTTCAGCAAGGCGCTCGGGGGATTCGGCTCTTATGCGGCGACATCCCGCGCGACGAGGGATTATCTTGTCAACACATGCCGCGGCTTTATCTATTCCACGGCTCTGCCTCCTTCGGTCATAGCGGCTGATCTTGCCGGCCTGGACCTGGTAGAGACCGAACCTCATCGCCGGCAAGTTCTTTTGGAAAGAGCTTCTTATTTCAGGGATAAGCTGCGGGCGAAGGGGTTTCATGTCAGAGGTGATTCACAGATCGTTCCGATAATAACGGGGGCAGCGGAGGAAGCCGTCCGCATGAGCGAATTTTTGAAAGAAAAAGGCTACTGGGTCACGCCGGTAAGGCCTCCGACGGTTCCCCGCCGGCAGGCACGGCTCCGGATATCGCTGACCTTCGACCATACAAAAGAGGATCTGGATAAATTTGTGGATGATATCAGCGGGTTTTAAAGATGGATAAAAATATTGTAAACGGAAATTTTTCCAGGAACGCGGAAAGTTACGACGACTATGCCGCCGTTCAAAGGAAGTGTGCCGAAAAACTGATAGGGCTTATCGGAGAAAAGCCCTTTTCAAGCATCCTCGAAATAGGATGCGGAACAGGTATATATACGCGGCTGTTGCATGATAGGTACGGGGATGCGGAGATAACCGCAGTCGATATCTCGGAAAAGATGGTGGAGATCGCGCGGGAAAAACTCACCGGCAAAAACATAAGTTTCATGATTGCCGACGGAGAACAGATAACACCGGACGGAAAACTCGATCTGATCACTTCTAACGCGAGTTTCCAGTGGTTTGAAAACATCGAGGAGACGCTTGAACTTTTCACCGGCGCCCTTGCCGATGGCGGGATGCTGTGCTTTTCGATGTACGGGCCGGAGACGTTTAAAGAGTTCAGGGAAGTGCTGGGGGTCCATTTCGGGCGGCACCGTGGCTTAAGTTCCGGCAAGTTCCCGTCCCGTAAAGAAATGGAAGGCATCCTTAAGAAGTATTTCAGGAGATTTGAACTGACTGAAGAGCGCTTCAGCTCGGAGTTTCTCTCGCTCTGGGATTTCCTGCGGGACGTAAAGAAAAGCGGGACCAGAGGGGAAGGGCTCGGCGGTATATTCCTGGGCAAATATGTTATAAAAGAGCTGGAGAAGACCTATATCGAAAGGTTCGGCGGTATCGCCGCAACGCATCACGTGTATTTTTGCAGGGCGCAGGTGTAGCCGGTCATGAATAATGCACTGTTCATAACGGGAACGGATACGGGAGTGGGCAAGACGGTCATCACCGGACTTCTGGCAAGACTACTTACGGAAAGAGGCATAAAGGTGATCACCCAGAAGTGGGTCCAGACGGGATGTGCCGGTATCTCTGAGGATGTTGCCGCGCATATGAGATTCATGGCCGGTGACGAGAAGCATATGGAGAAATATCGTTCCGATATGGCGCCGTATGTTCTGGAATTTCCGTCGTCGCCGCATCTGGCGGCTCTGCTCGCGAAGATACATATAGATGCCGGCAGGATAGAAAGTTCCTTCCGGCGCCTCGCGGAAAAATTTGATTTTATAATCGTTGAGGGAACCGGTGGCCCCCTGGTCCCCCTGAACGATGAAGAGATGATAGTGGATGTCGTGAAGAGGCTCCGCCTGAGCGTCCTGGTGGTCGCCGAGAACAGATTAGGCGCGATAAACCAGACACTGCTGACGGTGAACGCTTTAAGGGAGAGGGATCTTGAGGTCGTGGGTATAGCGTTCAACCGGTTGTCGGAAAAAGGGGACGAGATCATCTTTAAGGACAACCTTCGGATCGTAGAGACTCTCACGGGGGAGAAGGTTTTTGGCGAACTTCGCCGCTGCACTGACGCGCAGGAACTTTATAGGGCATTTTTACCGATCGGGGAACGAATCCTTAAGGAGCTTAAATGAAAGGCGGGACAGGTTTACTGCAGCAGCATAATCTCGGGTTTAAACCTGTCCCTGCATTTTTACTTTTATGAAAAATGAGTTGGTCCGAAAAGATCTAAAATATGTCTGGCATCCGTACACCCAGATGAAGGACTGCGAGGAATTTCCTCCTATCCCTATAGCGAAAGCCGAAGGGGTCAAGCTCTACGACCACGACGGGAATTTCTATTACGACACTATCTCCAGCTGGTGGTGTAACGTCCACGGGCACAACCACCCCGCGATAAAATCCGCCGTGAAGAAGCAGCTGGATTCGCTTGAGCATGTTCTTTTCGCGGGATTTACGCACGAACCGGCAGTGGAACTGGCTGAAAAACTTGTCGCGATAGCGCCGGGAGATCTTACCAGGGTATTTTATTCCGATAACGGTTCTACGGCCGTAGAATCAGCGCTGAAGATGTCCTTTCAGTACTGGCAGAATACGGGGAAAAAGGGGAAAACGGGCTTTCTCTCTCTTGATATGGCGTATCACGGCGACACTATCGGGACCATGAGCATAAGCGGCGTAGACCTGTTCAACGAGAAATTCAAACCTCTGCTGTTCAAGGCGTTTAAGGCGCCGACACCGTACTGCTACCGCTGCCCTTTCGGCAAGAAAAAAGGGGAATGCGCGCTGGAATGCCTGCGCCGGGCAGAAGAGATATTAAGAGGCAGTGCGGATGAAATATCGGCTGTCGTGATAGAGCCCGTTCTTATGGGCGCGGCCGGAATGATCGTCTATCCGGTCGAGTACCTGAGAGGTATATGGGAACTTTGCAGGAAATACAATGTTCATTTTATAGCCGATGAGGTCGCCACCGGGTTCGGCAGGACCGGGAAGATGTTTGCATGCGAACATGCCGGGGTGGAGCCGGATTTTATGTGCCTTTCCAAAGGGCTTACCTCGGGATATCTCCCGATGGGAGCCACGCTCACCACAGAAAGAATATTCGGGGCGTTTTACGATGACTATGATGAGCTGAAGACGTTTTATCATGGCCACACCTTTACGGGCAATCCGGTGTCATGCGCGGCTGCCGTTGCGTCGATAGACCTTTTTGAACAGGAGAATACTTTGGACAGCGTAAGCGCGATAAGGAGCGAACTCGAGGCTTTCTTAAAAGAGCTCTCGGAGCTCCCCATAGTGGGAGATACCCGGGGTATCGGCGCAGTTGGCGCGATGGAACTGGTCAAAGATAAGAAAACCAGGGAACCTTTCGGGGTAAAGAAGAGGATCGGACTGGAAGTCTATAGGCTTGGGCTGGAAAAAGGACTGCTTCTTCGTCCGCTCGGCGATGTTATCTACCTTTTTCTTCCCCTGTGCATAAAGCGGGAAGAGCTGGATGACGTATTGCGGAGGACAGCCGATGTCATGCGTTCTGTGACACGAAAGTAATGCTTTTTTTTGACGGATTCCTGTTCCCAAATGCGAATTTATCTTGTAGAATAAGTATAACTTATGCCATAAATATGTGGAGGTGAACATATGAGTGTCAGGTCCGGCAAAGGAGATAAGGGGTTTACAGATCTTTCGTTCCATAAGCGCATAAGCAAGGACAGCATTGATATGGACGCGATAGGGGATCTGGACGAACTTGACAGTTATCTCGGGCTGGTCAAGAGCAAGATGAGGCTCCGAAAAGACAAAGCCGTTCTTGAGAAGATACAGCATGCGATATACACGATAATCTCGGAAATAGTGATCGGCGCCGAAAAGAATAAAAAACTCGGGCCGCTGCTAAAGGAAGAAGACGCCGAATGGATCAAGGGCATGGTTTATCAGCTTGAGCAGAAAGTGGAGATCGAAAGCTGTTTCTATCTTCCCGGCGACGGAGAGCTTTCCGCGATCCTGGACGTGACCAGGACGGTAGCAAGAAGGGCGGAAAGAAGCGTTGTCGGGTTGTTCCAGAAAGAAAAGATCAGGAACACGCACGTCCTTACATATCTTAACTGTGTCTCCGATGTTCTTTTTATCATGGCTAGAGAGAAAGCGGGAAAAAAGGGCAAGGTCAGGCCGAAGGCGGGAAAAACAGGCAGGCCCGGGAAGAAAGCGGGGGGAAAAGGCATGGCTGCAAGAAAGAAAAGGAAGAAAAGTGCAAGATAAGTACGATTATCTGGTGATCGGAAGCGGGGCCGCCGGACACGTATCGGCCATAAAGGCCGCACAGCTGGGGTTAAAGGTCGCCGTTATCGAGAAAGACGATAAGATGTTCGGCGGGGTATGTCTCAACGAGGGGTGTATCCCCGCAAAGTCGCTCTATCACAGCGCAAAGATCTTTGACATCGTCAGGAAGAGCCCCGAATTATGCGGTCTTGAAGTGCGGTGCGGCGGTGTCGACATGGCCAGATTTGTAGAGAGAAGCCGGGAAACCACCGAACAGCTTCGGAAGGGACTTTTTTTCCTTTTTAAGAAGAACGGCATAGACCTTATCAAGGGCGCCGCGAAGTTCGCGGACAGGGAAACGGTGAGCGTGCGCGCGGAGAACGAAGAAACGCTCAGCGTGAGAGCGCAAAAGTTTTTGATCGCGACGGGATCGACCCCGCGCTCTCTGCCGAAGGCGCCGTTTGACGGCAGGCATGTGATAACGAGTTCACAGGGAATACGGCTGGATAAGGTGCCGCGGAATATACTGATAGTGGGGGGCGGGTCCATAGGCACGGAGTTCGCGTCCTTTTTTAGTATGATAGGAACCGAAGTAGCCATAGTTGAAGTCGAGGACAGGCTTCTTCCCGCGGAGGACCGGGAGATATCCGGGCGTTTCCAGGCGGTATTTAAACAGCGGGGAATAAGTGTTCATGTTTCAAGCCGGGTAAGAGATGTCTCAGTGGAGCCCGACGGCACAGCGGTAACGGTCGAAGGAAAAGACGGCAAAACGGCCGGGAAATATGAGATGGTTCTGGTTTCCATAGGCCGGACCCCCGCTACTTCCGGTATAGGGCTGGAACAAATAGGGGTCAAGACGGAAGACGGGGGATACATACCGGTGGATTCAAGGATGCGGACGAACGTGGAAAATATCTATGCAGCCGGCGATGTTTTACGCACGCCCATGCTGGCGCACATGGCTTATGCCGAAGGTGAGACAGCCGCGGAAGCGGCCGCGAACCATAATCCCGAACCGATTGATTACAGTTCCGTTCCGAATGTCATATATACCGATGTTCAGGTAGCGAGCGTGGGAATGACCGAGGAAGAAGCGGGGTCGGAGAACGTTGATTATACTGCCGGGAAACATTTTTTTAAAGCCAACGGAAGAGCTGCGATCAGTTCGCAGACAGAAGGTTTTATAAAGGTCATTGCCGATAACAGTACGCGGAGATTGCTGGGAGTGCATATAATCGGCTACGAAGCCGCTGAACTGATCCATGAGTTTATCGTGGCAAAGAGAGCGGGGCTTTCCGTTGAAGAGATAGGAAAGACCATACACGCGCACCCCACGTTCTCGGAGACGGCTGTCGATGCCTGCAGGGCGGTCTTCGGCAAACCGATACACGGATGATCGGCTTAATTCAAAGAGTGCAGCACGTTCCCTACCAGGGCCCCTCCGCCCGGTGTGGATCCTCCCTGTACGGGAACATGCTGCACTCTTAAAGATAAGGACAGCAAGATCTTTTACACTATCGCTCCACATAGACCTTGCTAACATCTTTGCGAGATAGTACCATATATATGTCATGGAAATCACAATAGTACTTTTATTACTGGTCCTCATCATCCTTGTCGCCTTTCTGGCGTGGAAGACACGCGGTACGGATAAGGGGAAAGAGCAGGTCGAATCCATTCTCAACGAAAAATTCATAGACTTTTCCGACAGGATACGCCAGACCATGGACAGGACCCGCGAAGAAGTCGAAAGATCCAAGGATTTTCTTTCTAAGAACGCGCTCAAGACCCTGGAGCATATATCGAGCATGAACAATATTGTCGGGAACCTGGTGAAACAGCAGGAAAAAGCACAGCAGCTGGGGCAATCGCTTGAATATCTGCTTCAGGCGCCAAAGCTGAGGGGCAACTACGGCGAGACCGTTCTTGAAGAGATGCTGGAGCGCATTTTGCCCAGAGGCATATGGGAGAGGCAATACGCGGTAGAAGGCGGCGAGAAGGTGGATGCGGTGGTAAAGTACAGGAACGTGGTCGTCCCCATCGATTCTAAATTCCCGAAAGAGGATTATCAGAAATATCTGGCTGCCGGCAATCCCGGAGAGAAAAAGGCGCACTGGGCAAATTATGAAAAAGCTTTGAAAACGCAGATCAACTCGATAAGGGAAAAATACATCAAACCCGAGAAGGGGACCACGGAATTCGCGCTGCTATTCATCCCTTCCGAATCCATCTATTATGAGACCATAGCCGAGAAGAATTATCTTGGGGACCCGTGTCATATATATGAATACGCCTCCGAACGCGGGGTAGTGCCGGTAAGCCCCAATACCTTTTATGCATTTCTCAATATCGTGCTGCTCGGCATACGAAATCTCGAGATCGCGCAGGAAGCCAAAAAACTGCAGGAATCCCTTTTTAAGGTCGAAAAGGATTTTAATTTCTTTTACAAGAAGTTCGAGACGATAGGGGCAGCCCTTGATAAAGCCTCGGAAGCTTACCGTACCGGAGAGGGGCATGTTCAGCGGTTCAAGAGGAGCTTGGATTCGACCCTGAAATTGGATAAGAATTTTCAGGCGGAGGCGGAACGTGAATTCCTCACGGAACAGAGGACAGAGGACAAAGGCAAGGCTTGAAGATCGGTCTTTGATCGGAGAGGTGTATGCGCAAAAAGGCGATGCTTTGGGAAAAGCTGGAGGGGAACAAGGTCCACTGTTTTCTTTGCGCCCATCATTGCAGGATAAACGAGAACGGTTTCGGTTTTTGCGGAGTAAGACAGAATATTAAAGGAGAGCTTTACACGTACACCTATGGGAAGGCGATCGCCAGCCATGCTGACCCCATAGAAAAGAAACCCCTTTATCATTTTTTACCCGGCACGTATGCTTATTCCATAGCCACGATCGGATGCAATTTCCGGTGCCCCTTTTGCCAGAACTGGTCGATCTCACAGGTTAAGGCGAGAAACGAAGATATAGAGGGTTATGAGATGAAGCCGGAGGAGATCGTTGCCGAAGCTTTGCGTAATAACTGCCGGAGCGTATCATATACGTATACGGAGCCGACAATATTCTTCGAGTACGCGTATGATACGGCGAAGATAGCGAAAGAACACGGCCTGTATAACACTTTCGTGACGAACGGGTTCATGACAGCCGAAGCGATAGAAAAGATACGGCCGTATCTGGACGCGGCGAACGTCGATCTCAAATTTTTCAATGACGATACGTATAAAAAAATATGCGGGGGGAGACTGCAGCCCGTCCTGGATTCCATAACGAACATTAAAAAAGCGGGGATATGGCTGGAAGTCACTACCCTTGTCGTCCCGGGGCAAAATGATTCGGATGAGGAGTTGCGCAAGATAGCCGCCTTTCTGGGGGCGGCCGGCAAGGAGATCCCCTGGCACATAAGCCGTTTTCATCCGGATTATAAATATCTGGATTCATATCCCACCCCGATCGAGACCATGGAAAGGGCCCGGGAGATCGGAAAAGAGGAGGGGCTTAAGTATGTTTATCTGGGGAATGTCTATACCCGCGGGGAAACGATCTGCCCCGGCTGCGGGAACGTTCTGATCGAAAGAACGGGTTTTGGGGCCAGCATGTCGGAGAGGTTCCTTAAGGGCGGCAAGTGCCGCAAATGCGGCACTTCCATCGAAGGCGTTTGGGAGGGGAGGAGGATGCAATGAAGAAAGTCGGCATCGTTATTCTGGTGGTCTTTATAGCGTTCGCGGGCGTTGTTTACTATTTTCGGTACGACATCTTTCAGTTCTCCGCGGAGTCAATTATAAAGAAAATGCTCCCGAAATACGTGTCCGTCAACAGGATCATTTTTGATCTAAAGAACGGTGTTATGCAGGTAAAGGGTTTCGGCATAAAGAATCCGAGAGGATTCCAGGACAAGTTCCTGGCCAGCATCGATTCCGTCACCTGCAGGTACAAGATGCGGGGAAAGACCATCCTGGACGGGATAGAGGTGACGGATATCGAGGCCGACGGTCCGGTCATAAATATCGAGCGTCTTTCCAACGGACAGCTCAACGTTAATGAAATGGGAAAGATGATGGAGACCGAAGAGAGGAAAGAGCCGGTAAAGCCTAAGGCGGAGAAAAGGGAAAAAGCGGCATCCGGCAAAGGGATCTCGGATATAATAAAACTGACCAATACGATCAATGTCACCGGCGGCAAGCTGGCGCTTTTGGATAAGGCCGTATCGCGGCGCCCGTATCAGTTGACCTTTGAGGGCGCCAGCGGGAACATAACGCTGGATCTCAAGCGGGATTATAAGGGTGTCCTGTCAGCGGCGACAAAAGGAAAGGGGTTTATAAACGGGGACCCTGCGCAGACAATCGACTGGACCATCACCCTGAATCCGCAAACGGAAAAATTGACCATGGGAAACCGGTTTGAAGTGAATAATGTGGATATTCTCCTGTTCAAGCCTTATTACGATAAATATTCCCCGGTCGATATCGAAAGAGGCAGGTTCTCCGGGACCCTTGTCTTCGATTTTGACAACGGGAATATAGGCTCGATGAACACCATCGTTCTTACAAATCTCAGATTTACGGAGAAGAGAGGAGGCGTGGCTTCGGGGTTCTGGGACGTAAGCGTAGCCGACATTATAAAGTACCTGGAGACGTCGTCGGGAGATATAGTTTTTGATTTCAAGATAAAAGGCGATATGGAAAATCCGCGGTTTTATCCCGGTCCGCATGTCAAGCAGGCCATTCAGAGCATGGTGGTCGACAAGGTCTCTGATCTGTTTAAGGAGCAGGAAGGAGGCGGCGCCGAAGGCGCTAAGAGCGATACCGAGAAAGTGGTCGACGTTATCAGGGGTCTTTTAAAAAAATAAAGGAGGGAAATATGGTATTGATTGTGAAATTGCTCTCGATCGCTATAATTATTTACGGGTGTCTTTTGATGCTGCGGCCCGGCATTTTGAAAAAGGTCCTGGAATACATAAAGGAAGGGAACAGGGCTTATATCGCCAGCGGGATCAAAGCCGTTGTCGGGATATTTTTCATGATCGCGGCTTCTAAGTGCAGTATTCCCTGGATCATCCTGTTCTTTGGGGCGCTTGCCGCCCTCAGCGGGATCGCCGCGTTCGTGATCAAGAAAAAAGTCATGGTACAGATACTGGAGTGGGCGGAGAAAAAGCCCGTCCGGGCTGTAGGGGTGATCGCTCTGATCATGGGCGTATTACTGGCATTGGCCGCGTAGATATACAGGCAAAGAAGGTCATTAGAGCTCGGCTTGATCGCTTTGAAGGGAGGCGTATGAGATACGGTTTCTTCGCAAAGTATCTTGTCTTTCCGTTTTTGTTTTTTCCCCTTTCGATACTTCTCTTGACGGGGATTGCATACTGCCTTGAACTTAGAAGCGGCGCTTTCGAGGGCGGAGGTAATATCCCCGCCCGCTATACCTGTCTGGGGGAAAATGTTTCCCCCGGTCTCAGCTGGAGCGGTGTTCCCGCGGGGGCGCAGAGTTTTGTGCTTATTATGGATGATCCGGATGCTCCGGCGGGGACCTGGGTGCACTGGGTGATCTACGATATCCTTAAAGATGCCGGTGGATTGAAGGAGAATGTTCCCAAAAGGCCGGTTCTGGCCGATGGTGCCAGGCAGGGCATGAACAGTTTCCGACGGGTAGAATACGGCGGTCCATGCCCTCCCCCCGGACCCGCGCACAGGTACGTTTTTACGCTATACGCGCTTGATGTCGTTCTGGGTCTTGCCCCCGGCGCCAGTAAAGAGACGGTCATGCGGGGCATGAAAGGTCACATACTTGGCAAGGCGACCCTTACAGGCATGTTCGGGAGGTAGATGAGGCTATACGGCAAAAATCCTGTGCTGGAACGCATCAAAACCCGCCCCCGGTCCATACGAAAATTGTATCTGCAAAAACGGACGGACCTTTCCGAGATCGTGCGGGAAGCAAAGCAGGCCGGCCTGACGTTTGAATCGGTTGACAAAAACTGGTTTAAGAGCAAATGCGGGGATGCGCATGCTCAGGGTGTCATGGCCGAGGTGGAAGAATTCAAGTACGCTCCTTTTACTGAGATCCTGTCCGAATGTCTGGAAAGCGTTTCCATCCCGGTTTTTTTGGACGGCGTAACGGACCCGCAAAACCTGGGTGCCATTATCAGGAACGTGGCCTGTCTGGGCGGTTTTTCCCTGGTCTTGCCGGAACATGGGTCTGCGCATGTAAATGAGACGGTTTTACGGGTAGCCAGCGGCGGGGAAAACTATATCAGCATAGGCAAGGTCACGAACATCGCCGGAGCGCTGAAAAAGATAAGAACAAAAGGCGTATGCATAGCGGGCGCCTTGGCCGGGGATGGCGACGATATACTGAGGACCGAACTTGTATTCCCCCTGGGCATTGTTATCGGCTCCGAAGGAAAGGGGATAAGGCCCGGGCTGCAGAAATACCTTGATGTCCGATTATCGCTGCCCATGCGCGGAGCGCCTTTGTCTTATAACGTGGCTGTCGCCGCGGCACTATTTTGTTATGAAATAAGCCGCCGCCGGTAGGGCGGAAGCGGCCAATTTGGAGGTTTTATGAGCGATAAGAATGTGCTTGATTTTCTTGCTGAGGCCGGGATGCTGAAGCGCGTCAAGAGAAGTGGATGGTGGATGGTCGGCATTCCTTACGACGAAAGCGTTGCGGAACACAGCTTTCGATGCGCGGCTGTCGGGTATATCCTGGCAAAGATGGAGAATGCCGAGCCGTATAAGGTCCTCATGATGACGCTTTTCAACGACCTGCATGAAGCCAGGACGGGCGACTTGCATAAGGTAGCTCACGGGTATTTGAACGTGAGAGAAGGGGAGAGCAAGGCGTTCGCCGGGCAGATAGAAAACCTCGAGAAAGGGATGAAAGAAGAACTCAAAAGAATAAAAGAGGAATATGATGCTCAGGAGACGCTCGAATCCCGCGTGGCTCGGGATGCGGACATACTGGAATGTCTCCTGCAGGCAAAAGAATATGTCGACATCGGTTTTCCCAACGCGGAAAAGTTCTTTAAAGCGGCTCCCGGGCATCTTCGGACGGAAAGTGCGCGCCGGTTGTGGGAAAGCGCAAAGCCCTGGGACTCAAGCGCGTGGTGGGGGGAACTCGGCAAATTCGAACGGTAATCATGGAAAAAGCAAGTAAGACGAAACTAAAGCAGGTGCGTGAACTTATGCGCGATAGGAAGGTGCGCGACGCGAGCGGTTTGTTCGTGGCTGAAGGCCTCAAGATCGTCACGGATATGGTCCGGAAAGGACATGCTCCGGATTCAATGATCATCTCTCGTGATTTTGCCGGGAAAGAGGAAAATAAGGACTTTTTTCGCGACATGCAGGACAGGCCGTTTCCTGTTTTCGAAGCCGGCGATGCCGATTTTGAGAAAGTATCCTCCCTTCAGCATTCACAGGGGATCATGGCTGTTATGAAACAGAGTGAACGTTCGGAGGGTGTGCCTGTCGGGAAAGAGGATGCACTCCTGGTTTTATGCGACGGCATCCAGGATCCGGGAAACCTTGGCGCGATGATCAGGACCTCAGTCGCGTTCGGGGTTGATTCAATGCTGTTTATGGGAGAAACAGCGGATATTTACAATCCCAAAGTGATCCGGGCGTCGAGCGGGATGATACTCGATATTCCCGTATATAAGTGCGATATAGCGGAGCTGGATCGTTTAAAGAAAAAAGGCTATCACCTGCTGGTCAGCAGCCCGCGGGAACAGGGAAGTAAGGATATTGCCGATGTGACGGGAATCCCGCCGCCATTTATTATTGCTTTCGGCAGTGAAGGGAAAGGCGTCTCCGGCGGAGTCTCGGACAGGGCAGACGGATCCTTTCATGTTCCGATTTGTGAGGCAGCCGAATCCCTTAATGTTGCCGCCGCCGCCGCGATATCGTTGTATGTGTTCGCAAGGATGCGGGAATGACAAGCCAAGCACCCGTCAGGATCACGAAGGGGGAATGATGAAGTCATGCCGCGAAGAGCTGTGGTTCAAGACGCCGGATAGAAGAAATTACATTAACATAACCCCAAAAGTGCAAGAGATCGTCCGTAAGAGCGGTATCAGGGAAGGGTTATGCCTGGTTAATGCGATGCATATAACGGCCAGTGTTTATATAAATGATGATGAGCCGGGGTTGATAAAGGATTACGACGAATGGCTGGAAAAACTGGCCCCCCATGAACCCGTGGAGCAGTATCGGCACAATGTCGGTGAGGATAACGGTGACGCTCACATGAAAAGGCAGATAATGGGGAGGGAAGTAGTCGTCGCCATTACCGGGGGCAAACTGGATTTCGGCCCCTGGGAACAGATATTTTACGGGGAATTTGACGGCCGCAGACGCAAAAGGGTCCTTGTGAAGGTCATCGGGGAATGAGCGCGCCCGGCCGCTTGGACAGCGCCTCCTAACTGGTTTTTTTCCGGTGATATGGTATACTTTACGGTGTAAAAGCCCTTCGGAGAGAGGGTTTCAGTGGGGCAGAGAACAGGAAATAATATGCAGAGAAATAACATGGAGAATATTGAAGAGTTGTCCAACGAGGAGCTTAGAGAGCTCATTCTTGAGCAGATAAAGGATCTGGGTATCGACCTGGATACCGTAGAGATCGTTGTGACCGGCGGCCCGAAGGTTATTTTAAAGGGCAAGGTGAATTCCGACAGCGAACGGGAAATGATAAAACAGACCATAATGGACATGGTAGGCATAGATGATGTTATTGATGAACTGGTGGTTATCCAGGGAGTGAACGACAGCTCCGAAGATGAGGAGTCACGCGAGGAATCCGAATTGTATGACGAGGATGAGGAAAATATAGGCACGGAGGACGCTTTCCAGTCAGTCGAGGATGGAATACCGTATATCCCGCCGACAAGTCCTACATATCAGGAATCTCCCAAGAAAATAAAATGGAAGAGGCAAAAAAAGAAAACGCAGTAGACCAAGGCGAAGAGCTCCAGTGGTATTTCAGGCCATGGGTGATAACGGGAGCGATATTTCTTTTCGGCCCTCTGGGATTGATCCCTTTATGGTTCCGGCCGGAGACTAGGATGTATCTAAAGATATTCATTTCCGTTTTGGTGTTTGCAGGGACCATCTGGATGACGGTCGAAGCCACAAAGTATTATCAGAAGTTGCTGCTTCACTACAGAGAGTTAGCCGAAGTCGTCGCAAGCATGTGAAAGCGAAAGGGGATGAGCTTATGTTCGGACTGGGACTGCCCGAGATACTATTGATACTTGTCATCGCGCTTCTCATTTTCGGAGCCGCGAAACTGCCCGAAATAGGAAAGGCCCTCGGAAGGGCCTTGAGCGAATTCAAGAAAGGCACACAGGAATTCACGGAAAAAGATGAAGAAAAAAAATAGATCCCTCGTCCGCTCCATGCGGACCCGGGATAAATTCGGCCATGCAATTTATGCCGCTGTCACTCCATAAGTTGCGGCCCCACTTAACGAATGACCCCCCTTTACGCCGAAGAGACGAAAAAACTGGATGTTATAACCCACCTTGAGGAGTTGCGCCGGCGGATATTATGGTGCCTGGCGGTCCTCGGGCTTGCCGCTATTATTTCGTTCGCGCAAGGCGGCGCCATCATGGCACTTGTAAAAAAACCCGTTACCGGCCTTGTCAGCGAACTTATTTTTATCAGCCCTACCGAAGCATTCGTAGCGTACATAAAAGTCGCGCTTCTTTGCGGTTTTGTTATATGTTTTCCCGTAATACTTTATCATACCTGGGCGTTTCTGTCTCCGGCCTTGCCCGGCAACGTAAGGCGGCGTGTTGTCCTGTGGCTGTCCCTTGCACTGGTGCTTTTTTTGGGGGGCATAACATTTTCTTATTTTGTGGCCATTCCCATGTCGCTCAGGTTTCTGATAGGTTTTGGCAGTAAGATAGCGGTTGCAAGGATCACGCTCGGCAGATATATATCTTTTTTCGGGGCCCTTGTCCTGATAGGGGGCATTATTTTTGAGATCCCTATCATCATAGGGCTTTTCACCGACGCCGGGCTTTTGAGAACGAGTACATTAAGACGAAAAAGACATTACGCGATCATCGCGATCATGATCTTCGCCGCTGTTATTACGCCTACCCAGGATATCCTGAACATGCTTCTTTTTGCTTTACCGATGATGCTTCTTTATGAGGCCGGTATTTTTATTGCTTTATTGATAGAGCGCCGTAAAAACCGCCGCTGACTCCCCGCCGCAGTTAATTAATCAAAAGTTGCCTTCCAGAGTCCTACATGATATTCTTTAGGTGAATATAAAGTTAGAAAAATAACAGGTATTTAAAGGCAAACCACTCGAAAGAATGGGACGCAAAGCCAGGGCCTAAGCTTTTGAAGAAGTATGGCCGGCCGGTTGCATTACCGTGTAGCCAAAGCCCATTCGTTTTCGAATGGGCTTTTTTTGAGGTGATGTACGATGAAGAAGTTCTGCGGCAAAAAAGTAAGAGCGGTCTTTTTCGTAGCCTTTCTTGTTATTACTTTCGTTACCGTGACTACGGAGATAAGTTCTGACGCGTCGTTTGTCTGTCTTACGGGTATTGCGTCCTGGTATTCGGAATTTTCACCCGGCATTAAACCGACCACCGCAAATATGGAGGAATTTGATCACAGCAAGATGACCTGTGCTGTCTGGGGGGTTCCGTTCGATACGATGGTCGAGGTGACCAATCTTGACAATGGCCGGCGGGTGCTTGTCCGGGTGAATGACCGGGGGCCTGCGAAGCGGCTGTGCAGAGAGGGGCGTGTGATCGACCTTACCATGGCCGCGTTTCAAAAGATAGAAGAACTTGACGCGGGACTCGCCAGAGTGCGGGTACGCGTTGTCAAGTAGCCCACGTCATATCTAAGTCATATCTAAACAGTTACCAAAAATCATTTGTTTTTTTTCGCATAACCAGTATAATTAGTGGTGATTTTATTATATTTACGGTTTCGGGAGAAATGCATGAAGTTCAAGACCAGGATTTTTTTTATCTGGGCAATGTCCGTTTTTATGGTGCTCGGACTGACATCCTGTACCACCACCCATGTGGCGACACCGTCGCCTGACTCCGCGGCATACGATGTTTCCGCCGTCCCGTCCCCCATGAGGCACGGGATATATCACTCCGTGGCTCCGGGAGAGACACTCTGGCGCATTGCCAAGATGTATGATGTGGATGCCGAAACGGTCAAGGAAGTCAACCGCATAAGCGATGTCAGGGACCTGGATATCGGCAGGCAGCTATATATTCCAGGTGCTTCCAGGAGGAAGCACGTGGTGACACTTTATCCCAATAAAAAATGGAAATACATAATCATTCATCACAGCGCGACCGATTTTGGTAATTCCATGCAGTTCAACAGGGCCCATTTAAACCGGGGATGGGAGGGAGTAGGATATCATTTTATTATCGACAACGGCACTTGCGGCAAAGGTGACGGGCAGATAGAGACATCGCCGCGCTGGTTGAAACAGGTCAATGGAGCTCATTGTAAGGCGGGCGAAATGAACGAAAAAGGAATAGGCATCTGTCTTGTCGGAAACTTTTCCAGGGACAAGGTATCCGCCAGACAGATGGATTCGCTGGTATATCTGGTAAACAAGCTTCGTAAATATTACAGGATCCCAAAGAGGAATATAATGGGGCACGGTCAGGTTCCGGGAGCCAGGACCGAATGTCCCGGCACCAAATTCCCGTGGAAAAGATTCCGGACCCGTCTGGGCGGATAAAAACGCCGATCCCCGGACTTTCTTTTTGTCCTATCCGATAAAGCGGCAACTCCCGTGTAAAATATCTTGACATTTCCGGAAAAGAAGTTACTATATACCTTGCGCGTAATTGCGGGTATATACTCAAAAACCTCGATGCGCCCCGTGGATATATGACCGACTATGAGACAAAAAGGAAGACCCAGAAAAAAGAAGATCATTCACGAGCAGCCGCGGATCGATCACTTCAGCCCGCGCGGGCGGCCCGGTCGTCCGGATGAAGCCATTGTCGCCATGGAAGAATACGAAGCGATACGCCTGCATGACTTTCTCGGCATGCAACAGAAACAGGCGGCCCAGATGATGGGTATTTCCCAGCAGTCGTTCAGCCGTATCGTCAGGGAGGCCCGTAAGAAGGTGTCCGATGCTATCGTGAACGCCAAGATCATACGTATCGAAGGCGGCACTTTTGTGAACAAAAGATCCATGGATATAGCGGATAAACTTAAACGCAAGATGGTTAAGGTATAGAGGGGGAGCGATGGAAATAAAGGAACACCTTAAGGAAAACGGACTGACGCTGTCTCTGAAAGGAAGTTTTGATGAGGCGAGCAGCCCCGAGGTGGAGAGAAAACTTACAGAAGCCCTGTCTCAGGACATAAAAAGCATATGTTTTGACCTGGGCAAAGTCCCGTATATCTCCAGCGCCGGCATCCGGGTTCTCATTATCGCGTATAAAAAAGCAGTAAAGAACGAAAAAAAGGTCCTTATAGGGGATATGTCCGCTAAGGTGGAAGAGATACTTGAAACTGTGGGCATTCTTCCGCTGTTTGCGATCCCCGGGAGGTAAGCTTGTGGCCCCAAAACATGAGATATACATGCTGCGCGCTTCCATGGTAAGCCTTTTCTGTAACGCTGTTCTTTTTGTTATAAAATCCACAGCGCTCATGCTGGTGAATTCTCTTGCAATAGCGGTGGATCTGGGGATATCTTTTGTCGCATTGATCGTATCCGTCATACTTTATTATTCAGTAAAACTGGCTAACCGCCCGGCCGATCTTATTCACAATTACGGGTACGGAAAGGTCGAAAATGTCTGTGAAGCCCTTGAAGGAGTTGTCCTGATAGGCATAGCTTTAGCCATGTCCTTTCAGGCGGTCGTCCACATGCTTCATCCCCGGCCTCTTGTCATGCCATGGGTAGGTCTTGTTTCCTGCGTGATAAACTCGATATTGAATTTCGGGGGAGCTTATTACATTATAAGGATGGCGAGAAAAAGTGACTCTCCGGCCATATATGCAGAAGGCATTCATTACCGCATGGAAGGGTTTATATCGGTCATGATCGGAGCATCGTTTGTTCTTTTCATGTTTTTGCAGGCAAGTGGCTACGGAACGCCGGCGAGATATGTCGATCCGATCGCTGCGCTCCTGGTAAGCATGATATTGATAATCCCTTCTTTCAAGCTGGCGAGGAATTCGTTTTTCAAACTGCTGGACGCCTCGGCCGGAGAAGATAGTCAGATGGAGATATTGAAACAGCTCGGCAGGCACATAGACCGGTTTTGCGAATTCCGCGACCTGAAGACCCGGACCGCGGGACGAAATAAATTTGTGGAATTCAAACTGGTAGTCCCCGAAGATATATCTTTCAGGAAGGGGCATGAGATCGTGAGCACCCTTGAAAAAGACATCAAAGCCGGTATACCGAATTGCGAAGTTCTTATAAAAATGGAGCCCTGCAAAAAGGATTGCGAATACGTCAAAAATGGGGAAGGGTGCCTGTATCTATAAGTTAAGCTGAAAAATACCCCCCAAAAGTCCTTAAAAATGCCCTTGAAAATCCCCTGAAAGTGCCTAAAAATAGGGGATTCCCCGCCTTAGTGTAAAATTTCAAAAAGTTAGTTATATTTTTGGGTTCCTTATATATATTATGATATACTATTAACGGCACGGCAAATCCAATACGAAATGAAGGAAAAGTGCGCCTGTGCCAATTTTTTATTACTATTATTAAAAAGTTTTAAAAAGTTTTTTCCGATGTTTTAAGAAGCGTGTAGCCGGTAGGTGCCCAAAATGAACGCAGGTGGTAGTGAAAATTTAAAAAGCTCTAATAATAATCATTCAGGGGGAGAAGTTTATTATCCTGGGAATGATTATATGCACCCGGTAAGTTTTATCGAGGTGCAGTCAAATCGCCGCAAGAGGATATGGCTTAAGGTCATATCCTTTTTTGTTGCTTTTGTCTTCCTTTTTCAGCAAGTCGCGTACTCATGGGACCTGCCGCATGCAAGACCCGCGCCGGTGACCGCTAGCGCGCTGGACCAGATCAAGGAAGCCCTTGATGCCGGGAAAGATGAGATCGAGGTTACGAATTATGATCTCCTGTCTCGTCGATGGCACCCAAGCGGCATAAGAAAACTTCTTCCCAGCGCCAAGGAACAGGAGCAGACCGGAAAATATGCCCCATTCTATCTTAAAAGCCAGCAGAGCAAGCACGAAGAGATAATCCGCCAGAAACAGGATAAGGAAGACCTTGTCGTTCAGCTGCAGCGAAAGCCCAAAGAATTCGAAGAAGATATGCCCCTGAAAAAGAAAAAAGGAGGTGAAGGAGGCGGGGCCGTAAACTTTACCCTCACCGCGCCTGATGATATAGACATGCCGCATAACCTGAATTATTTTGAGTTTCCTGAGGAAGACCAGACCTCGAAGTATGATATAACCAGGATCAATATCGACCAGTGGAAAAACGGTGCCGAAGAAAAGATAGATGAAGAAACGGGCGAAAAATACTGGGTAGGTTACGGCGACGGCGACGCGGGCGATGAAAGGCGTATCCAGATCATCATGTACATGGGTGAGGGCGATGACAGGAAGATCGAAAAAATACTTCTCGGTTACCGCATGACAGCATCGGGCGCATACGAACCCAAGTACAGGACCGATTACACGTATGAAGGGGATGATATAAAGGAGACCCGCAAATACGATATCTCGGGCGGTGCCGATCGGCTCATTGAGCTGGCCACTTATATAGGGACGGAAGATAACAACCACGTCAAGAAGATCGTTTATTACGATCTTGCCGGAACTATCAACAGGAGGCGCGATTATAAGTACGAGGATGATGCCCTGAGGGAAACGCTTCTCTATGAAACAGATTCTGAGAACGAAGGCGAAGGGACCCTTCTTCAGAAAACGGTTTTTGTCGGCGAAAAAGACAAGGAAGTCGCGGACTATTCGCAGAACTTCCGGAATGACGGGACCGTAAAGGACACGACCATCTCTTATTACAAGGACGGCAAGAGGGCAAGTGATCTCGAGGGCGAGGAGCACAGGTACTCAAAATCCGGGGACGTGAAGTATAAGGGAGATCCCGACATAAACGGCGACGGCGTGATTACCGAAGATGAGCTTGGCAGCGCTGTTAAAATATCGATGACAGTATATGATGATCTGCACAGGCTCGCCGGGGAAGAGGTATCGGACTTCACTGTCAACTACCGTTCGGATGGAACAGTGAGCCGCACCACCGTATATCTCTACAGTGACGGGCACAGGGCAGGCGATGCGAATTACAGGGAATGCCTCACGCGTTCCGCTACTTACTACGGTGATCTTGACAAGGACGGGGACGGCAAGATAAGCGACGCGGAACTGGCCGACGGCGTAAAGCTGTCAGAGACCTATTATCATACTCTTTACCGCTTAAAGGGCGAGGAAAAATCGGATTACACCGTAAAATATAACTCTAAAGGCGAAAAAACCTCTATTACCATTTACGAATATGAGAATGCGGACGGCGATCTTGTCAGGGCGGAAGATGCCGCCACGGACGATCCTATGAAAAAGAGCACCGTTTATACCGCCGGCTCCATCGCGGCGGGCGAATACAACGCCGACGGCACCTTGATGGAAGGGGAAGACGGGCTTATAGCCGATCCGACAAAGGTATCTGAGACATTCTACGAAGGGGACGTCGGCGAGGAAAAATCCGATTACACGATAAAATACAATTCCAGGGAAGACAAAAGCGCTATCACTATTTACGAATATGAGGCCGCGGGAGGCATTGTCAGAGCGAAGGATGCCGGCTCGATCGACCCCATGAAAAAGAGCACGGTTTACACCGGCGATTCCATCGCGGCGGATGAATACAACGTCGACGGCACTTTGATGGACGGCGAGGACGGCCTTACGGACACTCCCATAAAGATGTCCGAGACCTTCTATGAAGGGGACGTCGGCGAAGAAAAATCGGATTTCACCGTGAAATATAATTCCAACGGCAACAAGACCTCCATTACCGTTTATGAGTACGAAAGCGCGGGCGCCCTTGTCCGGGCAAGAAGCGCCGACGTAGAAGATGCCATGAGAAAAAGCACGGTTTACACCGCCGATTCCATCGCGCCGGCTGAATACGATCCCGCTGACGGTACTCTATTAGCAGGGGAGGACGGCCTTACAGATACCCCGACAAAGATGTCCGAGACCTTTTATAAGGGTTTTGCGACCGAGGAAAAATCGGATTACACCATAAAGTATAATTCCAAAGGTAATAAGACAGGTATCACTATTTACGATTATGAGGTCGCGACAGGCCTTGTCCGGGCCGGCGAAACCTTCCCGGAAGATGCCATGAAGAGAAGCACGTCCTATACTGTCGCCTCCATAGCGGCGGGCGAATATAACCCGGACGGCACCCTGAAGGCCGGGGAAGACGGTCTTATAGACGGCGCGATAAAAGTGTCCGAAACTTTTTATGAAGGGAACGTCGGTGAGGAGAAATCCGACTATTCGATAAAGTATAATTCCACGGGCGAACTGAAAACTTCCATTACTATCTACGAATACGAAGGCCCGGCGGGCCTTCTCCGGGCCAGGGACGCTATCGGGGAAGATCCCATGAGAAAGAGCACGACCTATAACAGGGCCTCCATCGCGGCGGGCGAATACAACGCCGACGGCACCCTGATAGACGGGGAAGACGGCCTTACGGCCGATCCGGTAAAGACATCCGAGACTTTTTATGTGGGAAGAGTCGGTGAAGAGATCGCCGATTATACTTATAACTACACGGGTGACGGGACAAGGGTGCGGACCGTAAGCGTATTTTATTACGGTGCGGGGAGGAACAGGGCAGCTGACGCGGATACCCTTGATGCCATGGTGGCGTCCGAAGGATACAGGACTGATGATATCACAAAGATAAACAGGGATATTGCGGACGGCATAGCCGATAATCTCCTGAGTGAGACTTTTTATGTCGGTGAAAAAGAAGAGGAAATATCGGATTATTCCTATAACTATAAGCTTGGTGACGCGTCTATCGTGAAGAATACGTCGATCTTTTTCTACGGCGCGGGCGCGAACAGGGCAGCCGACGCAGATACGCTGGACGCGATGCTAAAGAGCGAATCCTTCAGGGGTGCCGTGACGGATGTGGATGAGGCGAAGATAACAGGCATTACTTATTATACGGGCGCAAAGGGCGAGGAAATATCGGACTACTCGCACTCCATGAAGTACGGCGAGAGGGCGAATGTAAAGGCAACGAGTGTTTTCTATTATGAGGACACAAGAGCGGAAGGTCTTAGTGCGGAACAGATCCTTTCGGCCGCGATGACGAAAAGCGAGAGTTACAGGGGCCAGGCGGATGTAACGGACCTTCTGAGCGAGATAGCGGATCGCATGTCGACCACATATTATTACGGCGTGAAAGGCGATGAAGTGGCGGATTATTCGCGCAACTACAAGCTTTTTGGCGCGGGTGCGGGGGAGACGGTCAAGACGACAGGCGTCATGTTTTATGAAAGCGCGGGTGACGGCAGGGCGGAGAACCTGACGATAAACGAGGTCGTCTCTTCAGCCATGATAAAGAGCGAAAGCTATCGCGGCGAAATAGATGTAGCAAACCTTGCCGGCGAGATAGCAAACCGCATGTCAACCACTTATTTTACAGGAGACAAGGGCGAAGAGATAGCGGATTACACACACAACTATAAACTTTTTGGTACGGGAGCCGGAGAGACGGTCAAGACGACAGGCGTCATGTTCTATGAAAGCGCGGGTGACGGCAGGGCGGAGAATCTGACATATAACGAGACCGTCACTTCGGCCATGGTAAGGAGCGAGAGTTATCGCGGCGAGGTGGATGTGACAAACCTCGCCGGGGAGATAACCAACCGCATGTCAACGACTTATTTTGTCGGGGATAAAGGCGACGAGGTCGCGGATTATACACATAACTATAAACTTTTCGGTACAGGCGCGGGAGAAATTGTCAAGACAACCGGCGTGATGTATTACGAGAGCGCAGGCGATGGCAGGGCATCCAACCTTACGGTAGATGAGATCATCTCCTCGGCCATGGTAAAAAGCGAAAGCTATCGCGGCGAGGTAGATGTAGTAAACCTTGCCGGCGAGATAGCAAACCGCATGTCAACCACATATTTTGTCGGTTCAAAGGGCGATGAGATAGCGGACTATTCCCACAATTACAAGCTTTTCGGTGCAGGAGCAGGAACAGAGGTTAAGACCACCAGTTACATGTATTATGAGGATATCCGGGCGGAAGCTCTAAGTGCCGAGCAGCAGATATCGGCTGAGATGACCAAGAGCGAAAGCTACCGGGGCGAGTTCACAGGCATAAACGCAACAGTGGACAAGAGGATGTCAACGACCTATTTTATCGGAGCCAAGGGCGACGAGATAGCAGACTACTCTCATAATTATAAACTTTTCGGCGCGGGAGCCGGGGAGACGGTCAAGACGACCGGCGTTATATACTACGAAAGCGTGAATGATGGCAGAGCAGAGAACCTGACAGCTGAAGAAACCATTACTTCAGCCATGGTGAAAAGCGAAAGCTACAGAGGCCAGGCGGACGTAACGGACCTTGCCTCCGAGATAACCAGCCGCATGTCGACCACCTACTTCGTGGGATCCAAAGGCGACGAAGTGGCCGATTACTCCCATAACTACAAGCTCTTCGGCGCGGGAGCCGGGGAGACGGTCAAGACGACCAGCTACATGTATTACGAGGATGCAAGGGCAAGCGACCTGACGGCCGAGCAGCAGATCTCGGCCGAGATGACCAAGAGCGAGAGCTACCGGGGCGAGTTCACGGGCATAAACGCCACAGTGGACAAGAGGATGTCGACCACCTACTTCGTAGGAAGCAAGGGCGACGAAGTGGCCGATTACTCCCATAACTACAAGCTCTTCGGCG
>CAZGQR010000005.1:99627-114401 GCA_964527765.1 uncultured Planctomycetia bacterium | reverse complement strand
CCCGTTTGCCACTATCCCCCTCTTGCGAAAGGGATCGTTCGACTTGCATGCCTAATCCACGCCGCCAGCGTTCGTTCTGAGCCAGGATCAAACTCTCCAGTTTGATTTTATGACCCATGCACTTTCGATCATTTAATTTCAAAGAGCAATTTTAAAGACAAAAAACACCGTTAAATGATGCTTTGGTTTGCAACATTTTAACTGTAAGTATGATAAATCCTTACCGCTACTATACTTACTTATCCCTACTTAAAGTATACCGTATAATTCTGCTGATGTCAAATAAGCTGCACTATGTAAAAACTTCGCGCTACACAGTCATGGTGCTGATGACATTTTACATGTATACCTGAAAATGTCAAGATGTTTTCCTAAAAAATATCCTACTGCCCTATGCCCTGAAAACCTTGCCAAATTTGCGTTTTCCGACCTTAAGTATCTTCCCCTTTTTATCGAGGGAGATCTCGGCTTTTACATCATTGATCCTCTCGCCGTCGATCAGCACAGCGTTCTGGATAACAAGCCGTCTTGCCTCACTCCCGGAGTCGGCAAACCCGACCTCTTTTATCAGGTCCAATATGCCGATGCGGTCTTTATCGATCCCGAATTCCCGGATATCCTCGGGGATCTCCCTCTTTGCGAATACCGTCTCGAACGCGGCTCTGGCTTCCTCCGCCGCTTTCTGACCGTGATATTCGGAAACTATGCTCTTTGCGAGAGCCTCTTTCGCCTTCTTGGGATGCGTCTTTCCGGTCTCCACGTCACGCTTCAACGCCTGGTAGTCGGTATCAGTAAGAAGCTCGTAATACTTCCACATGAGCGTATCGGAAATGGACATCAATTTTCCGAACATCTCTTCCGGCGCCTCACTGATCCCCACATAATTAGCAAGGGTCTTCGACATCTTCTCAACGCCATCCGTGCCCTCAAGTATGGGCATGGTAATTATCACCTGCGGTTCAAGATCGTAGCTTCGCTGGATATCCCTGCCGACAAGCAGATTGAACTTCTGATCCGTTCCGCCTAATTCAACATCGGCTTTCATGACGACGGAATCATACCCCTGCAGAAGCGGATACAGAAATTCCAGGATGCTGATGGGAGTATTTCCCTTGTACCTGTTCAGGAAATCATCCCGCTCCAGCATGCGGGCTACCGTGTATCTGGACGACAGGTCAAATATACCGTCCGTCCCGAGTTTTGAACACCAGCGCGAATTGAACAATACTTTCGTCTTATTCCTGTCCAGGATCTTAAATATCTGTTTTTCGTAGGTCTTGGCGTTTTCCTTGATCTGGCCGGCAGTGAGCGGTATCCGCGTCTTGGAACGGCCGGAAGGATCTCCGATGCGCCCCGTGAAGTCTCCTATGAGAAAATTCACTTCGTGCCCCAGTTCCTGAAAATGCCTCATCTTGCGCAAAAGAACAGTATGACCGAGATGGATATCCGGCGCAGAGGGGTCGAACCCGGCCTTGATCACAAGAGAGCGCCCGCGGGAAAGTTTTTCCTTAAGCTCGGGGACGCTTATGATCTCTTCCGTTCCCCTGGTTATTATTTTAAGCTGTTCATCTACCGGTTTCATGATCAGTCATCGGGGCATTTTAACACATGCATTATGGGGTGTCAATCATGCCCGTCCCCGGGCGCCGGTACAGGCGCTCGAAGTCCCGGGATCACTTTCTGTCAAAAAACGGGTTCTTCCCCGTAGCCGATAAGGGTATCCCTATTGCCTGGATGATATCCTTGCCGAGGATCCCGGTCTCGACAACGGCTTTACCTATTGAATACATGAGGCGGTTATCGACATGAAATCCGGCCGCGAGCGAAGCACAAGAGCCCAGCGCTATACCCAGATCCATGGCATTATAGGCGCAAACGCCCCTTGTCCCGGCAAGTTCCTTGCATGAGGGGTATCCGCAAAAGCCGCAGTTCAGCCCCATCGGGACTTTTTTTGTCCCGACGACAACAATATGATCTATGTCCCTGATGCTTTCGGCGTCCCGCCTGCAGCTCGGCCGTGAATCTCTCCTGGCTATTCTTTTCATTCTCGCGATAACTTTTTGTTTATCGGCTTTGCCGAGCATGACTATGCGGAGATTATCCTGCCCTCTTGTTTTCGGCGCCGTACGTGCCGCCACGCACATGAATTCAGCCACGTCCTTTAAAACCTCACTCTTTATATCCTTGTATCTTCTGGCCATTTTCCTCTCTCCTTAATGAGCACATGACTTACGCGACTCCAAGGAGCGTAAGTCATAAGTGCGAATTAACCCCGAACCCCGTAAGGGGTGAGGGGTCTTTAATGAGCGCATGACTTACGCGACCATAAGAAGCGCAAGTCATAAGTGCGAATAATCCCGCGAAACAAAAAGAAGGACGGTCTTTATAAAAACCGTCCTTTACGTTCACTGTTAAACGCTGTGCGTCACGCGCCAGGTGTTAAATTTTATCTTTTTCTCCGGCGGCGGGTTTTTCCTCAGAGGGTTTCTCCCCGGCGGGTTTTTCCTCAGAGGGGTTCTCCTCAGCGGGTTTTTCCTCAGAGGGTTTCTCCTCAGCGGGTTTCTCTTCGCCGGATATATTCTCTCCGGCACCGGAAGGGGCTCCGCCACCCTCCTCTTGTTTCGGCGTCTCTTCTTCAAGACCTTTTCTGCTAAGCGCTATCTTTTTCTGTACGCCGTCTATATGGATGATCTTGACCTTAATGACATCGCCCACTTTATATACATCTTCCATTCTTTTGTTCGGCGCCAGGTCGATCTCGGAAATATGCAAAAGACCCTCAAGATCCTCTTCAAGTTCCACGAATATGCCAAAATTGGTGATATTGGTTATCTTTCCCTCGCAGAGCGTGTCGGGTTCGTATTTCTTTATTATCTCATCCCAGGGGTCCTGGGCAAGCTGCTTCACGCCGAGCGCTATTCTCCTGTTCTGTTCATCGACATTCAGGATGATAGCCTCGATCTCTTCTCCTTTTTTAAGTTTATCCCTGGGATGGGCGATCCTCTTCGTCCAGGAAAGATCGGAAACATGGACAAGCCCTTCAACGCCCTGTTCCAACTCCAGGAATACGCCGTAATCGGTCACGGCATTTATGGTCCCCCTGATGCGGTCACCGGCTTTATAGCGCTGCTCTACCCCTTCCCACGGATCCTTTTCAAGTTGTTTTATGCCGATAGAAAGTTTCTGGTTTTGCTTGTCGGTCTTTAACACCATGGCCTTGACGGTATCACCGACCTGGAATCTCTCGCTCGGGTGGCTGTATTTTTTGGACCAGGAGAATTCTGATATATGAATAAGTCCTTCTATGCCTTCTTCCAGTTCGACAAACACCCCGTAAGGCATGATGTTCACGACCTTGCCGGTAATCATGCTGCCTTCCGGATATTTCTCTTCTATATTTTCCCACGGATTGGGGGTTTTTTGCTTTAAGCCAAGCGAAACCTTTACGCTCGTCTTATCGAAATCCAGCACCTTGACCTCTACCTCATCACCGACCTTGACAACATCACTGGGGTGATTAATGCGGCCCCAGCTCATATCGGTAATGTGCAAAAGGCCCGTTATCCCGCCGCCTATGTCGATGAACGCGCCGAAATCGGTTATATTGCGCACGACGCCTTTGACGATATCGCCCCGGCTTATGTTTTCCAGTATAGCCAGTTTTTCTCCGCGCCGTTTTTCCTCAACGACCTCTTTTCTGGACAATACTATGTTCTTCCGCGGGATATTGATCTTCACGATCTTGAATTTTAATCTTTTTCCGACTATATTGTCCGGCCCGCCGAATTCCTGCATCACGGAGAGACTCGCCGGCAGAAAAGCCCCCATCCCGATATCGACCATAAAGCCCCCTCTTACCTTCCTGAAGACTTTACCCTCGACAACGTCGCCCTCCTTGTTATTTTCTACGATATTCTGCCAGGTCTTGAACTTTTTTGCCTTCTCATGCGAAAGAACGACCATGCCCATGTCGTTCTCCTTGGCTTCCAGCATGACGTCTATCTCGTCGCCGACCTTCAGCTCCTCGGGTTCGGATATCTCCGACTTAAAAATGACCCCTTCGGATTTATACCCTATATCGACCAGGATCTCCTTGTCGCCGACCTGCACTATCTTCCCTCTTATGATCTGTCCTTCCTTAATATCGGAAATGCTCTGCTCGTAGAGCCGGGTAAGCTCTTCGTCGATGTTATCCTTATGTTTTTTGATTCCCATTAACAACTCAACTCCTTTTGTCCGGATTTTGAAGTGATATTTTACCCTTTTTTAGCAAAAGATGCAATAATTTTCGTGCGGGTGCAAGTTAACGTAACTGCCCGTATTTATTAGGGTAATCTGCAGTGTCCTTTACCAGGGCGATGCGTTCCATGATCATATTGGTAACAGCTTCGTAATCTTTTTTGCCGTAATCCTTCCCTGATAAAAAATCCTCAGGCAGTATCGGCTTGCCTATAAAAACATCGATCCGGGTCCCCGGCTTCATGCTGCCGGATTTCGGAAATGCAGCCCTGGAGCCGTCAACGTAAACCGGGACAACCGGGACGCCGGCTCTGGCTATCAAAAAACCTACCCCGCGCTTGGCTTCCTGCAGACTTCCGTCGGCAGAACGCGTTCCCTCGGGAAAAATGCAGACAGAGCGCCCTTTATGTATGCGCCTGAGCGCCTCTTTTAATCCCCCCACATTGCTCGCGCCGCGTTTCACGCATATGCAATTCACCGAACGGGTCCAAACGCCCAGAACAGGAATGTTGAAAAGTTCTTCCTTAGCCAGGAAGTCCACCGAATTCTTCTTGCAGGCCACACCGACCAGCGGGGGATCCAATAAGCTCGTGTGGTTAGAGACGATCATATAAGGAGGGTCGGGGATGTTCTCCCTGCCTGAGAAGCGAACCTTGAAAAAGATCCTTAAAAAAATCTCTAGAATCGACCGCGAAATCCAGTACATCATCTTGAACTCTGATCCTACGTGTTGTTTTTACCCCTTAACATGTTGAATGATCTTTGTGACGACCTCCTCTATGGAAAGATCCGTGGTATCGATAAAGACCGCGTCCCCGGCCATCTTGAGCGGCCCGACCTTGCGGGTCTTGTCAGTATGGTCCCTCTGCTTGACATCTTCAGCCACTTCGCTCCGGGTAATGGGGTGCCCTTTCGCGCGCAGTTCCGCCAGTCTTCGCTCGACCCGTTCATCAAAGGAAGCGTCAATATAAAATTTGTACCTGGCCCGGGGCAGCACGACGGTCCCTATATCTCTACCCTCCATCACGGCTCCGTTCATGCCCCCGACCATGCGGCGCTGGAGCTTGACCATATTCTCCCTGACAGCGGGGATCCCGGCAACGTGCTTGACGTTGCCCGTGACCTCCATCTTTCGTATTTCCTCGCTGACATCCTGGCCATCCAGTATAACCCGGATCAGGTTCCCGCTTTTATCGGGCGGCAGGAGTTTTATGTCCAGATCGCCCGAAAGTTCCACGATCCTGTTTTCTGCGCCGAAATCGACGTTCTTTCGCATGACTTTAAGCGTGAGCGCCCGGTACATGGCCCCGGTATCGATATAAATGAAACCGAGCCGCTCCGCGACAAGTTTACTGACCGTGCTCTTTCCGCTGCCTGCCGGCCCGTCTATGGCTATGACTTCCATGCGCCTAAATAATCTCATCCCTTATCTTCTTGTATGATCTTAATTTTTCCCTGAGATCGTCTTCCCGGTTCCCCCTGATATCGTCTTCTATATCCGAAAGAAGCTCCTTGAACCGTCCTATGGATTTCAGCATATTGCTCCTGTTGCTCATTAAAATATCGCTCCACAGCGCCGGATCGGAAGAAGCGATCCGCGTCGTATCCTTGAATCCGGTAGACACGTACTTGCTGTACTCCTGTTCCTGGGCCCCCGCCAGCGTGTACGCAACGATATGCGCGAGATGACTTGTAAATGATAATATCCTATCATGCTCCTCGGGCGTGATAACGTCCACTGCGGCCCCCATGGCCTGCCATAACTTTTTAACCTTTTCAATGTCCTTTTCGCGGGTCGACTCTCCCCTGGTCAGCACACACAGCGAATCCTGAAAAAGATCGGCAGAAGAATATTCCACGCCGACTTTTTCGGATCCGGCAAGAGGATGCCCTCCCACGAAACAAAACCTGTCTTTAAGGCGGGCCGCATGATCAACTACCTCTTTTTTCGCACTTCCTACATCCGTGACCAGCAGTTCCCTGTCTTTGCTTACATCGCTCAGGTCTTCCAGCACCTCTTTTATCGTGTGGATGGGGGTAGCTATAAACACCACATCGGCGCCGGAAATCGCTTCAGCGTAGTTATTCACATACCCTGTAGATATAGCCTTCTCTTTGACGGCCCTGTCCAGAGACGACTGCCTGCGGCACACACCAACTACTTCCCCGGCCAGACCCCTCTGCTTTAAGGCCTTGCTGATAGATCCGCCGATAAGCCCCAGGCCGATCACGACTGCTTTTTTCATTTTCATGATATTTCCGTTTCCATTAAAGGCGCGGCCTACAATGTCCGCCCTACGGCTTCCGCGACTTTCGCCACTTCGCCCATAAGCGCTTCGAACTTTTCCGGCAGTAATGATTGCTCGCCGTCAGAAAGCGCATCTTCCGGGTTTGGATGCACTTCGATAAGGAGCCCGTCGGCGCCCGCCGCGACCGCCGCCCGCGATACCGCGCTTATCATGCCCCATCTGCCGGTCGCATGCGAAGGATCCACGATTATCGGCAAATGGCTCAAACTTTTTATGGCGGGGACGGCGTTTATGTCCAGCGTGAACCTTGTAAAATCCTCGAACGTGCGTATACCCCGTTCACACAGGATAACGTTGGGATTTCCTCCTGCCAGGATATACTCGGCGCTCATAAGAAGTTCTTTTATGGTGTTCGCAATACCCCTTTTCAACAACACCGGGGTCTTTATCGTGCCGACCTCCTTAAGAAGATCGAAATTCTGCATGTTCCTGGCGCCTATTTGTATAATATCCGCGTGTTTCATGACCATTTTCATGTTACGGACGTCCATGAGTTCCGTTACCACCAAAAGGCCCGTTTTTTTCTTGGCCTCAACCAGATATTTAAGCCCTTCTTCCCCCAGCCCCTGGAAGGCGTACGGACTGGTCCTTGGTTTAAAGGCTCCGCCTCTTAAAACCGACGCGCCGGCGTTCTTGACTATCTCGGCCGTACTTAAAAGCATCTCCCTGCTCTCAATGGAACACGGACCGGCCATGACAATTATCCTTTTGCCCCCGACGGCCACGTCCTTGCCTATGTTTATCTCGCTCGGTTTCGGCTTATAATCAAGTGACGCCAGCTTGTACGGTTTTAAGATCGGCAGGACCTTTTCGACCCCGGGGATGCCTTCAAGGGGAAGTGTTCTTATCACATCCTCTTCACCTATCACGCCTATGATAGATCGTTCCACGCCTTCGGAAAGCCAGGGTTTGAGCCCCAGTTTTTCCACTTTTACCATTATATGTTCGATCTCTTTTTTCGTGGCGCTTGGTTTGAGTACAATAATCATTTTTTCTCCTTAATGAGACCATGACTTATGCGACCATCGGGGGAGCATAAGTCATATGGTCGGATTAATCCCGGCTCGGGATATTCTTTACCGCCTCCCCGAAAACTTTAAAGAACATGTCGTTCTCTTCCCGAAGACCCATATTCACCCTGATGAAACCATCAAGCCCCCAGGGGGACATCTCCCGGACTATCACTCCCTTCTTAAGTAAATAGTTAAACACCTTTATCGAATCGCGGTCCGTATCGACAAGGATGAAATTCGTCCGGCTGGGAATATATGTCACGCCGAGAGAATCAAATACCCCGTAAAACCTTTCCTTCTCTTTTCGTACGAGATCGATCGACGTGTCCAGCAATTCTTTTTCTTCAAGCGCCGCAAGCGCGGCAACCTGCGCGAGAGAATTCACGTTGAACGGCTCTCTTACCTTGTTAAGGGCCCCCGCGATGTCCTCTCTCGCCACGCCGTACCCAACGCGGAGTCCGGCGAGACTATAAGCCTTGGAAAAGGTCCTCGCTATTACAAAGTTCCGGTCTTCACGTTTTATAAGCTCCAGGGTTTCCGGATAATCTCCGCCCCTGGCGAACTCATAATACGCCTCATCCATGAACACGAGAACATCCTCGGATATTCCCTTTATAAATTTTCCCAGTTCCTTATCCGTCACGTAAGTTCCGGTGGGATTGTCCGGATTAGCGATAAAAATGACCTTGGTCTTGCCCGTCACGGCCCTGAGCATACCGTCAAGATCGTATCTATAATCTTTCAAAGGAACTGTTCGGATCTTCGCGCCCTTTACCATGGATGCCAGGTGATAAATAAGAAATGTGGGGTCCGCAACGACGACCTCGTCCCCGGGATCGATAAATGCGCGCAAGGTCAGCAGGATGATCTCATCGGACCCGTTACCGAAAACTATATTATTTTCAGAAACCGAAAGCTTTTCGCTCAGGGCTTTCCTGAGATAATAACATCCTCCGTCCGGGTACCTGTTGATATTCTTTGCGGCTTCCGTGATCGCCTCTATGACCCGCTTAGACGGGCCCATGGCGTTCTCGTTGGACGCCAGCTTGATAACGTTCTTAAGCCCAAGCTCTCTTTTTACCTCCTCTATGGGCTTTCCCGGTTTATACGGCGTTATCTGGTCCAGAACGGTCTTCCATATTTTCTTCATGATCTTTCCCTTTGCGCGACAGGTCTATTTCGCTTTTGGATACGACCCGAGGATCTTAAGAAACTGACATTTCCTGCTCAGGTTCTTCAGCGCTTTTTTCACTTTTGGGTTCTCGCAATGTCCTTCCATGTCAAGGAAGAAGTAATATTTCCAGGGTTTTTTCTTTGAAGGCCTGGATTCGATCTTGGTCAAGTTAATATCCGCCCTTTTGAAAGAGTTCAGCATGTCGTGCAATACGCCGGGCCTGTCTTTCACCGAAAACACAAGAGATGTCTTATCCTCCCCGGAGATCCCGCTCATCTCTTTCCCGATAATGAGAAACCTGGTCACATTATAAGCCAGGTCCTCGATCGACCTTGCAAGGATCTTGAGTTGGTATTTTTTTGCCGCAAGCTCACTTGCTATGCAGGCTGAATCCGGGCGTCTTGCTGCTATTTCAGCCGCCTTGACGGTCGAGGAGACATCACAAAGCTTGGCCCACGGAAGATTTTTTTCTATCCATATGCGGCACTGTCCGAACACCTGCGGGTTCGAATAGATCCTTTCAACTGACTTTATATTGCTTCTTTTGCAAAGAAGGCTGTGCCGAACGGGACAATATACCTCTGAACATATCAGAAGCGCTGAATCGACAAACATGTCCAAAGTGTGATTGACCGCTCCTTCAGTGGAATTCTCTATCGGTACCACTCCATAGTCCGCATTACCTTTCTCGACCTCGCGAAAAACATCCGGGATGCTGTCGCATGAAAGATAGTTCACGCTTGAACCGAAATTCTTTAAAGCAGCCTGGTGGGTAAAGGTGAATTCCGGCCCCAGGTACGCAACGGACATCGGCTGTTCCAGGGAAAGGCAGGCTGACATGATCTCGCGATATATCGCCTTTACGGACTTGTCCTTCAACGGCCCCCTGTTCTTCTTCGCGATCCTGCCGTATATCTGGCTTTCCCTGTCCGGGCTGTAAAGAGGCTGTTTTCCGGTTTTCTTGATATGGCCGATATCACAGCTTACCTTGCCGCGCTTGTTTATCAGTTCCACTATGCGGGAATCTATTCTGTCGATCTCTTTTCTAAGGTCATTCAGTTTTTTCGGACTCATTATTATCGATCTCCTTTACTTTTATCTCTTCCTCCCCGCTTTCCGGCCTTGTCCCGCCTTCTTCCTCCCCTCCTTTTGCCAGGACCTGTTCCTGCGGCTTGCCGTATTCAAGATCCTCCTCGCTGAAATCTCTCAGCGCGGGCAGGTCATCCAGCGAATTCAAGCCGAATATTTCCAGGAACCTGTCAGTAGTCCCGTAAACAAGGGGTCTGCCTACTACATCTTTTCTTCCTTTTACCCGTATAAGGTTCTTGTCCAGCAGCGTTTTAAGCACCCCGCCGACATTGACCCCGCGGACGTTCTCGACCTCAGCTCTCGTGGCGGGCTGTTTATACGCTATGATAGCCAGCGTTTCCAGGGACGGGCCTGTCAGCCGGTCCACTTCTTTCTGATAAAGATTGTTTATCCATTGCAGATACTCCGGCTTGGTCACGATGCGGTATCTCCCGGCGATCTCTGCAATGTTGAATGCCCTGCCCGGCAGACTGTATTCTTCTTTCAATGAATAAATGCCTTCCTTTATATCCTTTGCATCCGACTGGGTTATCGCGTTTTTCAATTCCTCGATGCTCAGCCCTTCTTCAGAAACAATAAGAAGCGCCTCGATTATACTTTTTATCTTTTCGATGTTCTCCATGTTTTTTGCCTGCGTCCTCCCGTGATTTTCGGCCCTATTGACCGCTCTTCACCAGTTCCGGATTCCTGACGATCTCGATCTCCGCAAAAAAATCCTTTTGTATGGTGAGGATCTCTCTCATTTTCACGAGCTCCAGTATGGCCAGAAATATAACGACCACCTCGTCTTTGTCCTTTGCGTTACTGAACAGCGACGAAAAAAGCATCCTCGACTGTTTTGCCAGTATGTGATATATCTCGTGTATCTTATCGCCGACCGTAAACTTGTTTTTTATGACCCTGTGGAAGGTCTTTCTGGGAACTTCCTGAAGAACCTTCCTGAACGCGGTTATGAGATCGAACAGGCTGGCTTCAAAATATTCCATTCCGTCATCCGTCACCACTTTTTCCCTGTCGCCGGCACCCTTCCGCAGAAACACGTTCTTGTGCTCTTCCTGCATGCGCTGCAGATGGGCGGCCGCTTCCTTGTATTTTTTATACTCCAGCAGTCTTCTGACAAGCTCTTCGCGGGGATCTTCCTCTTCCTCCGCCTCAAGTTCAGTCTCGTCCTGCGGCAGAAGCATCTTGCTTTTTATGTGCATGAGGGTCGCGGCCATGACAAGGAATTCTCCGGCGATTTCCAGGTCCAGCAGTTTCATCAGCTTCAGGTATTCCAGATACTGCTCGGTGACCCTGGCGACAGGAATATCGTAGATGTCGATCTTCTCTTTTTTGATGAGAAACAGCAGAAGATCAAGGGGGCCTTCAAAAATATTAAGCTTTACTTTGTACGACATCAGCCAGTTACCTGTTGTGTCTTTGATCCTGCGTTAATCGATAACTTGATGGAGACATTTTTTTACTTCGATCATCTTGCGGCCGGCGACCTCTCTGGCTTTCCCGGAGCCCTCCTTCATGATCCGCTGCACGGCCTTGTCCGAAAGGCTCGCTCTTTTCCTGCGGATCGGATCAAGAAAACCGTTCAAAGCCAGCGCCAGTTTTTCTTTTACTTCCACATCACCGACCTTGCCGGCCCGGTACCGTTTCTTGAGATCCTCCACTTCCTTCTTGTCCGGATTGAACAGATCGTGGTATATGAACACGGGGTTGCCTTCGACCTTACCCGGGATATCGGACCGTACCCTTTTAGGATCGGTGTACATGCTGTAAACCTTTTTCTTGACCACTTCCGGCGGATCTGACAGCAGTATGAAATTGCCGTAACTCTTGGACATTTTCCGGTTGTCCGGCCCGACCAGCTTCGATACCTTGGTCAGCATAGGTTCTGCCTCGGTAAATATCTTTTTGCCGTACAGGCCGTGAAACCTCCGTACGATCTCTCTTGCCAGCTCCAGATGGGGCAACTGATCGACGCCTACCGGGACCATATCCGCATTATAGAGAGCGATATCCGCAGCCTGAAGAACCGGATAACCCAGGAAACCATAAGTTGCGAGCATGCGTCCCTTGATCTCCCTGAGCTGTTCCTTGTAGGTCGTACACCGTTCAAGCCATCCCAGGGGGGTCAAAAGCGAAAACACCATAGCCAGTTCCAGATGTTCCGGGACCATGCTCTGGATGAAAACAACGCTCCGCTGGGGGTCTATGCCGCACGAGATCCAGTCCTTGATGATCTCAAAACTGTTCTTCTTGATGTCCGAAGGATTCTCGTACTCGCTCATGAGGGCATGCCAGTCAGCCACCATGAAAAAACATTCATACTTATCCTGAAATCTGGTCCAGTTGTTCAACGCCCCGACAAGATGCCCCAGATGCAGTTTGCCGGTGGGTCTCATCCCGCTAAGTATAATATGCTTTTTCATGTTTTGCTTTTCTCTATTCTTCCAGGCGCCTTGCCACTTTTTCGATTATAAACGATTCGATGATATCGTTCTTGCGGATGTTGTTAAAATTCTTTATCGCTATCCCGCATTCAAAACCCTCTTTGACTTCCTTCACGTCATCCTTGAACCTTTTAAGGGAACTGATCTCCCCTTCGTAAACAACTTCCTGTCCTCTCTTGACCCTTATCCGGTCTTTCCGGTGTATGACCCCTTTGGAAATAATACATCCGGCCGCCTTACCGACCTTGGAGACCGGGAACACTTCCTGCACCTGAGCCCTGCCCTGAAAGACCTCCCGCTGTTCGGGTTCAAGAAGGCCTTCCATGCCTGCTTTTACATCAGCGATCGCTTCGTATATAACATCATAAAGATGAACATCGACATTTTCGCTTTTTGCCAGATACTCCGCTTTAGTGTCGGCCTTAACATGAAATCCTATTATCACAGCATTCGAGACCATCGCGAGCATGACATCGGACTCATTGACATTCCCTACCGCGGAATGGATCATGTTCAATTTCACTTCATCCGTCGAGAGTTCCTCCAGAGAATGTTCCAGCGCTTCTACCGACCCCTGGACATCCGCCTTCAGGATCATTTTGAGCTCCTTCATGCTTCCTTCAAGAATACGAGTGTGCAGGTCCTCCAGCGTGATCCTCTGGCCGCCGGCCATTCTCCTGGTCCGGCTTTCGCTCTGCTTGAGGACCGACAGCGTCCTGGCCTTCTTTTCATCCTTCACGGCAAAAAATTCTTCCCCGGCTTCGGGAACCCCCTGCAAGCCAAGCACTTCAACCGGGGTGGCGGGAGGGGCTTCCCTGACCCTTTCCCCCACATCATTGATCATCGCTTTGACCTTCCCGTAATAGGATCCGCACAGAACAACATCGCCCGGCCGCAAGGTCCCGTTCTGAACCAGCAGAGTAGCCACTATACCTTCACCCGGTGTTTTCTTGCCTTCTATCACTACGCCGCGGGCCCGCAGATTGGGATTCGCCTTAAGCTCAAGCATTTCCGATTCCAGCATGAGCATTTCCACCAGACGGTCGACCCCTTCACCGGTCTTTGCGGATACCTCCACCATGACCGTCTTGCCGCCCAGGTCCTCGGCCATAAGGTCTTCCTTCTGAAGGCCTGTTTTAACCCTGTCCGGATTGGCGCCCGGCAGGTCGCATTTATTGATCGCAACAACTATAGGAACGTCAGCAGCGCGGGCGTGATCTATGGCCTCCTTGGTTTGCGGCATGACCCCGTCGTCGGCGGCAACCACAAGCACGACGACATCGGTCGCGTTCGCGCCCCTCGCCCTCATCGCCGTAAAAGCCGCGTGCCCGGGCGTATCCAGAAACGTCACCGAACCGTTGGGGGTTTCCACCTTGTAGGCCCCTATGTGCTGGGTAATACCGCCTTTCTCCCCTTTAGTGACCATTGTCTTGCGTATGTAATCCAGTAAAGAAGTTTTTCCGTGATCTACATGCCCCATGAAGGTGACTACCGGGGCTCTCGATTCGGACGGCATCCTCGCTTCGTGTTCTTCTCTGGATACCTCTGCTCCGTGAGCCTCTTCTATGAGCTCCTTTTCCATAGCTTCAACAGTCTGCGGAAGTTCCAGCTCATATCCGAAATGCGCCATGATATCACGGACAACGTCTTCTTCCAGATCCTGATTTATGTTGACGAACGCGCCTTTATTCATCAAATACTGAATGATCAAGTTTGGTTTTATATTGATGCGCGGAGCCAGAGCCCTTATGTTTACCGGGATCCGGACCTGTATCTTTAAGGGGGTTTTTCTGACCGAAGCCGGTTTGGCCTCAGGAATAACTGCCTCCCTCGGACCCGGCCTGGCTTTCGTCCCCCTTCCGAACCTCTTGAATTTAGTTCCCGGTTTTACGGTCTTCTTGGCGGTTTCCTTGTGGGGCTGAATTTTTTCCTTTTTCGCCGCGGGTTTGGCTTTCGCGGCTTTTTCGACTATTTCTATCACGGGCCTGTCTTTTATCTCTTTTTCGACCTTCTTTACCGGTGCTTCTTTTGCTTCTTTCTTTTCTTTTTTTACTTTCTTTAGTGTTTTCACCTTCGGTTCGGCTTTTCCGCCTTTTTCTGCTTTCTCGATCTCCGGTTTGGCGGCCTTGACCTCTTCCTTTTTCTTTTTTTCCTTTACTTTTTCTTTCGTTTTCTTTTTGGCCGCAGGTGCTGCCGCTTTGGCTTTTGGTTTCTTGGCCTCTTTCGATGAAGGCCTGGCAGTCCCCGAACCTCCCAGCTTAATACGGATAAGACCCACTATCTTATCATCCACCTTGCTGTTCTGGTCTTCAACATCCACATAAAGCCTGCGAAGCTGTTCCAGGACCTCTTCGTTCGAAACTCCCAGTTCTTTAGCTAAATCACGGACCTTAACCGACATAAAACATCCACCCTATTCTTCTTTTTTTTCAGGTTCGGGTTCCTCCCCGCCAGAATCTTTTTCCGTTTTTTCGTTCGGCTCGGGGGCTTCACTTTCTTCCTCCGC
>CAZGQR010000005.1:0-99527 GCA_964527765.1 uncultured Planctomycetia bacterium | reverse complement strand
CCGCCGCCGCTAAAGCCTCTTTACAGGCGCTTTGTATTTTTTCAGCGGTTTTCTTGCCTATCCCGTCCAGTTGCGATAGTTCTTCGACGCTGACCCTGCGCAATTTACCTGCGTTATCGTATCCTGCTTTTTCCAGGATCTCCTTCTTCTTTTGACTGATACCCGGGATTTCCGAAAGAGGCACTTCTTCCCCCTCGGTCGATTCGGCGACCAATTCCCACTCCAGGAGCTTGGAGGCCAGCCTGATGTTCCGTCCCTTTTTCCCGATCAGCAAAGACAGCTGATCCTTGGGAACCGTCACCGTTATGGTCTTGTTTTCCCTGTCGATGACCATCCTCGATATTTCGGCCGGACTTACGGCAGCCGGAAGATACTCGCGGATATCATCATCCCACCGCACTATATCTATCCTTTCACCGTGCAATTCCTTCACTATATCCCTTACCCTGGAGCCGCGCATCCCGACGCATGCCCCCACGGGGTCCACTTTCTCATCCTTGGAACAAACGGCTATCTTTGTTCTCTCGCCGGCTTCCCTGGCCACTGATTTGATCTCAACGATCCCCTGGGATATTTCCGGCACTTCCAGCTCAAATAGCCTCTTTACGAATCCCGCATCGGTGCGCGACAATATGATCTCGGGTCCGCCGGTGTCCCTCTCAACCTTTAAAAGATATGCCCTTATTCCTTCTCCCTGACGGAACCTTTCCCGCGGTATCTGTTCAGACTTCGGCAGGAGCGCTTCCGCGTCGTCAAGCTCGACGATGACATTTCCTTTCTCGAACCGATGAACTGAACCGCTGATGATCGACCCTATTTTTTTCAGGTACTTATCGTATATGACATCCCTTTCCGCCTCCCTTATCTTCTGGATCATCACCTGTTTGGCGGTCTGGGCCGCGATCCTTCCGAAACGCTCGCTTCGGACTTCTTCGCCTTCGCTGGTGATCTTTATCTTGCCCGTCTCCTTATTGATCGCAACGGTAATATCCTCTTTGGATACGTTCGGATCGTCGATCACCTTCCGTGCGGCACTCGCCAGGGCACTTTCGATCGCTTCGAACAGGATCTCCTTGCTGATACCCTTTTCTCTTTCTATGCGTTCTAATGCGGCTAACAATGCTCCGTTCATGTCATTTTCTCCGTTAACTTATACAGAAACCCACAATCGCACTTTCGCGATATTACCCTTTTCTACGCAGATCGTACCGCCTTCTGATTCCACGGTAATACCTTCTTCGGTGCTCCCCTTCAGGAGCTTACCGATGACCGAACTTTTCTTATCCAGAGGCTCATGCATCCTTACCTCGACCTGTTTGCCGATAGCCCATGAAAAATCACTGTCGCTTTTGAGCTCCCTGTCCAGCCCGGGAGAACATACATCCAGGGTATATCCCTGCCTGAAAATATTCCGCCCGTCTATCCAGGACATGATCTTCCTGTTGAAACTACTGCATTCATCCAGCGTGATGCCGCCTTCCTTATCAACGACGACCTCCAGAAAAAGCTCTTTGCCTCCCCCGGCGGATATGTCCACCAGTTCATAGTCCGACTTTTGGGCTTCTTCGCGGATAAATTCCGCCAGTTCTTCGGGTATTCTGCCTTTCTCCATAATGCGCCTTTGTAATATCCCTCACTAAAAAAATAAGTGGGCGCCGGGCCCACTTATCTTTACTGCTCAGTTGTATGTGATTTTAATATAATCACATAGTATTGTCAAGTATATTACGTGCTAAAATAAAAGATCATCTTCACCTATCTTCCCCACCGGTCACGCCACCACTCGTCATCGCGGATGATGGATGTCGATCCTTCAGGCCGGCCGTAAGAATCGTAATAACTCGTCGTTTCCCCGGCCAATGTGGGTATAGGATTGAACTCTTCGGCCGGAAGCGGGTCACCGTCCCCCACATATTGCCTGGCGACCAGATCCCCCAGCTTATTATACTGTTTGCGCTCTTTCAGGCGGCCGTCAGCGCCATAATAGCTCTCGATGGCCAGTTTGCCATCTTTATACTGATTCCGTATCGCGGCCCAGCCATCGGAGTTTTCGCGCAATTTACCGTCTGAGCCGTAATAAGCCTCTTCTACTTTGTGGCCATATGCATCATATTTCTCGCGCTGCTCCAGAGTCCCGTTCTCCCTGTAATAACTGGTCTCCACGGGGTCCCCCAGATCGCTGTATTTCTTGCACACTTTCACTTTGCCGTTATCCCAATAATCCTTTTTCTCTGTCACGGAACCGGTCGAACTTGCCGGCTGAAGGCAGGAAAAAAGGAAAACCCCGGCCGCAAGAATGCTTACTACGTATGACTTTTTCATCATAATGAAAATAAATGGGACGGATCCATCCCCGACCCTACGCTGCCGCGGCAGACCTGTCCCGCCTTTCAGAAACAAGTATTTTTACATGATCCAAAAACTTATCCTTATCGACCAGGGTTGACTTCTTCGTAGCCCTGTCTTTAAGCTCGATCTTACCCTGCTCCATATTCTTCCTGCTGATTATGGCCTGAAAGGGAAATCCCACCAGATCAGCGTCCTTGAACTTCACACCGGCCGACTTCTCCCTGTCGTCGATCATGACGTCGACCCCGGCTTCTTTCAGCCGGGTATAAATATGTTCCGCTTCGGCGTTCACCTCTTTATCTTCCTTTTTCAAAGGGATAACGACCGCCTCGCACGGACCCAGGGATACCGGCCATATTATCCCGTCCTTGTCATGGCTTCTTTCTATCAGCGCAGCAAGTATCCTGTTGACGCCTATGCCGTAACAACCCATGATCGCGGGCCGCTGTTTTCCCTTCGCGTCCAGGAACGTTGCGTTCAAGACTTCCGAATATTTCGTGCCGAGTTTGAACGTATGTCCGATCTCTATCGCGTATTTCATCTCTATTTTGCCGCCGCACTTGGGACACGGATCGCTTTCCGTTATGACCCTGGCATCGATCCACTCGTTCACGCTGAAGTCCCTGCCGGGATTGACGTTGCGCAGGTGCTTATCCTGCTCGCTCGCACCCGTGATCGCGTTGACCATGCCGCGCACGAAAGTATCGCCCAGTATCTTTATGGATAACCCTACAGGCCCCGTAAAGCCTGTCGGACCGCCGGTTATTTCCCTGACCTTACGTTCATCGGCCAGTTCAAGCGTTCTGACCTTGAGATGATTTTTGATCTTTGTCTCGTTGGCTTCATGGTCTCCCCTGATAAGAACCGCTACCGGTTCATTGTCGGCCATGTAAATAAGCGTCTTGATCAGGTCTGACGATTTCGCTTTCAGGAAACTGCTGACATCCTGGACCGTACTTACGCCCGGAGTAAAAGTTTCCTCCACATCCTTCGGTTTACCGGCTTTTTTACCGGATACGCTCTCCGGTTTTACGGAAGCCACATCGGCGCTTGCCGCATATCCGCACGACGGGCACGTAACGATCGTGTCCTCTCCGATCTCCGTGGGGACCATGAATTCATGGGATACCGTCCCTCCCATGAGGCCCGGATCCGCTTCCACGGCCACATAAGGAAGCTCGCATCTTTCGAAGATCCGGCAATAAGCGTCATACATTTTCCCGTAGTTTTTTTCCATCGATTCGACGTCAATGTCAAAACTGTACGCATCCTTCATGATGAACTCGCAGCTGCGCACCACACCGAACCTGGGCCTGACCTCGTCACGGAACTTCGTCTGTATCTGATAGAGCACGAGCGGGAGGTCTTTATAGGAGCGTATTTCCCTGGCTACAAGCTCGGTAATGACCTCTTCGTGCGTCGGCCCCAGAGCTATTTCCTTTCCGTGGCGGTCCTTGTATTTTATCAACACCTCTCCCATATCATCGTACCGCCCCGTCCGCTTCCATAATTCCGGAGGTTGCAAGGCCGGCATCAGAAGCTCTACCGCTCCCGCGCGGTCCATCTCTTCACGGACGATATTCGCGGCTTTACGCAGCGCCCTGTACCCCATCGGAAGATATGTGTACGCCCCGGCGGTAAGTCTTCTGATAAGACCGGCTCTGACCATGAGCTTATGGCTTACTGCTTCCGCTTCCTGCGGATTCTCCTTAAGTGTAGGGCTGAATGAACTGCTCCAACGCATATATGTCGCTCCTTTTTTATATCTCTTCTCTTATTGTTTTCATCAGCTCTTTTATGACCGCGTCCGCCTCAACGGTCTTGATGACCTGCCCGCGCCTGAATATCGCCCCCTGTCCTTTGCCGAACGCTATACCGATATCCGCGTCCTTTGCCTCTCCGGGGCCATTGACTTCACAACCCATGACGGCGATGACCAGCTGTTTTTCTTCTTTTGTCATCGGACGCGACATCTCTTTTTTAAGCTCTTTTTCAAGTTCTACCACGATAGGGATAAGGTCCACCTGGCACCTGCCGCAGGTAGGACAGGCGATTATCTGCGGGCCGAAATGACGCGTGCCTGTCGAGGTCAATATACGCTTGGCCGTGCAGACTTCTATCACCGGATCCCCGGTCAAAGATACCCTTACAGTATCTCCGATACCATCCATGAGCAGCGCACCTATCCCGATACTGGATCTGACAATACCCTCTTCCGGCAGGCCCGCGGCAGTGATACCGATATGCAGGGGGAAATCGCATTCCCCGGCCATCCTTCGATACGCCCTGACGGTAACCGGAACTTCGGACGCTTTGAGCGATATCACCAGATCGTTAAAATCCCTTTTTCTGAAATGCTCGAGATATTTAAGCGCGGTATCCACCATTACGTCAGCGATACCGGCGGAAGGGGTTCCGCTTTTAGGCAGGGACCCTGAATTCACCCCTATCCTTATGGGAACATTCCCGGAAGCCGCCGCATCGATGATCCTGCTTATATCAGCGGGCTTGTATATGTTGCCCGGGTTGATCCTTATCTTATCGGCGCCGCGCTTTATGGCCTCGACGGCCAAGCGGTAATCGAAATGTATATCGGCAACGAGCGGCACGGTCATATCCTGCTTGATAGCGGATATCGCTTTTGCGTCATCCGGGTCCTTTACCGCAACGCGCACTATCTCGCATCCGACATCTTCAAGTTCACGTATCTGCCTGACCGCAGCGCCGATATCGGAAGTGTCCGTTTTCACCATGGACTGGATAGCGACCGGATGGCCGGACCCGATCTTCATATTCCCGATACTGACCGTTCTCGTTTTTCTCCGTCGTACCACTTTTTATTTTCCCCCCAATGGTGTAAATTTCAGTATATCCTGCCAGCTGATAAACAGCGCGAAAGCGATCAAGAGAATGAACGCCGCCTGCGTGATCACCTCCTGGACCCTTACGCTTAGGGGCTTTCCGCGCAGTTTCTCGATGGCCAGAAAAATGACATGCCCTCCGTCGAGCACCGGAAAAGGCAGAAGATTGAATATGGCCAGCGCCATGCTTATGTGGGCCGTTATGATAAGAAGCGGCACCATGCCGAGACGCGCGGCCTGCCCCATAAGATGCACTATTCCTATGGGGCCCGATACGGAGGTCTTTACCGGCATGCCTCCCGTGAGGAGAAGCCATATCCCCTTGTATGTCATGCCCGTAAGCGCAAGCAGTCTTTTTCCCCCAAAATATACAGCGCGGACCGGATCGTAGGAGACCGAGAGCACCTTGCTCTGCGGGGCGATCCCGACCATTGGCCGTGATATGGTCTGACCGAAAATATTCGTGACGCGCGATACGTCCGGTTTGATATCAAGGTGTATTATTCTTTTTTCGCGCATTATCTCGAAATCCAGGACCTTTTCGCCGGTAGGATCTTTTCTTATCGCGGCTACGATATCATCCCAGTATTTGATCCCCCCGCCGTCGATGGAAAGGATCTCATCTCCTACCCTTATACCGGCTCTCTCGGCCGGGTACCCCTTAAGGACCTGGCCGATCTCGTTTGAAAGGGTCGGTACCCCTATCATGAAGATAATACTGAACAGGATAAAAGCAAAAATATAATTAGTAAGAGCGCCCGCGGTTATGACCCAGAAACGGTGACCCACCGGTTTGGAGCTCAGTTCGTACTCCCTACCGGTGGCTTCGGACGGATCCTCGCCGGCCATCTTGACATAACCGCCGAAAGGGAGCAATGAGATCCTGTAATCCGTCCCACCCAGTTTCAGGCCGCATACACGCCTGCCGAACCCCAGCGAAAATATCTCGACCGCTACGCCTAATTTCTTCGCCGCCAGCAAATGCCCCGCTTCATGAATAAGTATAAGCACGCTGAAAACTATAAGCACTAAAATGATTATCAGCAAAAGTTCGATACCTCCTTGACCGCCCATCCTTCCGAAGCGATTATATCCTCCAGCGACGGCTTGTCTATCCTGCTGTGCTTTTCGATCACCTTTTTCACTATTCTTACGATATCCGTGAACTTGATCTTTCCGTCAAGAAACAGTTTCACGGCTTTTTCGTTGGAAGCGTTCAGAACGGCAGGCACCGTCCCGCCCGCACGCAGTGCCGCAAAGGCCACCTCGAGAGCCGGGAACCTGCCGGTATCCGGCTCCGTGAACGAAAGATTCTTTACGGCGGAAAAATCTACTCTTGGAAAATCGTTTTCCATCATATCCGGGAACGACAGGGCCTTCAGTATGGGGAACCTCATATCCGGGCAGAACAGGCTGGCATTGATGGTCCCGTCAATAAATTCCACCATGGAATGAATGATCGCCTCGGAATGTATCACGATCTTTATCTTATCGGGCGGTATATCAAAAAGCCACCGCGCCTCTATGGCCTCCAGCCCCTTATTCATAAGGGTCGCGGAATCAACGGTGATCTTCCGGCCCATATCCCACTTGGGGTGAGCGAGTACGTGATCCACGGAGAGAGAATCAAATTCTTTTTCTTTTACATCCTTAAGCGAACCCCCGCTGCCCGTAATATACAGAGTGCGCACGTCCCTGCTGCGGCGGCCTGACAAACATTGCATGATAGCGCTGTGTTCGCTGTCCACGGGAATGATACGGGAAGAGTATTCTTCAGTAAATCTTTTTATTATCATCCCGGCGCTGACCACGGGTTCCTTGCTCGCAAGAGCCACGGTCCTGCCGGCTTTCAATGCGGCGACAAGAGGTTTAAGCGCAGCTGTTCCTGAGATGGCCATGAAAACGATATCCGCGGATTCGGCGCCGGCCAGCTGTTCAACGCCCTCCGGCCCCGCGGTGACCCTGATGCTTTCTGCCACCTTTCCTCTCAGGTCGCTATAAAGCTGTTCCTTCCCGACAGCCACCACATCCGGGGCGAATTCTCTGGCCTGATCGGCAAGCAGCGAAATATTCTCATTGCTGGAAATGGCCTTGATGCGGAATCTTTCAGGATAACGCCTGACAACATCAAGGACGTTCCTGCCTACGGACCCTGTCGAACCAAGGAGTATGATATCTTTCATGATACCTTCACGCGGATACACTTTTAGAACGTTTTTACATAGAAATAAAAAACCGGAGCGGTAAACAACAGACTGTCTATCAGGTCGAAGACACCGCCGATCCCGGCCAGGTAAAGCGCTGAATCTTTTGCATCACAATCCCTTTTTATAAGGCTCTCCGCGAGATCCCCTACCTGCCCCAGCGTTGCCAGGATAACCCCCAGCGCAAAAAGATGAAAAGATGAAAAGGGAGTGAGAAGCCTGCCGACCGTTACGGCGACCACCACGCTTAACAAGATCCCGCCGAGAGTGCCTTCCTTTGTCTTTTTCGGGCTTATCCTTGGAATAAGCTCATTTCTACCGAAACGCCCTCCTATGAGATACGCCCCGATATCCGTGCTCTTGGTGACAAGGACGAGGAAAGCCACGAGATTGGCCCCGTTTTCCAGGAGTTTCAATTTCACGAAAAAAGAGAAAAACCAGCTGATGTAAAAAAGCGAGAACAAGGTAAGCGCCATGCTGACAAGATGATCGCGCGCGTTATCGCGCCTGATAAACTGCAAAATGAACGCCAAAAGGCTCGCCACAACGATAAGAAGGGGTTCAAGATTCTTTACTTCGGGAAGATCGTTCCCGAGAAATATGACGATCGGGATAAGCCCTCCTACGACCGTGCCGAAGTATTTGTAAACAAATATCTTCCTGTTTTCGACCAGGCGAAAAAATTCAAACTGCCCGACTACCACGAACAGCGCGATGACCAGACAGAACAGCCAGTTGGGAAATACATATATCACCACTCCCACAAAAGCAGCCAGTATCAGGGTGACGACCGTCCTCCGGGCAAGTTTACCCACCGAACCTCCTTTCGCGCTCCGCGTACTCCTTTAAGGCCTTTTCCAGCTCGGCTGCGCCAAAATCAGGCCACAAGGTCTCCGTCGCGTAAAACTCCGAATAAGCCGATTGCCACAGAAGAAAATTACTGAGGCGCATTTCGCCGCTGGTGCGGATGATAAGATCCGGGTCCGGAAGACCGCTGGAATAAAGGAATTTTTCAAAATCCTCCTCTTTCCAGGAAGAAATGTTCCTGCCGCTCTTCTCGCGCTTTGCACAGGCAGCTTTCACGGCATCGAGTATCTCCTGCCGCCCGCCATAATTAAGGGCCAGCGTCAGGATCATCCCGGAATTAGCGGAAGTTTCCTCCGCAAGGTCCTTTATCGCGTTTTTCAAAGCTCCGGGGAGCTCATCGATCCGTCCTATCGCGTTGAACCTTATATTGTTTTCTTTTATCTTTTTCCTGTTCTCCTTTAAGGCCTGCTTGAGCAATCCCATAAGCGCATTCACCTCTTCCTTGGAACGTTTCCAGTTTTCCGTGGAAAAGGTATACAGCGTTAAGGCCTTTATGCCCAGCCGGGCACAGGCTTCGGTTATGACGCTGACGGTCTTCACTCCGGAGCGATGCCCCATTATCTTGGGGAGGTTTCTCTTTTTCGCCCACCTTCCGTTACCATCCATGATGATCGCAATATGCTGCGGAAGTTTTTCCATACGGTATCCCCTAAAAATAGAAAGTAGAGAGATGGGCCCTCTACTTTCTAATCATTGCTGTCAGCGGGATTAAAACACGACCTTATTTTGCAAACCCTTTTCCCGCGTCTTCCGATACTTTCTTTTGTCTTTTTTCCGCATACTCGGGCAGGATCACGATCTCGACTCTGCGGTTCTTGGCGCGGCCTTCCGCCGTCGCATTCGACGCTATCGGACGATGTTCACCATATCCGGTAGCGGACAATCTCTTGGGAGATATGCCCTTGCTTTCAAGATAATGCAGGACATTGGTAGCCCTGGCGGTCGACAACTCCCAGTTGGATTCCCACTTCGAGTATGTTATGGGCACGTTATCGGTGTGGCCGCTGACGCCGATACTCTTGTCCGGGACTTTCTTTTTTACCACACTTGCGACATCGTCAAGGATCGGACGAGCTTCTTTCTTCATCTCTGCTTTACCCGAATCGAACAGGACGTCATCGGACAATATTATGACCAGCCCGCGATCATCCATTTCCAGGGATATACGGTCATCCTTTAATTTGCTCTCCAGCATGCGCTTGGCCTCTTCAAAATTCTTGAGCTCTTCTCTTCTCTGCGCTTCAAGGTCGCTGATCTTGGTCTGCAGCTCCTTGATCTTCTTTTTGCTGCGGGGGCTCTGCTTGTAAAAGTTCACCGCACAACCCGACACCATCAGGCCCGACATAATGAGCGCCATTATCCCGACCAGAAAATACTTTTTCGTTCGCATATCATCCTCCTTTAAATTCTCGCGTCTATTTATATATTAAAGTCTGTTTGCGGCTTTTCCCCACCGAAACAAGCATTATATCGGTCCCTATCAGTTCTTTGATCCTTTCGAGATACCTGCGGGCATTCTGGGGCAGTTCGTCATATGAGGTTATCCCCGAGGTGTCCTTCTGCCATCCCGGATGTTCTTCATAAACAGGCTCACAATTATCAAGAAAAGCGGGCTCCCCGGGAATATTGTGATACAGTTTGCCTTTGTATCTATATGCCGTGCAGATCTTTATTGTCTTAAGTTCATCAAGGACATCAAGTTTCGTAATAACGACCTTATCTATCCCGTTGATAGCGACCGAATTGCTTACAAGAACGCTGTCGAACCAGCCGCATCTTCGCGCCCTGCCGGTCGTAGCCCCGAACTCCCCCCCTTTTTTTCTGATCCTGTCCATGAGATCCGATCCGAATTCCGTGGGAAACGGCCCTTCCCCGACCCTCGTAGTATATGCCTTGACCACGCCGAGCACCCTGTCAATGCGGGAAGGCCCCACACCGGCGCCTGTACAAGCCCCGCCGGCGGTAGAATTCGAGGACGTCACGTATGGATATGTCCCGTAATCGACATCCAGGAAAGTTCCCTGGGCGCCCTCGAAAAGTATGGACTCCCCCCTCTTAAGCGCATCATTTAAAAACAGGGTGGTATCGCATACGAACGTCTTTAAAGCAGCGGCGTATTTCACATATTTTTGAAAGATATCATCTGCCGAAAACCCTTCAGATCCGTAAAGATCCCTCAGAATAGCGTTCTTTTCTTCTATATTTCTCTTTAGTCTTTTCTTAAAGTATTTTTCGTCGAAAAGATCCGCTACGCGTATACCGACACGGGCAACTTTATCGGCATAGCACGGACCGATGCCTTTTTTGGTGGTCCCTATCCTTCCTTTTTTTCTCCTGGATTCCCTGAGCTCGTCGATCTTCCTGTGGTACGGAAATATAACGTGCGCTTTATCGCTGAGCTTCAGGCGACCGTCGCAAAGTATGTCCTGCGACTTCAGAAGTTCTATTTCGTCAATAAGAGCTTTGGGGTCCACGACCACACCGTGGCCGATAACGCAGGTCTTCCCCTTATGCAGTATCCCGGACGGTATAAGGTGCAGTACATACTTATTATCCCCTATGACAACGGTGTGCCCAGCGTTGTTCCCGCCCTGATAGCGGACGATATTCTGGACGTCTTCGGTCAGAATATCTATTACCTTGCCTTTTCCCTCGTCGCCCCACTGGGCTCCGACCAGCACGGTTACCTGTCCCATAAGATCCTTTCTTCGGCCATCTTACCTTCTCTCCGACGGAATGACAGGAGGCTGCTGCGGCGTCGGTGGCGGTGTCCGGGGCGCGGCCGGCGGTGTCCGGGGCGGACTCGCCGGGACCCTGGGTATTTGCTGCAACTGCTGCAGCCTCCTCAGCTGCTCCTGCTGACGAAGCTGCCTGTTGATCCTTTCGGTATTCAGGATCGTCGCCTGCTGATTGACTTTCACGTATAAATTGTACAATGTCCCTTCGTCAAGGTCTTCTATCTTCGCGGCAATGTTGCCCGGCGGAGCATAACGGTACTCCACGGCTCCTTCTCCGGTTTCTTCTTTCTTGGAAAGCCCCGGTATCATATCAACGATCCCGGGAAACACTTCCAACCGCCTCTTGATGGTGTCTATCATTTTTGTTTTAGAAGGTATCTCTTTTTCTTCGCGGGACGGTTTCTCGGCCGCTTTCTCCGCGGGTTTTCCTTTCCCTTCTTCCGCCTTTCGCTTTTCGGCTTTCGGCTTCTCCGGTTTGATCTCCGGCTTTCCCGTGGCTTCTTTCTGCCTGGAAATACGCGCCTTGATCCTTTCCCATAACCTGGCCAGGACACCTTTTTCTTCCTGCTGTGCCGCGTGCGCTGAAACGGACAAGACCAGTACAAGCATCAGGGAAAGCAGGACCAATGACCATCTCCGTGCATCTCTCATGTGCTTCACCTCTATCTTTCCCCGCGGTTTTACTCGAATTCCGAAGGCGGTAGCATTGTGAATATTTTCCTCGCGATATCAGGATAATGCGCGATAAACAGAAGTTCGTCCCGGACAAGAGGTTTCTGGGTGTGAACGTTCGCGTACCGCACAAGTTCCAGGATATCCGTAGCTTCCTTATCGTTCTTGAACTTCACTTCGAGCTTGTTGTACACGTTGCGGAATCCCTTGATGCCGCTGTATTCACCGGCAGTAATGTTCCTTCCGGTCTCGATAATCTCCGGTTCGCCCCTGCCGAGCTCTTCGAAATCATAAAGTTCGTAGTTTCTCCTGTCTTTCAGCGCTCCGTCGGCATGGATCCCTGATTCATGCGCGAACGCATTATCCCCCACACCGACCTGGTTTACCGGTATCGGTACCCCGAAAGCATATGAAGCATACCTGGCGATCCTCCATGCCATCTTGAGATTGGTCCGCGGGTCCAGTCTGTACTTCGGATTGTTGACAAAACCGCTTGAGTATTTCAAGGCCAGGATACAGCTCACCAGATCCGCGTTCCCGGCCCTTTCCCCCATGCCGTTAATCGTAGTGTTGATATACGCATCGACGCCGCTGTCAATGGCAGCCTTGGCGCCCGCCACGGTAACAGCCACCACCATGCCAAGATCATTATGGCAATGAAGCTCGATAGGTATTTTAACCGCGGTCGCCAGGGCCGCAACGCGGTCATAGATCGTGAACGGATCGTCATACCCCAATGTGTCGCAGTACCGCACACGTTTCGCTCCGGCAGCCTTTGCGGCCTGGGCGAATTCTATAAGATAGGCAAGATCCGTTCTTGAGGCATCTTCCGCATTGACGCCGATACCCTTGATCCCTTTTTTCTCGGCCAGTTTTACCGACTTGACCATGGATCTGATAACACCCTTTTGATCGATCTTTCCGCCGAATTTATGCCTTATCATCTGGTCGGACGTGGAAATGGACATGTTCAGGTATTTAACATCGGTGTATTTAACGGCTTTCCTGACATCGGATTCCACGGCCCTTATCCAGCCGGAAAGACGCATGGGGTATATTACTTTTTTTCTGGCCAATTCGAGATTCGCGTTGAGGTAATTCGTCTCGTGAAGGGTGAACGGAAAACCGAACTCGGACTGGAATATCCCCATCTTATTGAGATATATATTGACGATCGTTTTTTGCAGTTTCGCCAGCCCCAGCCGTGAGGTCTGGACCCCGTCCCGGTTCGTAACGTCAATGATCCTGATCATGTTCCTCTTTTTGTTTTTCCGCGTCATGACTTTCTCCTTATGTTCCCACCCGGACCTGTTTGACATCATTAATATGCACTGCCTTTTTGAGCGTTCTGACCACTTTCTTCGGGACTTCGCTATCTACATTCAACAGGCTTATGGCTTCTCCGGTCTTCTTATCCCTTCCGAAACTCATCTCTGCTATATTGATGTTGTTCTTGCCCATCAATGTCCCTATCCTGCCGATAATGCCGGGGACGTCATCGTTGTACACTACAAGCATGTACCCGTCGGGAATAGCTTCGACGTAATATTTATCCATTTTGATGATCCTTGGTTCTTTGTTGGCAAAAAGCGTTCCCATTATGAAATATTTCTTCTTTCCCGTATCGAACTCCACACTGATCAAGTTTGCAAAATCCGTTATCTTGGAAGTCTTCTTTTCGACGACCTTGATCCCCCTTTCTTTTGCTATCAACAGCGAGTTCACATAATTCACCTGTTCTTCCAGCATGGGATCGAATATACCTTTCATCAGGGCCCTTGTCACAACGGCAACATCCGCATTCGCGATATCGCCGATATAATTCACGGTAATGCCCTTGATCGCTTCGTCAATAAGCTGTGCCTGGATAGACCCGAGCCGTTCCGCCAGATTAACATACGGTCCAAGGGCCTCAAGGGCTTCTTCTTCCATGGCCGGGACATTCGCCGCGTTGCGGAACCCTCTGCCCAGGAGAGCGTCTGAAACGGATCTTGCTATATCCATGGCCACGTTTATCTGAGCTTCTTCCGTGGACGCTCCCAGATGGGGAGTAGTTATAACATTGTCCGCGTTGAAGACCGGGCTGTCTGTCGGCGGTTTTGATTTGGTCTCGTACACGTCAAGCGCAGCGCCCGCGACCTTACCGCTGGCCAGGTGTTTCGCCAGGGCCTTCTCGTCGATGATCCCGCCTCTGGCGGCATTGATGATGCGCACCCCTTTTTTCATCTTCTTGAACGCCTTATCATCGATAAGATGCTTGGTCTCTTCCGTAAGCGGGGTGTGGATCGTGATAAAATCAGCGTTCCTCAAAAGGGTATCCAGGCTTACCGGTTCCACATTCAGGGATCTGGCCTTTTCTTCCGAAAGGAACGGATCATGAGCCATGACTTTCATGTCAAAGCTCATTGCCCTTTTGGCGAATTCAGTGCCTATGCGACCGAGACCTATGATCCCGAGAGTCTTTCCGTACAGTTCCACTCCCATGAATTTCTTCCTGTCCCATTTTCCCTCTTTAACGGAATGGTTTGCTTCGGGAATATTCCGCGAAAGCGCCAGCATAAGGCTGAAAGCGTGTTCTGCCGTGGACATGGTATTGCCGGCCGGGGCGTTCATCACGACCACGCCTTTCTTGGAGGCAGCCGCTACATCTACGTTATCCAGCCCCACGCCCGCCCTACCGATGACTTTAAGCTTATCGGCTGACTCGATTATTTTACTGGTCACCGTCGTGCCGCTCCTGACAATGAGAGCATCGTATCCTTTTATTTTCCTGGCAAGCTCGTTCTCTGAGAGTTTGGAAACCTCATCCACCTTAAACTTGTTATTCTTTAATATTTCCACACCTTCCTTTGCCAGGGGATCACTAACGAGAACCTTTATCGCCATGTTATCTCACTCTCCTTCTGATATCTATTTCAGCAATTCCTGCGCTTTAGCAACGCCCCTGCCAAGTTCGATATCATAACCGAGTTGGCTGAGGACGACCTCAACGCCGGCAATGGCCGTTATCGCATCATACTCATCCATATAGCCGAGATGGGCTATCCTGAAGATCTTACCCTTGAGAGCCGCCTGGCCGCCGGCTATGGTCACGCCCTGTTCATCCCTCATCTTCTTGACCAGCGCAGCCCCGTCAACCCCCTCGGGAACTTTTACTGCCGTCACCGCATTTGAAGGGCTCTTGGAAAAAGGTTCAAGCCCAATAGCTTTTACCGCTTCCCGCGTAGCGTGCGCAAGACGGGCATGTCTGGCAATAATATTATCCATACCTTCTTCCAGCAGCATATCCAGAACGCCGTTTAATCCCATTATCAGTGACACTGCCGGCGTCCAGGGGGTATCGTCCTTTGCGTATGATTTCTTTGCCGCTTTCAGGTCAAAATAATACTTCGGAAGGTCTGACTGCTCTGCAAGTTTTTCGGCCTTCGGGCTGAAGCTCAGGAAGGCAAGCCCTGGAGGCAACATGAGCCCTTTCTGAGAACCGCAGACCACGACGTCCACGCCCCATTCATCGGGCTTCAACTCATCCGCGGACAAGCCGCTGATGGCATCGACGACAAATATGGCGCTGGTAGCGGAAACTACTTTCCCGATCTGCTTGATATCGGTCACGACCCCCGTTGATGTCTCGCACAAGGTCCCGTAAACCGCTTTCACGTCAGGGTTCTCCTTCAGCAGCGTATCCACAACCGCCGGGTTCGCGGCCTCTCCCCAGGTAACATCGTAACTCACAACCTCGGCTCCATATGCCTTGCATATCTCGCCGAAACGCTCACCGAACTTACCGCCGCTTATGACAAGGGCCTTGTCCCCCCTGGAAAGAAAATTTACCACGGAAGCCTCCATGGCCCCTGTTCCGCTCGAGGCAAAGATAAGCACGGGGTTTTCGGTCCGGAATACCTTCTTCAGTTTTACGTTCACATCTTTTAAGACGGCCTGAAACTGCGGTGTCCTGTGATGGATTATTGTATCAGCCATTTTCAATAATATGTTCTCAGGTACCGGAGTCGGTCCCGGCGACATCAATCTGTACTTCCTCATTGCCGAATTCTCCTTCCTTTTTTATTATGAGGGGCAGCGGCCTATTTAAAATAGGTCGCTGTCCCTATTTCAATTTATTTTAATCACGAGATAGTCGTTATCACCTGGTCCACTATACCGTATTCCTTGGCCTCTTCAGCGCTCATGAAATAATCCCTGTCGGTATCGGTCTTTATGCGCTCAATAGGCTGGCCCGTATGTTTCACGAGGATCTTCTCCAGCTCTTCCTTTATTCTGATGATCTCCCTGGCCTGGATATTTATATCCACGGCGGCTCCCTGCACACCCCCCCACGGCTGATGCAGCATGATCCTGGAATGAGGAAGGGCGTACCGTTTGCCTTTTGCCCCCGCGGCAAGAAGCACGGCTCCCATGCTTGAAGCCTGCCCCACGCAGTAAGTGCTGACATCGGGCTTAACGAACTGCATAGTGTCATATATGGATAGGCCGCTGGTCACATTGCCGCCGGGAGTATTTATATAGACATCGATATCCTTGTCCGGATCCTCCATCTGCAGGAACAATAACTCGGCGATTATGACATTTGCCACGTTATCGTCCACGGGAGATCCGATAAACACTATCCTGTCCTTTAACAGGCGTGAATAAATGTCGTAAGCTCTTTCCAGCCGCCCTTCTTTTTCGATCACCATAGGTATTACGCTCATTACGCCCTCCTCCATATAATGGATTATTTTTTCTCCGTGATAACCGCTTCCGCGAGAAGAAAATCCAGTGTTTTTTCTTCTCTGAGCTGTTCTTTTAATCCGCCCAGCAGATCGTGATCCTGATAATATTTTTTCACGTTATCAAAAGGCTGGTTGTAAGAATCCGCAAGGGATTTTAACCAGTTATCCATTTCTTCGTCGGTTACGTCGATCTTTTCGAGATCGGCAATAGCGTCAAGTATGAAATACGCCCTGACCTTATTTTCAGCTTCCTTGAGAAGCTGCGCCCTCAGACCCTCCTTATGGGATTCTATTGTCTCCTTGTTCACGCCTTTCTGCGCCAGCTCATTCTCTGCTTTCTGCATAAGGACCTTAAGCTGCCTCTCAACGATGGACGCCGGCAGGTCCATGGGATGCTTCTTGAAAAGTTGCTCCAGTATCTGGTTTTTCATGGCGATCTCGCTACTGGCCTCTTTTCTCTCCATGAGCTGCGTGCGGATCTCTTCGCGGGCTTCGCCCATGGTGTTCTTTCCGAGCTTCTTGGCCAGTTCGTCATCAAGTTCGGGCAGCTTCTTCTCCTTGGTTTCCTTGATCTCGACCTTGAACACCGCTTTTTTCCCGGCATATTTCTTGTCCGCATAATTTTCCGGCAGCGTCACTTCAACGTCTTTCTTATCTCCCTTTTTCATCCCGCAAAGTTCCTCGCCCATGCCAAGTAAGGAGGCCTCCTTGTCAGCTTCGATCCACATATTCTCGCGTTTCTTGGAAATGCTCTGCCCATCCATGAACGTCTCCACGTCGCATATGCCAAAATCCCCTTTCTGTATCGGCCTGTCGGTCTCGACAAAATCCGCATGCATGTTCCTGAGCCGGGCAAGGGTTTCATCGACCTCCTCGTTCGTGACGCTGACCTTCCGGGTGGCGACTTTCAGCCCTTTATATCTCTGCACCCTGAACTCGGGATGGATATCGACCTTCGCTTTGAACGTAAGTGTTCCGGCCGGTCCGATATTCACATCCGATATCTCGGGATAACTCACGGGGCTAAGATCATGCTCTTTCAAAACCCGCTGATAGGCCTGCGGGATCAAGCGGCGTTTCACTTCATCCGCGGCACCTTCATAATGGCTTTTCCGGATGATCTCCAGCGGGGCCTTTCCGGGCCTGAATCCCGGGATCTGAGCTGTCTTCCTGATATCCTCCAGGACATCATCGAAGACCTTATCTACCGTCTCTTTCGGCATTTCTATCTCGAACTGCCTCGCTGTTCCTTTCAGTTTCCTTATCTTACTCTTCAAGTTGTCCCGCCTTTCAAAAATTCGGCTCTACCAGTCCGTATTTCCCGTCGCCTCTTTTGTACAGTACATTCACTTCACCGGTATCCGCGTTCTTGAACATGATAAAATTCTTATTCATGAGCTCCAGCTCAAGCTTGGCTTCCTCGGGAAGCATCGGTTTGTCGGCAAAAGAGTTTATCCTTACGATCTCCCCCTGCCCCCCCAAATCAGCCATTCTCCCCGATCTTCTGAAACGCCTTACCGGGCGCATGATCTTGCCGACCACGGCCTTGCGCCTTCTGGAGGATAACCTGTCATTCAGCCTCCTCAACTGTTTTTTAACTTTGTCGGAGGCGTTATCGATCGAAGCATACAGGTCCGGGGAGCTTTCCTTTGCCACCACCCTGTTCCTCTTAAGATGCAGGATAACCTCAACGTTCTTCAGGACCTTCCCTTCTTCCAGGATAACCTCGCAGTTATAAATGCGGCCGTAAAGCCGCTCCAGCCTGTCCATCCTTTTATGGATATACCTCTTTAATGAATCATCCAGATCCAGATTTCTCCCCGTAATGGTTATCTGCATCAACTTACCCCCATAATTTTATTATTATAACGCCTCCGAAAGAATATCAATATACCATATATGCGTTCAGTTTTTCAACGTAAATTCGTAAACGATAGCCTGAAAAATCTCGCCGGTTTTATCTTTAAGAATGCAGCATGTTCCCGTACAGGGAGGATCCACACTGGGCGGAGGGGCCCTGGTAGGGAACATGCTGCATTCTTTAATTTAAGTGCTGCGCTCATTTACATCGAGAAACGTTCTCCCAGATATATCTCCCGGGCCTTGGGATCGTTTATCAGCTCTTCCTTGGTGCCGGATATAAGTATCTGGCCTTCGTACATAATATAGGACCTGTCGGTTATGGTAAGAGTTTCCCGCACGTTGTGATCCGTGAGCAGGATCCCCAGGCCCATATCTTTGAGCTCCCTTATCACTTCCTGACAATCATATACCGCTATCGGGTCTATCCCGCTGAAAGGCTCATCCAGCAGTATAAACATCGGGTTCGTGACCAAAGTCCGGGTTATCTCAAGGCGTCTTCTCTCCCCTCCGGATAAAGTATAAGCTTTATTTTTGCGCAAATGCACGATCTTTAGCTGACTGAGCAGATTATCCAGCTGTCGGTATCGCTCCCTGCGGGGAAATCCCAGGGTTTCCATAACGGCCATGATGTTTTCCTCGACAGTAAGCTTTCGAAAGATGGACGGCTCCTGCGAAAGGTAACCTATTCCCGAACGCGCTCTCTGATATATAGGAAGCTTCGTTATGTCCTTTTTATCGAAAATAACATGTCCCGTATCCGGCCTTATGATGCCGGTGACCATATAAAACGTTGTTGTCTTGCCGGCGCCGTTCGGACCGAGAAGACCCACGACCTCGCCTCTTCTTACGTTGATGCTGACCTTGTTGACGACGTTCCTGCCGCCGTATTGCTTAACCAGATCCCTGGTCTCCAGTAGATGCATCTTGCTCCCTTTCTACGGTTTCAGTCGCTTCCTTCCCGCTTTCCGCCTCCGCTCCCTGCCTTCCCATTTCATCAAGTTGGGTCAGCTCCTCGGGATCGATGATCACCCTCGGCTTGCCCAAAAGCTGCGCGCTCTTGGTGCTGTCGGTATATATCGCTTTCTCGCTTATCGTGTAGCTCTTGCCCCTCCTGACCTTCACGTTCCCTTCCGCCACGACCTGGGCCAGTTTTTGCGTTTCGGGGTCAAAGTTCACGGTAAGCTTATCCGCGAACAGCTTTCCGTCCTTATCCTCCACTTTGACATCCCTGTGAAATACCGCCACGTTATCGTTATATCTCACTTCAAGCGGTCCGCTGCAATTCACTTTCGTGGCCGGCTCCATTATGACCATGACATTCTCCCTTAACGTGGCTGTTTTCTCATCGGAATTGGCCATGCCGCCTTTTCCAACGGCGCTCATGCCTTCCCGCTTTATATGCACGACGGCATCAGTAAAGATCTCTTTGGTCATCTGCGACCATCTGGCCTGTTCGGTTGTCAGGATAAAACCGTCATCGGCAAAGACCTTAACATTACCGACAAGCTCTACTTCGCCCTTCCCCCTGTTGTAAATGCCCGCATCGGACGTGAGGTTTGCGGTAACATTCTCCCCGTATACCACCGCTTCCAGGTCATTCAGGTAAATATCTTCTCCTTTTATTTCCGCGGATTTACCCTCAAGATGCCATTGTTTCGCGCCTTTCGGGCTCCGCCCGTCTATCGTGAAAGACAGGACTTTTTGCTCAAGATCCTTCGCCCCTTCGGTGTCCCCGGCCTGAGCCGTTCTCCGGACCTGTGTTTTTCCGCTATACTGTTTCTGGCAGATCCAGGCGACAGCTATGATGGCGATAATGACCAGGAAAATTACAGTTTTTTTCATAAAGCTTGTACTATGTCGTACGGTGAACCGGCTTTTTTGTTTTCCATCTTGAATGCAGCCACACCCACTGTTCCGGATATTCCCTTACATACTTCTCCAAAACATCGGTCCAGAGCTGAGTGTAACGCCTGACGTCTTCTTCCTTATCTTCGCCCGGCAGCAAAGAAATGGGTTTCTCTATGATCATCTTGTACGTATTGTCGGGTTTACGGATCATAAAAGCCGGGACCAGGCCCGCCCCCGTAGCCATTCCGAGCTTTACCGGCGCGGTCGGCGTATAAGCGGGCTTGCCGAAAAAATCGACAAACACCCCTTCCACGCTGCTGACATCCTGATCGGCCAGCATGCCCAGAACCTGACCCTTCTTAAGGATCCTCAGGATCTTCTTGGGGGATTCGTCACGGTAGATCAAACCGGCGCCGAACCGGGTGCGCAGCCGGGTGACAAACTTATCATACTTATGAAAATACATCCTCCTGCCGATCACGGCGCCCTCATGCCCCCTTACCTTCACATAGATCGACAATAGTTCCCAGTTACCGAAATGGGAACCGAGCACGATAGCGCCCTTGCCTTTCGCAAGGACCTCATCCAGGTATTCAAATCCATAGGCCTCGGTCACGAGATCCTTGACATCTTTCTCGCTGAAAGAGGTCAGCTTTATCCAATCCGCTCCGTTCTTGGCAAGATTCCTGAAAACGTCCCTTGCTATGCGGGCATTCCTCTGGTGATCATCGCTGAAAACGTCGTTCAAATTGGATAACGCTATCCGGCGGAATTTGCCGAGAAAAATAAACGCCATCTTTCCTAAAAGATCAGCGATCACAAGACTCACGCTTCGGGGGACCAGGCCGATCAAAAAGAACAGGATCTTGGTGATGTAATAAATATAATATCTTCTGGTCTTTATCTTCATCCTTGGTATCTATTGCGAATACTCGGCTTCTACTGTTGTCGTGATCCCGCCGCGCACGTTAAAAACGCCTTTTACTTTAACCCACCTCGGTTTACTTGCCCTTACGAGATCATCGAGCATGCGGTTCACCGCGTGTTCGTGAAAAATACCGATATCCCTGTAAGCTGTCATATATTCCTTGAACGACTTCAGCTCGATACACCACCGCCCGGGCGAATATTCCACAAAGATATGCGCAAAATCAGGAAGCCCGGTTTTGGGGCATACGCACGTGAATTCAGGGGTATCAAATCGCACAACGTACGTTTTGTCCGGATACTTGTTCTCCCAAACATCGATCTTTGGAAGCTTCAGACCCCTGATACTTGCCTGTAGTCCCTTGTAATCTGATCTTTTAGCCATTTTATCTGATACCAAGGCACTTATGCATCTGCCCGAGTATCCTTACTTCCTTTTTTGTTTCTTTTTCGACATACGCCTTAAAATAAGAGAGCATTTCCTTGTCCGGTTCCCCTGCAATACCGCTGACGGGCGTGACGGGCTGCAATACGATAACGATCTCTTTCTTCAAGCCGGCCGCTATCCGGCCCATTCGCTTTACATCGTCGATCGTCGTGGAATCCGTAATAACGGCTTTTAATATCAATTCCCTGCGGGACGCCGTTTCAAGGAACTTTTCATGCACCCTCCACAGGCTTTGCGCATTTCCGGTTGAAGACGGAAATTTAAAATCCATGGCCACGATATCTACATGATCGATGATCTTTTTGAGCCCGTTCGGCAGCGTACCGTTCGTTTCCAGGTAGATATCGTGTTTTCTGTGTTTTTTGAAAAGCGGCAAAAACTCTTCCAGAAAATCCGCCTGCAGCAACGGTTCCCCGCCTGTGACGGTAAGTTCATTATAATCATCATCAAAATCAAGGATCTTGCCCAGAAGGCTTTCTTTTGAAAAAGATTTATAGCTTTCAAGGAACGTATCGCAATAAATACACTTAAGATTGCACCCGTAAAAACGAAGGAAGAGTTGCCGGCTTCCCGTAAAAGGCCCTTCTCCCTGATATGATAAAAATATTTCTGAAATCTTTGCCTGCGCCATATAAAAATAAATGGGATCGGTTTCAGCCGGACATTAAGCTACGGCGGAAAACCTGTCCCACCTTTCACTCTCCGCAGCGGCTCCGTCCCGTCTTTTCTGCAACGGATCCTCTATTCCGGCATCTCTGAACGCCTGCGCGCGGAACAGACACGACTCGCACGTCCCGCAGGGCGCTTCTCCGCCCCGGTAGCATGACCAGGTGTGTTCGAACGGCACGCCCAGCCGGTTGCCGATCTCCACGATCTCCTTTTTTGTCCTGTTAAGGATCGGGGTCACGATCTCGATCCCGTGTTTTCCGTCCCGGGTGCCGCGCCGTATTACTTCCTGAAAACTTTCGAAAAACTCGCCGCGACAATCCGGATAATTGGAAAAATCCAGCTGATGCGCCCCGATATATACCGCTTCCGCTCCGATGGCCTCCGCAAACGACACCCCGAAACTCAAGAAGATGATATTCCTCCCGGGGACATAAGTGTCCGGTATCGCGCCTCCTCTCGGGGCGGGACCTTCAGGGATTGCTTTTCCCTTATCCAGAAGCGCGCTGCCTTTCCACGGTAAAGATATATTCAGGACATAATATCCGCATCCGGCCATTTCGGCGATCTCCCGCGCGCAGGCGGTCTCCTTCACGGCTTTCTGCCCGTAATCAAAGATAAGGACATGGCACTGGTGATCTTTTTTCGCGATATGGAGCGTGACCGCCGAATCCATGCCGCCGGATAATAGTACGACCGCTTTCTTCATAAGCCTGGAACCTGACCAAAAACCGGAATTGCGGGATCACTTTCCCGAAAATGTAGCCAATGAAGTGTCTGTCTCCCATATGGTCACTTCTTTGATGTTCATCTCAGGGCTTTTTTCGGCTATTTTTTCATAAACATACCTGGCGATATTCTCAGAGGTCGGGTTATTGTTCTTGAAAAATTCCAGTGCGTTCAGATGTTTATGGTCCAATTCGGCTATGGCCTCGTTCAAAACCTTTTTGAGCTCCTTAAAATCCACGACCATGCCCGCGTCGTCAAGATCCTCTTTCTGCGCCGTGACCTCAACGCGCCAGTTATGGCCGTGCAGCTCCTCACACTTGCCCTTGTACCCTCTCAGGTTGTGAGCGCTGCTGAATTGTGATCGGACTTTTACATTGTACATGCTGATCAAGTGATCTACTCAAAATACTTTGACGTTATCCTGTCCCATGTCCCCTGGGCCTTTAATATAAAATTGCAGATTTCTCTGACCGCCCCATGCCCGCCGGACTTTTCAGTGGTAAAGTGGACGAACGGTTTGACCTCTTCCATGGCATTCGGAGGACATACCGCCAGGCCCACTCTTTTTAATACCGGGATGTCAATAACATCGTCGCCCATAAAACACATCTCTTCGTCGGTCACCTTGAATCTTTTCCGTATCTTATCCAGAGCTTCGATCTTATAGTGAAAATCCTGATAGATCTTGTCTATCCTGAGCTCTTTCGCGCGTTTGGTAACGACCCGCGAGGCCTTTGCCGTCAGGATCACGCATTTTATCCCTGAACGTTTTATGAGTAATATCCCGAGACCGTCATTGACGTCAAAATTCTTCAGCTCGTCCCCGTAATTGCCGTATATGATCCTGCCATCGGTAAGGACGCCGTCCACGTCAAGCACCAGGAGTTTTATTTTTTTGGCTCTTTCGATAAGCTCAGGAGAATATTTATCGTCCATATCCCGCCTTTCCAGATTATCAGACCAGCCCGGCTTTCAAGATATCCTGAACATCCAGCACCCCGATCGGCCTGCCTTTTTTGTCAACGACGGGGATCTCGTCGATCTTCTTATTCCTTAGTATTTCAAAAGCTTCCGCGGCCAGGCGGTCCCCCCTGATCGTCACCGGGGACCTTGTCATAACATCGCTCACCTTACGATCCAAAAGGTCCTTTCCCTCTTCGAAATGTCTCCTCAGGTCCCCGTCAGTAAAAATTCCGATCAGTTTCCCTTTGCTGTCGACGACGCTTGCTGAACCGGCCCGCATTTTCGTGATCCTGAGAAGAACATCTTTTATCCTGGCGCTTTGCTTCACGATGGGGGTCTTGGATTTTTCCCTCATGATGTCCTGGACTCTCAGAATAAGCCGTTTACCAAGCGCTCCCCCCGGGTGATACAGCGCGAAATCCTTGGGCCGGAATTTCTTTTTCTCAAGAAGCGCGATCGCAAGCGCGTCCCCGAGCGCAAGCATAACAGTTGTCGATGTGGTCGGGGCCAGTCCCATCGGACAAGCTTCCTTGTCTACGGAGCTGTCGATGACAAAATCGCTGTTCGCCGCCAGGGACGATCTCCTGTTCCCCGTAACAGCTACAAGTTTTGCCCCGATCTTCTTTATGATAGGGATCAGTTTGACCACTTCTTCCGTTTCCCCGCTATTGGAAAACGCGATGATAACGTCATTACGCGTAACACGCCCCAGATCCCCGTGAAGAGCTTCCGCCGGATGAAGATAAAGCGAGGGGGACCCTGTCGAGGACAGGGTCGCGGAAACCTTCTGCGCGATGAAGCCCGGCTTTCCCATGCCGGTCACTATGATCCGGCCTTTGTTCCTGGCCAGGAGGCTGACGATCTTTTCGAAGCTCCCGCCGATCCTGCCGGCGAGCTTCGCTATGGCCTTGCTCTCATTGATCAGCACCTTTTTTGCCCTGGAAATGCTCATGCTTACCTTACCGCCTTTTCTATTGTCCTGACCTGTTTTAAAAATTCCTTAAGGTCGCTCAATCTGAGCATGTTCGGCCCATCGCTCAGCGCCTTCTCCGGCTGCTCGTGCACTTCCAGAAATAACGCATCGCAGCCGATAGCCACGGCAGCCTTTGAAAGCGGCAGGATATATTTTGATTCCCCGCCGCTTGATAGGGGTCCGGCTCCCGGCAGCTGCACAGAATGAGTGGCATCGTACACGACCGGGTACCCCGTTTCTCCCATTATGACCATCGCGCGAAAATCATTGACCAGCATGTTATAACCGAAAGTGGTACCCCTTTCGGTGAGCAGTATGTTCTTATTGCCGGTCGATTCGACCTTGGCGATGACGTTGTCCATCTCCCGGGGGGACATGAACTGTCCCTTTTTGATATTAACGGCCTTTCCGGTTGCGGCGGCCTTAAGGATCAGATCGGTCTGGCGGCACAAAAACGCCGGTATCTGTATAACGTCAAGGACTTTCGCCGCCGGTCCCACTTCTTCTACAGAATGGACATCGCTCAAAACAGGCACCCCTATATCTTCACGTATGCCGTGCAGGATCTTCAAGCCCTCTTTCATGCCCGGCCCCCTGAAAGAGGTTATTGAACTCCTGTTGGCCTTATCATAACTCGCCTTGAAAATAAAAGGCATACCGAGTTCGTCCGCTATCTCTTTTATCCGGCGGGCGTGTTTTATGGCGCTTTCGGCGGATTCGATCACGCAGGGGCCCGAGATCAAAGCAAGGGGACTGCCCCTACCGATAAGGATCTCTCCCGCTTTTACGGTTTTTGCGTTCATTGTACGTTCCTTTGCAGCTGGATTCCGCGGGCTTAAAGCCGAACTACTGCTGAATGCCTTGTTTCTGCTTTAATATTTCCCGCACCTTTTCAAGGTCTTCCTGAGTATCAACGCCTATGGTATCATACCGGGTTTCCACGGTCTTTATCTTATATCCATGTTCCAGCACGCGAAGCTGTTCCAGTCTTTCTTCGATCTCCAGCGTGGATTTCGGAAGATTAGTATAGGTGAATAAAAAATCCTTGGTATATGCATACAGCCCGATATGTTTAAAATATCTTCCGCTTATATCCTCCAGTTCCGGCTTACCGACAGATTCATCCGCGCTGCCTGCGCTGAAGTACGGGATCGGGCTCCTGGAAAAATATAATGCGAACCCTTTTCTGTCCACCACGCACTTGACAACATTGGGATCGGTGATCTCCGATCTTTTGTGAATGCGCTTGATGAGCGTCGCCATCTGAATATTCCGCTCATATTCGAATACCTGGGCCAGATCATCTACCATCAGGGGGTGGACAAGAGGCTCGTCGGCCTGGATATTGATAAACACATCGCCGTCAACGGCATTTGCGACCTCGGCAAGCCTGTCCGTACCGGAAGGCTGCTCCGGCGACGTGAAGACCGCTTTACCGCCGAAGGATTCAACGACTTTCAATACCCGCTCCTTGTCTGCCGCGACAATGACTTCATCGACCTCGTGCGCCCGTTTGACCCTCTCCCAGACATGCTGGATCATGGGTTTGCCGTTTATATCTGCCAGGATCTTTCCCTTAAGCCTGGTCGAGCGCCATCTTGCGGGTATCACAGCCACGATCTTCATTTCTTTTGTCCTTTCATGTAGTTTTTCAGACTTTTCGACAATTCCTCTTTGCCGACTACAGCGGTACCGGATCTTGATACAACTATGCCCGCAGCACAATTGGCTATATTCGCCGCAACACGCGGGCTTGCGCCGCTCACCCGGCACAAGGTATAAACCCCTATAACCGTATCACCGGCCCCCGAAACATCGAAAACATCCTGCGCCACCGTAGCTATTTTCTGCGGATCCTTACCTTTCTGGAAAAGCATCATGCCTTCTTCCCCGAGAGTTATCAGAACCACATCCGAGTTCGTGTCTTTAAGAAGCTTTCTTCCGGCTTCTTTTACCTTTTCCTTGGTTCCCAGGGAAAACCCCACCGCTTTGGCAGCTTCGAGGCGATTCGGCGTTATCACGCTGACATCTTTATAAATGTTAAAATGATTTTCCTTGGGGTCCACCGAGATTATTTTATCGTTCTTTTTCGCGAGTCTTATGATCTTTCTGATCAGGGAAGGCGTGATCAGGCCTTTTCCGTAGTCTTCTATGATCAATGCGTCAACATTCCGAATATTCTTTTCCACATACTCTACTATTTTCCTCGAGAGATTTTCGGGAATATTATGTCCGTCTTCCCTGTCGATCCGCACCACCTGTTGATGGTAAGGATGGTGATGGGCCATGATCCGCGTTTTCAATATCGTCTGCCTTGATGAATCCGTAAAAACCCCGTCGATATTGATCTGGCGCTCTGTAAGTAATTTTTTTAATTCCTCGCCGTTGGAATCCCTTCCGACGATGCCTACAAGATAAACTTCGGCTCCCAGCTCCGCCAGGTTATTTGCCACATTACTCCCGCCCCCGGGCATATAACTATCCGACCTGTTAACCAGCAGAACCGGAACAGGCGCCTCCGGCGAAATACGGGAAACGTCCCCCCATATGAACTGGTCAAGAAGGAGGTCCCCTATTACCATGACCTTCTTTCTTTCAAACCTTTTTACGATATCCGAAAAGGTAGAATACTTATATTGTTTCACCAGGATCGCCTCCTTCTGCCACGTTCTCCGCGGGATGTCAGATATGCACGTCCAGCCTTGAAAGAATATCGCCCTTGGGGATAGCCCCTATGACCTTGTCCACCATTTCCCCGTTCTTGAAGATCATCAAAGTCGGTATGTTCATAACGCCATATCTGGACGACGTTTGCGCCCCGTTTTCAACATTTAACTTGCAGACCTTGAGCCTGTCTTTGTATTCTTTGGCTATTTCTTCGATTATCGGAGCGATCATAAGACACGGAGCGCACCACTCCGCCCAGAAATCCACCAATACCGGAAGTTCGGATTCGAGCACTTCCTGCTTAAAATTTTCATCATTTACAGTGATTTCCAATTTTTCCTCCATTATTCTTCTCCTCCTTTATTTTATAGCCCCTTATTATAATACCTTTAGGTAAAAGGGGCAAGAATTATAGGAGGGATTTCTTACTTTTTCATAATTTATGGATTAAAGCCGCTTTACTGCGGTTTTCCCAGGGCTTTTTCCGCCGCCGCTACCACCTCTTCGGCAGATATCGCCTTGAGGCATGCAAAATCGATCTCACAATTGTGCGCTAAACATGTTTCGCATCCGACGTCCTTATGAAGAACTACGTCCCTATCCCCTAAAGGCCCCCATCTCCTGGGGGAAAGACCGGGATCCTTGCGGCCGAAGATAGCTACCACCGGGGTTCCTACCGCTACCGACACGTGCACCGGCCCGGAATCATTGGAAATGAACAGGCGGCATCTGGAAAGAAGTTCCGCGAGTTCGCCCACCAGCAGCATGCCGGTAAGGTCCACCGCTTTACATTTCATTCCGGAAGCTACCGCCTTGCTGTATTCCGCTGTTTCATCCCCGCCGACCAGAACAACATCACAGCGGTGCTTTTCGGACAACGCATCTCCCACCAGGGCGAATCTCTCCGGGGGCCACCTTTTTGACGGACAACTGGCCCCCGCATGGATAGCAATGATGTTATCCCCGATGCCGGAATCTTTCTGCAACGAATCGATCAAACGTTTATCGTTATCAGCCGTCACCATATACGGCCGGCGGTCGGCTCCCTCGACATCAAACCCGGATCGCCCTAAAAGATCGAAGTTATAATCGACTTCATGCCTGTCGCCTTCCTGCTTGATGTGGGGGACCTTTTTGGTAAGAAGAAAGCCCATCTTTCTGTCGTACCCTATCCTCAGCGGGATGCCCGCCACCAGCAGCATGACATGCACCCTGTTGGTGGGATGCAGCGCTATTGCCGTATCAAACTTCCTTTTTCTGAGACCGAAGGCAAATCTTACAGTGCTCCATAAACCTTTCTGAAGCCCGCGCTTGTCGTAAACTATGACTTCGTCGAGGTGCGGGTTATTCGCGACCACATCACGGTTCTCCGGCCTCACCATAAAAGCGATATACGCATCGGGGTGCAATTTGCGCATGTGCCGTATCACCGGCGTGGCAAGCACCACGTCACCCAGCCGATCCGTCCTGGTTATCAGTATCCGTTTTTGTTCACTCATGACATTTTTGCCGTTTGGAGATTTAAGTTTGCAAGTATCCTGCAATTTTTTCGAACAGAAAAAGTAAAAGACAGCCTTGGGATGTTTCTACCAGAAGTTTGTAAACTTTTAAGAACCTTAAATGTTATTCAACAGTTATTTTTTCAAGTTCGGACGCAGGGCAGTAAAAGTTTTTGGGGGACGTACAAACTTCTGTACGAAAACCCCAAGGCTGTCCTTGCACAATGTTCTGCTCATTAGAGTGCCGACCTGGAACTTAGCAAAGTTCCGCATACACTTTCTTGTACACCCGGTAATCATCCTCCGAAAAACAGATATAACGGATCTCATCAAAATCGTCCAGGACCTTCATCCCCTCTTCCAGGGCGATCCTGGCGGCTTTATCGACGGGGTAACCATACACCCCCGTACTTATGGCCGGAAAAGCTATCGTCTTAAGATCATTCTCAATGGCCAATCTGAAACTGTTCCTGTAACTGTCCCTTAAAAGTTCCGGTTCGCCGGAGAGACCGCCATGCCATACCGGCCCCGGCGTATGAATGATCTTTTTTGCCTTCAGTTTTCCCGCGTTCGTTATGACAGCGGAACCTGTCTTGCATCCGCCTATCTTTCCGCATTCCTCCAGCACCGAAGGTCCGGCTGCCCTGTGAATGGCGCCGTCCACGCCGCCGCCGCCTGCGAGGCGCGTATTCGCCGCATTCACGATCGCGTCCACATCCTCCCGCGTAATATCTCCCCGCTTTATAAGGATCTTACTCACACAGCACCCCTCTCGCCGCGCGAAAGACCTCTTCCACATCTACCTGCGATATGCACCCCTCATCGGGCCCCATGGCGCAGAGAGCCCTGCCGCACGGCCGACATGGGATCTCAGGGCTCATCACCACGCTTTTTTTGGCCAGCGGGCCGTATTTCCGCTCATCGGAAGGGCCGAATATGGCGACAGCCGGGGTATTGACCGCGCTTGCCACGTGAAGAGGCGCGCTGTCGTTCGTAATGACAAGAGCGGAGCGTTTCATCAGCTCAGAAAGAGCGCCTATCGAGGTCTTGCAGCAAAGATCCGTAACGGGCTCCGCCATCCGCGAAACGACATCCCGGACAACTTCCCTGTCGTCGTCGTTTCCCACCACCAATACCCTGCAGCCCAGCTCTGACACCAGTCTATCCGCCAGGACGGCATATTTCCCCGCATTCCATCTTTTAAGGTGGCTTTTCGCGCCGGGGCTGATGACAACGATCTTTTTTCCGCCCGTTGGACCTATTATGCTGCTGACGTAGTTTTTTTCATCGTCGTTCACCGGTATGAAGAATTTAGTGCCGGGTAGTTTGTCGCCGGCGGAGTATCGGCCGGGGGAGGCATGGAACGAAGACATCCCCGTTATCAGGCCGCGTAATTTCAACAAGTGCTCGTCTTTCTTGTGAATCATACCCGGAACTTTTGAAAAATTCGAATGGAACCTCGCGCCGACAATATAGGGAGTGAGGGAATTTTTCAGATCTACGACCAGATCGTATCTGCTGCGGCGCAGGCGGGCGACCTGGTGTATTCTTTCTTTGACGCTCGGCCTTCTTTTACAGATAATGACTTTCCTCACGGCAGGATGGGCGCTGAAAATATCCTTTCCGGGAGCCCCCGTGATAACATCGATGCAGGCTCGCGGGAACTCATCGTGCAGTTTCTCAAGGACCGGGGTCGTCAATATAATATCCCCCAGGTTGCTGAGCGTTATGAACAGGATCGTACGCACGTCTTCTTTCTTCATCCATTATCTCCAAATGCTGGACAACACTCTTTTGGCCGCATTAAACACTTCGTTAACCATAATCGACTTCATGCACATGTAATCCTTGTTGCACGTTCTTACATAACAGGGTATTTTACAACCGACGTCCTTATGTATGATGATATTTTCGCCTCTGCCGCGCGGGCCTGTGATCTTATATGATGTCGGCCCGAAAAGCCCTATTGTCGTGACCCCGGTAGCCGAAGCAAGATGAAGCGGACCTGAATCAGCGCTCACGACAAGAGCGCATTTTTTAAAGAGCGCCGCCAGCTCGTTCAACCCTGTTTTTCCCGCCAGCGTATAACACCTGGGGTCCCTGATCTCCGACACCATGTCCTGGGCAAGTCTTACGTCTTTTTTGGACCCGGTTATCATTATCTCGACGTCATCGAAACGGTTAAGTATGCCCCTGGACAGTTTAATGAAATTTCTTACCGGCCATCTTTTGGCCTCCCAGTTCCCGCCGGGGTTGATCGCTACCATCCGCCGTATGCCTCCCCCGGCTTCGTGAAGCACCGTGCCGGCTCTTTCTTCATCTTCCTCGCTGAAAAAATATTCGTAAGTGCCGTCCGCCTGGGTCACGCCCACCGCCCCCGCGAGGGCCAGGATCTGGTCTGCCCTGTGCAGCCGCCCTGCCGGTATCTCCACCTTTTTCGTAAGAGGCGCTTCTTTTCCCGCGAACCCGATGCGCTCGGGAATACCTGACAAGGCCGCCATAACAGCTTTTATCCTGGAGGTTTTGAGAAAAAAACAGGTGTCGTACTTTTCTTTCTTTATCATCCTGATAAATGCTATCTTCTCCGGTATGGATGACAGGTTGTTATCATCCGAAAGTGCGTGTACATCATTTATCCACGGATTATTTATGAGCAGATCCACATATCGCGGCACGACCACGCATTCTATATATGTATCCGGAAAAGTTTTCCTGATGGCACGTATGAACGGGAACGAGAACAGGATGTCCCCCATCCAGTTAAGCTCGAAAATAAGTATCCGTTTAGGTCTCGCCGAATCAGTAGCAGCCACTTTGCCTCACCTGTAACGTTTACTGCAGTGAACCCGTTCCATCTCCACCTATCACTTCTCTATACACTTCAATCGTTTTTACGGCACAGTCCCTGATGGAAAAATTATTCGCGGCTTTTTCCCCGGCGTTTTCCGCCAGTCGCCGCCTGAGCCCGGTATTCGCCACAAGGTCCGATATGGCAGCGCTCAATGCCCGGGGGTCTCCGGGTGGGACAAGAACACCGTTTTCACCATTAGAGATAAGTTCCGATATCCCTCCGACATCGCTTGCAATACACGCCCGGCCCGCGGCCATGGCTTCCATCAAGGAAAATCCCAGCCCCTCACTTATCGACGGCAGGCAGAACACGTCAAAAATGGACAGATATCTCTCCAGGGGCGCATAATGTGAAGCGAACAAGACCCTGTCCGTGATGCCCAGCCGGCGGACCTGCGCTTCCAGGGCATTTTTTTCAGGCCCCTCTCCCACGATCACAAGCTGAACGCGGGGATCCCGTGAAACAACATCCTTAAAAGCGTCGACAAGGTATTTAAATCCTTTCACGGGGGAAAGGCGCCCTACAGTACCCACGATCGTGGCGCCCTCTCTTACTCCTATGCTCCGCATAAGAGCACGGTCCTTATCGGAAGGTCCGGGGAAATAACGTTCCAATTCTATGCCGTTATACACAAGAACAACGCGGTCGGGCCGCAGGCGGAAATCTTCCAAAAGATGCCTGCGGACGCTTTTACTTATCGCGATGGTCTTTTCTCCCCAGCACGGAAAAAGTCTGCGCGACAACCTGCGATGCTTAAAAAACCCGTGGCATGTGGACACGAAAGGGATCCCGGTGACTTTTCCCGATACCTGTGCCAGTACCTGCGCCACACGCGTCTGCGCGTGCACGAGCTGATAGCCGCCTCTTATGAGATCCGTCAAACGGGGCAACGCCTTCCATACTTTGGCCCCGAATTCGAACTTCGTCTTTATATCCATCGCAACATGAGGGACTTTATCCGCAGCCAGGGCGCCTTCAAGGTCTCCCCCGCTGGATACAACGGTTACATCCACGCCTTCTCTTTTAAGATATCTGGCCAGATTGACCGTATAAATACCGATGCCTCCCGTTCCCAGATGCGTTGTCAACAGCAAGATCTTCATGTCACCTTCCGATTTTCAACCCCTCATTTTCCGTTTCCAGTATTTCCACCAACGCGTCGTAGACCTGCACGGGTTTTACGGACGTCATGCATCTTATTTGCCTCAGGCATGTCGGCTTATAACACGGTGAACACTTTATATGCCTGTACAGGACCTTAAGGTTTTCGGCCGGGGGTAGATGCCGTTCGGGGTCGGTCGGCCCAAAAATGGCAACAAACGGTGTCCCTACGGCCGCGGCAATATGCATCGGAGCGCTATCACCGGTAACAAGCGCGTCACAGCGCTTGATGAGGCCGATCAACCGGGAAATGCTGGTTTTTCCTACAGCATCGATCGGTTTTGCCTCCGTCTTTTTCTTGAATTCCACGGCATCCGGCTTGTCGTCATCCGTTCCAAGAAGAACGATCCGCATGCCGTGTTTCCTGGCAAGCATCTCCGCCAGTTCCAGCATGGCCGACATCGGCCAGTTCTTTGTTTTCCATCTCCTGCTTGCTGACAGGCTGATGGCGATCAGCTTCTGATCTTTTTTCAGCCAGTTACTTTCCAAAAATTTCTTCGCCCATGCGTCTCCGTCTTCCCCCGGCCACAATTCAAGACGGCGTTCCAGGGTCGTTATCCCCACGAGCCCCATAACGCCCGCCTGGTGCTTTACCGGGTCCACAGGCCCGGCCGGAAGACTGATCTTGCGGTTAAGAAGAAAACTCAACTTGCCGTTGTCGTATCCGTACCTTTCCGTGACGGCGCCCAGAAAAGCCAGCAGATGACTCTTGCGGTTATTCTGAAGGTCCACGGAGACATCAAAATCCTCAGCTCGCAATCTCCCTCCAAGCCGAAAAAACCCAAGGCCCCCGTCCCTCCCATGAAAGTCACAGGTAATAATCTCATCTATGTAAGGACAATTGTCCAGCACCTCCCGGAAATTGACATCGACGAGCACCTTGATATTCGCGTCCCGGAACCTTTCCCTGAGAGCGCGAATTGACGGCACGCTGAGGATGATATCGCCGAGCGAGCTCATCTTAAAAACAACGATATTTTTCCGGCTGAGGACGCTGGAATACGTCTTAAGCGTCATTTTCATCACTCTGTCCAGCGAATAGTCCTTTTCTATGCGTTTTCTTGCTTCTGTAGCCACTTTTTGTGCCAGTTCCCGGTCTTCCGCGTAACGCAGGATCTTATCAGCCATACCCGAAGGGTCCATCGGCTCACACAAGAGGCCCGTCACTCCATCGGCTATATTCTCCACCACTCCCCCCACCCTCGTGGCGACAACGGGCACTCCTCTTGCCTGAGCCTCTATGACCGAGCGGCCGAAGGCTTCCTGCTCCCTGTTTGCCGAAACAAGAACGTCCATCTGCTTCATTACCTCTGAAACGTCTTCACTGCTGCTTTTGAACTTGACAATATTGCCTATCATGAGGCGGCGTATCGTCAGCTCTATCTTTTTCATGTATTCTTCTTTGGCGGAAGCCCTGTCTCCCATCAGGATGATCTCGATATTATGCATCTTTCTTGAAACATACGCCGCGGCCTTTAGAAAATCCAAATGTCCCTTCACGGGCGTGAACCTGCATATCATTCCCACTCGAAAAGTCTTTCTCTCTCTTTCAGAGGGGGGAATGAATGAAAACTTCTTCAGGTCCACCCCTCTCGGTATAATGGTTATCTTCCTGAGCGGGACACCGAAATTCTCCTTCATGTATCTCGCCATCGTCTCATTGGCGGTAATGACCACTTTTCCCCATCCCATCACCCTGCTGATAAGATGCTTCTTGTACTGCCCGTGCGCCGTGGTCATGAAAGTCCTGTGCGTGGCCCTTGCCGCGAAGTATCCCGTAAGCGCAGGTATCCTGCTTCTTGCATGCACGATATCGATATTTTCCCTACTGATGATCTTCTTGAGGGCGAAGTAACAGTAAACCATGCTGAACGGATCCTTGCGGCCTATGGGTAAAACATAGTGACGGACGCCGACGGCGGCAAGATTTTTTTCAAAATCCCCGCCGCCGGAGACCACTACCGCCTTATGTCCGTTGAGGGTCAGGTAACGGGCCACTTCGACAGTGCCTTTTTCCACCCCTCCAACGTCAAGTCCGGGAACCAGTTGCAGAATGTTCATGATAAAGGTAAAAACGTAACGTTAAAAATCAAAATAACTTGTACATCTTATCGCGTATTCGTTTGTTATCGTCTGCCGGGCGGATCCCGGTCTTGCGCCCGGCGGCGCGCACCGCTTCGCCGGAAATTTCTTCGGGTTTTACGCGCCTGAGATATCCCTGCTGCTCGAGATTTTCCACAAACCGTTCATATTTTGTATGGCGCGCTTTTCTCTTTCCCGGCATAAAAACAAGGACCGGTTTGCCCGAGGAAATAGCCTCCGAGACCATCGAGATGCTTTCCCCCGAGACAAGTATTATATCGCTTACCGCGAGTATTTTTTCAACGGTGTGTTCGTCACTATCATTTCTGCCGGAAACGAATTTCACGCACCTCGGATAGCTTCCGAGCGCTTCGGATAATATCTTTTCCGCGATGTCCGGCGTTCTGCGCGAGGTGGTCGCATACAGGCAGCCGTCCAGCCGTTCACATGCAGCTCTTGCCCCATCCAGGACCGACCGCGTCAGCTTCTCCCCAAAAACAAAATAAGGATTGTCCCCGCCGACGAGCAGTCCCACGCAAGGCTTTTTCATCGCCTTGAGTCCGCCCGTCTGTTCCATCTCTTTTTTGAAAGAGGCGATCTCATTCCCCTGAATAAGATTGGGCGCCAGATCCGTTATGACAACATTATCCCCGGGGCGTCCGCCGGAAAAATCGTGCCTGGGAAGTATAACAAGGTCGAATTTTCTACGGTTTAAAAGACCCGGGGCCAGTACCGTCACGTTTCGGGCGTGATTCTCCTCTTTCAACACTCTGTTCACGCCGGATAACGTCGAACCGCAGCTTACGATAACGTCCGCGTAACGGCTGACCGCGGTATCATAACTCCTCCGGTCCAGGGCCATCCTCAGGCATCCGAGACGCCCCTGCCAGCTGAACGAGAAAAACGGGACCAGGAAGTTGAATATCGCCTTGGTTATCTTATTCTTGAACCGGATCCCGACAATATCCACTTCTGTCTGATCCTGGGAATATCCTTCCTCTTCCCGGTAGCGTTTCAGCTGTTTGACCACCGCAAGGGATTGCCTTAAATGCCCTTTCTTTCCGTCATCCAGCACCATGACCTTTTTTACCGGCGTCATCTTCCACCTCTTATGCATCCACAGCCACTGGTCCGGATATGCCCTGATGTGTTTCTCGAGAAGGCGGTTATACTCCCGCATGTAAGGCGTCACGTCCTCACCCTTTTTTATGACCATCGGCTTCTCCACTACGATCTCGTGATAAGGCCCTTTTACTCTATGGATGAATGCCGGCAGTATCCATGCGCCGCTTTTCTGGGCAAACCTGTAAGGCCCCTTGGCTGTCGATGCCGGGCGTCCGAAAAAATCCAGGAGTTCTCCGTTCGGCCCGGCATTTTGATCCGCGAGTATACCCACGCTTTTGCCGCGGTGCAGGACGCGGAATATGTTCTTGGCGTCGGCGCCTTTACGGATAACGATGCTGCCCTTCGATTCCCGCAACATATTCAAAAGTTCGTCAAGGCGTTTCATCTTCTGCTCCCTTACGAACAGGTGTAACGGAAATCCGATCATAACGCTGGTCACCGTGCTTAATTCCCAGTTGCCGAAATGGGCGGAAATGAGTATCATCCCTTTCGGATTTTTCGATCCTTCTTTCAGGCGCTCCCTGTTGCGCACAACGACGTATTTGTCTATATACCGCTTATCGAATTTTGTCATGGAGAGGATCTCGGCGAAAGTCTGGGACGCGTTCCTGTATACGCCTTTCGTGATGCGCCTGATCTCGCCCGGCGTCTTTTCCCCCTGAAAAGCGGCTTTCAGATTGGCATAGGTGATCCTGCCTCTCTTGCCGCTCAAGGCATATACCATCGCGCCGAAACGTCTCCCCAGCCACAGATTGAACCGGATAGGCATTACATGAAAAAATATGTTAACTGCCCTGACGAACAGCGACGCTATCAAGTCCAGCAATGAGACGCTCCTTTCCTTCCACGATATCCATCACGATGTTCAGGACAAATAATCTGTCCTCTATGACTGAAATGTCCAGTTCCTTGATCTTCACATAATCCTTACCGGTGGTGATTATCGCTTCGGCTTTTTTTTCAGCGCATTCGCGTGAAATACTGCTTATGTCCTTGCGCGCGTAACGATGGTGGTCGGGATAATCGCGCCGTGACACGATCGTCGCGCCTTTTTTCTCGACCAGAAGAGCGAAATAATCCGGATCCACTATGCCGCTGACAAGAACGACCTTTTTCCCGCGAAGGCTGTCCGCCGAATACGCCCCTCCCGTGACATCCGTCAGAAAAGAAGGGCTGTGCCGGGCCACGACAATGGGCTTTTCGCCGGCGGTTTCCCTTAGTTTCCGGATAATATCTTTTTTGCACTTCTCGTCGATCCTGTCGGCTTTTGTCAGCACGAAAATATCCGCTCTTTTCAAGGACGAGAACGGCTCTCTCAATACCCCGCGCGGCACCAGGGAGCCGTTGCCGAAAAGCGAAACACTGTCCACGAGCAGTATGTCAAGGTTCCTGCTTATCCGCCTGTGCTGGAACCCGTCATCAAGAATAAGGACATCTCTTCCGTTTTCCGCGGCGCAAGCGGCGCTTTTTACCCTGTCCTGTCCGGCAAAAACGGGGACATCCGGCAACTCGTCCCTGAGCATCCTGCTTTCATCCTCACCGTATCCCCTTATGAGCACCGCAGGATGCCTGCCGGCGCTTAAAAAATGGTCCGCCAGGAATATCGTAAAGGGCGTTTTCCCGGTCCCTCCCAGGGTTACATTGCCGACGCTGATAACGGGCACGGGCGCCTTGTATCTCTTCCTGAGCCCCGACCGGTATCCCCAGTCCACGGTCCTTATCGCCGCCGCGTATATCCAGGACAGGAAGCGAAGAACGCCTTTCACGATAACGTCCGCAAAACCGTTGCGCTCATCCTTCATAAGCGAAAGTATGTACTGTCTGAATGACATCATATATATTGCTCTATCTTTTCCACCGTTCTGCCGATAGCGCCCGAGTTCCGTTCTATGACTTCCCGGGCGCTTCTGGCCATTCGGTCCTTTCTGCCCGGATCGCTCAGAAGCTTCTTCAATTCCCTTTCAAACTGGGGGACATCCTTTACGCGCACCGCCGCTTCATTCTCCAGAAATACATCGGCCACTTCCCGGAAATTGGACATGTGCGGCCCGAAAACAACGGCCTTCCCCCACCGCGCCGCCTCTATGGGGTTCTGGCCTCCCTTCCTGACGAGGCTCCCTCCTATAAAGACCACGGTCGCGATGCCGTAAAGATCCTTGAGATGCCCTATGGTATCCACCAGAAGGATGTCGCACCCGGCGGGAGGCGCCTTATCCTTCCCGAGAATGTCTGAAAAATAGTTATAGCTCAGTCCGGATCTTTCAACATACGTCCTTACGGCGTCCACCCTTTCCACATGCCTGGGAGCCAGGATAAGCCTCAGATCGCCCTGTTCTCTCTTTAAATTTTTATAAACGTCGATTATCGACCTCTCCTCGGGAAAATGGGTGCTTCCTGCCACAATGATCTTATCGTCCTTGCCGAACCCCAGGTATTCCCTGCTGAGACCCGAAGTCCCGGCAGGGGTTTCACCCTCGTCAAATTTCATGTTCCCCGTAACGAATACCTTCTCGGCCGGGGCGCCCAGCCGCTTTATCTTTACCGCATCTCTCTCCGACTGCATGCAAAAGCACCCGATGCACCCGAGAATACGCCTGGTAACAAACCCTATCTTTCTGTAATTGGTAAAAGAGGCATCCGATATCCTTCCGTTCACAAGCACGACCGGGACACTTCTGGAATGAAGCTCCTCCAGAAGGTTCGGCCACAATTCTGTTTCTATCATCACATACAAGCGCGGTCTCAAAAGCTTCACGACACGGGAGACGATATGGCTCATATCCAGCGGATAATAGAAAACGGCGTCAAGGATGCCTTTCCCGGATTTGTGTATCATATCATTGCCTGTCTGCGTGGTCGTTGAAACAATGACCGGAACGTCCGGGAACCGTTTCTTGAGCCCGGCGGATAATTTTGCCGCCAGTACGGCCTCCCCGACGCTCACGGCGTGTATCCACACGGAACCGGTAAGAGATGTCACGCTCTTCGGTAAAAACCCGAATTTCTGCAAAAAGTCCCTGTGCGCCTTGCCTTTCACCAGGAGATACGGAAAATACAGGACACTGAAGACCAAAAAGAATAAATCGTATAATAACCTCATATCAAACCCTGTCCTAATAGATCATGCACGGGGATGCGCCTTGGAATATATTTCCCTGATACGCTGCGAACCAAGATGCGTATAAATTTGCGTCGTCGATAGATTCTTATGACCCAGCAGTTCCTGTACGCTTCTCAGGTCGGCCCCGTTATCAAGCAAATGCGTCGCGAAAGAATGCCGGATTGAATGGGGGGATATCTTCTGTTCTATACTGCACTGTCTGACATATTTACCTATGATCCTCCTGACGCTTCTGTCGGAAAGCCGCGTTCCGCGTTTGTTGATAAAAAGCGCTCCGGACACGCCGGGGATCCTTGAATGTTTTTCCTTCACATAATTCCGGATCGCTCGCTGGCCCTCGCTGCCCAGGAGAGCTATCCTTTCCTTTTTGCCTTTTCCCCTGACCTTGACCATTCCGCCTATCAGGTCCACATTTTCCTCGTTCAGGCCTACCAGCTCGCTAACGCGTATCCCCGTGGAATACAAAACCTCAAGAAGCGCTCTGTCCCGGAGCCCCAGGATATTGTCCAGCGGCGGAGCCGTGACCAGTTTCAGCGTGTTTTCCAGATCGAGGAATTCCGGGAGTTTCTTGTCCATCTTTGGAGTAAACACGCTGTCCGCGGGATTGGTCTTTATGTGCTTTTCCCTGGAAAGAAAGCGGAAAAAGGACCGTATCGCGCCGAGCTTCCTGACGATCGTGCGCTTGGAGCGAGTTTTCCTCCTGAGCTCCGCCAGGAAACGTCTCAGGTCAAGATGATTTATGTTCTTGGGGTCCTTGTTCTTCAGAAAGTCCGCCAGCTCTTTGAGGTCGGACCTGTAGCTGCGCAAGGTATGTTCCGAGTAATTTTTCTCGACGGTCAGATATTTGGAAAATTTTTCTATGAACCGTTCCATCATCATTCCTCTTCTACCTGGCCCTCTTTACCCCCGGAGTCCCCGGTTTCCTGCGGAAGTTTTTTCGTCACATAGGTGCATTTGGGATAATTGGTGCACCCGTAAAACATCCCCCTGGCAGATTTACGTTCGACAAGCTCCCCGTCACATCCCTCCATCGGACACTTTATCCCGGTCGTTATGGACTTGGCGTTCTTGCAGGCGGGGAACCCGGAACAGCTCAGGAAACGTCCGCGGCGGCCCCATTTAATGACCATGGGCCTTCCGCATTTTTCGCATACCTGATCCGTTTCTATGACCTGGCGCTTAACGCTGCTCATCCGTTCCCTGGCCTCTTCAAGTTTCTTTGAAAAAGGAGTATAGAAATCCTTGATAACGGTGACCCATTTTATTTTTCCGTCCTCGACCCCGTCCAGTTCGTTTTCCATTTTCGCAGTGAACTCGTCGTTGATTATATTGGGGAAATTCTCGATAAGAAGCTTGTTTACCAGCTCCCCGAGTTCCGTGGGATGCAGATTCCTGCTCACCCTTTTGATATAATTCCGGCTTATGATCGTTCGAATGATAGGCGCATAGGTCGACGGCCTTCCTATGCCCTTCTCTTCAAGGACCTTGACCAGGGACGCGTCCGAATAACGCGGTGGCGGCTTGGTAAAGTGCTGCTCGGGGATTATTTCCAGGGTATCAAGGGCCTCTCCTTTCTCAAGGGGCGGCATTTCGCTTATTTCCTCTTCACGCGTGCTGTCCTCTCTGTAAAGACGCAAAAACCCGTCAAAAACAAGCTGGCCGCCGCCCGCCCGGAACCTGTAAGGACCGGCATTGATATTCACCGTCAGGACGGAGAAAAGCGCGCTCTGCATCTGGCTGGAAACGAATCTCTTCCATATCAGCTTGTACAGCTTGAGTTCGTCGGAAGAAAGATAAGAAGTCACGTCCTCCGGAGGCCGCAGAGGAAGCGTCGGGCGGATCGCCTCATGGGCTTCCTGGGCCCTCTTCCCGGACTTGTACTTCGGCGGTGACGGCGGACAGTATTTCTCCCCGTACTTATCCAGAATATACTGACGCACTTCCTTCAGGGAATCGTTCGATATCCGGACCGAATCCGTGCGCATGTAAGTGATCAACCCCACACTTCCTTCCTCGCCGAGCTCAACGCCTTCATAAAGTCCCTGTGCTATCCTCATTGTCTTACTGGCGGAGAAATTCAGCTTATTGAACGCATCCTGCTGCAGGACTGAAGTGGTGTAAGGCGAACGCGGGTAGCTCTTTTTCTCTTTCCGGCTGATGTCGCCGACGACAAATTCTTCTTTCTTTAGGTCGGAAACTATTCCTTCGGCGCTCCTTTTATCCGGAATATGGACCTTTTCCCCCTTATGTTTCAGCAGTTTGGCCCTGAAGGTATCCGCTTTTTTCCCGGAGGCACCGCCCTTTTTCCTGAGGACGGCATCCACGCTCCAGTATTCCTGTGATCTGAACTTCCTTATGTCCTCTTCTCTTTCGATTATCAGCTTGACCGCTACGGACTGCACCCGGCCGGCGCTCAATCCCCGTGTGATCTTCTTCCATAAAAGCGGGCTCAGGGAATAGCCCACTATCCTGTCCATGATCCTTCTTGCCTGCTGGGCGTTCACTTTGTTCATATCCAGCGAGCGGGGATGTTCAAAAGCGTCTTTTACCGCCTTACCGGTGATCTCTTCAAAACTCACCCTGTATATATTATCCTTGCCCTTCGCAAGCTGGTTTTTGATGTGCCAGCATATGGCTTCTCCTTCCCTGTCGGGGTCAGCCGCCAGATATATCGCTTCCGCGTCTTTTGCTGCTTTTTTCAAGTTGGTCAGATATTTTTTACGTCCTTTCATGACGGTGTATTCAGGCTTAAAACCGTTCTCGATATCGATGCCCATTTTATCTTCGGGCAGGTCGACAATATGCCCCATGCTGGGAAGAACCTCATAATCTTTTCCCATGATCTTGTTTATGGTCTTTGATTTCGCCGGTGACTCGACGATCACCAGAAACTTCGTTCCCGCGGAACCGCTTTTTGAAGTTTTCTTTTTCCTAGCCGGCATAAAACTTGCTCCTTCCTGACTTATATCTAATTGCGCGCGCACCGACCGAGCGCATAATTTCTGCCTGCCAGCGCCTTTACCAGGCCTTTGACCTCCAGCCTGAGCAGGGCTTCCGGCAATACCTTCGGATCTATTCCCGTCCTCTCGGAAATCTCGTCAACATGGACCGGGGGCATCTTCTCCAGCGTTCTCAAGACCACGCGGTCGGTCTCGTCCAGCTCGCACGCCCCGGCGTTCCTCCCTTCCTGTTCTCCGCCAGCGGGCCTGCCGTGCCTCCACAGATCAAGTTCCTCGAGTATATCATCCGCGTTTGTCACCAATTTTGCGCCGTTCTGTATGAGCAGGTTGGTCCCGCTCGATGTATGAAAATCAATACGCCCGGGGACCGCGAATACTTCCTTGCCCTGCTGAAGCGCCAGATCCACTGTTATCATGGCGCCGCTTTTTTGGGCGGCTTCCACGACCACGACTCCCCCGGCCATGCCGCTTATGATCCTGTTCCGCCTGGGAAAACTCCCCTTAGAAGGCCGGGTATCGGATGGGTATTCCGTAAGGACCGCGCCGCTTGCGGATATGGTCCGCATAAGCTTCCCGGACCCTGACGGATATATATGCCGAAACCCGCTCCCCATGACCGCTATCGTCCGTCCCCCGGCTTTTAAGGCGCCTCTGTGCGCCGCGGAATCTATACCCCTGGCCATACCGCTTATGACCGTTACTCCTTTCTTAACAAGATCGAACGCAAGCCGTTCCGCCATCCGGAGCCCGTATGCCGAACATCTTCTGGCTCCCACTATAGCCACTGCACCTGCATCACGCCGGTTCAGATCTCCCTTGCAATAAAGGACCGGCGGCGGGTCATATATATTCCTCAACGGTTCCGGATAAGCCCTGTCCCTGTAGCATAAAACGTCTATCCCTTCTTGTTCGATATACGCTATTTCTTCGGCATATTTTCCGGAACTCCTGATCGATCTCATCTCACCGACCCAATCGGAACGCCCTCCTGCGATCCCGACCAGCCGGGAATCCGGCATGCAGAATATCTCCTCCGTATCACGGACCTTCTCCAGGAGAGATATGACCTTTCGCGGGCCAAGTCCCCGGACAAGATTCAGGGCTATGATATCACGGCATGTTTTGTTCAATATTTTACTCCCTTGAACTTTCCTTTCTTCACCATATCAAGGAAGACATCCGTAAGCTTCGGATCCAGTTTTTGCCCTTTTTCACCTTCCATTATGGTGATCGCCTCTTCCGGGGAAAAGCCTTTTCGGTACGGACGGTCCGCGGTCAATGCCTCATAAACATCCGCCACGCTCAATATTCTCGCTTCCAGCGGTATGTCCTCGCCTTTGACCCCCGTGGGATAGCCGCTGCCGTCGTAATTCTCGTGATGGTTGGCCATGATAGGTATTATATCGCGCAGAAAATAAACAAGACTGATCACTTCGGATCCCCAATGCGGATGTTTTTTGATCTGGTCAAATTCCTTCTTGTTCAATTTGCCTTTTTTGAACAGGATGTTCTCGTCCACTACCAGTTTTCCGAGGTCATGAAGAAGGCAGGCTATTTTCAGCGTTTCTATTCTCCTCTTGCTGATCTTCAGTTCCCTGGCCAGGGCAATGGCGAACGACATAACGCGGAGGGCGTGCTCCGCGGTGCCGGGCTCGCTGATCTTCGAAGCCGTAAAAAGCGTCTCAATGACCTCCCTGTAAGACCTGTCCAGCGCCTTCGGGGTAGAAGCATGAACCTTAACCGCGCTTTTCGAGCGGCACCTTACCTCTCTGCCCATGAACATGTAGAAATAAGACCGTTTTTCCTTTAAGGGGACACCTATCCAGCAAAGGCACTTTTCCGGTCTTCGTCCCGTTGAAACCGGGGCGTCGAACCGGGTAAGAACCTTCTTATTTTTTATGTCGTTGAATATCTTTTTAACCGCGCGGCGTCCGGATTCGGGTATGATCTTCTTAATCCAGTATTTCTGCATGATATCTTTTTTCGGAATACGGAAAAAGTCGGTATATTTTTCATTTACAAAGACCACGCGTCCCCTGCTATCCGTTACCATCACGGAAGCATCAATGTTCCGGAGCAATTTTTTCAACAATATCCTGCCGAAAAAAACGCTCTTATCCGTTTTTCCCTTACTGCTCAGACTTTTTTTCTTTTTCATTTATGATCCTTTTTATTTGTTCAACTACACCGGCCACATCAAGATCCGTAGTATCAACGTGATGATCCGCCTTCTCGTAAAAAGAACGCCGGTGCTCCACCAGCTCCCTGATGCGTTTGCGGGGGTCATCAACATTAAGAAGAGGCCTTTTGGCCGGCTGTTTTTTCGTCCGCTCGTAGATAGCCGGGGGATCCGCCCAGAGACAGATCATTATTCCGCTTCTTTTCAGGTTCTCCACGTTCTCAGTGTCCAGAACGATCCCGCCGCCGGCATCCACGACCTGATCCTTTTTTTCACTTACCTCCTTTACGATCTCTTTCTCGACTTTTCTGAAATACGGCTCGCCTTCCTCCCGGAATATATCCCTGATGGCCTTTTTTTCGCGCATCTCTATCAACTGATCGGTGCTGACATACTTCTTTCCCATGTCATCGGCCAGTTTCCTGGCCACGACCGTTTTTCCCGTTCCCATGAACCCTACAAGTACGATATTCTTCATACCCTAACCCCTGAGGCGTTCCATGTACGCCTTGTAGCCCCGCCGTATGTCCGCCATGGAATCGCTGCCGAATTTCTCCAGAAAAGCCGATGCGATCTCGATCGCCACCGCTGTCTCGGCGACAACCCCGCAGGCAGGCACGGCCGTAACGTCAGCGCGTTCCCTCGCGGCTGCGCTTTCGCGCTTGGTGCCGATATCGACCGACTTCAGGGGGGTGCCAAGCGTGGCAATGGGTTTCATGAAACCCCTTACGACTACCGGCATCCCGTTCGTCACTCCGCCTTCGGTCCCCCCGGCATTATTCGAAGGTCTGGCAAAGGCTTTTTCGCGCGTATCGTACGTTATCACATCATGGGTTTCGGATCCTTTTCTGCCGGCGCATTCCACGCCGCCGCCGATAGAGACCGCTTTGACGGCCGGAACGGACATGACCGCGCGAGCCAGAGCGCCGTCCATTCTCCTGTCCCATTGCGCGTAACTGCCGAGCCCCGGAGGGACATTGTCAGCCACCACTTCAAAAGACCCGCCGAGCGTGTCTCCCGCCTCGGCGGCTTTGTCTATTTCCCCGCGCATGCGCTTTGCCGCTTCCCGATCCGCGCATCTCAGGTCGGAGGCCTCGGAAAGCTCCCATAGCTTATCGAATGAAAGTCCTTCTGTCTGCGCGCTGACCCCGCCGATCATGGTAACGTGGCTTAATATCCTCACGCCGAACTCCCCCAGCATGAGTTTTGCCACAGCGCCTGCAGCCACACGGGCCGCTGTTTCGCGCGCGCTTGCTCTTTCAAGGACCCCCCTGGCGTCTTTCATGCCATATTTCTGAAGGCCCGCCAGGTCCGCGTGTCCGGGCCTGGGACATTTCACCTCCGGAAGCTTATCGATATTATAATCCTTGTTACGGATCATCATGCCGACAGGACTGCCTATGGTCACTCCTTTAAGGCATCCGGCTATAATATCGACTTCGTCCTTTTCGATGTTCATCCGTCCGCCCCTGCCGTATCCCACCATCCTGCGGGCCAGTTCTTTATTAACGAACTGCTCATCCAGCGCAAGACCCGCAGGCACGCCGTCCAGAATCGCCATTATGCCCTTCCCGTGCGACTCGCCTGCCGTCATGTATCTCAACATCTCTGGCTCCTTTCCTCTCTACATCATAAGAATATGAACTAAAGACCGAATATGTAATCCAGGATCCTGTGCCCGTACAGCAGGCTGACCAGCGCGCTGACCGACAGATACGGACCGTAAGCGATCACTTCCTTCCTGAACCTGATCTTCATGAATATGCCTATACCGGAGCCCAATATCGGGGCCAGGAAAAATGCCAAAAGGACAAGTTTCCACCCCAGAAAAGCCCCTATCATGCCCATCAACTTCACATCCCCGCCGCCGAGGGCCTCTTTCCGGAATATCAGCTCGCCGAAAAAGCCCAGCAGGAACATGCTGCCCGCCCCCGCCAGGATACCCAGACATGAATTCAGGAATGATCTGATATACGCGTCCGAAGCGTCCAGCCTGAAAACCGTCATCAGGATCACACCGATAAATATGCCCGGGATGCTGATAACATCCGGTATCTCCCTGTTCTCTATATCCGTGACCGCCACGGTTATAAGAATGCACGTGAACAGCCAGTAAATAAAAAACTGGATGCTCAGCGAAAAATAAAACAGAAGCCCTGCTCCGCTGAGCGCCGTCAGAAGTTCCACCACAAAATATCTCAGCGGTATGGGGCGTTTGCAATAACGGCACTTGCCCCTTAAAAGCAAAAAACTCACCAGAGGTATATTGTCAAACCATCCGATGGTATGCTCGCAAAAAGGGCAGAAAGAACGCGGCCGGACAATGGATTTCCCCAGAGGTATCCTGTAAATACACACGTTCAAAAAACTGCCGATAACCGCTCCGAAAATAAAGACAAGCAGATATTCCATCTATGCCCTTCCGCGCCTTTCCAGTTCCTCCAGGGCCGCTTTCTTCATGATCTCTTTTATATCCCCCAGATAGAAATTCTCAACGGACCATATATCAAAAGCCAGCGCAGCCTGGTTGACAAGCATGCCAAGACCGCCTGTCGCTTTGAGGCCCTTTTTTGTTGCTTCCTTTACCAGCTCCGTCTCTCTTGCATAAACAAGATCGTATACCATAATATTTTCATGAAGAAGATCGGGCCGGACGGGCAAAGGATCTCCTTTCCTTGTGCCCAGAGGCGTGGCATTTATCAAAAGAACGCTTTCGCTCAGCTTGCGCGGTATATCCCCCTCCGTGACACCCGTCAATATGCCCGCGCCGAAACAGCTTTCAAAAAAATCCACCATTGAGGAAAGTTTTGTCCCGTCTATATCAAAGACGAATATTTTTTTCGGGGCCGGCTCGGATGATGCCAGAGAAAAGCAGGCCGCGCGGCTTGCCCCTCCGGCGCCCAGGACAAAAACTTTCTTGTCCGCTAAAGCCTTAAGCCCCGGAGCGATCTCCTCTGACACGGCTTCGCGGAAACCTCTGCTGTCGGTATTAAATCCCCGGAGCCCCTCCTCCTCGACTTTGACGGTATTTACCGCTCCCAGGCTGCCCGCCGTCTCATCAAGAACACAATCCTCGCGCGTTTTAAGCATGTCACAAACCGTCATCTTATACGGGATAGTTACATTGAAACCGTTCATTTTGCCGCCCAAAACACGCTTTTGAAAAAAACTCTCAAGGTCTTTTTCTTTTATATCGAAAAGTTCATACTTGGCGGAAATACCGAAATGCCTGAAAGCGGCATTATGCATGACGGGAGATAAAGAATAGCTTATATTCTTTCCCAGAAGGCCATATGTTTTCCTGCTATGCGTATCATTTGTCATAATATTCCATAAAAAGGGCGCGGCAGAATTACTTGCCCTTTTTCTTCAACTTTTTCCTTCTCAAAGAAAGGCGATTGACCGCGTTCACATAAGCCCGGACGCTCGCCTCTATGACATCCGTGCTCGAGCCTCTGCCCGTTACCACGTCATCCCTGAACGCGACCTTGACATTGGCTTCCCCGAGAGCGTCTTTCCCGCTGGTAACGGCATTGACCTTGTAGTCCACAAGTCTGCCTTTCATCTTGATGGCCCTGTCTATGGTCTTGAAACATGCGTCTATCGGGCCGTCACCTGTGGCGCTCGCGCTTATCGTTTTCTTGTCCTCTTCAAGTTCCACCTTCGCCAGCGGCTTGATCCTGTTGCCGCTTGTTACTTCAAAATTGAGGAGTTTATACCTCTGGGGTATCGTCGCAAGTTCGTCTTCCACGATCGTCGCGATATCCTCATCGAATATCTTGGGTTTCTTGTCGGCCAGTATCTTGAAGCGCTTGAACGCCTGGTTCAGCTCCTTGTCCGAAAGGGAGTACCCGAGCTTTTTCAGTCTTTCGGAAAAAGCGTGCCTGCCGGAAAGTTTCCCGAGAACTATCCTGCTGCCTTTGAACCCGACATCCTGAGGCTTGATGATCTCGTAAGTGACTCTTTTCTTCATCACGCCGTCCTGGTGGATCCCGGATTCATGGCTGAACGCATTTTCCCCGATAATGGCCTTGTTGGGCTGGACGGGAATGCCGGTCAATTTACTGACCAGCTTGCTGGTCCTGTACAGCTCTCTGGTCCTGATGCCCGTCGCCAGCCCGCCGAACATGTCTTTCCGCATCCGCAGGGCCATGATGATCTCCTCCAGGGCCGCGTTCCCGGCCCTTTCACCAAGCCCGTTAACGGTGCATTCTACCTGACGGGCGCCGTTCAAGACGGCGGCCAGCGAATTACTCACGCCGAGCCCCAGATCGTTGTGGCAGTGGACGCTTATGACCGCTTTGTGTATGTTGGGCACTTTTTCCGTGAGGTTCCTTATGGTCTGTCCGAATTCCTGCGGAACGGCATACCCTACGGTATCCGGGATATTGACCGTTCCGGCGCCGGCGTCTATAACGGCCTCCACGACGCGGGCAAGAAAAGCCGGTTCCGTGCGGGAGGCGTCTTCGGGCGAGAACTCCACATCGGGAAGCTTCTTCCTCGCGTATTTTACCGCCTCTACTGATGTCTTTAATATTTCATCCTTGGCTTTTCTCAATTTGTATTTCATATGTATCTTGGAGGTGGCAAGAAAAACATGTATCCTGGGTCTCTTGGCCTTTTTAAGCGCCGCGTAAGCGTCGTCGATATCCTTCTGGGTGGCCCTTGCAAGACCGCAGATCACGCACTTTCTGATATGCTTCGAAACGGTCCTTACCGCCTCAAGGTCTCCGGGGCTCGTGCGCGGAAATCCCGCTTCTATGATATCCACTCCGAGTTTCTCCAATTGAAAAGCTATCTTGAGTTTTTCATTGATGGTCAGGCTCGCTCCGGGCGTCTGCTCCCCGTCCCTCAATGTCGTATCAAAAATAAGCACCCTGTCCTTCATGTTACCGCTCCTTTTAACTATTAGAGCCACGGCATCATGCCGCGAAGCTCTTCACCGATCTTCTCGATCCTGTGCTGTCTTTCCTCTTCGGTCATCCTGTTATAATTCGGACGGCCTTTCCTGTTCTCCTTGATCCACTCCTTCGCGAACTTGCCGGACTGGACCTCGCGCAGGATCTTTTTCATCTCCCTGCGCGTCCTGCTGTTGATGATCCTTTTGCCCCTGGTGATATCGCCATATTCCGCCGTATCCGAGACTCTTTTGCGCATGCCGTAGATCCCGTATTTATAAATAAGGTCCGTGATAAGTTTAAGCTCGTGGAGGCACTCGAAATATGCGATCTCCGGTTGATACCCCGCTTCGACGAGCGTATCAAAACCGGCTTTTATCAGCTCCGAAGTGCCGCCGCAGAGCACCGACTGTTCACCGAAAAGATCCGTCTCGGTCTCTTCCTTGAACGTGGTCTCGATAACGCCGGCCCTTGTCCCGCCTATGGCCTTGGCGTAAGCCAGGGCCCTGTCCCTGGCCTTACCCGTAAAATCCTGGAACACCGCGATAAGGCACGGAACCCCTTTGCCCTGCTGGTACATCTCCCTTACCAGCGCTCCGGGCCCTTTCGGCGCCACCATGAAAACGTCAACATTTTTCGGCGGGACTATCTGTCTGAAATGTATGTTAAACCCGTGCGAAAACATGATCGCGCCGCCTTCTTTCAGATTTTTTTCGATCGCTTTTTTATAGACCGCGGCCTGCACGTGGTCCTGGGTCAATATCTGGATGATGTCGGCCTGTTTCGCCGCTTCTTCCGCGGAAACGACATCAAACCCGTCTTTCCTGGCCTGTTCGTAGTTAGGCGTCCCTTCCAGTTCGCTCACAAGAACATCGATCCCGCTGTCTCTCAGGTTCAGGGCCTGTCCGCGCCCCTGTATGCCGTATCCGATGATGGCTACTTTTGATCCTTTGATCACGTTCAGATCGGCATCTTTATCATAATACATCTTTGCCATCGCCTTCCTCCTTTTATATCTCCGTCACGATTTATCCGACTGTATCGCGATCTTACCTGTCCTTACGATCTCGATGATCTCATAAGGACGCAAAAGCTCTACAAGGGCTTTTATCCTGTGTTCGTCCCCCGATTCCTCCACGGTAAGGGATTTTTTCCCTATATCTATTATTTCAGCCCCGGTGGAATCGACGATCTGGACCACCTTCTCCCGGATCCTGGCGCTCTCCGCCTTGACCTTTATGAGTATGAGTTCCCTGTCAAGATATTCGCCGCCGGTAAGGTCCTGCACCCTTATCACGTCGATGAGTTTATTCAGCTGTTTTTTGACCTGCTCCAGTATCTTCTCATCGGCTTCCACTACTATCGTCATGCGCGAAATATCGGGATTTTCGGTCTCTCCGACGGCCAGTGAGTCTATGTTGAACCCGCGGGCCGAAAAAAGACCCGCGATCCTGGCCAGGACCCCGAACTTGTTCTCCACTAAAGCCGCTATAACGAATTTTGACATATTATTTCCCTCCATTATGTGTCTCTTAAAAATGATCAGGCCAATCCATGAAGCATGTTGCTGATGGATTCCCCGGCCGGGACCATGGGGAACACGTTCTCCTCTCTTTCGATCACGCAGTCCACGATGACCGGGCCCTTTTCCTTCAGGGCGTCCTTGATGGCTTTTTTCACGTCGGCCTTCCTGGTTACCCTTATGCCCTTTGCACCGTAACTTTCCGCAAGTTTCACGAAATCCGGGCATACGGTAGAGCTGTTCTTGGCCAGTACTGTAAAAGCATAACGTTTATTATAAAATAGTTCCTGCCACTGGCGCACCATGCCGAGATAACCGTTATTCAAAATTATCACTTTTACGGGAATTTTTTCCATGACGGCGGTCGCGAGTTCCTGGATATTCATCTGGATGCTCCCGTCGCCCGCTATATCAAAAACTATCGCTTCGGGCCTGCCGACCTGAGCGCCTATGGCCGCCGGAAATCCGTATCCCATCGTCCCCAGGCCTCCGCTTGAAAGCCAGGTCCTGGGTTTGGTGTACGTGAAATGCTGCGCCGCCCACATCTGGTTCTGCCCGACTTCCGTCGAGATGATCACATCCTTACCTTTGGTCAGCTCGTAGATCTGTTCGACCACATACTGGGGCCTCAGCTTATTATCGTCTTTATATTTGAGCGGCAGCTCTCTCTTCCACTTGGCGATCGTCTTGTGCCACTCGGGATGGTCCTGCTTTCCAATAAGCTCTATCAGCTTTTTCAGGATATCTTTCGCATCTCCGATGACGGGAATATCAACAGGCACGTTTTTGCTTACACTGGCCGGATCGATATCGATATGGGCTATAACGGCGTTCGGGGCAAAATCATCGATCCTGCCGGTGACCCTGTCATCAAACCTGGCGCCTACCGCTATGATCAGGTCCGACGCCTGCACGGCATGATTGGCATATGCCGTTCCGTGCATGCCGAGCATGCCGAGGCTCAACGGATCATCTTCGGGAAATCCGCCCAGTCCCATCATTGTTGTCGTCACGGGGATGTCGGTTTTTCTCGCGAACGCGGTAAGTTCCTTGTCGGCCCCCGAGAGGATCACCCCTCCTCCCGCGTAGATCAGGGGTTTCTTGCTTTTCGCTATCGCCTTGGCTATTTTCTTTATCTGGCCCACATGCCCCTTGTAGGTAGGCTTGTAGCCCCTCATATCCACGGTCTTGGGATATTTGAATTCAGCCGACTGAAGCTGGACGTCCACCGGCAGATCTATAAGCACCGGGCCCGGCCTGCCTGTCCTGGCGATATGGAACGCTTCCTTGACCACTTTTGCCAGTTCCCTTACATCCCTCACGAGATAGTTGTGTTTGGTAATAGAGCGCGAGATGCCGATCATATCAGCTTCCTGGAATGCATCGTTGCCTATAAGAGTGCACTTGACCTGCCCCGTAATGGCGACCATGGGGATCGAATCCATGTAAGCTGTCGCTATCCCTGTGACAAGATTGGTCGCACCCGGACCCGACGTAGCCATGCACACGCCGACCTTCCCGGTAGCGCGGGCGTACCCGTCGGCCGCATGGGCAGCCCCCTGTTCGTGACGCGTTAGATAGAACTTCAGCCCCTTATTGGCATACAGCTTGTCAGTTAGAGGTATTACCGATCCGCCCGGATACCCGAAAATGTGAGTAACCCCCTCTTCGTGCAAGCTTTTTATCAATATTTCTGCGCCGGTAAGTTTTGCCATTTTACTTCCCCTTTATGCCATAAAATAATATTCATTTCCTATAACATATACACAAACAGTTATACCAAATGCGTTTAATAAGTATAACACAACAAAAACCTTTGTCAAGATTCCGGTTTTATGTCCTGATCTCTCTGAAAATCCCGCATACTTGATCCCCGGGACCTGATACTATAGACACATTTTTGTCCGTTTTACTTTCAGTTTTGCGGGTTTGAATGAGGTCATCCGCCCTTATAAACGCGGGGGACCCTGTCTGTTATTGCGGATAAGATCTCATAAGGAATGGTTCCGGCAAGTTTTGCTATCTTCTCGATAAGGATCTCTGATCTCCCCTGTCTGCCTATCAAGACGACCTCATCCCCCACCATCACATCTTTGACATGCCCTACGTCCAGGAGGGTCTGGTCCATTGTCACCATGCCGACAACCCTGACATACTCCCCGTTAAGCAGGGCTTCTGCTTTATTGGACAGTATCCGGCCGTAGCCGTCGGCGTACCCGATCGGTATGGTAGCGATCTTCGTCCGTTTCTGGGTTATGTAGGTCCTTCCGTAACTTATTGCCCTCCCCGGAGGGGCGTCCTTAAGATGTACTATCCTGGTTTTCAGGTTCATGACCGGTTTCAAGTCGAAATTCCTGCGAAAATCTTCTTTGGGATACACCCCGTAAAGGAGAATGCCCGGCCTGACCAGGTTCAGGTGTGACCTTTTCCAGTCGACCACGGCTATACTGTTGGCCGCATGCTTATATTTCACGTCGAACCCGTGACTTTCCATATCTTTCAATACCTTCTCGAAAGAACCTATCTGCAAGCGTGTCACCATCTTATCGCGGCCGGCCGAAGAAAAATGCGTATACACTCCTTCTGCCTCTATTTTTTTTCTCGAGAAGACTTCCCTGACAAAGCCGAGCGCCTCTTCATGCCACACCCCGATCCGCCCCATGCCCGTATCCACCTTGATATGGACCCTGGGACGCGCTTTTGCCCGTTTTGCTATGTTCGCGAGCACCTCCAGAAGGCCCGGATCGCACAGCGTCAGGGTAATGTCATGCTCCACGGCGGCTTTCGCTTCCTGCTCGAGCACTGAACCCAGAACAAGTATGGGCGTGTCAATGCCGGACCGGCGCAAATTCAAAGCCTCATCGACCGTGGCTACTCCGAGATAATCGACCCCTTCTTCGACCATGACCCGGCTGACACGGTCGATCCCGTGGCCGTAGGCATTCGCTTTTACCACGGCCATGATCGCCACCTTTTCGTCAACAAGCCCGCGTATGCACCCCAGGTTATACCTCACGGCGTCCAGGTCTATTTCCGCCCATGTCGGCCTGTATTTCGTGTCATTCATACCGCTTTGCCTCTTTTTTGGATCTGGCATTCTTTCGCGTGCAGATACAACGGCTCAAGGGCTTCAGGATCATCCGTTGCCGTCAGAGCTTTCCTGAACCCGATGCGCCCTATATGAGCGGCTCTCGGATACCAGTCTATATTTTCAGCATACTCCGCCAGTGAACAGTTGTCCAGTTTTTCCTTATACTTCGTGACCGCATCTCCGAACAGGAACACCTTCTCTTTCAGGCCGTCTAAAAATTCATCAACCGTCGTCAGAAGATAATCGGTGATCCTTCTGGCTTCCCCGCCTGAACGGTCATAAACGCACGCGTATACCTTCCCTTTACGCGCATCAAGAAAAGGAGCTGCCAGTTCCCGTCCCGGCGGCGCCTCCATGACAATGGCATCCATGCTGGGAACGCCTACCACTTTATTGCGAAGGACCGCAGCCAGGCCCTTGACCGTGGCGACCCCTATGCGCACCCCCGTGAAGGATCCCGGCCCAAGGCCTGTGCATATCAGGCCTATTTCTCCCATGGACCAGCCGAGAGAACCTGACGTTTCCCTCAAGGCGTCGATAAGAACTTCGCTGTGCCGTATACCGACGTCCTCATGGAACGCGGCTTTTACGCTGTCGTCTTCAAGGCACGCGATGCTCAGAAATTTCGTCGATGTATCGAGCGCAAGTATCTTCATGTACTACAAAAATTAAAATATAGGGACAGGTCTATTCCCGACCTTACATTACTACTGTAGACCTGTCCCGCCTTTCATTCCCCTCAGGATCTCTTTTGCCCTCGCGCCGACCGCGCGAAAGGTGAACTTTCTCTCCGTATGATCGCTGAATTCTATCCCGATCTCCAGGTAATCCTCGGGCAGGATATCCTTTATCTTATCCGCCCATTCAACGACGGTAATGCCGCTGCCGTAAAAATATTTCTCATAATCCAGGGTCTCGCAAAAACTTTTCAGATCAAGCCTGAAAACGTCAAAATGATAAAGGTCCTTCTTCCCGCGGTATTCTCTCATCACGACGAATGAAGGGCTATTAACATAAAGATGGCCCTCGATCCCCAGCCCCTCGGCCAGTCCTTTTACGAACATGGTCTTGCCGGTCCCCAGTTCCCCCAGAAGAGCTATAAAATCGCCCTCACGGAGGTTCTTCGCCAGGTGAGACGCAATTTCCATCGTTCCTTCCGGAGAATTAGTTGTTATGCTTTTCATGCTTAAAAATAAAAATACAGGGACAGGTTTATTCCCGGGACTATGCTACCACAGTAAACCTGTCCCGCCTTTCAGCAACGTCTACCGCCGCAGACCTGTCCCGCCTTTCACAGGTGTCTGAACCCCGTCATCTTCAACGCGCCCGCACGTCCCTCTTTCCTTATAAGGCAAAGGCCGTTCTTCTTCGGCGTGATCTCCCCGATAACAAAATATTCACATTCCCGACCCCCTGCCTGAGGCAGGAACGATCTTCTCTTCAAAAACAGTTTCCTTGCCTCCTTCACCCCCATGGTGAACAATAGTTCAAAACTTTCCCCGGAATAAAGAGCTTCTTCGAGCGTGAGCCCCTTTGAAAGCGGGATAGCTCCTTCATACAATCTGCATCCCACGCCGCTTTCAGAGCATATCCGCCCCATATCCAGGGCGATCCCGTCCGAGGTATCTATCATGGAATTTATTTTACAGCGCCGGGAAAGGAACCGCGCTTCCTTCAGCCGCGGCGCGAAATCCAGGTGTTCTTTTTTTCCGCTCCTGACGGGACCCGTGATCAGCACAAGGTCTTTTTCCCTGGCGCCGCTGCGCTTTATCAGCCGTTCTTTTTCGACGAGCCCCATGATGGAAACATCGACTATGAGCCTGCCGGACCGGTTAATATCACCCCCGATGACCTTGATGCCGTGATCTTTACATATGCCGAATATGCCGTCATAGATGCCGCGGACGGCGGAACCGGCCATCCCGCCCGGAATGCCCATGGCCACTGTGACATGCCTGGGCAATCCTCCCATGGCGGCGATATCGCTTATATTGACCGCGACGGCCTTGCGGCCGATCTTCCTGTACGGCGTTCCTTTAAGGCGAAAATGTGTCCCTTCCACGAGCATGTCGGTAGCCCAGAGAAGATAATGTTTCGCATCGTACTCGAGCACGGCGCAATCGTCGCCTATCCCGATCTTCACGCCCTTGCCGGGCCTGCCGGCACGTTTGCGAATATATTCAACCAGTTCAAGTTCTTTCATAAAAATAAATGGGGCTGGTCTATTCCCGACCCTGTGCTACTACAGCAGACCTGCCCCACCCTTCACTTTTCTCGCGATCTTCTGCTTATTCGGTTTCCTTATAATCCCGCGCTCCGTGATGATCGCCGTGATCAGCCCGGCGGGCGTGACGTCAAAAGCGGGATTCTTCACTTTCACGTTCCTCGGGGTTATATACCTGCCGCCGATCTTTTTTACCTCTTCATGCGAGCGCTCTTCTATCGGAATGCTCTCGCCCCGCGGGATCGAAAGATCGAACGTCGAGACCGGCGCCGCGACATAAAACGGGATATTATGGTGATCGGCCAGGATAGCGACGTTATACGTCCCGATCTTGTTGGCGGTGTCCCCGTTAGCCGCGATCCGGTCGGCGCCCACTATGACCGCATCGATCTCTCTTTTAGCCATAAGCGAAGCTGCCATGTTATCGCATATAAGCGTCGCGGGGACCTTCCTTTGCATGAGTTCCCACACCGTCAGGCGCGCTCCCTGCAGAACGGGGCGCGTTTCATCGACGTATACCATTCTGATCTTCCTTCCGGCGGAGAAGATCACCCCAAGAGCCGTGCCGTACCCGCCGGTCGCCAGGCCCCCCGCGTTGCAATGCGTCAGGACGCCGGAACCCTTTTTGATCAGCCTCCCTCCGCGATTTCCTATCGAACGGCATATTTTCTTGTCTTCCTCAAGTATCGCGCGGGCCTTGCCGAGGATCATGCGTTTCAGTTCCCCGACAGGCCTGTTCCTGTTATTTTTTACGAGGGCATCTACTTCTTCCAGCGCCCAAAAAAGGTTCCTTGCCGTCGGCCGTGACCCGGCCAGGTATTTCATTGCCCTGTCCAGTTCTTTTTTGAATCCCACGAAATCCTTTGCCCGGCTCCTGCGCACGCCCAGATACGCCCCGTAAGCGGCGGCTATCCCTATCGCCGGGGCGCCTCTTATCTTCATCGTCTTTATCGCCGCGTGTATGTCCCTGTCCGTCGTGCACGGCACGTAACGCACTTTCCCCGGAAGAAGCCTCTGGTCGATAAGCTCTACTCTGTCATTTCTCCACCGTATCGTCTCGTAAGCCATGTTCCCGCCCCCCGGTTTTATGCCCCGATATACCTCACAAGAAATACCAGTATTACCATTCCGACATTATGCATGATATGCACGGATATCGGGGCGACAAGCGACCCCGTCTTTTCATAAAGATATGCCAGCAAAAGGCCAAGCGCCATTATAGGCAAAAAACCCACGATATGCGTATGCAGAAAAGCGAATACCGCGGAAGTGACCAGCATGCCGGAGAGCATGCCGAATCTTCCCCTGATGGCCCTGTACATGAACCCCCTGAAAAAGATCTCTTCCGCGATCGGGCCGAAAACGGCCGCGAAAAGCGCGGAAAGCCAGAGGATCCCCGTTTGCTTTTCCTCCATGAAGACCTGCACGATAGGCTGCACGGGGGGGCGGTATTTTACCAGTTTCGTCACGAAAACGGTCGCCGTCATTATCGCCAGAAAGACCGGGATCAGCGCTATATACCCGACGACGGCGTAAAAAACGCCGCTCCGGAATTCTCTGGAAGTAAGGCCCAGCGCATCCGCGGTCTGTCCGTATTTCCCGACGACAAAATACAGTATAACGCTGATGCCCACCACGTTTATCGCGGCCGTATTAAAGACCATGCGGAAATTCTCGTTATAAAGGATGGGGAAGAACTCCGCCACGAAAGCCTGCAGGATAACGAATATGTATCCGAAAGACATGAATATCAGCGACACGCGCACGACATCGGCGATATCCCAGCGGGGGCTTTCCGGCCGCACAAGCCGTATCCTGAGCGGTTTTTTCCGCAGCCAGCGCGCAAGAAAATACGCGTCCAGGAGCAGGCCCACAAATATCACGAAAAGTATCAGCATGTTAAGGAGCCCCAGGAACAGGTACAATAGAGGCTTCTCAACGGCAAGGCTTTCCAGCTTTTCCTGTCTCGCCTTTATATCCTTCTCGTCGAAGAGCTTCTTCTCCGGCTCGGCCGGTCCTTCTTCCGCCTTTTCCCGGATTACCGCCTCCCGGCTCCTCGCCGACCTTTCGGCCATCCAGTCCGCAAAGATCAGAGCATTTATCAGGAGGATAAAGACAAAAAGGACCGTATAAAGCTTGTTTTCTCGTATAACGTCAAAAAGTTTTCCCATTAGACCGTTTCACCGTTTATCCGACCACATCCATGTGCCTTAACCGGAATTTTGCGCCCGCTTTTTCCGCTATCCGGCGGCACCCCCGGACACCCTCCTCCCCGACGATATCCAGGCACGTTATTTCCATTTCCATGCCTTTATCCCCGCACTCGCGGGCAAAGTCCAGTACCGCGCCATACGCATCCCCTCCGAAAACCGGCCGGCAGAGACGGTCATAGGTCTTCGCGTCCGGCGCGTTCAGGCTGATCGAGACCCTGTCAACGAGACCCTTCAGTTCGGCGGCTATGGACCGTCCGTTGATAAGATCACCTTCCCCGTTGGTCGTCAACCTTACTTTACCGCCCTTTTGTTTCACGTAAGCGGCGACCTTTTTAACGGCCCCCAGGCGCAGCGTCGGTTCACCGTAACCGCAAAACACCACTTCCTTATAGGCGGATATATCCCCCATGGCATCTATTATCTCCCGCGCAGTGGGTTCAGCATCCAGTTTAAGGTTGTGTCCTTTTACGTAATTGGAATATTGACGGGTGCAGAACGTGCACCTGTTCGTGCACCTGTTGGTGATATTGAGATACAGCGAATCCCTTATAGGATACGCTACCGCGCCCTTTTCTTCTATCCCCAGGCAAAAAAGCCTGTTCGCGTTATGCGTGGTGATCCTTGCTATGTCCTCCGGGGACAGTCCGTACGCGGCCGCATAGATATCCAGAAGATAACGGACATATGCCGGCTCGTTCCTTTGACCCCTGAACGGCACCGGCGTGATATACGGCGAGTCCGTCTCCAGAAGCAGCCGGTCCGGCGGCACCCGCTTCACCACGTCACGAAGGCCCGCGGCCTTCTCGAACGTTATGTTGCCCGCGAACGAAACATGCAGCCCGAGCGTCAAAACCTCGCGGAGAACCGCAGCATCCGCCGAAAAGCAATGAACGGCGCCTTTTGCCGGAACGGGCGCTGTTTCCTCGAGAATACGCAGCAGGTCCTCCCCGGCGTCGCGGTTATGCAGTATCACCGGCAGGTCAAGCTCTTTTGCGATCCCCAGGCAGCTTCGGAAAAGCGATCTCTGGTTCTCGACCTTCGAATATTTCTTATAATAATCCAGTCCCACCTCGCCTATGGCCACGATCTTATCATTCGAGACGGCCATGCCCCGAAGGCGCGCGAGGTCCGGCTCACCGGCCTTGTCCGCACCGTGCGGATGCGCGCCGACCGCGGCGTACACGGCACTGTATTTTGCGGCTATCCCGGCGGCTTTTTCGCTGCTGGCGACATCCGTACCGGGGGAGATCATCCGCACCACTCCGGCACCCTCGGCCCTTTTCAGGACATCGCCCAGGTCATCCTTATAATCCGGAAAGTCCAGATGGCAATGGGTATCTATCAGTCGCACTTTCTTATCACAACTCCTTCTTTTTGGAGCAATCGCCGCTTCCTGGCCGGTCCTTTTGAGTATCCTCCGATCGATCCGTCGGAAGAGATGACCCTGTGACAGGGCACTTCGGGCGCATAAGGATTAGCCGCCAGAGCCTGCCCTACGGCCCGCGAGGCCCCGGGGGAACCGGTCTTATCGGCCACCCAGGCATAAGAACGCACCTCGCCCCGGGGGATCTCCAGCACCGCGAGCAGCACCTTTTTCTGGAATCTTGTAAGACCGGAAGCGTTTTTTATTTTACCGCGGCAAATCTCTTTGTTTGTCATGAAAATTAAGTTCCTGCAGTTTATGTAAAAGGCAGCTTTGGGGTTTTCGCACAGAAGCTTGTACAAAAACCCGAACTTTCACACCGCGTGTCCGAACTTGCAAAAATAACTATTGAGCAACATTAAAAAGTTCTTAAGGGTTTACAAGCTTCTGGTAGAAATACCCCAAGGCTGCCGCTTATTTCATTTTACCGCGCACACTTTTACTGGATCCGCGGGAACAGCGGTTCGCCCTTGGCGACCTTCGTGCCGGCGGGAAATCTTCTCTTCCAGTCCACAAATTCTTCCTCGGTAAACTCGGTCAGCTCTTTTCTAAGTTCATCCTTCGCGAGCTCTTTGTCGATATCCCCCAGCCCGAGCTGTTCCCACATCTTGCGGGCTGCCCGCGGTATGAACGGAAAAAGCGCTATGGAAACGGTCCTTAACACTTCCAAAAGATCCGCAATTATAAGTTTTATGGATTCCATATCCCCTTTCTTGGAGTATTCCCAGGGGGCGGACTCCTCGATATATTTATTGGCTTTCCCAACGACGATCATGATATGCTCCAATGCCTCTTTTAATTCAAGCTTCGGGTTGCATATGTACTCTTCTTTTACCTTCGGAAGCAGATTCGCAACGTTAACAATGATGTTATTAATGCTCCGTGTTCTTTGTTCTTCAGCCGCTTTCTCCGGGGAAGCCGAAGGAGATACGCCGTCAAAATATTTCTCAACCATGGTAAGCGTCCTGTTCAAGAGGTTCCCCAGGTCGTTGGCCAGATCACTGTTATACATGGTGACAAAGGCATCTTCGCTGAAAACTCCGTCACTCCCGAAGATCACGGCTTTCAATAGAAAATAGCGGATGGGGTCGACCCCGTATCTCTCTTTCAGTTCTATGGGGTCGACGATATTGCCTTTGGACTTGGACATCTTCTCCTGGCCCATCTTCCACCAGCCGTGGGCAAAGATGGTCCTGGGCAGGGGCATGTCCATGCTCTTAAGCATTATCGGCCAGTAGACCGCGTGATGTCTCAGTATATCCTTGGCGATCACGTGGAAATCGGCGGGCCATAACTTGTCGAATCTCTTGTGTTTCTTGGGCCCTGAAATGTAGTTTATAAGAGCCTCGAACCAGACATAGACAACGTAGTCCTTATCAAAGGGCATCTCGATCCCCCAGGCCATCCTTTCCTTTGGGCGCGATATGCAGAGATCGTTCAGCTCTTCCCTCAGGAACCCGAGGACCTCGTTCTTTCTGAACTCCGGCATTATGAATTCCGGATGCTTATCGATGTAGTCTATGAGCCATTTCTTGCGCTCCTTCATCCTGAAGAAATAGTTCTTTTCCTTTATCCTGTCCACGGGGCGCTTGCACTCGGGGCATATCCCGCCCTCCGCCTGGGTATCGGTCCAGAAGGTCTCGCACGGGGTGCAGAACCACCCGTCGTATTCCCCCTGATAGATATCGCCTTTTTCATGCATCCTGCTCAGGAATTCCTGGACGACCTTTTCGTGCTCTTCGTCGGTCGTGCGGATGAATTCGTCGTAATCTATGTCCAGCACTTTCCAGGCTTCCTTGAACCTGGGGACTATCGTATCAACAAACTCTTTTTCCTTCCCCTCGCCGAATCCGGCCTTCACGCATGCTTCCTCTATCTTTTCGCCGTGCTCATCGGTGCCGGTAAGGAAAAAAACATCCTCGCCCAGCATTTTGTGATACCTGGCGATGGCGTCAACGGCGACCTGCGTATAAGCGTGGCCGATGTGCGGGCTCGCGTTCACGTAATATATGGGTGTGGTGATATAAAATTTACCCATGACCTTAATGCGTCGTCGCCTCCTCTATCTTTATGTCCCTGATCTTGCCTTCGCCAAGATCCACGGTAACGGTCCTCTTCAGCGGATTGACCCCGATGACCTTTCCCCTGCCGTGATCGGTCCTGATCTCCTTACCGATCTTAGGTAATCCTTTCGAACTTTCCTTGTAACTGAGGTACTCATACCCGAGGCAGCACATGAGCCTTCCGCACAGTCCCGATATCTTCGAGGGATTGAGCGGAAGATTCTGGACCTTGGCCATTTTTATCGTAACGGGATCGAAATCTTTCAGAAAAGACATACAGCAGAGTTTTCTCCCGCAGGGCCCGTGGCCGCCCAGCATCCTCGCCTCGTCCCTCACTCCGATCTGCCTCAGTTCTATGCGCACCCGGAAGATACTGGCCAGGTCCCTTACCAGGTTCCGGAAATCCACCCTGGCTTCGGAAGTGAAATAAAAAACGATCTTGGCCCTGTCGAAGGAATACTCGGCATCCACGAGCTTCATGGGAAGGTTATGTTCCCGGATCTTCCTCTCGCAGACCTTCATCAGGTCCTTTGTCTTGGCCTTGTTTTTGGCGATCTGTTTCTCGTCCCAGGGATTGGCTTTCCTGATTATCTTGCGTAAGGGTTTCTCGCCGAAGCTGATGTCGGTCACCTTTTCTATCGGGGATATTATCTCCCCGTACTCAAGGCCGCGGTCGGCCTCCACTATGACCTTGGTCCCCACGTCGAACTTCATACCGCCGGTAAGAAAATACCTTATTTCACCCGCCGTTCTTAACTGGACCTGGACCACTTCATGCATCGTTCATCTCCGCCTTCAATATCTCAAGCACCCCGGCAAGGCCTGGGCGATAAGTTTCGGGTTGACATTGCCCGCCAGGGCAAGTTTCATGTTTATAAGACGCCCTACTACATCGTATATCTTTTCTATCGGGTATTTTTTGAAAAAATCGTACATCTCCGTATCGATTATATCCTTATCCAGGACCTTTTCTTCCAGGGCCTCTTTTCCCAGCGCTATATCGCGAAAGAACATGATCAGCATCTCCAGGTCTTCAAGAAGAAGGTCCTTGCTCTCTTTTGTCCAATTAAGACAGGACGGATCCTTTTCCTTCACGATGCTATCGAGCAGGGCGACAAGATCATTCTTCCGTTCCAGGACGCCCTCGTCGATCATCGCCAGGGCCTTGCCGGGGGATCCTTGCGAAAAATAGGAAAGAAAATGCGCGTCTTCTTCCCCGATATCCTTCAGACTGCCCATGATAATGCTTCTGGTATCGGAAACGGACAGGGGATGAAACCTCACTTCCGTGCATCTGGAGACCACGGTCTCGAGCAACAGTTCCCTTTTGCTCGTTATAAGGATCAGCAGGGAACTCCCCGGAGGTTCCTCAAGGACCTTTAAAAGCGCGTTGGACGCTTCCTGGGTCATCATATGAGCGTCTTCTATCACACACGCGCTGACCGGCGCTTCGTAAGGCTTCAGGTTCAAGGTATCCCTGACCGCGCGTATCTCGTCGATCCTTATGTTGCCGGTATTCTGCGGTTTTATCCAGGTGACATCCGGGTGCTGGAGGGCATTTACCCTGCAGCAGGCCGAGCACCGTCCGCATGGCCCCACCTTCGTCAAACCATTTTGTGTTGTTTGACTTCGGTGGACTTCGTCATCTGCCCGGACCCTGTTAGGGCAGATGAGCGTCATGACAAAAGCTTTTGCCGCGGAAGCACGGCCCACTCCCTCCGGGCCGGAGAAAAGATAACTGGAAGCCGTCCTGGACGAGGAGATGCTCTTCGTAAGATATCTGACCGCGTTATTCTGCCCTCTTATATCGCTCAATAAGAGCATAAACCTCTTCCTTTACAAAACTGTACGTTTCGTCTATTTTTTCCCTTACCTTCACGACCTTGATCCTGTCCGGGGACCTCTTTGCGAGATCAAGATATCCCTGACGGACCTTTTTATGGAACCGTATGTTCCTCTTTTCCATCCTGTCAGCCGGATGCTCGGCGCCCGCCCGCGCCAGTCCGGTCTCCACGTCCACATCCATCAGGATCGTAAGGTCCGGCTGAAGGCCTCCGGTAGCCGCCTCATCTATTCTCTCGACAAAGTCCATGTCCATCCCCAGCCCGTATCCCTGATAAGCGAACGTAGCCGTGTTGAAACGGTCGCACAGGACTATCTTTCGCGCTTCAAGGGCAGGGGTGATGGCCTCTTCAACGTGCTGGGCCCTGTCCGCTTCGAAAAGAAAAAGTTCCGCCCGGCTGCCAAGCCGGACATCTTGCTTCTCGAGAAGCATATCCCTTATCCCGCGCCCGAGCGGAGTGCCGCCGGGCTCCGCGGTATGCACAACATCGTATCCGTCGGACATAAGCTCCCCGGCAAGCCGCTGTGAATGCGTGCTTTTACCGCTTCCCTCAGGTCCTTCGAACGTCACAAAAAGGCCCCTCTTCAGCTTTTGCGCCATACGGGTCCCCCCGGCGTATCTTCCACGACCACGCCCCGCCCCGCAAGGTCACGGCGTATCTTATCCGAAGCGGCGTAGTCTTTTCTCTTCCTGGCGTCCTCTCTCTCGGCGATCAACCGCTCTATCTCCTTGATCTCTTTCTTGTCAAGTTTGGCGGGACTCAGCGTCAGGCCGAGAACATCAGCGAATCTCAAGATGTAGTTTTTTACGGCACCGGTCATGTGGGCTTTTTCAGCCAGCGAAATACCGGTATCGGCCAGATATTCATTCCCGATCCCGACAGCTTCAAATATAATGGATAACGCCACGGGAGTGTTAAAATCATCATCCATGACCTCGTTGAATTTCTCATGCAGGGTATTTACGATCTCCTGCGCTTTTTCGACCGCGCCGGCATCAAGCTCCTCCCCGTCTTCCTGTTCCCGGTCCGAATGCTCGCGCGCTATCCTGTCCGCCTTATCGAAAAAGATCATGATACGCTCTTTGGACCGCCCGGCCTCCTCCATCTTCTCATCGCCGCAATCCATGGGGCTGCGATAATGGCTGTTCAAAAAAGCCATCTTCAACAGGTCCGGGTCCCTGTATTTCTCCAGAAAATCGGAAACCGTGATATAATTGCCGAGGGATTTCGCCATCTTTTCGCCGCCCACGGTCAGCAGGCCGTTATGTATCCAGTAATTTGCGAAGGGCTTCCCTGTTGCCGCTTCCGCCTGGGCTATCTCGTTCTCGTGGTGCGGGAAAATAAGGTCAAGGCCTCCGCCGTGTATGTCGAACTGCGCGCCGAGAAGTTTCGTGCTCATAACGGAACATTCTATATGCCAGCCGGGCCGTCCGTTACCCCAGGGGCTTTTCCAGAAAGGTTCCTCGGGCTTCGCTTCTTTCCATAAGGCAAAATCAAGAGGATAGCGTTTTTTTTCGTCGGGCCCGATACGGACACCGTGCAGCATCTCGTCCTTGTTCCGATTGGACAGTTTTCCGTATTCAGCGAATTTTTCCACGCTGAAATACACGTTCCCGCCGACGGCATATCCGTACCCCCTTTCCACCAGCGTCCCTATGAACTTTATCATTTCCGGTATATTTTCGGTGGCCTTCGGTTCGGCCGAGGGAGGACGTATCCCGAGTATATCCATCTGATGATGATAGATATCAAGGTAGCGCACCGCCACTTCGCTCACCCTTTCCTTCAGCCGGCTGGCGGATATGGTCCCGCCGATCTCCTCGAGCTCGCTGATGGCTTTATTGATGATCTTGTCGTCAATATCCGTTACGTTTCTCACGAAATAGACATCGAACCCGGTATATTCCAGATATTTCCTGATAATTTCAAAGCTGTAAGCGCTGCGGGCATGCCCTATGTGGGGCACGTCATAAACGGTCGGCCCGCAGACATACATCCTGACCTTGCCCTCTTCCAGGGGTTTGAATTCCTCTTTCCGCCTTGTCAGCGTATTGTATAGGGTTATCACCCTGTTCCGCCTTCTTTTCTCTCGCGATATTCCCCGATCTCGGTTTCGATATGGTCTATTTCATGCTGCAATCTTTCCAGGGCCTGCTGGATCGGATCCGGCAGTGAGGTATGATCGAGATTGACGCCTCCCGGAAGGCGTTTCCCGCGTTTTTTCGCCACGCGCCCCGGAACCCCGACCACGGTCGAATCGTCCGGGATATCGCGGATAACCACCGCATTAGCCCCTATCAGCGTGTTGTTCCCCACGGTGATATTGCCGAGTATCTTCGCTCCGGCGCCTGCCACCACGTTATCCCCGAGCGTCGGATGCCGCTTGCCCTTTTCTTTTCCTGTCCCGCCGAGGGTCACGCCCTGGAACAGCGTCACGTTATCGCCGATAACGCTCGTCTCGCCTATAACGACCCCCATCCCGTGATCTATGAAAAGTCCCTTACCTATGGTGGCGCCGGGGTGTATCTCGATCCCGGTCATCCATTTGCCCAGCTGGGATAAAAACCGCGGCAGGAACGGAACGCGCCATTTTCTGAGCGCGTGCGTCACCTTATAAAACACCAGGGCGTGCAGTCCGGAATACGTAAAGATGACCTCAGCGTGACTTGTCGCCGCGGGGTCTCTTTCCATGGCCGCTTTTATCTCATCGGCAAAAAAGATCCGCATGTGCAGGTAATAAACAACCGCCAGGAATAGAAGAACTATGATCACGCACAGTAAATTTACCATTTTCTCTCCTTATACTGTTTTACGTTGAACTTATTTCTCGTCCAGCAGTACAACGGCATAGGCCGCCATGGCTTTTCCTTCACCGATAACGCCCAGCCTTTCAGCTGTTTTTCCTTTCACGTTCACGGCCTCCGGAGAAGTCTTGAGGATATCGCTGATCGCGCGGGTTATTTTCTCGCGATAAGGCCCTAATTTCGGCTCTTCCGCTATTACCGTGCAGTCCAGGCTGCCGACCCTGAACCCTTCGCTGTCCATGAGGCCCGCCACGTCCCGCAAAAGTTCCCTGCTGGAAATGCCCTTATACCTGGGGTCCGTGTCGGGGAACCTCATGCCGATGTCCCCCTTACCCAGAGCCCCCAGTATCGCGTCGCAGATGGCATGAAGGAGCACGTCCCCGTCGGAATGCCCCTCGGGCCCCCTGGGGCCGGGCACGTCAACGCCTCCCAGCACCATGGGCCTGTTTTCAGCCAGTCTGTGTATGTCGAAACCCATTCCGATCTTCATGACATTAAATCCATTACCGATGCGGCTATCGTTTATCTCTCCCCGCCTGACCCGGATCCTGACGTCTGTGCGGATGTTCCTGTTTTCTCTGTTCGGGTTTTTCCATCAGATTGGCAAATATCATCCTGCCGGCCGATGTCTGCAGCACGCTCGTAACGGAGATGTTCACGCTCCTCCCGATAAATTTCCGGCTGTTCTCGACGACGATCATGGTCCCGTCATCCATGAATGCGACGCCCTGGTTCCTCTCCTTGCCTTCCTTCTTTATATGGACGTTCATATGTTCTCCGGGAAACACTACCGGGCGCATGGCATTTGCGAGATCATTGATATTCAGTACGCCGACCCCTTCAATTTTGGCGACCTTGTTAAGATTGAAATCGTTCGTAAGTACGCGGCAGTCGAGGATCTTGGCCAGGCGGACGAGCTTGGCATCCACTTCCTTGATCTCGGAAAGCCTCTCTTCATGTATTATTACTTCCGTCCCCTGGATCTTCTTAAGCCTGTCCAGCATGTCCAGCCCCCTGCGTCCCCTGGTGCGTTTCGCGTCATCCGGGCTGTCCGCGATCTGCTGCAATTCCTGCAACACGAAACGGGGGATCACGATCTTCCCCTCCAGAAAGCCCGTCTCGCATATGCCGGCTATCCTGCCGTCTATAATAACGCTGGTATCCAGCAGGAACAGCTGATCTCTCCGGTCTTCCCGCGAAAAACGCACGTACGGTATTACGAGATTGAACTCGTCTTTGCCCTTCAGGGCTATGACCATGCCGAGGTAACAGAAAACCAGAGTAAATACGACCTGGAAAACATGATAGAACATCTCATCCATGGGGAACAGCTTCATTATCAGGGTTATCATCCACGCCATGAAAAAACCGAACACGAGCCCGAACGCAGCCGCCGAAAGGTTACGCAGGGATACGCTTTTTAATTTTACTTCCAGCCAGATCAGGAACAGTCCGGCGGCAAACCCTATACCGGCACCGACCGGTGCCGTTTCCCTGGTCAGGTTCGGCAACAAAAGCCATATATAATACCCGCAGGTCGTGCTCAAGACCAGAAAAAAGACCCTTATTAGCTTCACTGTCATAATAATCCACTTCCTTTCTGCCCGTTAAACCAATAAAATAAAAAACCTTTATCAAATCATGCGTCAGCGCGGCTCGATGCCCGCGCCGCGTTTCTCTTCTTTGTCGGTTTTGCGCTCGCGCCTTGAGGGTTTGCTTAAAAGCTTCCATGGATGCGCCTTGATATCGCTCACAAAATCCTCCAGATCATCATACACCTTTTCTTCCACGAGAAGTTTCCCTATCGTCCCCTCTCCGTCCTTCAGCCTGCCGAAAATGGTCGCAAGGTCGTTATACAGGGTATCATCCACCAAAAGTTTTCCCAGCGTCCCCTCCCCTTTCTCGGCGGTCTGGAATATCCTCTTGGCGGACTGTACGAGCTCGCTCATTCCCTCCATCTGCTGGCCGACGTTTATAGGATTCTTTCCGATGATAATATCGTCGGACTTAAGAAATCTGTCCGATGTCCCCGGGGATATCTCAAGATACTGCTCTCCCAACAACCCCAGAGTATTTATCCTGGCAACGGCATCCTCCTCGATCCTGGTGTCGCCGCCGATCCACACGTACAGCTTGACGCGTGTCCTGGCAGCCTCCTTATCGTAATAGATCTTTATATCCTTGACCTCGCCGACATGGACGCCCGCCAGCCTGACGGGAGCATCCTCGGTTATCCCGTTCACAAAATCAAATATCACGCGGATATCATACCCCTTCTTCCAGAGGTATAAATCGCTTATCGAAAAGACGATAAAAAACATCAGGAAAATACCTATCCCGATGAACAGCCCTACCTTCATCTCAAGTTTCTCGTCCCTGAACATAGATCCTCTCCTTGTTTTATAATGCTTGCCAAATACAAGCTCCGGGTCCGCGCCGCCGGCGCGCAGCCCGAAACTTTTCTCTATTCCACGGTATCCCTGGTTATGGGCCCTATCGCGCTGCCGCTTACGAACTGCTTTACGATAGGGTTCTCGGAATTCTTTATCTCATCCGGTGTCCCTATTTCGATTATGCGCTTGTCATATAGCATCGCGATCCGGTCAGCGATCTTATAGGCGCTTTTCATGTCATGTGTCACGGTTATGGAAGTGACTTTAAGGGTGTTGTGCAGATACCGTATAAGTTCGTTTATGATATCCCCCATTATGGGGTCAACGCCCGTCGTCGGTTCATCAAACAATATGATCTGCGGGGACATGCTTATCGCCCTGGCCAGGCCTACCCTTTTTTTCATGCCGCCCGAGAGTTCCGCCGGTTTTAAGCGCTCCACGCCTCTCAAGCCCACCTTTTCGAGACATTCGGCCACGCGCCGCTTTATTTCCTCCAGGGACATGTTCGTGTATTCAAAAAGTCTGAAGCCCACATTCTCCAGCACGTTCAGGGAATCAAAAAGAGCCGCTCCCTGAAAAAGCATGCCGAAATTCATCCGGATCCTGTTAAGTTCCCTGGAGTTAAGCCCGGTAATGTCCGTTCCGTCGATTATCACGCTGCCGGAATCCGGCCTCATTAATCCTATGATATGCTTTAGCGAAACGCTTTTCCCGCATCCGGAACGGCCGATGATCACCATCGATTCACCGGTATTGATCGTCAGGTTCATGTCCTTAAGGACCTCGTGGCCGTTAAACGACTTGTGCACATGCTTTAGTTCTATCATGATAAAAACATCCTTTTATCTCAAAATAAAGTAAAAAAGCGCCGTGAAAAAACAGTCGGCCACGATGATCAATATGAAACTCCTGACGACACTGGACGTCGTCGCCCTGCCGACCCCCTCGGCTCCCCCTTCCGAGTTTATGCCCTCGAAGCAGGATATCACGCATATGATCACCGCGAAAGAAATGCTCTTGATGAGCCCCGTCGTGACATCCTTCAGGGCAAGAGGCTCGAACGTCATCTTCATATACATGGCGTGGGTTATGTTCAGCTTTCCCACGCCTATCAGATACCCCCCGACCATCCCGAAAAAGTCCGCAAAGATGGTCAAAAGCGGCACCATCACCAGGAGCGCGATAAACCTGGGAACCACCAGGTAATGCACCGGGTTGGCGGACAGCGTCTCCAGGGCTTCCACCTGCTCCGTCACCGTCATGGTCCCGAGCTCCGCGGTTATCGCGGCGCCGCAGCGCCCGGCAACGATGAGAGCCGTCAGGACCGGCCCCAGCTCGCGTGTGAGTGAAAGCGCTACAAGCGAGGCGATGTACATCTCCGCAGCCACTTTCTGCATCTGGTAAGCGCTCTGCAGGGCAAGGACCACGCCCGTGAAAAGGCTTATCAGGAATATTATCGGAAAACTGGCGACGCCGATCCTGCTCATCTGTTCCAGGATCTGCCATTTTCTCAACGGCGGAATAAACACCCAGAAGACGGTCTTTACCAAAAGTATTACCAGTCCGCCGATATAAGTGAAAAACCTTACGATCCGGTTCCCGGCGTAAATAAACATTCCCTTCACAAAAGTTATGATCAGTTCAAGTTTCATATCTCCTCAAAATTCTATTTTATGTTCCAGTCCTAAAAAATCCTTTTCCTCTTCCAGCTCGAGCTTCAAACTGTTAGCGGTATCGATCTTATACTTGAATCCCAGTTCTTTGTGCGCGGGGTCTTCTTCATCGGGCTTCTTCTGCAGACTGTTATCTTCCATGGAAGTGCTCAACGTCATCCTGTTTTTTCTGGCTTCGATCACGCCGAATTTTTCCTCTTTGGATATCTGCCAGTCTTCCCAGACAGCGACCCTGTTGTCAGTTTCAAAGACCAGGTCCTCGAACTCTCCGTTATCCCGCAACTTGCTGAAATCCATATGACCGCTCACTATGATATGACCGCCCTCTTTTATGACCCGGGAATCGGCCACTTGGACCACGGGCAGAGTACCTTTCAGCGTCGCGAACATCGAGCGAAAGTCCATTTCACCCATTACTCCTTCGCCTATGTAAAGCCTGCCTTTTATCCTGGCCGTTTTTATGGGGCCGTCAAAATTTATTTCCCCTTCGGCTTTGCCGGCAAGGGACGCCTTCGCATCCCCCAGCATCCCGGCCAGTTCTCCCAGCTCCACATTCCTGATCGTCAGTTGCAGCCTGGCAGGATAAGGGTCGCTCGTTCCGACATTTCCCGTCAGCCTGAGGCCTTCGCCCCATCTGACGTCGTCAAGAAAGATGACCTTTTCCGCGGAAGAGACCCCGCCCTTGATCGCGAAATCCCAGAACGGCTGTTTATTTACAACCAGGTTCTCGGCACTGAACGAAAATAGCGGCATTACCTCGTCCCTGTAAGACAGCCACAGGTCCCCAATGACCTCAGTTCCGAACACATTTACCTTATCCAGCCGGGAATAGGCCTGAAGTTCTCCTTTTTCATCTATGGACGCAAAGATCTTCACGATGCCTTTTTTCTGTGATAGGGGAGTGAATCCGAGCTCTATCGCCCGGCCGGAGGGATCCAGTATGCCCGTGATGTCCACGCTCCCGTCCCACAAAAGCTTACAATCGTACTTGCCGTCTTCGCGTTTGAGAAAAACCCCCTTTATTCCTTTTTTTGTTTCTCCTCCGAACAATACAGGCGATATATGCCCGAATATCTCGACCCTTCCGGGATACCTGTACAGCTTGACAAAACCCTGCACAAAGGGATTTTCCCCGCTGAAATACATTCCCACATATTTCAGCGAACTTTCTTTGCCGGAAGCCAGGCCCAGTTTCTCCATGATGACTTCCCATATCCGATAGGATATTTCCATCCTTTCCAGCCGGAAGACCTTCCCTTTCCCGCCTGCTCCCTCCGAGGAAAATGCCACGTTCTGCAGTATCATGTCCCTGAATATGCCGCCGGTGAGGCTCCCGATCGTTACGGTCAGCCTCTCTCCCATGAATTCCGTGACCTTGTCTTCCGCGAACTGTTTCACCCAGTGTGACCTGTGAAAACTGAAAAAACAGAAGACCGCCAGGATCAGCGCCACGGCTAAAAGCCGCTTCTTTCTGTGCCAGTAAATATATCCTCTCATGCCGGTTATTGAATTACTTCCGCTAACTCTTCTTCTTTACGGACTTGCCCGAAGATCTTATGAATTCCAGCCCGTCCTTTGCCTTGGAATATGTTATCGTGACCTTGGCCCCGGTCTTGAACGAACCGGCCAATATCTCCTCGGCCAGGGGATTTTCCAGATACCGCTGTATGGTCCTTTTGAGCGGGCGCGCCCCGAAGATCTTATCAAATCCTTTGTCAATAAGAAAATCCTTCGCTTTTTTGTCGAGCGTTATCTCGATGTTCTTCTCTCTCAGTCTCTCCTGCACCTCCCTGGACTCTATCTCCACGATCTGTTTCAGGTCGTCCCTGTTGAGAGGCCTGAAAACGATGGTCTCATCCACCCTGTTAAGAAACTCGGGCTTGAACGTTTTCTTGACGGCTTCCAGCAGCCGTTCCTTCATCTCCTTGTACGTCTCCTCTTCCTTCTGGGTCTTGAATCCGATAGCCCCCGTCTTTTTCAGCAGATTCGCCCCGATATTGGACGTCATGATAAGTACGGTATTCTTGAAGCTTACCTTCCTGCCGTATGAATCCGTAAGACGCCCTTCATCCAGAAGCTGCAGCAGGATGTTGAAGACATCCGGATGGGCTTTTTCGATCTCGTCCAGAAGCACCACCGCGTAAGGCCTTCTCCTGACCTTTTCGGTCAGCTGCCCGCCCTCTTCATAGCCGACATACCCCGGAGGGGCACCGACAAGCCTGGAAACGTTGAACTTCTCCATATACTCCGACATGTCGATCTGGATGATCGCGTCCGCGTCCCCGAACATGATCTCCGCGAGTTTCTGTCCCAGCAGGGTTTTCCCCACGCCGGTCGGCCCCATAAAAATAAACGTCCCTATCGGGCGGTTCGGAGCTTTTACGCCGGCGCGCGACCTGCGGACCGCGTGCGCTATCGCGCTTATCGCCTCGTCCTGACCCACGACCCGCGTCTTCAGGCTCTCTTCAAGCTTGAGATATTTTTCCGATTCTCCCTCTTCGACCTTTACAAGCGGTATCCCGGTCCAGTCGGAGACTATCGTCGCGATATCCTCATCACTGACCTCGATCTCCTGGTGCACCTGTCCGCTTTTCCATTCCTGCTGTTTCTTCTCCAGTTCCCGCCTGGTTTTCCGTTCGGAGTCCCTGAACCGGGCGGCCATCTCGAAATCCTGGTTCTTGACGGCTGCTTCTTTTTCGCGCTTGAACTCCTCTATCATCTTTTCTATATCCTTGAGCTCTTTCGGCATCATCATCGTGGACAGCTTGGATTTCGATCCCGCTTCATCTATCAGGTCGATCGCCTTATCCGGCAGGAACCGTCCGCTGATATACTGGTCCGACAGCTTCGCCGCGGCTTCCAGGGCCTTGTCCGAGAACTTCACCTTGTGGTGAGCTTCGTACTTGTCCCTGAGCCCCTTCAATATCTCGATGGTCTCCTTGACGGTAGGCGGCTCGACTGTCACCGGCTGGAACCGTCTTTCCAGCGCGGGGTCTTTTTCGATATTTTTACGGTATTCATCAAGGGTCGTGGCGCCTATGCACTGGATATCCCCGCGCTGCAGGGAAGGCTTCAGGATGTTAGAAGCATCTATGGCCCCCTCCGCTCCCCCGGCGCCTACCAGTGTGTGTATCTCATCGATAAAAACAATGATCTCAGGGGTATCTTTTATCTCTTTCATGACGGCCTTTATGCGCTCCTCGAACTGCCCCCGGTATTTCGTGCCGGCGATCATCATCGCCAGGTCCAGTATGAGCACTCTTTTCCCCTTAAGCGACTCGGGAATATCGCCGAAAATGATCTTTTGGGCCAGCCCTTCGACGATAGCGGTCTTTCCCACGCCTGCTTCACCGATCAGAACGGGATTGTTCTTTTTCCGGCGGCTCAGTATCTGGACCACGCGCTGGATCTCCTTCTCCCTGCCTATAACGGGATCAAGCTCGTCCTGGCGCGCCATTTCGGTAAGATCCCTTCCGAAGGAATCCAGCGCAGGGGTCTTGGTCTTCTTTTTGGCCTTGACCCCTCCGGGCCCGACGGCATATCCGGGAACGGACGAACCCAGGAGGTTCAGCACTTCTTCCCGCACGCTTTTCAGGTCCAGCCCTACATTCAAGAGCACCTGACTCGCTACGCCTTCCCCTTCGCGGATAAGCCCCAGCAGGAGATGCTCGGTGCCTATGTAATTGTGGCCGAGGCTGCGCGCCTCGTCCATGGAAAGCTCAATGACCTTCTTGGCCCTCGGGGTAAAAGGTATGTCGTCTCCCATTATCCTGGCCGGACCCGGCTGGACAAGTTTTTCCACTTCCAGACGTATATTTTCCGCTTCCAGTCCCAGGCTGGTCAGTACTGCCGCCGCGACGCCTTCCCCTTCCTTGACCAGTCCCAGTAATATATGTTCGGTCCCGATATAATCGTGGTTGAACCTCTTTGCCTCTTCCTTTGCCAAAAGGATCACCTTTCTTGCCCGTTCCGTAAACCTGTTGAATGCTGGCATCTTTTCCTCCCGATTTCTCAATCCTTTTCAAGTTTCTCGCGTATAAGATCGGCCCGTTTTATATCGCGCTCGTGAGGGGCGATCTCTCTTCCGTTTATCTTCTGCAGATGCGCCGGCTGCGTGAGAAGCAATATCTCGTTGATCCCCACCATATCGATATCCTTTATCAAACCCAGGTCCGCTCCGAGACGGACGGCGGACAGCAGCCTGATCGTCTCGCTCGATGTTATTATCCTGGCGCTCTTCAATGTCCCGTGGGAACGGCATATCTGGTCGGATATCTCCTGCTTCCTCCTCTTGAGGAGCCTTTCCCTTGTGGCTTCCTCGCTCGATATGATCTTGTTCATGATCCTTTCCAGGTTATCGAGTATATCCATTTCGGAGTGCCCCAGGGCCAGCTGGTTGGAGATCTGGAAAAAATCCCCCAGCGCCTCGGTGCCTTCCCCGTAAAAACCGCGCATGGTAAGCCCCAGTTTTGAGATCGCGTCGAACACATTCTCTATCTGGCCGGTCATCACCAAAGCCGACAGGTGAAGCATGACCGACGCCCTTAAACCCGTCCCCGTATTTGTCGGGCAGGATGTCAGATATCCGAACCTGTTGGAATAATCGAACGAAAGATATTTTCCCAGTTCGGTATCTATGTCGTCCACGATCCTCCATGCTTCCATGATATTGAATCCCGACTGCAGCACCTGGAGCCTCAGATGGTCCTCTTCGTTCAGCATGGCGCTTACGATCTCTTTTTCTTCTATCACAAGCCCCTTGTGCGCGGTATCCAGCATGTGCTCCTGGCTCATGAGGTGCCGCTCCACCAAAAATCTCCTGTCCAGGTCGGAGATATCTTCCATCTTCAGGAAGAGGGTTTTTTTGAGAAACTTGCTTTTTGCTACTGCCGAAGCGACCGCTTTAAGCGTTCCCTCGCGTTGCTTGTTGTTGGCGCGGTCGAAATATACATGTCCCTCCACGTTCCTGGCTATTCTCACCCGTGTCGATATCGCTATATTCGACCTCGGCCCTTCTCCCTTGAGCCACTCGCTTCTGGAATAAATAAGGTCGTCCAATTTCATGATTCTTCAGCCCGGTCCTTCAGCCCCTCTTCCAGTTCTTTTATCCTGTCCCTGAGCAAAGCGGCCTTTTCGAACTCTTCCGCCTGAATAAGCCCGTTCAGTTCGTTTTTCAGGCGCTGGATATCCTGCTGGTCCTTGATCACTCCTTTTCCCTTGAAGGGCATCTTCCCGACATGCCTGTCCGACCCGTGGATCTTTCTTAACAGGTCGCTTAAGTTCCCGGAGAATGTCTCATAGCATTTTCCGCACCCGAGCCTGCCCGTCTTCTGAAAATCATGGTACGTCATTCCGCAAACGGGGCACTCCACCCTGACGCCTTCTTTTATCTTTCCTCCCGGTACGGCCTGCCCTAAATCCATCAGGCCGGACAAAAGATCGGTCAGCCCGAAATGCGACTGCATTTCCTCGCTTTTAGCTTTCGCGCACTGTTCGCACAGATGGAGTTTTGTCACCTTATCGTTGATGACTTCCGTCAGATGAACCGTGGCTTCCCGTTTTCCGCAAACTTCGCATTTCATATCAAGCACCCTTTAATACTCGGCCCCTTCCGTGCCGGTCAGTTCCCGGTAATCCCGGCGCAGCTGCCTGGTGATCTCTCCCGGTTTGCCCGTGCCGATCTCCTTTCCGTTTATCTTGATCACCGGCACGATCTCGGCCGCTGTCCCGGTGAGAAAACACTCATCTGCCTCAAAGAGCTCTTCGGGGAACATTTTCTTGTACTCCGTGGAGATGCCTCTTTTCTTTGCAAGCTCTATCACGACGTCCTGGGTCACGCCTTCAAGCGCGCCAAGATCGGACGGCGGTGTCAGGAGCTGCCGGTCCTTGATGATGAAAATATTATCCCCGGTGCACTCGACGACATATCCGTCGAGACTGAGCATGAGCGCTTCCTCGGTCCCCGCATCTATGGCGTCTATCCTCCCCAGGATGTTGTTCAGATAGTTCAGGGATTTTATGCGCGGGTCCACCGTGATGGGATGGTTCCGCCGCGTCTTCGCTATCACGATGGGCAGCCCTTTCTCGTAAAAATCCTTAGGATAAAGAGCGATCTTATCGGTAATAATGAATATGCTCGGGTCTTTGCATTTGCGCGGATCCAGGCCAAGATCACCGACACCCCTGGTCACAACCGCTCGGATATACGCGTTATCCAGATCGTTCATTTTAAGGGTCTTGAGTATCCCCTCCCTGAACTCCTCCTTCTTGATGGGTATCTCGAGCCTTATGGCGTCGGCGCTCTCGTACAAACGGTTAAGATGCTCGTTGAGCCGGAACACTTTTCTGCTATACGACCTTATCCCTTCAAATACGCCGTCGCCGTAAAGGAGCCCGTGGTCGAAAATGGATATCCTGGCGTCTTCGCTGTCCATGAACTTTCCGTTAAGAAAAACCTTAAGCCCCATCCATCACCTCTTTTGTTATCTTGATCCTGCTATCCATCGCCGGATCATCCGGCGTTCTTTCCAGTACCCCGTCTTTCATCGCGTATTCAGTATGAAAAAATCCCCTGTCCACGTCCTGGTGCGAGACCACTATCACGCTCATTCCTCTCTTCTCGCTGATATCGCGGATAAGGGCGTAGATCTCTCTGCTCATCTCCGAATCCAGGTTGCCGGTCGGCTCGTCGCAAAAGAGCGCGTCAGGCGAATTCACCAGCGCCCTGGCTATGGCCGTTCTCTGGGCTTCCCCGCCTGAAAGCTGGGACGGCCTGTGCATCAGGCGATCCGCCATGCCAACGGTCTCCAGGATCCCGGCGGCCCGCGACCTGATATTCCCGACCGTCTCCCCGCCTTTTATCATCGAAGGCAGCATCACATTTTCCAGGACGCTCAACTCGGATAAAAGATGATAGAACTGGAAAATGAACCCGAAATTCCTGTTCCTCAGCCGGCTTCTTTCCCTGTCGCTCCGGCCGTATATATCCTTCCCCAGGAACGTCACTCTTCCTTCCGTTGGAAGGCTCAAGCCCCCGAGCATGTGAAGAAGCGTGGACTTTCCCGCCCCCGAAGGGCCGTGTATATACACGCGCTCGCCTTTACCGATCTGCAGCTTCGCTTTTTTCACCGCATCGACGGTTTTTGTTCCCTGCCTGAAGCTTTTACTTATATTTTCGGCTTTTATCATCTTTGGTCCTATTCGTACCTTATCGCTTCCACCGGATCAAGCCGGGACGCTTTCCATGCCGGATATATCCCGGCAGCCAGCGCCAGGAGCATGGCCACTGAAATGATCATGCTGACATCCAGCGCACTCACCCGGACCGGTATCTCCGTGAAATAATACACGTCGCTGGGAAAGATAGTTATCCCGGTCACCTGTTCGACGAAATCAGCCACGACGTTGACCCTCTCCGCTATGAAAACACCCGAGAAGCCTCCTACCGCGATGCCCAGCAGCCCTACAATGGCCCCCTCCAGCAGGAAAACAAGTCTTACCCCGCGGGAATTCGCCCCGATCGCCTTAAGGATACCGATATCCCTCGTCTTCTCCATGACCATCATTATAAGAGAACCGGCAATATTGAAACAGGCGACCATGACTATAAGCGCCAGTATGATGAACATCATCTTTTTCTCCAGCGCAAGCGCGGTCACAAGGTTACGGTCGAGATCCATCCAGCTCTTTACGATATAGGGGTATCCCAGAGAGGACTGCAGGCGCGTCTTCAAGCCGTTCACTCCCATCTCGTCCTTTACCCGTATGCCGATACCGGTCACCGCGCTTCCCATGCGGAAAAGCCGCTGCGCGGTCCCCAGCCCGATAACGGCTATATTCGCGTCATAATCGTACCGCCCGGAGTTAAAACTTCCTATGACCTTTAGCCTGGCCTTTTCCATATCCACCACTGAATACGGCATGATCATCTCCACGGTATCGCCCACGGAAATGCCCTCGCTCTTCATCAGTTCGCTGCCGAGAACAATGGTATTATTTCCCAGCCGGGTTCCGGCAGAGCCCGCATATTTTATCACTTCGCTCACTTCGGACTCTTTTTCCGCGTCTACCCCCTTCAGGAGGACGCCCGTGACGGCATTACCCTTCCTCAGCGCCGCCTGCCCGGTCACAAAAGGCGAAGCGCTTTTTACCCCCGGCATGGACTCGACACGCGATACCATGGCCGTGGGATCAACTATACCCCCCTCCCTTGATACGATCACGTGGGCGTAGGTCCCGATGATCTTATTCCGGATCTCCGCATCAAAACCGTTCATCACCGACAGGACAATAATAAGAGACGCTACGCCCAGCGCCACTCCCAGGACGGAAATGCCCCCTATCAGGGATATCATCCCTTCTTTTCTCCTGGTCAAAAAGTATTTGATGCTTATAAATAAAGTCCACATGCTACTATTTACTCCGGCCTCATATGGGGAAAGAAGATCACTTCCCGGATACTCGCCGAATCCGTAAAGATCATGGCAAGCCGGTCTATCCCTATCCCCAGGCCTCCGGCGGGCGGCATCCCGTATTCAAGCGCCCTGATAAAATCATCATCGACCATCGCATCCGGGTCCGTCTTGACCTGTTCCTCGAACCTCCTGCGCTGATCGATAGGGTCGTTGAGCTCCGAATAAGCGTTAGCCACCTCAAGCCCTCCGATATACAGCTCGAACCTGTCGACCAGCCCGGGGGCGCCCTTTTTTTCTTTTGCCAGCGGGCTCAGTTCCTTGAACATGTCCACGACAAAAACCGGGTGCGTTTCGGTCTTCGGTTCGACAAGTTCGCCCACGATATTGATGATCTGCGTCTTGCTGACGGTATCGCCCTCTATCTCGATCCCCTTTGCCTTGAGCTTGCTTACCCATTCGGCCAGCGGATCGTCGATCCTGATGCCGAAATTATCTTCCATAAGCTCCGCGAACGAGATCTTTTTCCAGGCCGTCAGGTCCACCTTCCTGTCCTGGTAACTGAACGTTTCCGTGCCGAGTATGGCCTTTGCCGCGGAACGGATAAGCTCTTCGGTAAGTTTCATCATGCCACTCGAGTCGGAATACGCCTCGTACACCTCCAGCATGGTGAATTCGGGGTTGTGCCTCGTGGAGATACCCTCGTTCCGGAAAGAGCGGTTTATCTCGAACACCTTTTCAAATCCCCCTACAAGAAGTTTCTTAAGGTATATTTCCGGGGCGATCCTCAGATACAGGTCTATATCCAGCGCTTCGTGGTGCGTCTTGAAAGGTTTTCCCGCGGCGCCGCCGGGCACCGGATGCATCATCGGCGTTTCGACCTCAAGAAAACCTCTCCTGTCAAGCTCCTCCCTTATATTCCGGATAAGCCCGATACGGGCCTTGAATTTTTCACGCGCCGAATCGTTGACTATCAGGTCGACGTATCTCTGGCGGTACCTGGTCTCTACGTCCTTCAGGCCGTGCCACTTTTCGGGAAGGGGCAGAAGAGACTTGGACAGGAGGCGATATTCGGTCACCTTTACGGTATCTTCTCCCGTTCTTGTCCTGAAAAGCTCGCCGTCAACTCCCATGATATCCCCTATATCCAGGTTGTTCAGTCTGCCGAAAGCCTCATCCCCTATGACGTCCTTCCTCAGGTATGCCTGCAGCTTGCCCGTGGAATCCTTGATGTCCAGAAAAGCGCTCTTGCCGTGTTCTCTTCTGGCCATTATCCTGCCCGCGATCCTGACCTTGCGCCCTTCGGAGTAATCATTCTTTACGGACTCTATGCTCTGAACATCGGAAAAACTTTCGCCAAAAGGGCTTATCCCTTCTTTCTCAAGCTCTTCCAGGTTCTTGTACCGTTGCTCAATAAGCTCATTTTTTTCTTCCGCCATGATAATTATCCTTTTAAAAGCTTGGTAAAATATATAAAAGCTCCCCTTCTTGAAAATACGGGAGACACCACTCCCTTTCCAATCTCGAATTACCCGCATGACCGGCGGGTATTTTGGCGTTATATTACAATTATTTTACCCCCAAATTATATCTATTATGGGAAGCCGTGTCAATGTAATTAAATCCGATGCTTACTCCGGACGGCGGTAATGTGTGGATTTATACGGGGTTACGCAGGTTTGGATGGACCCGGGAAGGATCAACTGACAAGTTTTTTGAATTCGCTTTCCGTAATGACCTTTATCCCTAATTTTTTCGCTTTATCAAGCTTTGACCCGGCTTCCTCTCCGGCGACGACAAGATCCGTGCTGGAACCGACGCTCGATAGGGTTTCCCCGCCCTCGGATTCCACGAGTTTTCTAGCCTCCGAGCGCGTCATGCTCTCAAGGGACCCCGTGAAGACTATTCTTTTGTTTGCGAGTTTTCCCCCGCCGGTCTTCTTTTTTTCACGCACAACGACGCCGTTCTTCCTCAATTGCTTTATCTGATCAAGGTTTTTCTTCCTGCTGAAGAAATCAGCGATACTCTCCGCGATCTCCGGCCCTATTTCGTTTATCTCCATGAGCTCCTCCCTGCCGGCGGCCATTATATTCTCCAGGGTCCCGAATCTGCCCGCCAGAAGGGTAGCGATATGCTTTCCCACATTCCTTATCCCCAGACCGAAAACAAACCTGTCCAGGGGCACGTCCTTCGCTTTCTCTATCGCGCCGAGAACGTTATCCGTTTTCCTCTCCTTCCACCCCTCCAGACGCAGAAGATCGCCGCGCTTAAGCGTATATATGTCCGCTATGCTCTTGATCAGCCCTTTCTCATACAGCAGTTCGACCGTCTTATCCGAAAACCCGTCTATATCAACGGCTCCCTTAGAGGCGTAATGGATCATCGCCTCCTTGAGCTGGGCCGGGCACGCGATACTCGCCGGGCACCGGTAAAAGACATCTTCCCGTTCGATCGGCGTCCCGCAGCTCGGGCATTTTTTCGGCATGCGGAATTCCTTTTCGCCGCCGGTCCGTCTCCTCTTGAGGACCTCCGTGATATGCGGGATGACATCGCCGGCCCTTTCCACCTTCACGTAATCGCCGATCTTCACGCCCAGTTTCGCGATCTGGTCCATGTTATGTAACGTAGCCCGGGAGACCGTCACCCCGCCGACCTCGACCGACTGCAAAAGCGCCAGGGGCGTAAGGACCCCCGTCCGGCCGACCTGGACGGTAATATCTTCCACGCGGGTGATCTCCTTGCGCGGTTCGAACTTGTACGCGATCGCCCATCTCGGGTTGGTGGTGCGCCTGCCCAGCTTCTCCTGGGAAGCGATATCATCGACCTTGACCACCACCCCGTCTATCTCGTAATCAAGATCGTCGCGCTTCTTCTCCATATCATGATGATAGGCGATCACCTCCTTCACGCCGGAACAGTGCCTGGCGTTGGGGGATATCCGGAACCCGAGCTCCTTAAGGAACTTCAGCGCTTCCGTCTGGCTTTTCGGCATCCCCTCGGAGATATCAAGTATGCGGTAGCAGTAAACGTGCAGTTTTCTCTGGCCGGTTATCCGCCAGTCGAGCTGGCGCATCGATCCGGCGGCCACGTTGCGGGGATTCGCGAAAAGGTCCTTGCCCTCGGCGGCCTGTTTCTTGTTAAGCTCCCGGAAATCCTTTATGTGCATCATGACTTCCCCGCGCACCGCGATGCGCCGCGGGGGCTTTTTTCCTTTGAGGCGCCCGGGCACGTCCGGGATGGTCTTGAGATTCAGCGTCACGTCCTCCCCGACTATCCCGTCGCCGCGGGTGGAGCCGGACGTAAAGGCGCCGTTCTCGTACACCAGCTCTATGCTGATCCCGTCAAGCTTCGGCTCACACGTGTACTCGGGCGCGGTCCCTATCTCTTTACCGCATGTCCGGTCAAAATGCTCCGCCGCTTCTTCATCGCTCACGCTCTCAAGGCTCAACATCGGGAAGCGGTGCCTGACCTTCACGAACTTCTCCGGGATAGGCGCTCCCACGGTCTGGGTGGGAGAATCCGGCGACATGTACCGGGGGTGCTTTTTTTCCAGCTCCTTAAGCTCCCTCATGAGCTCGTCGTACCGGCTGTCCGATATCTCCGGCTTGCCCTTTACATAATAAAGTTCGTTGTGCCGGCGCAGCTCCTTCCGCAGCCAGTCTATCCTTTTTTTTGTACCGTTTGCCAATTTAGCCTCGCAAGTGTCCCCGTTTTTAAGGGTGAAAGTGTCCCTCTACCGCTTTAACGCTTTAAGCAGTTTATCAAAAGAGTAGGTATTAAGCACGTCCTTTTTCTCGATCCAGCCCCTCCTGGCGGTCACGACCCCGTAGATCATCTCATCCAGCTGTTCGATGCTGTGCGCGTCGGTGTTCACGGTGATCTTCGCGCCCAGTTCCCGGGCCCTGCGGCAATGTGCGTCATTGAGATCCATGCGCTGCCCGTGAGTATTTACCTCGAGATAGATATTGTTCTCCGATGCGTGTTTGAAGACCTTGTCAAAATCGACCTTGAGCGGGGTGCGGCTCGTTATGAGCCGGCCGGACGGGTGCGCGAGAACATTGACATATTTATTATCCATCCCCTTCAGGATGCGGCTGGTCTGTTTTTCCTTATCCAGCGAAAAACGGGAGTGAACAGCCGCTATCACGATATCAAGCTCTTTCAGCACGTGATCTTCGAGGTCAAGTTTTCCGCCCTCGAGTATATCCACCTCAACGCCCATGAGCACTTTTATGCCCTTGATCTTTTTGGCGATCTTTCTTGTTTTTTCGATCTCCTTCAGCAGCCGTTTTTCATCCATGCCGCCTGCGATCCGCACGTTCTTGGAATGATCGGTCACGGCCATGTATTCATAGCCCTTCTTTTTGGCGGCGGCGGCCATTTCTTCCGCCGAAAAATTGCCGTCAGACGCAACAGTATGTATATGCAGGTCTCCCTTTATATCTTTTATCTCCAGAAGCCGCCCGGGAAGAGTCCCTTTCATCGCGGCTTCGATCTCACCCTGGGACTCCCTTAGTTCCGGAGGGATCCACTGCATGCCGAGTTTGCGGTACACCTCTTCTTCGGTCTTGCCGGCCACCATCTTCTCCCTGCCGCGGGATACGGAAAACATGCCGTATTCGCTCACCTTGTACTTCCTGCTTTTGGCGATCTTGCGGATCTCCACATTGTGCTGCTTGGAGCCCGTGAAATACATGAGGGCCGCCCCGAAACACGAAGCGTCTATTACCCGGAGGTCCACCTGCGGGCCCCCTTTCAGGGATACGCTCGACTTGGTGGGGCCTTTCGCTATCACGCTCTCAACACCGGGGAAGCTCACGAAATAGTCCATGGCTTTTTTGCTGTCGCCGGCCACGGTAAGTATGTCAAGATCTCCTATGGTCTCCCTCCCCCTGCGCAGGCTGCCGGCTTTCTCTATCTTCTTGAAATTCTTGGACTTCGAAAGGTATTCGACTATCCTGTTCGCGCAGGCATCCGCTTCGGATAGCAGCATCCGGCCTTCCCGTTTCCTGAAGTGTTCTATCGACTCCAGAAGTTTTTCCTGGGTCTTCTTTCCCATGCCTTCGATCCTCTCAAGTTTTCCTTTCTTGCAGGCTTTTTCCAGGTCGTTCACGTTCTTTATCCCCAGCTCGTCCCTTAATTTTTTCAACTTCTTGGGCCCGAGACCGGGAAGGTCGAACATCTCGAGGAAGCCGGGCGGGAATTCTTTCATCAGTTCATCGTAATACTTGAGCCCGGAGGTGGTGATCATCTCGATGATCTTTTCCTTGAGGTCCTTGCCGATGCCCGGGATCTTCTCCAGCTTTGAGGGGTCTTCCTTGTATATATCCGCGAGCTCGCGGGAGAGCCCCGTGATGTTCTGGGATGCGACCCTGTAAGCGCGGACCCTGAACACGTTCTCGCCCTTTATTTCAAGCGCGTCGGCGATATGAGAGAATATGGCGGCTATTTCCCTGTTATCCATTACCTTATCCGGGTTAGATCGAAGAAATATAAACACACGATCTAAGTTAATATACTAAAAAAGAAAATCGCCTACAAGGAAAATGTGAACCGGATATGTCTTCTTGATGAAAAATCAAATTTTTCTTGATTTTCCGATAAAAATGGCCTATAATATCCCTGTTATGACCGCCAAAGAGCTACTGCAAGGATGCATTGACAGGGACGCGGCCGCCTGGGACGAATTCGTCAGGCGCTACGGCGGCCTTGTGACCAGAAGCGTCAGATATAAACTGAACAAACTCGGCAGACATCTTCCGAAAAACGAGACCCGCGATATCGTTCAGGAAATATTCCTTTCAATATGGGAGAAAGGCAAGCTCTCGGGGGTGAAAAATACGGTCTCTCTCAAAAGCTGGCTGGTTATAGTGTCGCTTAACGCGACCAGTAATTACTGCAGAAGGCACGTATTCAGGGCCGGGGGCACGCTTTCCCTGGACGAAAGCCCTTTCCCCGGATCTCCGGACACAAAACTCGGCTCCATGATCCCCTCTCCCAAGTTCAATACCGCAAAAACACTGGAAGAGAACGAACTTAAAGACATCCTGAAAAAAGAGATCTCAAAGCTCGGATACAGAAAGCAGCTTGCCTTGAAACTTAATATATACGACGGGAAAAAACAGAAAGATATAGCGGAGATAATGAATATACCCGAGGGGACGGTCGCGACACTGATCAGCAGGGCAAAGAACCGGCTCCGAAGGAACCTTAAGGACATTCTGGACATGTAATATAAAAATATCGGAATGTAAAAAAACTTGAAAGAAAAAGCGCTGAATTGTTGTCTATAATGATAAGGAGGAGATCCATCATGAACAGGATATGCCCATCCGAAGAAATATTAAGCGAATACATAAGCGGGGTTCTTTCGGCAGAAGAGAGGATCAAAACAGAAAAACACCTTGCTGCCTGCGCGGAATGCCGAAAACTGATAGCCGAAACCCACGATATTATCAATAAACGCGACATTGGCGAGATCGCGAGCACGGTGTTTCGCTGGATCGGAAAAAACCGGTGGCTTATAGGGGCAACAATGGCGTTCGCGTCCTCTTTCCTGTTCCCAAAATATTTCCTGCAATTTCTGGCGGCAACTCTGCTCCTGGGCGCAAAATGCATAATCGACGCCAGGACCACAAGAATGCTTATCATGATCCACGATGCATGGAAACGCGGTGACAAAGATAAAGCCGACGAGATCCTTTCACGGTTCGATCCCAAAAAATAACCGACCTTTCAGCCCATTTTCTCAAAAAAAATTGAAAGAATTTCTGAAAAAAAGTGTCTCATAATGTAGGTCTCGCACTTTTTGACAACGGCTCTAAATTCAAAATTAAAGCAAAAGGAGGTAAGAAAATGAACAGTAAACCGGTTGTTAAGGTTGAACGGATCCACGCGCTGGAAGGCGAAGGCCCGACAAAAGCGTTCTGCGACCTGCTGATACTGGACGCTTTCCTGGTAAAGGGTCTGAGGGTCGTGCAGGGTAAGGACGGCCTTTTTGTGGGCATGCCCCAACAGCAGGGGCGTGACGGCAAATGGTACGATACCTTTCATCCCGTTTCCAGGGAAATGCGCAAGGGCCTGCAGGAGCTGGTGCTTGAAAGCTACGCTGAACAGGAAACAGTAAAAAAATAAGGAGGATCACGATGAGGCGGTCCCGGCAGCATACCGGAAAACTCGGCGAGAAAATGGCCGAAAGATTTCTCGTTTCAAGAGGTTTCTCGATCCTGGACAGGAATTTTCGCGCTCCGTTCGGCGAGATCGACCTGGTAGCGGAGCGAAACGGCTGCATTATTTTCCTGGAAGTCAAAACGCGGACATCGGAAAGGTTCGGACCGCCTCTTTCCTCGATAACCAGAACAAAACAGGAACACATTTTGAAAAACTGCCAATATTACCTTAAAAGATATGATTTATGCAACGGGCCGTGCCGTGTTGATGCCATTGCCGTCAAGCTGGACGTGCGCGGAAAATTGCGATCACTACATCATGTGAAAAATATAATCGAATTACATTGAACCGCCGGGAAAGGAGCTGCAAATGTTAGCAAAAGTCAACTCCGGATGCGTCATGGGGATCGACGCCTACCACATCGATGTTGAAGTTGATGTCTCAAACGGCCTTCCTTCTTTTTGCGTTGTCGGCCTTCCCGACACCTCCATAAGAGAAAGCCGGGATCGCATCCGCTCCGCTATCAGGAATTCCGGCTTTATTTTTCCCGAGAGAAAAATAACCGTCAATCTTTCCCCGGCCGACATAAAGAAAGAGGGCGTCGGTTTCGATCTTCCCATCGCGATCGGTATTCTCGCCGCGACGGGGCTGATCAAACAGGAAGAGCTTGAAGGGCTCTTGCTGTGCGGCGAGCTTTCCCTGAACGGCAGGCTTAAACCTTTCCGCGGGGCTCTGCCTATCGCTATAGCCCTGAAGAAAAAAGGCAGGGCTTTTATCCTGCCGGAAAGCAACGCCCGGGAGGCGGCTAACGTAAAAGGTATCTCCGTTTACGGCACGCCCACCCTGCGAAAAGTGATCGATCATATCAAGGGAACGGATACCCTTGATATCGTAAACCCGCGGGAAAAAAGCCTTGAAAAAAAAGGATCACACGATAACCTGGATTTTAAAGACGTTAAGGGACAGGAGCATGTTAAGCGAGGCATGGAAGTCGCTGCCAGCGGCGGACATAACGTCCTGTTGCTGGGACCGCCCGGTTCGGGCAAGAGCATGCTTGCAAAAAGATTCCCCACTATTCTTCCGGATCTTTCACCGGAGGAAGCGCTCGAAGTGACCAATATCTACAGCATAGCCGGCCGGCTGAAAACGGACGGCCTCATAAGTGAACGGCCGGTCCGCTGCCCCCATCACACGATATCGTACGCGGCCATGGCTGGCGGCAGATCCCGCCCGGTACCTGGTGAAATAAGTCTCGCCCATAACGGAGTGCTTTTTCTTGACGAATTTCCCGAATTCCGTCGGGACGTGCTCGAGACGCTCCGCCAGCCGCTTGAATCTGGAGAGATCACCATAGCCAGAGTCGAACGAACGCTCAAGTATCCCTCGCGCTTTATCCTTATAGCCGCCATGAACCCGTGCCCGTGCGGGTACTTTACGGATCCCCACAAGAGATGCCAGTGCACTCCTCACCAGATACAGCGGTACCTTTCCAAGATCTCCGGGCCTCTATTGGACAGGATCGATATTCATCTTGAAGTCCCGCGCCTGAATTACGAGCAGCTCTCAAAACGAAGAAGCGGGGAACGCTCCCTGGCTATAAAGAAACGCGTGATCAAAAGCAAAAAGATCCAGAAAAAAAGATTCAGGGAAAAGTCGGCTCACTCGGCATATAACGCGTATATGAATCCCCGGGAAACCGAAAATTTTTGCATCCTGTCAAATGAGGCGGAGGAACTTTTAAAAACGGCGATCCTTGAACTTGGCATCAGCGCGAGAGCCTATGATAAGATACTTAAGATCTCGCGTACGATCGCGGACATGGACGGGTCGGAGATGATCGAATCGCACCACATCTCGGAGGCGGTCGGGTACCGTTGCCTGGACAGGAACCTGTGGGTATGATCTTACCCGGGGTGTTATTCTTTCTTCAGGAAGAACCCTTCCATGATAAAAAGAAGGGCCATCATGAAACCGCAGAAATACACGAAGATGTCGCCGTACACCGTGTAAACGCTGCGGCCGGCGTATATGTCCACGTTGCTCGTGGCAAAACCGCTGACCAGGACCTCTTTTCCCTCCGCTTCCACGCTCGAGAGGACCTTGCCCGTGGAATCCACGAAACACGAAATACCGGTATTGGCGGCGCGTATCACCGGGACCCTGTTCTCCACCGCCCTGAAAACCGATGACTGCAGATGCTGTCTGGGAGCGGCCGTATCGCCGAACCACGCGTCGTTGGTGATGTTGACCACGAAATTGGCCCCCTTCCGCACAAATTCTCTCGTGATGTACGGGAATATGTCCTCGAAGCATATCAGAACGCCGAACTTGTAAAAATTTATCCGGCGCTGTATCGATCCGTCTGCCGCGGTCAACGACCTTACCGACTTTACCGGAAAAAGCGTATACTCTTTGCCTTCCGCAAAATCGCCTATGGGCTTATCTATGTAGTCCCTCAGAAAAGACAGGGACCTTTCGAACGGAACGTACTCCCCGAAAGGAACAAGATGGACCTTGTTGTAAACATCGGCCAGTTCCTCCTTCCCGTCAAAGACCGCGGCGCTGTTGTAATAAGTGCCGCCTTCGGCGTATACGATCCCGGTCAGTATGGGGATCCCCTGTTCGGAAGCAAGGGCGCTGATCTGGCCGGCCGGCCTGTCCTTTCCCTCGACAAGGTACGGATAGGCGGTTTCGGGCCATATTATCATGTCCGGATCGTCCTCCGCCGCTTCCCTTGTCAGTCTGCTGTATTCTTTTATGATATCTTTAGCGAACTTCTCGTCCCATTTATACTGCTGGGGGATATTCCCCTGAACGACGCTCATGCGCGGGCTGCCCCAGATATAATAATTGTTGAATCGGTACATGCCGTAAGAGGTCGCCGCTATAATGAAGAGCAGCGCCACCATCATATAGGCGATCTTCCTGCCGGAACGGCTGATCCAGGCGAATGCTGCCGCGTTAAAGACGACCAGCAGAAAGGAGATCCCGTATGCGCCGGTGATATCCGCGATCTGGATGAGATTGATGTTCCTGTACTGCGTGTAGCCGAGAAGGCCCCAGGGAAAACCCGTGAATAGATTGCTGCGGATGTACTCCAGTACCACCCATATGAAAGGAAATAGTAAAAGGTCCATGGAATACTTCAGGACATATCCTGCCAAAAGCCCGAAAACCCCGTAAAAAACAGAAAGGATAACCACGAGTATCACCATGCCGGGCACGCTCACGTTCACGAGCCAGTACAAAAGGCACCCGAAAAACACCACGCCGGACAGGTACGCGTACCAGAAATTCCGCCCGGAGCTGTTTTTTTTAATGACGAGCAGGAGCGGGACAAGACATATCCATCCCAGGAAGGTAAGTTCGAACGGAGGGAAAGCCAGAAAGGCCAGGATCCCTGACAGAGCGGCGAGAGATGTGTTCCGTGCGATATCTTTCATGCTACGCGTCCCTGCCACAACACTTCTTGTATTTCTTCCCGCTGCCGCACGGACAGGGGTCGTTGCGTCCGACTTTCGGCGCGCTGCGGCGGTATGTCTCTTCCGGCTTACCGCCCTCCTCCGGAGCGAACATCTCCGCCGGGCCGCTGACAGGCCCTTTGTCATAAACATCGTCCTGACCGGCCGAGGGTGTTCCGATGGCGGAATATCCCCTGTGCTGGAAAGTCTCTTTCTCGGGCCGGAAAACTTGTCTTTTGTATTGCTCCTCCATGGCGGAGATCTTCATGATCCGTTCGGCCGTTTGTTCATCCACTTTTATCATAAGATCCGCGAACATCCGGAACGCCTCGTGCTGAAATTCGATCAGAGGATCCTTCTGTGCGTACGCCCGCCAGGATATCCCTTCTCTGAGATCGTCGATCTCCCTCAGATATTCTTTCCAATTCGAATCTATCGCGGAAAGCATAACCATTTTTTCGAGCTCCCGCATCCTCTCCTCTCCGAGAAATTTCTCTCTTGCGGAATAACCCTTTTCCGCGATCTCCTTTATAAGTTCCATGACGTCCTGCGCCGACCTGCCTTCGAGCGAATCGGGTTTGACGTTTACCGCGTAACGATACATGACGTTTTTCGCGAGAAGATCTGCTTCGGGCGCCTCTTCCCAGTTCTCGAGAAGCGATTCCAGGCCGACGGAAAGACACTCAAAGAACTCTTCCTTCAGGTCCTTGCCCGTAAGTATCATGCGTCGCCTCTTATATACGACCTCCCTCTGCTGGTTCATGACATTGTCATACTTAAGAAGGTGTTTTCTGATCTCGAAGTTCTGGGATTCTACCCTGCGCTGCGCTGTCATCACGGCGCGCGTAACAAGCGGGTTCTCGATGACCTCCCCTTCCTCCATGCCCAGGCGGTCCATGATGCCTTTTATCCTGTCGGACCCGAAGATCCTCATAAGGTCGTCCTCCAGTGAAAGATAAAATCTGCTGGAACCGGGATCGCCCTGCCTGCCGGACCGTCCGCGGAGCTGGTTATCTATCCTCCGGGCTTCATGTCTTTCCGTGCCTATCACGTGTAAGCCGCCGGCTTCAAGGACCTTTCCCCGCTCCTGATGCGTCTGGGTTTTGAACTCCCCAAGATATTTTTCAAATGTTCTCTTTCTTTCCTCAGGATCATCTATCTCCAGTTTTTCCACCGCATCATTCGCAAGATATTCAGGATTGCCCCCGAGAAGTATGTCCGTCCCGCGGCCCGCCATGTTGGTGGCTATGGTAACCGCCCCGTACCGGCCCGCCTGCGCGACTATATGCGCCTCTTTCTCGTGGTACTTGGCGTTCAGGACATTGTGTTTGATCCCGCGCGCGTTCAGCAATCGGCTCAGCTGTTCGGATTTTTCTATAGACACCGTCCCGACCAGCATGGGCCTTCCCTTCTCGTGCCACTGGGCGATCTCTCCGATGACCGCGTCGAACTTCTCTTTTTCTGTTTTGTATATGCGGTCCGCCATGCTTAGCCGTATCAACGGGCGGTTGGTGGGCACCTGTATGACGGGCAGCAGGTAGATATTCTCGAACTCCGTTTCCTCGGTCTTCGCGGTACCCGTCATGCCGGCCAGTTTATCGTACATGCGAAAGTAATTCTGGAGAGTAACGGTCGCGAGTGTCTGGCTCTCTTTCTGCACCTCGACCCGCTCCTTTGCCTCGATCGCCTCGTGGATACCGTCCGAAAAGCGGCGTCCCGGCATCATTCTTCCGGTAAAGGAATCGACTATGACTATCTTGTTATCCTTGATAACGTAATCAACGTCCTTCTGGAACAATATATAGGCCTTCAGCAGCTGCTTGATGCTCTCTACCTTCCTTTGCTGGTCCGCATATGACGATACCAGTTCCGTCTCGCGCGCCATCTTTTCTTCCGCCGGTATATCCTCATCCGCCAGTTCCGCCAGTCTGGCCTCGATATCTTCCAGCATGAACTCTATGCTGAACTTCTCCTGCATCATCTTCTGACCCTTCGCGCTGAAAGTCGCCTCGCGCGATTTTTCGTCAAAAACGTAGAAAAGCTCTTCAAGAAGTTCATTGCGTTCCTTCTCCATGACCTTGCCGTCCAGAAGGCCCTGTGTTTTATCAAACAGGGATTTCGCGCGCCCGTCCTTAAGCACGATGTCCAGAAATTCCCGGTTCTTCGGATCGGCCTTGTGAATAAGATAAAGCAGGCGCCCCGCCTCTTCTTCATTGCCCTCGCGCAGGTTGATCCGGAACCGGGAGATATAATCGCCCGTGAGCCTTCTCTGCGCGCCGACGATCTCCTGCACCACGGGCCTCATCTGATTATACGCCTCGTTCGTATCCTCCACCGGACCGGATATTATCAATGGCGTCCTTGCCTCGTCGACGAGGATACTGTCGACTTCGTCAACTATGGCAAACCCGAGGTGTCCCTGAACCGCATCGGACTCATCCGCCACCATGTTATCTCTCAGGTAATCGAAGCCGAATTCGTTGTTGGTCCCGTAAACGACATCGCATCCGTAAACATTTTTCCTTTCCTCGGACCTCATGTCATTCTGTATGACTCCCACCGAAAGGCCCAGAAAGGTATAGACCGGGCCCATCCACTCGCGGTCCCTTTTTGCGAGGTAATCATTTACCGTCACCACGTGAACTTTTTCTCCGGCAAAAGCGTTCAGGCAGACCGGCAGAGTAGCAACGAGCGTTTTACCTTCGCCTGTCGCCATCTCCGCGATCCTGCCCTGATGCAGCACGATACCGCCGAGAAGCTGGACATCGAAATGTCTGAGGCCTATCGTCCTCTTCGCCGCTTCCCTGACCGCGGCAAAGACTTCCGGGATACTGTCGTCAAGTATCCGGTTTTTTGCTTCTTTCAGGCGTCTTTTATGCTTGTTCCTCTCCTGGTCCGAAGTAGACGAAGCTACGAGTTCGCGGATCTTCTCTTCCTCTGGTTTATTTTGTTTGCGCGCGAGGATAAGATTCTTCCTGACCTGGGCCGCCCTTTCCTTCAGCTCTTCATCCGAAAACGAAGAAAACTCCGCTTCAAGAGCGTTTATTTTCTGGACCAGCGGCGCAAGCTTGGCAAGCTCGCGCTCGTTCTGCGTCCCGAAAATATCCCTCAACAGTTTCGCCACAAGACCGAACATGCTTTTATGCTCCCGTTATTTTCTCGTCGCTGTTTTCTTCAAGTATGCCTCTACGAAATCATCCAGGTTCCCGTCCAGGACTTTTTCAGCGCTGGAGGTCTGTTCCCCGGTCCGATGATCCTTTACCATCTTGTAGGGATGCAGCACGTATGAACGTATCTGGCTGCCCCACTCTATCTTCTTTTTGTCGCCGTGGACCTTTTGGGTCTCTTCTTCCTGCTGACGTCTTTTTTCCTCGTACAAACGCGCCCTGAGGATCTTCATGGCCGTGGTCCTGTTCTTGTGCTGGGACCGCTCCTTCTGACACTGCACCATGATCCCGGTAGGCAGATGCGTTATCCGGACAGCGGAATCCGTAACGTTGACGTGCTGGCCTCCGGCGCCCGAAGAACGATACGTATCCACCCTGAGATCACTCTCATTGATATCGATCTTTATGCTCTTATCCACATCGGGGACAACATCAACTGACGCAAACGATGTGTGCCGTCTCTTGTTGGAATCAAACGGAGAAATGCGGACCAGCCGGTGAACGCCGGTCTCCGCCTTAAGGTAACCGAACGCGAAATCGCCCTTGACGATAAAGGTCGCGCTCTTTATTCCGGCTTCTTCGCCGGGGAGCTGATCGATGACCTCGGACGAATGGCCGTGGTTCTCCGCCCAGCGAAGATACATCCTCAGCAGCATGGACGCCCAATCACAGGATTCCGTGCCGCCGGCGCCGGCATTGATACTCACGATGGCATTGCACCTATCGGCCTCGTCACCCAGGATGCATTTAAACTCAAGTTTATCGATCTCATCCTGGACCTTTTTCATCTCTTCCATCAAGCTGCCGATGGAAGAGATATCTTCCGCTTCTACTATCTCGGAAAGCTCCTTAAACGCGTCGTACCGCTGTTTCAAGTCATCGTAAGGCCCGACTATTGATCTGAGCGCGCGGAGTTCCCGTGAAAGACTGTCGGCTTTTTCCGCTTTTTTCCATATCTCGGGACTAGCGAGCTGCTGTTCGAGTTCTTTTATCTTTTTGGTCTTCTCGGCCAGGTCAAAGATACCCCCTGAGTTCTTCGAACTTGATATCCAGGGCCTTTATTGATCTGCGCAGTTCGTCTATCATATATTTTTCCTCCGTAGCTGGCATTATAACATATAAGAACAATAAATAAAACCCCGCGGGATGCGGATCTCCGGCTCCGGAGCTACCCGTGAGCGCGAAAATATCTCGCGATCGCCTGTGCCGTCCTCCTATCAATACCGCATTTCCGTATTTCTTCCGCAGAAGCCCTGCGCACGTTATCCATGCTTCCGAATCTCCCAAGAAGCATCTTCTCTCTTTTTTGCCCGACCCCTTTTATCTTCCTCAATTCCGTATCGAACTTTTCCGTTCGTCTTAGCCGCCGGTGATAGGTTATGGCAAAACGGTGCGCCTCGTCCCTTATTCGCTGGATAAGCAATAACAATCTGGACCCCGGCGAAAGTCTTATGGGGTGCCTGCGTGAAACGGCGTAAAGGTGGTTATGTTCCTTGGCGATACTTGCCACTGCGATACTATTCAGCCCCAGTTCGCTGAGCTCGCCCCTGGCCGCAAAAAGATGACCCCTGCCGCCGTCGATCAGCACCAGGTCCGGCAAGGATTTTGCTTCACCGAGAAGGCGGGAGTACCTTCTGCGCACTACTTCACGGATCATGGAATAATCATCTATTCCGCTCACGCCCTTCACGCGGAACTTCCGGTATTCGGATCTGCGCGGCCTGCCGGCGGTAAATCTTACCATGGATCCGACGGATTGCTGCCCGCTGATATTGGATATGTCAAAACATTCTATCGTCATCGGCAAGGAAGGAAGGTCCAGTGTGTTCTTGAGCTCGTCAAGTTCGCCGTACACGGGGTACTGCGAGCGGTCGTGAAGTTGCTGCACGGCCGTGAGAGCTTCAATGCGTTTCTTTACGTGAAGGGCTTTCTCGTACTCGCGATCCCGGGAAAACCGGTCCATCTGTTTCTGCAGATCGCGGGTAAGATCATCCTTTCGGCCTTCCAGGAACTTTTTCAGCTGGCTCACTATGTTATTATATTCTTTGGCCGATATTTTTTTCTCGCACGGCCCGAGACACTGACCGATGTGATATTCAAGACAGACAGACTTATGAAGAGTGCGGCAACTCCTCAGCGGGAAGACTTTTTTCATAAAGGACAGCGCTTCCTTCAATAACTTTACATTGACGTATGGCCCGTAATAAAGAGCTCCGTCACCTGTCCTTCTGCGTGTCATAAAAAGTCTCGGGTATTTTTCATTCACGGTCAGCTTGAGAAAAGGATAAGATTTATCATCCTTAAGCTCGATATTGAACTTGGGGCTGTGGTCCTTTATAAGCCCGGCCTCATATATAAGCGCTTCCGCTTCGGAGGAAGCCCTGATGAACCTGATGTCGCGCACTTCATCCACCAGAAGTTCCATGCGGCTGTCCCTTGCGCGACCGGCCCGAAAGTAAGACGCTACCCGCTTTCGGAGGCGCCGAGCTTTGCCTACATATATGATCCGACTCCTGGAATCCAGAAATTTGTACACGCCGGGCGAATCCGGAAGAGCCTGTATCTTGGATGTTAATTTTTTGTATTTAGTGACCATTGTTCTTCCTTTTTCCGGTAAAGACCAGCATCCACAGCTTTCTTGTGCCTTCTACCCCGACCAGATGCGCCGTTATAAGATAGACGATGCCGCTGGCGAAGATCGTCGCTGTAAGCCTTGCGAGGGCGGCGATGGTCGAAAGACCGGCTTCCTGCAGGAAAAAACGCATGGCGGTAAATGTGACCACGCCCATTATCGCCGCTGCCGCGCATATGCGTGCGAGGGACGAAAGTATCCTGGCTGTCCCGATGTCCCCTATACGCTTCACCAGTATAACGTAAAGTATCGTAAAATTGGTCATGGCCGCTATGGAAGTAGCCAGGGCGAGCCCGCCGACCTTGAGCGGCCACATCAGTATCAGGTTAAGCACGACATTGACCACCAGCGAGATAGCGGCTGTTCTTACGGGCGTACGGGTATCTCCCATGGAATAATACGTGCTTACAAGGATCTTGATGCCGGCATACGCGAAAAGTCCGAAACTGTAGAAAAACAGCGCGCTCGCCGTTATCGCCGTGGAATATGCCGTGAATTCCCCTCTCTGAAAAAGTATCCTCACGATCTGTTCAGCCAGTATTATTAATCCCACTGCCGCGGGTATCATTATCGTAAACACGGCTCTCAAGGAAAAAGAAATGGTGTCCTTGAGCCTGCCCATGTCATTTGAAGCGGCCTCCCTGCTCATTTTCGGCAAAGCAGCTGTAGCAAGCGAGATGCCGAAAACAGCCAGAGGCAACTGCACGAGCCGGTTGGAATAATACAGCGCGGCCACTCCGCCGGCGCCCACTATCCAGGCCAGTGACGCCAGAACGGTATCAATAAGAACGCTCAGCTGATAAACCGCCGTGCCGAGTGCCCGGGGCAGAAGCAGCCGGCCTATCCTTTTGACGACGGGATGCATCAGCCGAAACCCTTTCTCGAATCTAAAGCCCCTCGCCCTCAGCGGCCGGACCTGCATCAACACTTCAAGGATACCTCCGAGCATGACACCGATAACCAGTCCTTTTATGCCTATAACAGGACACAGCGCCAGAAGCGCCAGTATCATAGTGGTGTTCAGCACCACCGGCGCAAATGCCGGTGTCGTGAAATAGTGGAACGAGTTAAGGACTCCCTTACTGTAAGCCACCATCCCGAGCAGGAGAATATACGGAAAGATCACGCGGGTAAGAAGCACGGTCGTAGCGAATTTCTCGGGAGAACGCAAAAACCCAGGCGCTATCAACCTTACCAGCGCCGGGGCAAAAACAGCCCCCGCTATGGACAATATTACAAGCACGGCCAGCAGCAGATTCAATATTATACGGGCTACTTCCCAGTATTCTTCCGGTGTGCGCGTGTGCCTGTACTCTGTAAGAATGGGTACGATAGCCGCGTCGGTAGCCCCTTCTCCGACCATGTCGCGGAGCATATTCGGCAGGCGAAACGCCACTACAAAGGCTTGGGCGAATATATCGGTGCCGAAGAGCCTCGCAAAAAGAACGTCGCGGATAAATCCCAGCACACGGCTGACGATCGTCGCGGAGCCTATGATCCCGGTCGATTTTATGAGTTTTTGGTTGGTCATGGCCTGCCTGTCGTTTTTAGCCCCAAAGTTAATATCATAATATCACAAGTTCCTGCTTATGTCATTTGATGTTATGTTCCTGATGCAGATAATGTACCTGGATGAACCATATCTTCACCGGAAAAAAGCAATTGACAAATACAAACGGCTATGTTAGATTAGGCACCTAAATCAACTGGTTTTCAATAGTTAAGGAGATGAGGAATGGCGAATAAAAAAGCTGCTTTCAAGAGTTTGAGGCAGAGCAAGAAAAGACACGTCCAGAATAAGGCAGTGATGTCCGAGCTTCGCACTCTCGCAAAAAAAGCCCGTATCCTGATGGACTCAAAAAACAGTAAAGAAGCGGATGCCGTACTTAAAATCCTGGAATCCAAGCTGTCCAGAGCCGTAAAACGCAATACGATCAGAAAAAATAACGCCTCACGGCGTATCTCCAGGCTAAGAGCACAATGGGCCAAAATCGGTAGCAAGGCCTAAACAATACCGTTTTTAAATTTATTCGTAAAGTTGTACCGGATCTTGTTTTGAGGTCATCCTGAGGGTTCCGGGATGCGATGTTACATCCATTTTTTCCGCTTAAAGTAAAACACCATCAGTAAAGCCACCAGAAGCATTATGCCGAGCGCAAAGAAATATCCAAACTTCCAATTAAGCTCGGGCATGTTCCATGCCGAAATTCCGGGATTAAAATTCATCCCGTAAATACCGGCAACAAATGTCAGCGGAATAAATATGGCCGCAAAAATAGTCAAGACTTTCATGACCTCGTTCATCTTATTGCTCACGCTCGAAAGATATATGTCGAGCATCCCGGAAACCATATCCCTCGTGGCTTCTATGGTGTCGATGACCTGGATAGTATGATCGTAAATATCCCTGAAATACACAAGATTGGAACTTTCGACCAGTCTTGATTCCCCTCTCTGCAGAGTGTTCACTATCTCGCGTAATGGCCATACGGATTTTCGCAGAAAAATAGTATCCCTTTTCAATTTATGTATTACATGCAGTGTCTCCGAAGTAGGATTAGCCGCCAGAATCTCCCCGATATCTTCTACTTCTTCGCCGAAACTCTCCAGTATCGCGAAATATCCGTCTATGACCGCGTCCAAAAGGGCATACGCTAAATAATCAGCCTTCATCGTTCTAACCCGGCCTTTAGCTTTCCGGATCCTTTCCCTTGTGGGATCGAACACGTCTCCCTCTTTTTCCTGAAAGGATATAACAAAATCCCTGCCGAGCAACATGCTGACCTGTTCGATATTTATGTCCTTGGAGTTTTCTCGATCCTGATAGAACATTTTCAGGACTAAAAAAATATATTCTCCCATATCCTCAATTTTGGGACGCTGTCCGGTATTGACTATATCCTCCAGAATAAGCGGATGTATATTGAACTCTTTTCCCAGTTTTTCGATCAAACCCACATCATGGACCCCGTCAATATTGACCCAGGTCACCGTAGGTGTTTTCTTTAAAGCGAAACACTCTTCAATATTGTCTATTGTTTTTTCCTGAAACTGTTTTTCGTCGTAATCAATAACCGTGATCCTGGGTTTCTCGGTCCTTTTTTCCCCTACATGGACAAGAGTACCCGGAGCAAGTCCAGCCGTCTGTGATAGTTTTTTTATGAGCTTCAGCATGCTGTACCCTTTCTTTTAAAAAACTGTTCGAGTTTAAGGATCCTTTTTGGTTTCAGATATAAGTTCGTCAAAGACGATGGGGAAAGAAAACCCGCCTTCTTCCCTCTTTGCTTTAAATGGTGGAGGTGCCGGGACTATCCATTTTCGTGCTCAAATCGGGCATTTCACCACGATTTCACCACGATTTTTATCTTATTTTCAATAAGGATTCAATCTCCAGGTTGTCTTTGCCTCAAATAGTCGTCAACTATCTTGAGCATACGGTATTTAAATTCCCCATAAGAAACATCTTTGTGAGTACTGCCCCAATTTATGTGTCCGTGTTCATTAAACATCCCGATTGCGGTGGTACCCATATTCGAAAATTCCATAGTTACACTAAAAACCGCCCAGGAGTTGGCTTTTTCAAAAAAATCAGCTCTATAGCGGTAATGAATACCTCCATCTCCTCTTTGCCCGGGCTCACATACATTGACAAAATATTCTCTATAGTAAAACCTATCAATTACTTTATCTTCTTCACCGACTTGAATATTTTCATTTTTCTCAAATCTATGCGGATTTGATTCCATATTTTCAATTGTTGAAATTGCGTGTTCCAATTCATCTAACAGTTCTGGTTCATGAACCTCTTTGGCTAAATTACCAGCTTCTTCTAATTCTTTTTTTGCCCGGCAGTAAAGCCCTAATTGATAGTAAAAAAGCCCCAACCTGTGATGAGCCCCCGCATGTTTATTATTTATATTTATCACTTTCTGATACGCCTCAATTATATCATCGTCATACATCGAGTTTTCCTCAATATCCAATGCTTCCAAAAAAGCATCATTAGCCTTATTAAGTAAATCTAAAACGGGGTGATCAAATAACTCCTCAACCTC
>CAZGQR010000004.1:0-128343 GCA_964527765.1 uncultured Planctomycetia bacterium | reverse complement strand
GAACCTGACGCTACCCTTGTCATCAGGGCCCCTGTGGCGCAGGGATCCCTTGATCCTTTCTATTTCGCGGGCATCAAGCCCTTTTTCTGTTATCGTTCCGAATATTCCGCACATGTTTTAAAAGCCTACTTTTTTAAAATATCCTCATAAAGTTTTATTATTCTTTTAGCTGTTCCATCCAGATCAAGATCCAAATCCAATAACCGGCTGCGTGCTGTTGTTTTCTGAAAATCCAGCGATTTTCTTATGGCACCGGCTATTTCCTTCGGATCATGCCGCACTACAAAGCATCCTTCCACAGGCCCCAACAATTCCCTTACATCCCCCACATCCACGGAAACGATCGGCCTATTGCAAGCCATTGCTTCCTTTATAACGTTCGGAGAGCCTTCATGGAGCGAAGTCAGCACACAAACGTCTGCCGCATTCATATAATACACTACATCTTTATATGAAATATTTTCTAGCACAAAAAATTTAAATTTAAAATTCAGGTATGTTAAACTTTTTTCAAACAAGGAAAAATTTTTAACCGGTTCATTTTTTTGACCCAAGAAGAAAAAAATTCTTTCTTCATCGGTCTCTAAGCCGATTTTTTTTCTCGCTTTTTGCTTATCCATTTCCCTGAAAAGATCCATGTCAACTCCGTTAGGAATGAGTTCAACCCTTTTTGTCTTCACCTTTTCCGCAAGCTGTCTTGACTTGACAACAGCGCAATCGACATATCTGGACAAAAGAGAATTTAAAGACGCCAGAAGCCTGCCTTTCAAATGGTAGCTGCCTTCTTCCGTTACTCCGCCCATAAGATCGTCACCGCAATAGGAAACAACCAGTGGTTTACGCTCCAAAAGCTTCCAGAAAAGCGCCAAAGACCCCGTGTGCCCGAAATGACAGTGTATTATATCGGCCTCATTTATCTCTGTTCTAAAGGAAAAAATCCTGCTGTACCCGCCAAACGGCCGGCCTATGCATTTCAGCTTTATGTTCAAACCATGTCTCCCCAATGAATCTATTTGGTTCCTTACAAAGACCCCGCCATAGGAATGGGAGTCTGTCGGATACATATTTGTAATATGGATTACTTTCACTTTTTTCCCATCCATTCTTCATACCACATCTGGAACATCAACACCGCCCAGAGCTTGTGCACGGAAACATTTCCGCGGTCAAGATACCGGGCCAGCACGGAAAGCACGTAATCAGTGTTTAAAAGCCCGTGGCTGTCCAGCCGGGTTTTTGAAAGATGCCGGGCAAACAGCTCTTTTAGGTCCTTCCTGAACCACTCGTAAATGGGGACACGAAAACCCTGTTTAGGCCTGTAAAAAAGATCATTGGGAAGATAATCCGATATGATGGATTTAAGTATTTTTTTGTTCCACCTGTGCCGCAAAGGAATCTTGAAAGAATATTGACAGACCTCTTTATCCAAAATCGGGACTCTTGCTTCGAGGCCGTTCGCCATGGATGCCCTGTCCACTTTTGTGAGCAAATCATCAGGAAGATAATAATTAAAATCCCACCGCATTGCCTTCTCGGCCAGGGAATCCCCTTCGACTTCTTCAGAGAAAAGTTTGTGAAAATGTCTTTTATCCGCCCCCATCAACTCCGAAAGCTGGTAAGGATTCCAGTAGCTCACAAGTGAAACATAACTCTGAGAAAAATTTTCGCTGTTCAGCATGGAAAAGGTCTTAAATATCTTATCTTCGCTAATGAATTTCATCCTGGCGGTGAACCCGAGCTTCCTGATCAAATGCTTCCTCAGGGCAAAAGGCAGATGGAGCAGCCTGTAGAACAACTTTATTTTTTTATATCTGTCGTAACCGCCAAGTAATTCATCTCCTCCATCCCCGGAAAGGCAGACCTTGACACGCTCTCTGGAGAGTCTTGACAAAAGATATGTAGGAATCCCCGAACTGTCCGCGAACGGTTCGTCGTAAATTTGAGGAAGCTTCTTCATAACTTCCATGACATCAGAAGGGGTACAGAAGAATTCGGTGTGTTCGGTCTTCAGATATTCTGCGATATTTTTCGCCCATGCCGCCTCATTATAGCCTTTTTCATGAAACCCGATAGTGAAAGTTCTTAACGGACGGTCCATATTCCTCTGCAGCAAGGTCGTGATCAAGGTAGAATCTATGCCCCCGCTCAGAAAGACTCCTACGGGGACGTCGGCAACAAGCCTGTATCTGAATGAAGCCAACAACTTCTCTTTGAGGGCTTCTTTTGACTCATCGAACGAAAGATATTTATCTTCCCGGCCATGATAATCATCCGCGTTCCACCATCTCGATCTCTTGATGCCCCCTTCCAGATCGACCTCCAGGATGCAGCCCGCTTCCAGCTTATTGGTATTCTCAAATATGGAATAAGGGGACGGCACGTAACCGAAAAGCAGATACAGATACAACGCTTCCCTGTCTATTTCCTTCTTAAATCCCGGGACCTGAAAGAAACTTTTCAGTTCCGAACTGAACATGAATATCCCGTCCCGGGAATAATAATAGAGCGGTTTTATCCCCGCGTGATCCCTGAAGATAAAAAACCTGTTCTTGCTCTTGTCAAAAACAGCGAATGCGAACATGCCCACGAACTTCTTAGCGCAGTCCGTTCCCCATTCCCGATATGACTTCAATGCCACTTCCGTGTCGGAATCCGACCTGAACCGGTATCCTTTTTGCACCAATTCTTCTTTTATTTCCCTGTAGTTGTATATCTCGCCATTATACACTATCCACGCGGTACCGCTCTCATCGCACATCGGTTGATGCGCGCGGCTGGAAAGGTCAATTATCGAGAGGCGCCTGTGAATCAGATCGATAACCGCGCCCCCGGCCTCGATCCTGGCCCTGCCCTCGTCATCAGGTCCCCTGGGATATAAAACACGGGAGATCTGATCGATCTCCCTGCCTTCAAGCCCTTCTCTGGTGATGGATCCAAATATTCCGCACATAATTATTTGTCCGGTTTCCAAAAATTTATGGCGCCTTTTAGCTTCCTGTCCAATGACCTATTCTTGATAAACCTGCATAAAGGCGGAAACGCGGATAAGAGCATTCCGGAAAAACCCGCGAAAAATATCCTCGTGCCGTACTTTTTAAAATGCAGCGTTTCAGATAATAGCGACCTGGCGAGTTTAATATCCTTATCGATGAATTTCCATCCCTCGCAAATATAAAAATTTGCTTTTGCCCCATCCGCCTGTCTTTGAGTGATCCAGTCCTTTTCAAGATGTTTGTCTATGACGTATAGCGCTTTCTGGAGCCGTTCGACATCCGAGGAAAGATTGACGCTATGTCTCCTATAAAGACCCAATACTTCGGGAATGAACACGACCTTGCGTTTTCGCGCTATCCTGAGCCACAGATCCCAATCCTCCACGGTCACCATCTCCGGGGTCTCGTCAAAAAATCCGATATCCCGCAGAACAGAAGCTCTCACGACAACGGATGAACAGGCAATAAAATTGGATCGCAACAGTTTATCGTAGATATAATCTGGATGGCCGCTTTTATCGGCAGTAACCAGCCTGTTATTATATCTTCTATCAGGGCTTATGGTTCTCAATGAGCAGGAAGCAAGTCCTATGTCGGTATTTTTCTCCAAATATCTTAATTGGACGCTTAATTTTTCACTGAACCATATGTCATCATGGTCAAGAAAAGCGATAAACTTTCCTTTCGCGGTTTTGATGCCCTCGTTGCGCGCTACTGCCGGAAGGCCGCTGTTGCTGTCGCGCCTGATTATCCTGATACGCCCGTCCTGCATATCTTTGACTTTTTCATAAGTATCATCGGTTGAACAATCATCAACAACGATCAATTCCCAATTCTTGAACGTTTGATCGATAACAGAACAAACGGTTGCCTGAATAAACTCTCCGCAATTATACGCCCCGACTACTATTGATACTTCAGGAGGTTTCATGTCCTGCTCCCCTCATCGCTTCCAAGCCCTCACGCGCGCCCAAAGGAAAAATTCTCAGCTCCCTCTTGATCTTATTGATGCAATAAGTGGTATTTCGCGGCCGTGGGGCTATTTCCGCAAAAAAAGAATTTTTAACCGGTTTTACACAATTTGTGTCGAAACCGAAAACATCGGCCGTAAGACGGGCGAATTCATATCTAGATATCTCGTTCTCTCCCCCGACGTGAAACAGGCCCTTTCTGTCCGATCTGATGATCTCCCATATCACTTTCGTGCAATCTTCGACAAAAAGGGGATTACAAAAGATATCATCAACCATGTTGACTTCCCTGCCGGTCCTGAGAAGATCAATAAGCCATGTTACCGGATTTTTTCTTTCCGTCCCAAGGTTCCACCCATACATCAATATGGGCCTTACGATAGCATATTCCAGCCCGCTCTTTTTGACCAGCTCTTCTTCTCTTATCTTTAATTCTCCGTAGTAACTAAGAGGATTGACCGGATCATCCTCCGAATAAGGCGGATTCTTCCCGTCAAATACCGCGTTGGAAGACGTATACACCAGACCGGCATTTACTTCCCGGCATGCCTCGATGACGTTCTTCGTGCCTCCCAGATTGGACATCTCCGCCTCTTTTTTGTTTTTCTCGACATAATCCACGTCAGCAATGGACGCGGTATGTATCACGTGATTGGGCTTCGCCTTTTTTATAATGTCCATCACCGCGGCTCTATCGCTGATATCGAGATGGTGTTTTCCGCAGACATAAGGCACGGAGTGCTTCTTGTTCCCGGGAAAATAGGTACAACTTACATCATATATCCCCGGCGCGGTTCTTACCAGATAGTGTCCCAATAGTCCCGTTCCACCTGTAATGAATATTTTTTTAAGCTTGCTTTCCATGCAACGACCCGACTTTTTCCGTCTTAAGAATATTGATAATCGGCTTCGAAATGTTTTCCGCGAGCATCTGCATGCCTTCGGGGGAGAAATGTATGCTGTCCACGAAATACTTATTATCCCTCGGTATCAACATGTCATTGTCGACCAGCGGCACATCATGCCGGCGGGAAAGTCCCCTCATTATTTCGTTCTCCAGCTTGATGCCTTCATGATATTTCAAATGTTCTTTATTGTCCTTAATGCCGTCATATAAATAGTGGCAGAACGTCGACAAGACCACTTGTATTCCGTTCGCCTTGCAGATATTTATTATGTGCTCGATATTTCTCTCATACGTTCCTAAACCTTCGAAATCATTGTCGATATTTGCGTTCTTGCGGGCGATCGCGCTTAAAAGAGTAAAGCGTATATTCTGACCAAACGTGCGCGCATTAATCAGATAGTTCCAGATGGCAAGGGGTATATAAGGAATTTTTGAGATAAATTCATAGCGATGATATATTTCACCCAGATTTCTCTTGGCATGTGAATAATCGCCCTGAAAACCATCCGTCATGGACGGCTGTAGATCGTTATACGCAAGGTACAGGACAACGATATCAGGAGTCGTGTCTATAGTATCTAATAAAAATTTTATCAGGACTTCCGCGCTGGTATATCCACCCTGTCCGCAATTATTGACCTCGGTATTGTTTCCCGGGAAAGAATTCTTCAAGATCTTCTCCAATTCCATCGGATAACTATACTGGCGCCCGTTGTAGAAGATATAGTTGCCTGTCGTCGAAGCGCCTAAACAGTTGATCCGCGTCAAACCTTCAGGTTTAGGCATCACAATGTCCCTGCTGCCGTCCGGGCCGTTATAATGGCGGAAATTATTCGTTTTCAGTTCCGTGAACTTATACCCTTTATCCTGATTAAGCTGGAACCGGGCCGCTATGTTCTCGCTGCACAGAAAATGCTTCTTGGAAACATAGGGAAGGTACGGATGAGGTTCAATGTACATTTTCTTAAACGGTATCCTGGGGATAAACTGATATGGCCTTTTGCGCATGATCCTGTAACATAGCCTGAATAATATCTCTGCTACCGCAATAAGGCCGCATATAAAAACGATAGAATAAAAAAACGCTTTTCCCATGGATACCAGCTCCTCGTCACCATAAAGGGTATATGCTGTCAGGCGGCTCGTTACGCTCCTTATCGTCGCTGTCCGTACCGCTGAACCATTTTGATACTATGCGAACAACGCTGTCGATCAACCGCTGCAACAAAGTCATTACATGCCTCCCGATCTTTGCAAAAACGCTTCCCTCGCCCCTTTTTTACACAGCAAAACAATGCTTCTTCCCAACGTGAACAAATAAGGTATTCTCAGCTTGCCGTTTATTTTTTCGATCAGCCTGTCCGCTTTCAGATTGATATAGAAGAACCGCGGTGTCTCGGAAACGCAATAATAGGCACCATCGGCTTTAAGCGTGGCGAACCCCTCCCTTTTCAGTATCGACTTGAGGGAGAAATATGAATTTATCCTTTTTTTGATCTTGAATTTCCACTCATCATGCCCTTTTAGCATGAATCGCGTATTAAAAAACTTTGAGCCTTCAAACCGTTTGAATATACATCCCAGTTTTGAGTCGACCAGTATGGACTTGAACGAAGGGAATAATTCGTATTTTTCTCTCAGGAAAAAATGGGCGCAGGCACGCGCGAATTCCCTCGGTGAAGTCAAATTGCTCAGAGAATAAATATTTCTCTGGGCTACTACAAAGAACCCTCCGGGCCTGAGGACCCTGAATACTTCTCTCAGACAGACAGAAGGGTCGTAAAGATACTGCAAAGCTCCAACCACAACCACCGCGTCAAAGAAACCATCCTTGAATTCATAATTTGATTCAATGTTCCCGGTTTTTAAATAAAATTTTCCCTCCGGATGCATCCTCCTGCACCTTGCACTGGCTACCTCACGAAATTTCTCCGAAATATCCAAGCCGTAGACCTCAAATCCCCGTTTCCCGAGCTCCAAAGCCGTCTGTCCCGCGCCATAACCCAACTCGAGAACCCGGGAACCCTCTTTTAAGCCGGCCTCATTCATGTAATTAAGAACGCGCCTTTGCCGTGTTTTCAAATACATCCTGCCATGAACATTTGTCTTGATATAAGCCCTGTCCCATTTTTCCTTGTTTCTTTCAGTGTTCCACCACCCGCTAACGGCTTCGATCTGCTCGTTTCTTCTGTTCATTTTACCTCCCGATCGACTCACGAATTCGTCATTGAATTCACCGCGTTAATAATGTATCCTGCCTCTTCATCGCTCAGCTTGGGATAAAAAGGAATGGAAATAGTCGAATCCCCTATCCTTTCGCATACCGGGAAATCCCCTCTTTTATACCCGTATTTTTGGCGATAATACTTCATCAGATGGATGGATCTGTAATTGATCGCGACACCGACGCCCGCTTCCTGCAACCTGTGCATATATTCGTCCCTCTTACGTGGATCGACCAGTATCGTGTACAGATGCCTGGCGTGTCTGGTCCCAGGCAAAGTCCCAAGCACCTTTATACCAGGATTGCCGAGAAAGGCTTCATCATATCGCTGGGCGATCCTTTGCCTTGCAGACAGCAACGTCTCGATCCTTTCAATCTGATGGATTAAAAGCGCGGCCTGGATATTACTCATATTGCACTTAAACCCCAGAAAGTCCATGTCATAATGCTCATATTTTTTAGAATAACGATCGGCCGCATTCTTGGTCATCCCGTGCATCCTTGCTTTAAATAACCAGTCATACATCTCCGGATCATTGCACGAAACGGCGCCGCCCTCCCCGCAGGTAATGTTCTTAGTGGCGTAAAAACTGAAACAGGCCGCGTCCCCCACTTGTCCCGGTTTGATGCCGTCTCTTTGACCTTCCATGCAGTGGGCGGCATCCTCGATAACTTTCAGGCCGTGTTTATCAGCGATCTTTCTTATTCTTCCCATATCGCACATATGCCCGTAAAGATGCACCGGTAATATCGCTTTTGTCCTCGGGGTGACCACGCTTTCTATCAGGTCCGCATTGATATTCGCGGTGTCCGGCTCCACATCAACAAACACGGGCTTCGCCCCGCAATATTCCACGGCATTCGCAGTCGCTATAAAGGACATGGGCGTCGTGATGACTTCGTCACCTTGTTCTATTCCGAAATATTTCAACGTGATCTCCAGGGCATTCGTGCAGGAAGTCAATCCCACCGCGTATCTGCTTTCTACATAATCGGCTAGTTTCCGCTCAAACGCCTTTGTCCACTCCCCGGAAGTCAAAAAAACGGAATCCAGGACTTTTGCCACTTCGTTTTTATCTTCCTTTTCTAGGCTGTGCCTGTAAAATTCGATCTTCATATATCCTCCAAAACCCTTTCCTTAGCCACTGAAACAGAATCAATGCATCTCAACATTCCCGTTAGCGGTATGTATGGGGACCTCTTTCATCCATTCCAGCTCTTTCCACCATGCCTCATTCTCCGCATACCACTTGATCGTTTTTCTCATGCCTTCTTCCAGCGTTGTTTCCGATTTCCAGTCGATCAATTCCTTCGCTTTCCGCGTGGAAGCCACGTGAAGTTCGACCTGACCCGGCCGGTCCCCTATGAACCGTATCTGACTTTCGGGCTTTCCCATGATCTTTAAAACCAGCTTCGCCATCTCCAGCACGCTTGTGGCTTTGCCGGTCCCCACATTAAGGACCTGATGCCTGATCTTGCCGAAATCCTTCATATGCAAGACTCTGTCGATGGCCTCACAATTGTCCCCGACATATATCCAGTCGCGTTTTGCGCTGCCGTCGCCATGAATTTTCAGCGGTACGCCTTTCAGTGTGCTAGTGATAAAACGCGGCGTCATTTTTTCCAAATGCTGCCGCGCACCATAATTATTGAACGGACGGATTATCACCACGGGCAGGTTCGGATAAGTACAGCAATACGAGTATACCAGCCTGTCAGCTCCGGCCTTGGCGCCGGCATAAGGAGACCGGGGATCAAGCCGGTGTTCCTCCGTCATCGGGTCGGTCAGGGCCGTTCCGTACACCTCCGACGAGGATACGTGGATAAACCTATCCACCTGTTTGCACTTAAGCAGCGCATTCATCAGGACCTGCGTTCCTATCACATCGGTATGAAAAAACTTGGAATTGTCGAAGATCGACCGGGCGACATGGGTTTCCGCCGCCAGATGCACCACAAGATCGGCTCTTTTCATCAGCTCTTCCACGATATACGGGTTCGCGACATCCCCGTACCAAAACTCAAATCGCTCCGAATCCTGTATATGCGCGGAAATGTTCTTTTGATTACCCGCGTACGTCAATGAATCCAGCACTAAAAAGCGATAGTCTCGGTACTTATTGAATAGGTGGTCCAGTAAGTTGCTTCCGATAAATCCGGCAGCGCCCGTGAGTAAAATGGTTTTTTTCATGATCATTTCCTTTTCAAGACATAGAGTTTTTGAATGCCGAAATCCCCGGAATTCGACGTTTCCGGATATTTAACGAACAGATTATTGATCTCATTATCGTAAGAATCCTCATCGCCTTTTTCCATCGTCAGGTAACGCAAAAATCTGGAAGCGACATAATACGCGCTGGAAAACCTCTTTATGGCGACTACATCAAAATGTCGTTTAACAAAACTTTCAAGCTTTTGCTCTTCCAGGTACAGGTTGAATTCATGCACACCCAGCGGTTTCATGCTGGCCATGCCGCGGAGCGTATTCAGTTTTTTCAGGCTGCCCGAAAATGCCTCCGACATGAGATAGAGCCCCCCGCGTTTTAATACCCTATGTATCTCCAGGATAGCCTCTTTCTGCCTCTCCCACGTCGGCAGGTTGATCAGGACCCTTATAGTATAGGCAGCATCAAAAACGGCGTCCTTTTCCCCTATATTAAGGATATTGCCGCAGTAGAATGTTATTTTCCCATGGGGGTCCTTGGCGGGCTGTTCCCCCCTGGCGATACGTATGGCTTTCTCGCTGTAATCAAAAGCCCTGATCCTGATGTCTTTATCCTTCGCTATTTCAAAAGTAGAAAACCCGTTCGAACAACCGGCGTCAAGGACAAGATCCCCATGAACGATATATCCCGAGATATTGCCGATCTCAAGCTTCATCGCGTTCCTGTCCCCCCAGGAAACCTTGCTGGAAGAAGCAAATCTTTCTGCGCTATTTTCCCAGAAAGCGTGATTGCTCAGCATTTTTTCCAGCTCATCCCTACCTATCTCGTTATTGAGATATATTCTCGACCTTTTATTTTTTTTCATAAAACTCCTTTTTTATCGCTTTTTTCGCTTAGAAGTTTTTCAAAAAGTCTCGCGTACTGCCGCGCCTGAAAGTCCGTTCTGCACATCTCTTTTAAACGCAGGATCTCGTCGGTAGCCGCCCCATTCTCTTCCTCCGACAGACACTTCAATATGCCCGAACTGAAATCATCGGTATCGTATCTTCTGGCTATATAACCGGATCCGGCTGTTTTTACCAGATCCGGAGCTACCCCGCGGTCAAAAGCAACCACGGGCAGATCGCACATGAACGCCTCATTCACTATCATCGGTCCAAAATCATCAATAGACGGACACGCCAGAACATCCGCGGCCTGATACGAAAGCGCGATAAGCCTGTCGTCTCTCAATTCCCCGAGATGTATCCATTTGAACGGTATTCCTGAAAAGGTGCGTCCGTCCGTCCTGCCGAAAGTAACAAGAACTACCTGATCAAACAGCTCCCTGTGACCGGGCAAGATCTTCCGGGGCAGGACGCTCAGGGACCGTTCCAGGTGATCCGCTCCCTTTCGCCGATCATCGAGGTCAAAACACCCGAAAAGGATGATCCTGCTTTCTTCCGGCAGGCCAAGTATCTCGCGTGCCGCTTTTTTATGCACTCTCTCAAAAATACTGCGATCCGCGCCAAGGAATATCTTTTCTATCCGTCTGGAGCCGAACAATGAACTGTCCGCGATATGCTCACGGACCCAGGAAGAGGCGGCTACGAAAGTAAGCGGGACATCCCTGAAATATTCGCGTTTTTCCTTCCATATGCGTCTTGAGATGTCATTTTCTCCCCGCACGGCGAGCTGCGGGCAATTGCCGCAGGATCCCGCAAAACCTCTGCACTCTCCGCTAAAATGACATCCGCCGGTCAAAGGTTCAACATCCATCAAAGTCCATACCACGGGCGCCCGGCAGAACCTGTGAATGTCCCTGATCAGTCCCGGGGATAAAAATGACTGGACCGAATGCAGGCAAATAATATCGACGCCGCACAGATATTTCTTTATCCTCCGCATGGAAATATACGGAATATTGAAATTAAAAAGCGTCAGCGGTTTCCATTTGCGCCTCTTCATCTTCCAGTAAACCTGCCTGCAGATATACGGGATAGCTCTGAAGAATTTCCTGAAAACGTCTTCGCCGAGCCCGGCTAAACCGGGCCTGTCCGTAAAAAGAGTGTTGCAGACCTGGATGACCGAATCGTCCCCATGTCCCTTCCTGCAGACCAGCATCAAAGATTCCAGGCCTTCTTCCCGCTGCAGCGCCTTGTGCAATCGATACGCCGCCTTTCCTGCGCCGTCGATAACGTTATGGGTAAAATGAACGATCTTCATCCGGTCAATCCACGCATCCTTTGATTTTTTACTTCAATCTTTTCTTCTTCGCCTATTCCATTTTTGTGGCTGTACGCGGCGGCCGCATAACAGTTTATTTTGGCGTCAATAAGTTTCATCATGGAATAAACGCTGCTGACCCTTTCCTCGATCCTGTCATAACCTATTACGCGATGTGCAAAGGAGCGCAACTTCCGCTTCCACGCCTTTTTGGGGCCGAGTTCAAATACGTCCGTCTTTTGCAACTGTTCTATGGCCTCGGCCAAAGAAACCTCCAAAAATGATTCTTCGAACGTTTTATCTTTCTCTATAAAGTCGCTTAATCGCAGTTTCTTTTCCCCGGTTCCCGGCACGCTTTTGCCGTTGATCTTGCGGTATATCTCTTTTACCTTGGCATTGATCTGATCGAGCGGTATTTTCCCGTAATGCTCCATGGCTTTATCGTACTCATTGCTTATGAAATAATATTCAAATAAAAGGGCATGCTTATTCGGAAGCTCCTTGACATAAAAAAGAGTGTCATATTTATATTTGTTCAGAACCTTGCAAAATTCCTCAAAACGCCTCATCCTTACGAGATAGTTATTGGCCCCATCGACGGACTCCCAAAAAAGGCTTCCCTTGGCCATATCCAGGTCGAACCTTCCCGGTTCGTCATACCCTGCTGAACCGGGATAAAATTCGCAAAAAGTCAGGGACGGGTTCAGCATGTTAAACGCGCGTCTGTTCTTTACCACAAAATTGATCATATACCTGAAATCTTCTTCCGTTTCCCCCGGCAAGCCGAACATCACATTAACGCTTATATATATCCCGGCCTTTTTGCCCTCTTTGAACACTTTTACAAAATCAACCCCCCTCGAAAAATGCTTGCCTATGTTCTCGAGTATCCTGTGACACGGCGTTTCCAAACCGTAACCTATCAGCGTGCATCCCGCTTTCTTTAGTTTTTTATAAAGCGGCGCTCTCATTTCTTTGCGAATAACGGCATTATCCAGCGTCCAACTTATACCCAGGTCCGCCTCCGTTAAATGGTCACACAGCGATTCCAGCTTTTTGATATCGCCGTTGGAGACATTATCACACAGTCTTATATAGTCGGCCTCGGGATAATGTTCTTTCAGATATTTGAATTCCTCGAATATCCTCTTACCGGACCGATTCCTGAAGCGCTTCATGTAAGTCCTGCCGCTGCAATATATGCATCTGTTCACGCATCCCCTGGAGGTATAACTTGGCAATGAGTTCGGTTTATAATAATGCTCAAGGTTAAATTCGCTGAAATCGGGAAAGGGAAGCTCATCCAGGTCCCCGATAATATCGACCTCCCCGCCTTCGATGATACGTCCGTCTTTCTTGTACACAAGACCGGGTATGGGGCCTTCGGAATCCTCCTCCAGGCCCCGGAAATAGCCAACGAGGCTCTTCTCACCCTCATCAAGCGCCACGGCGTCAATATAATCCTCCGACAAGAGCTGGTCCGCATTATTCATAAATCCGGCAACTTCCGGTCCTCCAAGGATATATTTACAATTCGGCAAGTAGTTCTTCAATTCCCCCAGAAATATTTTACTCAACGTGATGGAAGTATTATGACATGAGCACCCGACGACCTTCGGGCTCAGCTTGATGATCTCACCTATATAAAAAAGGAATAACGCCCTGTTATCACGGTAATACTCAAGCATTTTCCCCTCGTCGCCCTGAAAAAAATAATATCCGTTCTTCAATTCCCACCAGTCGAAATATCTTTTGCCCCGTATAGAGTAGGCATGCGCGTTGATATCGAATACTTTGCAGGAAATGCCGTTTTGCGCCAGGTAGCTTTTCAAAAGCGCCGGCCCCAGAGGCGGGCACCCTACCCCCCAAAAGGGCAACTGCAGCAAAACGACATCCGCGGACCTTTTCGATGTATTTGAACTTTCGTTTCTCATGCTTTTTTTCCCCTCTTCGTTAAAACGCTCACCGCCTGAGAGAAGTGCGACGGATATCTGCCGGCGAGCAACCTGGCTACCGGCATATATCCCGGGATCCTGTGTATTTTCGAAAGTCGATGAGCAAAAAAAGAGCTGTAATTCTCTATGATCTCAAAACCATGCATGTGCAACAGTTCTTTTATGCCTTCAAACGTAAAAAAACGTATGTGTGGCCAGTTCCACTGCTTCGCGCCGGGGCAATAGCTGTACGTATCGATACTGTTGGAAAAAACAAACTGGATCCTCTTCCACAGGTTAAAATCATTGGGAACGTGCAAAAGAAACAGCCCATCGGGTTTTAACACCCTGGCGATCTCCTTTATCAAGAATTCCGGATCCATGAGATGTTCCAGGACATCTTTATTAAGGACAAAATCAAAATAAGCATCGTTTACCTGCAACGCCCGCGTGCTGAAATCCTCGTTCAAGAAGACTTTGTCCATGCCCTTCCGCAGCGCACATTCAAGGGCGTACTCGCTGGCGTCAAACCCGCACAGCGTTATTTCGCGTTCTCTCTTCAAATAAGTGCTGAATATGCCGTTACCACAACCTACATCCCCCATGACCTTTATGTTCTTCCCGTATTTTTTGAAAACATCATCGAGCACGGGTTTGAAATAGTTTTCCCTGATGTCGTCAAGATATTGGTTCTTGAAATATTTATATTCTTCCGACATGATCTTGCCTTTCTTGAACGCCATTCATAAGAATACCGGGCACGGACGATCGCTCTTGAGGGATTGTAACAATATATCTTTTGGGAGCGCTGTCCAGAAAATCCTCAACCGCTTTGATCCCATCTTCAATGGTCGAATATGGCTGTAAACTCGGGCCGAAAACATGATAAGCATCCTTGCGGAGTTCCTGGTCTTTCGGACGGTAAAAAGCCAGCGTCGGTATCCCGCTGAAAATGCTTTCATAAAACGCCCCTCCGGGAACATCGCACAATATTCTGTCAGCGGCGATCATCCATTCGCTTAACTTATCGGAACTGAAACTGATGTTCCCATAGCGCTTGTCCTGCAAAAGATCACGGATAGTATCCCCGAAACCCAAGGGCTGTAAAAGCGCCTTCCATACGAACCTGAAATCGGATCTTGACGCAAAATAGTCAATAAGAGCGTAATGCCACCTGAAATAATCCCATTGAAGTGGCTGAGTATTCACAATGGGCATATGCATCCTCTCTGTGCGCATCACGGGAGCAAAAAGAACGATCGGCTTATCTTGTTTACGCGTCTTTTTCAGTCGTTCTGCCCGGCTTCTTTTTTCAGCTATCCGGGAAAAGCGTTTCCGGAAATACGGGTATTCATGCGCTGAAGGCTTTGAAAAACCATACCCATCGGCCAGGCCTTTTATGTGGTCCGCCTCTGCTTTCGTATTCACGAAATAGAAATCATAGTGGTTGTATTCCAGAAAAAATCTGGGTTTTGCCTCATAAGCATCGGTGCCATGGCTAAAACCAACGCTTTTCGTGGAATCGCTGATCGCCGCGGCAGCTGCAGCAGCAAACTCATCCTCTGAAGAAAGGGAATAATTAACAACAAAATCTATATTATTCCTGTTGTAAAAATCGACAAAACTCTTTATACAGCTCAGTGTTTCTGGAAAAACATCGCACAAAACATATTTAAATCTTGGATACATCATGGAAGAAACGTCCAGTCCACACCGTTCGTTTATCCAGTCCATGACGCCACTGCGGATGAAACCATCCATAACAGAATCTTTGTCAGGACCGTTCGGGTATTTCGCGCCGCTGCTTTTTCCCGGACCGATCTTTTCTTTTGCCGGGAATAAGGAGGGCTTACGCACATAATCTCCGTTTTTCAGGAACACGCTGAATCCGTTCTTGCGACAATCTCGGCAAAAGTCATAAAGATAATTTTTGACGTTCACGACCAGGATGCTGCCTTTTTTATGTTTCGAAAAGAAAACAAAATATGGATATTGCGCACATACTTCCCTGGCCGTTTTAAGAAAACCTCTGATCCTGGATGTGAACAAGCCTTTAACTTTCATTATTCCAGCGAAGGGTTTCACCGTGTCTTCTTTTAGCGTCGGGGGCTGCTCTTGGTCGGCATACAACTCTTCGAATGCAATCCCCCTTTTCCGGCAAAGCGGCTCCAATAAATGCGCGAAGGCACTTCTGTCGAAAGAATACCAGTACCACCGATGCATTTTGCCGCTGCCGCGGATCTTCGGGATGAACCAGACCTTATCCGGTTTGACAACATCCAGAAACTTATTGATGATCCTTGCGGTCAGCACGGCGCAATCTACCAGGTGTTTTATATTGTAAAAGTAAAGCGAGGGTAACCGGACCTTCATTTTTTCCGCTTCGGGAAAAACGCTCCAAACAAACCGGTCAAATTCCCGGAACCATACCCGCTGAGAATCAAGATAACCGTCCGTGTCGCCGCGAACCTCGCCCGATGAAAAATACTCCTGGAACGTCACATAATCAACGCCGCATTTCTCAAGCGAATCACTCGCTTCAGTGGTCAAAGGCACGACTTTACACTCCCTGGGAAGAGAATAATCAGCGTGCCATTTTTCTATCAAACAGTACTTCATGCATTATCCTGCGTTATCTTTATATCCTTTAACCATGGCTCCCAACAGATCCGCGGCTTTCGACGAACAATTTTCCTTGATCTTATTGAACTTTTCCTCCTGATCTTTTTCGCGAAGAACCCGCGGACAAAGCTCCTGCTTAAGGACCCTGGGCGTGTATGCGGTCTCATTTGTGCCCAAAAATCTACAGACCTCAGGGATCACCATATCCGGCTTTGTGACCATTCTCTCAAAGCAAACTTCCATAATGTTCTCGCGCTGCGCGTCCGAAAGACCATGCAATGTTTCTTTAAATTTCATCTCGATCTTGTTTATTGTAAATACGATCCTGTCCACTTCTCCCAAAGAACAATATTCTTCCTCCCATCCCGCGGAATAAAAAGGCAGGGTCCTGCCTTTCCATTTTATCGTTAAAAGCCCGTTTCTGGGTTTCGCATAAAAATCTGTGCCATACCCTTTCTTGTACCATGAGGACACCACATCAACGGGATTCCTTTTTACATACAGCATTTTCATGTCCGGAAAAGCTTTGAATAAAATATCCGCAAACCACGGTCCATTGTGGAACATCAAAACAAAAATGATATTTTTTTCCATTAATTCGTCAAAAACAAGATCGCCTTCTTTTCTGAATAAGCGCTGAAAATACTTAGCGGGGTTCTTTGTCCTCCATATGCTCGTATAATCCGAAGGCCGAAAATTTGAATTCCGTCCTATCATATTGTCATACAGCATGAAATCAACAGCATGCCTCATGAGATAAATTGCGACATCCTCCGTTATCAGCTCTATCTTATTCATGGGAGGGACCAATTCCATGAGATAGTTAAGTCTTACGTTTTCAGCACCTTCGAAACTGGAAACTATCGGGCCCAGCATAGACTTTCCGGACCTTGTAAGCCCGGTTATCAAAGCCAGATTTTTGGTGAACGCTTTTCTTTCTATCTCGAATCCAGACATGATCTCCCCAAGTTAATTTTTTACTGTGAAAAATTTCCTTCCCGTCAAACAATCTATTATCCTGCTAAGACTTTCTTTCACGCTTTCCTTGTAAGGATATACCGTTAAGTCGGGGCTACGCGGCTTTTCATAGAGCATATCTATCCCGTAAAGCCAGGGTTTTTCCGATTCCAGGGCTTTCCCGTAAACGCCCTTGCGGTCATTTTTGATACAGTCTTCGATGTCGGCATCCAGAAAAATCTGTATATACCGTTCCCATTTCCCCCTCAAATAATCCCGGATCTCATAGCTGCCGGCGATATTGGCCACAATGACATCAATGCCGTTCTTAGACAATAAATACGCCGCGTATGCTATCTGTTTCGTTATCAACAACCGGTCCCGCGGGGCATAACCCAGATCATTACCCAAAAACTCACGTGTTGTGTCGCCGTCGATAAATTCAACCGGCCGCCTGCCCTCCCGGGTAAGAACGTCTTTCAAAGCATTCCCCAGCGTGGTCTTGCCCGAACCGGAAATACCCGTTAGCAATATTATGTGCCCCATACAAGCCTCTCTTTCAATGCGCTTTGCTCGTACATGTCTTCATGTCGCGGAGCAATCTCTCTATGTATAGTTCTGCTTCCCCCATCCGTGAAAAAACCTCAATTTAAGCAAGCGTGGTATATGAATAAGATGGATTATCTTTTTATACAAAAAAGCGATGATCGCCGTAAAGTCGGGGTTCTTGACCGTTATCTTCCGCCTGCCGCTGTTTACAAGCGCGTAATATAAAAAGAGTTTTTCTTCGTCGTCGAAATATCTTTTCTGATATTCATAATCATACAAATGCTTTTTACGAATCTTCCCCAAATCTGCCGGGGTCTCTTTGCATCGATCAAGATATTCTCTAATGGGCGCCGTGGATCTATCAATAAGCCTGATTTCCTGCGATGTCAGGACCTGCGGATAATATGAACTTAAATCCTTATTAATGCCCCGCTGTTTGCCCTGGTGCGAATTCCCGCCCCAGGGATAACCGCCTATTGTGGGTTCAAGCAAAGTATTATGAAAATCCAAGCCTATTTTTTCGCATAAAGATCTCATGACAGATTCAGCATCATTTGCAATATTTTCGTATCTGACGACAAAAAACCTGTCCCGCACCCCGAATCGTTCCTGCAGGAGAACCACCCGGGTCAACGTGGCCATCCATCCTCTGATCTGAGCTTCCAGATCATAGTTCTTGAATTTCTTGACAAAAATATTGGGCATTTTCATTTTCGGAAAACGGCGTGAACCATAATATTGCCTCGTTAATCTTGTTTTTTCAGACGCAATATACCCCATAATATCCCGTAACGGGTGGATGAAAAATGAATCCTTGAACTCGCTAAAATATCTGTCTATATTCGTAAGGTATATCCCGGAACTGGAATGCCATGAAACAAATTTCATGCTCCCGGAATGCATCCCGTTATCCCAGGCGGCGAAGTAAGCTCTGTGTTTCGCGTCGTAAAGTTCCTCTATTGTTTTAGCCACCTCCGCATAAGAAGTAAAAAGCGCTTTGAATCTGAAAAAGTCAAAGTCGGTTTTAACCGTGTCATAATATTCCTTTTCCAGATAGTTCCTGCGCACGCCTATCAGATCTTCCTTTTCCTTTCCGAATTTAAGTATCACTTTCGGTTTTTCAGAAGGGGTATTCGTTATCTCAAAAATGTCCTTATCAGCCGTCGGATCAAACAACGGCATGGTCAAGGGAATGCCGGTATAATTTTCAAAAACGGGATAGATCTTATTATTCACGGGAAAACTGCATTCCACGGGATAACTTGCAATATCCGGGTGACCATCGAATAAACGCGCCAATAAAGAACCGCCGCTTCTCTGAATCCCGCCAATAAATATGGTTTTCATGATCTGTCTTTCCTTTTTAAACCAGTGCTTTGATTTTTCCGTCCACAAACAACTTTTTCGCCAGATCATAATCGCTGGGTGAATCTATTTCTACCCAGCCGCCTTCCACCTTGACCCCGTATACGTCATGACCTTCATTGACCAGCCCCTGGAGCATGTCTGTCATATAGGATTTTTCGAATGGTCGGGGCGCGCCCCATGCCTTCCCCCCGTTCCTGGAAACGTTTCGCGCGTTCAAGAACGATTCCCTAAAAGCTTTCATCCCCCCGCCCCGAAACTTGACCAATCCTATGTAACCCGCTTCGATATCCGAAATCCTTTCAGCTCTCTGACCGATAATTTCTATCCGTCCTGTTCTGTCCATCTTAAAAGCTTCGGCATCTTTCAAGGGGTCGTCAAACCGCATTTTCCAGTACTTCTCCCAGGCGACATCCACTACAACGGATATGTCGTGGGCGGAATCGATTAGACTACGGAGCACTTCCTCGTTATATACGATGTCGCCATAAGAAACGACTACCTCACCCTTCAATTCCTTTTCGGCGCACCACAATGTCATGACCATATTTGTCGTGCCATAATCCTTGTTAAAATAATAATGGACATCTTTGCGGTTGATCCTGTTCGCCATGTACCCTTTTACGACTATTACGTCATCTATCCCACAACGGCGTATTACCTCTATCTGTCGGTCAAGTATACTCTTGCCTTCAAGTTCTATAAGGCATTTCGGCATATTTTCCGCAAACGGTTTCAGCCTTTTTCCTTCACCGGCGGCAAGTATAATGGCCTTCATCATTTATCCTTCCAGTGATGTTTTCTCCACACAAACGCTTCAATCAACCTGTCATTTACTTCTGGCGAGGAGCCTTCTCTCTCGGGATGCCATTGCACGCCCACCAGCGGCAATGAAGGATGATAAACCGCTTCTACGATCCCGTCCCCGGGAGATATCGCCATTATCTTTAAATCCGCGGCAACCTGGTCTTTTTTTATGCCTTGATGATGATAAGAATTGACCTCCATCTCTTTTGCACCTAAAAATTCAGACGTTTCATTATCACAGATCGCGATCATATGTTTCCGCTTCACGTGCGGCTGTTTCGCACCCCCTTGCTCTCCGATCTTTTGCGTTATAGATCCTCCGAAATAACAGTTTATAAACTGCATGCCGCGGCATATGCCCAACACGGGCATTTTTCTCGCAACGGCGAGATCAAGTATCTTTTTTTCCGCAGCATCCCGCCCCGGCGCCGGGTTACGTATGTCAAGATCCACCTGGCCGGTGAACTCGGCGCTCAGATCGTTGCCGCCGGACAATATCACCCCGCTGAGCGGTAAATCGTCAAAATAGGATCCAATCGCACCGGCGTGATTGGGTAGATAAACGAGTCTACATCCGAACTTCTCGAAAAAAAAGCGATAGTCGGTATACAGAAAATCCCGGGGAACATCGCCCGGCTCGACGCTCAGTGAGATCGCATAATACATATTATCCATGACTGTTTAACGGCCTTACGGTCTTCCTCATGCAGTCCAGTTCGACAAGTTTCGCCTTTTTCAGGCCATCATAAATAACGTCGCCGCATCCTATCGCGGCCGGTATGCCAAACTCGGCGCATCTTATGGACATGTGGGAAGCCACCCCTCCGTACTTGGTAACTATCCCCAGAGGTCTTTTTGTAAATATCCAGTCAAACCCGGGATCCGCATTTTCCAGAAGCACGATACGGCCCTCTAAAACATGTTCTTTCATGTGTTTTATCTCGTCGAAAGTAATGATCCGGCCCTTTACGGACTTGCGCGTAATAAAATTCGGTATCGCCTCATAAGGTTCCACATAATAAAAATCCCTCTCGGAAATTATCACGGGAGGGAGAATGACCGCGTCATACCATTCTCTTTCCTTCTTATGTCTGTCTATGGACTGCTTTATGATCTTCCGGGCATAATCCGAATCGCCGTGTTCGGGATTGCGAAATTTCATGATCGTGGGAAGATCCGCGTGACATAATTGCTCACGGTCAAAGCCCAGCATTTTTCCGGCTTCGGCGATCAATTCCAACGCGTCGCTCAGGCTTCTGGTAAATTCGAATTTGGCGCATTCCCTGTTCCTGACGGCCGATCTCATGAAATCCATCAGGTACGCGCCGTTCCCGTGTATGCCGTGAAGTTCCATCAGTTTATCAATATTCTTCAGGACCTTCTTTGGCGCGTTAAAACCGTACATCGGGCGCCGGACCGCCTTTGCGTCGGCCTGTCCGTCAAAGAGATTGGAAGAGCTATCATATCTGGGGGTGGTGATGTCATATGTCCCGGCTCTTAGATGTCCGTACTGCCCGATGAAAGAATCTTTGTCTAGCTCCCCGTTCTGCAGACGATAAAAATCATCATTGAATTCGGAAGCTACGGTGCGTATCGAGTTCAGAAAGTCATGGTAGAATTCCTCCGAAACAACCTCTTCTTTTCTGAGGCTAATGAGAAAACTTTTTGCTATAAAAGCCAGTCGCGCCTGTCTGGAAAAAGGGAATGTCCCGAACCTTTTGCAGTTTTGCAGGATGCCGTAGGCCGTATGGAGCGAATTCCAGGGCGTTTTATCGCTCTTCCCGTAAAACCGCATGATCCTGTCCCGCCGCTCGGTCAAAAGTTTCACCTGTTTCAGGTCGTGTTCCGTGATGCCGCGGGAATCCTTCAGTATGCTGTTTGTAAGGCCCTTCAGCGCCTTTGAAAAAGTGTCAATATCCGCGCTGCTGAACCCGTGCTTTGACAATATATTCAGTTTCTTTGCTGTCAAAAAATCATAGCAGGTCCACAATATTTCAAATTCCACCTTATCCTGATAGGCAGGATTTTTCCTCAGCTTATCCAGATAGTAATTCACCAGTTTTTCCCTGAGCTCATGTGGCATATCGGCGGGGGTGAAAGAATTAAAGCTCGCCCTTGCGTCGATATAGGGTTTTTTGCCAAAAGAAAGCATGAGTTCCGCGGGATAGACGTCATAGTACCCAAGAGAGCTTCTTGCTTCGTGCCAGACTTCATCCGTCACGATAAAGCTGTACATCGTGTAGTCAAGAGTATTCGGCCGGCTGCCTATGATCTCCGAGGGGTTCCAGTCGGGCATATCGCCTAAAACGGTGGTCTCGCCGGCCAGATGAGGCACGCGCTGCGAGAAGCGGCTGAATTTCTTCACCATATCCTCTATAAGATGCCTGGTAAACCCGTCCTCGGGCATCGCGATATCACGGTTCGCCGCGAGGGGCCTGACCTGAAAAATGACCACCTTACCTTCCCCCGTAATAGCAAACTCTATATCGAGGACCGCCCCCTTGAACAGGAATTCAAGTTCCTTGACCGCCCGTATCAGCCCTCTCCATCTTGCGTCGGATGATGCATCGGCAAAATGTGAAATATATATCACTTTGCCTTCCATCCCGCCGGTAACCGTATCCGTCCTGCCGCTCCTATCATCATAATTGATCACGTAATAAGGCGCGTTAGTCTCTATCTGACGTGTGAAGACCACCCCGCTCACGCGGATATTTCCGGTTTGCGACTGCACCAGGATCTGCTCCCTGTCCGTGCCAGGTCCTCCGCCTGTTCCGTCGCGTTCCGCCCTCTTGTAAGAATCGATTATCGCGGCAGCGGCGGCTTCTGTCCTGGAAAACAGGACCGGAAGGTCGAGTACGCTTTTGAAATATCCCGCTCTGGAACCGGTCAACCCGTCCTCCTGCAGCGAAGAACTTCTCATAACAATCCTGCCTTCCGGGAACTCTTTCTGTATTTCCCTGAACACCGTGTCCGCGTCCTTCATCCATCGATCAACGGTGCATACGTAGAGCTTCTCCACGCAGGAATGTTTCACCCGCGGTCTCAGCCACTCAAGAACATCCGCTTTTGACGAAAATCTGAAATCCATATTGTTTCTATAATGCATATTTTTTGCCCGTAATACGTTTTTCGGCTACTTCCCGACATGAGTCCGATCCAAGGGAATCCCTTTTCTTATCTTTTTTCGTGCCTTTTTCCCTAAAATAGTCTTTAGACATTTTGGCTTTAAACCATTGGCCGGTCTCACGGCCCGTATATTGCTATCGGTGAAGACTTCTCCCTTTTCGATATCTTCCGCAGCAAATAAAGACTTCCTGAAAGCCATGCTCTTTTTTTCGTTCTCCACAGGTCCGTATTGGATTTTTCCCAGTGCGCGCTCTGCTATTCTTACACTCTTCACTAACTGCTTCAATTCTCCCGGTTCTATCGAGAAAAAACTGTCAGGCGTTTTAAATTTCCTGGACAAAGTAAAATGTTTCTCGACCATAACGGCCCCAAGCGATACGGCCGCTATTGATGTCTCTATCCCTAAAGTATGATCGGAAAGCCCGACATGGGATTTGAAGAATTCTTTCATATGAAGGATGGTTTTCAGGTTCATGTCTTCCGGAACAGCGGGATAACTGCTCGCGCATTTAAGCAGGATGACTTCCTTTGCTCCCGCCTTTCTCGCCGCATTTACCGCTTCTCTTATTTCTGCGATAGTCGCCATGCCCGTCGATAAAATGAGCGGCTTTCCCGTTTTTGCCGCGTATTCAATAAGGGGGAGGTCAACCAGCTCAAAAGAAGATATTTTATGCACGGGGACGCCTATTCCCTCCAGAAAATCGACTGAAGTTCTGTCGAAAGCAGTGGAAAAAAATACAATTCCGACGTTGTCAGCCGTTTCTTTAAGCTTCTTAAACCATTTCCAAGGGGTATGCGCTTTTTGATACAGGCTGTACAATGTCCTTCCGCCCCATTCAGGATGTTCTATCTGAAAGTATTTGCTGTCAATGTCCAAAGTTAAAGTATCCGGCGTGTAAGTTTGAAATTTCACCGCATCAGCGCCGCATTCTTTGGCTTTATTTATCAATTCGACCGCTCTATCGAATTTTTGGGCATGATTAGCCGAAATCTCCGCTACAACAAAAAGGGGGTTCCTTCCCCCTATGGACCGGTTGCCTATGCAAATTTCCCTGTTCATAAATCAGACTCCTCATCATTAAAATGATTCTTCCGAAATTCCGGAGAGCTGATCGCCTCTACGGACCCCTTTTTTATAATCTGCAGACTTTCACCCAAACCGCAATTAAGCAGTAAATCGATAATGCTCATATATTCCAGAAAATCGCCGTAAAGCTGAGGATAAACAGGGTGTCTATACCTATGGTAATAAAGTTTTATGCCCTCGATCCGGAATACGCCCCCCGGAGATTCCTTTTCGATATAATCTGCGGCCCCGGGCGGCGAGACATATTCATCGCATTCTATTTTCTTGCAGATCGAAGCCAGACGATAGTCCTTGGCGCCGCTAACGCCTTTAAGTTCGGATGCTTTGAGAAAATTTGTATTGATGCCTATCCCCCGAGAGATCCTTTTGATGATATTAATATTAAAAGTGGATAAGTCGGACGTATCTGCATTTATAAGCTCCTCCACCATGGAAATTATTTCATGAAAAAATCCGGACTTTTTATACGAAAACCTGATAGAGTTTATATGTTTCTGCCTCCATTGCTTTTCCGGACACATATGTGATCCGCAAATCACCTGCTCATCCCTGCTTTTCGTCTTCAATACGGGGACTGTAAGATAAAGTTCTCCATTTGCGGTTTTTATCCTGTTCCTTACCTGCCAGCTACGTCTGGCCAACTGAACATCATCCAGGAAGACAAACTTGTCGACCTGCGACAATAGATCAAAATATCCGATCCATGGAAAATATGTGGGTTGCATTATGGCACATTTCATATTCTATGCTTTGGTCGTATTTTGCACTTTCCCCCAAAAGATTATATCGGCATTGCCGACTAAACGATCCATTTGGCGGTTATCGAAATAGCATTCGAACAGATGTTTATATTCAAGTTCAAAATTCTTCTCCACTATACCTGCCAGCTCCTCCGGTGAAAGAAACGTATTTATGCACCCGTTCTCTCCCGTTTCCCCTATCTTGAGCCTGTATGTATTGCTGTCGATCCTTTCGCCCTTCCCGAACCTGTAGTCTTTCAGGTCTCTTGTGCGTATAAATATTAATGAACCCTTCTTTAGCATTCCCGCCTTTTTTATTTCGCGGAAAAACTCCAAAATCTGAGAATAACTCAGATAGCAGATAATATTGGGCAATAAAAGCACGTCGAGGACCAAACCACCATGACTTTTTACGAAATCGATCATGTCTTGGCAAATCAAATCGAATTGATTGGATAGATTATGTTCTTTGCGGCATTTGGCGAAATTCCTGCTCCCCATCTCCAGCAGCTTTTTATCTTTGTCCACCCCGATTACTTCCCACCCAAATTGAAAAAACAACATCAGGTTATTTCCGTTACTGCATCCGAATTCCAATACTCTCCCTGTTGAAACGTCCAATTTCTCCTTAAAAAAGAATTTTATGACATAATCATCGGGGAACTTCAGTCCTTCCAAATCCTTCAGCAACATGTTGCCTCCCTCAGCAAAAGATCCGCTATCCTGTATGCGCCATGTCCGTCTATCAGCTCTCGGCTTCTTTTGGAATAGTTGCGGCGTTCGGAGACCTCTTTAAATTCATCCATGCAATTCGAAACTTTTTCCCATATCCCGGGAAAATCACATGGCCCCGCGTATTTCAGGATCTTGTCCTTTTCCAGGGTCTCCACTTCAGACAGCTGATTATCCGCTATTGTCACCGCTATCGTGGGGACCCCGATCCTGGCAAGCTCATAAAGAGTCTGCCCGCCGGCGGATATCGCCGTATCCGCTTCCATCATGATATCTAACATCTTCCCAACGTTCGGGAATAAAATGACCTGGGTGCTGCTGTCTTTTTCCTTTTCTATTTTTGAAACATCATCAAAAGCTCTGCCTATGATCACCTTTTTCGTTAAATGAGGATAGTTCTCAACCAGAAATCTGAGTGTTTTGGATGTCATCCTGCAGGGATCGCTGCCCCCAAAAGTCACCATAACGCTTCTCATATCCCTGGAAATCACCTTTTCGGGGACATCATGAAAGGTGCGGTTCAGCATGATATATTCTGCTCCAAGGACATGCTTAAGCCCTGCTTTGTTCACATAGCCCAACTTTTTCGCGCTTAGACTTCCGTTTATAACAATGCCTCTCGGGTACGCGATCCTATTATCATCGTCTATATATACCGGTAATTTTACTTTTTCCGATATATATTCGTAAAAGCCCGGCTTGGCCAAATATGAATCAATTATTATCATATCCGCATCCGCCGTTATGTCTTCCAAAACCTTCCTATCCAGGCACAGCCAGTTAACGATTTCGTATTCCGCGCCGTCAAAAAAAGACCTTACGCTTTTATCCCCTTTTATTAAGATCCTGGGATCCATGCCCCTGGCCCTGAGTGCGGCGGACAAAGCCGAGCATCTTACAGTATGACCGAAACCTGTTTCTCTGCCGCCTTCTGTGAATATAACGATTTTCATCGATCGACCTTTTCCATATAATACTTCACGGACAAAATATCCTCCGGAACGTCAATTTCAAGCGTATACATCTTCTTTTCCTGAATAAGCGGGATGATTTCCCTGCCCAGATATATGTGCGCTTTCCTTATCCCGCGGGTCTGGAAAAGATTTTTCGCCCTTAAAGCGACAACCGAACCATCAAGTAAATACTTTTTAGGGAACTCCTGCCTTCTTATGCCTTTTACATCCTCAAATAAGGGTGCCAGTCTCCCTTTTTCATTCATTACCTTCATCACCTCGGGTATTTGATCCACCTCATAACATGTCACGCAGGAATCCGCATCGGAATTAACAAGCCTGACAACAGCTTCGTCGATTATTCCCTCTTTTCTTATGGGCACGTTGGCTTGCATCCATACCACGAGATCAACGGTATATTTTTCCTTCTGTTCCAGATATTCGACTACATGCAGCAAAGCTTCTTCAATCGGAGAATCGTCTCTGGCAAATGCAGACGGTCTTTTTATGACCTCCACATCGTACATACCTGAGACAACGCTTGCTATCTCATCGCTATCCGTGGAAACCACGATCCTGTTGATAAGCTTTGAAGATAATGCGTCCTCTATCGTATATCCGATGAGAGGTTTCCCGTTGATATCAATAATGTTCTTTCCTTTGATCCCTTTGCTTCCTCCTCTGGCGGGAATAATTCCAACGATATTCATTCAATCACCTCGCTTCAGGATGTTTTATTTTGTTCCACGCGTTCAATTCCTCTATCATCTCCGCTTGGATCCGGTAAAGTTCACTGTCGGAAAAATCCGTGAAATTAACCCTGATTTTCTCGCCCTGCTCTCCCAATCCAAGCAAGTATTTCTCTTCATCCTTGATCCTGCCCTGTTTCAAGGCCATCGAATATAATTCTGTCCCCGGATAAGGGGTCATGAAAAAAATCACTTCGGGCGTTAAATCTAATTCTTTGCAAAAATCTACTGTCTCTTGAACCGTGCTCCGCGTCTCGCCGGGATAACCAATCATGAATGAAGTGTCCGCCCATCCGAGATATTTTCTGGTAAGGCGTATGGCATCTTTTGCCTGCTCAACTGTCGTGTTTTTTTTGATTAATTCCAGCATTTTCAAGCTACCCGTTTCTATGCCGTAACCTATTAAAACGCAACCGGCATCAGCCATGGAGGAGACCAGATCTTCCGTCATAAGATTGACCCTGCCGGCACATCCCCAGGTTATCTTGCGCCCGGTCTCTTTGCTGAGCGCCGTAAACCGTCTGCACAGCTCATAAATGAAACTTTTATTCAAAACCAATTCATCGTCGATAAAATGAAAATACTTAACGCCGTACCGTTCGTAAAGGGTTCTTATTTCCTTGATTATATTTTCCGGAGAACGCGTGCGATACCCCTGCCCCATGAAATCATGGTAACAGTAAATGCATTGATACGGACACCCCCTGGTAGCAAATACATTCATCGAAAGGCTTTCCTCATTATCCGCCGAACCATCTATCCACTTATTCCTGTTCGGCGCGCCTACCGGATTTTTAAGATATATATCCATCGGGAAAAGATCCCATGCCGGCAAAGGTATTTCATCCAAATCCTTAATAGGGGGGCGTATTTCGTTCTGACATGCTTCACCCTTATTCCCCCTGTACCAGATCCCTTTGATCTTTGATAGATCCCCGTTATTTTCCAGCGCCCTGGCCAGCTCCCTGATCGTTTCCTCCCCCTCGCCAATACAAACGACATCGACGGGATTTTTTTCCAGCATGATCCTTGGAATGGAAGAACCGACACTGCCGCCGACAATGACTTTCTTCCCGGGATGATATCTTTTTATCATCCCTGTCAGCCATTTAACATACGCATATATTGTCACTATCCCGCCGATACCGACTATGTCAAAATCAAGGTCTCTGATCCTGTTTTCAACTTCCTCTTTATCAAACCGATAAGCATTTATATCCAGCACCTCAACATCATGTCCGTCCCTGAGCAATACAGCCGCAATATATCCCAATCCCAAAGGAAAAACATTGGGCTTGGACCATTCTCGTATAGGCGGGTTGATCAACAAAATCTTCATTTCAATAACGTCCTTAAAATGTTCGCTACATGACACTTCTCTGTCCCCTCCATTTTGGGGTAAAGAGGTATGGTTGTGGTTTTACGGTAATGCTCTTCGGCTTTCGGGTAATCCCCCCTTTTATATCCAAAATTTCCGCGATAATACGGTTGCAAATGAACGGGAATATAATGGATCTGAGCGCCGATGCCTGCCCTATGTAAACCCTCGAATATCTTTTTTCTTCGCGAATATCTGCGGAATTTTACACAATATATATGCCAGGAAGATCTTACATACGGCCGTTCCACGGGCAATATAAGGCCATCGATGCTGGAAAACTGCTTATTGTAATAATCAACGATTCTTCTACGTCTCTTCAAAAACGTGTCAAGTCTTTGAAGCTGACTGATCCCCAGGGCACACTGAAAATCGCTTATGCGATAATTAAAACCGAGCATCTGCTGTTCGTAATACCATGGACCATCCCATCTACCGAGTTTTTCTTTTTCTCTGGTTATCCCGTGATTTCTCAGCATCAAAAGTTTCTCATACAGGTCCTTGCGGTTCGTTGTAACAGCTCCCCCTTCACCTGTCGTAATGTGTTTTACCGGGTGAAAACTGAAAACCGTCATGTCCGAATGCTTGCAGGCCCCTATCCGGGAACCTTTATATTCCGCCCCCAGCGCGTGACAGGCATCTTCAATCACCGTTAAATCATGTTTATCGGCGATACTGCGGATCTCCTCTAAATCGGCCGGATGCCCGGCGAAATGGACCGGGATGATCGCTTTCACTTTCTTTGTTATCTTCTTTTTTATCTCTTCCGGATCGATGTTCGCTGTGTCTTCATGGACATCCGCAAAAACCGGCTTTCCTCCGCAGTACAATACGGAATTCGCTGTCGCCAGAAAAGTCATGGGCGAGGTTATAACCCTGTCCCCTTTACCTATGCCAGCGGCTAAACAGCTGATATGCAAAGCAGCTGTCCCGCTCGAAACCGCCACCGCATATTCAGCGCCTGTATACCGACATAGGGCCGCTTCAAACTCAGGCACAGCGGGGCCCTGGGTGATCCGATCCGACTTTAAGGCCCTGACCACACCGTCTATATCGCTCTTATCGATGCTATGCCTGCCGTAAGAAATATGTTCCATTCAAATCTCCGGTCATCTCCTGTAATTCGTTTTCGCTTAACCAGCGATCGTTAGTATTGCTGGCATATCTGAATCCATCGGGCAATTTTCTGCCGTTTTCCCACTTATCCGACTTCCACCATGGACGTTGTGGAATAATCACAAAAAAATCTTCAAATTCAAGCGCATACCTTGCTTCGTCTTCCGTAAGCAAACATTCGTCGATCTTCTCGCCGGGCCTTATCCCGACCTTCTCAATCTTGCAACCAGGGGCGATCGCTTTTGCCAGATCTGCAATCTTCATGCTGGGAATCTTAGGGATAAAAATCTCCCCACCCTCCATCTCCTTTAAACACCGCAGAACGAAATTAACCCCGTTTTCAATCGTCAGCCAGAACCTGGTCATCCGTTCGTCGGTAACCGGCAAAACCCCTTTTTCCCTTTTTTCCAAAAATACGGGGATAACACTTCCTCTGGATCCGATAACATTTCCGTAACGCACCACACTGAAATGTGTCCCGGCATCCCCAACATAAGAGTTGCCCGCAATAAATAATTTATCCGAACAGAGCTTGCTCGCGCCATACAGATTCGCGGGATTGACCGCTTTATCCGTACTGAGCGCGACAACCTTTTTGACCCCCTGGTCTATAGCGGCATTTACAACGTTTATAGCACCCATAACATTGGTCTTAATTACTTCGTCCGGATTATACTCTGCGGCGGGAACCTGTTTAAGCGCGGCCGCGTGAACGACATAATCCACGCCGTGAAACGCCCTGTGCAGCCGCTGGCTGTCCCGCACGTCGCCGAGATAATAACTTATCTTGGTGTCATAGAAACTGCTGTTAAAAACGCGAGCCATATCGTGTTGTTTCAGCTCATCACGGCTTAGAATGATAAGTTTGCGCAGTTTAGCGTTCTTCAGCAACAGTTCCGTACATTTCCTGCCGAAAGACCCTGTGCCACCCGTTATTAAAACCGTTTTGTTGTTTAAATAATCGTACATTGTTTTCTCTCCTTTATGTTATTATTTCCAGAAACTCACGACTCCAGCAGGGTCTCTGCCATCTTGAAATCTATTTCATCGTCGATATCGACTGATCTTTTCCGCGGCATTATATAAGCAAAGGTCTCATTCCCGAAAAAGCTTTTTTGCCTTTCCATGTAATCACAATAAGCTAAATAAATAGCACCGTTTAACCCGTAAAAGACCGGTAAATCCTGTCTATTTTTATTCATGGCTTCGGGTCTGATAAAATCTTTCATGCACCCATCTTCAGGCAAATTATTGGCTTTATAAGAATGGTGCCTGATCTCATGCACCGAAACAACAGCCTTTGCGCTTTTTGAAAAAAGCAGCTCTATTGCCTTATCAATATCTTCCGACACCCGAAGCGGAGAAGTAGGCTGCAATAGTATCAATAAATCATAGACCCTACCATCAGTTTTCAGCCGCTCAACCGCGTGTAAAGCGACATCCACCCCTTTTGCTTCGTCCGTAGCCAATTCTTCGGGCCTCAAGAAGGGGATCTCCGCCCCGTATTGTTTGGAAACTTCGGCTATTTCTTCATCGTCCGTAGAAACAACGATCTCGTCAATATACTTGCTGTTTCTCGCTCTTTCTATCGTCCACGCGATCAATGGTTTTCCGGATAAGAGTTTTATATTCTTACGCGAAAGCCCCTTACTGCCGCCCCTGGCAGGAATCAAAGCCAGAATTTTTTTATTTTGAAACATACCGACGACACCCCCCGTCAGAATAACCCAAGGTCTTCTATCGCTTTTTTATACTCTTCCCATTGTCCGATATCCACATAGGACTTCTGGGACACGGGGTACACCCCCACATTCTCTCCCCTGTCCAAAAGAACCTGCATAAGATCCGTCATGTCGAAATATTCATTTTCGGGGATGAGATCAAAGACTTTTTTAGACAACACGTACACTCCCGTGTTCACCGTGAGATCGTATTCCGGCTTTTCCTGAATATTCTTCACCTTCCCCTTTTTTTCGAAATGAATGACGCCATAAGGAATCCTATGATGCTGGATCGACCCCATCGCGGTCAATACATTCTGGTTCTCCTGATGGAAATTCAATAAATCCTCGTAGTTCGCATTCACGATAATATCGCAGTTAGATACTATAAATGTATCCTCTAAATGGAGAGGCATCAATTTTAAACTGCCGGCTGTCCCCAAAAATTCTTTTTCCCAGACGTATTCTATATAGCATTCCTTTTTAATGCTTTCGAAATAAGCTTTTATCATTTCGCCCTTATAATTCAGCGTGATATAAAACTGCTTCACCCCGTGCTGCCGGAACTTGTCTATGATTATCTCTATTATGGGTTTTTCCCCTATGGGGATGAGGGGCTTGGGAAGTATCTTGGTGAAAGGGCCCAGCCTTTCCCCTTTTCCGCCGGCCATTATTACCAAAGGGACATTTATCTTTCTTCCGGAGACGCTGTCTTTTTCAAACAAGTCCTTCCAGAACAGTATATCCGCGATCCTGTTCATGTTATCGACCACGGGAATGACCTCGATCGTCCTGTCCAGCATGAGTGCCTTTACATCTTCCGTGGTATAATTGTTTTCCACGACGAAGGCGGGCTTGCGGTTAAAGCAATTGGTGATCTTTTCCTGCAGGTTCCCTCCTTTTAAGACCTTTCTCCTTATATCGCCGTCAGTAAGCGACCCCAGCAAAGAACCGTCTCTGCCGCAGACAAACAGTATCGCCAGACCCGCTTCATCAATCTTCTTCAGGGCTTCTTTTATCGACGCCTCCGGAGAGATCCTTATCTTAGAAACTATGTCCCTCATATCACTCCTTCAAATCCTTGTAAATAGGGTCTTTTAGCATCCATCGGCCCTCTACTTTTTCGAAGATATCCCTGTTATAGAACCTTTCCACCGCCTGCCAGAATTCTTCTTCCGTATGCCCCACAAAATCAAGGAAATCCTTCAGGGCCTTTCCGTCAAGCTCGTGATCATGTTCCTTCACCAGTTTTATCCCTTCCTCCCTTGTGATACGGCCCGTCCTTATCCAGTAACAGGCGACATCCGTAGCGCGTGCGTGCCCGTATTTGGGGTACTTCAACCACGGATGGACGAGATAACCTACGGCGTCTATCTGGTCGTAATCTTCTATATAACCTTTTCTATCCCACTCGCCGGTGTCTTTCAGGGATTTGAAACCATACCTTTTCGCAATCTCCATGTTCCTGTGCCCGTCCCATCTCACGAAATAGCTGAGATATATGGGCTCCAGACCCGCTTTTTCCGATTCCTCCTTGCCGGGATATACGACCCCATTCAGATCCTTCATTGTTATTTCATCGTCCAGCCAGTAATCCCAATCCACATTTTTTACCACATCATTATCGATCTGCTCCCTGGCGCTGTATGTCTCTTTCACCTGTGGGCCGCCGTATTCATAGCTTATATTTTCGCCATATACGATCAAAGGGACATTAAAATTTATGCCGACCCTTAAAGGAAAGGCATAAACTGCCCTGTCCCAGTACCAGGTCGGCGACCCCATCTTCACAAGAGCTTTCCAAAGCATCTTCCTGGCGATTTTTCTGTTGAGATGCAGCGAAATAATGTCACACCCGAATGCCTCACTTATGTTATTAAAATTATGCAACCCTGTCTGAGTCCAACTGAAATTATAGACATTGACAAGAAGGGGATTCATCCCCATCAATTCCTTCATGACATATACTTGAAAATGGCTGTCTTTCCCCGCGCTCACCGCGATAATACAATCGTAATAGTCCCCGTTTATCCCCCTGTATTTATCGCACAACTTCCTCAATTCATTTAATCTTGCGTCCCAGTCGATCTTCTTTCTTTCTTCGGTCACTTTACAGGGATGGCAAACACCTTTTTCGTCAAAAACGATTCCGGGTCTGGTATCCGGCATCACACATTTTTTACAATACCTCATTACGCCCTCCAGTCATATCATAAAAAGACTTTTTCACGATGCCGGTCAGGTCGTTGGACTTCAGGATACCCTTGATCCTTTTCGCGGTATTGCCGTCACCGTATGGATTAACCACATTTTCAAGGCTTTTCTGGAATTCTTCGGAATACAGTCTTTCTATCGCCCTTTTTATCCCTTTTTTCGTAGGTTCGCAATCTATCACGCTCTTTGCTCTGACTCGCCCCTTTTGCCGATCGCCGATATTGACGGTAGGAACCCTGAAACTCGGGGCCTCGATAATGCCGCTGGATGAATTGCCGACCACGGCATCGACAAGCTTCATCGTTGAAAGGTATTTCGCCGTTCCCATGGACGTTACCGCGACAGCTTTACGGCTGTTCCTCGACACATATTCATCGATCATACCGTTAATGGTCTTTCCGCCCGGGTCGGCGTTCGCTTTAGTGAAAATAATATGCATATCGGGGATCCCGTCCATCACATCAAGTACGTTCCGAAATTGTTCCTGCGCCGTATTGTCCTCAAGAGTGACCGGGTGAAATGTGACCAAAATATTATGTTTGGCGAACGTGAAAACCCATTCTTTCTCTAACTCTTCTTTAGGCACAAGAGTTAATCTTTTTACATTATCTATACCTAACGCCCCCACGTTAAAAACCCGCTTCGGATCTTCACCCAGCTGGATGACTCTTTTTCTGTATTCCTCGGTCGATGTAAAATGCAGGTGGCTCATCTTGGTTATTGAATGGCGGATGGCGTCGTCAAAAACGCCTTCTGTAAGCTCCCCTCCGTGTATATGGACAACGGGTATCCTGCTTACAAGAGCCGCTGCGACGACTCCGAACAGCTCAAATCGATCGCCAAGAACGACAACGCAATCCGGCTGCAGCCGTTCGTATCCTTCGGCAAAACTTTTCAGCGCGAGCCCCATGGATCTCGCGATACCGACGGGAGTATCTGAATCCAGAAGAATGTCTATTTTTTCTTTAATAAGAAAACCGTCCTTTTCCGCATCACGGAAGGTTAATCCAAACTCGGAAGACAGATGCATGCCCGTCACTATCAACTGCAGTTCCATTTCTCCGTCGTTTTTAATCTCGGCCAACAGCGGCTTCAAAAGCCCGTATTCCGCTCTCGAACCCGTGACAACACAGACTTTTCTTTTCACAGCGTCAGAACCTCATCTTTCCTGAAATCCCTTTTTGCGACTTTTCCGATCACGTCGTGCCAACGCATTGGGCTTATCCCCGACCCCGGCCTTTTAGCCGTTATGTTTTCCTCGGTAAAAATCTCCCCTTTTTTGATATCCCGCCCCGCCACTATACTCTTCCTGACTATGCGCCTGTTCCCGGCCTCGGACTTGGAAGGCTTCTTTCTCCCGTCACCAAGGGCTTTTTCTATATTTCTTATAGCCTCGACCATGCTCTTAAACTCATGAGGTTCCAATGACATCCTGTGGTCGGGGCCTTCCATGCCCTTATCCAGCGTAAAATGCTTCTCTATCATGGACGCTCCCAGAGCTACCGCCGCTATGGGAACCTCCGTGCCTGTCGTATGATCGGAGTACCCGACGTTGGCCTTAAAAACTTTTTTCATTGTGAGCATGGCGGCCAAATTTGTATCTTCGACCGGCGTCGGATATTCCGTATTGCAATGTAAAATGGTTATATCCTCTTTCGAAGTTCCTGATCTTGTAAGCACGTCCAGTGCCTCTTCTATCTCTTTCAGATCCGCCATCCCGGTCGACATTATGACCTTCTTCCCTAGGCTTCCTATCCTTTCCAAATAAGGAAGGTCCGTTACACCGCCTGAGGGGATCTTGAACATTTCAAGCCCCAATTTATCGAGCAGATCCACGCTTTCAATATCAAACGGTGCCGAAAGGAACATGATGCTTTTCTTCCTGCAGTATTCGATGATCTCCACATGTGCGTTCGAGTCCAATTCCAGTTTTTTTAGCATATCAAGCTGGGATTCCGACCCAGAAGTCGTTTCTTCCTGGTACGCGGCCTTGGGCGCGAACTTGCTGGTCATTTTCTCCGCTCTGAACGTCTGGAACTTCACGGCATCCGCTCCGGCTTCTGCAGCCGAATCCACCAGGCACTTCGCCAGTTCAATGCTTCCGTTATGGTTAACTCCCGCTTCGGCTATTATAAAAACCTTGCTCATTCTTATCACCTGTCAGGGGCATATGCAAATCTATAACCGACTATATCCATATAGGCGCCCGGCATATCGGGATAAGTAGTCGCTTTGATCCGTTTTTCTATCTCTTCTTTTCCCATGCCCGGGTCTATCCTGCACAAATCTTCCAGATCTTCCCGCCTGTAGGCTTTCCTCTGCCATTTTTCGCCGCAATCCGGGATCTCGCCTTTCGCCAGGACCAGGTCCATCACTTCGCGGAACAGGGAAAGCATGCATTCATAGCTTTTCACGCTCAGGCTGTGCACAGAATCGGACGGAAGCAATGGAAATCTCTTAACGGCTATTATTTTTCCGCTGTCGACACTTTTATCCATCAGGTGAGCGGTAACACCGTAAGACTTCTCGCCGTTGTATATCGCGAAATTAAAACAGCCTATCCCGGGATATTCCGGGGGGCCGGGATGGAAATTTATGTTCCAAAGCCTTGTATTCTTCAGCGTCCCCTCCGGGATCACCCAGGGAGACAAATATGAGATCAATATATCCTGAAAAGATATAACGGCTTCTTCCGGAAATCCGTCTTCCCTGGCCCCCGCGTAAAATATGAAATCATCCGAGCGCTTGCTCAAATACTCGATAACTTCTCCTGTCGCAGGCTTATCCTTTTTGATAAAGAGAACTATCCTCATCTAAATGAGCCTTTCATCTTTTCGCAGACATAATGTATATCATCCGCGGAATTAAGCGTGGAGCTGGGCAAACAGAGCGCTCCTTCATAAATGTGGTAAGAATTTTCGTACCCAGCATGTTTGTGCGACCTATAAGGCGGGAATTCCACGACCGGCGGAAAAACCCTTCTTGTGGGAATCCCTTTTTCTTTTAACTTCTCCTGTAAACCGGCTATATCTATGCCTTTCCCGAAAACAACGCACGACAGCCACCAGGAGCTTTCACCGTCCCCGCATTCCTGCTGAAAACGGACAAACTCCATGTCTTTCAACTCTTCCCTGTAGATTGTATTGAATTTCTTCTTTTTCGCTAAAAAATCATCCAATTTTTCCATCTGCCCCAGACCCAATGATGCCTCGATATTGGTCATCCTGTAATTAAATCCCACCTCCGGATGATAATATTCCTTTCCCTCATCTCTTGCCTGATTAACCAGCATCTTGACATGGCTTATCTTCCTCCCATTATTGCCGGTAATCATTCCCCCGCCGCCGGTGGTAATGATCTTGTTCCCATTGAAACTGAAACACCCGAAATCGCCGAAAGTCCCTGTATGTTTATCCTTATATTTCGCCCCCAGGCTTTCAGTCGCGTCCTCTATCACGTACAAGCCGTATTTGCCGGCTATTCTCATTATCGCGTCCATATTGCAGGGATTGCCGTATAGATGAACCGGTATTATCGCTTTTGTTTTTTTCGTGATAACTTTCTCGATATTTCCAGGATCGATATTCCAGGTGTCAATATTCACGTCCGCAAAAACCGGCGTGGCCCCTACATACACAACGGGGTTCACCGTTGCGACGAACGTCAAAGCGGGAACGATCACTTCGTCGCCGCCGCCCACTCCCAGCTCATGCAAAGCCATATGAATAGCCGCTGTTCCGCTCTGGGTCGAAACGGCTTTTTTAACATCCAGATATTTCGCGATCCTCCGTTCCAGCTCCGGCACATAAGGACCTACGGTCGATACATACCCGCTGTCTATGGTTTTACTCAACAATTCTTTTTCCAGCGTCCCGACATTCGGCGCGTCTAAATATATCTTTTTATACATTGTAGATATCCGTCGGATATAATCTTAAATTTTTCCCATTCTTAAACCATTCAACCGTCTCTTTCAGACCTTTATCCAGACTGTACCTCGGCTTCCACCCGGTCAGTTTTTTTATTTCTTCATTGCTCCCAAGCAGTCTTTCCACTTCGCTCTTGCCGGGTCTTAGCCTGGTCCTGTCCGCTATTATTTCCGCTTCGGGATCGATCATATCGATTATTTTCTTCGCAAGGTCCCCTATGGAAATCTCTGTCTGAGTCGCTATGTTTATAATTTTGCCTGTCGTCTTGCCGGATCTTGCTATTTTCAGGAATCCTTCCACGGTATCTTTAACAAAAACCAGATCTCTCGTCGGATGCAAAGCCCCGAGTTTTATCTTTTTCTTTCCGGAAAGCAACTGCGTGATGATCGTGGGTATGATCGCGCGGGTAGATTGCCGCGGACCGTACGTGTTGAAAGGGCGGACAACCTTGACCGGCAGATCAAATGAACAGTAATAACTCAAAGCAAGTTGATCGGCTGATATCTTCGTCGCCGAATAAGGAGACTGCCCAACCATGGGATGCCTTTCGTCTATGGGGACATACTGCGCCGTCCCGTAAGTCTCGCTCGTAGAGGTAATAATAACATTTTTCAAGCCCAGTCCTTTTGAAGCTTCCAGAACATTATAAGTTCCTTCGATATTGGTCTTGAGATACGCCAGGGGGGTAATATACGAATATGGAATGCCTATCAGCGCAGCCAGATGAAAAACGGTATCGCAGCCGCTTAAGGCACTATAGACCGAATCGTAATCCCTGATATCACCGCTTATAATGTTGATCTTATTTTTGCATTTAACGCCCTCCAACCACCCTCGGCTATTGTTGGAATTATAACGGACCAGGGCATTTACCTTGTAATCTTTTCGCACGCATAATTCGGCCAGATGTGAACCAATAAATCCGCCGGCACCCGTGATCAATACTTTTTTCATTTTTTTCTCTCTCTGGGTTATTTTGTTGTCTTTCTCGGCATTCCGCCATTATGACTTTTTTCTTCGCTTTTCTATATATGTATCATTGAGCAATAAGGCGTCCAGGTCCGAATTCAGGAAAACATCCACGGCATCCTGGGCGCTTCTGACTATGGGATAACCGTGTAAATTGAATGAAGTATTTATCAGGGCTCCGACTTTTGTTCTCTTCTCAAATTCCCGGATTATGCCGTAATAGTCCGGATTAGCTTCTTTCGCCAACATCTGAGGCCTGGTAGTCTTGTCGGCAGGATGGATCGCTGCGGGCATATCCCTTCGCCCCGCTTCGGTAGTCTCGAACCCAACTGTCATGAAGGGAGAAAACAGATCATTCCTGTTGACCAGATATTTATCCCAGTAAGTATCGATTACGACGGGAGCGAACGGCATCCAGAAATCCCTTTTTTTGATGATCCTGTTTATGCGGTTGACAATGCCCAGATTTCTCGGATCCGCAAGAATAGATCTGTTTCCAAGGGCTCTGGCACCGAATTCCATCCTTCCGGAGGCGCGCCCTATGACAATACCTTCCGTCAGCCTACCAGCGATGTAATCTGTTTTAACATTCTCAGTAACGGCACAAAATTCATCCAGCTTATTTTCAATAATGGCTTCCCGGATCTCGGTATCGGTAATATCCGGCCCCAGATACATGGATCCAAGCGGTTTGATCCCGAACATATCTCCTTTGCTCTGCTCCGATTCCCGGTACATGGCCAGAAAACAGACACCGATACAGTTGGAATTATCATCCGGGGAAGCGGCGACAAAAAAATCCTCTACCCCCTCCATTTGTCCGAGTTTCATGTTCGCCTTGATGTTCATCGCCAGTCCGCCGGAAAAACAGACCCTTCTAATGCCATATTTTTTTACAGCGGCCGTGATCCATTTCTGCACGCAATCTTCAAAATAACTCTGCAAGCCCCCTGCCACGCCGTCAAAACGTATACCTTCCAGCTTATCCTTAAACCAGAAATAATGGTCCTTCGGGTTCTCTCTATAAAAGAAATCAATATTATCCACGTCCATGATGCCGGAAAACACGTTATAAGCGGGCCTGCTGAGATATTCCGGAGCATATGCAGCAAGCCCCATGACTTTGTATTCATGATCATAAGGTTTCATTCCCAGGTATAAAGTCATATTCCTGAAAAGCCTGCCCAGATTCTGGTTATCAACAATATGAAGGACTTCAAATCTGCCGTCTTTAAACTGAGAGATCGTTCCGTTCTCAAAATCGCCCCAGCTGTCCGCCGTAATGATCAAAACGGACTCTTTCTCCCCGGCGAACTTTGAACCGTAATAACCGTAAAGCGCGTGTATCTCATGGTGCGGAAAAAATTTAATCCGATCCTCGTCTATCTGCGGATAATATGTCTTTATGAGGCGTTTTTTCAGCTTCTGTATCTCGCGGAAATCCGCCCTTTTATACCTGTCTATCTCTTTGAAAAAATGATCATTAAACTCCTCCGGAAAGGTCTCAAGACACAGTTTATCCTTAAAGATCTCCAGATAATCCACATCCTTGTTCTGGTAGAGCATCGGGTACCAGTAATCTTTGGCCTCTCTCACATAATCGTCTACGGAAAATCTGGACCTTCTCTGCACGTAGGAAAATACAAACCCCATCACGCTGGTTCCGAGATCGGCGACAGCGACCAAGTCAATATCATTTATCCCGAGACCCGATTCTTCCAGGCAATACTCTATCGACCTTTTGGGAAAGCCAGAATATCCTTTTTCACGCGTAAATCTTTCCTCGGCGCATGCCGCGGTTATTTCTCCGTTCTTCATGACCGCCGCGCTGCAAAACTCTTCCAGATTTAATCCCAGAATATTCATGACGTTTCCTCTTTCATCCCGCTTTTAGGGGACATGACGGAAGCTCTGCACTTTCTGCAGGCTTCCGGCTGAACTTCCTTTGAACCGTTGATTTTCGAGCGCAATTCTTTCATCTTTTTGCTGTTCCAAATGTTGTAAACGGAATCCTGATAAATATTGCCGACTACCAGACCCAGGCCGTAATTCGAACAACAAGGCAGAACGTTACCGTCACAGGTTATCATCAGACGCTGATACGGTTCCGCGCAAACCGAAAAAGACGTATCTTTAAGGCGGTATTCGCTCTCTATTTTTTCGTAATTATCCTTGCCGACAAAAGGATTGAAAAAAGTCTGAACCGTGAAAAAATCGATCTTATTCCGCCAGTAGGAAACGAAATCCTCCAATTCCATATGGTTTACCTTGGTTTCCACGAACGAGACTCTGGTCAGGGGCAATGCCTTACCAGCGGTTTTTTTCAGTGCCACGAAATCCGTGACATTCTTTATTGCTTTGTTGAAATCACGGCTTTGCCTTATCTTTTCATACGTCTTCCCGGTAGCAGCATCTATGGAAAACATTATCATCGTTAAACCTGAATCAATAAGCGCCCTGGACATTTTTTCCGTTAAAAGAAGACCGTTCGTATGCAACGACACATCCAAAACCCCTGCTTTTCTCGCATAATCAATGTATTTTACGATATCGGCCTGAAGCAACGGCTCATTGTACCCGTTCAGGGCAATAGAACAAAGGCCGTGCCTTACCCCCTCATCCACCACTTCCTGATACTTCTCGAAAGAGATCTTATCGCCCGGCCTTGCTTTATAATCCCATTCTTCCGCCGGCAAATTAAAAATGCAGAATTCGCATCGCAGATTGCATCCGTAGACCAGTTCAAAATTTAGATGCAGCGGATACTGAAACTCCGAAAGGTGTTCACCCGCCATCTTCCATTTGCGGCGATATTCCCTCACGGCCGGACCCTGTTCCTTTTCCAGAACTTCGTAAGGATCCCCTCTGTCAAATAATGTTTTTACCAGATCGTCCATATGCTTTTCGTTGACAGTCATATTTTTGCCTTTATTTCGAAATCGTTGCCAGTTTTTCCCGGGGCGGACGTTCATGCGCCGGCCCGCTATATCGATCCAGCAACGAATGTAGCCTCTTCATCGCCTGGCCGTCGCAGTAATCATCAACATGTTTTTTTACATAAGTATCCAGAAAACACCGAAAATCATCCTCGCTGCATTCGTTAAGCCAGTATTCCGTATACTCTTTTAACTGGTCATATCCGCGGGCGCAAAAGCGCGGGAACGTATTCACCGCAAAGACGTCCTTATTGAATCTCTCGGACGGAACATAACAAATTGTCCTGATCCCTCCGGCAACCGATTCCAACGGCGCGCTCGAAGTAAAGGTCCCTATGACCAGATCGCAGATCCCCATGAAACAGCGCGCGTCATAATCGGAATGTGCTTTTGTCTCATTGACATGGATCACCCGTTCATGCGCGATCAGCCTGTCGATCTCTTTCTTGACGTCGCTATTTCCCGAATACCGGTAATAACCCCTGGACTTGAAGAGAATATAATAATCCTTGTTCGATTCCAAAAGACGATAAACATCGTTTATCATCCTGTAGCCTTCCTGGTTATTCAGCATGCCCATCTTTCCTATCTTTGTATCATAAAAACCTATAACGGCCTTGTTCGGCGAAATGCCTAGCTCTTTTTTGATTCTTGCTTTCAACGCGGCGTCCTGTCTTACCCTGTAAACATTGTCGGAAAGCAATATTCCGCAATTTACATACTCATTGATCAAATTGTTATTTCTCCTGAAATAATCGTTGGACATGCGGCTTGAAACCGCCGCGTCATAAACCATGAAGCTGTAGTTCGAATCAGCGTGCGTATCCATGTTCTCCCGATAAACGGGATCATAAGAAGTGGAAGTAAATACAAATATGCTGTCGGCTCCGTTTTTCTTCTGGAGCAACGTCCTCGGTATATTACCGGGATCCTGCAGGGCGACGAATAAGTCCACGGCATAATTTGAAAAGAATATTTCCCACAATATGAGTCTCCGGAGCGTCCTCAGATATGACCGCGCCAAAAGACCCTTCCCGCCGCATAATGAAAACATTTCCTTCGCGACCCTTCTGACAGCCGGATAGATCTCCCCGAAATATCTCCATACGCTGAACCCGCGCACGATCTCTTCGAAACGGCAGTAATCATAACCGCTGTTTTTTACCTTTTTAAGATCCGCTTTCCTTTCCCTTCTTTTGATCTTATAGTCCAGAATATATAATGTATTCGCCTGATTGATGCCGTTCTTATCCTCAAGAAAACCTATCCGGGCTGATGAACTCGAGGATCTGACCCAGCCGTTCCATATATGGACTCCGTAGCGGTAATTCTTTTTTCCTGTTTTTCCGGCTCTGCCGAGATTCATGAGCATGGAAACCGTAAGAGGATACAGGACCAGTCCCGCGCGATAAACACTGTTCCTGCCGAACTCCAGACGTTTCATCTTCTTTATATACCATTCCGGTATGTTGACGCGGTCCGGCATTAAATCTTTTCTTTTAAAAACAATCTGATATAAGGTGTACGAAAATTTGTTGGGCAAAAAATCTATTGTTTCCTCCACATCGTATTTTTTCACAAACTTTTCCGCCATGATAAAAGAAAGAAAAAGATCCCCTAGTGCCAGCAAAATCGCTTTCTTTATGGCCAAGTGGGCACGCTTATCCCCTATCGCCCTGTTGAGGACCTCAGCTTCGCCGCTTTCAACATACTGTTCATATACCCAATCGATCGCTTCGCCGGCTCTATAATGAGACGTGTAATAGTCTATCAGATCCAAAAAATCATCGGAGAGACCTTTTGCGCCGCGCAAATTGCCGGAATATACGTATGCCTCCCTGTATTTTGCCGCCATTCTGCAGGAAACAGAATCACCTGACTCTATCAGAACCATTCTGTTTTTTTCTGTTTGCCCCATTATATTTTCTCCCGCATAAAAATATCCTGCTTTGTATAAAGGTTAAAATACAGGCCGTTATTGCCCATCAGCTCGGTATGGGTACCTTCCTCCCAGATAGAGCCGTTGTCCAGAACAACTATTTTATCTGCATTCTGAATGGTGGATAGCCTGTGAGCGACCATTACTACCGTTGTATGTTGTGATACCCGGTTGATCGCTTCCTGCACGTTCTTCTCGGCAATATTATCCAGAGAGCTGGTGGCTTCATCGAAGACCAGTATTTCCGGTTCTCTCAGCATCGCTCTGGCGATAGCAACGCGCTGCCTCTGTCCTCCTGAGAGCTTAACACCCGCGTCTCCCACCAGCGTATTATAGCCATCCCGGGTATTGACAATAAATTCGTGGGCATTCGCCAGTTTGGCCGCCCTTATTATCATATCATCGCTGCAGTTTTGCATGCCGAACCGTATGTTTTCCTTGACGGTGTCGTTAAAAATAAATGTTTCCTGGCCTACATACCCGATCTTGTCCAAATAGGATCTGTTTGTGTAGCTAAAAATGTCGGTCCCGTCAATTTTAATTTCGCCTGTTTCTGGACGATATAATTTTAATAACAAATTGATTATAGTTGTTTTTCCCGAACCGGACGGACCGACAATGGCGGTTATCTCTCTCTTCTTTATGCCGAACGTTACGCCCTTTAACAAGTATTCCGGCATGTTATCATACTTAAACCAGACGTCTTCGAAAGCGATCTTTCCGTTGAATTCTTTTAAAATATCTGTTCCGTCCGGAATGTTCGCAAGCTTTGACATGCACAGGGTATGAACTATCTTTGTATTCGGGATGCAATCGGTTATTACCATAAGATCATTACCGACCATCTGGATCGAGGGGAAAAAACGGCTTGCGACCATCACAAACGTTCCAAAAAGAGGTATAGCCAGAATCAGGTCCTGAGGTGACCTGCGGCTTAACAAAATCCCAAAAACAGCGAGCATGGCAAAAAATATAAACTTCATGAAAGATTCCGGGAAGACGCGGCCCAGCAGCATCTTGAATCTATTGTGCAAACTCTCATCAACCGCACTGACATACTTCGTTTCCCAGTCGTTAAAAGTAAAAAATATTTTGATGGCTTTGATGCCGTTTATAAATTCATTCAGGATAACATTCTTTTTCCTGTCCTCCTCGGTCGCAATAGCCGCGCACCGATATATGACTCTTTTCATGATCCTCTTTACAAACAGCATGTAGACAACACCTATTGATACGAGCAAAAAAGTCCCCTGCCAGGTAAGCACCAGCAGTAGAGAAAATAAAAATAGTGAGCTTATCAGATCGTGTGTCAGCCTTATAGTGAATAAAATCATATTTGTGACCTGTTCGGGAGCTATGGTTACTGTATGGATCAATTTGCCCTGCTGGCTCTTAACAAAGAAATCGTAATCCGAAGTTATATATTTCCTGAAGACCGCTTTCTGCGTATCTCCCACAATTCTCATTACCAGCTTGTTTGATAAAAAACTGTAGGCAAACTTGAATATCACGGCGATCACAGTAATAACTATAAGCGCGACACAGGAGACAAAGAAATAATTGTCGGTCGCGAAATGAACGATAATTTCATTGAATAATATCAAAAGAAAATTACTGTTCTCCAGCTTAAGCCCATAATTCATCACAGGATACAGAGCTGCCAGGTTTAACATTTCCATAAAACCGGAGGAAAGCATTACAAACAGCAAGATCAGCAGCTGTGCTTTATACGGTTTGAAAAAATACCAGATGATCCCCGCTTTGCGAAAGTCTATCTTCACTGCTCCCCCTGATCTGACATCTGTTCTATTTCCCCCTTAAGCGCCAGGTACTCTTCCTCTTTTTGCCTGAGATAATAATAGGCCAGTTTCAGTTTGACGTCGAAACCCTCTTTGGTCAGGAGATACTGCACTTTTTTCATCTTATTGTCGCGGACAGTGAAATTCCTGACCATTATCAGGCCTCTCTTGATCATGGCTTTTAGAAGATAATTGGTCTTGCCCAGAGACATATCAAGGTGTCCTGACAGGTCCCTTTGGGACAGGTCGTCATGGGATGCTAAAAGACGCAGTATCTTGAAAATATCCTCTTTTAAGTGGTGCTCTTCCCCCATTAAAGGGTATTGTTCTTCTTTTAAGAGGAATTCTCCCAGGGATTTTTCTTCTTTTAAGGGGTGTTCATTCATTGAACAAAATATCCTTTCCTAAAGGATGTTCATTCATTGAACAACATTATAGCTTCTTAATAGCATATGTCAATACATTTTTACATATAAAATCATTATACAATTATATGGGATTTGACACTTTGAGGGGCATTTTCCGGGTTATTTGCAGTATTTGTGGGTTTTTGGTGAGATAAGAAAAGCTCTTTATTTTAAAGTAGTTATGTGAAAAAGTAACTTTGTATTATACTTACGATTCCCTTTTTATGCAAAAAACACGAGATACGGACCATGAGCGTGGGTATCTTTTGTCCTGCCTCACCCGTTTTTCCTTGCTTCGCTATGACAGGTTTTGTCCGCTACCAGCTCCAGTAAGTTTTTGTCGCTTTTACTATTAAGACACACGAAATTCCATGCATGGCTGTAGGCCAGCGGGGTCCCGAGATGGTTCCGCATCAGGGCATTCCGTTTCCTGCTCAGATAAAATATCGATTTCGACAGGAATTGAGTAAAAGCATTGTTCTTTGATTTAAGCCATCTGCTGGTTCTGTTCAGCATCGCGACCTGCCCCCACCCCTTCACCTGAAGGATTTCAAAAGAATTAAGTTCCAGGAAATCCTTGAAATGCTTAAACTTGAAAAGTCCCGGGTATATATAAGGGTGCAGCATCTTGAAATTCGGAATACTGATGATAAGCGTGCCCTTTTCCTTCAGGACTCTTTTTATCTCACATATACAGTGATAAGGGTTCTCGAGGTGTTCTATCGTTTCGAGGCACAGTGCAATATCAAACTTATCATCATTATATGGAAACCTCTCCGCGCTGGCGTCGAGGAGTTTGCAATCGATCCCCTTTTTTTGACACGCGAGAAAACCCTCTTTAGAGGCATCTATACCAAAAACGTCATTGCCTTTGTCCTTTAACATCTTTAAAAGCGAACCTTCACCGCATCCGACATCCAGAATAGTTTTATGCGTCGTGGCGCCCAAAAGTCCGGAGTTGATCCATGCATATCTTTCGATCCCGCCGATCGGCGTCTCCAGGCCCTGATAGTACTTATTGTATGCATCTTTAGCTTTGCTCATTTAGTTCTCCTCTTTGATGCCCCGGAAAGATCATTCCGTAACGCGATCACTTTGTCTGTATCGTCAAAAGGAAAATATCGTCATCCTGCCGGGCGGCCTGGAAGGCGCTGATCTCCTCTTCAAGCCTGCTGTTGAACTTCACCACGTCAAGATCGGCGTTGTTCTTTGCAAAATCCTCGAGCCGTTGGTGTCCGAAGAACTCATCCTTCGGGTTTTTGGCCTCTGTTACGCCGTCCGTAAAGAGTATGAGCCGGTCTCCTTTCTCGAACCCGACTTCATTATTATAGACACTTCCCGCTTCCATGCCTATTCCCATCAGGAACGTCTGCGGCTCCATGAGAACGATCTTGTTCCCTCTGGACTGGACCAGTATCTGGGGCGGATGGCCGTAATTGGAGTATATCAGCTTGTTAGAGGAAAAATCCAGAAGTCCGCAGAACGCGGTAAGAAAAAACCCCATCTTCCCGAAATCCTCATTTATAAAGTCATTAAGGGACTTCAGTAGCTCGCCGGGAGCGAGGTTTTCCCTGATCGACCGTTCTATCTCTATATGGATCCTGTTCACCAGAAGGGCCGCCGATACGCCGTGCCCCGTGATATCGGCCAGGATGAACATCAGTTTGTCCTTATCCGTAAAATGGAACTTGGCGTAATCGCCGCCCATGTAAAATACCGGCTTGTACGTTACCGCGATATCCGCCAGGTCGGCCCTGATGGATTTCGGCATGAGGCCCTTGTGGATGCTTTTTGCCAGTTCAAGCTCTTTTGCCATTATAGCGTTTTTTACCTCTATATCCTTGCGGGACGCGAAACTTTTCTGCCTCAGTATCTCCTCGCTCCTCTTGACGATCGCGCCCACGAAAATAGCGACGCCGAGCAGTATGATGTTGATCCCGAAGATCTCGCCGCTGACGAACGTGCCGGCAGCCAGATAGACCCAGGCGAAATTTACCAGCGTGAATATGCCTATTACCGACGCTTCCAGCCAGGTCCACGGCAGAAGAAGCACGCTCGAAAAGAATGCCAGCAGGACCAGCGTGATCCCCATATAAGATATGACCTCGGGATGGGCCGTGGCGGCAAGAACGGCTATTAGTATCAGCAGGAAAGTGAAAAAGAAGGCCCTGGCCTTCTGAAAGCGAAGCGATCTGAAGGCCCTTCCCGCTATGAGCAATAGCACGGAGAACAGCGTCCCCCCTATGATCCCGGGCATATCTTTTACGCTCAGGAGTTTTCTGAAAAAAATAAGACCGAGTATCACCTCGAGCGAGAACGCGAAGATCGCTATGTAGCAGAAAAGGTTTATGCGGAAATGAAAAAGCCGGCTTAATTCGACTTCGTACTCGCCGCGGAACTTCTCCGGAATGATATTTTTCGCCATATATCTACTCCAGTGTCCTGATCTCCACTTTCGGGGAGGAAACGCTCCCCTCCAGCCCGACGTATTTCAGCCATTCGAATTTCGGCACGGCCGAATGCCAGGCGTACGCCTTGGGGAGAACGACTTTGAGCATGTTGAACAGGCCCAGGTCCGGATCCAGGCACAATTTATAAGCCGCTCTTTCCCGTCCGTTGATATCAAGTTCTTCCTCGCCGACCACCTTTATGTCTATCCTGTAAAGCCGGGGTTCGCTGCTCAGCATGTAGATCTCCCGCCGGCGTATCGCATTTTCCAGGAACTTCTGGACATACAGGCCAAGTATAAGCCGGTTGGCTATATCTCCCTTTATCCTGAACGCCTTTTCCCGCCTGGTGCCGCCGGAGAGGTCCTCGTGGATACAGGTCACCCTTTCATCCGTGAAATCAAATTCCTGGATCTCCAGGGCGATCGGTCCCCCTTCTTCACTGAACGTCCGCTTCTCCATCCTGAGAGGCCTGACCCGTCTATCATTGCTTTCAAATTCCAGCACGGCTGTCCATGAAACTTTATCCTTAAAACCGCTGTAGTAACCTTTACCCTTTTCCGTCAGCGTATAGACGTCTTTTCTGCCGCTTTCGGAGCGTGTTATTTCCGTCTCGGCGCTCCACCGTTCATTTCCTTCCAGGTCAAAACACACATAGCCGGTCCTGAATACATCGCCCTCCGCGGCTGAACTTGAAGGACAGCTTATCAGCGCTGAAAGCAGCAAACAGATCATCGCGGCTTTTCTCAAAGCGAAGTTCTCCCTTTCGGTGTTTCTGATTTTGCACAGGTTAAAAGCTGTGAGGTCCGGATTACGAGCCGTGGGATACTTTCTGTCTCATCTTGCCCGTATTTTTTGGCTTATGCTCCGGATCGGGGCTTTCGCCGGTCCAGCAATAATGGCACAGCTTCTCTTTCGGCAAACCGATGGCTTTGACCATATCATCGAGCGTCTGATATCTGAGGGTGGTCACGCCCAGGTCATCGGCGATCCACTTCACCATCTTCTTGTACTTTTCCGTATTATGGTCGGCGTATTCCGATACATCCTCTATGTCGTGCCCTTCCAGGTCCCGGATGGCCTTTCGGGCGGCAAGTTCATGGATGCTCCGCGTGGACAGGCAGAACTTGCACGGGAACATGAGCGGCGGGCATGCGGGTCTGACGTGAATCTCCTTGGCGCCGCATTCCCATAATTTATTCACCGTGAAGTTCTTTAACTGCGTCCCCCTTACTATGGAATCCTCGCATACGACGATCCTGTTGCCCTTGATTATATCCTTTATGGGGATGAGTTTCATGGTGGCGACCAGATCGCGGGTCTCCTGTGATGGCGGAGTGTAACTTCGGCCGTATCCGGGAGTGTATTTTACCAGCGGCCTCCTTAAGGGCTTGCCGGACTCCATGGCATATCCGAGCGCGTGAGCTACTCCCGAATCGGGTATCCCGGAAACCATATCCACTTCAATATCTTTGTCTTTCTGCGCCAGATACCTGCCGCACTTCTCCCTTACCGTTTCCACGTTGATCCCCTCATAATTCGAGGCGGGAAAACCGGTATATAACCATAAAAAGGCGCATATCTGGTTCCTGTCGCCCCCGCCTCTTTTCTGCACCATGCCCTGCTCGTTGATCACGACTATCTCTCCGGGTTCAAGATACTTCACTATCTCAAACCTGTTATTGGGAAAAGCTGATGTCTCGGAAGTCACTGCCCACGCGTCTTCTCTCTTCCCGACGACAAGGGGCGTATATCCCAGGCGGTCCCTGGCAGCATAGACACCTTCCCTGTTCAGCAACAGCAGCGAGCAGGAACCTTCTATTTTATCGAACATCTTTTCAATGCCGTCTATCAGGTCATTCCCCTGGTTGATCAGCTTTGCTATCAGTTCCGTCACGTTGACCGTCGCCTTGCTCATCTCGCTAAAGGAAACGCCCTTGGCGAGCAGTTCTTTCGTCAGTTCTTCGCTGTTTTCTATGAGTCCGCCGGTAACGATACAGAACGGCCCGAATTTTGAATTAAGAAAGATGGGCTGCTCATTGCTGTCCGAGATGACGCCTATACCCTTGTTGCCGGACATCCGCCTGCAGTCTTCATAGAACTTGGATTTGAACTGGCTCTGGCTGATACTGTGGATCTGCCGCTGAAAATCATCCCCCAGCACGGCTACGCCTCCGTATTCCGTGCCCAGATGCGAATGATAATCCGTGCCGTATAATAACGTCTCCGCGCAATTCCCCCTGGAAACTACTCCAAAAATCCCGCTCATCTTAAGCTGACCTCCCGTTAAAAAAGCTCCAATAGATAATTAAGGACATGGATATGAAACGGACCTAAAACAGTAACGACGAACAGCAAAGACGTATTGTATCATACCGGTGCTGAACTTACAATAGGAAGCGTAAAAATTTGCAACATTTATTATTGCAAAAAAGTGTGATATACTGCTTTTATTGTGAAAATAGAAAAATCGTCGTTGATCGCAATATTTGAACGTTGTGCTTTTATCTGCCTCTGCCTTGTAGCGCTTTTTCTGCCTTTCGATAAAAATCTGACAAAGTTCTTTGTTTACATGTTATGTCTGAGCTCCCTGCTTGTCTTTCTTCTGCGAAGCCCGTTTTCGCTGTTCGGATCCCCCCTCAGATGGCCCTTACTTGCTTTTTTCGGCTCATTTTTGATCGCCCTGCTGTTCAGCAGGAATTTTGACGTCTCCCAGGAATATTTCTTCACGCGTTTTATCTTTTATGGTTTTATCTTTTTAAGTATATGGGGGACGGTGGATACCCCGGCAAAGATCGAACGCATAATATCCATGATGATCATCGCTGCATTATTTGTAGTGATCGACTGCGGTTATCAATATATAAAAGGCGTGGATATTATCAAAGCGTATCCTCTGGCTTCCACAAAGGAAACATATATCATAAACGCACTAAGCGGGCCGTTCGGACATTACAATCAGCTTGGAGGATACATCGGAAGCCTTCTTTTAGGGATCATATCTCTGGGGCTGGTCTGCGAGAGAAAAAACTGCCGCGGATACGCACTGCTTCTTTCCCTGATCTTTTTCCCTGTCCTGATCTTGACTTATTCCAGGGGAAGCTGGTTATCGCTCGTTGCGGGGGGTGTGGTTATTGTATCCGTGATTTACCTGTTAAAGCTCTCCGGGATACGGAAGATCTTCTCTTATCTGGGGACATATATTTTCATTATTGTCTTTTTGTTTGGAATTTTCATGTTTAAATTCCCGCAGATCCTGGGAAGACTGCAACTCCTGGTCCAGTTTGATCTGGCGAACCGCGAGTCGTTATGGATCCAGGTATTCAGCATATTTCGCGAACATCCTTTCGTCGGGGTTGGACCGGACTGCTTGCCGCTTTATCTGACACCCCCGGGACAGGACGCGCATAATATATTGCTTGAAGTTCTGGGCGAGGCCGGACTGATCGGGCTGGGCGGTTTTCTTACCTTTATAACATGTTATTGGGTCGGGGTCGGGGTAATGATGAAACATATTGACGCGCAGAAAAGATCGCTTATCCCGCAAATATTTTTCTTTTTAGCTGTCGTGGTTTTCACCTTCATATACAATACTACGGCGGTAACTCTGATCGGCGGCTGGGATTTAAGTATATTCTTCTGGATAAACGCCGGACTTTTGTTTAAAACTCTCTGTCTCGCGAATGAAAAATCCGGTCCTCCGCCCCACGTGCTTACTTGACCGGCTTCAGTCTCGGATTCGGTTCCCGCCTCCTGCCTACTTTAGAAAGCGCTTTTCCGTTCACTCTTACGATATCCGCCGTAAAATCTACCTTTTCTCTCATGAGGGCCGAGCCGACACCAACCGCATCAAACGGGACTTTCAGCTTTATAAACCTCTTTATCTTCTCCTCATTGAACCCGCTGGAGATGATTATTTTCACATAATCGAACCCGCGCCTGTCGAAGGCCTCCCTTGCCTTGAAAACAAGTTCCGGGCACACGCCGTAGGAATCTTTACCCCGGCCCTTGACGGACTTGTCCCTCACGTCCTCCGCCGTATCAAAACGGACCCCCCACAGGCGCCTGCCGAGCGCCTCGGCCACCTTGAGGGAGGTCCCTATGCAATCATTATCAAAATCAACGAGAACGACGCGCTGGATATTTTTCGGCATGTACTTATCAAAAGCAACGGCCGCCTTGACCGTATCGCCGTTATAAGCGGCTATCAGGCCGTGCGGCACGGTCCCCAGGCCTTTCTCCCCCCACCATAACCCCTGTGCATCCGTCGAAACGCCCAGGGCGCCGGAAATAAAAGCGGCATATCCGTCGGTGGTCTGGACGCGGTAATGGTCGAATCTCGCCGGAAAGAACAGGACCTTCTTATCCTTAGCGGCTTTAACGACCTTTTTGACCGCCGTCGCTATGGCTGTGGGCCTGGCTATGACGCCCAGATAAACGGTCTCAAGATGGGCAAAAGTGCTGTAGTCTCCCTCTATTGTCATCACGGTCTCGCCCGAGGTGACCTCATCCCCGTCATACAGGGCCCTTATGGCCAGTTCCTCGGGCCTGTCGGCGCAAAGTTTGAGCACGGCAATGGCTTCGTCAAGGCCGCATACCACCGCGTCCTTCCTGCAGAACACCTGCATCATGACTTTCCTGTGGTTATTATCCTTTTCAAGGATCTTTTTCGTGCGGACAAAATACTTGTCGCTATACCAGCCGCTCTTTATTTTTTTCACCGGTATATCAAAGACCGCCGGTGGAAGTCTCTTGCCGTATTGCCACCTCACCATAGCTTACCCCTTCATAAACGGCATTACACTATTTCTGCGCCGTAGATATCCTTCATTCTCTTCAAGGCGAACTCGTGGGCTTCCGTGTCAAAATCCGCGACCCCGTCCCTGTAAACGACCGTCCTGTACCCTCTGTTCCCTAATCCCCCCACCATGTCCATGACGCAAATAGAGGTGCACACACCTGCGACATAAACGGTTCCCGGGGCAAGTTCCTTTAGGATCTTTTCCAGCTCGGTCCCGTAGAAAGCGCTGTATGTGGTCTTTTTCACGATAATATCTTCGTCCTGAGGTTTTAACTCTTCTATGATCTGAGCCCCTTCGGTGCCTTCAACGCAATGGGGGTTGAACATTTTAAATTCCTTGTCATCGGTTCTGTGGGCATCGCATACGTAGATGACCTTGCAATCGGATTCCCTGCACTTGTCTATTTTTTGCGCGATGAACGGTATTATTTTCCTGGCTTCAGCCCCGCAATACAACGCGCCTTTCGGGGTCATAAAATCCTTAAGCATGTCACTGACCAACAACACGTCCATTTTTTTCCTTTTCTATTATCCGGCCGCTATTTTTCTGCCTAATTCGAGCGCGCTCTCAAGACATCCGGGATGCTCCAGCACTTTTCCCTTTTTATCCAGGCCCGGGCAAAAAACTTCCCCTCTGTAAGATACCCCGATGGTGGCAAAGAAATGCCTGACGATCGATCTCGCGTTGTCAAAAAAATCTTCACGCAGGGTAGCCTCGACGCAGATAAAACCGCCTGCTATCTTTCCGGTGAATACATCCTTTTTCAGTATATTCTTCGCCAGCCACACGCACTGGAAACGGTCTATCATCGTCTTGGTCTGCGCGGAAAGACTCCCGAAAAATATGGGCGATGCCAGAATGAGGGCCCCGCTCTCCTTTATCTTCCTGAATATGATCTGAATGTCGTCATCTACCACGGAGAGGCCCTCGTCATTGACATTCTCGTATTCCTGCTGCTGGCAGGGCGCGATCTCAAGCTCGTTCAGGATGATCTTTTCCGTCTCCGCTCCGCAGGAGGCGGCTCCTTCAAGAGCTTTCTCAAGCAGGATATCCGTGTTCCCGCCGGTCCTGGGGCTGCCGCTTATTCCAAGCACCTTCATTATGTCTTACCCTCCCGCATGCCGCACTATCCCCAGGGCCCTGGGGACCACCAGATCAGCCCTGCGGGTTTCCTTCCTCAGGGCATCCGCATACCGGGTATCCATTATTTCAATGAATTCCGTCGTATAGTCCTTGAGAATGCCCGCGTATTCCGTCTTGTTGCCGTCCTGCATGACAGCCAGGACGACTTCCTTACCTATATACCTCTCCAGCGTCGGTTCATAGGATGTCTGCATCGCCGCAGCTGCCTGCTGCTGAAGCTGTGAAACGTATTTATCCTGCCCCTGCAGCATCTTGCCCGCGGGCATCGCCGACTTGACGCGTCCCATAAAAAGATTCGCGACTTCCAGAAGCGAATCGCGGACCGTCCCGAAAAAATTACGCCCCCTCCGCATGAGGCGCGAAGACCAGTGAGGATAGCGCGTCTTTTTAAGGTCTTTTTCGCGCGCCTTCGCGCGCTCCGGATCAAGGTCGTCGATATACCGCACGAGGGCTTTCATCTGCCCGTATTCGCTTTTATAGAGGATGTAGCTTGTCTCTGTGTGCTTGTCCTTTTCATCCGTATAAGGTTCCGGATAGACGAGCTCAAGCGCCGAATTCTCGACGCGCAGCTTTCCCCAGACGACCTTGCCGCCGGTCTTCTCAAGAGTCACGGAGTACCCGGAAAAATCCCGAAGACACAGATCTTTCGTCCGGCCCTTTACAAAAGCGCCTGCCACGGTGCAGACAACGATAAAAAGTATGGTAATGGCAAACGTATCCGGCATTTTTCCTCTTTTCTGCTTAAATAACCGTCCCGGAAGGAATAACGGAATTCTTGCCGATAATGACTATCCCGTCCCTTATGGCATAATTCGCATCGTCATGGTTGTCCAGCTTTTTAGTATTGATTATCCTGACGTTATCCCCTATCCTGACATTCTTATCCAGTATGGCCTTTTTTATCAGGCAATCTTTTCCGACCCCCAGAGGCGGTATCCCCCTGGACCTGTTTTCCTCGATCTCATCCATTGTCTCGTAATAATCGCAGCCCATCACCACGGTATCCTCGATCGTCGAATCCGTACCTACCCTGAACCTGAGGCCTATGATCGAATGCACTATTTTGGATGAGAGGACTATCGCGCCTTCGGCGACGATGCTCCTCTCTATGCAGCTGTTCTTGAATTTCGCGGGGGGGAGATAACGCGGCCTGGTGAATATCAGCCAATTTTCATTGAACATGTCGAGAGGCGGAAGCGACTCGGTAAGAGAAAGGTTCTCCTCGTAAAAAGTCTTTATGGTCCCGATATCGTGCCAGTAACCGCCGAAACGAAAAGCGTATGTCGGTTTGGCATGTATCGCGTCGGGTATTATTTCCCATCCGAAATCGGCTTTTTTGTCCTCGGTGAGAAGTTCTATCAAAGCCGGTTTATTGAACAGGTATATGCCCATTGAACCAAGGAAATGTTCCCTGCCGTTGTATTTTACGGCCATATCTCCTATCTTTGAGCGGTCTTTCGGTTTCTCCACAAACCCGGTTATCCTGGCATCGTCATTTATGTCCATTATCCCGAACTCGGATACCTTTTGCGGCTCCACGTAATTGCAGGCGATCGTCAGCTCCGCTTTCTTTTCAAGGTGGTAGCGATACATGTCCCTCAGGTCCATTTTATATAACTGGTCGCCGGACAGGACAAATATGTATTTGACGGCGGGGTCATTAAAATGCTTGAGACAGCGCCTGACCGCATCGGCTGTCCCCTGGAACCAGTCCGTGTCGTCCATGGACTGTTCCGCGGCCATTATCTCGATAAACCCCTTGCTGAAAGGGTCCATATTATATGTGCGGCTTATATGCTTGTTCAGCGATTCGGACAGGAACTGGGTAAGTATGTAAATGCGGTTGAACCCCGAATTAAGACAATTGCTGACAGGCACATCTATCAGCCTGTATTTTCCGAACAGGGGGACCGCGGGTTTACACCTTTCCTTGGTAAGCGGATAAAGCCGCGTTCCCCTGCCCCCTCCAAGGATGACACAAAGTGCTTCTTCCATAATGATTATCCCTCCGGGCTCGCCGGAAGTAGCCGCGCTAATGCCGGCCGCTTCCGGTCAAACTCCCGCATAAACACTGTAATCGATGTCCTTGAACACGTTATATCTGCCCTCGGCTTCTTCCAGTAAAGCCGCGTCCACCTCACCCTTGCCCAACTGGTCATACAGGGCAAAAAATCTCTTGATATGCTCCTTGGTCCTGCCGGCCGCATAATCCGTGAACGTGCCGGTTTTCATGATGAACGCCCAGTCGCTTGACTGGGCGAGAAGCAATTCCCTGGCCATCTGGTTGAGCAGTCTCCTGTCAAGTCCGGCAGCGTCTTTATGATCCGCGGCGGCGCGGGTCATAAGCTCCATCATCTTGTGAAGATGCCTGTATATCCAGTCGTTGGAACCGTCCAGCCATACTTCGCTGTACCCCTTCCAGCCCCAGCTGGACTCCGAAGGCGTTATAACAGGGTATTCCCCGTAAAGCTCCAGATAGCCGCCGGGCGTAATGGTCTCCACGGCGCTCCGGCCATGATACATCCCGCGCAGGAGAAATTCCAGCCATTCCGGCCCCTCGAACCACCAGTGCCCGAAAAGCTCGGCATCATAAGGTGAGACGATCACGGGGGCCCTGTCCATAGTGCCGGCGAGGTATTCCGCCTGTTTTTCCCTGTTGAACATGAAGTTACCCGCATGACCCCGGGCTGTATCCAGCGCCGCTTCTCTGTCGTAGATGTCCTTATGGTCAGTTTTACCGGTTATCCTGTGGTATTTTATGCCAGTGTTCGTCCGGGTCCCGCAACCATTGATGAAAGGCCTGATATAATCATAATCCAGGTCAAAGCCTATATCCCTGTAATATTCCCTGTAGTTATGATCGCCGGGATAACCTTCTTCGGCGCTCCACACCGCCTTGGAGCTTTCCATGTCCCTTCCGAAAACGGCAACGCCCGACTTGCACAGGTACGGACTATAGACGCCGAAAGGCGCGGGCTTCGGGGTCCCCAGCAGTATCCCGTGAGTGTCCACGAAGAAATACCGGATGCCGAATTCTTTCAGTATTTCGTCGTGGCCGGGATAATAACCGCATTCGGGAAGCCACATGCCTTTGGGGGCGCGGCCGAAAACGTCCTTATACACATCCACCGCAACAGCCACCTGCGCTTTTACTGCGGGTCTGTGAAGGTCCATGAGAGGCAGGTACCCGTGCGTGGCGCAAGATGTGATGATCTCGATCTTTCCCGCGTCCTGGAATCTTTTGAACGCGCCTATGAGGTCACCGCCGCAGCTTTCCGAAAATGTATATTTTGCCCGCTCAAACCTCTCGAGGTACATCAAGGCCAGGTCATTGATGCGTTTATCCGACCGTGTCCTTTCAACTTCAAGCCTGCTGAGCGATATCGATTTATCCAGATACATCAGATATCTCGACATGAGAAGTCCGTCCCTCAGCATGTTAATAAGCGTGGGGCTCAGGGAGATCGTGACCCGGAAATCCACACCGTCGCCTATAAGCCTGTCAAACACGTTAATGAGCGGGATATAGGCATCGGTCATGGATTCGAACAGCCAGTTTTCCTCAAGAAAACTTTCGTGTTCCGGATGCCTTATAAAAGGCAGGTGAGCGTGCAATACTAAAGCTAGATAACCCTTTGGCATATTTACTTTCTATCGCTCAAATGAACTGGCACCGCGAAACAGCCCGGAGGTGGCGCTATTTTCGTCGTACGGATATGGCATGTCGTGAACGGGAGTCCTGACCGCATTGGACCTGGCAAGCCGGAAGAAATCACCTCTCGTGGAGAGTATTCCTATGTCAACCATCCATTCTCTTCCCGGGCGCACGGCGTGGATATACCAGTCGCCTGCCCGACCATTCAGCTCAAGATCAAAGACCACTTTGGGATCCAGGTCCGGATCATTTTCCGTCACGTCATATACGCGCAAGATATTCCTTGAGATATCAAGTCCTCTTCTTCGCATCTTTTCCCGCGCCTCATCCTCAATGTCTTTCTTTACCTCCCAGTACGCGTAGATCGTCCACGGATCCCTTACCATCAGGATGATCTTATTATCGCCATAATAATGCGGAAGATCAGGGTGTCCCATTTAGCTCCTTATATTTACCGTCTAAGTTATAATAAGGCAAGAGTGATGTTAAATTTTAACTCCTGCCGTTAAATAATGTCAACAGATATTTTGCGGGCAAAGAGATCAGCCGACGCGTACCTATCCGGTCAATGGAGCAGTTTGATCCCCAGGTCAAATCGTTTCTCTTCCCCGGCACCGAGTTTCAGCCTGATGCGCGGCAGCAGCACCGAACTCTGATAATGAAGCTCGTACGCTTTTTCCGATTGCGACACCGTTCTTACGGGAAAGTGCCAGAGGGGACATTCCTCGCCGAGTACCATCTCAAACGACAGCTGCCTGTCGGCATCCCGGATCTCTATCCTTCGCGCGCCTTCGTGCCGGACCATATCGCCGAGTTCGTGATGCTTTTCGTCGCCATTAATGACCAGGGAATATTTTTCCGCGTCAGCATCGGGCATGGTCACGTTGAATTCCGGACCGAAAACAAGATCCATTTCCCCGTCGGCCCTGTTGACGATCCTGTATCGGACTTTAAAAGAAGCGTCCCTGGCGGGTAGAAATATCTCTTTCGCCACATGAACTCCGGAACCGCCCGCCAGTCCTTCTCTTTGCATGACCAGCATGATCCCCCTGCGGGTCTTCTTTACTTCAAAGTCATAGATCCCTCTTATGAAATCACCGGCTTCCTCATAAGCACAGCGGGAGAACGCTTCAATATCCACATCGCTGCCGAAAAAATGATCGATAAGACTGTAACGGCCGTACCGGTCATAATACAGATGATCCTTAAGCCGGGCGTCAGCCGCCTGGACATCATCATGTATGGTCCTGACCTTGTCCGTTTCTTCCACCCCGGCGCGCCTGATCTTCTCCAGGATCTTGCCGTGATACGCCTCTTTCCTGCGGGCAAGAGAATTTATAAGATTCTGACAGGCCGGTTTTGAGTCAAGCTCTTTTAATATTCCGCCTTCGGCGGGGGCAAAATACAGCGATACTTCCCTGTTCTCCAGTATCACTTCATCGAGACCGTCAGCGTCCACATCAGAAACATCCGCCGCGCAGAACTGCCTCCTGCCGTAACGCACCCTGTCCATCAGGACCTCGCTCCTGATCAGGTGGTGATAAACGGCTTTCCTGATATGGAACAGGTACAATCCGCCGTATATACCGTGCCAGTAAGCACAGTTGCACTGTCCTCGGAAAAGGTCCTTTTCCGCCGCCGCCAGGGGCGGTCTTGCTTTTCTTCCGGCGCGGAGCCTTTCCAGTTTCCCGCTTACATAGACCATCTTCTTGTTCATATGGTCGGATTCGGGGTATTTTGCCAGGAAGTTCCGCCAGAATCCTCCCCTGATAAAAGGCCTGTACAGATCTTCCTTGCCCGACTGCCGCAGGTCTTCGAGTGCGTTCTCCATTTGCTGCGCAGCTTCGGCCGGAAGCGCCCACTTGAGCATTTCTTCATAAGAAGCCGCGGGCAGGTACACTCTCCCTTCAGGAGGTCTTTTCCTAAGACATTCGGACAGCTTTACGGTATCCAACCAGTCCTTGTTCTGTATGATCTCGCCGAAAAATCTTTCCAGCCATTTTTCTTCGAACACCCATTTGTGCGTTCCGGGCCACTCTCCGAATTTTTCGCCGTCGTCGCCGTAGACGAAAAGCAGGTTATCTTTTCCCCGGAGGACGCTTCGCATGTAATCCATGCTTTCGGACGGCGCCTTGAAGGGAATGTAATATCGCAGGATCTTATCCGAAGGGAAAACAGCCACTCCTCTGGCATTATCCTCCGTGATATAATAACCGTAGGTCTTCTCTTTGGAAATGCCGGAATAAATGAAATGCGTGTCATCCAACACGACATACTCTATCCCGGCATCGTGCAATACGGAAGGCAGCGAGGGCTCCCATACGCGCTCAGCTATCCAGGCCCCTTTCGCCTCGCATGAAAATTTCGACCTCACGTACTCGTTCAACATCCTGATCTGGGCCAAGCCGTCCCCCGGGGGTATCACCGGAAGGATCGGCTCGTAAAAACCCCCGCTCATTATCTCGACCTGCCCGGTTTCCGCGATTTCCCGGACCATCCCGAGTATCTCGGGCTTTTTCTGCTCGGCCCATTCGAGAAGACAACCGCTGAAATGCAGGGTCATCTTTATAGCCGGGTATTTTCTCAAAGTCTCAAGGAACGGGACATAGCACTTATCGCATGCCTCATTGATGACATGGTCAAAATTCCCTACCGGCTGGTGAAAATGCAGGACGATCGCGAAATCAGCCTTCACGGTGTTTCCTTTCAGCTTTTACAGGGCGTGCCCGTGCTGCGAACATTCACCCCTGTTAAGATATAAGCTTTCCGTACAGTTCCAGGTATTGCCTGGCTGAATGCGCCCATGAGAAATCATAACCCATGGCGCGGACCATTAGTTTCTGCCATAAGGTCTTATCTTCACGATACAGGCGAACGGCCCTTTCTATGGTCCGATAAAGAGCGTCTTTGGTCGCCGGTTTGAATTTAAAGCCGTTCCCGTTCTCATTGTCGTCATCGAGGTCCACGATGACGTCATCAAGGCCGCCGGTGGCCCTCACTATCGGTATTGTGCCGTATTTTATGCTGTACATCTGGTTGAGACCGCAGGGTTCATAACGGGAAGGCATGACGAACATGTCGCATCCCGCCTCTATTTTATGGGCAAGTTCGTCATTGAAGTCGCTGCACACATAGATATTCCGGGGATACTTCCCGGCCAATCCTGCGAAAAGCTCATTGTAATACCTGCTGCCGCTGCCGAGGATCACCACGCCGGCGTTCAGCCCGATGATCCTGTCCATTATGCCGGCCAGAAGGTCCATCCCCTTCTGATCGGCAAGCCTGCTGATGCAACCGAGTAAGGGCGTTTCGACCGGAAGCGGCAGGCGGGTATATTCAAGCAGGTCCTTCTTGCATTCGATCTTCTTTTCTACGTCCCCGGCGCCGTAATTGACTTTCAGAAAGCTGTCTCTTTCCGGGCTCCACACTGAATAATCCGCGCCGTTAGGTATGCCGTAGATACCCTCTTTCCTGGTCCGCAGAAATCCGTCAAGGCCGGAGCCGTATTCCGGCATCATTATCTCTTCGGCGTAACGATGGCTTACCGTGCTGACGGCATCCGAATAAAGTATCCCGGATTTCATGAAGTTCAGCTTCCCGTAAAACTCCAGGCCGTCTATATCAAAGAAACTTCCCGGTATGCCGATCCCGCGCATGATCCTTTTGCTGAAAACGCCCTGGTACGCCATATTGTGTATGGTGAAGAGTGTTTTGATGCCCCGGTAAAATTCGTCATCCGCAAGCTTGAACCTTAAATAGAACGGGACAAGCGCCGATTGCCAGTCATTGCAATGTATGATATCGGGCTTGAAATCGATCGCTTTGATAGCTGACAGGACCGCTTTTGAGAAAAAACCGAACCTCAGGCCGTTATCCCGGTAACCCCCTTCAGGCGTGCCGTACAATCCGTCCCTTGCGAAATACCTCTGGTTCTTCACGAAATAAGCAGCGACCTTACCGGTCCGGCCCGAATAAAGATCGAACGGGCGCTTTATGCCCAGGGCCCGGTGTCTGATGCCGGCCTTTTCCCTGGTTATCTTGAAATTGCCTTCCGTAACGCACTTGTAGAGCGGCATGATGACCCTTGCATCGCAGCCGAGAGATACCAGTTCCTGCGAGAGGCTCCCGGCGACATCCGCCAGGCCGCCTGTCTTGGCGAAGGGAACGGCCTCAGACGACACTATGAGGACCTTCCGGGGGCGGGCTGCCGGGATGACAGGAGCTCCCGCTCCGGGCAGTTTCCGGATAGACGGACCTGCCGGCACCGGTCTGGCAAGATAATGAGGAGCTTTTCGCCCCGTAAGGGTGTAGGTATTTGACAGGTGCAGCCTGAAAAGCTCGTCGAATACGAAATTCAGCTCGCTCCCGAAATCGTCATACCACCAGAACCAGTCGCTTCCCTCCGCTGCATACAGTTCTTCCAGGGCATCCGCGTCCGGATGTCCTGAACTGAACAGCTCTTTCCTTGCATCCTTCAAATATCCCCAGGCCCTGTCCTTCTGGGGAGATCCTGTCCATCTGCCAAAATCGCGGTCTATCCACGAACCGCTGGCAAGCTCGCTGATCCTGCCCCTGCCCTTGTGGGAGCCGAGATACCCGCTTATGGTGACGAGCTCTGTTTCCCTGCTCGAGGATAATTGCGCGTAAACATCCGAAAGGAATCTCTTGCCGCCGTCCGCATAATAAGGCCAGGGGTTCTCTCCGTCCAATATGACGGTGACTATATTCCCTTCCTCGCGCGGCTCTGCGGTTCTGGCTGCCTTTCTTACGCTCCTGAGAAAATCCGCCGCCGCTTTTCTCGGCGGCATGTACGCGTACATGAAACTTATCGCGTTAGAGATGTACGTATCCCTGAAGACCATATCGAGCTCTCTGCCGTCTTCTTTCACCGTATAAACCCTGTTAACAAGCTCTTTTTCCGGGATGTTCTTTCCTCCAAGGGATTCCAGTAAAATACTCTCGTCAGCCGCGGCCCACTTTATGCCTTCGCCCGCCAGGAGAGACACCGTTTCCCGGTCTACGCCTCCTTCCGGCGGCCACATGCCGGCGGGCCTTGCGCCGAACACTTCCCCGTAAAGGGCGATAGCTTTCCTTACCTGATCTCTCGCATCCTTCGAAAGATCAGATCCATCTCCGGGCCGGCCGCGGCTGAGAAGAGGAAGTATCGGGTGATAGAACGGCGATGTCGATATCTCCGCCCTGCCTTCGTCCTGCAATCGCCTGTAAGCAGGTATGATCGAAGCGACAACTTCTCTCTGGCGCTTAAGAAGCGATGTCTTGTCATCCTCGGTGTAATTTGAGCCTTTACGGACAAGTTCCCTTACGACGGGATCTTTGCCTCTCAATGTGAACCCGCACCAGGCCAGGTTAAAAAATACCTGGAGGTCCCTGAAGTCAGACACGCTGAAATCCCCGGCTTTCCTGATGAGCTCTTCTTCCCGCAGATCATTCCCCCTTTTCGAAAAAAGGTCCCTGTATTTTTTGAAGGGTGTCATGGCTCTTTTCGGGTCGCACGAGAAAAAATTCTTAAGAAGGAAATATTTATCCCTGTCGGTCAGGTGCGTTGCTTTCTTCTCGGACAATTGAAGATATATATCGTCAAGGGGCCCCTCTTTGGATATATCCAGCAGCTGCAGGATAAGGGACGGCGTAAAATTAAAGGTCATTTTCGCGCGCGGGAACCTGTCAAGTATGCTGACCATATCAAGGTAGGAATACGTCGAGTGCAGCCTCACCCAGGGAAGATGATATTTCCCCGTGGCGAGGTCTTTATACAGCGGCTGGTGCATGTGCCAGAGAAAGGCAACGGAAAGTTTTTTTTGCATACCTCACTTCTCTCTCTCGGACCTTATCCAGCGGACCAGATCGGAAACAAGCGTCCTGTGGTTCCTCCTGTAGATCTCAAGCCCCCGGTCGTTAAGCGTGGTAATATCATTCCAGAGATCATCGGAACGAAGAAGCGCGAACGTTATATGCGGGTCCGGGGAAGGGTCCACCCCGACAAAGGTGCGCCTCGCCTGCTTCGTATAACCCGTCTTTCCCCATGGCGCTTCGCTATCCCGCAAAAGAGCCTTGTTATGGGTTCCCAGGTGTATCCTTCTCCCGTCACTGCCGTATATATCTGCCTCTTTTTTGGACATCGCCTTCAGGATGACCTTATAACGCATGGCGTAGCGCATCATTTTTACAAGATCCTCCGCCGTGGTGTACTGCCGGTCGTTTTTGCCTGCGGGAAGGCCGGTGGCGTTCGCGAAATAGGTGTTCTCCATGCCGAGCTCTTTGGCCATCGCGTTCATGAGGCGGGCAAATTCTTTCTCGCTGCCGGCTACCCCCTCGGCGATAACGACCGCCGCGTCATTAGCCGATTTTATAAGTATCGCGTCGATGAGGTCTCTCATCTGATACTCTGTCCCGGACCTTAGACCCGCCACTGTCGGCGCAACGCGGACCGCCCTCCTGGAAACAACCATATCTTTTGTGAGAGGTATGCGCTCTATAGCGACGATCGCCGTCATGACCTTTGCCGTAGATGCGGGGGGGAACCTCCTGTCCGGGTTCTTTTCGAACAGTATCTTTCCGTTCTTGGCTTCAGCTATCATCGCCGCACCGGCGTCAACGTTGATCTCGACGGGAGGAACTTCACGGGAACAACCCGCCAGAAGCATGGCGCAAAGCGCAAAGCAAAGCACAAAAACACACCTTTTTGTACCGTTTGCGATATTAATCGGCAAAGTGTCCCCTTTTTTAAGCTTGAAGGTGTCCCTCCAATTTTTTCTCTGCCCGTTTCATGCGCTCTTTCGACGGGTTAAAGTACCCCTTCATGACATGCGGACATTCCTTCTCGACCATCCTGACAAGAGTATCCACTCCGACCATGTCCTCCCGTTTTACCGGGGTGCGCAACTTCCTGAAATAAGCCAAGGGATCGTAATTCAGGTTCCGCCACTGGACCATGTCGACTCCTGTTCTTTTCAGAAAACACAGCAGTGCCCCGGCCTCCTCTCGGGAATCCGTAAAACCCGGCATGACAAGATAGTTGATCGAAACGAACCCGCCTGCCTTCTTGGCGCTGTTTATCGACCTCAGGACATCCCGAAAACCGTACCCGCGCGGCAGGTAGTAATCCGAATAGCAGGATTCGCGGACGCTGTTCACGCTCACGCGCATGGAATCCAGCCCTTCTTCGAAAAGCCGGCGGACAATGTCGGGGCGACTCGCGTTGGTATTGAGATTGACGATGCCTTTTGAGGTGGATCTTCTTATCATTCTCACCGCTTTTTCCAGAACCTCCCCCGCCATGAGCGGTTCCCCCTCGCACCCCTGACCGAAACTCACAACGGGGTCCCGGACCTCTTTCAGGTGAAAAAGCGCGACTTCCGCGACTTCCTCCGGCGCGGGGACAAAAGTAATGCGCGGCTGCGTGACAAAACATTCTTTCCCGGGCTGATAGGATATGCACCCTATACACCTGGCGTTGCACGCCGGTGATATCGGAAGCGGGCCCTCATATCTTTTAAGGAAAAAATTCTTGGCTGCCGGGCACCCGTAAGTAAGAGCGCATGTTTCAAGATGCCGCACAAGCCTGTTCTTCGGAAAAAGTTTCCTGAACAACCTGACGTTCTTCCGGAGCTCCCCGGCGTTCATACCTTTAAGTTCCTGGCGCTTTTCCCGGTCAACGCGCACGCCGGCAGCATAAAACCCGTTCCTGTAAAAAGCCACTGCCGCATAGCTGAAAAGCGGCAATATCCGGGCTCTCCCGCGTTCGTGGTACGAAGCGCTGTGCGTCACCGTGTATCCGGGCGGGAGAAAAGCCGCCACCGCGCGGGCGGGTTCACTTCGCCCGGCAAAGGGCTCATGTTCCAGCTGGACGAATCGTCCGGCTTGGGGGTCATAACCCACCGGTCTTCTGTCCGGAAGCATGAAAAACTCGCTGTCCGGATGCAGTTTCACGAGATTCCCGGGATCCAGACGGAAATATTCCCCGCCCTTCATGCCCGTCGCTTCAAGATAGGGCACGTCGCGGATCCTGCCCTTTTTATCCGCGACAAGCAGTTTCGGCCGTTCTTTTTTCATGTCAATCCACTTTATTTATAAGATGTTTGAACTGTTTGGAGCGGGGCATCGAAAGTCTGAGCGGGCACGGTGTCCGAGCGCCAGCGAGGACGAGCGAGGACTTTCGCTGAGTCTGATTTTCTCGCCGGGAAAATCGGACGTCCCCGCGAAAAACGGTTCAAACATCTGTTTTATAACGTAAATGCTCATCGAAGCTCTATCCCTACGGGGCAATGGTCCGAACCCGGAACATCCGGCATGATAAAAGCGTCCTTGAGGCGGGACATCATCTTCTTCGTCGCGAAAAAATAATCTATGCGCCACCCGACGTTTCTTTGGCGGGAACGGCTTTTATAATCCCACCAGGTATAATGCCCTCCTTCATCGTTGAAATGCCGAAAAGTATCCACATATCCGCGGGCGACAAACTTATCCATCCATTTCCTTTCCTCCGGCAAAAAACCGGAGAACATCTCATTCTCCTCGGGCCTGGCCAGGTCTATCCTCTTATGTGCGGTATTGAAATCCCCGCAGATGATAATATCCCTGTCCTTGATCTTGTCGACGAATGCCAGGAACCTGTCGTAAAAATCAAGTTTATATTTAAGCCTGGCGGGACCCATGCTCCCGTTCGGAAAATAAACATTTATGAGCATGAAATCCTTAAAACGCGCCAGGAGCGCCCTGCCTTCGGTATTGAAGCTTTCGGGAGGAAAGTCCTTTTCAACGGAAACGGGCTTTTGTTTTGTAAAAACAGACACACCGGCATATCCTTTACGGGGAGGATTGTTCCAGTAAGTCGTGTATCCCCTGGGGCTTGTCAAAGACCGGTCCAGCTGTTCGGGGGCGGCTTTTGTCTCCTGAAGGCAAAGCACGTCCGGCGATTCCTTTGAAAGCCATCCAGGAAAACCCTTGTCGGCTACCGACCGTATACCGTTAACATTCCAGGAAATGATCTTCATTTCCCCTTTGCCTTCCTTACCGCCTGAACATACTCGCCTGTAAGCTTCCCTATTGACGCAAAATCCTTCTTCGCCAGCCACTCTTTTTTAAAGACGCTCGCGCCGAAAGCCACGGCATCCGCGCCGCAGGAAAAATATTCCTCTATATTTTCCAACCGGACACCGCCGACCGCCATGAGCTCGATCCCGTCAAACGGGCCTTTAAGTTCCTTCATATACCCGGGTCCGAACATGCCGGAAGGAAAAACCTTGACCATGGTCGCTCCTCCTTTCCACGCATCCAGCACTTCCTGGGGCGTAAAGGCTCCGGGAAACACAGGTATCGCCTTTTTAACACAGTGATGCACGACTTCTTTCACGAAAGCGGGCAGGACGATGAAAGAAGCGCCCGCGTCCGCTGCCGCTTCGAGATCATCCCTGGAAAGAACCGTTCCGGCCCCGACGGCAATACGGCCGTTTGAGATGGAACACATTTTCGATATGATCCCGGCGGCGCCGGAAGTGTTCATGGCCACTTCTATCGTTTTGAGACCCGCTTCAACAACCGTTTCCAACAGCGGTTCCGTATCTGCCGGATCCATGCCTCTTACTATCCCCATAAGAGGAAACGTTTTGAAACTATGGATATCCATGGTTATTCGAGCTCTGTGGCCGCCATGCTCTCAAAAAATTCACGATATTTGTCTTTATCCTTGGTCTTCCGCAGCGACATGGCAGCCCTGGGATGTTCATTGAACATGCCGGTAATAGCGTAGGGTATAAGGTACCCCCACTCTATTTTCTCCCTCAGGGGCAGGAACTCTTTGGAGATCACTTCCAGGATGGGGCGGAGATCGAATTTGGGGTTCTTAAGAAATCCGATAAGAAGCTCAAGCGGACAGTTGCCTGCTGCTCTGCCTATGCCGTAGATGGTCCCGTCCACAAAATTACATCCATCTATTATCCCCTGGATAGTGTTCGCATAGCCAAGCTGCTGATTGTTATGTCCGTGTATACCGACCTCCTTGGTCTTGAGGAACTTCTTATACTTATTGACAAGATACTGGACGCTTTCCGAATAAAGGGCCCCGAAACTATCGACAATGTATACTACGGAAGTCTTGCTTTCTTCAAGCTGAGCCAAAGCCTCGTCGAGCTCGTTATCAAGCGCCCGCGATATGGCCATGATATTCACTGAACCCTCGTACCCTTTATCTACGGCGTCATTGACAAGATCGATCGCTTTATCGACATCTTTTACATAGGTCGCCACGCGGATCATATCGACGACGCTGTCCTTGCACGGGAGTATGTCTTTCTTTTCCACGCGCCCAACGTCCACCATGACAGAAAGCTTCGTATTCGACTCGATCCCGTCTATGGCCCGGCGGATGTCCTCTTCATCGCAGAACTTCCACTTTCCGAATTCGTCCGGGGACATTATGCTCCTCGAACACCTGTATCCTATTTCCATATAATCCACGCCGGAAGCGGAAACCGCCTTGTAGACCTCCCGGACGAAATCATCGTCAAAATAATGCGCGTTGATAAGGCCCCCGTCCCTTATCGTGCAATCCAGAACCTTTATTTCCTCCCTGTACATGCTTGATCTCCTTTACGTTAATAATGATTACAGGCCGGCGCCTTTGCCCTGCCTGCTCTTCTTCTTCGCCTTGCCGACCATTACATGGGCATCACGGTACGACCTTTCGCATGCGGCGACCTCATGACTTACATCGATCCCGTGCTTCTGGCCCAGCTCCTTGTAAAGAAATTCCGCTTTCAGAAAATAGTCTTCCGCGTGTTCGAACATCTTCTGCGCAAGGCCCGTGCGCCGCCCGAACTCTTTATTCCCCTTTTCTATATACTCCTGTGCCTGTTCAAAACTTTTTCTCGGCTCTGCCAGCCGCGGATCCGCGGATAATTCATATTCTCCGGCAAAGCATGCCGCCGGGACCCCCCGGAAAAGCACCGCGGCCATGAAAAGAAGCGCGTATAGTGCGCCGAAAATGACCTTCATATCTCCCCCCTTAAAACGTCCCTGAAACTACCCGGATAAGATTATCGGGAAACAGTAAGCGGTTTGCGCAGATCAAACTCACTTGCTCTTTTTTGCTTTCCGGCCGGATCGACCTTTTGCCTTTGAAGCTAATAATTTATTCATAAGCTCCAGGAGTTCGGAAAGACGGACTGGCTTGACAAGTATATGCTTATATTCCTTTTTGACTGAATGGTCTATCTGTGACATGGTGACGGAACCGGTCAGGACTATCACCGGCACATCTATTTCGAGTTTCTTCACCTCTTTAAAAAAGACCGTGCCCCCCATACCCGGCATCTTCTCATCCAGGATTATAAGATCCACCTGTTTGCCGCTTTTCAGTATGTCCAGTCCCTGCTGCCCGTCATATGCTTTTTTGACCTTAAACCCCTGCAGCGTCAAAAAATTATCCAGTATCTCCACTATCTGCCGCTCATCATCGATCACCAGAATGTTCTTGCCGCGCATCTACTGCTCTCCCTCAATAAGACGCGGGGGAATATCCGATGGGCAGCAATATCGTCGCCGTCGTCCCCTCGCCTACTTTGCTTTTATAGCTCAGGTAACCGCTGTGCTCCTGCATTATGGTATGACATACTGCCAGCCCCAGTCCGGTGCCTTTCTGCCTGGTCGTGAAAAAAGGTTCGAAGATCCTTTCAAGCACCTCCGGGACCATGCCTTCCCCGGTATCCCGGACGTCTATCCTGAGGAAATCTTTTTCCTTCATCGCGCTTATAGTGATTATGCCTCCCTGCGGCATGGCATCAGCGGAATTCCGCAGGATATTCATGAACACTTCCTGTATCTGCTTTTCATTCACCGTAACCATCGGAAGATCGGGTTCCAGATCCTTCTTGAGCACGATGTTGGACATTTTAAAATGATGCTGGAGAATATCGATTATAAGATCAAGTGCTTTCCGCATGTCAACCGGTCTTTTTTCCACCTTACCGATCCGGGAATACTTCAGCAGTCTCTGAATAATGCTCTTGGCAAAGAAACACTGGTCCAGTATGACGCTCAGGATATCTCTGACTTTCTCGTCTCCCACCCCCTCCAGTAGGGCAAGCTCGGCCCTGCCGGAAATGATCATCAGCGGGTTGTTTACTTCGTGTGCCATGTCCGAGAGCAGCCGTCCCAGCTGGGCCAGCCTCTGGGATTCCGCCACCTTCCTGCGTTCCGTACTATCCTGGATCTGGACCATATACCCTATTATCTCTTTTTCCCTGAAAAGAGGAGAAATGGTAAAGAGAATATACCTTGTGCCTTCCCGGCTTGTGGAGAAACCGGCATTGTTAAAATCATATTCGCTCTCATACTGGACAACATGCCCGGATCGGATCCTTTTCTTATCTCCCGGCGGCAATCTCAGGTCACTGAACAGGTTCTGATGCGTTATATCAGCGAAGGATTTCAACCCGAATATCTCCAGGTAGGCTTTATTGACGATCAGTACCTCTCCCTTCGTATCATTGATCCCTACGCCGATGGGTGATTGTTCGAAAAGGTCACGAAAGCGTCTCATGGACTCAACGAGCGCGTCTTCGGTTTTGATTATCTCCTTTTCCTTGTCGATCAGGGATTTAAGAAGCGAATCCGCTTCTTTCAGGATCTTCGCGTTTTTTTGGCCGATCCCTCGGGGAATCTTTTTCGTCTTTTTTTTTGCCGCGCTTTTTTTTCTTTTCATGCCGTAACCGCTTCCTTCCGGATACCGCTTAATCGCCCTTCTTATACGCTTCTTTCAGGCCCTCTTTATAACCTTCCGTGTATCCTTTCTTGTATCCGTTGGCATAGCCGGATTCATATCCGTCCGAATATGCTGTCCGGGGGCTCACGGAATCGACGTCTTCCACGTCACTCACATGTTCCCCGCTCATGGAATCAAGAAGCGCGCCGCCCACGATATTTACGCCTGCGCCGGCGAGAGCGCCTTTCCATAGATCGCCGCCCTTGGCCCCGGAGGCTGCGCCGCCGACAGCACCGGCACCCGCGCCCAGGAGCCCGGACCGGATAATATCGGAAGAGGAACTTTTCCGCGCGGCATGGCCCTCATCAAGAGGCAGTGCGACCATAACGGCAATGATCATCAGGCATACCAGTAACCTCATATTCATACATTCCCTCCTTGGCTTAACAAGTTTATCCGCTAAGAATAAATATTATATTAACACATTCTTTTGATTGCAACAATGTTTTTTAAATTGGATAGCGTAAAAGATGCTGCTGACTTCAGCTTTAAGAGTGCGGCATATCCCCGTACAGGGAGGATCCACTTCGGGAATATTATGCTGCCGCTTCCAGGGCCTTGACCATGGTCCTGTACAGCTCGTATTCTTTCTGCAGAATGTCGGAAATGCGCGTGATCGGGGGGAGGACAAAGAGCCATCCGTCCTCTGAAAGGCGTCCGCGTTCAATGAGTTTCGCCAGGGCCTGCATCACGGAATAAATATTGCCTTTGGCGCTATTTTCAAAAATAACCACGGGAACTCTCAGCGAACTTCTCTTAAGCTCCTCTCTCAGGGCTTCCTCACTCTCACCCGCCGAAAGAGGGCCTCTTATGACGCCGAGTATCTGGCTGGCTTGCGTGAATATCCCGCTTTTCCTGTTCATCGAATATCGCACGACAGCTTCTACCTGCGACGTCGAATAATACTCCTCGTCGTAATGTTCCCTGACATCCTTATCCAGGATCATCTCGACGTCGGCCTTCGGATTGGCGTTCTTTATTATTTCTGCGACAAGCTCGGCCTTTTTTGCGTTCTTCGCGTATAGCACGACCGTGCGCAGGATGCTTTCGGGCCTGCCCATGGTTTTGGCCACCCTGTCCAGGTCAAATACCGCGGAGTGGTCCACGATATCATCAGCAAAGATGATAACACCTTCTCCGGCATCCGTGCGGGAACGATCCCGAAGGCACTTTACCGGAGCCGGAGCAAAAGAAGAGACCAGTTTACCCGAGATCTTCTTTACGATCCCCAAAAGAGCTTTTAGGGCCGCCCCGGGGGTCAAGTCTTCCCGTGTTTCAGCTCCCCCGGCCACGGGGACCTGATAATGTTTTCCTATAGTATCGGCCAATTTTCTTTCTTCCATGCTGTCCGGAATAAGTTCGCTGTTCCCGGAAACCGGGAATTTTTTGTTAGCCCGCTTGTGGGCGAACATGGCAAAAACATTGCACCCGCCTCCTCGTTTCCTCATTAATTGTATGAGACCGCGCCGTTCGATTTTCGGGACTTCTTCCCACGAACCAAGGCCGGCGAACCCGGCCGCGTGCTTCTGATGAATCCTCATTTCCTCTTTTTCATGATTTATGAGAACTTCCAGGTTCGGAACGCCTTTTACGGCATAAATCGTCGAATTTTCAATGCCGGCATGGCCCGAAACATTATGAAGGTTTGCCATCCCGGTCTCGTGCAGCATGGGCATTATTTCCGACGGCACGCTGTCAGCCCTGCACGCCGCCTTGAACATCTCGCTCACCCTTACCTTGTTCTCCAGGCGCTCATAAACATCGCCAAAATTCCTGCAGCTATCGTCCCCGAAAACAAAGACCGTGATCGTGTCATCATCCCGCTTTTCGAGACGGTCGAACAATGCCTCATCAATGGCGCACTTGATAACGGCATTGAGCAGCCTGTGGTCAGGCGCTCTGGAAACATCATTTGCGATAGGTATCTGCGGAACCGGGGCCATGCCTGATTGTGAAGCGTCTTTTTTCCCGGGTTCCGGGGTTTTATCGGGATCGGGGGTCTCCTTCTCGGGCCTGGCCTCCTCCAGCTTCTTTATGGCCTCTTCAAGCACTTGTTTTGTCTTCTTTGCTTTTTCCAATCCTGACTCTATTTCCGCTTTTTCCTCATCCTTTGCCGAGGACAGCTTATCCGTCAGCGTTCCTATATCTTTATTCAGCCCCTCCAGTCTGGCCTTTGCTTCCGCCAGTGTCTTAATATCCTTCAGGACCTCTTTTCTGAACTCTTCTTCCGCTTTGCGCTCGGCTTCCGCCTCTCTTTCCTCCAGGGCTTTCTTTTCCTCTTCCAGCACCTTTTTCGCCTTCTCTGCCCTGTCCAGCTGTTTCTGGATCTCTTCCTTCTCGGGCTGGTCTTCCGTCGCGCCCAGCTTGCCTTTGAGCGTGCCGATCTCGGCGTTGATTTTGGTAAGTTCGGCTTCCGCGTCCGCCGGCGTTTTCACGTTCTTCAGGACCTCTTTCCTGAACTCCTCTTCCGCTTTGCGCTCGGCTTCCTCTTTTTCCAGCCTGTCCCTGGCTTCTTCCAGTATTTTCTTTTTCTCTTTTGCCTCCTGCAGCTGTTTTTCCATCTGCGCTCTTTTGCTTTTATTCTCTTCCGTGCGCAGGTTGCCCGTCAGGGTGCCGATCTCCTTGTTGATCCCGACCAGCCTGACTTTTGCGTCTTTCGATGTCTTTATGCCTTCTAATACCTTTTTCCTGAACTCTTCCCTGGCTTTACTTTCGGCTTCCTGTTTTTCCAGCTTTTCTTTTTCCGCCCCAAGCACCTGTTTCTTTTTCTTCGCCCTGTCCAGCTGTTTCTGAATATCCTTTCTTTTCGATTCGTCCTGTTCCTTGTCCAGCGCGGCTTCCAACGCGGCGATCTCGCTGTTTATCTGAACCAGTTTATTCTCCGCGTCCTTTGCCTTCTCCACGCCTTCCAGTGCCTCTTTCCTGATCTCTTTCGCTTCGGCTTCCTGCTTCTTTCTGAGCTCTTCTTTTATCCTTTCTTCTTCCGCCCTGCGTTTAGCATCTTCGATGCCCTTGCGGTATTTTTCTGTCCCTTCCACGAGCAGCTCCTTGACTTCCTTTATATACGGCGCGGGGACGGGGATCTTCCCTGATATCAGCGCCTCCCAGGTCTTTGTCATGTTGTTCCATGCGATTTTTTTCCCGAGCCTTGCGCAAATGATCGCTGCCAGCAATTTTTGTTCGGTATCATGCGCGCTGAACTCCGCCTGCTCGTATATCCCTTTTGATCTTTCCAGGTCTCCTTTAAGACGCGCTGTCTCACCTTTCAAGAATAGCGCCCAGGCCTGGATGTCTTTATCTTTGGCAAACTCTTTTACTATCTTTTCCAGCAGTTTTTCCGCGGCATCACAGGCTTTTTCCATATTTTCGGGGTCGTTTTTGCCTTTATGGATCTCGGCCTGCATTTTATGGGTCACCGCGCTTAACAAGATCCCTTGAGCCGCTTCATGCTGCCTTTGGTTTTTCACGCCGGCGGATATCCCTTCTTCTCCGGCTTTTTTCAACCAGAGGTTGTAATAGGTCTCAAAATACTTTAAGGCATTCCCGAGATCCGGCCTGATAAGGAAAATATTTCCGAGATGAAGATTTCTTTTTTCCTCGGATTCGACCTGTTTGACCAGCTTTTCCGCTTCCAGCAATTTCTGTTGTCTCTTCGCAGGTATCGTCTCCAGCGCGGCATTTTCGAGAACTACCTCGATGAGACAATCCCTCAAAAGCTCCATCCACTCCTTCGATGCCTTGTATTCGTTCTTATTCATAAGTTCCTTTGCAAGCTTCTCTGCCGCGTCGTAACTTCCTTTCGCCCTGTGAATATTTATTACGGCAACCTGACTTTTTATTATTTCCTTTACAAAGGAAAGTTTTTCCGCTTCCGTGTCTCGCCAGTCGGCCATATCGACCAGCCAATCTATCCTTCTTTCCTCCAGTCTGATGGCTTCATCGAACTGGCCGTTATTTACCATGATCCTCGAGACTTCGTCGAACCCGAGCGTGAACTGCTTCAGGGTGGTCTCGTCTATGCTCCACCACCACCGCTCTCCCCCTACCTCTATGATATGTATGGCCTCGTCGGCTTCCAGTTTTGCGGCTTTCGCCTTGGCATCCTCGAAAACACCCGGCATGCTTTCCCTGTACCTTGCGAGTTCTTTTTGCGCCTTTTCAAGCGCGGCCGTCTTTTCTTTGAGCCCGGTTTCTGTTTTCTCGACCTTTTCGTTCAATTCCTTTTCTTTTTGCTTTAAGGCCTTTTCCTGCTCTTCCAGCTTTAATATCGTTTCCTCAAGTTCGGCGGCTTTTTCCGCCCTCTCCTTAAGGTCTTTTATCTGTTCGGATAACGTGGCCTGCTCCTTCAGGGCGGTACCCTTCTTTTGCTCCAGCTCGAGCAGGCTCCCCGAGAGTTCTTCCTTGATCTTGTTAAGTTCCTGCAGCCTGCTTTCGGCTACTACGACCTCTTTCAGGGCTTTTTCCTTGTCCTCGAGCGCTTTTGTCCTTTCGGCCTTCGCTGTCTCGGCAGCTTTGCGCGCGGCCTGCCTTTCACTGACAGCCGACCGGTACAGAACGACAAGGGTCGCCACGATGGCCGCCAGGAGCAGGACAGCACCCGCGGCAACAGCCGCCAGCAGAGCGGTATGATTCTGGAGCCACTTGGCGGCCCTCACAACGCTTCCTTCCCTCCTCAATGTTGTCGCGGCCTCTTCGAGCACCTGTCCCTTCTTTTCCTGTATCTCCAGGAGTTTCCTGATCTTAGCCTTTTTTGTCGTGTCCGTTTCGCTTTTATATTGAATCGTCAGCTCGCCGATCTTCTTGTTCACCCCGGCCAGTCTTGCTTTCGCGTCCTGGGACGTCTCCACGCCTTCCAGGGCTTCTTCCTTTATCTTTTCATCGCGGCTTCTGTAGATCATCGCATCTTTTCTGTCGGTCAAATACTTTTCCATCTCCTGGATCACATCTTCGGTGGTCGGGCGCCCTCCCTGGTATTTCTCCAGCATCTGCTGGATCAATGCTTCTATGAGGCCGTCGGTCTGTGGAAGCTTGAGGATAACGAGCGCTACGATCCTGTCGATCTCTTCATCGGTGACCAGGCGCTCACCGCTGTCAGGATCCTGCATTCTTGCGAGCCGTTCTCTCAGGATGCTTTCGTCAAGCACCTCGGTAAGCCACTGCATGCGCCTTCGGCCGTCCCTTCTGGATGAGACGATAATGACCCTTCTGTCCGGGGCTTTCTGCGCTACCAGCGCGTCCGTCAGGTCCTCCCTGATCGCGTCCAGACGCTTTTTGTCCACAAGACGGTTTTGGGCCCTTACCTGACGCAGTCTTTCGTTCTCTCTTTCTATTATTTCGCACAGCGGTTCCGGGGCCAGTTCCATATCCACATGTTTCGAGGCGATGACCGCGAACATCCTCTCGCCGTCCGCTATGGGGTAATGATGGCTGAAGATCAGATAGAACGTGATCCCCAGGGCGTAAACGTCAGCGAAACTGCTGATAGCTTCTTTTTTGAACTGTTCGGGAGCCATAAAATGCGGCGTTCCCACGATGAACTGGCCCGTGACCATGGTCCTGTTAATATCCTCGATCAGGGCGATATCGTCCTCTTCGTCGGTTTTTTCGCCGCGAACGGCCCTTCCCAGGTCCAGGATAGTCACTCTCCTCACAAACGCGTCATAACGGGTGCTGGCGAGAAATTCAGGCTCATGGATATTGCCCGGAAACGCTATGGTGCCGTCCTCGTTGGCCGGGATCATGATATTTTCTGGTTTCAGGTCCCTGTGAATATATCCCCCGCTGTGAATCGTCGCAACCGCTTTCATCACGGCATGCATAAGTATGAGTTTTTCGCGCATGCTCAACCGCAGACTGCCGTTTACCAGCTTCTGGTGTATCTCTTTAAGCGTCAGGCCTTTCTCAAGGGACATTACGAAATACGGGGACCCGGCGTAACCACCCCTTGCTTCCACCACGGGCACCTGAGCGTGTATTTCGCAGAGACTGTTATGGCTCTCCACTTCCCTGTTGAACGCCGCCATGGTCCGCATCCTCGTGGAAAGATCCATATGCCGGGTAGGCAAGATGATCTTCAAGGCCTTCTCCTGGCCTGTCTGTTTGTTAAGAACGCGGTAGACCGCTCCGAAACCGCCCTGGCCCAGTTTTTCCATGACGATATACCTGTTATTGATCACGATACCCTGAGTGAGCGGGCGGCCGGACTGCGCGTCTTCTATCTTCTTGCACAGAAGTTCGCAATCCCGGTCGACTTTATACCTTTCGAATTCAAGCCTGGCGAGTCTCTGCGGCACGCCCTGCTCCCTTATCCGCAGTTCCTCCTCTCTCTTCAGAAGGCCATTCAACTTCGTCAGTCCATCAGCTACCTTATTCGCTTCACGGGATATCGTTTTTACCTGCTGATTAAATTTATCGATGTCAAAGTCGGCGACCGCCCTGTTGATGTCATCCGCCATGCGATCAAACTCGTCCTCGGGAACTTTTTCTCCTGAGATGATCCTTCCGGCAAGTTCGGCAACGACCTCGCCGAGAGGGCCTGCTTCATCTTCAGATACCTCTTCCCCCGCAAGGATCTTTCTGGTAGCTTCCTTGATCTTTTTAGGATCACCCGTCAGCTGCTTTCTCTTCCCGTCAAGCGCCTCCATGGCGTTGTTGACCCGCTCCTGCTGCGTTTCCAGCTCCCCGATCTTCAGTTTGGTCTTATTATGGTTTTCTCTGAGCTTTTTTAACTCCTGTTTCTCATCGGCGCTCAGCCCGATATGTCTTTCAAGCCCTTCCATGTCCTCTCTTATTGCCGCCATCTGGGTGAACTTTGATACAAGCTCGGCGATATAGATCCTCTCAAAGTGGTCAAGCTCTGACAGAAAGCCGGAACTCTCGTCTATCAGGTTGGACCCGGCGATCTGGATATCCTCTTTATAAAGCTTGATGAACAAGCGCTGAAGATCCGCGCTTTTCTCTGAAGACATGGAGGAGCCTTTGCGAAAGGCTTCCCTCATATCCTCAATGCCGACAACGGTCAGATTGAACCTGTTAACGTCTGAAAATTCCGCGGATATCCCCTCTGATATCTTTTTTATTTCTTCCTGTCCATAAGCCCTGAGGATCGGGTCCCTCTTGCCGTCGACCAGGATCGTGATATCAAGGATATGCGGATAGTCTTTCCTGACATCAAGCACGTCAAAATAGCCCGTGGACGAACCATAATACATCCTGAAATCCCTCGACCCCTCGGTCAACCTCAGGATCAGGGGATTGTTCATCAGGTCCCTGGCGCTGCCGCGCGCCTTTTTGACCTTTTCCCTGAGAATGGCATCGTCCGAAAATCTTGATATATACTTGTACCCGGCCGTCTCCTGGGTGGTCTCCAGTTTCCGGCTGGTTTCTTTTTGCTTCCGGCTGGTATCTTTCATCCGCGACCGCCCGGTGGTCATTTCTCTCTTCTCCGTGGACCTGCCCTTGACGGACCGGTAATTCCAGTTCTTATACTTCTCCAGGATATTCAGCACCGCATCGGTGTCCATGGGCGGTTTCACCGGACCGTTCTGGGGGCTGATGCTTTCGGATATTATCTCGCTCTTCATTTCTCCGAGGCCGAAATCGATGATCTTGATCTCGTCCGGCTCGATCGGACTCGGGGCCCTTATTGTATCTTCCGGGCCTTTGGGATCGCTGTTCGCAATATCCGGGCTTTCCCCCGGATCGGAGGCGCCGATGATATCCGGCTCCCTTGCCGGATCCTCGGGACCAAAGACGCTTGGATAGATCTTGTCCCACTCCTGCATATGGTTCCTGCCGGAAAGCAGCTTTCTCACTTCCATAAAAATACTGATGAGGGCGTCTACCTCCCTGGCGTCTATACCCGGAGGGGGGACCCTTATCTTGGTCCCTGTCTCGTCTATCCAGGTCTCGATCTCTTCGCGCGAGACACTGTCGATATATTTTACTTTTTCCAGACTTTCCCTTAAAATATCCATTCGCCGCGCAAGCCCCCTGCTTTTGTCCTTGAAACTCCAATCCTTCTGCAAGAGACTGTCCACGCCGCCGTCCAGCGCGCGTATATATTCGAAAGATGCCTTTGCATACAGCACATTGATAAAGACTTCCCGGCCCCTGGTATCATCAAAATGCTTGAGGGTGTTCACGATGGAATCGAACGCTTCCCTGCGCTTTCCCCGGGGGATCCTTACGGAAGACCCCAGATCGGCGACAAGATCGTCATATTTTCCGTTCTCCAAAAATTCACGGGACAATTTCATGACCGTTTCATAATACTTCTCTTTGTCCGAAATACCTTTTCTGGCCAGTATATTCTCAGCCAGGAGAGACTCGGCAAGTATGCAGGCTTCCCGATCGAACCCTTTTCTGTGAAATTCCCTGTCAAGCCGCTGGGCCGCTCCCTTGCCCGACGTATTGCAATTGTCCCTTATCCATTTCCTTATGCCGTTGGCCCAGTCATCGCTGTACTTACTCTTGATCGACCCCAGCCTGTCTATCGCCTTTTCGGCGACAAGATCCTTGGCTTTTTTCCTCCAGCTGTCTATTTCAGTGACTTCATGCGCTATTCTCGCGGCAAGGTGATAAAAGTGGATCTCGTCCGAAGACTCCAGTTTCTCATGCTCCCGTTCATCCAGTTTTTTCAGTCTCTCATATTCTTCCTTTGTAATGTGGATGGTGCCGGTCCTTATGCCGAAATGGGTGGTAACGCCGCCGGAGAAGTCTCTCCTGCCTATATCATAGATATAGACCTTGTACACGTTCGCGATGATGCTCGTTCCCACCTTTTTGCCGCTCATGGTCGCATAGATGGCCGCCATTATGGATGACATCTCTTCCGGCGAGCAGGCGGAGCATCCTTTTAAGGGCTTGCCTTTGCGCCAGTATTTCCTTATAACATCATTGACCCCGGGTTCTCTTTTAACGTGCCATTTGCCGAACACCCCGCTGACCTTTTTGGCAAGCCATCTTCCGTACCCGATACCGAATATCCCCCTGAACTGTTTCTTGCCCTCATGCCTTTTCCCGCTATGAATAGCGGTATCGCCTTCCGAGGCACCTGTGATATCGCCCTCTGCTTCATCTATAAGTGTATCCCGGGCGCCTCCCTCGGGGGCTTGTCCCGGCTGTTCTATGCCTTTCGAAGGTACGTCGATCTCCACGATAATATTGGCTATTTGCACGCGTCCGGCGGAATCAGGCATGCGGCCACGGATATGCTCGGGCTTTTCGCTGAAAGTTATGACATGCGTTCCCTGTTCTCCGCGATAGCCGACTTGGAGTTTGTTCGATTTGTCCCCGACAATGTTCACAAGGCCAAAATCGATCTTCTCTTCTATTTCAGGGGTCAGGGCGGGCGAGTTCTTGATAAAATCGGTTACTTTTTCCGGCCTGATATTTTTCGCTAAAACTTCCTGGGCCGCACGGACAAGGAACATAAGGCTCTGCGCCTCAACGCCGTAATTCTGGAAACGCCCCTCCGGCGCCAGCGTATCTGATGCCTGCCGGTTATTTTTGGCAAAAAGATCGGGATTGGCATAGGTCAGATTCTGGAATGAAAAAGCGATCACAACCGCTAAAGCTATGACTTTTAGTTCTCTTAACTTTAACATAATGTATTCATTATATCAGAGAGAAAGAAAAAGTCAATCTGTATTTTCTACCTATTTTATATCTTAACCCAAAAGAGAATATTGAAACATTTTTCCATGTATCTCTTTTATTTATAGAAAGTTACATCAGGAGACGGAAGGAGGGGTACTGCCCTGGCGGGTACCTCTTGCCTCAAACTCATCTTCAATTTCTTTTATGACAAGAAGCTTGTTATTTATCCATTCCGGAGCGATCAGATATTCCTTTTTTGCGTCCGAGACAAGCCTGAGAATTATGCAGTCCGGCCTCAGGTTCTCCAGAAAATCACAGGCGAAACCGATATATTCATCCTGGTTCAGAAGTGTTATCCTGCCTTCGCGATATAACTCCTCAAGTCTGGTGTCTTTAAGCACGTGCAGGACGTGCAGTTTTACTCCGGAGACGGGAAGTCGGGATATTTCCCTCGCGGTTGCGATCATCTCTTCCCTGGATTCTCCGGGCAATCCCAGGATGACATGCGCGCCGATCTTTATTCCTCTCCGCGCGGCCTTTTCTATCGCACCGACCGATTGCGCGAACGTATGCTTTCGATCCACCTTTTCAAGCGTCCTGTCATGCGCTGTCTGGAGGCCGTACTCGATCCACACTTCGTAATCATCCCTGTAGCTTTCGATAAGATCGATCTTTTTATCATCGATGCAATCGGGCCGCGTTGATATCGAAAGCCCCACTATTTCAGGGTATCCTTTTATGACATCGTAAGCGCATTTCAATTCCCGGCAGGACGCGTACGTATTTGTCGCGTTCTGGAAATAGGCGATGAATTTCCGCGTCCCGTCCTTGTTCCTGGCGCGGGCGATCGACTGCTCTATCTGCTCCTCCAGGGAAAGGGTTCTACCGGCGAACGGGCTGAATCCCAGCTCGTTGCAAAAGATGCACCCTTCCCGGCCGAGCTTTCCGTCCCTGTTGGGACACGAAAAACCGGCGTTCAGGCTTATTTTCCTTACCTTCTCTCCGAACCGGTTATGCAGGTATGAACTAAAGGAATTATAATGTGTATCCATATTATCGTGCTTATCTCGCCGGGGCTTTCCTTGCGGCATGCAGCTTGACCATGAGGATCGATATGGCGGCGGGCGTGACCCCGGAGATCCTTGAAGCCTGCCCCAGTGAACGGGGACGGGAAAAAACAAGTTTTTCCTTTATCTCGTTCGATAAACCGCCGATCATGGAATAGTCAAAATCCGCGGGGATACGGATCTTCTCCAGGGACGAGAACTTCTCTATTCTCGCCAGCTCCCTTTCGATATAACCCGCATATTTTACATCGACCTCCAGCTGCACTTTCTCATGATAAGAAAGTTCTGAGTCCCTGTTCTCCAGCTTCATTATGTCATCGTACGAGATCTCAGGCCTCTTCAACAGGCGCGCCAGAGAAACCCCGGAAGGACCCTTCGTCCCGGCCAATCTTTCTCTTTCCTCCCCGACTTTTTCTTTTTTCCGGCGCGCGCGCTCCGGCACGTTTTCCGCGACAAGCCCCAGATCGTGTCCGATCGAAGCAAGACGGGTATCGGCGTTGTCTTCGCGGATCAATATCCTGTATTCCGCGCGCGAGGTGAACATCCTGTACGGCTCCTTCGTCCCTTTGGTGACAAGATCGTCTATGAGGACCGCTATATAAGCCCGGGGTCTTTTCAGCACGACCGGTTTTTCTCCCCTGATCTTCCGCGCGGCGTTTATCCCGGCCATCAGGCCGAGCGCGGCCGCCTCTTCATAACCCGTGGTCCCGTTTATCTGACCGGCCATGAAAAGACCGGGGACTTTTTTTGCCTCCAGCGTGGGATACAGCTGAGTGGGATCCACGAAATCGTATTCGATGCCGTACGCGGGTTTATTCATCTTCGCATTCTCCAGGCCGCTTATGCTCCGGATCATGCGCTCCTGGACATCAAGCGGCAGGCTCGTCGATATGCCGTTGGGATAATACTCGTCCGTATCCAGCCCCTCGGGTTCAAGAAAGACAATATGGGAATCCCTGTGGGGAAATTTGACCACCTTGTCCTCGATCGACGGACAGTAACGTACCCCTGTGGATCTTATTTTACCCGTATAGAGGGGTGACCTGTCCAGCCCTTCATGTATGATGCGGTGAGTATTCTCATTCGTTCTGGTGATATAACAGGGTTTTTGCGGCAGGCTCACGGCTCCGGTGGAAAAGGAAAAAGGAATGATCCGTTCATCCCCTTCCTGCTTCTGAAGGGAAGAAAAATCTATGGTCCTTCCGTCCAGTCTCGCCGGCGTTCCCGTCTTCAAAGAGCTCACACGGAAACCCAGTGAAGAAAGATTCTCCGACAACCCCGACGAAGCGTCTTCGCCCATGCGCCCTCCGGGGAAATGCTCAAGGCCTATATGCATGATGCCCCTCATGAAGGTTCCCGGAGTAAGCACGACATTTGGCGCTTTAAAGACTTCCCCCTTACCGGTGTTCACGCCTTCGCACCCGGAATTCGAGACAAGGACTTCCTTGACTTCATCCTCGACGACATCAAGACCTTCCTGGGACAAGAGGCGATCCCTCATGTAAACGTTATACAGCTTGCGGTCTATCTGAACCCTGGATGATCTTGCCGCGTAACCCTTGGAAGAGTTCAGCATCCGGAACTGTATAGTACTGGCATCCGCGGCCCTGGCCATCTCGCCGCCCAGCGCGTCTATCTCCTTGACCAGCTGCCCCTTGCCTACGCCGCCGATCGAGGGATTACACGAGGTGTACCCTATTGCGTTCTTCTTCATCGTGATCAGAAGCGTGCTGACCCCCATTCGCGCGCAGGCAAGCGCCGCTTCGCTTCCAGCGTGCCCTCCTCCGACCACTATAACATCGTACCTGGTTACCACCATCTGCCTCGTTCCTGGTATGTTTTTATAAAGGTCTCGATACTGCGGTCAAAGGTCTTTTCAACGTCATCGGGAAAAAGGCACGCGGGGAACTCCCCTATATTCAGGTGATATTGTATGCAGTCACAGCACACGCCTTTCTTGGAACACGGTTCATAGGTGCAGTTGCACCTGTTCTTATTCTTTGCGATCTTGCATTCAGCCATCTCCCCCTCCTCAGTACTCCGCTTTATCGTTATACACGATCATGGCGGTAGTGCTCTGCTCCGGCACCATCTGATACCCTTCAGTCAGCCTGATATCCAGCCGTTTTTCTATATCCAGGAGCCGGAATATCTTCTCCTGATCCTCTATCTGCTTCCACAGCGGGTACCCTGGGCTGTAACGTTTCCCCTGCCCCTTTTTCAGCTTCAGTTCGCGGCGCACCCTGTCATGGACATACGCGGCCAGGGCCTCGGTAAGACAGACGCTCAAGCCGTGGAGAAAGAACGCGCGGGTGAATTCCTTTGTCTCATTGAGTATCCTGACGGCGCCGTTGATCCTGTCACCGACCGTTACTGCCTGGAACGCGACGATGTCATATCCTTCCGGCCCGCTGAAAAAATAATCCGTAAGCGCAACGCTTCCCGTTCCCTGCGAACGGAAGAAATGGATCTCCTCAAGAACCTCTCCGGACTCATCAAGAACTTCCATGTACCCGTCAAGGACCTGACATTTAAAATACCCGTAAACGGCTTTGAGGTCCAGCCACCTCTTGCGGATGGCTTCTTCCTTCAGTTCCTTCAGCAGGGGCCTGTACTCTTCGGCTATCAGGCGTTCCTTCTCATCTTTGTTCTTGAGCTTAGCTCCCCATGCAAGATCGAACAACATGTGTTCGTCCAGATAGGAGAATACTTCATCCACGGGTATATTGGAAATGGAGCGTATGCCGTAAAACGGCGGCCTGGGCTTCTTTTTCGTCTGTTTCTCTTTCTTTTCGGGGGCCTTACCTCTTTCTACCCCCTCTTTGACCGTCTTTTTACCGCGCCCTTCGAACTGCTGGTAATACACCTGCAGTTCTTCCTTTTTTTGCTCGGGATCGGTCAGGGCCCGCATGATCTTGAGCCCCGTAAACGCATCGCGGGCGTAAAAAACGCCGCCTTTATAAATGCTCTTATCCTGCAAGGCGGATATCTCCATGACGAACTGCCTGTTAACGGGGGCGCCCCCTACAAGCACGGGATAATCGAGGCCCGCATCATGCATGGCCTGCACGCACACCTTCATGTAACGCGCGGTCGATACAAGCAGTGCGCTGAGTCCCACGGCGTCCACTTCGTTCTTCTTGGCTTCTTCGACTATCTTTTCCACAGGGACCTGTTTGCCAAGATCTATAACGGAAAAACCGTTGTTCTGAAGGATCATCTTCACCAGGTTCTTGCCGATATCGTGCACGTCCCCAAAAACAGTGGCCAGGAGCACCTTGCCGCGGCCATGCATGGCATCCCTGGGAAGGAACTTTGCGAGATACTCTATCGCTTTCCTTGTAACTTCCGCCGACTGAAGGACATACGGAAGGACCATTTCTCCGCTGTCAAGCTTGTCACCCACTTCTTTCATTGTATCCATAAGTATGCTGTTTATTATTTCCTTTGCGTCATATTTCTTCAGCGCATCGTCCACCAGGGGTATGATATCGGCCTTGTCACGGTCAAAAATGCACTTTTTAAGCCTTTCTTCGATGGTAAGCGCCGCGGCTTCTCCGGGCGCGGGTGCGGCAGCTTTCTCTTTTTTCTTCCCGGCAAAGTATTCGACAAGACGCGTCAGGGCATCTCCGCGCCTATTGAATATGAGGTCTTCTGCGATCCTGCGCTCTTTTCCGGGAATATCCCCGTATTCAATGAACTCCGCGGGATTCACGATCGCCATGTCCAGGCCGGCCTTGACGGCATGGTGCAGAAACACCATGTTCAGCACTTTTCGCCCCTCCCTGGAAAGCCCGAAAGACACGTTGCTCACTCCAAGGGAGGTCAGCGCCTCCGGGAACCGCTTCTTGAATTCGGCTATCGCCTCGCACGTATCCGCGGCCGCGCCGGCATATTCTTTTTCCCCGGTGCCCAGCGTGAATGTCAGCATGTCGAAAAGCAGGCGGTGCGGCTGCAAGCCGTACTCTTCGGTCGCTATCTTGTATAAACGCCCGGCTATTTCGAGCTTTCGTTCCACCGTTTTCGCCATCCCCTCTTCATCGATAACAAGGTTCACCACGAAACTGCCGTGTTCCCTTGCAAGAGCGAATATCTTTCCTGCCTTCTTCCCGCCATCCTCAAGATTCGCTGAATTTACGAATGCTGTTCCCGGATAATTCTGAAGAGCGGCCTCGATCACATCGACATCCGTAGAATCTATCATGAGGGGGACCTGGACGCTTTCGGCTAACCGCTTGGTGAGAATAACGGCGTCTCTTTTTTCGGTTGCCCGTTCCGTAAGGACGCTGCATACATCCAGGACCTCGGCTCCGTCTCTCTGCTGCTGTTTGCCGATCTCGATGATCCTGTCGAAATCCTCGTCTATCAGAAATTCCTTCATCTTCCGGGATCCCTGGGTATTGATACGCTCACCGACCTTTATGGGGAGCTCCATCTCCTTCATATCGTACCCCTTGTAAAAACTGGCGATGAAATGATTTGCCGGATGCTCGCGCTTCCTGCATTTCCCCAGTTTTTTCCGCATCCGGCGGATATGTTCAGGGCCGGTCCCGCAGCACCCGCCCACGATGTCTATCCTGTACTTTCTGACGAAACGCGCCAGGATCTCCGCCATTTCTCCCGGCTCAAGCGGATATACGGTCTTACCTTCAACTTCGACCGGAAGCCCTGCGTTGGGAACGCATGAGATAAAAGTCGGGCAGCTAGCGCTTAAAAGATCAAGGGCGCTTTCCATCTCCACCGGGCCGGTGCTGCAATTAAGTCCTATGACATCAACATCCAGGCAACCCATCGTAGCCATGAACGCTGACACCTCGGTCCCAAGCAGCATGCGCCCGTTATTGGCCAGCGTGCACTGCGCCATCACTACGAGATCCTTCCTTTTTTTCTTAAGAGCCTCTTTCGCCCCTTGGACAGCCGCTTTCATCTCCAGCATATCCTGACCGGTCTCTACGAGCAGGGCGTCCGCGCCGCCGTCTATTATGCCCAGGGCCTGGTCATAATACACCTTTTTCAGCTCCCCGTACGTAATGTCCCCGAGGGCGGGATCCGTCGACGAAGGAAGCTTTCCGGTGGGCCCCATGGTCCCTATAACATATCTCGGGAATGACGAAGAGGAGAACTTATCGGCGGCTGAGCGGGCCAGTTTAGTGGCGGCCAGATTGACGCCGTACACTTCACCCGACAGCCCGTATTCCATGAGCTTTACGGCGTTTCCGCCGAATGTATTCGTCTCGACCGCGTCGCTTCCCGCTTCCAGATAATCATTGTGGATCCCGGCCACGAAATCCGGACGGACAAGCGAAAGATATTCCAGGCACCCGGGCCTGTCCTCGAAATGATCGTCTTTAAGCCCCAGGAACTGGGCATATGTCCCGAAAGCGCCGTCCAGCAATACCAGATCGGTCTGCAACTTCTCTCTCAGTGATTTTGCCATGTTTTATCCTTGTTATATCCTTTCGACATCGCTTTTTCTGACCCATCCGACCTTACCGTCCGCGCGTCTCACCTTATACCAGTCGTCCTTGGTCTTAAGTATCGTGACATCCATCCCTTCCCAGAGGGTAAAAAACTCCGTGGCGGAATCAAACGGCCCGAACAGAGCCTCAGCCTCAGGCGCGATCGTGACCGCGGCGGTATCCATTTTATCGACCTCGTGCCAGACAACAACTGAATTGAACAGGATGAAAACAAAAAGCAGAACAGCCGCTGCCAGGACCTGCCGGCTCTTATCCGGACGAAGTACGGCAATGAACAGTAAAATAATGATCAGCATATATATCCCGGAGGACAGCCACGTAAGCTCATCCACGGTAAAACTTGCGGAATATAACCTGAGAGGGGTCCATGTCCAGATCCCTTTCTCGGGTATCACCCTTCCTTTCGCCGTGGTCCGGGCGAACCTGTAATTGCTGATAAGATCGGCATCACGCGGCATCACATTCTTCGCCCGTTCATAGTTCAGTATGGCCCTGCCGAGAGAGCCGGCCTTGAAATACGCCCCGGCCATATTGTAATATAGCGGGCCGCTCTCATACCCTTCATCGAGCACGTTTTTGTATTCATCTATGGCCTTGCCGTATTCGGCTTTTTCATAATGATCATTCCCTCGGGCAAACAGCTGCTCCGGGTCCGTGCGTTCCGGGGATCCCTCCCCTCCGGCGGGACAGGGCGCCCCCATCGTAAGAAACAGAATGATCGATAATAATATCCCGGCCGTTCTCATAATTTCACCTTCTCCAGATAATCGATTATCCTCTTGACCTTCTCCAGCGTCTCTTTCGCCTCATGTCCCCCGGGGACAGAAGAAGCGTATCTCGCCATTTCGCACCGGGAAAATACTTCCTGCAGCATTTCCAGTATTTTCTCGCTGCATCCGGCGGGACGGAGACGGTCCTCGATGACCTGACCGGTAACACTGCCTCTGGGGAGGTTGAACCTGTCTCCAAGATATTCCTGAAGCGTCTTAAATACCGTATCATAGAACGGGGGAAAATCGTTCCTGCCCAGATATGACTTTGCCCTGGCCAGGCCGTTTCGCGCTTTTCTCGGCGCCTTTAAAAAGCGGGCATACCCTTTATCCCTGCGTATCCGTTCGTTTTTTCTGTGGCTGACATAAAAAACGCACAAAAACGCAAAAGGAATAAGCTGTCCGAGCCAGAACAGCCAGCTTTGGTACAAAAAACGGCCCCTGCGCCGCAATCTTCCTATGTTCTCTTTTATATGGATTATATCCTTGCCGATCTTTTCCTTGGGATAGAACATCTGCTCCACCCCGGGCATGGAGACCATCTTGACCGTACGCTCAGCTTCGGGCTGCTTTACCACCTCCACGGGAAACGGCCCTTTACGTATGGTCTTGTACTTTTCGGACGAAGGATTGAAAAAGCTGAAAGAAACTTCCGGGATCTCTTTTGCCTCGTCGGTCTTCGGGATGAGTATCTGCTCGTATATTTTTTCTCCGCCTTTCTTCGTGACCTGCGGCTCATACGTCTTGAACTCTTCGGTGGAAGCGAGGCGCGGCACTGTGACCGTGTCAAGGTTTCCGCGGCCGGTTATGGTCATGCGAAGTGTAACGGGATCCCCGATCTTCACTTTCGCCGGGCGGACACTGACATCCATGTCAAAATCTCCCACCGCTCCCTGAAAATCCGACGGCCGGCCTTTCTCCGGGAACGGCAAAATACTGATCGGGATCTCCACCGATTCAAGTTCGATAGGATAGACATCGTGACCGAACCTGCTGCTGAAAAAATCATCATCAAAGACACTGCTGCCGAAAAGTGAGGCGCGCCGCGTGGTCCGCTTCCTTACCACCATTTTACAGCGCAATGTCGCCGGTCCCAGGACATAATCCCCTTCCTTGATGGCAAAAAGATTCTGCCTGAAAACAAGAACGTCGTACCTGGAGCCGCGCACCGACTCCCGGTGTCTCTCCGGCTCAAAAAATTCTGCGGCTGAGAACCCTTCGTGCGGGTAAGAGGGGTACTCGATGTCTTTCAGCCCTATTCCGTCCACGTATACTTTTATGGTGGCAAGAACGGGCTCGTTTATATATACCAGTTTCTTGTCTACGTCCATCGTGAGGAAGATCCTGTCACCGACGTAAGGAGCTTCCTTCGGTGGCCCGGTAACGGGGGGTGACGGCGCCGGGGAAGGTCCGGTCTGCGCGGTCCGGGACGGCAGATCGCTGACGGTCAGTGTCACGGCGTCAGCCTTATACGTCTGACCCTGATATTCGGCAAAGAACGGACCTATCGCGAACTGCCCGCTTTTAAGCGGGATGACAAGGTACATGTGCGTAATGGACCGGGATATCTTGCCGTTGACAACCAGCATCTTCGTAGACGGTCCCACATATTTTATCCGTAACCCTTCCACGGAAGATACATCCGGACGGGTTATATCCTGACTGCCGTGGAAAGTAAGATAAAGATACAGCGGGTTCCCCACGGAGGCCCTGTTCATCTCAAGGCTCGCCTCGAACCTTTCTTCCTGCGCCAAGGAGGAAACGGCTATCAGAAAGAATATAGCTGTAAAAATAAAAATTCTGCGCATGTTGCCTACCAGTCCCTGAGGACCCGGGGATGCCCGGCTTTCCTGGCCTCCTTCTGTTCCGCCCTCATACGGCTTTCTTCCTCGCTCTGTCGTCTTATAAGCATCTCGGCCTCTTCCCTGGTCATCTCCCCTTCGGCGGGTTCAGGCTCAAGCGGTTCGGGGGACTGGCCTTCAGAGGCCTCGGGTCTTTTCTCTTCAAAACGTTCAGGCCGCGGCTCTTGCTGTTCCCGATCTTTTTCCTGCTCTTCCCGCCTCTTTTGTTCCTGCTGCCTCTTTCTTTCTTCCTCTTTCTTCTCCTGTTCCCGCTGCTCCTGCTGCTGCTGTTCCTGCTCCTGTTTGTCTTTTTCCTTTTGTTCCTGTTGTTGCTGCTGTTTTTGCTGCTGCTCCTGTTCTTCCTGCTCTTGTTTCTCCTTTTCCTTTTGCTCCTGTTGTTGTTTCTGCTGCTGTTTTTGCTGTTGCTGCTTCTGCTGCTGCGGTGGCGGCGGCTGCTGCTGCGGTGGCGGCGGCTGCTGCGCTTTGCTCTCAAGATCATCGATCTTCTTTAAAGTATACTCATAATTATATTTGGCATCGCTGTCATCAGGAGCCAGTTCCATCGCCCTTTTGTAATATTGTACAGCTTCCCGGTAACTCTGCAAGGCAGAACTGGGATCGCCCGCTTCACTCTCCTCGCCTATGCGGTACTTGCTGTTACCCGTATTATACACCGTTCTTTCTTCTATATCCTCTTTTCCCGCGGCGAGCGAGCTCAAGAACGCTTCTTCCGCGTCACTAAATCTGTCTTTGCGGTAAAGGGTTACGGCCCGATTATACTGTATTATAGGGTCATCCGGTTTTATCGAAAGTGCCTGATCGTAATTCTCCAGAGCTTCGTCGTATTTCTCTTCCCGGTAAAACCTTCCGGCCTTTTTAGCCATGCTCCCGGCGGACGCGGCATGGGCGATGTTCGCCGCCAGGAAACATATGACACCGGCCGCCGCAAGGATCTTTCCCGTACGCATCCCTTTACCCTGCCTCACAATGAGAACTCCCTTTTTCTGTCACCGATAAGCGGTTCAAAAAAAAGCAAAATGACCGCCAGGGCGAGCGGGATCTGAAATCTCTCATGATAGCGCTTTTCCATCCTGCTTTTAAATTCCTGCTTTTCCAGCTTGGATAGTTTTTCATCATATATCAGATCAAGGCCGAATTCTGCTCCTGTCGCCCGGACATATATCCCGCCGGCCTCAAGGGCTATTTTTTGCAGGATCTCTTCAACAAGCCGTGTCCTGACCACATTGCCTTCGGGATCCTTAACAAAATCCATCTTGCCGGCTTCATTCCTTATGGGGATGATCTCCCCCTCTGTCGAACCTATACCGACACAGAAAACCTTCACGCCCGCTGCCATGGCCTTTTTGATGGCGCCCTCCACTCCTCCTTCAAGATCTTCGCCGTCCGTGATGATGATAAGTATCTTTTCCTCGTTCCTGTTGTTTTCATAACTGCCGATCGCGGTATATATCGCTTTCGACAGGGAAGTCCCCCCAACGGGGATCGTATCGGCATCCACATCGTCAAGAGAAAGAAGGAACCCGTCATAATCTACCGTTAACGGGCACTGCAGGAACGCTGTCCCGGAAAAAGCTATAAGGCCTATCCTGTCCCCGTGCAGTTTTTTCACAAGATCCTTTATGGCGAGCTTGGCCCGGTCCAGCCTGTTGGGAAGAACATCCTCCGCCAGCATGCTGTTGGACGTATCCAGGGCGATCAGCATGTCCAGTCCCCGCCGCTTTACTTCCTGCCACTGGAACCCCCATTGCGGCCTCATCAAGCCCAGAAGCATGAAAAAAACAGCCGCTATGATCATTGAATTCTTGATCTTTCTTTTCCGCATGTCAAAAGAACCGGAGATCTCCAGATGCAGGTTATCTTTCGCAAAACCCCGCAATACCTTTTCTCTGGCGCGGCCCGCCATGATATAAAAAACGATCGCCCCCGGAACGATCCATAACCACACCGCCATGTAAGGGGCCCCGAATTTCATCTACGGTATCCTCCTCAGATATGTATTGGACAATATAACCTCTGAAAGCAGCAGTGCCAGAGCCGGAAAAAGTGCAAGACCGAAGAGTTCCCTGTAAACATTGTACCCGGTCTCCTCCATGGGGGTCTTTTCAAGCTTATCGATCTCACCGTATATCTTTTCCAGGGATGCGGTATCCGTGGCCCTGAAATACTCGCCGCCTGTCGTTTCCGCTATTCTCTCGAGTAATTCCTCGTCTATCTCTATGTGGACAGGCCTGAGCACCGTGTTCCCGAACATATCCTTCACGGGATAAGGGGCGAGGTCCCTTGTGCCGGCTCCTATGGTGTATATCCTCACTCCCAGGGCTTCGGCCGCTTCCGCGGCAGCCACGGGCGATATCCTGCCGGCGTTATTACGTCCGTCAGTGAGCAGGATCACGATCTTTTCCTTTGTCTCGGTATCCTTCAACCTGTTGAGTGACGCGCTTATAGCCGAACCTATGGCGGTACCGTCCTCTATCATGCCGATCCTGACCCTTTCAAGGTTCTTTTCCAGCCAGTTATGATCGAGCGTAAGGGGGCACACGGTATATGCGAGCGCGGAGAACGCGACCATCCCTATCCTGTCATTGGGCCTCTCCTTGATAAAATCCGATACTACATGCTTCACGACTTCAAGCCGGTCGACCCGCCTGCCCCCCATCTCAAAATCCATGGCCCGCATGCTGCTGGATGCATCAACGGTAAGGACTATATCGATACCTTCAATATGCACCCGCGTCCGGCCAAGCACGGCTTGAGGCCTGGACGCCGCCAGAATAAGCAAAAAAAGACCGGCCGCGCGAAGATAAATAAGCTTACGGCTTAATGCGACCCGCAAGGAGGGTTTTAAGCCCCTGACCAGCTCCCGGTCGGAGAAGCGAACCGAACTCTGCGCTTTTTCCTCGAATTTCCTGACCAGATACACTAAAAGAGGTATCAGAAGGCATAAAACCAGGACCCATGGGTTGGCAAAACGCATTACTCCCCTTCCTCCTCCTCATCCAATCTGGTCTGCTCAAGAAGATGTTCCGCGGAACGAAAGCTGTCAAGTATCTCCAGCGGGGTCGGCCCGTACTTTGCGAACTTCACCATGTCGCAATGGAACAGGAAATCCTTAAGCAGGTCTTTATGTTCGTTCAGCATCTCCGGCGAGTCCTTCATGGCCGTCATGAACTCTTCTGTGGTCATTTCGGGCGCCCGAAATGAGAACCTGTTTTCCAGATAATGCCTGACGATGTCCGACAGTCTTACATAATATTCCTTGACGCGCCCCTGTCCGGGGAGATCCATGCCCTTAAGCTGCTTCAGCTGTTCATGGGCGATCTCATACGCGGATCTTGGTTCCGCGGCACCCGGGTAGGCGCGCTTTTTCTTCCTGATCCATAGCGCCCGGCCTGCCGCGCCCGCGATGAACATCACCATCAGGATAAGCGCTATCCGCGACAGTCCCGGCCCGAATGTCACCGGGCCTTTTACGTCCCTGATGTCCGTATCTTCCCCGGTCAGAAGGCTCTTTACTTCTACCGGGACCTGCGGGCTTTCCAGAACATGCCACCGGTCTTCGCCCGGTTTTCTGTACCTCACCTGAACGGGCGGGATGACATGCGCCCCGGTGGCATAGACGCTCAGTTCATACTCGCGCCCCGGTTCCGATGTCTTTCCGAACCCGGGCCTTATCGGGCGGGACCCGATAAAAGAAAAATCGCCAAGCATGTCCGGTGTTTCCGGAAATGATACTTCATATCCGGACGCCCCCTCGGCAGCGACGTAAAGTTTTATCCTGTCGCCGACATTGACCTCATCCTTATCGACCTTTGCCGTGATCTCAAAAGGCTTCTCGGCCTTGTTATCAGCGTATGCGCCGGACAGCGCGCCTGCCGCGATCAATAGCGCCGTAAATATAAGAAATGCGCGCTTCACTCTAACTCCACCCCACTATCTGGCGGGACAGCCGCCTCTCGCGCATGCGGAAGAAGCGTATAAGCGGTTCCACATAAGACTTGTCCGTCTGGAGGATGATATTGTCCACGCCCACGGACCTGAACAGCCCGCGCCGGCTCTCGGCCGATCTCCCGGCGCGGTCTTTATAAAAACTCCGCACTTGCGGATCGGAAGTGTCAATTACATAAGGGGTGCCTGTTTCCGCGTCATGGACCCTCACTATGCCCGCCCGCGGCAGCTCCGTCTCGGCGGGATCGGTGATGGTGACGGCGATAACATCGTGCCGTTTATTCGTTATTGCCAGGGTTTTCTTGAAATCGGGCGCGAAAAAATCCGATACCACGAAAGTGATGGTTCGGCGGGTGGTAACACCGTTCAGGTATTCCAGGACGCCCTTTATATCGGTCCCGCTCCCCTGCGGCTTGTTGTAGATGGCTTCGCGAACGACACGCAATACATGACGTATGCCTTTTCTGGGCGGTATGAATTTTTCCACACGGTCGGTGAAGGTGAGCATTCCCACTTTATCGTTGTTCTGTATGGCGGAAAATGCCAGGACGGAACACAGTTCCGCCGCCAGTTCACTCTTGGTGCGTCCGGCCGTGCCGAAACGACAGGACATGGACACATCCAGAAGTATCATTATCGTAAGTTCGCGTTCTTCCACGAACTTCTTGACATAAGGATGTCCCATGCGGGCCGTAACGTTCCAGTCGATCGAGCGTATCTCGTCCCCCGGAAAATATTCCCGCACCTCGTCGAATTCCATTCCCATGCCCTTAAAAACGCTCTGGTACTGACCCGCGAAAACGTCAGTCACCTTCCGGGACGTTGTGATCTGTATTCTGCGTATCTTGCGGATTATTTCTTTCGGGATCATGGGCTTATATCCTGCCGACTAGGGTACCTCCACCTCGTCGAATATCCTTTTGATTATATCCTCGGACGTCTTGTCCTCGGCTTCCGCCTCATAACTCGGAATGATCCTGTGCCTGAGAACATCATGTCCTATTGATTTGATATCCTGCGGCGTGACATACCCGCGCTGTTTCACGAAAGCGTACGCTTTAGCGGCAAGGGCCAGATAGATGCTGGCGCGCGGCGAAGCGCCATACTGGATCAGCCCGTCAAGATCGTTGATTCCGTAGTTCCTGGGCTTGCGCGTGGCAAAAACAATATCTACTATGTATTTTTCGATCTTTTCGTCCATGTAGATGTCGTTTATCAGTTTTCTGACCTCAAGTATCCTCTTGGGCGAGATCACAGGTGAAACCTCGATCTTTTTATCGGTAAACGCCATGCGCTTCAGTATCTTGTGCTCTTCTTCCTTGTTGGGATAACCTATGTTTATTTTCAGCATGAAACGATCGACCTGAGCTTCCGGAAGAGGATATGTGCCTTCCTGCTCAATGGGGTTCTGGGTGGCCATGACCAGGAACGGTTCATCCAGCTTGAAGGTATTTTCCCCGATAGTGACCTGCCGTTCCTGCATGGCTTCAAGAAGCGCGCTCTGGACCTTGGCCGGTGCCCTGTTGATCTCATCGGCAAGGATCATATTGGAAAAAACGGGGCCTTTCTTTGTGGTGAAAGTGCCGTCTTTCGGATTATAGACAAGCGTCCCTATGAGGTCCGCGGGCAACAGGTCAGGCGTGAACTGCAGTCTCTGGAATTTGGTGCTGATGGCCGCGGAAAGCACGCGCACGGACATCGTTTTGGCAAGACCGGGGACTCCCTCGATAAGCATATGTCCGTTGGCCAGGAGCCCGACCAGAAGCCGTTCGATAAGATAATCCTGTCCGACGATGACCTTTCTTATCTCTGTCATCAATTCTTCTATAAAAACACTTTCTTTCGCGACCTTCTCATTTATAGCAGTTATGCCCCTGGACATCTTATCCCTCCTTTTGTGATATTATTTACCAGCTAAATATATCAACAATATACAATAAAGCTTCTCACTTTTCAAGATAACTCGGAAAGGGCGTGGGGCTATCTCCCGTTATTGGCCGGCCGGCTGAAAAAAGCCTTTATCTCCAGCATATCATCGGTCTGCATGCATTTCGGAAGCGCGTCAATGAACTCCCTGCCGTAATAACGGGTCCGTATGCGGGGATCAAGAACGGCGACGACGCCTCTGTCGGAATGATTCCTGATCAGGCGCCCAAACCCCTGCTTGAACATGATAATGGCCTGCGGGACCTGATATTCCGTGAAAGGATTCAACCCCTGGTCCTTTATAGACTTGATACGGGCTGCATTTATGGGGTCGTTGGGAACGGAAAACGGCAATTTTGTGATTATGACGCACTCCAGGGAGCTGCCGGGGACATCCACCCCCTGCCAGAAAGTCGTGGTCCCCATCAGAATGCTCCTGCGGCTTTTCTTGAACACGTCAAGCAGGACGTAACGCGGAAGGTCCCCCTGCCTCAGCACATCGATATCTTCCCTCTCGGCGGCGATACTGTCGGATACCGCGTTCAGCATCTCATAACTCGTAAAAAGCGCGAATATCCTTCCTCCCATTATGTCGTATATCCCTATAATGCTCTCCCGGACCTGGCGCCTGTAGGCATCAAGGTCCCTGTTGGGATCGGCGATCCCGCGCGGAAGGTACACCAGCACATTATTGCGGTAATCAAAGGGGGAATCCAGCGCGAGCTCCAGGGGATCATCCAGCCCCAGTCTCCCTTCTATAAAACTGAAATCATCCTTTCCTTCGGACAAAGACAGCGTAGCAGAGGTCAACACGACAGGACATACCTTTTCGAACAGATATGACCGCATCTGCCCGCTTATATCGACAGGCGCGGCATGGAAGGAATAATTTACTGCGTTCTTCCTTGTCCTTATATCAAGCCAGTATACGTATTTTTCGCTTTCGTGCCCAAAAATAAAATCCAGGGATTCTGCGAGCTTGTCGCATCTTTCCGCGTATGTCCTGGCCGTCTCGCGCGTATCGAAATCCTCAAGAATCCCGCCAAGCTCTCTCAAGGATAACGATAACGCCTCCAGGGACTCACTTATCCCCTTCGGGGAAAAGCGCTCCCTGTCAAACTGCACGGCCCGGTCTTCCTGCCCGAAAACGTCCCCCACTTCCCTGAAAAACCCGTCGGAAACCGCCCGGAGCTCCTTTGTCCGCCCTTTGATCTCATCTATCTTTTCTCTGACACCGTCCTGCGATCCTGATCCCAGCTCCCTGCCGGTGATCAGGGCGGTTACGCTCTCGATCAGGTACCGGAATCCGGCCCTATTTGCGGTCCTGCCGAAATAAGCCGTCCCGACATCTTCAAGGGTATGCGCCTCATCCAGGACCAGGGCCTGGAAATCCGGCAGGAGACCCCGCGCCCCCGATACCATATCAGCAAAAAGAAGTGAATGGTTCACCACGAGCACGTGCGATCCCGACTGCCTCCGGCGGGCCCGCCTGTAAAAGCACCGGTCGCCATGTGGGCATCTTCTCCCCAGACAGAGATCGGATTCGCGCGAAAACTTGCTCCATACAGACCTGTCGGGAACAAAATCCATGTCCGTTACCGTGCCTGTTTCGGTCTCCGATATCCACCTGACGATATCTTCCCGCTGTTTTTTCTGTTTTTTTCCCTTGAACGAGTCCGGCGCGGAATTTCTGTTTGTTTTCCTCAGGCAGACATAATTATCGGATCCCATGCATATCGCATATCGAAATTCGAGATCCAGCGCCTCGCTTAAAAAAGGCAGGTCCTTGATGAAAAGCTGGTTCTGGAGGGCTTTGGTGTAGGTTGAGACAACGACTCTTTTATTCTCCCGGACGGCCCAGTCGATGAACGGGACCAGGTATGCAAGGCTTTTGCCGACGCCGGTGCCGGCTTCAACGATAAGGTTCCGCGGACCGTTTATAGCATCCTCCACCGCCTGGACCATCTGGATCTGCTGCGGTCTTACCTTATAACCGGGCAGCCTGACGGCTACCGCCCCGTCTTTTTCGAAGAAATCTTTGGAAAATGACATGCTACCGAAGCCACAACAGCCGGGGCTCAAGCCCCGGCTGCCTGATTATGAATTGATATGAGAATAGAGGATCAGCGCGCTACCTGGCTACCGATCTTCAATGTGCCTGTTCCCGGTCCTATTCCCCGGACTTCCCGAACATAGCGCTAATGCATGCTACAAGAAAACAGGTATTGGCCGCTATAAAAAAACTGCTGACATTCGTGATCATTGGCAAGAGATTTAACCCTGATATCTTGAAAACAAGCGCGTTCAATATAAGCAGGAACCCCAACAGCACCAATAACCCTTCACCCAGGTTCATATTGCGCATGTTATCCTCCTCCTCCTTTGGATTTGTAAAAAGTATACTTGGAACAAGCGCTTAAGTCAATGACGTAAAGTACTTTTTACATCTTGCGCTTTACGTCCTCAGCTCAGAGCGATAATGAGCTTTAACACTCCGAAAGCAATAAGGTAAACCCCGATAAGATAATTCGCGACCTTGGGCGCGGCCAGAATAAGAACACCAAAAACTATTGACAAGATATAGATCAGATGATTAAGCGTCATATTTCCCTCCTTCTCCCTGTTCGATCCGGCCCGGTAACTTATGATACCCGTTCAGATCTATTATTTCTTGGCTTTCTCTTTTTCTTGTTCATTTACGACCGCTCCCACAGTAGCCGCCGTTCCCGCGCCCGCGAGAAACCATCCCAACGCGCAGCCGGCACTGCCCAGGACATAAGCGATGAGAATGCCTGCCACAACAAACGCCTTGATCTTATGCGACATATGCCTTTTCTCCTTCAAATAAGATTATAGCTCCGGGGGTAAGTCCATATCCTGCACGCCAAAACTTGACTGGATATATTTTGCCAACCGTTCCGTATCACAATAATTGATCCTCGTAAATTTTATTCCGGCGTTATAACTGCCTTCGTCGTCTTTATCCCTGGCGACCCAGGCGACCTCACCGCCGACAAACATTGGTATATCATCGCCGGGAATGTTCAGCTCCAGTTCTATCTTTTTGCCCGCGGACAGTTTCTCGTTCGTAGATATTCTCATGCCGCCGCATGAAATATCGCTGACATCGACTTTAATATCCTTGGAATCGCATCTTGAACAGCGAAGAGGAGACATGAAGATCTTATAGCGTACGTGACTTCTTTTGTTTTTCATTGCACTTTTATTTTACCATATAAAAATTCTAAAATCACTCTAATATCTTCCTCTGGTGCTATCTTTTGCTGATATGATCCAGGATATCCAGCCCCGCCCGGCTGAACACCTCGCCAAGTTTTATCATGGGCAGTCCCAGAATATTGAAATATGACCCCTTGATATTGTCAAAAAGCATGGAACCGACGCCTTCGATCGAAAAACCGCCGGCTTTATCGTATGGCGCAAGCAGCTGAAAATATCTCTCGGCCCGGCTCTCAGACAGCGGGACTACCAGCAGGCTGCTTTTTTCGAAGCCGGCGGCCTTCCTGCTCGTCCTGTTAGAAATGCCGGCGCCGTTCCCAGCGGGTCTCCCTTCAGGATTTATGACGCAAAGGCCCGTATACACTTCTATTTCGCTGCCGGAAAATTTCCTGAGCATCTCCCGGGCCGCGTCCTCCCCGCCGGGTTTGCCGATGATATCTTCCCCGTGAACGACAAGGGTATCGGCCCCTATTATGATGGATCCCTTATTGGCCGCGGCGACCTTCTCGGCTTTCGCTTCGGCGTTAAGCTGCACGCTTTCGGAAACATGCCTCTTTTCATGTGTTTCCTCTTTTACGCTGCTCGGAATGACCTTATGGGCGATCCCGCAGTCCGCAAGGATGCGGGACCTTCTTTCGGACGCGGATGCCAGGATGACCTCTTTCATGTTCCGCCGTTACTTCCTTTCCTTTTTCACGATCCTGATATGCATCTTTCGGACAACAGTGCCAAACATATCGTTCATTATCTCCTGTTTCACATAGTAATAGATATTTTTTCCTTCTTTACGGAAATCCACCAGGTTGCAGTTTTTGAGTATATGCAGGTGATGCGATATGGTGGGCTGTGATATCCGGAACTCCGAGCAGATATCGGTAACGTTCATCTCCTCTTCCCCCAGGAGTTCCAGTATGTCCTGCCTTGTCTTGTCCGCAAGCGCCTTGAATATTTTTACAAAATCATAGTCCGCCATCTCTTCACCTTATTTTATGCTTATCGTAACGATCAGATCCCCCTTGTGTTTGCAATACGGGCATTTCTCGCCCTGGCCTTTCAGCCGCATCTTCTGCCCGTTCTTTGTCCCTGCCGGGATCTTAAGAGTTATATGTCCCCCGGTGGCAAGCTTGAATTTCGCCTCCCCTCCTTTTTTTGCAAGGTTCGCGGGGATCGGGAGCACTGCTTTCGTGTCGGTGTCCACCCCGGCCCCGGCATATGCTCCTCCCGTCCTGCCCCCGGGCTGCCCGGGCGCGGAATAATAATACGTGTATCTGCCCCCTTTTCTTCCTTCTCCCATCCCGGAAAAAAGATCATTGAAAATATCGCCGAATATGGAACTTGAAGAGAAGCCCCCTCCGCCTTCCGAAAAATGCTTTGAAAATTCGGAGAAATCAAACCCCTGCGCTGAAGAGAAATCGCCCGTATAGGCTCCCATCCTGCGAAGATTATCGTACTCTTTCCTGCGCTTCGGGTCCCCGAGGGCATAATATGCTTCCGATATCCTTTTGAACGTTTCCTCGGCCTTCTTGTTCCCCGGGTTCTTGTCGGGATGATACTTCAGGGCAAGCTTTCTGTAGGCTTTTTTGATCTCCGCGTCGCTCGCATCTTCCTTCACGCCCAGTATGGAATAGTAATCATCGTTACCCATTGTATTCTCCTTTTATTTCCTGCGCCTAATTTCTCCGATTAAGTATTATATCCCCTTGATCCAAGCGGTCAGCGATCGGGTCGTTACGTCTTCTCAACAATAAAGCCCTTGCCCTTCTTATCGCGATCCACACAAATATTCGACCCGTCTGAAACCTTGTTCTCCAAAAGCGCGAGGGCTATCCTGTCCTGTATCTCCTTTTGGATAAGGCGCTTCAGCGGCCTTGCTCCGTAATCGGGATCGAAGCCGCGCTTGGCAAGTTCTTCCCTGGCCTTCTCCGTGACATCAACGGTTATGCTGCGTTCGGAGAGCCGCTGTTTGATCTGCTCCAGCTCAAGATCTACTATTTTCAGAATATCATTTTCGGTCAAACGGTTGAAGATGATGATCTCGTCAAGCCTGTTCAGAAATTCCGGCCGGAAATGCCTCTTCACTTCCGCCAGCACCTGCCTGGAAAGACCTTCCTCCATGCTGGTCTTGTCCGCAAAATACTGACTGCCTATATTCGACGTCATTATTATGATGGTATTCTTAAAATTCACCACGTGCCCCTGGTTGTCAGTGAGGCGGCCGTCATCCATTATCTGCAGGAGAATATTGAACACGTCGTGGTGAGCTTTCTCTACTTCGTCAAGGAGTATCACGCAGTACGGCCTGCGGCGCACTTTCTCCGTCAGCTGACCTCCTTCTTCGTAGCCCACGTACCCCGGGGGAGCGCCGATAAGACGGGATACCGCGTGTTTCTCCATGTATTCCGACATATCTATCCTCACCATGGCTTCCGGATCGTTGAACAGGAACCAGGCCAGGGTCCTGGCCATGTGTGTTTTGCCCACTCCTGTCGGCCCCAGAAAAAGAAAGGACCCTATGGGCCTTGAGGGGTCTCCCAGTCCGCTCCGGGACCGTCTGACAGCGTTGGAGATCTTCTCCACGGATTCATCCTGTCCGACGATCCGGGTCTTCAGGACCTCTTCCATGTGAACAAGCTTATGCATCTCGGATTCCATGAGCTTGGTTATGGGGATCCCCGTCCATTGCGATACGATCTTCGCTATATCCTCGTCATCCACCTCTTCTTTCAGCATTTTCCTGTCTTTCTGAACGGCCGCCAGGAGCTTGCTCTCCTCGTCCAGCTGTTTTTTCAGCTTGACCAGGGTACCGTAACGGATCTCCGAGACCTTTGCCAGGTTCCCCTCTTTTTCGGCGTTGGTCTCCTCTATTTTCGCCTCGTCGATCTTCTCTTTTATCTCGCTTATCTTGCTGATCGAACTTTTCTCCTTTTCCCAGTGGGCTTTCATCTCCTGGAGCTCATCGCGCAGCTTCTTCAGCTCCTTGTCCACGTCCTTGATCTTATCTTTCCCCGCAGCGCTGCTTTCCTCTTTCTTGAGGGCCTGTCTTTCTATCTCAAGCTGCATGATCTTTCTCTGCACCTGATCTATATCCGTGGGAACGCTGTCGATCTCTATGCGCAATTTGGAAGCCGCCTCGTCGATAAGATCTATGGCTTTATCCGGCAGGAACCTGCCCGTGATATACCTGTCGGATAATGTCGCCGCGGCGATGATCGCGGCATCCGATATCCTTACACCGTGATGTATCTCGTATTTTTCCTTGAGCCCCCGCAGTATGGCAATAGTATTTTCCACCGTAGGTTCACCTATGAATATCTGCTGGAACCTTCTTTCAAGAGCTTTGTCCTTTTCTATGTATTTTCTATACTCATCCAGGGTCGTGGCTCCTATGCAGCGCAGTTCTCCTCTCGCGAGCGCGGGCTTCAGCATGTTGGAAGCGTCCACCGCGCCTTCGGCCCCGCCGGCCCCCACGAGAACATGTAATTCGTCGATGAACAGTATGATCTCTCCTTCTCTTTCCTTTATCTCCTTGAGCACGGCTTTCAGCCTGTCTTCGAACTCTCCCCGGAACTTGGCCCCCGCGACCAGGGCCCCGATATCAAGGGCGATTATCCTCTTGTCCTTGAGCCTGCTGGGGACATCTCCCGAAGATATCCTCCGCGCGAGGCCCTCGACGACAGCGGTCTTCCCCGTCCCGGGATCCCCTATAAGAACCGGATTATTCTTGGTCCGGCGCGACAGCACGTGGATCAGCCTGCGTATCTCCTCGTCGCGCCCGATAACGGGGTCCAGTTTTCCCCTGTTCGCAAGATCGACGAGGTCCCTGCCGTATTTTTCGAGCGCCTGATATTTGCCCTCGGGATTGTCGTCGGTCACTCTGTGCCCGCCTCTGACCTCCTGAAGAGCGCGCAGGACACTATCACGGGTTATTTGCTGGGACCTGAATATTTCGGCAAGCTTTGTTCCTTTTTCGCCCGTCACGGCGAGAAGCAAATGCTCAACGCTGATGTATTCGTCTTTCAGCTGCTTTGCCTCCTTTTCCGCATCGGAAAAGACCTTATTCAGTCTTCCGGAAAAATACGGCTGGGCGGCGCCTCCCGAGACCCGGGCTCTTTTCGTAAGCTCTTCTCCCAGTTCCGAGCGGATCTTATTTATATCGGCACCGATCTTTTTGAGAACGCTCGCGCATACACCCGTCTCATCGCCGAGAAGGACATATAAAAGATGTTCGACATCTACCTCCTGATGCCCCCTCTCAACGGCTTCGCTGATAGCATCCCTGATCGCCTCCTGGGTCTTTACGGTAAGTTTATCCGCCTTCATGACTCTTATCCTCCTGATACATTAACACCTTAAATGACAGAAATAAGTCATCATATAGACATATTTACATCTATCTATATATTACCCGACAAAACCCAAAAAGTCAAGGGACGTTTCTCATTTTGTTCCCAGACCGTAAATAATTTTAATCCCAGACCTGTCCCCAAGGTCGATCCTAGACCTGTCCCCTTTTTTAATTTTTTTGAAAGAATTTCCCGCTTTTTTGCGTCTAATAATGGTAGGAGGTGAAATTATGGCCAGAACTGCTAGAATTCTTTTTGAAAGTTCTTCTTACCATGTAATCACTCGGGGTATTCGTAAAGAAGATGTTTTCCTCGAGCGTGCTGATTTTGAACGCTATCTTCACATCTTATGGAAATATAAAAGCAAATTCCGCGTAAAAGTCTATGCCTATTGCCTGATGCCGAATCATGTGCACTTACTCATCAACCCCATAAAACCCGGAACATTGAAACACATTATGCATAGAATAAACTTATCTTATGCTCAATACTATAACTTCAAGTACAATAAATGTGGCCACTTATGGCAAAATCGATATAAAAGCTTCCTGGTTCAAAATGACGAATATCTGATCAATATAATCTCATATATTGAGTATAATCCAATTAGGGCTAATATCTGTAAAAGGGCCGAAGATTATTCTTGGTGTAGCTACAAATTCAGAGTTTTAGATAAGAAAAATAACATTTTGGATAAGTTTAAAATTTAAAATATCGGGAACAAGTCTAAGATTGGCTATGGGGACAGGTCTAGGATCGACCTTGGGGACAGGTCTAGGATTGACCGCGGGGACAGGTCCAAGTTCACATTTTCTTACGGTCTGGGTTTAATTTGAAAAACGTCCCTAATATACTGTGCTTAGTGATTGGGCGTTTTTACTGAAACACTTGCGCATGAAAACCTGAACGATACGGTCCTCCAAAAGGGGTATACTTTCCTTTTCGGGCATAACTTTTTTAGTAATAGTGGCCTGGAGCTCCTGTTTCCATATGACATTGCTTCTCCTGAAGAACCGCCTCAACCCCTTAAGGATGACTTTCTTCCCCCCTCTTTCCACTGCAAAAACAGCCCGCATGCGGGCGTAATTCTCGGACATGGCGATATCCATGGCAGCCGGGCCGATGCCGTGTATCTGGTCCAACGGGTCTTCCTTCATCCATATTCTTTCGATAATATCACAGGTAATGACTACATCGGCGTTATTTTCGCTGGAAACCGGCACAAAATTTATGGTCATCCTCGTAGCCAGTGCGTCTTCGATGCTCTTTCTAAGAGAAACCCGTATATCCGCCGCCTGGCCGGAAGAATCGATCACTTCAGCGACATATACCTTGACCTCTTTTGCGTCGCTCATCATGCTGTAAAGATTCTTTTTTACCTGACATTTTCCTTCGCACGGAAATAAAAATACCAGCGACATGCTCACCATAAACACGATAACTGAAATCTTTTTCACAATATCTCCTCTCTATTTAATCCTTGCGCTCAAGTTCCTGCTGTCGCAGCAGGACTTCCTTGCTTATATAATCCATCAGCTTTCGATATTGCAGCTGTCCTACGATCTTAAGCGAACCTTCTTTCTCCAGGACCGGTATATACTCGACATTCTTCGTCTTGAATATATCCATTACGTCCCTGAGGTCCTGATCCGCATATACCACGGCCTCGGTGGCGCTGACAATATCTCCCGCGAGGACCAATTGATCCATCTGTTCTTCGTAAAAAGTGTCGCGTATCTCACCGAGTGAAATGACCCCCATGAAATCGCTGTTCATATTTACCACCGGAAAAATATACGCGTCGCTCTTCTTCATGATATCTATTATTTGATGCAGGTTATTGTTCTCCCTTATGATAAAAAAGTCTTCCTGCATAACATCGCCGACCTTATAAGATTCCACTATATCCTCTTCCGTGATATTCCTGTTCATCTCGTCCGCTTTTCTTATAGCGTATTTGATCATCGGGGGAGCAACGAGCTGCAGCAGGAATGTCGTAGCCGTCACGATGTTGACTATCATAATGCCGGCCACCAGGGCCTCGCCTCCCAGAAGACTGAAAGTGTTAAAAGCGGCTATGGCCAGGCCGACCGCGACGCCCGCCTGGTCGAAAAGGCAGAAACCCGTGTACTTTGTCACGGTCTTCTCCGCTCTGGAGATCTTCCCGCCTATATAAGCACCCGCCATCTTACCGATACTCCGGCTGAAAATGTAAGCGATCGCGAGGAGGAGGACACCGCCTTTTATCACTATCCTGGCATCAAGACGCGCTCCAACCAGTACGAAGAAAAGGATGAATATAGGAGCGCTGAATCTTTTAATAAGATCGAATATCTCGTGACCTTTGGGAAACTCCAGATTAGCCGTTACGATGCCCAACACCATCGACGCAAGTATGGGATCTACCCTGAAATATATGGAAAGGCCCACAACAAGTATGATCGTACCGAGCACGAACGGCAGCGTCCATTCCTTCTCCCTCGTTCTGGAGAGAACCCTGTGAAGCGCAAACCCGGCCGCGGCGCCTATCAGGACCGAGCCTGTTATCTGCAGCATGGGTGTCGCCATGGTCTTCATGAACGACAGGCCTTCATGCACGATAAGAGACCTGGCGAATACACTCGCGAATCCGTACAACAAAAGCGCCAGCGCGTCGTCCAGGGCAACGATAGAGAGCGTCGTCATCGTCACCGGCCCCCTCGCCTTGTATTCCCCCAGAACGCTGTAGGTCGCTGCCGGAGCCGTGGCGGAAGCCAGCGCCCCCAGTATCAGGCCCATGTAGACCTTCTGCGTCAGCGCGATAACTGTTGTGGCGACCAAAAAAAATGTCAGGAAAGCTTCAAAGAAAAGTATGGTATATATCGAGCGGCTGTACCTTTTAAAGCGGTCAAAACGAAGCTCCGCCCCTATCATAAAACCTATAATGCCGAGGGCCAGATTTATAATGGGCCTGAAAGAATCCAGCACCTCACCCGCCAGAACGCCGTGAAAAGACTCTCCCAGGAGAAGCCCTATGAGCATGTATCCCATTACCTGGGGCAGGTTGAATTTGCGGATTATCCTGCCTCCGATAGTCCCGAGCAGTATTATCAGACCTATGACCAGTAATATATTCATGTTCTTTTAATCTGCACCGGCAGGTGCGTCATGCCTTTTTCTTCCCGGCGCCGCCTTTTTTCCCGGACTTCCTTTTCTTGCCCCCGAGCTTGGCGAACTTTTCTGAGTATTCCCGCAGTTTTTGATCTACCAGGTAATTGATCGTCCCTTTGGGATATTTTCCTTTTTTGTCCTTTTTCCCGGCTTTTTTCCCGGTAAGGATCTCTATCCCCTCGTCGATCGTGGACACGGCCCATATATGGAACTTTTTCTTTTTCACGGCATCTATCACTTCATCTTTCAGCATGAGATGCTTGACATTACGCTCCGGTATTATCACGCCTTCCTTTCCGGTAAGCCCCCTTATCTTGCAGACGTGATAAAACCCCTCGATCTTCTCGTTGATCCCGCCCACGGGCTGTATCATGCCGTGCTGGTTCATCGAGCCCGTAACCGCTATCGATTGCTTGATAGGCACGTCGGAAAGCGATGACAGCAGGCAATAGGCCTCGGTGCTCGAAGCGCTGTCCCCTTCGATCCCTGAATACGACTGCTCAAAACAGATGCTCGCGCTCAAAGTCAGCGGGGTATCCTGCGCGAATTTCTCGCCGAAGTACCCGTTCAGGATCATCACGCCCTTCGAATGGATATTACCCCCCATCTTCACCTGCCTCTCGATGTCAACGACCCCTTTCTTCCCCATGTAGGTCCGGGCGGTTATGCGTGACGGCCTGCCGAACATGTACTCGCCTATATCAATAACGGAAAGGCCGTTGACCTGCCCCGCAATCGATCCGGCAGTGTCTATCAGCAGGACTCCCTTGCCTATCATCTCAACTATCTTCTCCTCTATCAGGTTGGAACGATAGATCTTTTCATGTATGGCTTTTTCGATGTGCGGGATATCGACATAGTCCGCATTATCCTGCCTGGCCCAGTAATCAGCTTCCCTGAGTATGTCGGCAATATACATGAAACGCGCGCTGAGCTTCTCCTGGTCTTGCGTGAGCCGCGAGCCGTATTCCACGACCCTGGCTACCGCCTCCCTGTCAAAATGCCTGAGCCCTTCTTCCTCGCACCTTACTTTTATAAAAGCGGCGTATTTCTTCATCTTTTCCAGGTCCCGGTCCATCTCGATATCAAAATCCGCCTTGATCTTGAACATCTTGCGAAAATCCTCGTCAAACTTGTAAAGCAACTGATGCAACCAGGGCGGGCCGACCATGACCATTTTGATATCCGAAGGTATCGGTTTGGGTTTAAGGCTGGTCGTGCTTATCAGCCGGAACTGCTCGTTTATGTCCTCCACCTTGATCTCGTGGTTCCGTATGACGCGCTTGAGCGCGTCCCACGCCATGAAACTGCTCAAAACGTCCATCGCCTGAAGGATAAGATATCCGCCGTTGGCCTTATGCAATGCCCCGGGGGCTATCATGGTAAAATCGGTCGACATGGAACCGAACTGCGACACATACTCGATCCTTCCCAGCAGGTTATAATAAGTGGGGTTCGGTTCGGATATCACGGGAGCGCCTTTGGAATGCCTGTGATCTACCAGGAGATTCACTTCATACTTGCGGAATGCGTTCTTCCTGGGCGCGGCCTTCAGCCCGAAAAGGGAGGGCTGCGACTCTTCCTCCTCTTCCCTGAAGATATCCATGTTCTCCACAACATCTTCCTGCACGTGGTTCAGGTGCTCGATAATATCCTCAAACTCCCTGTACTTGAATCTCAACTCATCGATTATGTGCTTGACCGAAAAAAGCGCGACCTCCTTTTCCAGCTCCTTGATCTTTGTCTTGGCGGACTTTTCCATGGCGCGCACTTCGCTCAAAACCTGCTCGATCTTGATATGCAGCGTGTGCTTTTTTCTCTCTATCCGTTCCTTTTCATCAGCTGAGAGACTTTCGTATTCTTCGGCGTTCATGGGCTGGTCCCCGCTGCGGGGAACAAGGATCACGCCCGTAGCGGACTGTTTCAGCACAAAACCCTCCTCGAAAGCCTTTTTCTCGATCTCCTCAAGGGTAGCGTCCCTTTTGGTCTTGTATTCCTTGAGCAGGTTCTGTTTCCGCGTTTCGTAATCTTCGCTCTCGAAAGCCCTGGGGATCTCCGCTTTCAAATCATTGATCAGCTCTTCCATGTCTTTTTTGAATATTATTCCCCTTCCGGCAGGAAGCCTTATAGCTATCGGCTCGTCGTCATGGATGAAGTTATATACATATATCCAATCGTCGGGCGTCTTCTGCCTGGATGCGATCTCATTGACGGCTTTTTTCACCTGAGTGTTGCGTCCGGTCCCCGCGGCCCCGCAAACGAATATATTGTAACCGTCCGACTTTATGTTCAAACCGAAATCTATGGCGCTGACGCCTCTTTCCTGATGGAGGGGTTCATGCTCGAATACATAATCCTCCGTGGTCTTGAACGGAAATACTGAAGAATCACATACTTCTCGCAGCGCATCGGCCTTCAATTCCCTCATGGCTATTCTCCTTATTTGTTACAGTTTCATGAAAAAATCCAGAAAAGGGTCTTCAAACCGCCGGGACATTCTCTTATACCTGTACCCCACGGCGACCAGTAACACCCCGGCAGAGATAAGCAATGCCGCTACTATAAGCGCCAATAGCGGGGGATACAACGCGATCAATATACCGCTTATTATAAGTATAACACCAAATACCATATCAGTGGTCCCCTTTCTTTAAACACCATATACAGATTTACAATGAAAATACCCTATATATATCAAGAAGTCAAGAACGCCCTCAGCATATCAGCCGGTAAAAAGCTTGAAAACCGCCAGCCAGAGCGGAATGCTGAAGATCGCGACAAAATGCGTGTAGAACACGCTGCTGCTGAAAAATCTGTTATCGGAACCCGTGTAACTGCCGATGACCACCAGGGACACCGCAGAGGGCATCATGCTCTGCAGGAACAGGAAAAACCTGTAATCGGGGCTGAGAACGGGTATCGACATAAGCACCGCCAGGACGAGCATCGGGAACAGAAAAAGCTTTGTGACTACGCAGCTGAGAAGCGCCGCCTTATCCTGGGGCTTATAGGCCTGGTACCTGTGAAGGTAGGCGCCGAGGGTGATCATTGCCAGCGGAAACGCAGCCTGCCCGAGCTGTTTTAGGGGATCCGCAAGCAGGTGCGGCATGCTTCCTTTGCCCAGGATCGCCACCCAGATAAGCGAAAAAACGGTCGCAACGACCGGGGGGTTTAAAAACACGCTCCACCTGAACCCCTTCTTAAGTCTCCCGGACAGAAAAAGAGGCACGAGCGACCACATCAGGATATTAAATCCCAGTATGAAAAGGAACATATAGATAAGCAGCCTGTCCCTCATCATGCCCGCAAAAGAGAACAATATCAGGTTCATGGGGAGATACCCGCAGTTCTGAAAACCGCAGGCGCACATGAACTCCCTCCGCGCCCCGAACCCCCTCAAAAAACGGTAAACGAACGCTCCTATTGCCATCCCCGCCAGGCAGAACACGATGGCGCAAAGCGGCAGGACCCACCAGTAATCATATTCCGCGAAGCTGAAATGAGTTACGGTCTTTGAGATAATAAGCGCAGGGAATACCACGCGGACGAGCATCAGGCTCATCATATCGGTAAATCTATCGTCGATAAATTTCAGGCGGCAAAGGGCATACCCGACGGACATCAGGATGAAAAGTTTGATAATGGCCGTTATTATCGTATAAAAGGTAAATTGAATTTCCATGACTTCCAAGTTTTAAGCGCCGGGTTTTCCCAGAAGCTTGAACATCTTTCGTTTATAGGAATCGACTCCCGGCTGATCGAACGGATTGACCCCGGCCATGTACCCGGAAACGGCCGCGGCTCTCTCGAAAAAATAAAAAAGCCGCCCCAGGCAAAAAGCCGACCTCTCGGAAAGAGAGACCGTGGAATTGGGAACGCCTCCCTCAAAATGCGCTTCGGCGGTCGCTTCGTAAGCCTTCCTGTTGACGTAATCGACCTGCCGGCCGGCCAGATAATTCAGGTTGTCCAGGTCCTCATCGTCCCGCGGGATCGGGCATCCCTTCCCCTCTTCGTCGATGATAAGGAATGTTTCGAAAAGATTTCTCTCCCCTTCCTGGATCAACTGGCCCATGGAATGGAGATCCGTCGAAAAGTCGCATGAAGCCGGAAAGATACCGCGCCCGTTCTTGCCCTCACTTTCCCCGAACAGCTGTTTCCACCATTCATCGACATAGTGCAGCCTGTTATTGAAACTTGCGAGGATCTCGATCTTTTTGCCCTTCCGGTAAAGGATGTTGCGCACGGCCGCATATTTATAACTCATGTTGCTGCCGGGATCGCAGTCGGAAGAACATTTCCGCTCATCCTTCGCCCCGGCGATAAGATCCCTGATGTTTATACCCGCGCATGCGATCGGCAGGAGCCCTACCGGGGTCAGGACGGAAAACCTGCCGCCTACATCATCCGGTATAACAAAACTCTTATAGCCCTCTCTATCCGCTATCCTCCTGAGGGCCCCCTTCCTGCTGTCGGTAGTGCATACTATCCTGTCGGCGATCTTGCCTGACCCGTATTTTTCCTTCATGAAGTTTTCAATGATCCTGAAGGCGATCGCCGTTTCCGTGGTCGTGCCGGACTTTGAGATCACATTAACGCTGATATCCTTATCCTTCAGTATGCCCAAAAGGCTCCCGAGATAACCGCCGGACAGGTTGTGTCCCGCGAAAAAGATCTTTCTTCCCGTCAGGCCGGGAGCAAGGGTCTCGATAGCCGCCCTGGCTCCGAGATAGGAACCGCCTATTCCGATAATGACGACCGCATCCGAGGCGCGGTTCAATTTGCCGGCCGTTTCCTCTATATCCCCCAAAAGGCCCCCGTCCGTATCCTCCGGCAGGTCCATCCAGCCGAGAAAATCCTTCCCGGGACCGTTCCGTTTTACCAGAAGCTCGTGCGCCTTCGTGACTTCCTTGAACACATTTTTCAGGTCCTTGTCCGAGACAAATCCATCGAGATACCCGATATCGTACTTCAAGTTTCTTTTCATGATCTAATCTCCGCTTTTAAATGCCCTGAAAATATTATAATACCCGGATAATTTTGCCCTGAAATGGAACGGCTTGTTCGTATCGGAATTCGTTACCTTGACCCGGTTCAATTCATATACATCCCGGTTAAGTTTGTCAAAACCCCTGTTGGTCGTGCAGGCACCCTTGTATCCCGCTCTTTTTACCGCGTTTTTCACCTTCTCGTTAAAACCGCCGGTGGGATAACAAAAATATCCGGCTTCCTTGCCGGTCTTAAGCTCTATTTCCTTCTTGCACCCGGCCACTTCTTCCCAGAGACGCTGGGTATCGGTTATCGACGGAAGGTACGCGCCGCTCATCGTATGCCCGCCGAAATCTATCCCGTTCTTCATCATGAGGCGGACCTGATCCCATTTCAAGTAGCCCCCGCGACTATCCACGTAATCCGTGATCAAAAATATGGTGGCGGGAATATCGTACTTTGCCAGGACAGGGAAAGCATGCAGATAATTATCTTCATAACCGTCATCAAACGTGATAACAACGGTTTTCGGGACGAATCCGGTCCCGCCCTTAATATCCTCGACAAGCTCATCAAGCGACAGCACCGAGTAGCCGTTTTCATGCAGGAACGCTATCTGGCGGGAAAAATTCTCCGGGGTCACGTGCAGCGTGCTGTCTCTGTCATCGCTCACGGCATGGTACATAAGTATCGGTATCACGCGCCTCGGGCGCATGTAAAAAAGATAGAACGAAAGAGCCGCGACCGCCAATATCACCGAAACAACTAATACTTTTCGACGTATTCTCATATTATTCACCCAGCATCCGCATATCGTGATCAAATGCTACCGAATGATCGCAAATGATAAAATACAAGCCGACCCCTTAAAAAGCCGGACCGAAAGGACCTTGAAAAGGGGTCGGAAAGGATAAAACAAAAAACCGCCACGGGCTGTTATGACACAGTGATAGCGGTCACGGGGCACTGATCGGCGCCGTTCTTGGCATCCTCTGCCTTGTCTTCGGGTATCTCATCCATCTTCGCGACAGCTTTGTCGCCCTGCATCTCATACACCTCAGGCGCCACTTCCGCGCATAAACCGCAACCGATACATGTTTCATGGTCTATTACGGCTTTCATTCCGAACACCTCTCTTTCTTGCAAGTTATAAGCTTCTCTTTCCGCGCTATTTTATCAGAACAAATCCGCCTAATCAAGCCTTATGCGTCCCACACGGACCAGCTGCCGCCGCCCAGTAAAATAAGCGGCACACAGGACCCTATAATAAGAAGATTATATTCGATCCCGCCGCCGTGAATAAAGGACCCGTACACGACGCTGACTTTCCACAAATGCACAAAGACAGTAAGAACTATCGCCGCGGCGGACCACCTGGCCAATATTCCGAGTATAAGAAAAATGCCTCCTATAAACTCTATACAGGACCAGACCACCGCGACCAAATAAGGGTTGGCCATCCCAAGCCCCTCCACCATTTTTACCGTTCCTTCCAGCCCGATACCGTTGAACATGCCGAAAAGCTTTTGCGCGCCATAGGCCGCGAAGATCGCGCCCAGTACGATCCTCAGCACCAACAGTGAAAGGTTCAACAGATTTTCCTTTTGCATAGGTAACGCTCCCGCGTAAATCGACGCTCAGGTTTATTTTAACTTATTAAGACATAAAATCAAGACAATTCAGGGCGAACCCTCTCGGAAAAGGCTATAACGGGATTTTCGACAGGGTGAAAGAATCCGCCCTCACCCGGTGTCTATCCCCATCTTGTACCGTTTGGGGATTTAAACTCCAAAGTGTCCCCCTTTTTAAGGGTGAAACTGTCCCCCTGCAATATTTTTTGAAACAATTTTACGATAAAAGTTGTCTATAGTAGTAAGAGGTGATTTTTATGCCAAGAAGCTCAAGGATCTTTATTGATTGTGCCTGCTACCATATTACAACTCGAGGTAATCAAAAACAAGAGGTGTTCTTTCTCGACGAGGACTATGAAAAATACATTCACACGCTTAAAAAGGCAAAACGAAAATACGAAATCATGCTATATGCCTATTGCCTTATGCCAAATCATGTTCATCTACTAATAGAAGCGAATATATCTAAAAATATATCCAAATTGATGCACTGGCTTACCCGTGGTTATACGGAATATCATAATACTAAATACCAAAAGGTCGGACATCTGTGGCAGGGGCGCTTCAAAAACCACCCTATCATAAAAGGACGTTACCTGGTAAATGCCGCCACTTATATTGAAAATAATCCCGTAAGAGCCAGTATAGTCAACGATCCCGCGGACTATAAATGGAGCAGCTATAGAGAACGGTGTCTATTATCAAAAAGACACATTTTAGACCCGATGAAAATGGATTGTTCTTTTATCCCATTAGGGGACACTTTCATAGAACAAAAAAGGGGACACTTGCAATCTTGAAATCCCAAACGGTACAAATACTGCAGTCGTGTATAAGTATATTATTGCCTTCCGATTGCATCGCGTGCGGTGAAAGGCCGGCTACTTATCCCCTGCCGATATGCCGGGGGTGTAAAGACCTGATCCTGTCCGGGGACCCTCCCCCGGTCCGGTCATTGGAGCACCTTAACAAAATATGGTCCTGCCGCCCCTATGAAGGTCCGGTAAGAGAATGCATAAAAAAATTTAAATACTGCGGAAAACAGCAGCTGTTACCGGTCTTTGAAGATATGATCCGCAAATACTTCGACGGGAGCAGGACCCTGCCCGCCCCCGTCGATCTGGTCATTCCTGTCCCTATCCATCCGAACCGGCGTTTTTCAAGGGGATACAACCAGTCGGAACTTATCTCGGGCGTAATATCCGAACGGCTCTCGTCCCCGGTCTCATTCTCTATCCTCGTCAAAACAAAGAACACCGCGCCTCAGATCGGCCTTTCAGGGAAAAGCCGGATCAATAACCTGAAGAATTCCTTTACCGTCACCGAACGTCTGCGGCTCACAGGAAGATCCGTAATGCTGGTGGATGATATAGTTACGACGGGAGCCACGCTCAACGCATGCGCCGCGGAACTGCTCCGCGCCGGAGCAAGAGAGGTATCGGGGTTCACGCTGGCAAGAACCTTATAACGACGGGTTAGCTTTTGCGGTTGACGTAATATATCCCTATAAAAGCGAATAATATGTTGCTGAGCCACGCCGATACAACGGGCGGAAGAATGCCGCCTTTACCCAGCGCAAGGCTGACAGCCATCACCGGCAGATACAATATGGCCACCATGATGCCCTTGGCCATGCCTATGAGAGCGCTGGCCCGGCCGGTCTCGATACTGAAGGGAACCCCCACCAGCACCGTGATAAGGGCGGTGAAGGGCAGAGCTAATTTGTAATTAAGGTCGACCAAAAGCCGTCTTACCGTGGACGGCGAGCCGACGCTGAAGATCTTCAGATATCTTTTGAGCTGTCCGTAACTCATATACCGGGGATCCCACTGGTTATGAACGAAATCTTTCGGGGTCTCCCCGATAAAGATCTTTTTGCTCTTGTGCATCTCGGGGTCCCCGCTAAAATTCCCCTTGGGGTCCACCTTGAAAGCGATAACATCCTCCCCGAACCAGGACCCGTCCTTTTCCTGCCATTTCACGGCGCGCGCGCTTATCTTCTCGGCTATAACATGACCTTTGCCCTGCCGGTGAATGATCACATTATGGAGGGTTTCGGTCGCGGGCGTGAACGACTTGGCGTAGATTATCTGACCGCCTTTTCCGTATATCGCCAGGTCCTTCGTGGCGAAAGCCTTCTTGTCCTTGTCGTGCTCAAGCTCCTCCTGCCTGATGCGATTGGCCTTTTCCATGAACGAAGGAACGAATTTATCGTTCACTATGAACGTGAACAGGCAAAGCAGGAAAGTCACGAGCAAAACCGGCCGCAGGAGCTTCCACAGGCTTACCCCGCTGGCGATAACGGCGGTCACTTCGTGATTCTTGCTGAGTGAGTTGAACACGTACACCGCGCTTAACAGGCATGCGAACGGGACCATATTGACGAACGCGAACGGCGCCAGGTAAAAGTAAAAGGACAGGATACTGGCAAGAGGGATATTATGTTTGAAAATATCGTCAAGGAATCCCAGGATATCGCCTATGACACCCAGGACTATAAGAAGCGTGATGCAGAATAAAAACGCCCCGACAAAACTTTTTAGAACGTACTTTTCAAGTATTCTCATGATCCAAGGCCTATTTACAACCTGGTGATGCGGTAAAACATGCCTGCCCCTGCCCCGAACAGCAGGACATCGGCCGACCATACCCCGACCCACGGCGGGATAATGCCGCGTATAGCGAAAGCTATGCCGCTGAGCATGATGCCCCAGTATATAAGGAACAGAACTATTGCCAGCCCGAATCCCACGAACTTCTCCCGGCGATGGGTGGTTATGGCCAGAGGTATGCCGACAAGGACAAAAACAAGATTGGAGAACGCAAGGGCGATCTTTTTATGAAGTTCTATGCGCAGCGGTATCACGTCGATAGCGTTTTTCTTCAGGCTCCTGATATCACCCCTGAGTTCCTTTATGCTTTTCTCTCTGGCCTTCTTCTGGATATTCGCGGTGTCCACGGCGTCTTCCAGGTTCAGGGTCATATAATAATCCTTGAATGAAAGTTTATAGAACTCATCGGGCTTATCCGAAGCGATCTCGTCGGCCGTACCGTCGGAAAGTTTGAGTTTTACGCTGTTCTTCTCCGGAAGCGGTATTATCTCCCCCGTTCTTGCCACTATCGTCCGCGTAGGCTTGTCCTCCCTGGGCTGGTATATGCGGACATCCTCCAGCTTGTTCCCCCTGACACCGTGGATAAAAATAATATAATCCTTGAACCCTTTGACGAAGACCCCCGGTTCCAGCATCGCGGCGGGATGTTTGAGCCCGACTCTCTTCAGCAATTTCCTGGCCGCGAATTCGGACTGCGGGAGTATCCTGTCGTTCAGCGGAACGCTTAAAAGGCTTATGATGAACCCGCAGAGCACGACAGGCAATACTACTTTATAGATACTTACACCGCTTGTCCGGAGCGCTGTCACCTCATTGTCGCTCGACAGACGGCCGAACCCCAGAAGCACTGCCGAAAGAACGGAGATCGGAATGGTAAAGATAAGAACGTACGGAAGGAACAGGCAGAATATCTTTATCACCTGGATAAGCTCAACACCTTTGTTCATGACCATATCCACGGTCTGTATGATGTTGCCGGCCGCAAGTATGATCGTCGAGATGAGCAGTGACGCCAAAAACGGCCCCCCAAGCTCTTTAAGCATGTACCTGGTTACAATTCTCATGGTTAAGCCTTAACCCCGGAGGGCTTCATGACGCAAGTAATCTGGTAAGGGCATACAGCTGAGCGTGCAGTTCTCTGTCCTGATCCCTTTCAAAGCAGGCCTTTTCGTAGGGGACAAGGTGAAGCGTGCTTCCCTTTATCCCGACCATCTCCCCTGAATGGCCTTTCATGAGGGCGTCAACAGCATAAGCGCCCATCACTGAAGCGAGCACTCTGTCCGGCGCGGTAGGGGACCCTCCTCTCTGGATGTGCCCCAGTGTTATACCCCTGGCGGAGTGCCTGGTTCTTTCCTTGATCTTTTTTACCAGAGAATGAGCGCTGCAAAAACCTTCGGACACAATAATGATCCAGCTTCTTTTTCCCTTTTCCTCTGCTCTTTCGATCTCCGAGGTGATCTGTTCCATGCTTACACTGGAACCGGGGTACAGGACCTCTTCCGCGCCGCCGGCCAACCCCGTCATTACGGCTATATAGGGCTCTTCCCGGCCCATGACCTCTATCACATAAATACGCTCCATACTTGAAACCGTATCACGGATCTTATCAACCGCGTCCAAGGCCGTATTCACGGATGTGTGAGCCCCTATTGTATAATCCGTATATCCAAGATCGTTATCAATGGTCCCCGGTATCCCGATGGTTTTTGCGCCGCAGTTCTTCTGAAAATCGATCGCGCCCTGGAACGAGCCGTTACCCCCTATGATGACGAGCGCGTCAATGGCGCTTTCTTCCATCACCTTCATGGCCTTGACCTGGCCCTCTTTGGCCCTGAACTCCTCCGACCTGGCGGTCTTCAGGATGGTCCCGCCCCGCCCGAGGATGTTGCTTACGCTGCGGGAATTCATCTCTATGATCTCTCCGTTTATAAGCCCCTCGTATCCCCTGAGGATACCCCTGACCTCTATCCCCTCAAATATCGCTTTTCGCACGATGCTGCGTATCGCCGCGTTCATGCCGGGAGCGTCACCCCCCGAGGTCAATACTCCTATCCGTTTGATCGGTTCTTTCATATCCATCACCCTGGTCCTTACGTCCCCAATTCCCAGCTTTCAAGATATCTCTTCTGCTCCGTGGTAAGAGTGTCTATTTTGATGCCCATGGACTTGAGCTTCAGCTTCGCTATATGAGCATCGATCTTTTCCGGGACTTTATAGACTTTCTTCTCAAGCTTTTTGTGGTCTTTTACCACATGTTCGCAGGAAAGGGACTGGTTGGCAAAGCTCATATCCATGACCATTGGCGGATGTCCTTCCGCGGAAGCCAGGTTTATGAGCCGCCCCTCCGCGAGAAGAACTATTCTTTTACCGCTCTTAAGAGTGTACTCCCTGGTAAAAGGCCTGATCTCGCGGACCGACCTGGTCATCTTCTTAAGCGCCGGGATATCTATTTCCACGTTAAAATGCCCGGAATTGGCCACCACGGCGTTCTCTTTCATGACAGAAAAGTGTTCAGCCCTTATGACGTTGATATCCCCCGTGAGCGTCACGAAAATATCTCCCTTCCTGGCGGCTTCCTTCATGGGCATGACGGTGAAACCGTCCATGACCGCCTCCAGGGACCGAAAGGGGTCGACTTCCGTAACGACGACCCTGGCCCCCATCCCCCGGGCCCGCATGGCGACGCCGCGCCCGCACCAGCCGTATCCGGCTATGACGGTAGTGCTCCCGGCAAGAAGATGGTTCGTTGCCCTCAGGATCCCGTCTATGGTCGACTGACCCGTGCCGTACCGGTTGTCGAACAGATATTTGGTCTGAGCGTCGTTGACGGCTATTATGGGAAACTTGAGGAGCCCCTTCTTCTCAAGGCTCCTGAGGCGTATCACGCCCGTGGTAGTCTCCTCGGTCCCTCCCAGGACCGTCCCGGCAAGTTCCTTGCGCCTGGAATGGACCGTCGAGACAAGGTCCGCCCCGTCATCCATCGTAACGTGCGGTCTATCGTCAAGAACACTGTTAATATGGCTGTAATAAGTGGAGTTGTTCTCCCCTTTGATTGCGAACACGGGAACCCCGTAATCATGGACAAGAGAAGCGGCAACGTCGTCCTGCGTGCTGAGCGGATTAGAGGCGCACAGCCCCACACGGGCGCCGCCGGCTTTAAGGGCGAGCATAAGATTGGCCGTTTCGGTGGTCACGTGCAGGCACGCACCTACGCGCACGCCTTTAAGCGGTTTTTCTTTTCGGAATCTCTTCATTATCGCCTTGACTACGGGCATGTTATTCGACGCCCATTCTATTCTGAGTTTGCCGCGTGCGGCCAGTTTTTTATCTTTGATATCACATTTCTTCATAGTCCTGTTTTTCCCTTCTATTTCGCCTTTTTCTTAAAAATATCCGCCATGTCGATCTCTTCCCAGGTGAAACCCTCCTCATCCCTGCCGAAATGCCCGTACGCCGCCGTTTGCCGGTATATGGGGCGCCTGAGCTTCAGCTTCTCTATGATGCCGCCGGGCGTGAGATCCACATTCTCTCTTATCAGTTTCATTATGCCGGCCTCGGATATCTTACCCGTGCCGAACGTGTTGACCATGATGCTGACCGGTTCCGGCACGCCTATGGCGTACGCGAACTGGACCTCGCACTTTTTCGCGATACCCGCGGCTACTATATTCTTGGCGACATAACGGGCCATGTAAGAACCGGAACGGTCGACCTTTGTCGGGTCCTTTCCGCTGAAACAACCGCCGCCGTGACTGCCGACGCCCCCGTAGGTATCAACGATGATCTTTCTTCCGGTAACACCGGTATCGCCCTGAGGCCCCCCGACCTCGAATCTGCCGGTAGGGTTGACGAATATCTTCGTGTCTTTATCCATCAGATCCGCCGGGACGACCTCTTTGATCACCAGTTTCTTCATATCGTTATGTATATCGCTCATTTTGACCTTATGATCGTGATGTGCGCTTACGACAATGGCTTCCACCCTTTTGGGCTGGCCGTCATCGTATTCCACGGTCACCTGGCTCTTGCCGTCGGGGCGCAGGTAGTCTATAAGCTTTTCTTTCCGTATTTTGGCAAGACGCCTCGTGAGCGCATGCGCCATGGTGATGGGCATGGGCATCAATTCCCTTGTCTCATCGGTAGCATAACCGAACATCATCCCCTGGTCCCCGGCTCCCCCGACATCGACCCCCATGGCGATATCCGGCGACTGTCCCTGTATGGACGTGATCACGCCGCATGTAAGATAATCAAATCCGTAGTTGGCGCTTGTGTAGCCGATCCCGCGGATGGTATTCCTCACCACCTTCGGGATATCCACATAACAGGATGTTGTTACCTCGCCCGCCACGAGCGCAAGGCCGGTGGTCACCATGGTCTCGCAGGCGACCCTTCCCGAGGGATCTTCCTTGATTATCTCATCCAGTATCGCATCCGATATCTGGTCGCATACCTTGTCCGGGTGCCCTTCCGTTACGCTTTCGGATGTAAACAGATATTTGTGTTTCATGCACGTCCTCCTTAAAGTTCCCTTTTCCTGTATTCTATATCGGCTTTTTCCAGGGAATTTTTATCCCCGATATCATACCACCCCTCGGTAAAAACATATCCGTAGACATCATCGTTGTCGACACTCCACCTTACAAAATTACCGGGCGCGTCTTTTACCAGGTCGGTTTTCATGTAATCTTCCAACAGCGACAGTTTTGACTTGGGCAGATAGTAGATCCCTGTCGACGCGAGCGTGCTTTTCGGCTTGGACGGCTTTTCTTCGAAACCGTCTATTTTCTGATCGGGATCGAGCGAGACGATCCCGTACCTCTGCGCAAGCTTATAATCTTTGACATCGAACAATGCCACGCTGAATTTTGCCCTTTTCTCGGCGAACAGGATAAAATCCTCTATATCGAACTCAAAAAGGTTATCTCCCGCCACTATCAGCACGGCGTCACGCGGTCTTTCTTTTTCCAGGACAAGATTAATATCGCCTATTGCGCCGAGCCGTCCCTCGTTGGACGTGGTCATGTCGTTTATGACCTTCAATTTAATGGAAAAGCTGCGGTCCCTGACCCACTTGGCGAGCATGTCGTAAAATTTATCGTTTGTCACGATATACACTTCATCGCAAGATTCTAATTTTTCAAATTTCCTGAGCAGTCTTTCCAGGATCGTCTGCCCCCCGACCTTGACAAGAGGCTTGGGCCGATCAAGTGTCAGAGGATACAGCCTGGTGCCGTACCCTGCCGCTAATATCAATCCCTTCATCTTAATCCTCTCCTTTTGTCTGCGCAAGACCGGCTCTTTGTCATTCTCCCAGTTCAATGGCTACATCCGGGACCAGTTCCTTCAATTTGGCCTTGGCAAAATCTGCAACCTGTTTTCCGGTGGCAAATGTCCTTACCTTCTCCGCGATCTCCTTTGCCTCGGAATATTTTATAGAACGTATTATCTTCTTGATCTCGGGCACGGCGATGGGAGAAGTGCTGAATTCGTCCAGCCCGAGTCCCAGCAGGATCATGGTCAATGACACGTCCCCGGCCATCTCGCCGCACAAACCCACCGATATGTTCTCCCTGTGCCCGTTATCGATGACCATCTTGATAAGGTCCAGCACCGCCGGATGCGCCGGTTCGTAAAGATACGCGATCTTCTCGTTGACCCTGTCCACCGCAAGCGAGTACTGAATAAGATCGTTGGTCCCGATACTGAAAAAATCAGCTTCCTTCGCCAGGACGCCGCTGGTAATAGCGGCTGAGGGCACTTCGATCATCGCTCCCACCGGGATATTCTCATTGAAGGGAACGCCCTCTTCGCGGAGCTCTTTTTTGACCTCTTCCAATACTTCGTTGGCCTGCCGGAATTCCGAGATGCCGGAGATCATCGGATACATCAGTCTCAGGTTCCCGAAAGCGGAAGCCCTCAATATGGCCCTGAGATGGGATTTAAAGATGTCGGGGCGCGCCAGGCAGAACCGTATCGCCCGCCATCCAAGGAACGGGTTCATCTCCTTCGGCACCTCAAGCTGAGAAAGGAATTTATCCCCGCCCAGGTCGAGCGTTCTTACCACCACGTAGTGCGGCTTTATTCTTGTCGCGACAGACTTGTACGCGTTAAACTGCTCTTCCTCGCTGGGCAGATCGCGCCTGTTCATGTAAAAATATTCGGTCCTGTATAACCCTATTCCCTCCGCGCCGTGGGAAATAACGCTGGCCACGTCCTCCGGTAATTCTATGTTGCCCGCCACGATGACCCTTTTTCCGTCAAGCGTCTCGCCCGGCAGTGATTTCAACTCAACGAGTTCGTGCTCAAGATGTTCGTACTTCTTTTGCTCTTCCTGATATTTTTCAATGAATCCCCTGGTGGGATTTATGATCACCACGCCGTGCACTCCGTCCAGTATTATCTGGTCGCCGTTCTTGACCACATCCGTAACGGATTCCAGCCCCACCACTGCCGGTATCTCCAGAGATTTCGCCATTATGGCCGTATGCGACGTTCTTCCCCCTATATCCGTGGCAAAACCCAGCACGCGCCCTTTATGCATCATTGCCGTGTCGGAAGGCGACAGGTCATAAGCGATCACTATTGATTTTTCGTCAAGGTCCTTCAGGCTCTTTTCCTGCACCCCCGCGAGATTCCGCAATATTCTCTTTCCGACATCGGTTATATCGCTGATCCTGTCCCTCAGATATTCGTCTTTCACTTCGGAAAGTGCGCTTACGTACTTGTCCAGAACCTCGGCGAATATGACTTCTATGTTCCTCTTCTTTTTCTTCAGCCTGGAAATGACTTCCTCGACAAGGACGCTGTCCTCCAGCACGAGGAGATGGGCGCTGAAGATCTTCCCGTGCTCTACCCCCATTTCCTTGGATATCTTTCTCTCTATCGTGAGGATCTCTTTTTTTGTCTTCTCCAGGGCTTTCTGGAACCTCTCTATTTCGAGCGGTATGTCCTTTTCGGCGATATGGCGCTTGACGGGCATTATGTCTTCGGTCCCGAAGACATACGCTTTGCCTATCACGATCCCGGAGGCCGCGGGGATCCCTTTCAGCTGGATCTGCTTCTTTTTCGGATAATAACTTTTTTTCCCTTTCATCGGCTCTCTATCCCCTTATTCACCGTCAGAGAGTATCCGGCTCGATATCATGCAGCAGGATCTCCGACAGCTCATTCACCGCCGTCTCCGCGTCATTCCCCTCGGCGACTATGGTTATTTTGGCGCCTTTCTCGGCCGCGAGCATCAGTATCCCCATTATGGATTTTCCGTTAACTTCCTGGTCATCCTTTATTATGGTTATATCGCTTTCGTATTTATTCGCCAGCTGGACAAACAGGGCCGCGGGCCTGGCATGTAACCCTGTTTTGTTTTGCACGACAATTTCCCTTTTAACCAGCATACGATCACCCGACAGTCATTGTTATCTTCATATCATCTGTAGTGCTGTCACCATCGGGGTCGTATTCATCCCCTATCAGCACCGACACCCCCTGGAACATCTTCTTAAGGCCGCTTTCGGTCTCATTAATGGTATGGATCGGATACATGAAAACCGTGAACTTCCCGTCGAGAAAAAACCGCAAGCCCACATCCGAATATCTGTCCTTCAGTGAAAAATGGTCTGTCTCCGTCAAGACCGGCCCCGACATGACCGTCCTGTCCCATATCAGGAAGTTGAATTCCACGGCGTACCTTAAAATAGCCGGCCCGCCGGAATGTTTCAGTATTTTATGCGTGAACGTGACGGCCGGCTCCGAACCTACCGTTATTCTCTTGATCACCTCAAGATCAAGCGGCCCTCCGCTGCCCGCAAGGATCCTGTCCCTCCTTGAAAGCGTGTGGGTGACGGATTCTTTTCCCGTTTCCACGCGCGACCCGTACATCTCCCTTAAAAATCCGTCATGGCTCGTGCGCGTTTTGCGCATCTCTTTCCACGGCTTCCTGCCGCTGAAAACATGCGTGAGAAAAGAGTTCCGCTGGTAATCGTCGTAATACAATGCCTTTCGCAATCCCCTCTCCCCGACCCCCAGCACGTCATGGATATCGGTAAAATTCCCGCGAAGTATCGCTTTTCTTGCCTCCATCACCCGCACGGAATAATTTTTCTCGAGTTTTTTATGGTAGTCTTCCCTTGCCCGGGACATGGTGTTCATCAGATTTATGTCCAGGGGCCTGTAATCCAGTTCGCTTATCCCTCCGCCCAGGGCGGGTTTTACAAAAAGATCGATAAGCTTGTTCTCGATCACGACCTCGCGTCTTGACTCCCCGAGATCGTGCTCAACATATCTCACTCGCTTATCATCGCCGCCGCGGAGCGTGTCAACAGCGTTCCGCGCCTTTATCAGGTGTCTGTACACCCCTGACCGAAGATGCGGAAGATAAAGTCCTCCGAACGTCCCGTGCCAGTAGGCGCAGCCGGCCTGAGCCTTGAACAGTTCTTTTTTTGCCTCCTGGATCCTGGTATCACCGGCAAAACCGGCATCCCCGGATTCCATCTCCCTGATCATATCGCTGACGGAGACCATCCTCTTATGCATTTGGCCCGCTTCAGGATATTTTTTCAGAAAATTCTTAAAATTCCCGCCGCTCCATTTCATCATTTCGACATAACTGGATTCCGGGATATCACCGACCTCCTTCGCCGAAACGGTGTTCATGATCTCGGAATATGTCGCGGTCTGAAGCCAGTCGGCATTTTCTTCCAGGGCACGGAAAAAATCCCGTAACCATCCTTTCTTGTGGACCCATTGGTACGTATACGGCCATGCCCCGAATTTTTCGCCGTCGTCGGCGAAAAAGACACATGTCGTATCCTCGCGGTTCTTCTCCGCGATCTCTTTAATGCGGCCCAGTATGTCCTTCGGCGAGCGGAACGGTATCAAGTATCTCAGGCTCGTCAGTGAGGGGAACAATATCACCGAACCGTTCTTGCCCCGCGTAAGACAGGGGCCGAAGATATTCTCTTCTTTCACGCCGGCCTTCAGCATATGATGGTCATCGACGATGGTATATTTAATGCCCGCATCGTGCAGGGTGTCGGCCAGGGCCGGCTCCCAGACCCTTTCCGCGATCCACGCGCCGTCAGGCTTTATTCCGAAGATCCTTGAGATGATCTCCTCGTTCATCTCCAGCTGTTCTTTCCTGTCCTGTTCCGGGATAAGCGCCATGACCGGCTCAAAACAACCGCCCCCCATGATCTCTATCTGCTTGCGCCGCATCAGTTTTTTCAGTCTCTCTATATAGGCCGGGTGCCTGCGTTCAAACCATTCCAGCATATTCCCGGAATAATGGAATGAAGCCTTGACCCCGGGAAATTCTTCCAGGGACCTCAAGAGAGGCAAATAAGCGTTTTTAAAAGCGCGCTCGATCTCCCGCTCAAAGTTGAACACGGGCTGATAGCAGTGAAACGCCATTGCGAATTTCGTCTTCTTTACCATCCGGACTTCACCTTCTCCTGCTCTCATTCAGGATATCCATGATCGTATCGCTCAGCTTTAATGAATCATGCCTGACGAATTCCTTCATGCTGGCGATATGCGCCTTTACCAGTGTTATCTTTTCCTGCCTGAACCATCTCTCGTCATTTTCATTTAACTTCACCGGGAACTTGTCTTCAAGCTTATATTTTTCATAAAGGTCTTTTGGGATGCGCATGACATTTGCTATGCAATAATCTATCACGCCCGGACGGGTATGCTTTATGATGGCCTTGACATGGTCGCTTACCGAATAATCGTCCGTTTCCCCCGCCTCGGTCATGACATTGCAAATATAGATCTTGATAGCCCTGGATCTCATGATCTCCCTCTGTATCCCTTCTATGAGAAGGTTCGGCATCACGCTGGTATACAGGCTGCCCGGGCCCAGAACGATCGCATCCGCCTGACGTATGGCTTCCACTGATTCCTGCGTTGCTTTGCACTCGTTCGGCCTTAGGAAAAGCCAGTCTATGGGACTGCTCTTTTCTTCGCGTATATGGCATTCTCCGACCGTCTCTTTCCCGTTCTCTCTTCTCGCCACCAGTTTGACCTTCTCCAGGGTAGCCGGGAACACATTTCCCCTGATAGCAAGGACCTTGCTGGACTCCTTGATGGCCTTGGCAAAATCCCCCGTGATCTTGGAAAGGGCCGTGATAAAAATATTGCCGAAATTATGGCCCTGCAGCGCTTTTCCTTCCTTAAAGCGGAACTGAAAAAGCGCCCCGAGAAGGTCTTCCGAATCCGCAAGCGCCACAAGACAGTTCCGTATATCTCCCGGAGGCAGCACTCCGTATTCCTCGCGCAGCCGCCCTGAAGACCCGCCGTCATCCGCTACCGTCACTATCGCGGTGATATTACTGGTCTTTTGTTTCAATCCCGTCAGAAGCGTGGAAAGGCCTGTTCCCCCTCCGATCACGACTATCTTCGGACCTTTTTCTAATATGCGTTTCGCGTACACCTTGTCTACCAGGGTATTTTTGACCATTTCCGGTTCCGGCATCAGGACCGTCATGAAGGATTTCAGTATCCTTTTCACGGCGATTATCACGCACAGGATCCCCAGAATGATGATAAGGCCCGCTATGGCCTTGTTCTCGGGGTTACGTTCGGAAATAACTATGACAAACCCCATCGAGATCATGAGGATACCGAAAACGGAAAGAGATATCCACCGCTTGATCAGCATCCCCGGGTATAGCCACTTTAGTCTTTTCATGTTCATTTCTACCGGGATTTCTTTTGCTCTTCCTGTCTGATTATCTCTAAAATGCCCTGTATGTTCTTCGCCGCGCGCAACCTGTCTCTTACAAATTTATCGTCCAGTAAACGGGATATCTTGGCCAGGGCCTTGAGATGGGGGCCCGGTGTTTCGCCGGGGGCTATCAAAAGAAAGAATATATGAGAAAGTTCCCCGTCAAGGGATTTAAAATCAAGGCCTTTCTTTGATATGCCGAAAGCGGCTACCATTTTCTTGATCCCGGGGCACTTGGCATGCGGTATCGCCACCCCTTTGCCTATGCCGGTAGATCCCAGCACTTCCCTTTCCTCAAGCTTATTCAGGATCTCAGGTTTATCCGCTTTCTTGATCGTGCCCGCCGAGACCAGCAGGTCCACCAGTTCTGAAAGCGCTTCTTTTTTCTTATAAGACTTGAGGTCAACGGATATCGCGTTCTTGGCCAGCAGTTCTAGAATGTTCATGTTTTTTTCCTTCTATATGTCTGATTTTTTGCACAAAACGCCCTTGGGGATCCTCTCCCCCCGGCCGTAAAAGATAAAAATGGAGCGGGTGATCGGGCTCGAACCGACGACAATCACGTTGGCAACGTGATGCTCTACCAACTGAGCTACACCCGCTCTATTGATCTGTTTTTCTATTGCTTCACAGACTCTGCGGAGCAGAATTTGTTGGTACCCGCACAAGGACTCGAACCTTGAACCAACGGATTAAGAGTCCGCTGCTCTACCAATTGAGCTATGCGGGCACCGTTTGTTGGTGCGTATTATAACATAGGTGCTAAATTTATTTCAAGTATTTATATATAATAGGCTTCGAATACCGTCTTCGATCAGATGCTGTGAGCCTTGATAAATTCGACGACATCCCCGAGCTTTGCCTCCGCCATGGAGATACAGGTATCGGCGCATCCATAGTATATCCATATCGTGTCGCCGTTCACCACCGCGGAACTTGGAAAAACGACATTCGGCACGTCGCCTATGCGTTCATACGGTTCCGTGGGGGCAAGGAGGTAATCTTTCGTGCGATATAACACTTTCCAGGGTCTTTCCTTCTCAAGAATAGCCCCGCCTACATAATATATATAACCGTTACAGCTTGTCCACACGCCGTGGTATATCAAGAGCCATCCTTCCTCGATCTCAATGGGCGCCGGGCCCGGACCTACCTTTGTTGACTGCCAGCCGCCTTTCAGCGTGCCGAAAACAAAACGGTGCCTGCCCCAGTGGACCAGATCGGGACTCGTGCTGTAGAATATATCCCCGAAGGGGGTGTGCCCGCGGTCGCTGGGACGGTGCAGCATGGCAAAATCACCGCCTATCTTCCTTGGAAAGATCACGCAGTTCCGGTTTGCCGGCGGAAGCGGATTCTCCATCTGCCTGAAAGTCTTGAAATCCTTGGTGACGGCCAGCCCTATGCAGGGGCCCTGCGCCGAATCTATGCACCAGGTAAAATAGTAGGTATCGCCTATTTTCGTGAGACGCGGGTCGTATGTTCTCGCTTTTATCGATATCTCGGGGTCGTCGCATTCCATCTTCAGCGGCTCCGGGTCGATCTCCCACTTGATCCCGTCCCTGCTCGTCCCGAGATGCATCGTAAAATTCAGGTCTATCTCATCTACCCTGAATATTCCGGCATACCCTTTCCCGAAGGAAACTATGGCACTGTTATGAATGCTGTTGGCCCGCGGTACCGCCTCCGCGGTGATGATCGGGTTTCCCTTGTATCGCCTGAAAACTGTTTCGTTCGCCATATTTCACCTCACTTTTTTAATATCAGTACTCGTTTCATCCCTCGAAAAGCTTCACATTCACCTGCAGCCCGGGGGGAACCTGTTTTCGCTTATATTCACTTCTTTCTATGGCCGCCGTGACCTGTTTCACCGTTCCCTGTTCGAAACCTTTTTCCAGCAGCTCTTTTTCGGAACACCCCTCTTCCAGAAAATAAAGTATCCGATCAAGAACATCATAAGGGGGGAGCGTATCCTGGTCGCGCTGGCCGGGCCTAAGCTCCGCCGAGGGATGCCTCTCTACTATCGCTTTGGGGATCACCTCTTTTTCGCCGTTAATATATTCCGCCAGACGGTAGACCGTGGTCTTTAAAATATTCGCCAGGGGCGCGAGCCCCCCGGCCGTATCCCCGTAGAGGGTGCAGTACCCCATCATGGCCTCGCTTTTGTTCCCGGTAGCAAGCACAAGATGACCGAACCTGTTGGAAAACGCCATAAGGATATTGCCCCGTATCCTGGCCTGGATGTTCTGAAGATACACGCCCACTTCTTTTTCGTCTTCGCCGATCGAAAGATCCTTCTTGAGCGCCTTGACATAAGAGCGGTATATGCCGGAGATGGGCACTGTTTTGAACCTGATGTCGAGGTTCTCCGCCAGCGCCCGGGAATATTTAGCGCTTTCCTTTGAAGAATAAGGCGACGGCATCGAAAGACCCAGGACGTTTTCGCCTTCCACGGCTTCTTTTGCCAGGCAGCATGTGACGGCGGAATCGATCCCGCCCGAAAGACCTACAACTGTCTTGGAGAATCCGTGCTCCTTCATGTAACCGCGCAGGCCGGCAACAAGTTCTTCGTAAAGTGACGCTATCTTCTTTCGCGGAACATCATGACTGGACATATCCGTACCCTCCTTATAAAAACCGGCTCGAAAGCTCTCTTCGAGTCCTGTTTATTTACTGGCGC
>CAZGQR010000003.1:0-140211 GCA_964527765.1 uncultured Planctomycetia bacterium | reverse complement strand
CCCTGGCTATACCCCTTATCATCAAAGCAAAGGCAAAAGTGCTTCCGACATTACCAGCGCCTATGATAGTCACTTTAGGTTTAGAATTCTTCATAATGTTCCTTTTTTGTCATCCGCTCGACCATGTTAGTGTATTTCTCATGTATAAGCTTTCTGTCGAATTACCAATATTCATCAAGCATTGCAGCCTATACTCTGTCATTAAAGGGCCTGCTGGTAACATAGACCCTCCTTGAGAAAAAATATAGTTCCAACAAAAAATCCGTAAGTTCAGTACCTCAAAACTGAAGGCTTTGAAAACATCTGAGCTTATATAAATGTAATATAACTAAGCTCTTATAATATTTTAACTCGCATGTCCTATAAGTCAAGTAATGCCGAGTTTTCCCCCGGCCCTCCCCAATAAACACCTTATCTCTATCCGAATTCCTAGTTAATGCCCTGTATGCGGCCGGTATACGGCCAATATAACCATTAACTAGACCTCCTTAACTACAAGCGAATTCTGAGATAAAGAAACGGTATGGGGAGATTATCAGGCCCTTTTAAAGGATAAGGGATCGCTTAGTCGTGGCTTTGTCCCCCCTCGCGATGACGATTGATGGAAATAAGGCTCTAAGTCTTTACCACATAAAGGTATAAAAATACCCCGATAGGTCATCCCTACCGGGGTATTTCGTTATCTCTCGATATTGGGTTCGAGAGATATATTTGGTGAGCCGCCTTGGTCTCGAACCAAGCACACCCGCCTTAAAAGGGCGGTGCTCTACCGGATGAGCTAGCGGCCCGCGGCTATTGCTTTATCTCTTTCTCTTTCTCGGCCAGAGTATTATCCAATTTCTTGATGTAGTTATCCGTCAGTTTCTGGACTCTCTCCTTGGCCTGGAACTTGTCGTCTTCCGTCATCTTGTTCTCTTTTTCGAGCTTGACGGATTCTTCATTAGCATGATGGCGGGCATTACGGACCGAGACTTTCCCTTCCTCGGTGATCCTGTGAAGGACCTTGATCAGTTCCTCGCGCCTTTCCTGCGTCAGCTGAGGCATGGATAGGCGGATGACCTTACCGTCATTCATGGGGGTTATCCCGACATCGGAAGCAAGGATCGCTTTCTCTATCTCAGAGGCGGAATTCTTATCCCACGGCTGTATCACTATAAGGCGCGGTTCCGGAGTAGCTATACTGGCCAGTTGCTTGAGGGGGGTCTTCGTGCCGTAATAATCCACCTTGATGCCTTCCACAAGACTTGGATGCGCTCTCCCCGTCCTTATCGTCGAGAATTGTTTCTGCACGGCTTCCAGTGCCGCTCTCATTTTAGATTCAGCTTCCTTGCCGATCCTTTCGCCTTCTGTCTGAATCATAAAAACCACCTCTTAACTGATTATCGTTCCCACTTTCTGCCCGTTGATGACGCGTCTGATATTCCCGCGTTCCTTGATATTGAACACCGCTATGGGAAGGTCATTATCCATGCAAAGGCTGATCGCCGTAGCGTCCATGACCTTCAATCTTCTCTTCAGGACTTCCAGGTAACTGAGCTTATCGAACTTTTTTGCTGACTTATACTTGACGGGGTCTTTCGAATAAACGCCATCGACCTTCGTGGCTTTCATGATCAGATCGGCACCGATCTCTATGGCCCTTAGCGCCGCCGCGGTGTCGGTGGTAAAATACGGATTGCCGGTCCCGCATACGAATATTACCACGCGTTTCTTCTGCAGGTGCCTTACGGCCCGGCGGCGGATATAGGGTTCGGCCAGCTCTTTTATCTCGATGGCCGTCAGCACCCGCGTATCCACGCCTGTCTTCTCCAGGGCATCCTGCAGGGCCAGACCGTTCAGCATGGTCGCCAGCATACCGATATAATCTGCGGTGGAGCGATCCATGCCGCCGGTAGCGGCTGCCAATCCCCGGAAGATATTCCCCCCGCCTATGACTACAGCTACCTCGGTTCCGCTGTTGTTGACCTCTTTTATCTGCCTTGCTATCGAACTGTTCACTTCGGGGTCGATCCCGAAACCAAGGTTCCCCATAAGCGCTTCGCCGCTTATTTTCAGAACGACCCTTTTATATTTCTTCTGTTTCTTGCCCATAAAGGCACGCTTAAAACTCTTCGCCCACCTCGAACCGAACGAACCTTTTGACCACGATGTTCTCTCCCAGCTTCGCGATCGCCTGGGTAATAAGTTCTTTCACCTTCAGGTTCGGGTCTTTAATAAAAGGCTGTTCAATAAGACATACTTCGGAAAAATATTTTTCCAGTTTACCCTCGACGATCTTATCCGCCACGTTGTCCGGCTTATCCTTGATCTGGCCCCGGAATATCTCTTTCTCTTTTTCGATCGCATCAGCGGGCACGTCTTCCCTGGAAACATACAAAGGGTTCGCGGCCGCTATCTGCATGGCAAGCTCCTTGGTTATATTCTTGAATTCATGGTTCCTGGCCACAAAATCCGTCTCGCAGTTGACCTCCAGAAGAACGCCGATCCTGCCGCCGGTATGAATATAGCTTCCGACAACGCCCTGCCCGGCAACGCGCGAGGCCTTTTTCGCCGCTTTGGCAATGCCCTTCTTGCGCAGGATCTCAACCGCCTTCTCTATATCGCCGCCGGCCTCTTTAAGCGCTTCCTTACATTCCATCATCCCGGCGGATGTCTTGAACCGCAATTTCTTTACCGCATCCAAAATGCTCATTCTTTCTCTCCCCTGTATTAATGATGATCCACGCCTTGATCATTGCGCGTCATCCAGCTTTATATCGCCTTCTATGATCTCTTCCTCGGCGCTCTCCGCTTCCGGTTCCTTTTCTTTCTCTTTGACTTCGGCCCGCGGCTCCTCCGGCGCCTTTTCCTCTTCCGTTTCCCGTTTTTTCTCGACCGTCTTCTTGCCCGTAGATTCATTGTGCCCTTTTTCTACGGCGTCCGCCAGCTTGGAAACAATGTACTTGATGGACCGGATGGCGTCATCGTTACCCGGGATCGTGTACTCGATCATGGTGGGATCACAATTGGTGTCCACGAGCGCTATGACGGGTATCCCCATCTTATACGCTTCCCTGATAGCTATGTGCTCGGCTTCCGCGTCGACAACGACAAGGCAATCCGGAAGCTCCTTCATGTCCCGTATCCCCCCGAGATTCTTGAGCAGCTTGTACTCTTCCCTGTCGATGTGGGCTTTTTCCTTTTTGGCAAGAGACCCGTAGATCTCGCTTGCCTTCATCTCCTGAAGGTGATTAAGCCTTTCCACGCTTTTTCTTATGGTTGTGAAATTAGTAAGGCATCCTCCGAGCCAGCGTTCATCCACAAAGAACATTTCGCAACGCTGGGCCTCTTCCCTGATGATCTGCTTGGCCTGTTTTTTTGTCCCCACAAAAAGCACCGTTTTGCCTGAAGCGGCCAGGCCGTAGAGAAAATCAAGCGCTTCGGTCAGCGCTTCCTCCGTTTTTTTCAGATCAATGATATAGATACCGCTTTTTTCGCCGAAAATGTACGGTTTCATTTTTGGGTTCCACTTATTGGTCTGATGCCCAAAATGCACACCGTTTTCCAGCAATTCTCTTATAAGCGTCGAGTCTAAAGTCATCGCTTGCATTCCTCCTTCTTTCCCAGCTAATCCCGAGCATATTGCGCAATTATAAAATCCTCTACCAGCGACTCATTGCGCCCTGCGGGCCTAACTGTTTTAATGTCCGAACATCATACAACTAAACGACTATTATATAGAAAACGCACCTAATTTCAAGTGTTTTGTACGGGACTCTGATCCATGAATTGCATTTCATAAAGCCTTCTATACAGGGGGTTCCGGTCGATCAGCTCTTCATGCGACCCCTTATCTATGATCCTGCCCCTGTCTATGACCACGATCTTGTCAGCGTGCTTGATCGTGCTCAACCTGTGAGCGATGACGATGACCGTCCTTCCCTTCATCAGATTGTTGATCGCTTCCTGTACCAGTTTTTCGCTTTCGGTGTCCAGCTGAGAGGTCGCTTCATCAAATATCAGAATAGGCGGATTCTTATAAACGGCCCGGGCGATGGCTATCCGCTGCCTCTGTCCCCCCGAGACCCTGAGCCCTCTTTCCCCGATCACGGTATCGTACCCTTCCGGGAAATCCCTGATGAACCGATGGGCATTGGCCGCCTTGGCCACGCGGACAAGCTGCTCGTGGTCAATGTCCTCATGCCCGTAGCTGATATTGACCTTTACCGAATCATTGAACAGAAGCGTCTCCTGGGTCACCAGGCCTATTTTCTCCCTGAGAGACCTGATCGATATGTCTTTTACCTCTATTCCGTCGATGCGGACAGTACCCCGGACGGGATCATAAAATCTGGGGATCAGGTTGACAAGGGTGCTCTTGCCGCCGCCGGAAGGTCCGACAAGCGCCACTATCTCCCCTTTATTGATCCGAAGGTCTATATCATTCAGGATCTCTTCCTTGTCATACCTGAAAGAAACGTTCTCAAAGGTTATGTTTTTCTCAAAAGACCTGAGTTCCACGGCATCCGGCTTCTCTTTTATGGTAACCGGTTCGTCCAGAAGCTGGAATATGCGTTCCGCGGCAGCGAGCGCGTGCTGGTTAATGCCGTAAACACCGCTTATTTTTTTCACGGGTTTCAGCATGGAAAATACCGCTGCCAGGAAAGCGGTGAATACCCCGGCGGAGAGCTCTCCGCTGACTATGTTCTTTCCGGCTAACCACAATATCACCGCGACACAGGCCACAGCCATAACCTCGGTCAGGGGGCTTACGATCTTCATCCTCTTAACGGACTTCATGTTCAATTTGTAAAATTTCAGGTTTTGCTCCCTGAACCGCTTCCACTCATAGTCCTGCATGCAGAAAGACTTGACGAGCTTGATGGCCGATATCGTCTCAAAAAGCATGTTATTGATATCACCGATCTTCTCCTGGGAGCTCTTGCTGATCTTCCGTAATCTCTTGCCTATTCTCACGACAGGATAAAGAACGAGGGGAAAGATCACGAAACTTATGATTATCAGGTTCCAGGGGATCCCGCCGTACAATTTAAGGCTGATGAGCACGCCGAGATAGAACACCAGCTCAATGGGCTGGGAGAACGAATCCGCCACTCCGGTGCTTATGGCGTCGCGGATCACGTCCGCGTCATAAGTGATGCGCGACATCAGCTGCCCGGTGGGATTGTGACTGTAAAACTCCATGGAAAGGTCCTGGAGTTTTTTGTAGATCGCATTCTTTACGTCCCGGACCACCTTTTGGCTTACATCGCTCATCAGATATTGCTTCAGGAATTCAAAAAGCCCCTTGAGCAGGAAGATCCCGACTATCATCGCGGTCATAACGTTAAGGAGCTGCAGGGACGACAGGCCGTTGACCCAATCCACCATGCGCGCCAGTATCTCCGGAAGCTCGACCCCGGCGGGAACCGCGATCTGCTTGCCCGATATGACCCTGTCCACAAGAGGAATAATGAGCGCCAGCGGGGACGCGCTGAAAGCTGACGACAGGATCATGCACAGGACCGCCATGGCAAAAACGCCGCCATGCGGCAATATGAGTTTGATGAATCTAATGTAATTCTTCATAACAAAACCGTGCGAATTATTTCCATATAGCCGGTAGATTTTAACACAGATGCTACCGCTTGTCGAGGTCTGTGCCTCTTTTCACGCAAACCTCGGGCGAAAACCGGAGATTCCTTCTTATGTAGCGGCCGACCAGCGCGTAAGTAACAATGGTAGCCGCAATAGCCCCTAAAAAACTTACGATCGGGGAACGCAAAACCGTGTGCAGGATAAGCAGCCCCCCGAGAAAAGCCGCAAGGGGAAAGCCGTACAGAAGAAGGTACACCTGCATCATCGATGACGTGTCTATGTCTATCTCCACATGGTCCCCCGGCTTAAGGGGCTCTGTTTTCTCTCCGCTGATCGTTATACGGCGCGGACCGGAAGCCCTGCATGAACAGCATCCGGTACATTCTTTTCGCGGCGGTATTTCCACCACAGCCGCATCGTTCTCAACCGTTATTACTATTCCTTCCTCTTTCATCTTTCATCCTGTAAGTCAGCCTGCTCGTCTTTTGATCTTATACCCTTAATCGTTCAACTTCCCCCGCGTCCATGGGCCCTACCATTATGGTTTTCCTGCTCTCCTCGGCCATCCAGAACTCGACAGCCGCGCTTTCCTCGTTCTTGCCCTTGGAATGGCTTATCGCCAGAGATGCGGCCCTTTCCACGTTCTCGGAACTTGTGTTCCCCCGGAGCAGGACATACGGACCGGGGCGCCCTTTCAACCGCATCATCACATCGCTGCCTTTTTTAAGGTCCCGCACGCGCCTGTTATCCTTTTCGTCGCGCCCCACAACGGCCTTGGTCTCGTCATCCAGCCGGAAATGCCTGCCGCATTTGAGCAATGACACGTTATCAGTGTTCAGGTCATCCCTTGAAATGAGATCTTTCAATCTCCGGGCGAATATCGGATCCGTCAGAAGGCATCCGCCGGCAGGGGTAAAAAATTTGCGCAGATCATACTTTTTCGCCAGCTCCAGCTGCGCCTCGCGCGAACGCCCCCTTATATCAAGCAATTTTTCCCTGTCGATAACGCCTTCCTTTTCGGGAGCGGTTTCTTCGAGAAGTCTGGCCGAAAGCGGCCGGAGCAGGTACCCTTCAAGCGATGATCTTTTCCTGATCATGTTCAGGGCGTCCTTTCTCTGCGACATGGGGCGCTCTCCCAGCACTTCCCCGGTAATGACAAAACCGGCCTTTTCTTCCCGCATGATATCTTTTGCGAACCGCAGCATCAGGATCTTGCAATCGATGCAGGGATTGAGATTGGACCCGTAGCCGTGCCGCGGGTCTTTTACGATCTTCAGAAATTCTTCCGAAATATCGACGAACCTGGTCGGGATCCCGGCATCGGCGGCAGCTTCATTCACGTGTTCCCTGAAAGCGCGCACGTCCCGGGAAGCGAACTGCATGACGAACGCCACGCCAAGGACCTCTATCCCCTGTTCCATGATGACTTTCGCCGCAAGCAGGCTGTCAAGCCCCCCGGATATCAGCGCGATCGCTTTTCTATTCATCGTTCCCGGTCTTCCCTTCGGATCTTTTCAAGCGCTCCATCCGTTCCCTGATCTTTTTCTCAAAACCCTGGTCCGTGGGAATATAGTAACTCCTCTTTTTGCGCATGTGCTCCTGCTCCACATAATGCCCCTTGTAGGAATGAGCGTATTTATATCCCCGGCCGTGCCGGAGTTTTTCGGCGCCCGGATAACTGGCGTCTTTCAGGTGATCCGGCACTTCCTGGGTCCTCTCAAGTTCCAGGTCTCTCGTGGCTTTTTCTATCGCCGTGTAAGACGCGTTGCTTTTCGGGGCGCACGCAACATAGATAGTCGCCTGCGCCAGCGGTATCTTTGCTTCCGGAAAACCGACAAAATCAGCGGCCTGCATCGCGGCATTCGCCACTACCAGCGCCTGGGGATCCGCGTTGCCCACATCTTCAGATGCGCATATCACAAGGCGTCTGGCGATAAACCTGATATCCTCCCCCGCAATGATCATTTTGGCCAACCAGTAAAGCGCGGCGTCGGGATCCGAACCCCTCATGCTTTTTATGTAAGCGCTTATCGTGTCATAGTGCGCGTCGCCGGCGGCATCATACACTACGGCTTTTTTCTGTATGGACTCTTCCGCTTCTTTCAGCGTGACATGAATAATGCCGTCTTTTCCGGGTTCGGTAGTAAGAACGGCTATTTCCAGGGCATTCAATGCTTTGCGCGCGTCTCCGTCAGAGATCCTTGCCAGGTGTTCCAGGGCTTTCTCATCCGCCCGGACATTTTCGTTTCCAAGGCCCCCGTGCCTGTCCTCCAGCGACTTTCGCAGAAGCGTGAGGACCGTCTCTTCGCTGAGAGGCTTGAATTCGAAGATCTGGCTCCGTGACAGGAGCGCGGATATGACCGTGAAAAACGGGTTCTCGGTAGTTGTGCCTATGAGGATGATATGCCCCGTTTCCACTTCCGGCAAAAGGACATCCTGCTGGGCTTTATTGAACCGGTGTATCTCATCCAGAAGCAGTATGGTCCTTTGCCCGTCGAGCTCTTTCTGTTTTTTCGCGGTCTCGACTATCTTCCGGATCTCCGCCACGTTGCTGGAAACGGCGTTCCTTCTTACGAACCGCGCTCCCGTTCTTTTGGATATCACCATGGCAAGCGCGGTCTTCCCCGCTCCGGGAGGGCCGTAAAATATCACGGAACTTATCCGATCCGCCTCGATCGCCCTGCGCAGAAGCTTTCCCTCGCCGACTATATGTTCCTGCCCCAGAAAATCCGCAAGCTTCACGGGGCACATCCGGACCGAGAGAGAAGCTGTCTTTTCTTCATGCGTCTTTTTTGCGAACAGGTCCATATTATCCTCTCTGAACCGCTTGAGAAAAATTAGGGCCGGATATGAATCCGGCCCCAAATCCGTCAGACCGTGCGCAGGAAAAGAATTGGTGTCCTGGTAGTCCAGGTGGGTGCCCTCCTGACAATCCCGAGAGAATGCCAGAGCTAGGCTCCCAGTTCTATAGTGTTGGCCCAATTCGATAAACCCGCTTCACGAGTCAAACAGATCGTAACGGATTTATTATATCACCACCCGCGGGGCGGGCGCAATGGAATTCATTGCAATAAAAACCGGATCAAGAACAATTTTACCGGAAGGTAACGCCGAATTTCTTTTCAAGAGCCTCTTTGATCTTTGAATGCACGGCTTCAACTTCCTCGTCCGTCAGGGTGCGCGTGTCCAGTCCGTATCTGATGCTGTAAGAAAGGCTCTTCTTATCCGCCGGGATCTGTTTGCCCTCATAAACATCCGTGAGCTCGATCCCGCGGATTATTTCCTCTCCGGTCTCCGCTATGACGGCGCTGATCTCTCCGGCGGTAAGGGGCCGGTCGCAAAGAACGGAAATATCCCTCGAAGATGAAGGAAAGCGCGGAACGGCATGATAATGGTCTTCCAGGACCGCTTTTTCTATGATCTCGTCTAGTTTGATCTGGCAGACATAAACGCGCTGCGAAATATCGTACTCATCCAGAAGTTTTGCGCCCACCTCGCCGAAGAACCCGATATTCACGTCACCGTCCGGAAGCCTTGCCTCGCCGCAATTCTCCAGTCCCCTGATCCTGGTCCCATGAAATGCCGCCGGGATCCTCAGCCTGGAAAACACCGTTTCCAGGATCCCTTTGAGGTCATAAAGATCCACGGGGCGTTCGCCTTCCCGCCAGTTTTTCCGCAGAAGCCCGGTCAGCCCGACACACACCGCCGGGGTCTCCTGAAATTTGTCCTTTCCTCCCGGACGACAATAGATCTTCCCTATCTCAAAAAAAGCGAGATCCGCGTTTTTCCTGTTCAGGTTCCACGAAATGGCCCGCAACATCCCGTCCAATAGCTGCGGGGTCAGCACCTTGTGATCTTCCGATAAAGGATTGATGAGTTTGACCGTATCCTCGGTGACGACCGGGAACTTTCCGGCCGCCTCCTCGCTTACCAAGCTGTATGTCATGATCTCGCTCAAGCCCAGCGCGGGAAGTATCTCATACAGCTCTTCCAGAATCTTGCGGGAGCGTTCTTTTCTTTTGACCTGCGGGATAAATTTTGTTATCGTCGCGGGGATGTTGTCATACCCGTATATCCTGGCAACCTCTTCGACCAGATCTATCCTTTCCCTCAAGTCTTCCCGAAAGGTCGGGATGCCTACTTTCAATTTACCGGCCTTGCCGGAGGAGACCGCCATTCCCAGTCTCCGGAATATACGTTCCACCTTTTTCTTTTCCAGGGGGATGCCCAATATTTTCTCTGCTTCCCCCACGTTGAACTCTATTGTCACATTATCGGGAACAAGCGTGCCGGCATCATGGAACTCGCATATCTTTCCGCCGGTCTCCGCGGAGATCAGGCCGGCGGCACGGTCGGACGCCGCCTGTATCATGCCCTTGTCCACGCCGCGTTCGAAGCGGTAACTGGAATCGCTTGAGATCCCCAGGACCCGGGACGTCCGCCTTACGGAGATGGGATCAAAATAAGCGCTTTCCAGGAGCACGTTCCTGGTGCTCTCGGTGACTTCCGTATCCTTGCCTCCCATGATACCGGCAATGGCCACCGGCCGGTCCGAATCCGCAATGACCAGCATGCCGGGTCCAAGTTCCCTCTGTTCCCCGTCAATGGTGGTTATCTTTTCTCCTTTGGCAGCTTCGCGGATGATCACTTTTCCTCCGCGCAGCTTATCCAGATCGAAAGCGTGCAACGGCTGTCCCGTTTCCATCAGACAAAAATTCGTCACATCCACGACATTGTTGACCGCGCGCAGGCCCTCGGCGAGCAGCTTTTTCCTTATTCCTCCGCTTGTTTCTTTCACATTAACATCCGATATGACCCTGGCCGTGTAGCGCGGGCATAGCTTCCTGCTCTTTATCGCGCATTCTATCCCGGGCCCTTTCCCGCGAGGCGCTTTTTCCGGGATCCCCATCGCGGGGAGGGAGAGATCTTTATCGAACACCGCGGAGACCTCTCTGGCAAGGCCTATGATATTCAGACAATCCGGCCTGTTGGCGGTTATCTCCAGGTCCATGACCTTGTCGCCGTCGGCGTCATGCACGGCTTCCACTTCCGAACCGGACATGGTCAGCCCCCCGGCGAGTTTCCCGGGAGCAACATTGATATCCACGTATTCTTTTAACCAGCTATAGCTTAATTTCATGGCTTTTACACGAACTGTTTCAGGAACCTTATATCATTCTCGTAAAAAATGCGTATATCCTCTATGCCGTAGAGCAGCATAGCTATCCTTTCAACGCCCATGCCGAAAGCATATCCGGTATATTTCCCGGGGTCATACCCGACGGCTTCGAAGACCTTGGGATTCACCATGCCGGCTCCCAGTATTTCCAGCCAGCCGTTGCCGGAACATACCCTGCACCCCCGGCCGCCGCATATTATACAGGAAATATCCACTTCGGCGCTGGGCTCGGTAAAAGGAAAAAAGTGCGGTCGGAATCTCATCTTGATGTCCTCGCCGAACATGCTTTTGGCAAAAACGGAAAGCGCTCCCTTGAGGTCGGAAAACTTGATATCCTCATCCACCATGAGCCCTTCGACCTGATGGAACATAAAAGAGTGCGACGCGTCCACCGCATCCGGCCTGTACACTCTCCCGGGCATTATGACCTGGATGGGGGGAAGCTGTTTTTGCATCACATGGATCTGCACGTTCGACGTATGGCTTCTGAGCAGGTTTTTTCGGTCGATATAGAACGTATCGAACGCGTCGCGGGAAGGATGTTCCAGCGGGATATTGAGCGCTTCGAAATTATAGAATTCCGATTCTATCTCCGGGCCTTCCGCGATGCTGAACCCGAGCGAGACAAATATCTCGTTTATGCGCCTCATGGTCCGTGTCACGGGGTGGACCGTCCCAAGCCTGGCCGGTATTCCCGGCATGGTAACGTCCAGTTGGTCTTTCTTTTCCGCGCTCTTTGCCTCCAGCTTCCCTTTTAGCGCCTGCAGCCCCGCGGTGAACTCATTCTTGAGCGCGTTCGCCTTTTCCCCGGCTTTGCGCTTTTCGTCGGCGGACAGGCCCGAAAGAGAGCGCAGGACCGCGGTCAATTCGCCTTTTCGTCCCAGGTATTTTACTCTCACATCTTCCGCTTCCCGGGCGTTCTTGCACTTGTCGAGCGCTTTTTCGAAATCTCTTTTTATTTCATCAAGTTTGCTTGTAACGCTCATCCCTTTGTCCTGTTCCCGGACTGTCCTTCAACGGACCAGCCCTTATCCCTGAGGGCTTTTATCTTGTCATTTGCGCCGAAAACCACGAGTATATCATCCTTGGCCACGACATCGTTCGCCTGCGGCGTGACATTGACCTCTTCTTCCTCGATCGTTTCTCCGTTCTTCACGACTTTGGTCTTTTTCTTTACGGCGATCACGTTCACTTGGTATCGCGTCCTTATGTCCAGGTCTCTCAGGTTTTTCCCGACAAAGTCCTCAGGCGCGATGATCTCGATGATACTCGAGTCCCCCGACAGGCCGATATGATCCAGCACCGTATCCGATACCGAAACAAGGGTCTCGGCGATCCTCTCTCCCATGTCTTTTTCCGGAAGGATCACTTTCGTCGCCCCGATCTTCTCGAGCACCTTCTTATGGGCCGTACTGACCGCCTTGCATACTATTTCCGGGACGCCGAGATCCTTCAAAAGAAGAGCGATCAGGATGCTGGCTTCCACGTCCGTACCGATGCCGCATATGGCTACATCGACATTCTGGAGACCTACCGACTTCACGGCCTTTTCATCGGTAGCATCCAGACATACCGCCTTGGTGACGCTATCCATGATATCGTGCACAAATTCTTCGTTCTTGTCTATGGCGATGACCTGCTGCCCTCTCGCCGCAAGAGAGGCCGCCACACTCGATCCGAACCGTCCTAAGCCTATAACCGCAAACTGTTTCATCTGTATCCTCCCGTCCTTCTGCGCGCCCGCTTACTTGCTCAGGATCGGCCCTGAGCTGTCGTATGGGTGATCACCCGACCATGACGGTCTCTTCGGGAAAAACGTAAGTGTCTTTTCTCTCCCTGTACGCCACGGCCAGGGCAAGCGTCAGCGGCCCCACCCTGCCGGCGAACATCGTCGCAGCTATGCATAGCTTGCCGGCATTGCTTAAACCTTCCGTTATCCCGGTCGATAGCCCTACTGTCCCAAAGGCAGATACCACTTCAAATAAATATCCCACAAGCGACGTGTTCCCCGGAGAATAGCGCCCTTCCAGATATGCAAGAAGTACCGTAAAGGCAAATATCCACGTCAGGCCCAGGAAAAAAATAACCAGGGATTCCCTGATGACAGCGCGGGGGATCGAACGGCCGAAAAGCATGGCCCGCCGCCTGTTCTTCATCATGCCGATAACGGTCACGATGATCACCGCGAACGTGCATGTCTTAATGCCGCCCCCCGTGGACCCCGGGGATGCGCCTATAAACATCAAGAATGTGATAAACAGCAGCGAAGGCACGGCCAGGCTGCCTGTCGGCAGCGTATTGAACCCCGCCGTCCTGGCTGTCACCGCCTGAAAGACCGACCCCCACAGGCGCTGGGGCCAGGACATCGCCCGCATGACATTATCTTTTTCGAAAACAAGTATCAAAACGGCGCCGGTTATTATCAGGATGAGCGATACGGCAAGCGCGATCTTCGCCTGAAGGCTCAATCTCCTGGCCGTTCCCCGCCGGTAAAACAGCCCGAGGATATCCATGATGACTATGAACCCTATGCCCCCGAAAAATATGAGAAATATCATTGTCAGATTTATGCACGGATCGGATTCAAACCGCACGAAACTGCTGCGGAACAGCGAGAATCCCGCGTTACAAAAAGCTGAAACCGCGTGAAAGACGGACTTCTCAAGCGTCTCAATGATGCCCCAGTCCGTTATGGCCCTCCACCGTAAGAACAAAAAGGAGGCGCCGACCGCCTCGACCGCGACCGTGATGCCGAGGATATACCCGATCAGTTTATTAAGCCCCAGGATGTTATGCTTGTCCAGGGTGTTCCTTATGACGTCCGTTTCATGAAAACCGATCTTCCTGCCCAGCATAACGGCAAAGAGCGTGGAAAAGGTCATTATCCCGAGCCCCCCGGCCTGGAATAAAACAAAGATGACCCATCTCCCGAACGTGGAAAAATAGCTCCCGGTGTCCTTGACCGTCAATCCCGTGACACAGGTGGCGCTGGTCGCGGTAAAAAGACTGTCCACAACGGACATCCTGCCCTCATCCCGCGTGGCGGAAGGCAGGGACAGGATGATAGTGCCGAGAATTATGGCGCATAGAAAACTCACTATCACCAGCTGTGGAGGAGTCAGCCTGCCCATGGATTTGATCACGTTTTAACTTTTTTCACAAGTGTCTTAAACCCGCGGCTGTCATTTGCCGCGATATAAGCCAGGACCTTCCGGTTAAGCTCTATTTTCGCTTTCTTCAGACCAGCGATGAACTTGCTGTAGGAAATATCCTCCTCCCTGCATGCCGCCGTGATGCGGGCGATCCACAGAGAGCGATAATCGCTTTTCTTGCGCTTCCTGTCGGCATAGTTGAAGACCATGCTTCTTCTGGCGGCGTCCTTTGCGGTCCTGTACAACTTGGACCTTGCTCCGCGCTGTCCTTTAACGGCCTTAAGGGTCCTTTTTCTTCGTTTCAGCGAACTCGCTGCATGCTTTACTCTGGTCATGTCCTCTCCTCACCCATAGGGCAGCAGTCTTTTTACTTTTCTCTCGAAAGTCTTACTGACCGTTGTCGACTGCGCCAGTTTACGTTTGCGTTTTCTGCTTTTTTTCGTGAGAATATGTCTCTTGCCGGCCTTGCTTCTCTTTATCTTGCCGGTCTTGGTCAGTCTAAACCGTTTTTTTACTCCTTTTTTCGTCTTCAGCTTTGGCATCGCGTATCCTCATCCCCTTTCTATCTGCAATCACTTTTTGTCAGCTCTTCGGGACCAAAGTCATCACCACGATCTTCCCCATGGTCTTAGGCGCCGCTTCCATCTCCCCCAGAGCGGCCACATCTTTGGCTATTTTATCCAGAAGTTCCATTCCCAATTCCCGATGCGCCATTTCCCGTCCCCTGAAACGCAGCGAGACCCTTACCTTATCTTTGTCGCTTAAAAATTCCTTTATATGTTTCAGTTTGACCTGGTAATCATGCTCTTCTATCTTCGGGTTAAACCTTACTTCCTTTACATGGGTCATATGCTGCTTCTTTTTGGCCAGTTTCTGCCTTTTCCTCTGTTCATACTTGTATTTACTGTAATCCATTATCCGGCATACAGGCGGATCCGAGCCGGGCGCTACCTCCACAAGGTCCAGGCCTTTCTCCACGGCCTTTTCAAGCGCCGCCCGGGTGTCCACGACCCCCAGCTGATTGCCTTCATCGTCCACCAACCTTACCCGCGGAACCCGTATCCGCTGATTGACCCGGGTGCTATCAGTTACCTTTCTGCCCCTTCTCTGAAATCCTGGTCTGTAGGAAATGGCGACCTCCTTTGTAATAACAGGTTCGCGCTGCTGCAGGGCTATTCCCTGCTTGCGACCTCTTGCTGCAGGCGTTTCAGGAAATCTTCGCGCCCCAGCGCGCCTATATCTCCGTGCCTTCTGCTCCTGACGGCAACTGTCCCCTGTTCCGCCTCCCTGTTGCCTACAACAGCCATATATGGGATCTTTGCCAGTTCGGCATCTCTTATCTTTTTCTGCATCTTCTCGTTCCGAGAGTCTGTTTCCGCGCGAAATCCGAGCTTCATAAGCTGCTGTTCTATCTCCTTCCCGTAGCCAAGATGAGCTTCCGTGATGGGAACGACCTTTACCTGGACGGGAGCCAGCCACAGCGGGAACGCTCCTCCGTAATGCTCGACCAGCGCCCCGATAAAGCGTTCCAGACTGCCCAGGATCACGCGGTGCAGCACGATGGGGCGTTTCTCGGCTCCGTTCTGGTCGGTATATTTCAGATCAAACCGCTCAGGCAAAGCGAAATCACACTGTATCGTCGCGCACTGCCAGGCTCTCCCCAGGGCATCTTTCAGCTTGATGTCTATCTTCGGCCCGTAAAAAGCTCCTTCCCCCTCATTTATCTTATACTCGAGCCCTTTCTTCCGGAGAGCGTCTTTCAGCGCATCCGTGGCTTTATTCCAATCTTCTTCTGCCCCTATAAATTTTTCGGGGCGGGTGCTCAGTTCCACTTCAAATTCCCGAAACCCGAACACTTTCAGCGTCTCTTCCACGAAATCCATGACATTCACGACCTCTTCCGCCGCCTGTTCCTGCAGGCAGAATATATGGGCATCGTCCTGCGTAAAACCTCTCACGCGCAGAAGGCCATGAAGCACTCCGGATTTCTCGTGTCTGTAAACGCTGCCGAGCTCAAAGTATCTTATGGGAAATTCCCTGTAGCTGCGCACTTTGGACGAATATACGAGTATATGCCCGGGGCAGTTCATCGGTTTGACGGCATATTCCTGGTTATCGCTTTTAAACGTATACATATATTCCTTATAATAATCATAGTGCCCGGAGCGTATCCAGATATCGCTTTTAAGGATATGCGGGCTCGAGATCAGCTGATACCCTTTTTCGATATGTTTTTCCGTTATGTAATCGACGATGATCTGCCTGAGCATCGCCCCTTTGGGATGGTACAGCACGAGGCCGGCTCCCATCGATTCATCGAAACTGTAAAGATCCAGCTCTTTGCCCAGCTTTCTGTGGTCCCTCTTCTGGGCCTCTTCCCTGAACGTCAGGAATTCCTCCAGGTCCTTCTCATCGCTGAACGCGGTGCCGTATATGCGCTGCAGCATGGGATTGGCCTCGTCGCCCCTCCAGTACGCGCCGGCTAACGACAGAAGCTTAAACACGCCGACCTTTCCCGTATCGGCAACATGCGGCCCCCTGCAAAGATCCGTAAAATCGCCGTGCCGGTAAAGGGTTATCTCCTCGTCTCTCAATTCGTTCAGCAGCTCAAGCTTATACACTTCGCCTTCGGCTTCAAAGGCCTTTACGGCTTCCGCCTTTGTCACCACTTTCTTCTCGAAAGGAAGCTTCTGCTTTACTATCCGGGCCATCTCCTTTTCAATTTTCGGGAGATCTTCCGGGGTCAGAAAATGACCTTGGGGCCTGCCGGAAGAGCCCATGTCGCATCCCGAGAAGTCAAAATCATAGTAAAACCCGTTCTCGATAGCCGGGCCTATGCCCAGTTTCACCCCGGGGAACAGCCTCTTGACCGCGTCGGCCATGACATGAGCCGCACTGTGCCTTAATTTTTCAAGATTTTCGTCTTTTTTCTTTGCCATATCCCGTGCAGTGGTGGGCGATACTGGGATCGAACCAGTGACCTCCACGATGTCAACGTGGCGCTCTAACCATCTGAGCTAACCGCCCACCGTATTATTCTTCCGGCTAAAATATTAATCTATATTATGACACCTTTTGTGTTCCTATGCAACCTTCCAGTATCGGCATGGTGGGCAAGGAGGGACTCGAACCCTCATGGTTTATTCAACCGAAGGATTTTAAGTCCTTTGCGTCTGCCAATTCCGCCACTCGCCCACCTTTTAAGCATCCTCTCCGAGGCCCCTATTCGCCGCATCTGCGGAAAAACACTGCTTCGCAAGAATCTGGAGGCGCGGACCGGATTCGCACCGGTGTACGCGGTTTTGCAGACCGCTGCCTATCTGCTCGGCCACCGCGCCCGAAGCGTGAGTTAAATTATCATAATAAAATAAAAATGTCAATCGGCTTCCGCCTTTCCTATTCTTCCTCCCAGACCACTGCGCCGTTGACATAAAGTATGTTCTTTCCTCCGCGCGGATGGTTCCTGGCCTTATCCCGCACGAGGGCGGTCAATGAAGGATCCCTGACGGACAAACCGGCGGTGTATATATAATCCGGGGATTCCGGTGTCCCCGTGTCCCTGCTCGCGGGACAATCCATCAGCCGCCTGTCGGCCAGATAGCGCTCGTCATAAAGGGCCTTGAGAGTGGGCGGGAATCTCCCTTCATGCTCCTTCGCGTAAATGTACAGCGCCAGCCCCACTTGGCGCAGGTTGTTCGCGCACGCGGTCTTATCCATTCTCCTGGCGTTATACCGGATGAACGGCAGCATCAGCCCTCCCACAACAAGCGCTATGACCAACACAAGCACCAGTTCGCTTATCGTGAATCCTTTACTGCCTATATCCCATTTCTTCATTGCAGCAGCCTTTCCACCTCCCGCACGATGATCCCCGCCATCTGTTTCTTGGTAAGGCTTTCGACTTCCCGGATATTACCGTCTCTGTCCAGCAGGATATATCGTGCCGCGCCCGGACCGAACGGATCGGATTTTTCGTCTATCGTGTTGATCACGATCAGGTCCAGCCCTTTCTTCTCAAGTTTACCCTTCGCGTTCTCGAGCGCGTTTTCCGTCTCAAGAGCGAACCCCACCTTTACAAGACCCTCTCTTTGCCCTGCTTCCAAAAGTATGTCAGGGTTCTTAACGAGCTTGATGTCCAGGGTTTCCCGTTTCTTGATCTTCCGCTTTGCGCTTTTCTCCGGCCGAAAATCACAGACCGCCGCCGCCATGATCACGCAATCGCATCCGCCGATGCGTTCGGCCACCTTGTCCTTCATCTCCCGCGCCGTTGTCACGCTCAGCACTTCCACGCCGGACGGCGGCGGCAGATGCACGGGCCCGCTTATAAGGCACACTTTGAAACCGCGCCTCCGGCCTTCTGCCGCTATCTCATAGCCCATTGTTCCGGTGGACCGATTAGAAATATATCTGACAGGATCCAGAGGCTCTATGGTAGGTCCCGCGGTTACCAGTATTCTCCTGGAAGATCCGGGGTCTTTGTCCGGTCTATGCATCGCGCGCGCCTGTGTCATAATGCTAAGATCTTTTCCGCTTCTTTGACTATTTTCTCCAGCGGCGCCAGATGCCCCATGCCTTCACGTCCACACGCCAGGTGCCCCACTACAGGATCGATGAAATGGTATCCCTTCCCGCGAAGGTACTCTATATTTTCCCGCACAATAGGATTATTGAACATTGTATCGTTCATGGCGGGAGCAAAAACTACCGGGCAATCAGAAGCGCACACGGTACACGCCAGTATATCGTCGCAGAGACCCGCGGCTATTTTCGCGATCATATCGGCGGTCGCGGGCGCTATCAGAATGATATCCGCTTCATCGGCCAGAGAGATATGCGCGGGGTCCCTGCTCTCGGGCAGCCGGAACATATCATCGATCACCTTCTTGCCCGTAAGCGTCTCCAGCGCGAGCGGCGTAACGAACCATTTGGCGTCGGCAGACATCACACAGCGCACGGAATGCCCCTTCTTGCGAAGAAGGCCTATAAGATCGCAAGCCTTAAAGCTGGCGATACTGCCGGTCACGCCCAAAAGAATGTTCTTTCCCACCTTTTTATCCTTTGGTCGCCTTCAGCTTGACTTTTCCTGCGGCGATCTCTTTAATGGCCAAAGTGGTGACTTTTTCGCTGGGTTCCGCTTCGACCAGCTTTTTCATCCCGCTATTAAGCTCCATGGCCCTCATCGCCGCCAGGTTACAGAGTTTGTAAATACTGCCGGTTTTTTGTATCAATGTTTCCCTCAGCGCTTTTTCCATTATTTCTCGTCTTCTTCCGTATTGACCGTCCTGTTCCTTCTCTCGGTCTCTATGATGGATTTCAGCTCCTCTACCGCTTCTCCCAGTTCTTTGTTGACGACCAGGTAATCATACTCATCCGCGGCCGAGATCTCCCGCCGCGCCTCTTCCAGCCGCATAGAAACGTCTTTTTCCCGGTCCGTGTTCCTCTTCCTAAGTCTTGTCGCAAGCTCTTCGGCGGATGGAGGCATTATGAAAACGCTTACGCTTTCGGGGAAGTTTCTCTTGATGGCCCTGGCGCCCTTAACGTCTATGCTTAAGATTATGTCTTCCCCCTTTTCCACCGCTTCCTGGAACTGTTCTTTCGGGGTGCCGTAATAATGACCGAAGTTTTCCTCCCACTCCAGAAATTCGCCTTTCTCTATCCTCTCCTTGAATTCTTCCCTGGGAATGAACAAATAATCCCTCTTGTCTTTCTCCCCTTCCCTCGGCTGTCTCGTCGTACATGAAATAGACCTCTGCATCTCGGGTATCTTTTCCAGCAAACGGTTTATGAGAGTTGTCTTGCCGCTGCCGCTCGGCGCGGAAACGATAATGATGAGAGGTTCTCTTTTCTTTTTCATTCGATGTTCTTGATCTGTTCCCGCATTTTCTCTATTTCGCTCTTTACCTCAATAACGGCTTTGGATATCCTGAAATCGCTTGATTTCGCCCCTATGGTGTTGGCTTCCCTTTGCATCTCCTGGGCTATAAAATCCAGCTTCTTGCCCACATCCGTTTTCACTTTATTCATGGCATCCCTGTACGCCGCCAGATGCCCCTCCAGGCGCGTGATCTCTTCCGCTATATCGCAGTTCCTGGAAAACAAAGCGACTTCCGTCTCCAGTCTGTTCTTGTCCAGCTCCACGTTTTCCGCGATGTCCCGGATTGACCGGACCAGTTTTTTGCGGTACCCGGCAACGCTCTGCTTGCCGTACCCGCTGATCTCGCGCAATTTCTTTTTTATCTCGCGAAGGCGCCCATTAAAATCCCCGGCAAGCCGTATCCCTTCGCTCCTGCGGTATGCGATCAGTTTATTCAGCGCTTTTTCCAGCGCTTTCCTGACATACGGCCAGACCTGCTCCTGCTTTTTATCGACGCCGCTTTCCACGACTCCGGGAAATTCTATCAGATCTCTTATCTGTATTTCGCCCTTGACGCCCAGATTTTTCTGGGCTTTCCTGATCTTTCTGAGATATTCCCGGGCAACACTCTCGTTTACCTCTATCCTCTGGAGACTTTTCTGCCCGCTCTTCCCTTCGGCCGTTATCCTGACAAGGACCTTTCCCCGGAATATCTTCCCTTCGAAGAGCTTTTTAATTTTCTCTTCCAGCAGGAAGAGCCCGTTGAACGGATTGCAGGTGACGCTCAGGTTTTTGTAGTTCAGTGTTTTGATCTCGGCGGTTATCGTGCCGTACGGGGATTTTTCGGTGCTTTTGCCGAAACCTGTCATTGATTTTATCATGGTCTTCCTTATGCTTTATTTGCGCCCTTGGCGAGAAGGGTCATGCCCATTTTCTGATCTTTTTCTTCACTTCGACTTCGGTCACGGGGTATATGTCGAGCAGGATTTCATCCGGCTCGAACCAGAGTTTTATTTCTCTTTCGGCTTCCCCGGTGCTCTCGGAAGCGTGAATGACGTTCTCATATACTCCCGCCGTAGTGATCCTGCCGTAGGCCCCTCTTATCGAAACGGCGTCCGCCCTCTCCGGATTGGTCTCCCCGCAGATCTCTCTTACTTTACTGATGGCGTTGTCCCCCCAATATATAAGGGCCATGACCTTTTTCTTATGGTATTCTCCCATGATATATCTGATGAGTTCCTCAAAAAAAGGCTTGTCCGCCATCGCCCTGTAATGCTCTTTGGCGAGCTCCCGGGAGACCCTTACTATCTTTGCCCCTACGATGTCCAGTTTTGTCTCGGAGAGTCTCGTCAGGATGTTCCCGGTCAAAGATTTTTTCAGGCCGTCCGGCTTTATCAGCACGAGTGTTTGCTCTACCATATTGCCCCCGCTATTAAGATATAATGAAATACTTAGGTCACTATTGTAGCAACTGCCGGGAAAAAGTCAATACTTACAGTTCGCGGACTGCGGACTTGCGGCCTTTCGGAGCGCTTTTTCGTCAGAAAACGATTATAAATTCGCCGCGGGGCTTATGTTCCGAAAAGTGCTCCAGGTGGCGGCTTGCCCTCCCCCTCCTGATCTCCTCGAACCTCTTGGTCATTTCCCGCGCGATGACGATCTCGCGGTCGCCCACGACATCTATGAAATCCTCAAGGAATCTCACTATCCTGTGGGGGGATTCATAGATTATCACGGTCCTTTTTTCTTCCTTCAGCCCCTCCAGCTGCTTCCGCCTGCGAGCCGCTTTGTTGGAAAGAAAGCCCTCAAAGGCGAATTTATGCGTGGGCTTGCCGGACAGGACCAGCGCGGTCACAAGCGCCGTGGGGCCGGGAACCGCGGTAAGGGGTATGCCGTTCTTCACACACTCATTTATCAGCACGGAACCGGGATCGGAAATGCCCGGTGTGCCGGAATCGGAAATGAGCGCAATATTTTTGCCGTCCAGCAGCGCCTTGACAAGCTGAGGCGTCTTCTTCTCCAGGTTGTATGAATGATAGCTGGTGAGCGCGCTTTTTATCCCGTAAGCCGTAAACAGGGTCTTCGACCTGCGGGTGTCCTCCGCCGCCACAAGGTCCGCTTCCTTCAGGACCCGTATGGCCCGCAGCGTGATATCCTCAAGATTCCCTATCGGCGTGCTGACGATATAGAGGGTTCCGGCTGGCATACTGTCTTTTCCGGTTTGGCCCGGCGGCTTCTTATCCTTTCGGGAGAGCCGTCAGGGCGAACACCATCACAAACAAGGCTACCGTTTCGATGACCCCGAGGACCATTATGTAATTGCCGAAGCCCTTTCCGGTCTCGGCCAGGGCGTCTGCCGCGCTCGCGCCGGCCTTGCCCTGCATCCATGCCGAGGCTCCCATCGCCAGGCCCGCGGCCATACCCAGAGCCATCTGAAAAGGATACGTCTGGGGGTCAAGGTTAGCTCCCTGGATAGCGTTCCTCAAGATCATCCCGTAAATGGTCTGCGACAAAGGGGCTCCCACAAAAGCGATAAGAATGAAAGGTGCCGCCTTGTTCTGCATAAAAGCTCTTTTCCACGCCCCAACAGCGGCCATGCCCGCGACTCCCGTTCCCAGCGCCGAACCGATCGCGGAGAAAGCGAGCGAAAGCCCCATATCACCTAACCCTGAAACCATGATATACCTCCTTACTACTTTTCACAAAAAGGTTCATACTTCTTGCCGGACCATTGCATCCCCAGATGGCTGGAGAACTCGAGCATGTTCAGCCTTATCCCGTGGACGATAACTGCCATAAAACCCAGAAGGATGTTCAGCGCATGCCCCAGGAACAGGATCATCGCCGCGCCCAATCCTTTTATCACGCTGCCGATCCCGCCTGCCAGAGCCATGTTATTAAAACTTTCCGCAACGATGACCGTGGCATATCCCACGGCGAACAGCCTTAAATAAGAAATGATATCCGAAAACGAACTTATCACGCTCAGGGGCAGGTTCGCTAAAGTGGTAAGCATGCCCTTGAAAATACCTTTCTGCGGATTAGAGAACAGGAGAACAAGACCGATACCCCCGACAAGCAGCCATCCGGCAGCCGGGGGAAAGGGCCTGGCGATAACGAACTTCCCCGCCGCGAAAAACATGCCCCACAGGATCAGGATCCATCCCGCCTCCGCCAGGGCCAACACGGAATTTATGACCTTTATCCCCTTCAGCGCGTGCGCAACCGTCAACTGCACGGCGCCTATTATGAAGCACAGGAATATCAGGAAATTCTGGCTATCGGCGAAACTGCCTATTTTCTCTATGACCAGACTGCTGAAAAAAGGCAGCTGGGCTATTCTTTCGACTCCGAACCATGTTCCGGTGATCGCGCCCCACACGATCGTTCCGCAGCTTAGAATATACATCAAAAGGAACGGTTCGGACGGCAGGTCCCTCAACTTGCGCCTGACCAGGAACGTCACTGCCAGAAAAAGGGTCCCGTATCCCGCATCACCTATCAGCATCGCGAAAAACAAACTGAAAAAGATCAGAAAATAAAAACTGATGTCGAACTCATTGTAGCCGGGAAGCGTGTTCATGAACTGGAATACCGGGTTGATTATCCTGACCCACCTGGGGTTTGTGATGAGCGTAGGCGTTTCATCCGGGTTATCCGGTTCTTCCGCTAAATAGCCCAGTCCGTGCTGTTTTACCATCGCGGAGATCTTCTTTACCGCTTTGATCGGGCAAAAGCCCTGCAGGTATGAAAACTTCCCTTCCTCCTGCATGCCGAACATGACGGCCATGGACTCATGCTCTTTCTTCAGCTTCTCCTCGCATCTTTTCATCGCGTATATGCCCCTGGCCTCCTGTTTCAGGAAATCATCCACTCCGGCTATTCTGCCGTTAAGCTGGTCTATCTGTCCTCTCATTTTTTCCGGGCCGAGCGGCGGGACGGCCACTTCCTCGAAGGGCAACTTCTCCTCCGAATTCCATGCTACGGTCGCGATATATACGAGCCCCTTTTCTTTCTTGACCACGTGATATTTCCTGTCTTTCCCGAGCTTCCTGAATTCGTCCTTCCTCAAACGGTAAAGCCTGATGCGCACATTCTTTTCCCCCAGCGTTTCCAGATCCTCGGGGTCAAATTCGCCCCACGGCTTGAACCATTCTATCCGCCCGCGCATCTCCCGTATATGCGCTACCAGGTCCTGCTTTTCCCTGCACGCCTCCATAACGGCGTCCACCCTGGCCAGCACATCCCTCTCATGACTGCTTGCTTTCCCGTCCTGGGTCTCTTTCTCCGCGTACGGAGCAAGCGCGGAGATCATCTGCCCGATCCTTGAGATCCTGTCTTCGATGAAATTTATTTCATGGTGGACCGGCGCTTTGACGTGCCTGATATGCAAAACACCCGCTTTCCGCAGCCTGGAGATGAACTTCTCTCTTTCCCTTTCGGAAACCAGGACCGTGACTTTTTTCATCCGTTCTATCATGCGCCCACCTGCACCTGCGCTTTTTTCTGTATCTTCTCCTTGGCGATCTTCCCCGTCACAACGGCCGCCGTGTCCTGATCGCCCAGATATATCTGTATCTTTCTTATGTTCTCGCGCGCTTCGGGGATCATCACTTTTTCAAAAAGGTTCACTCTCTGGGTCGTGATCCTCAGCTCTTCCCTTACAAGGGCATCCTGTTTTTCCAGAACTTCCATTTTCGCGTTCAGCGTCATGACCCGCTTCAGCGCTTCTATGCCATAATCGATCCACAGCGGCATAGTGATAAAGTCGTACTCTTTTTCGTCGAAGATCACTTTATCGAAGACGGGTATATCGATGCCGGCAATGTTCCCCGTGGTAGTCACGATCTCTTTCAGGCTGACCAATTTTTCTATGCCCACTTTCTCGGTAAAAACATCCGCCCACTCATATGTCTGAGCCTTGACATACGCTTTCTCTTTTTTTATGTCTTCCATGGCATGGTGCAGTTTGAGTATCTCCATCTGCAACTGTTGTTTTTTCAGGATCAGGGTGGGAAGATACTGCCGGTACCTTTTCAGCGCGTCTTTCTGTTTTTTCAGCTCATTCTTGGTCAGTCTTATCTTTGCCATATGGTTTGCCGGTCTTATTTCGGCCAGAACTTCTCTATAAGTTCCGTCCGGAAATTGGTTTCTTCGGGCTTAAAGCATTCCGCCAGGATCCTCCAGCCGTTGTCAAGCGCCTCTTCCAGGGGAACGTTCACCTTCAGGTCCATCATCTGGCTCTCAAAAAGATCGCCGTACTTCAGGAGTTTTTTATCCCAATCGCTCATCCTGAACCCCATGGACCTTTTCTCTTCCGTTTCGCCGTATTTCGCATAGAGCTGTATCATGTTGTCCATGACGGCCCTGTGGTCTTCCCGCGTATCCTTGTTGACCTGCTGCTTGAGCCTGCTCAGGGAACCGAACGGTTCTATCCTGCCGTTCCTGAGATAAAATTGTCCTTCGGTGATATAACCGGTATTGTCGGGAATGGGATGGGTGATATCGTCCCCCGGCATGGTGGTGACAGCCAGGATCGTTATGGACCCGGCTCCTTCAAAATCGACCGCTTTTTCGTACCTCGAGGCAAGCTGGCTGTAAAGATCGCCCGGATATCCCCTGTTAGAGGGAACTTGTTCCATTGTTATGGCTATTTCTTTCAAGGCATCGGCGAAATTCGTCATATCCGTAAGAAGCGCCAGGACTCTTTTCCCCCCGAGAGCGAACTTCTCGGCCACCGCCAGGGCGAGGTCCGGGATCATGAGCCCCTCGACCGTCGGGTCTGCCGCCGTATGTATGAAAAATATCGTCCTGCTTAAGGCCCCGCCCTCTTCAAGGGTATCCTTAAAGTACATGTACTGGTCATACTTTAGCCCGATGCCCCCCAGGATGATGATATCCACCTCGGCCTGAAGGGCTATCCTGGCCAGAAGCTCGTTATAGGGTTCGCCGGAAACGGAAAATATCGGGAGCTTCTGGGATTCGACCAGCGAATTGAACAGGTCTATCATCGGGACATTTGTCCTGACCATTCTCTTGGGGATTATTCTCTTCGCCGGATTCGCGGCAGGGCCGGCTATCTCTATCATGTTTTCCGTGATCGCCGGGCCGTTATCCCTGGGTTCGCCGCTTCCGTTGAATATCCTCCCCAGCATATTGTCGGAAAACCCCACCTGCATCGGGTGTCCGAGGAACCGCACCTCGTCCCCCGTGGACACGCCTCCCGCGCCGGCGAATACCTGAAGATGGACCATATCCCCGTCAAGGCGTATTACCTGGGCGAACGAGGTTCCTCTTGAAGTCGAAATGTCCGCAAGTTCTTCGTTCGCCACGCCGTCCGTTTTGACGGTCACGACGTTTCCCGCGATATTCAATATCCTGGTACAAACTTTCCTCATGGCTGTTTCTCACCTTCCAGTAAATCGTTTATTTCCTTTTCCTGATCCTTAAACTCGTCGGATCCCCACTGCTTATAATTCCAGTCTATGAACTTGTGCCGCAGATTGTAGAAGAAATCCCTTGCCTGCCCCTTGTCCTTAAACGGAAACTCGCGTCTCAGCACCCCGATCACTTTCGCAAAAACGTATTTCTGCCGGTCGGCCGATGTGGAGGCATCTACCTCGTCAAAACCGTTCTGCTGGAGATACACGTTATCAAGGAATTCGCTCTTGAGATAGACGACGAAGTCTTCCAGGGACGTCCCTTCCTCTCCCACGACTTTCATCATCTGGCTGACCTGCTCGCCCTTGAACAGCACTTCCCTTGCCGTATCGATCTGATCCTGCGGTATGATGCTTTTGTACTTGCTCCAGCTCGCGAGAGGATCGACCGAAGGATATTTTCTTGCTTCGGCCCTTTCCCGGGACAGGCCGTGAAAGGCCCCCACGACCTTAAGGGTCCCCTGCGTGACCGGCTCTTCAAAATTGCCCCCCGCCGGGCTTACCGTGCCCCCTATGGTAAGACTTCCCAGCCCCCCGTTATGAAGCTTCACCAGGCCGGCCCTTTCATAAAAACTGGCTATGCGGGATTCCAGATAAGCCGGATATGCTTCCTCGCCGGGGATCTCCTCAAGCCTTCCGGAGATCTCCCTCATCGCCTGAGCCCAGCGTGAAGTCGAATCGGCCAGAAGCAGCACGTTGAGCCCCATCTGCCGGTAATATTCCCCCAGCGCGGAGGCGGTATATACGGAAGATTCTCTCGCGGCTACCGGCATCGAGGAGGTGTTGCAGATAATTACGGTCCTTTCCATCAGGGATCTGCCCGTCCGCGGATCCGTAAGCTTGGGGAAATTTTTCAATGTTTCGACTACTTCACCGGCTCTTTCCCCGCAGGCCGCTATGATAACGATGTCGACGTCCGCATAACGGCTGGTCAGCTGCTGAAGCACGGTCTTGCCCGCACCGAAGGGCCCGGGGATGCAGTATGTCCCGCCCCTGGCAACCGGAAAGAGCGTATCGATGATCCTGACCTTCGTTATAAGGGAACCTTTGGGCTGTATCTTATCTTCATACGCCCTTACGGGTATTTTTACCGGCCAGTCGAATGTCATGGTCACGTCGATCGCGTTTCCTTTCGAGTCCTTCAGCTCCGCGATTTTCTTGTCTATCGTATAATCCCCCGGGGGCGCCATTTTCTCGACCGTATACTCTTCCCGCAGATCGAAAGGCACCATTATCTTATGCTTGAAGATCCCCTCCGGCACTTCCCCGAGAAAACAGCCTCTCGTGACCTTGTCTCCCTTTTTGGCGATCGGGGTAAATTTCCATTCCTTCTCGGACGAAAGAGCGTTAAGCTCTTCTCCCACCGGCAGGAAAAAACCGAATTTTTCGGCAAGTTCCGGAAGCGGGTTCTGTAATCCGTCATAGATCTGGGTCAGGAGCCCCGGCCCCAGCTGCACCGAAAGCATCTTTCCCGAAAATTCGACTTCGTCCCCGACCTTTATGCCTTTCGTGTATTCGAACACCTGGAGGAACGCGTCATTGCCTCTGATCTTCACGACTTCAGCCTTCAGCCTTTTCCCCCGGCTCAGCACGTACGCGACCTCGTTCTGGATGATATCGCTCGGGAATTTCACCGTTATCATGTTCCCGTTAATGCCCGCTATTCTGCCCAACTGTTTACTCATATTTTACCTCGCACAAACTGTAAAAGAATTTTTCGCCTTCGTCTTTGTTGAATGTTGCCAGCCTTTCAAGGATCTGCACCTTTAAAAAATAGGAGGCCAGCGCGTTTATATCGTAAAAATATTGTTTGCTGCATTCTTCGATGAATATCCACCTGAGTTTTTCCAAAGCCCGTTCCATGAGAAGAGGGGTCTCCTTGCCCATGATGTTCTTAAGTATGTCGGAGGTCTTGTATCCTTCGCCCTTTTTTGCCGCCGCCCTGATACGCGCCAGCTCCGCCTTCAAGGCCGCGTCAAAGCTCTTCCATCTTCTTAAGAGCGGAATGCCCTCGCATTTTTCCTCCCGGCAGTGCAGGTCCGCCGAGAGCAGCGCTTGCATGTCGGCCGGCGAGAGCCACTTTTCGCATTCCGCGATAAACCCTTCCCTGCTGAAAGGAGGGTCGTCCCCGAAACTGACGTACGGGAGCGACGCCCCAAGATAATAATACTTATTTGACATCTTTTTTTCCGGGATTTAAGAGATCCGCTATTTTGGGGTTCAGAAACGCTTTAAACACTTCTGCTATCGCTTCGTCCGTGAAGTCGTAATAAGCCCCTTTTCCTTTGCCTCCCATCAGGAATCCCTTTTCCACTTTGGGAGACGCCTTTAAGGTCACGCCTTTTGCCATCTTTTCCTTGAACCTGGCCAAAAGGACCTTTTCCAGGGCTTTTTTATCCTTGTCGCTCAGCAGGATCTCTATATCAGGTTCTTCGTCCCTTTTGAACTTCTGCACAAGGGTAATTATCATATCTTTAAGAACCTCCGGCGAGAGCTGCTTCGCCACCTCCTCTTTTATCACGCTGTCAAAAAGCGCGGTGATCTCTTCTTTCAGCCCAAGCAAAACATCGCGCGAGGCCTGGCGCAAGGCTTCTTCCCCGTTCTTCCGCAGCCTCTCGGCCTCTTTTGCGGCATTCTTTACTGTATCTTCCTTTTCCTTTTCGGCCGCTTCTATGGTTTCCTTGGCCTTATTTTCGGCCTGGCCGATTATATCGGTGGCTTTTTTCTGCCCTTCCTCGACGCCTTCCTCTTTTATTTTTTCGATTATGCTTTTCAGTTCCATTTCCATGATCTTCTCCTTTTGTCAGCCCCTGGATCCCGGCTTCACGACAGGTATGCCTTCCTGGCAAAGAGGGCATGTTTCTTTGGTGAAAGTGGGAATATCCAATTTTATCAGGCTTTCGTGCTTTATTCCACCAAAATCGATTTTCTTCGCGCTCCTGTCCACCAGGCATGCTATTCCTATCGGGGCTATGCCGTCTTTCTCTATAAGGGATACTACCTCTTTGACCGAGCCTCCGGTCGTAAGCACGTCTTCAGCGACCAGCACTTTGCTTCCCGGCACGATCCTGAACCCTCTGCGAAGCGCCATCTTCCCCTCTTTGTCCCTTTCCGCAAAGATCGCCCGGGCATTCAAGTTCCTGGCCAGTTCATAGGCCAGGACTATGCCGCCCATGGCCGGTCCGATCACGATATCGGGTTCATCCGTCCGGAATTTTGCCGCCAGGACGCCGCATAGTCTCGCAGCAAGGATCGGGTCCTGCAGGACCAGCGCGCATTGCAGATACGCTCCCGAATGTAACCCGCTGGACAGCAAAAAGTGCCCCTGCTGGTAAGCTCCCGTCTTGGTAAAAATATCCATTATTTCCATCTCTTGCATAATCGCGTCTCCTTTAACAAGCGACCTTACTAATACCTTAACCCATTTCCTCTATTATTTTTTTCGCCGCGGCAGCCGGATCCTCCGCCTGGATTATCGGCCTGCCGACAACGATATAGTCCGCCCCTTCGGACATCGCCTGTTTCGGGGTCAGTATCCTTTTTTGATCGCCCCGGGCGGCCCACTCCGGGCGGACCCCCGGGGTCACGACCAGAAAATCTTTTCCTATTTTCTCCTTGATGGCGCGAGCTTCCTTCGCCGAAGCTACCACGCCGTCAAGCCCGCTGTCAGCGGCAAGCCGGGCGAGTTCGATCACTTTCTCCTGCAGATCTCCCGCGATCCCTATGGAGCGCATATCCTCATTGTTCATGCTGGTGAGTATCGTGACGCCCAGCAGGATCGGCTTTCCCCCGCTTTTCGCTTCCCTTGCGCCTTTCGCCGCCGCTTCCAGCATGCTGCGGCCTCCAAGACAGTGAAAATTCATCATGAACACGCCTTTCTCCGCGGCGGCCCGCGCCGCGCCGGCGACCGTATTTGGGATATCATGGAACTTAAGGTCCAGAAAAACTTTCTTCCCGGCCGAATGCAGCTTTTCCAGCACTTTCTGCCCAAACCCGGTAAACGGTGCGATCCCTACCTTGAAGATCTCGACCTCATCGGAGAGAATGTCTATAAGCTTGAGGGCCTGGCCCGGGCTTTCCGCGTCCAATGCCACTATTAGTTTTTCTTTCGCCGCCATATTCCTCCCGCCTGCAAGTCAAAGATTCTAAGTTTTGAGTCTGCCCACCAGCGAGCTTGCTTTCTCTATTTTCTTTTGTCTCAGATATGTCTCGAACTCTCCAAGGATCCTGTCATACGCGACGGGGTCCGCAAGGTTCGCCGTTCCCACCTGTACCGCACAGGCACCGCACAACATGAACTCTGCAACGTCAATACCCGTCATCACGCCGCCTATTCCTATCACCGGGATCTTTACCTTCCCGTACACATCCCGGACCGCTTTCAGGGCGATCGGCTTTATCGCCGGCCCGCTCAGGCCCCCGACAATGTTGCCGAGTACCGGCTTCATTTCTTCCGCATCCACCGCTATCCCCGGGCAGGTATTGATCAAGGACACGGCATCGGCGCCGCCGGCCTCTGCCGCCCCGGCTATGACAGCGATATCCGTTACATCCGGCGTAAGTTTTGCTATGACGGCGCACCCGGCCTTCCTCCGGCAGGCTGAAACTATTCTCTCCGTTGCGCGGGGATCCTGGGATATATAGGCGTGCCGCGTCCCGGCATGGGTGACATTTGGACAGGAAAGATTGATCTCAATAGCGTCCGGAGGGTCCTCCGCGGAAAGTTTTTCCGCGCATCTTTCGAATTCTTCTTTTCTCAGGCCCCCGATGCTTACTATTATTCTTGTCTTAAGTTTTTTCAGGAATGGGTAATGCTCCGCTTTAAAATGATCGACGCCTTCATTCTCAAGCCCTATGGAGTTAAGCAGCCCCGAGGGCGTTTCCACGAGCCTGGGCGGGGGGTTGCCTTCCCGCGCCTCCGGCGTCAGGGTCTTTGTGACTATCGCGCCTATATTATCGAGGTCAACAAAATCCAGGAACTCTTCTCCGTACCCAAAGGTCCCCGAAGCCACCCATATCGGGTTCTTGAACCTTATTTTCCCTATTGTTACCTGTAAGTCCATATTTTCAGACCTGTCCCGCCTATGTTATAATGTTTTACCATACGATCTCCCGGGCGTCAAACACGGGGCCGTCCTTGCACACGAGCCGATACCCGTCTGTCGTCATGACAGAGCAGCCGAGGCAGGCGCCGATCCCGCAAGCCATGTATGCATCAAGCGAGACCTGGGCAGGCACCCCGAAACGTTCGGCTATTTTTGCAAGAGCGGCAAGCATCGGCCTGGGGCCGCAGGCATATATGACCGTGTTCTTCGGGTCATACGCGCCGGCTTTAAGTTTCTTCTCCAGAAGATCCGTCACGTATCCCTTGTGCCCCTGCGTCCCGTCTTCTGTCGCTATACGAACTCTTGCGCCGAGCTTCTTAAGTTCTTTTGAGCAGACGATATTTTTTCTGGTATATACGCCGTTGAAAAAATCTACTTTTTTCCGTTTTGTCGTAATGGCTTCGGCCAGAGCATAAAGCGGCGCGATGCCGTGCCCGCCTGCGACCACGACAACCCTGGGGTCTTGCCCGCGTGCAAGCGGGGCAAGATCGAATCCGTTTCCCAACGGCCCCAGCACATCGATCTTCTCGCCCTTGTTCCTTGAGCTCAAGCAGCGGGTCCCGGGCCCGACGACTTTGTACAGCAGGTCGATCCCCTTTCCGCGGATCGCGTGCACGCCAAGAGGGATCCTGAGCAGGGGGTCCTTCACATTTTCCTGGATCTTGACCGTGACGAACTGGCCGGGAGAAGAGTTTCGGGCCAGCCATCCCGATTCGATCCGCATCACAAAATAATCCGGGGCGATGCTTTTATTGAGGCATATTTTCGCTTTTATTACTTTTTTTGACGCTTTTTTGCCAGCCATTTTTTCACCATGTCCCAATGTGTCCCTTTCCAGAATACTTTGTCGCACTGCGGGCACCGCTTGAAGCGCTCCTGCGTCTCAAATACATATTCCGGCACCTTTCCTTCGACCTTTTTTTTGCTGATATCTTCCAGCGGGGCATTGCATTCGACGCACCGCTGGAACAGGAGCTCTTCATCCAGCAGCAGGCCGAGTTCGCGCGTGACCTGCTCCAGCTGTTCTTCCACATGGTCAGATCTTACGACCACTACCTGCACCCCCGTATATTTTGTCAGCGCGGAACTGCGCGTGATGAGGACCCTCTTGTCCCTCAGCGCCTGTATCACAAGCCCGGCGGTCTCTTTCCCGTCATAATACACGCTGTCATACCCCAGTATCCGCAGCCACTTTGCCAGCTTCCCGAGCTCCTTGGTAACTATGAATCTCTCTTTATGCATGTCAGCCCGCAGCCAAACTACATTCCCGCCGTCTTCAGGACGATCTTTCCCCCGACAATGACATCTGTCACCGCTGACTTCATCCTCCAGCCGATGAACGGAGAATTACTCGAGCGCGACCTGATCCTGTCCCTGGTATAAATCCATTCTTTGGCCGGGTCGATTATCACGATATCGGCAGGGGCTCCCTTTTCCAGCGAGCCCCTGTTGTATTTCAATATTTCCGAAGGCCTTGTTGACAGTTTCCGGATAAGCCCGGGCCAATCCAGATATCCTTCATCAACGAGTTTCATGACCGCCAGCGGGAGCGCCGTTTCCAGGCCGATCATCCCGAAAGGCGCGTAGTCGAATTCCTTTTCTTTCTCGTTCGCCAGGTGCGGGGCATGATCCGTGGCTATGACATCGATCGTTCCGTCTCTGATCCCCTCCTTTAAGGCCTGTACGTCTTTTGCGGACCGCAGCGGAGGCGAAACCTTCATGTTGGTATCGAATGTCTTAAGGGCTTCATCGCTGAGCGTGAAATGATGCGGCGTAACTTCCGCGGTTACCTTCACGCCTTCTTTCTTGGCGTTTTTTATGATTTCCACGCTCTCGGCCGTGGAGACATGGGCGATGTGCAGCCTGGCCCCGGCCAATCCCGCAAGACGGATATCGCGTTCGACTATCGTGCTCTCCGCCTCTGCCGGTATGGGCTTCAGCCCAAGGACCGTTGACCAGTATCCCTCGTGCATGACGCCTTCGGCAGAAAGGGCCTTATCCTCGCAGTGGGATATCACGAGGAGATCGACCATGGACGCATATTCCATGGCTATCCTCATAAGCCCCGGATCGGCCACGGGATCCCCGTCATCCGAAACCGCAAGGCATCCTGCCTGTCTTAATTCCCCCATCTCGGACATCTCGAGGCCTTCCCTGTTCTTGGTGATCGTCCCTACCGGTAATATATTTGCCAGCTTGACCTCAGCCGCCCTCTCAAGCAGAAACTTCACATGGGCCTGGCTGTCGCAGGGGGGTTCCGTATTCGGCATGGCGCTGACCGTCGTAAAACCGCCGCTGACCGCCGCGCTCAGGGCCGTTTCTATCGTCTCGACTTCCTCCCGGCCGGGCTCCCTCAAATGGGTATGCATGTCCACAAAACCGGGAGCTACGATCTTGTCTTTGGCTAAAATCGTTTTAGCGTTTTTGTCCTTTATGGACCCGCCGGCCTGTGCGATCTTCCCGTTCTCGACCAATATGTCCCCTGTCTTATCAATTCCTTGAGACGGGTCTATGATCCTTCCGTTTTTTATCAAAATTTTCATATTTGCTCCACTTTTGACCTTTATTTAAGCATATTTATGGGATTGTCAGCTTGTTTTTCATCATTTTCTTGTGCTGTTCCCCCACTTGTTCCTTTTTAACGTGTCCCAGCAGAAATAACACCGCCATTCTTACTGCAACACCGTTCGTTACCTGGTTGAGTATAACGGAATACTCTCCGTCCGCAACATCCTGGCTGAGCTCAACGCCTCTATTTATCGGCCCCGGATGCATTATCATCACCTCTTTTTTAGCGTGTTTCTCTAAAAGGCGGGAGTTTATGCCGAACTCCCTTACATACTCCCGTATGCTGGGGAAAAGGGGCCTTTTCTGCCTTTCGAGCTGTATCCTTAACATGTTCAGGACATCCGCCCCACTCAGCGCTTCTTTTACGTCATACGTGGCTCTGACCCCCATTTTTTCTATCTCGACCGGGATCAAAGTCTTGGGACCGCACACCGTAACCTTTGCTCCCAATTTTGTTAATGCCCAGATATTGCTCCGGGCGACCCTCGAATGGGCAATATCCCCTATTATGCTGACCTTAAGGCCCTTTACCTTCCCCAGCTTTTCCCTGATCGTGAACACGTCAAGCAGGGCCTGGGTGGGGTGCTCGTGGGCTCCGTCCCCGGCGTTGATCACCGATGCCCCTACACAGCCGGAAAGAAAATGGGGCGCTCCGGGGCACGCGTGGCGCATGACGATCATGTCCACTTTCATCGCCTCGATGTTCCTGGCCGTATCTTTCAGGGTTTCTCCTTTAAGGAAGCTGGAAGATGCCGTCGCAAGATTCAGCGTGTCCGCGCTCAATCTCTTGGCCGCAAGCTCGAACGAAGAGCGCGTCCTTGTGGAGGGCTCACAGAACATATTAACGATGGTCTTGCCTCTCAAGGTGGGGACTTTTGGTATGGGCCTCTCCAGCACTTCCTTGAACCCCACGGCATGATCAAGTATAAGCTGTATTTCTTCCGCGGAAAGGTCTTCGATCCCCAGAAGATGTTTCTTTGTCCATTTTACGGTATTTTTCGTGCTCATGGCTTCAGTCCCCGTTTTATGCTAAGACAACCACTTCCTCCACTCCATCCACATTTTTCAGTCTCACTTCGACGCTTTCTTCCTTTGCCGTCGGAATGTTCTTCCCGACAAAATCCGGCCTTATCGGCAATTCCCTGTGCCCGCGGTCTATAAGAACCGCCAGCTGGATATTCGCCGGCCTGCCGAAATCGATAAGCTCATCCAGGGCGCATCTCACTGTCCGCCCGGAAAACAGGACATCATCCACAAGAATGATCTTTTTGCCTGTTATATCGAACTCTATTTCCGTCGAATGCACCACCGGTTGTTCCGCGATCTCCGTAAGGTCGTCTCTGTACATGGTGATGTCCAGCGCTCCCACCGGGGTTTCTTTTCCTTCGATCGTCTTTATGTTCTCCGCTATTCTTTCGGCCAGATATGCTCCTCTGCACCGTATGCCGATTATGGCCAATTCGACCCCGCCCTGGTTCTTTTCCAGTATTTCATGGGATATCCTCTGTAGCGTTCTTTTTATGCCCTCTGCATCCAGTATCCTTGACTTTAGTTTAAGTTCCATCTCGTCCCTCTGTCTCTTTCCCCTGGCCCGGTCCATAGACACAAAAAAAGCCTCCCTGTCACGAGACAAGCAGGCTTATCAACTTTAATTTATTCATTCTTTGCTCCTTTTCAGGTCTCTCCGGACCAGTTTAAAAGGTCTTTTCTCTCAAAGGATAATACTACTTTAGCGGTATAATGTCAAGCGTTTTCGCGGGAAAATAAAAAACGGGGCGGGCCCGCTTTCCTGCTGGATAATGCCGGATCCGCCCCTCTCTATTCGCCCCCCTACTGAAGGATCAGCCGCAATAAACGCTGAAGGTCTTCATTGGAAAAATACTGGATCTCGATGCGCCCCCTTTTTTGCCCTTTGTGAACGGTCACTTTTGTGCCAAGTTTGTGCTGCAAGGCCTCTTCGATCTGCGCTATTTCGGGTTCCTTCGTTCTTTTCAGCTTCGGTTTCGATTCCGTAAGCTTACGCACCAGCTGTTCCGTTTCCCGGACGGAAATTCCTTTTCGCATTATTGTTTTGGCGATTTTTTTCCTCTTCTGTTCGCTGGTGATGGACAGGATGGCCTTAGCGTGGCCGGCAGAGATCTTCCCCTCTTCAACATAGTTCTGTATCTCCTCCGGGAGGGTCAACAGCCGCAGGCTGTTGGAAACCGTTGTTTTGTCCTTTCCCATCATCTGCCCGACCTTGTCCAGCGTATATTCAAACTGGCCGATCAATTCCTGATAAGCATTCGCTTCTTCTATGGGGTTCAGCTCTTCTCTCTGGATGTTTTCAATAAGCGAGATCTCCAGGCTGTTGGCGTCGTCTATGTCGTCTCTTATTATGGCGGGAACTTCTTCGATCTGCAGTTTTTGCGCGGCCCGCCAGCGCCGTTCCCCCGCAACAAGCTCGTATCCTCCTCCTGTGGGCCTGAGCAACACCGGCTGGATGACTCCTTTTTCCCGTATGGAACAAATAAGTTCGTCCATTTTTTCTTCGCTGAACCTTTTTCTTGGTTGAAGGGGATTGGGCGCGATCTCTGATGTTCTGATTTTTTCAACCTTTTCTTTGCCTTTACTGACATCTTCCGAAATAAGAGCGTCTAATCCTTTCCCCAGTCTTTTATCCATAACTTTCCTCCATATTTGTTGTAACTCCTTCATTTTCAATGGGTTCTGTTTTTAGTGGGAGCTTGAGGATCTCCCGGGTCACTTCCTCATATTTTTTTGCGCCAACCGAATCTTTTGCATAAAGAGCTATCGGTTTTCCAAACCCCGGGGCTTCTGTAAGCTTTATTGTCCGCGGGATTATAGACTTATATACCTTGTCGCCAAAATACTGTTTGACTTCACCTATGACTTCTTTCGTCAAATTTGTCCGGTAGTCCGCCAACGTCATTAAAACACCTTCTATCTCCAGTTTTCCGTTGAGATTCTCCCGGACGAGATTTACTGTCTTGATCAATTGGCTCAACCCCTCGAGCGCGTAGTATTCGCACTGAATGGGGATGATCACCGAATTCGCTGCGGTCAGCCCGTTTATCGTCAAAAGGCCCAAGGAGGGCGGGCAGTCAAAGATTATAAACTCGAAACTCCCTTGCACCTCCTGCACGGCTTTTTTGAGACGGTACTCTCTGCCCATAACATTTACCAATTCAACTTCCGCCCCGGTCAAATTTATGTTTGAGGGGAGCACTGACAGGAGGTCGATCTCGGTAGGTTTGATGGCCTCATCCAGCCCGATGTGTTCATGGAGAACATTATAAATGCTGTGTCGTATTTCGTCTTTATTGATGCCGAGTCCGCTGGTGGCGTTAGCCTGAGGGTCCAGGTCGATCAGAAGGGTTTTTTTGCCATTCAAGGCGAGGTACGCAGCAATATTTAAGGCCGACGTCGTTTTTGCCACACCGCCTTTTTGATTACAGAAAGCTATTTTTTTCATGCTGTTTTCGCTGTCCGCCTCTTGGTTTCCACGTGGAAATATCTTTGATCAACTGTGCGGGTGAAACTTTTTATTTGCAAAAAATATAGCACATGATTTTCACAAAGTCAAGGGCAGGGGCAAAATAGTTGATGTTTTTCCGGTCCGGAATAATGGTGCATTAAAGTAAAAGTTTCCACGTGGAAACCAAGGTAGCCAGCGGTTGGACCGTTTGTCATGCTCCGTACAGGGAGGATCCACACCGGGCGGAGGGGCCCTGGTAGGAGCATGACAAACGGTCCTTGCGTCGCACTTTGAGCGCTTGAATGGTTGCCTGGAATCTGCTTATTTGTGGGATTTGAGGGTGACTTTTACTTTGGCGGGTTTGGCGCCTTCCATGCCAAAAAGGCCTTTACTTTCTTCCTGGATAACCCTTATGGTCACATCTTCTCTGTGGGCATCTAATGTCTTGAGCGCTTTTCGAATAGCTTCTTCTCTGGTGGTAGCTTCTACTTCTATGGTTTTAGTGAGCTTTGCTTTTTTCATGGCGGCCTTAATTTCTGCTTATGCGCTTGCTGATAAGACTCTGTTCCGCAGTCATCAGGATCGTGTTCGTCAGCCAGTAAAGAACCAACCCCGCCGGCATCTTGTAAAAAAGGACGCCGAAAAGCAGAGGCATGGCCATCATCATCATTTTCTGCTGACTGGCTTGTTCGCTTGTCATCGTCCCGGCTGCAGCCCCCTGAGAGATCTTCTGCTGTAACATCATAACGCCTACCATAAGAAGCGGCAAAATGTTTATATTCGTGCCGATAACCGGCAAAGAAAACGGGAGGGGGACCGCATCCGGCTTCGCCAGATCCTTTATCCACAGAAACTGCGCCCCTTTCAGCTCAACGGACCGCATGAGGCCCTGGTAAAGAGCTATAAATATGGGCATCTGCAAAAGCAGCGGCAGGCATCCGCCAAGAGGGTTTACGTTGTATTTCTTATATAGCTCCATCATCTCCTTGTTGAGTTTCTGCGGGTTATCTTTGTGGAGCTCCTTCAGTTTTTGTATGTGCGGCTGAATTGTTTTCATTTGCTGCATCGAAGAAAAACTCTTGACCGTGAGCGGGAACAAGACGGCATTGATCAGGATGGTAAGAAGGATTATCGCCACCCCCCAGTTGTGCGCCCACTTGTGGAAAAAGCGTAACACAGAGAGCAGCGCCTTGCTGACCCCCCCGAAAAAGCCGTAATCCACTACCTTCTGCATATCATAGCCGGCTGCCGCGATTCTTTCCTCATCCAAAGGCCCCGCATACAGCAGGTACCGGTCTTCAGTTTCCGTCCCGGGTTCCAGCTCGCAGGTCCGGCTGTTCAGGGCGATTAAAAAGTTTTTGTCCCCGGTTTGTGTTATTGCCACGGATCTGGGCGCGTTGAATGGCTTGAGCATCAGCGCAAAGTATCTGTTCTTAAGCGCTGTCCAGGATATGTCCCCGGTTCTCTCCTGCACTCCCTTCACAGATTTTATTTTCCAGAGCTTGCCGTCTATCATCGTATCCGCCTGTAAAAAGCTTCTCCCGGCGATGTGATCCGATCTTTCCAGCCCGGAAGGGCCTACGATCTGATATGAAAAAACGATTCTGCGTGGCGAAAGGTTTTTGGCGAAAACCTCTAAGTCGATATAACCAAAAGACTTGTGAAAAGTGTACCGTTTCGTTATCTCTAGCCAGCCCGGATCAGTTAGCTTGTATTCCAGCGTCCCGCTTGTTTTGAACAATTCGAATTTCCTGTTTTCTAACCCCGGGGAAAGCTCGCTCCGCATGGCAAAGAGCCTTTCCGCCGGGTTCTCCTCATCATAAAGAACTTCTTCCTCGTCCTGTTTCCGATATTCGTTCAAGGACAGTTTCCTCAGGCTCCCGCCCATATCGGAAAAGGCGAGCGCATAGAGCTCCGTTCGGATCTCCGTAATGTTTTCTTCCAGGGTTTCCCCGGCAGGAACCTGTCGGGACTTTGCCGCCGGGATCGCGGTCTCGCCGGCGGGAGGCCTCTCAGCCGTTCCGGCAGGCGCCCCCATGGAGGGAGCCGGGGTCGCGACCTGGACACGCGCGTGTCTTTTGGCGACCAGCCCTTGAAAGCCCAGCAGGACCAACAAAGATAACGCTATCGCTATGATCATCCTTTTTTCCATCGAATAATTCCTTCTTGCTACTCCTTGGTCACGGGATCAAAACCCCCGCGAGAGAAAGGATTACACCGCAGGATCCTCCAGGCGGCCATCATGATCCCCCGGAAAAAACCAAATTTTTCCAGGGCCTCTACGGCGTATTCGGAACAGGTGGGCGCGTATCTGCAACTCCTTATAATGTAAGGGCTTATGAATTTTTTGTATCCTTTTATCGCCGCGATCATGAGTCTCTTCATGCTTTTATCCCGATTTTCTTTGCCAGGGCCTCGAGCTCTCCCCTGATCCCTTGCGACAGGGGCTTCCTTCTCAGTTCCTTGACGTCCCTGATCAGCCTGACAACCACCCTGATCCCTTGCGACAGGGGCTGTTCGCGGTCCTGAAAGTACGAATAAACCAGGCGTTTTATATAATTCCTTTTCACGGCCGAGGGCGCGAACTCTTTGGAGACAACAACCCCGACTGATGTTTTTTCTTCCCCGCTTCCATGCTTGACATACAGAGCGAGTGTCCGCCCGCGCGCTCTTTCGCCGCTCTTTACGATATCAGCAAAATCCTTCGCTTTTAAAATGTGCCTTATTTTCACGCAGACAGGACTTTCTTGCCTTTTTTCCGTCTCCGGCTTAACACCGCCCGTCCCGCCTTAGACTTGCTCCGCTTGCGGAACCCGTGTTTCCTTTTACGCTTCAGATTAGACTTGGGTCTTAGAGTTTTCTTCACGGAAAAGCTCCTTTTACTTCCTATAAATCAACCGAAAATGAGTTTTATGATTATAGCACAACCCAATGCTAAGTCAAGTTTTTTTGGGGAGCTTAAATTCTCTTTTTTCTTTCAAAAAAAATGCTTGCAATGGGCGGGCCTACCGTATATAATGAATCTCAATGTTTGCCGGATCTCGAAAAACACTTGCACACAGCCTGTGGATAACCTGTTGATATCCCGTTTCTTTTTTGTGGAAAATTTCGGCGTTCTGTTGATCAATTTATTATAGATTTGCCCCGCAGCAATGGAAAATATCTGGAAAAAGGCCTTATCCATTCTTCAGTCTGAAGTGAACGACCAGATTTTTAATGCCTGGTTCCTTCCTATAACACAGGTTTCTCTGGACAGCAAGTCCATCACCCTCGGAGTCCCTAATAAATTCTTTGAGAGCTGGATCCGGGAAAAATATATAAGCCTGGTAAAGACGGCACTTCAGCAGGCTTCCGGGAAAAGTCTGCTGGTAAAGTTCGAGATCGTTGAAGAGCCCTCCGAGAGCGACGCAAAAGACGGCGGCGGGGAAAGGCGCGCTTCCTCCCCGGCCGTTCCCGCGGAAGCCAAGGATAAAGAACAGTCGGTCGGATGGTTGAAGTCCGTGTTCAGCAGCACGCGGCAGGTGCCGGAAAGCCGCCACCGGGAACTGGGGCTCAACCCCAACTACACTTTCGACAATTTTGTTGTCGGGGGGAGCAACCGCTTCGCGCACGCTGCGGCGCTGGCTGTCTGTGAAAAGCTTTCCAAGGTTTACAATCCGCTGTTCCTGTACGGCGGGGTCGGCCTGGGCAAGACCCACCTGATGCAGGCCATGGGACAGGAGATCCTGAAAGGGCATCCAAAGGCCCGGGTCTTGTACATGTCAAGCGAGGAATTTACCAACCAGCTGATACACGCCATACGGACCAAGGCCACGCCGAAGTTCCGCGCCAGATACAGAAACGTCGATATCCTTCTTATAGACGATATCCAGTTCATTGCCGGAAAGGAGTCCACGCAGGAGGAGTTCTTTCATACGTTCAACGCGCTGCATGACGCGCACAAACAGATCGTCCTTTCCAGCGACCGGTCCCCCCAGGAAATACAGGGTCTCGAGGAGCGCCTGGTGTCCAGGTTCGCCTGGGGCCTGATCGCCGATATACAGCTGCCTGACTTTGAAACGCGGATAGCCATCATGGAAAAAAAGAGCGAGAATGAATCTGTAAAGGTTCCCAAGGAGGTCCTGTATTTTCTCGCGGAGAACATACGGACAAACATCCGGGAAATGGAGGGGGCCCTTATCCGTGTCGTCGCGTACGCAAAACTTACAGGACAGGAAATAACGGTCGCCCTTGCTAAAGAGGTCCTCCGGGGCATGTTGGCGGCCGAGGAGAAGAAGATAACCGTTGATCTGATACAAAAGGTCGTCGCGGGCTTTTTTGACATCAAAGAACCTGACATGAAAACAAAAAAGAGGACGCGCGCCATAGTATACCCCCGGCAGCTTGCCATGTACCTTTCGCGGGAAATGACGGATTATTCCCTGCCGGATATCGGTGGTTTCTTCGGGGGGAGAGACCACACAACGGTGCTCCATGCTTGTGATAAAATAAGCAGGGAGATCGAAGAAAACAAAAAAACAAAAAGCGTTATAGAAAAGCTTACTGCGCTTATAAGAAAATAATTAAAGTTATCCCGTACTTATCCACAGGTTGTTAATAATGCAAGTTCTTTTCTGGCGGGGGGTTATCGTAAAATCACACAACTTACAGGCTCTTTTACTAATACGACTACAATATTTAATATATTCTTACTTGTAGTAAAACAGTGGTTACATAGGAGGAAGAAATGGAAATAAAAACAACAAAAGACACCTTAATGGAAGGTATCCAGATCGTCCAAAACGCAATATCCCCCAAAAGCAGCCTTCCTATTTTAAACAATGTCTTGCTTGAGGTGGAAGGCAACAATCTAAAATTAACGGCCACGGACCTTGATATAGGGATATGCGCGACGATACCTATTACAACCCAACAGGCGGGAGCGACAACGATACCGGCAAGAAAATTCTTTGACATCATCAAAGCCCTTCCGGACGGAAGCGACGTGGACCTTTCTATGAAAAAAAACAACTTTGTGATAATAAAAAGCGGAAAAGCCCTTTTCAAGATAATCGGCCTGCCTCAAGAGGAATTTCCCCAACTACCGGCCTTCAAAGACAAAGATTCCATTACCATCAAACAGAGCATCTTAAGGGAAATGCTGAACCTCACGGATTTCGCCATCAGTAAAGACGACACCCGGTTTGTGTTGAACGGCGTACTGCTCAGCGTAAAGGGAGATCAAATATCCGTGGTGGCGACAGACGGCAGAAGGCTGGCGCTGGTCAAGAAACGTCTTTCAAAAAAGACGCTTGTGGACAGGGACGCCATTATCCCGACCAAAACAGTTCAGGAAGTAAAAAGGATGCTGCGGGATGAAGGTGAAGTGCAGATCAAGTTCAGCGACAACCAGGTCCTGTTCTCTTTTGAGAACAGCTTCGTCCTGTCCAGGCTGATAGAAGGGGAATACCCCAACTACAGGAACGTCATCCCCGAAAGGTCGCCGAAGGAAGTACAAATACCCAGAGAAGAGTTCTTATCCGCCGCGCGAAGAGCCAGTATTTTCACGGACCAGGACTCCATGGCGATCAAGCTTAATATAAAGAAAAAGAAAATGACCATTTCCAAAAACACCCCTTATCTCGGAGAGGCAAAAGAGGAGATAGACGTGGAATATAAAGGGGGGCCGGACGTAGAAATAGGGTTTAACCCCCGATACCTTATAGATGTCCTGAAAAACCTGTCGGACGAGAAAATTGTTTTTGAGGTCAACGATTCCAACAAGCCGGGAGTAGTGCGGCACGGAGAGGAATACACCTACGTGGTGCTGCCTATGCAGCTGGCGGCATGACGACAAGGCCCGACAGAGAACCCCGGGCAGGGGGCCGGAAGAACGCCGTGAGAAAAAGTAACGCCGGACACATCGGCAAGATCCTGGACGGACTGCTGCGGACGTGGGAGAGAGGCCCCGCAAGAAAAGGGGACGCGGTAAGGGCGGCCTGGGCAGCCGCGACAAAAGGGGAAACAAAAAAACACGCGCGGCCCATAAGTCTGAAGAGGGGGGTTCTGCTGGTGTTGGTAGAAGACTCATCCTGGCTATACGAGCTGACGATCGAGAAAAAAGACATACTCAAGAGATTCAACGAAAACTACACGGGGCGGAAGAAGGCCGCGGATATAAGGTTCAGAGTGGGGGATCTCGACAGGCACTAGAGGCGAAGAAAGGACGGAAATGGCTAAGGGCAAGGGAAAGAGCGCGAAAGGCAAGGCGCTGAAAAAGGAAAAACCGAGGAAAAAACCGACGGAAAAGGAAGCGCCCGAAAAGGGAGCAGGCGCCGGCAAGAAGAAATATGACGCCACGAACATACAGGTCCTGGAGGGGCTGGATGCCGTTAAAAAAAGACCGGCGATGTACATCGGCGACACCGGCAAAAGGGGGCTGCACCACCTGGTCTATGAGGTGCTGGACAATTCAATAGACGAGGTCATGGTGGGGGCCTGCGACAGGGTGGACGTTGAGATCCACGCCGACGAGAGCATAACAATAAGAGACAACGGGCGGGGCATACCGGTGGACATACACGCTACGCAGAAAAAACCGGCGGTGGAAGTCGTGATGACAACCCTTCACGCCGGAGGCAAATTCGACCACCGGGTATACAAGGTGTCAGGGGGGCTGCACGGCGTCGGCGTCAGCGTTGTCAACGCCCTGTCGGAGTGGCTGGAGGTCGAGGTAAAAAGAGACGGAAAGATACACCACCAGGAATACAGAAAGGGCGACCCGGCGAGCAAGGTGAAGGTGCTCGGCAAGACAAAAGCGACAGGAACAGCCGTTACCTTCAAGCCGGACGAGGAGATATTCAAGGAAAGCAGCATCTTCAGCTTTGACATTCTCGCGACCCGGCTGAGAGAGATGGCGTTTTTGAACAAGGGAGTAAAAATAACGCTTAAGGACGAGAGGGTCGACAAGGAGGCGGAATTTTTTTATAAAGGCGGCATAGTTTCCTTTGTGGAGCACATGAATAAAAATAAAAACCCGCTTCACAGGAAGATCATCTATCTCGAAAAGGAAAAGGACAGCGTGATCCTGGAAGTGGCGATGCAGTACAACGAAGGTTATGCGGAAAACATCTACAGCTTTGTCAACAATATCAGCACGACAGAAGGAGGCACCCACCTTACCGGGTTCAAATCCGCGCTGACCAGGACGATAAAGAATTACGGAAAGAACAGGGGCCTGACCAAAGGGGAGGGGATCTCGGGGGATGACGCCCGGGAAGGACTTACCGCGGTCCTGAGCGTAAAGATACCCAACCCCCAGTTCGAGGGGCAGACCAAAACGAAGCTGGGGAATTCCGAAGTGGAAGGGATAGTCGAGGCAGCGGTCAACGACATGCTGGGCGCGTATCTTGACGAGAACCCCGCCATCGCCGGGCGGATCGCGAAGAAAGCCCTTACGGCCGCGAGGGCCCGCGAAGCCGCAAGAAAAGCGCGGGACCTGACGCGCAGGAAAGGAGCCCTGGAAAGCGGAACGCTCCCCGGGAAGCTGGCAGATTGCTCGGAAACGGACGCTTCGCTCACGGAACTTTACGTGGTGGAGGGGGATTCGGCGGGAGGATCCGCAAAGCAGGGAAGAGACAGAAGGTACCAGGCGATATTGCCGCTGAAAGGCAAGATATTGAACGTGGAAAAGGCCAGGGTCACTCAGGTCCTGAGCAACGAAGAGATAAAAACGCTGATCACGGCGCTGGGCGCGGGCATAGGAGAAGAATTCGACATAGGAAAGATCCGCTACGGGAAGGTCATACTCATGTGCGACGCCGACGTCGACGGGTCGCATATCCGGACCCTTCTTCTTACGTTTTTTTACCGGCAGATGAAGGATATCCTTGAAAAGGAGTACGTGTATATCGCCCAGCCCCCTCTTTACAGGGTCAAAAGAGGCAAAAGCGAACAGTACATAAGCACCGAGAAGGAAATGAAGACGTTTCTTATTGACCAGGGCGCGGAAGGGCTGGAAGCCGAAATGATAAAAGGCAAGAAGAAAATACCCCCCAAAAAGCTGAAGGAGCTGTCGGAGCTTTTGCTGAAACTGGAGAAATTGACCAACGCAATAGAGCGGCGTGGAGTGAAATTAAGTACGTATCTCCAGCTCCGGCAGGACAAAACCCAAAAATTGCCACTATATAAGGTAAAAGTGGAGGACGAGGACCAATATTTGTACAGTGACGATGAGCTGGCAAAACTAAAGGCAAAAGAAGGCAAGGAAAAAGAGATCAAGATGGAGGGGGAGGAAGAAAAAGGAGAAGAGAAGGCATCGACCATGGTGGTCCAGGAATTTTACGAGGCGCGGGAGATAGAAAAGATCTCCAAGGAAATAGCCAAATACGGGCTGGACATCGCAGACTATAAAAAGGAAAAGCGCAAAGAGCCGGAAGTGTTCACCAAGAAAAAGGGCCCCAAGAAGGAAAAGCCCAAGGAAAGAAAACCGTTATTCCTGGTCAACGGCGAAATAGAGATATTCTCCCTGAACGGGCTTCTGGATCATGTGTTGAAGGAAGGGGGCAAGGGCATGACCATACAGCGCTACAAAGGCCTGGGAGAAATGAACCCGGAACAGCTCTGGGAGACCACCATGGACCCGGAGAAAAGGACCCTGCAGAAGGTGACCATCGAAGACGCGGTCGAAGCGGACGAGATGTTCACCGTTCTTATGGGCGATAACGTTGAGCCGCGAAGGAAATTTATAATCAAACACGCCAGAGAGGTAAAGAACCTGGATATTTAAGGCGGACCAAAAGGCAAGAGCGAATAAACGGGAGAAAAAATGTATACAAGAAACGAGAAGATCATTCCGGTCTATATCGAAGAAGAGATGAAGGACTCGTACATAAATTACGCCATGAGCGTGATCGTCGGACGCGCACTGCCGGATGTGCGGGACGGGCTTAAGCCCGTTCATCGACGCATACTTTACGCGATGAAGGATATGGGACTTGTGTACAGCAAGTCGTTCAAAAAAAGCGCGAGGATCGTCGGCGAGGTTCTTGGAAAATACCACCCGCACGGGGACGCGGCGGTTTATGACACGCTCGTGCGCATGGTGCAGGACTTCTCTCTCAGGTATCCCCTCATCGACGGTCAGGGCAATTTCGGGTCCGTTGACGGAGACCCGGCAGCTGCGATGCGGTATACAGAAGCAAGACTGCAGCAGATAACCGAATGGATGCTCAAGGACATAGAAAAAGAGACGGTGGGTTTCCAGCCCAATTTTGACGGGTCGCTTTCAGAGCCGGAAGTCCTTCCGGCGGTATTGCCCAACCTCCTGCTCAACGGTTCCAGCGGGATCGCCGTCGGGATGGCCACGAACATACCTCCGCACAATCTCACGGAGATCGTGGACGCGACATGCTATCTCATAGATAATCCGGATTGTTCGGTCGATGACCTGGCGAAGATCGTCAAGGGCCCGGATTTTCCGACGGGGGCGCTTATCTGCGGGAAGGACGAGATCCGCAGGGCTTACCGGACAGGCAGAGGGTCCCTCACCCTGCACGCGAAGGTGCATGTGGAGCAGAAAAAACAGGGGAAAGAGAGCATAGTGATCACGGAGATCCCCTATCAGGTCAACAAGACGCGCCTTATTACTTCGATCGCCAGCCTTGTCAAAAACAAGAAAGTCGAAGGCATCGCGGATATCAGGGACGAATCCGACCGGGACGGCATGAGAGTGGTGATAGATGTCCGGCGCGGGTATAACTCGGAAGTCCTCATGAACCAGCTTTATAAACACACCCAGATGCGGGACACCTTCGGGGTCATAATGCTCGCCATAGTCGATATGCAGCCCAGGATCCTTAACCTGAAGGAGATGCTGGAGCTTTTTGTCAAGCACCGCAAAGATGTGATCATAAAACGGACAAGGTTCGATCTTGCCAGGGCAGAGGAAAGGGCCCATATCCTCGAGGGCCTGAAGATCGCCATCAAGAACCTGGATGAAGTCATAAAGCTCATCAAGAAGTCAAAAGATCCGGAAGCGGCAAAAGTGGGGCTCATGAAAAAATTCAGCCTTTCCGAGAAACAGGCGCTGGCGATACTGGCCATGAGGCTGCAGCAACTGACCAACCTTGAGACAGAAAAGATACAGAACGAATACCTGGAGCTTTTGAAGACCATAGAAAAACTGAAGGGGATACTGGCAAGCGAGAAAAAAGTCCTGGGCATTATCAAGGAAGAGTCGTTGGAGGTCAAGGAAAAATTCGGAGACCCCCGCAGGACGGAGGTTACCGCGGCCGCGGAGGACATAGACATAGAAGACCTTATCGCGGAAGAAGACATGGTGATCACCCTGAGCCATGCGGGATATATAAAGAGGTTCCCCGTGAGCGCTTACAAGAAACAGCGGCGCGGAGGAAAAGGCGTGACGGGGGCCGAGACCAGGGAAGAGGATTTCGTCGAACACCTTTTCGTCGCCTCGACGCATGACTACATGCTCATTTTTACCAGCGCGGGCAAACTGCACTGGCTCAAGGTGCACGAGATCCCCCAGGCCGGGCGCAGGACCAAGGGGCGGCCCATCGTCAACCTTATCGGGGTCTCCGGCGACGAGAAGATAACATCCGTTGTCCCTGTCCGGGAATTCACCGAAGGCGAGTTTGTTGTTATGGCCACGGAGCAGGGCAAAATAAAGAAAACACCGCTGACCGCTTTCAGCAACCCCCGAAAGGGGGGCATCATTGCCGTTACCCTCGGGAAGGGAGACCAGCTTATAGAATCGGTTCTTTCCGGCGGCAAGGATGAGATCTGCCTGGCGACCGCGAACGGAAAAGCGATACGATTTTCTGAAAAAGATATAAGACCCATGGGGCGCGGCGCGCAAGGGGTCAAGGGCATATCGCTGAAGAAGAAGGACAGGGTCGTCGGCATGACGAAAGTGGACCCCTCCGGGGCGCTTCTGACCGTGACCGAAGGAGGATTCGGCAAGCGAACCGAGTTTGATGCTTATCGCCGGCAGTCAAGAGGCGGCAGCGGGATAATTAACCTCAAGGTTGTCGCAAAGAACGGTTCGGTCGTGGGGGTCAAGGCCGTCCGGGAGGAAAATGAGATCATGCTGATCTCAAAGAAGGGAATGGTCGTCAGGGCGGCCGTTAAAGGAATAAGCAAGGTCGGAAGAGCGACACAGGGGGTAAGGGTCATAAGCCTGAAGTCTCCGGACAGGCTGACCTCCGTCGCGAGCGTTGTGGCGAAAGAAGAGGAAGAGGCGGCGGAAGAAGGTAAGAGCGAAGAGTAAAAAAGAGTTGCAAATAAAGAAAGGCTTTTGTACAATAAACCGCGTTTGCGTCCCCATCGTCTAGCCTGGCCTAGGACAACAGATTTTCGATCTGTCGACAGGGGTTCGAATCCCCTTGGGGACGCCATCTTATTGAAGGATTCGAAGGGAGATTTGCGCCGAGCGAATAGCGGGGAAAAGGGCCGGTCCGGCCCGGCTGTTCCCCTTCCTTTATGGGGAGGGGGTATTTTTGAGGAGAGAGCATGGACATTGAACAGCTTTGGGAGAAAGCACAGGAAAAGACCGAAGTGATAAGAGGCCGCGCCAAAGGGCTCTCGACGTTCGCAAGCACGGCGGTGCCGTACATGTTTCTGGCGGAGTCCGTCGTGAACGAAGGGCATACAATAGTAAGAAAAGGAAAGATAATCATAGAAAAACCCATGATACTCCTTCCGGAAGATCTGCCGCAGTTCGAGGGATTTGATTTTGAACAGGACCTCGAGATAGAACAGGGCGCCATGCAGATGTTTCTCCTGATGAGAGGGATAAGGTTTCCGTCGCTTAAGTACAATAACACCGTGGAGAAACTGGAACTTGAGGAACTGTCCCTGGCAAAAGGCGTAGAAAAATACAAAAAGGAACTGGAGCGCGAGGAAAACGTTAACACGGCGCTTATCCTCGGCCCTGAAGATTGCTGGCAGCTGTCCATTCTTCTTTACATGGCTTCCCTGGTAGGGCGCTGTGCGAGGAACGACATTATGAATCTCATGGAAAAGTTCCGGGAACGATAATCGCGGAGCGTGCAAAAAGAGGCATTAGGAGAACGGCCATACCATGTGCGGGATCATAGGATACACAGGAAATCAGGACGCGTCAAAAATTCTCATCAAGGGACTTTCCCGCCTTGAATACCGCGGGTACGACTCAGCGGGAGTCGCTGTTTTAAGGGGGGGAGAACTGCATGTGAGGAAAAAACAGGGCAAACTGTCCGTTCTGATAGACGAGCTTAAACGCGCACCGCTCAGGGGAAAGACGGGCATAGGCCACACGCGATGGGCGACGCACGGAGCCCCCAACGATATAAACGCGCACCCTCACGTCGACCCCAGAACGCATATCGCAATCGTTCATAACGGCATTATCGAGAACTACCTCGAACTGAAGAAAAAACTGCAGAACAAAGGATATGCATTCTCTTCCGACACCGACAGCGAGGTCATCGCGCATCTGATCGCACAGCACTATAAAGGGGATCTTTGCATGGCCGTCAGGACGGCGATAAAGAAACTGAAAGGCTCTTTCGCGGTAGCGGTAGTGCACAAGGGGGAGCCGGGAAGGATCGTCGGAGCGCGCAGGGACAGCCCGCTGATCGTCGGCCTGGGGGAGGAAGAGAATTTTATCGCCAGCGATATACCTGCCGTGCTCGAGTACACTAAAAAGGCGATTTATCTTGAAAGCGGCGAAGTGGCGGATCTTTCGGCGAAGGGATGCGTTATTTGGGGCGCAAAAGGAAAAAAGGTCCGCAGAAGGCCGACAGCGGTAAAATGGGACATATCACAGGCCGAGAAATCGGGATACAAACATTTTATGCTGAAGGAGATCTTTGAACAGCCCGAAGTGCTGCGCAATATTTTCAAGGAAAGAATAAAGACGGGCAGGGTGAGATTCGAAGAACTCGCGATTTCCGAAACGCAGTTCAGAAAAGCGCAAAGGATCGCGGTCGTTGCCTGCGGAACGGCATATCACGCAGGGGTCACCGGTAAATACATGATCGAAAGATATGCGAAGATCCCGGTATGGGTGGATTTCTCAAGCGAGTTCCGCTATCGGGCCCCTCTGGTGGGCAAGGATACGCTGGTGATCGTCATATCGCAATCCGGCGAAACGGCCGACACCCTGGCGGCGCTGCGGGAAGCAAAAAAAAGAGGCGCGCTCGTCCTGGCCATATGCAACGTTCTGGGCAGCTCCATCGCCAGGGAGTCCGACGGGGTGATATACACGCACGCCGGCCCGGAAATAGCCGTGGCATCCACCAAGGCATATACTGCGCAGCTTGCCGTGCTGTATCTTTTAACTTATTATCTTGCCCGGGTAAAAAAACGCCCCGCAAGGGAGAGGGCGCAATTTCTCAAAGACCTCAAGAAGATACCGGCTCTCGCCGACAGGCTGCTGGATAAATACCGTTCGCGGGGAAATGTTCTTGCGAAATACGCCGCGGACTTCCATGAATATTACCTGGCCCGAAACAACAAAAGCTGTTTTCTTTATCTGGGGAGAAACATAAACTATCCCAACGCGCTTGAAGGGGCATTAAAGCTCAAGGAGATCTCTTATATCAGCGCGGAAGGGTATCCCGCGGGAGAGATGAAACACGGCCCGATCGCCCTTATAGACGAAAACCCGTGGGTGGTCTGCATCGCGCCGCAGGCTGATACCTACGACAAGATGATATCGAACATTCAGGAGATCAAGGCCAGAGGCGGCATCGTTATCGCCATTATCTCTGAGGGCGACAAGGTGCTGCGGGACGGCCGTATAGACGATATTATCGAGATCCCGCGGATCAAGGAAACGTTCTCGCCGATCCTTGTCGCCATCCCGCTGCAGCTCTTGGCGTATCATGTGGCTGAGGACTTCGGGTATGATATAGATCAGCCGCGCAATCTCGCCAAATCGGTCACGGTGGAATAGCGGTCGGGTTTGACATATTTTCGGGGCCAATATATAATACGTTTTTCAGGGAATCGGGCGCGGGCGATTAGCTCAGCTGGTTTAGAGCGCTACCCTTACAAGGTAGATGTCGTAGGTTCGAATCCTACATCGCCCACCACTATTGAAATTCGGACTCTCGGCCGATGCGTTACGGAGCGATTGACGCGCCAGGTGTTCTGTGTTATAAATAAACACACGCTCAAAGGGGCGGTAGTTCAGTTGGTTTAGAACGTCGGACTGTCGATCCGAAGGTCGCGGGTTCGAGCCCCGTCCGCCCCGCCAGATGTTAGGAGCCCGGCTGATCTTAAGCCGGGCTTTTTATTTCTTCCCGCCTTATTCAAGATACGCTATAATTACAGAGGATGGAAAGGCGTATCTTTGGAGCAGGATAACGAGAGGGACCCGCGTGAAGATAAAATTTTTTCTGTGTATGGCGATCATTGCTCTTTTGACGGCAGCGCCGAAAGGGTCCGGCACTGCCGCCTCAGCTTTTGCCGGAGAGGACAAGGCGGAACCCGGGGAGCGGATAGGCTCTGAAGCGGATCCGCCTCCGGAGCCGCTGGCGGGATCCGGACCCCGGCCGCGGCATGACAGGCTGATGAGGGATCTTGACCGGGAGTATCAGCGCGGAGGACTGACAAAGACAGAATATATACAGCGGAAAAGATTAATAGAGACCGAAGAGGAGTAAGGATCCGGGAGAGCAGGCGTGAGATATATAGGGATCGATGTCGCGGGCAGCAAGAGAAACCAGGTTATCGCCGTGTTGAACGATCGGCTTGAGATCGAGAAGATCCTGGCCGAGAAGGTCTCTTCGAAGGAAGACGCGATCAAGCTGGCCAGAAAGATCTATGACAAGTATGGAAAGGATTCCGTCATCGCGATAGACGCCTCGAGGTATCTTTCTAAGGGGCCGAAAAACGGCAGACAGTGCGAGAGAGAGATAAGATCCCGGAAGCTCGCAAACCCGCAGTTCACCCCGACAAGAGAGACGTTCGATTCCGAAAAACATGATTGGTTCCAGGTGGGGTTCTATTTATTCGACGCTTTTGGGATCCGGCGGCCGAACGTGATAGAAGTTTTCCCCACAGCTTCGTATAATTGTTTCAAGGACAGCAAGCTGTTTTTTAACCTGCCGATCCATTTCGTTTCAAAGAAGGGCGGGCAGGACCTTTTAGACGCGGTATGCGCCGCAGTAACGGCGTATTATTACAGGAAGGGAGACTTCACGGCTTACGGGGACGACGAAGAAGGGAAAATAATAGTGCCGGCCGTGAAAAAATGATCTGGAGAGATGACGCGAAAAGGAAAAAAGAAAAAAATAAAGATAGGGCTGGATGTCGATGACACAATAATGAGACAGCCCGATTTTTTCAGCCTTCTTTCAAATGCAGCCAGGAAAGAGGGCTGGGAAGTGCACGTTGTCACTACCAGGCCCGATCGGAACGCGGACAGGGAAAGAACGCTGAGGGATCTAAGCGCGGGCAGCATCGCATATGACACAATATATCATCTTCCGAAACAGGAAGGCGAGGTGGAAGATTGCCCGCATGCCGGGCTCAGCGACTATGAGAAATTCGTCTGGCAGAAGGTAAGGTACTGCAAGGAGAGCGATGTGGGCATGTTTTTCGATGACGACGAGCATGTCGTTGAGATGTTCAAGCGGTATGCCCCCGACATCCAGGTCTTTCGGGTCTGCAAGCACGATATTTCATAATAACTACGCGGAGGACAAATCATGGCCAGAAAAAAAATGGAAAGACTTGCCAGAACAAAGATCATCGCGACAATAGGACCGGCCAGCAGCAGCTATACCGTGCTGCGCAAGATGGTCATGGCCGGGCTGAATGTCGCCCGGCTCAATTTTTCACACGGGAGCCATAAAGAGCACCTCGGGCGGATAGAACTGATAAGAAAGATCAACAAAAAATACAGGCGGCATATCCGCATCATGCAGGACCTGGAAGGATTTCGCATCCGGGTATGCAGGTTCAAGGGCAAAAAGACCAAAACGCTCGATAAAAAAGCAACGGTCTGGCTTACGGCAGAGCCGGATACGGGGGAGGAGCGAGTGATCCCCTTTGATTACAAAGGAAACCTGAAGGGGATAAAAGCGGGACAGCTCATATACATAGATGACGGCAATATAATCCTTAAAGCAAAGGGCACATCAGAAAAGAAAGTGAAAGCGGAAGTGATCGAAGGGGGCATCCTGAAGGAGCGCAAGGGCATTAACATGCCGGGTGTCCATATTCCCTTTGCCGGAGTCACGCCGAAAGACAAAAAGGATCTTGATTTCGGGATAAAACACAAGGTGGATTATGTCTCTCAATCTTTTGTCCGCAGCAAGGAAGACATCGATACGATCAGGAAGCACATAAAACAGAGATCTTTTCAATGCCTTGTCGTGGCCAAGATAGAAAGCAGGGAGGCCATAAGGAACATAGATGAGATCATTGATGCCTCGGACGGCATAATGGTGGCCAGAGGAGACATGGGGGTAGCGGTGCCCATCTATGAGATCCCCATCATACAGAAGATGATCATAAAAAAATGCAACCAGAAGAAAAAGTTCGTGATCACCGCGACACAGATGCTGGAGCACATGACCGAGCACAGCCGGCCCACGCGCGCCGAGACCACCGATGTCGCCAATGCAATACTCGACGGCACTGATTTCGTGATGCTTTCGGAAGAATCGGCGGCCGGTCGGTATCCCGTCGAGGCGGTAAAGATGATGGACATGATCATTAAATTCACCGAGACTTACAGCCGAAAATGATCTGATATCCGTTTTCCCGCGCGACATCACTCGAACAGGAAATCATTGGAAATAAGCTTTCTTAATTGTTATAATAAAAAATTATAATAATACTACCTATATTCATACGGAAGGCAAAAGGACGGGGAAATGATCCGCTTTAAGGGCAAAGACAGGGGCCTCGTTGTCGTGTCTAACAGGCTTCCTTTTTACAGGTATAAGGACGAAAAAGGCAACTTTGCCTGGGGGAAAGCCGCGGGCGGGCTTATTACCGCCATGGAGCCGATCCTGCTCGATGCCGACGGGGTATGGCTGGGCTGGGACGGATACCCCGCTGAAAGCCCGCAAAAAGAGAAACTGAAACTTATAGACATCGGGAAAGTAGAATCCAAAGAGGAGCTCAGGCGGAAACGGGGCAAATCCTACCGCATCGGCTGCGTGCCTATAAACCACAACGAGCTGGACGAATATTATAACCGTTTTTCGAACGGCACCCTGTGGGCGCTTTTTCATTATTTTTTCGAAAAATCCTTTCTTGATTATTCCGCCTGGGAAACATACGCTGCGGTCAATAAACGTTTTGCCGCCTGCATCGACAGGGTCGCCGCGGAAAACGATATCGTATGGATCCAGGACTTCCACCTGTTCCTGGCGCCCTATTACCTCAGGCAGCTGCGGCCGGAACAGGAAATACACTTTTTCCTGCACATACCATTCCCGCACATGGATATCTTTTCGATCTTGCCGTGGCAGCGACAGATACTAAGGTCCCTTCTTTGCTGCAATACGGTCGGTTTTCAGCACCGGCAGTATTTGAAAAATTTCCTGGGAGCGGTCGATGTCTATCTTAAAGAAAAAAGCATCCCGAAGGATAAAACCATCGAGGAGAATATCAAAACACGTTTTTTCGCCAACCCCATAAGCATAGATTTCGAGCTGCTGGACAGAACATCGCGCAAGCCGGAAGTGATCGCGAGAAAAGAGGAGATACTTCAGCAGGCCGCGTGCCCGAAACTGATACTCGGCATTGACCGCATCGATTATTCCAAGGGCATAAAGGAAAGACTGCTCGGCCTGGAGCAGCTTCTTAACGAACATCCCGAGCTGGCAGAAAAATTCTTTTATTATCAGCTGGTGATCCCCAGCAGGGAAGACGTGGAGACTTACAAAACGCTGAAGAAAGAGATCGATGAAATAATCGGGCGGGTCAACGGGAAGTTCTCGACAGGCCTGTGGGCGCCCATCCATTACAATTACGGGACGATCCCGTTTGAGGAGCTGGTAGCCCTTTATCTGGCGTCGGACGTGGCCCTGGTGACCCCGTTGAGGGACGGGATGAACCTTGTGTGCAAGGAATACGTTGCCGCCCATTCCGACAATGACGGCGTTCTGGTCCTTTCCAAGTTCGCCGGGGCCATAGCCGAGATAAAGAACTGTCTTCCCGTCAATCCGTACAGCATCGAAGACATCGCCAATGCCATATATCAGGCTCTCCATATGCCGGTGGAGGAAAGAAGGCGGAGGATGGGCAGGATGCGCAGAAACATCAAATTCAACAATATTGGGATCTGGCTTCAGAACTGCCTGCGGTATTTCGAGCAGGCAAAAAAGCCCTTCATGATCAGAGAAGAATAAAAGAGAATGGAACACTTGATTAAAAAGTGGCCGGAAATAGCGGATGAAGTCAGGAATAAATATCTTTATCTTTTTCTTGATTTTGACGGGACTCTTACCCTGATCAGGAGGCACCCGAAAAAGGTCAGACTGAGCGGTGCCACCGCGAAAGCATTGAAAAAACTCCTTTCCCGGGAAAATATATCGGTAGCGGTCATAAGCGGCCGGGCGCTCCGGGATGTCCGGAGGCGCGTCGGCGTCTCAGGCATCGTTTATGCCGGCAATCACGGCCTGGAAGCCAGGGGCCCGGGTCTGCGGCATGTCGTGCCGGAGGCCCTGAAGGCAAAGAGAACGATCAGCAAGATAGGCAGAGAATTAAAAAAAAGGTACCGTTCCTTCAGGGGTATCTATATAGAGGACAAGACCTTGACCTTGAGCGTTCATTTCCGGATGGTCGATAAGCGCAGGGTAAAACAAGCCGAAAACATCTTCAAGAGCATCGCGGGACCGTATAGTGCCCGGGGAAGGGTCGTTATAACGAAAGGCAAAAAGGTGTGGGAGATCCGGCCTCCGGTAAAATGGGACAAGGGGAAGACAGCCCTGCATTTGCTTGGAGAAAAACAGAAACAAATAAAAGGCAGGATAGTCCCATTCTATATCGGCGACGACAGGACGGATGAAGATGCGTTCCGCCTTTTAAAGCGCCGCGGGTATACCATAAAAGTAGGAAAGGGCGGCGGCCGGTCCAGCTTTGCCGATTATTATTTGAGCGACACGGGAGAAGTAAGAAGATTCCTCGGGTTGCTTTTTACGCTGAAAAGGGGGTTAGAAGGACATGTTTGATGATAAGAGCAGAAAATACGGGAACGAATATGTTCCGCTTGAGCCCGTTAATGTCGATCTGTATGAGCCTTTTGTCGGGAAGGAATTGATGGACAATATCAAGTTCCTGGCCGGGGACCTGGAGAAGAAAGTATGGGCGAACGTAAACTCCACTTTTATCGGCGGCGGCGTCGCGGAGATGCTCCAGAGCGTGGTACCGTTCGCGAGAGGGCTCGGCATCGACGCAAGGTGGTTCGTCATAGAGGGCAGCGAAGAATTTTTCACGGTGACGAAGAAATTCCACAACCTGCTTCAGGGGGTCGACCAGACCATCACGCTCAGGGAGATCTTCCACGCCTATCTTGACACGATCGATGAAAATACCCGCGGGGTAGAAGTCGTGGGGCACATGGTCACTATCCACGACCCGCAGCCCGCCGCTATAATCATGAACGGCAATGTATACGGCCACATATTCTGGCGGTGCCATATAGATACTTCAAGCGCCAGCCGCAGGATCTGGCGTTTTCTGCTTCCTTATATCAACCAATACGAAGGGGCTATCTTTACGGCGAAGGAATTTATGAGGGACAACATACAGATCCCCGCTTACGAAATAACCCCCTCGATCGACCCCCTGCGGGCGAAGAATAAACCCCGCTCCAGGAAGGAGGCCCTGAAGACCCTGGAACAATTGTTCAACAAGCATAATATAGATCCGGAACGGCCGATAGTGGCAGCGGTATCACGGTACGATATTCATAAGAACCAGAGGGCTATCATAGAAGCGTTTAAACTTCTGAAAAAAAATCCCATAAAAGGGGCCCACCCGCTCCTTATCCTGGTCGGCAATTCCGCCACCGACGACCCCGAGGGCATGAAGATGTACGAAGAGATGAAAAAAGCCGCCGAGGGAGAAGAGGACATCCACCTTTTGCTCAATGTGGAAAATAACGACGAGATCATCGGCTCGCTTCTGACGATCGCCGATTGCTTTGTCCATGTTTCCACAAAGGAAGGGTTCGGTCTTGTGGTCTCTGAGGCGATGTGGCAGGGGACTCCCGTGGTAGGCAGTAAGGTCGGGGGGATAAAGAAGCAGGTCGTGAACGGGCATAACGGTTTTCTGGTCGAGCCTTATGAGCGCGCCGAAATATTCCGGGCAATAAGGTCTATCCTGGAAGATAAACTGCTGCGGGAAACTCTCAGCAAGCATGCCCGGGAGACCGTGCAGCAGCACTTTTTGCTTCCCCACATGGTCCAGAAACAGCTCCTGCTCATGCGCTACTGTCTTGAGATCGACAATAAAATACCTAAGTTCAGGATGAACAAGCTTTCCTACAAGGAAGTAACCCAGGCTCTTTACGGGCGCACGGTCTGGCCGTTCTCCACCGATGATCTTAAGAAGCGTTTCGAAGTTATCTGGGAAGGACTGGAAAGGTAGAGAGAAGATATGCAGCTTTTAAGAAGGATCTTCTTTTACATTTTTGCCGCCATATACATAATCTTGTGCCCGCTTATTCTTCTGTATGCGTTCGGGTACATTTACAGGCCCGGGGCGGAGGAGAGCGTTGTGCAAACAGGGGTGATCTATTTATCGACCGCTCCGACCGGTGCCGCCATTTACCTGAAGGACAGTCAGTACGCGGAGAATACCCCGACTGTGGTCCGCGGGCTCGTCCCGGGCGATTATCCCGTCAAGCTGACCCTGGATGATCATAAACCCTGGTCTCAGACGGTCCCCGTAGAAGTTGAAAAAGCAACGGTTTTGGACAAGATCCTGCTGCTGCCGCTTCAGTGGAAAACCAGCACCCTTCTTCCCGATAGGATACAGGACCTGCTCCCCGTTCCCGGAAGCGGCTTTTTTCTCGCTGCAGGCGGGCCGGCGGCGGGGGATATCCTGGTATACGATTACAATAACGAAAAAGCGCATGCGCTGTTTGAAAAAGACTCTCCTTTTGCGGGCGCTGAACTGGCGTCATATTTTACGGTGAGGGAAAGTTGTGTTGTCATTTTGCGCCTTGCTTCCCGGGGCGGGGAGAGATTTCTATGGGTAGAGCTCGGAGAAGACAAGGATGCAGTTGAAGATATTACGGGGCTTTTCCCTGTTGTGCCCAGCGCGGTCAAATGGCTGCCCGGGCAGGAAAAAACTCTTTTTGCCTTTCAGGAAGACTATCTGAGCCGGGTGGAGGTAGATTCCGGCGCGGTCTACCCAAGGTGCGTTCCGAACGTCCGGGGGTACGGCCTGCTCAACGGCGAAGTATACGTTCTGCACGGTGATAATATTTTTTTGAAAATGAGCTATGACACAAAAAGCAAAAAAGTGCTGATGGACGATCAGGCGCTGGGCGCCTCTATCTTCGGACAAAAGGGGTTTTTTCACGTAAGGGTTCTTTCCGAAGATTATATGCTTTTTCTGGGTGAGGACGGAAAGCTTCTGGCGAACCGCCTCCCGTACCGGTTTATCGAAAAAGGCGTAAGGGGAGTCGAATTCGATCCGAAACTCGAGCGCGCGCTTGTATGGCAGAAAGACAGGATCGGGATACTGGACTTCTCGACCGAGGAAACACAGGATGTGCAGTTCGAAAAAGGCCCTACCCTTTCGTGGGCCTACAGGGAGGGCAAGGACATCGAACAGTGTTTCTGGGTATACGAGGGGTCGCACATACTGTTTCGGGACGGTAATGACGTTTTCCTGATAGAGATAGAGGAATATGGCGAGTTCACGCTGGATCATCTTTTTCATGTGAAAGATAAAAGCGCGGTCTATTATGCGGAACAGACGGGGAAAATGTATTTTCTTGAACCCGGGACGGAGAACCTTCTTTCGGTCGAGATAGTGCCCAGCAAGGGCATGGTCCCGACGCCTTTTCCCGCAGCAACGGAAGAAAATAAAACCGAACAAACAGGAGGATCATGAGGTTCGACTTCACCGGCAATAAGCTGACCGGACGGGAAAGAACACTTCAGCGTTTTTTTGAGATCGTCCCCGGCGCAACGAGCTGGACCATCATCATAGGGCTGGCCATCCTGGCTTTTGTGCATCCCCTCGCCGCCGCCGTGATAATAATCGCTTTTTATTTTTACTGGCTTTTAAAGTTGTTATACATGACCCTTTTCCTTATTCTTTCCTATCTCAGGCTTTCTGTCGAGAAGAAGACCGACTGGATGGAAAGAGTGCGCGGCCTGGACCGGCTTGATGAATATCTTGGGCAGCTCAAGAAACGGCCCTTAACGGGGGATGCGAGGGAGAAGGTCTCGCTGTTATGCCATCGCAGGGAGGTCGAATCCCTGAAAGGGGCCGGGGGCGACCAGCCGCTTTCAGCGGATATTTATCATCTGGTCATTATCCCGGTAGCCAAGGAGACGCGTGAAGTCGTCGAGCCGGGCATCGCAAGCCTTGCCGCAGGAACATTTCCCCCGAAGCAGATCGTGGTGATCCTGGCCCTGGAAGAAAGAGCGAGCGGGGAAGTCAAAAAGGGGGCAGAACAGATCAGGGACGTTTACCGGGACTCTTTTTTCGATATACTGATAGTCGTTCACCCCGACGGTATTGTCGGCGAGGCCCGGGCCAAGGGAGCCAACACGACCTTTGCGGCGAAGAGAGCAGCGGAATATTTCGCGGAGCGAAAGATCCATTTTGATAATGTGATCTCATCCTGTTTTGACGCGGATACAGTGGTGAGCCCCATGTATTTCGCAAGCCTTACTTATTATTTCTTGATATGTCCGTGGAGGACCCGCGCAAGCTTTCAGCCCGTACCGGTGTACAACAATAATATCTGGGATGCGCCGGGGATCACCAGGGTCCTTGAGGCGGGGTCTTCCTTTTTTCAGCTCATCGAGGCGACCAACCCCCAGACGCTGGTCACGTTTTCAAGCCACAGCATGAGTTTTAAAGCGTTGGTCGAAGTAGGGTACTGGCCGGTGGATATGATCTCGGACGACTCGGCTATATTCTGGAAAGCATTTGTCCATTATGACGGAAAATATCATGTGGTCCCGATGTATACCACGCTTTCCATGGATGCGGTGGTCGCAGATACATGGTGGCAGACGGTCGTCAATGTCTACAAGCAGAAAAGACGATGGGCCTGGGGAGTGGAAAATTTTCCCATAGTGATGAGGGCCTTTTTGAAAAAGAGCGGCATACCCCTCATGAGCAGGATAAAGTGCGGGTATAAATTGTTCGAAGGCCATATTTCCTGGACGACCTGGGCTTTTCTGCTTACGATCATCGGGTGGCTGCCGGCTATTTTCGCCGGAAGGGATTTTTCGCACTCCGTCTTTTATTACAGCGCGCCGCGCATCACAGGAACCATATTTCACCTCGCGACACTCTCGCTGATCACAAGCATCATACTGAGCCTGCTGCTGCTGCCCGAAAAGAAAGAAAAACATCCTATTTTTAAAAGGATAGGGTTCGCCTTGCAGTGGCTGCTGGTCCCGCTGACGATCATCTTTTTGAGCGCATTGCCTGCGCTGGATGCCCAGACGCGGCTCATGTTCGGCAGGTATATGACGTTCTGGGTCACCGACAAAAAACGGAAATAACAAGTCTATGAAGGCGCTTGCCCTCGCGGTATTATTTGTTTTCCAGTGCTCGGCGCTGTATGCGGGACCGGTGCAAATAGGAACGACCTACAGTCCGCGCCAGAGCGAATACCTGGGGATGGACCGGGAAAAAACCTATCTTTCCATACTCGAGGCCGGGTTCGACCTTATTCGCCTGGGAGCCTACTGGGACGAAATAGAGAAAGAAGAAAATGTCTATGACTTTTCCGCTCTTGACTGGCAGATACATGAAGCCGCGAAAAAGAAGGTCCCTGTTGCGCTGACGGTAGGCATGAAGGCTCCCCGGTGGCCCGAATATTTTATCCCCGACTGGGTCTTGAAAAGAACTTCTCTTTCCTTCGGCACGGATGTCTCAAGAGACGAATATCTGCGAAAACGCACGCTTCAATTCATAAGAAAAGTCGTAGATCGCTATAAGGACGATTCCATCATACATTGGTGGCAGGTTGAGAACGAGCCGCTGAACCGCACCGGGAGGCAATACTGGTTTATAGGCAGGGCTTTTTTAGAGCAGGAAGTGGAGCTTGTAAGGAGCCTCGACGGGAGAAAGCGCCCGATCCTTTTGACGACGGCAACATATCCCAACAGGATCCTTCGCTTTCTCAACCGCCTTCTTAGCCGGCATGACCCCGTCAGGGAATGCCTGGCCATAGGCGATATCCTGGGGCTTAATGTCTATCCGGTCGTAGGAAAAGAGTTCTGGAACGCGGATCTATATTTCCGCACCAGCCGGAAGGAGCGGGAGAGATATTTTTCAAAAGTCCTGGCGCTCGCGCAAAGTAAGGGAAAAAAGGCCTGGATCGCGGAGCTTCAAGCGGAACCCTGGGAGCCCGGCCAGCTGGTCCATAAAGGGGAAGGGGCGGTATTGACGAGTGCGCCCGAGATGATGGCGGAACTTTTCAGGGAATTCCGGGAGCTTGGAGTTGACGCCATCTTGCTCTGGGGGGCCGAATACTGGCATTTCCGGAAGATACGTTACGGGGACACGGAGTGGCAGGGAACGGTTTCGGACATCTTAAAAGAGGACCGCCTTGCAAAAGTTCCGTTTACATGATAATATTTGGGCGACTGCAGAAACGTTCTGCCAGAAGGAGGATACGGAATGAAAATAGGAATCATGGCTGCATGGAATACAAATAGCGGAGTCGCGATGCACGCGGAGCCCATAGGCAGGGCCTTCAGGGAGATGGGGCACAAGGTAACGGTGTTCACCTTTTCGAGGCATGATTATCACGGGGAGGGTATCACCGCCAAGGACGAAAGTTACGTGAAAAGATGTTTCGGGACAAGGACAGGGACTTATGCTCTGGATGCCCGCCCGTTCCTGGAAACCGATTTTGACGTGCTTCTTGTCGAAGACCTGGGAATGCTGCCGGTGGAAAAATTGTCCAATATAATCCCCGTGCTGAGGAAGAAGGCAAAACTGGTGCACGTTGTCCACGAGAACAGGATATGCGACCATTCGTGGTTTTATGAGATAGACTGGGATAAGATCGTTTATTTCGATCACAGGCAGGACTTCCTGCGGAAGATCTACCCGGATGCGGAATATATCCCGTTTCCCGCCTGGGAGCTGAGGAGGTGCAAAAAAACCGCGGCCAGAAAAAGGCTGAAACTTCCGCTGGACAAGAAGATCATCTATTCGTTCGGCATGCGCGGGTATCATTCCTATTACAGGGATCTGCCCCCGAAGCTCAAAAGAAAGGCGGTCCTTTTGCATCTTGTTGCCAAAGATTACCAGATGCTTGAGGAGCTGACCCCCACCGATTGGCGGATAGTGCGAAAATGCAATGCTTTGTCGACGAAAGAATTCGATGATTACCTTTTTGCCTCGGACGCGGTCATCCTTCATAAATTCCAGAGCCGGTTCCACGCTGTTGTCTCGTCGACCGTCTATCAGGCGATGGGCGCCGGCTGTCCGATATTCGTCCCCAGTCAGTCGGATTTTTTTCATGACTGGACAAGCGAAGTGATCCACTACAGGGACATTACCGCCCTGAACAAGAGACTCATCGACCTGCTTGGCAGCGAGAAGAAGCGGAAACACCTTATAGAAGACGCGGATAAATTCGTGGAAGCGCATTCACCGAAAAGAATAGCCAGGCGGTATATAGACCTGTTTGAGAGATTACTGAGCGAGTAAGAGCTTTCCGCACATGAAAAGCACAATCCTGTACGAGCTGAGAAGGCATGCCCCGTTTACCGCTTTTGGCGCGTTGACAGGAGTGGTCATCATGCTGTTTTTCTGCAAGCTGCCCTACAGGACCGCCTACGATGTTTTTTACACGCTTCATCCGATACACGTTGTCCTGAGCGCGCTGGTTACTGCCGCCATGTACAAAAATTATAAGTGCAGGGCCGACAGGGGACGATGCAGTATTGCGGCGCTGCTTATTGTCGGCTACGTTGGATCGATCGGCATAGCGACATTAAGTGATTCGGTCATACCCTATCTCGGGGAACTTCTCCTGGGGATGCCGCACGCCGAACCGCATATAGGTTTTATCGAGGAATGGTGGCTTGTGAACCCTCTCGCTGTGGCCGGCATAACCATTGCGTATTTCTGGCCCAGGACCCGGTTTCCGCACGCGGGACATGTTCTGGTAAGCACATGGGCGTCGCTTTTTCATGTTATCATGGCGGCAGGGAAAGCGTTAAATTTCTTTTCCTACGCGGCTGTCTTTTTATTTTTATTTCTCGCCGTTTGGGTGCCCTGCTGCGTAAGCGATATCATATTTCCTCTTCTTTTTGTCGGCAAAGAAGCGGAAAACGGCGATGCCGCCCGCTGAATTTCGCGTCCCGCAAGCAAAAAGCAGCATTTTTCCGGCCTATCCGACTTTTTGATATACTAACCTTTACTTGCTTTAATTGTTGTGATATACTTGTAAACGCTATGGTAGAAAGAAGAAAATGGAAGCGTTATATGGCCGCTTACCCGATCGAAGGGGATGAAAAGCACGTGAACGGGCCCCTTGATCTGGTAGATGTAAGCGGAGGGGGCATTGCGTTCACTGCCACGGAAGAAGTGCGCAAAAATGACAAGGTACATGTCCACGTCTTCCTTAAGAACAAGATGTTCCGCCTGAAGGCGATCATCGTCTATGTCAGGCAGCTCGGGAAGAATATCTATAACATCGGCGCCAAGTTCTTTAATGTTCCGAAAGACTTTCCCCTAACGCTTGAAAAAGAGATCGGAGAGATCACGCAGTTCCGGAGAGAATGCAACCTATACAACCGCAAAAGCCTTTCTTTCAGGAAAGCCTCCACGGAATACCTGAAAAACACCCCGCCGTCAAAAGTATAACGCTTAGCGCGATAAACCGTACCCTATTGATCACTGGCGCGATCGGGGCTGTCTGCCGCTGACGGCGTCCAGCAGGAGGAATTTGATGTTTCCGCGGTTCAGCGGTATGCCTTTGAGCATGGATATCAGAAGTATCTCCTCGACCGCATAACGCAGCTTTTCATCGGATATGTTTTTCGCGCGCCCGGAAAGGTAAGAAAAGAATTCGGAATCCGGATCCGTGGGGTCATTTCCCGCGGAGCCCGCCTTGGTATTTCTTTGCGCGATGAAAAGCTCCCTTGCCGTAAGGATGTAAAGGAAGGCGTGCCTGACATATTCACGAGGCATTTTTTTCAGTTTGGCGAACTTGTAATTTCCCACCTGATATTGCGCTATCTCATCCATGACCGGCTTGGCATTATGCCCGTCATGCCCCGAGTATGACCAGACCAGGGAAAAATCATAGCCGGCCTTTTCCAGGCGGAAAAGATTCCCCCTGAAATCTCCCCCCGGACTTATTTCGCCCATCCCGGTAAGACGCCCCTGCTTTTTCGCGCCGAGATATGCCCATAATCTTTTTGCGGGCATGTCCAGCGGCCAAAGGGCCGGTGAATCGATATTGTATGATTCAAGGCTCTCCCAGTAATGCACCATTAATATGTCGACACCTCCGGCGATAGGGGCCCAGTATCTCAGGTCTTCGGCCCAGCTCCTGAACCCGACGGAGACCGGCATGGAAGGCCCCAGGGCGTCCTTCAGCAGGTAAAGGCCTTCCCCCACAAAATTCAGAAGTTCCACGAAATCCTTTTTCGTGGCAAGATCGGTAGCGTTGGCCGGTTCGTTCATTATTTCCACGACAGCTATGTACCTGTAAAAACGTTCGTCCCGGCTCAGTATCTTCATGATCTTCCACAGGAGAGCCTGCGCCTTTACTTTTGTCAGCGGGTCGGTCACCACTTCGGGATGTTCACCGACGGTATACAGGCGAAACGGCCCTTCTTCTTTTACGCCGTCGCCGATCATGAAATCATAGAGAGAGAGGATGGCGACGAGTTTTTTGCCCGTGTCTTTTTCGATCTGTTCAAGAATATCCAGCAGCGCGGTAAAATCGTCGATCACGTGTTCTTCAAGCCCCAAGATATGCCCGCGCGTGTCTTTCAGGAAAAATCTGTCCTCGTTCTTATTGAGAAATTCGGCAAATCGCTCGACACTCATGCCGGCAGCGTCCTGAACAAGGCTTTCCATCCCTTCCCCAAAACCGGATATGTCCTTGCCTTTTTCATCCCACGTGAAGACGCCGCCAAGATGCCCGAGAACGAAGAGCCTTACGATATTGATATTGTCATGAACAAATTTCTCGAAATCCCCGCGGATGGTCTTTCTCGTGATCTCGCTTGAAAAACCCAGGTGCATCGGGTCGTTGGGCTTCATGCCCACCCCCGGATACACGTGGGGGACCTTCAGGACCTCCTCCGGGACATCTATGACCGGGAAGGGATAGTTGATCCCGACGACATAACCGCCGGTATCCCCGATGATCCCGGTTATCTGCCAGGACCCGGGGTCTCTTTTAAACCGCGAAAAATCTATGGATTTTAAGGGTCCCGGACGCGTGTATTCCCTGGGCCTTATGGCGAGATCGGCGAAAGATATGTTTATGTTTCTGGGGGCCATTTTTCCGTGAGAAGCCTCCAGGTTGATAAGTATCGCCTTCACTTTCCCGGCGTCGAATCCCGGCATGACAAGGCCCTTGGGAAGAGGGTTCGTCGTGGAGACATCAAGGCATGCAATGCTGGGCAGGCCTTCGGACAGGGAAACATTCGGTCCGAACATGACGTTATCATTTACGTCCAGAAGGCCGACTCTCGCCCTGAACGGCTTTTGCCACGCGTCCGTGGTATCCGTGAGCGGGCTTACGAAGACCTCGACGCGGATATTGTCCAGATCGACCGGACCCGGGTCAAAATCCCTCATAAGCTCTACCCTGTATAAAGGGTTCTGCCAGTCAATGCCGCCCCTGAGGCGTGTTGTCATGTCCAACTGGTAGAGGTCGCTTTCCAGGGCGGCGGCAGTTATGCCGCCTTCGCCGATCAGGCCGTCTTGCCGCACGTCTATTTTTTTATAACCCCCGAGACCCTGGACGTCCCTGACCCGCCAGTTTTTGTCAAAAGGTACCAGCTGGCCCTGTTTTATCTTCAGCGGCCCCAGCACTATGGGCATCATATCGGGCGCGTGCGGCTTCAGGGTCTTTATGCGCAGGCCGATCGTCATGTCTTCTGTGACTTTTTTTATGTTTTCCTTGATATCAAAGGCGTCAAGCGGAAGAGTGAGGAAGACCATGCCTTCCAGGTTGCAGGAGCTGAAATCCTTCACGCATGAACGCACTGTTTCGCTGTCGCCTTTGACGGTAAGAGCCAGAGTCCCTTTCTGGGCGCGCAGCTCCTTCGGGATAAAAACCGGAAGGGAAAGAAACAGCTCTTCAATATTGCCGGCGGAGGCATGTCCCGTCATTTCCGGAACTTTGAGTTTTTTGAATTCCAGATCGACCTTTTCTCCCATCGAATTTATCAAGGTGCTTCCCTTGACGAAATAGGGGAGATAAACACCTTCAAGGGCATATCCGTTCTTGGTGAATTGCCATTTAAGATCATCAGGATCAAGGTCTATGCCTTCTATGCTGAAATCGGAAAAAGAGAACAATACATATGATTGACGCTTGGACCCTTCCATGAGGTAGTAATCGACGGCAAAGAGGACGGTATTTTCAGGGTAAAAGGTCTTTTTGGCCCCTGCGGGAACGGCCTTTTCCGGGATTTCCAGCCTGACATTATACTTACCCGCTTCTTTGACGCTTATCCATTCTTTTTTACCGTAGTATTCGGCCCACTCGCCGTCCTTTTCGGACTTGATGGTAATACGCAGCTTGTTGGGTATGGGCTTGAAGGAGCTCAGAGACCCCTCGGGCATCAGGATATCGACAGAGATGGTTTTTCCGGGCAGATTGTTCTGCAGGTAATCATAGGATATGCCCGAATAGTATTTCAGGTTGAGCGCGCCCCCGTAACCTATGCGCTTGTCCGTCGGCGGCAGCGGTCCCGGATCGACGAAATACGTGCGTGAATGGATCTCGTCAACGGAAAGCCGGTCTTCTTTTTTGCGTTCGGCCGGCGGCGGGTAAATACTTTTTTCGCCGGCTTCCCATGACCCTCCGAGTATAAATTCCCCGAAATAGGCCCGCCCGGGAGCGGGTTCGGTGGGACTGTTCTCTGAGCGGGACAGTGGAGCCGGGAAGAGCACGGAGAGAAGGCATGCGCCGGTCACTAGAAAGAAAAATATTTTTTTCATGAAAGATCCTTTTGTTTTTGTCCCGGACATTTCTGCGCGAAAAACACGATCCTTACCATACAACATATTATACATCAAGGCGGCGTTTATGCATTGTAAAAATTCGGCAGGTTTTTTGATGGGGGAAGAAAGCGCGTTTTGTGGTATAATTGGTCAAAATCCGAAGAGCATGATCAAAATAAACATATTGAAAAAGATCAAAGAGAAAAAAGGGCTCCTGCTCACGGCGCTTATCGTGATCTGCGTCGTATCACTGGGGTATTATCACGATAGGAGGACATGCTGGGGGTCGAATGATTTCGATACATATTATTTTGCCGGAAAACTTGTTTTGCTGAAAACGAATCTATACACTCACGAAGCGTTCAAGACCACCTTATCGCCTTTTTTGTATCTGCCTTTCTTTGCGACCCTTATTGCTCCCGCGGCTTTGCTGAATATCAGGATCGCCGCGGCCATATGGTACATGTTCAACGTGCTGGCCCTGGCAGGCGCTTTTTATCTCGCGGTGAGATTGGTGGCGGGCGGGGAGAAGCCCGGCCCCGTATTTTTTAAAAGACCTTATCTGCTGAGGATAATCTCGGGCGTTGTCCTGATCGGGGCCTGGCTGGATAATGTATCGCTTGCCCAGGTAGATTTCATGATATTCTTTCTCATACTTTTATCGCTTTTTGCGCATGAAAAAAAGAAAAGATTCATATCGGGCATCATACTGGCGGCAGCGAGTGTCATAAAGATCTACCCGTGCCTGTTCCTGTTATACTTTCTGGCAAAAAGGCGGTTCAAGGCAGCGGCCGGATTTTTTGTGGGGATCCTTTTATTCCTTTTCGTTATTCCCTGGACCGTCATGGGAGGGGCGAATTTTAGCGATTCGATGAAAAGCTGGATGGAGATAAGAGCGGCTCCGCATCTGAGCGGAGGCGGCGATAGCGCGAAAGTGAATTACGCGCGGTTCGAGTCACAATTCAAACCGAGCAACCAATCTTTTTCGGCGGCAATGGTCCGCTACCTGACAAGGGACGAAGATGATGGCGTCATCCTTTTCTGGAAAACGCAGGACTTTAAATATGATATCCCGCTGCCGCACCCCTTAACACCGAGGCAGGTGGATATATTGATAAAGGTTTTGCTGCTCTTGATTTTTTCCGCCACGTTTTCAGTCCTGGACTACAGGCTTATTTACGGTGACAGGTTATATCTAAGCCTTGAATATTCGCTTATTTTCCTATGCATGATATTATTTTTTCCCGTCGCACAGACACATATGCTGGCCTCCATTATATTTCCGGTCATTGTCTTCAACTATGCGAAGACCAAGAGCGGAGCCAGGTTCATGTACGGCAGCAGGTGGATGGAGATCGTCTTTTTAGGGGCCGTGATCTTATATTTTGCGCAGGCCGACAGGTACATGAAAATCCTCGGCGCCGGGGCCTTCAGCATACTGCTTTTATGGATACTGTTTATCAGCATGCTGATAAAAGAGAGGGCGGAACGCGGCAAGAAAAGCAGGAACTTTCCCTTTGCCTAAATCGCATGCTGTGCTATAATTTCATATCGGAATTCAAAGAGTTTGTTTTTTGGTGCCAAGGTAGCTCAGCAGGTAGAGCAGGGGACTGAAAATCCCTGTGTCGCTGGTTCGATTCCGGCCCTTGGCACCATAAATCAAAGGCTCATACACATGTATGGGCCTTTTTTGCGGCCCTTGGCGGGTCTTTTTTATGATCGGGCGCCTAAATCATTTCTTGAAAAAAGTCCTGTTTGATTATACAATTTAACGCAAGAAACGGGGCCCGCGTAGCTCAGCTGGTAGAGCAAAGCATTCGTAATGCTTAGGTCGGTGGTTCGAATCCACTCGCGGGCTCCATTTTCACCGGTCACAAGACCATGATCCGCTTCAGAGAGGTCCTGTTCAAGAAGAACTTCTTTTCCCTCTGGTCCGGCCAGATCGTTTCCGAATTCGGTGACCGGCTGAACCAGATGGCCTTGATATCCCTCGTTTATTCCAAATCCCCCGGTTCCGTCATGGCCCTGGCGAAGCTGCTGTTTTTCATAGTCATCCCGGTATTCATCATCGGGCCGGTAGCGGGCGCCTACGTCGACAGGTGGAACCGCAAGAGGGTCATGATCATCTCCGATGTTTTAAGAGGCGTACTTGTCCTGGCCATACCCGTTTTTGTCTATCTGGACATGATGTTCCCCGTTTATGTCATGGTGTTTTTGATATTTTCCGCCACGAGGTTCTTTCTGCCCTCAAAGATGGCGATCATCCCGGCCATCGTGTCGGAAGATAAGCTCATGGTAGCCAATTCACTGTCGAACACCACGAGGATGATAGCCAGCATCCTGGGGTTCGCGCTGGCGGGGTTCATTATAAAATGGATCGGACACATGTGGGGGTTCTACCTGGACAGTATAAGTTATTTTGTCTCCGCGGCCCTCATTGCCGTTATAACGCCGAAAAAAGAGATCGCGAACGTCAGGAAGGATATCCATGTGACCAGGGAAATAATCGGAAGGTCCATAAGAAGGAACCTTTGGAGAGAGATAGGTGAGGGGTTCGGGTACATGCTCAAAAAGGACAAAATGAAAGCGGTGACAAGCGTATTGTTCCTTCTCATGGCCGGGGCGGGAGCCGTTTTCTGCATCATTATTGTTTTTGTCCAGGAAAAGTTCGGATCGGTCACTGTGGATCTCGGGCTTTTCGGCGTCTTTATCGGTGCGGGACTGTTCCTGGGAACGATGCTGTACGGAAAGTTCGGACAGAATTTTTCAAAAATACGCGCAATGTTCACCAGTCTGGCCCTTTGCGGGATCACGGTCGGCCTTTTCGCGATCTATGCCGGTAATAGCCCGCTATTTATCGTCGGAGGGGTGCTGATAATGGCGATCGGCGTGGTATCCGCGCCGATATTGATCTGCGCAAATACCCTGATCCACACCCTGGTGCCGGATAAGGTCAGGGGCCGTATTTTCAGTTCCATGGAAGCCGTTGTGCATCTGGCGTTCCTTGTTTTCATGGCCCTTACGGCGTATCTTTCCAAATATTTGACCGGTCTGACGATATTGCTCGCCAGCGGCATTGTTTTTACGGTTGTCGGCGTGGCAGGGCAGGCAATGGCCCGGCGGGAAGGTTTCCCGATTAAGATTTGAAGGTTTTCTGGCTTCTTGTCCCGGAGGTCTTGAGGGCCGGGTTCCAGCAGGTTTCATAGAAATTGCAGAGCTCGCAGCATATGTTCTCCTGATTATGTTCGCCCCTGTACCATTTGGTTTCGCAGCTCCAGTAGTTCTGGCACTTTTCGCAGCAATGCAGTTTTTTGGTTTTTTTCTTGGCCATGAGGATTTTCTTCCGTTATCACTAAAAGTCAACGCAATAATTATATAATGAAAGAGCGTTTATTTCAACCAGAGAAATCGGCAGACCACGTCGCAATTGACAAACAACTTCCAGCATGTATAATGAAAATTCACCGGGGTTCCACAGACCGGACGGGATAAAAATATGAAGTCTTTAAGTTTCCGGGGAGGCGTTCACCCCCAATATCACAAGGATATCAGCGTTCGGGAACCTCTCAGAGAGGCGCCCCTTCCGCATATAGCGGTCATTCCTTTATCTCAGCATATCGGAGCTCCCAACGAGCCCCTCGTAAAAAAGGGGGATCAGGTAGAGGAAGGGCAGGCCCTGGGGACAAGCTCCAGCTTTATCTCAAGCCCCGTGCATTCTCCGGTCTACGGCAAGGTCATTGACGTGAAAAAGGCGTTTCATTTCAGCCTGGGCCCCACGTTATCCGTCTTTATCGAAAAAGATAAAGAGAAAGGACCGAAAAAATACGTCAAGCAGGACATAGAGGGCCTTTCTCCGCAGGAACTTATCGAGAAGGTGAAGAGCGCCGGGATCGTGGGGATGGGAGGAGCCGCCTTTCCGACTCATGTCAAACTTACCGTTCCGAAGGGGAAGAAAATAGAAACCCTGGTCATCAACGGCGCGGAATGCGAACCTTATCTTACTTGTGACCATGTGTTGATGACCCGGAAGACACAGGAGATCCTTAGAGGCATCGAGCTTGTTATCAGAATGCTTCAGCCGAAGAACACGTACATAGCGATCGAGGACAATAAGAAAGCAGCGCTTTTTGCTTTCCAAAAGGCGATAAAAGATACCACGCACAGGGACCTGTCGCGCATCCGCATAATACCCCTCAGAACGAAGTATCCCCAGGGAGGCGAAAAGCAGATCCTGACAGCGGTTTCGGGGCGTGAAGTCCCGCCGGGCAAACTTCCCCTGGATATAGGGTTTCTCGTGCAGAATGTGGGAACCGTTCACGCGATCTATGAAGCGGTATATTTCAATAAACCCCTCATTGAAAGGATCGTGACCATTTCGGGCGATTGTCTGAACAGGCCCGGCAATTACCTTGTCAGAGTGGGCGCTACTATCAGCGACATTATCGAACAGTATGGCGTGGAACTTTACAGAAGCCCGAAGAAGGTGATCGTCGGCGGCCCGATGATGGGCTTTGCTCAGCCGCACGCGGATACACCCGTCCTGAAGAACACGTCGGGGATACTGTTTTTATCGGAACAGCAGGCAAGGGATTTTGAAGAAAGCCAGTGCATCAGGTGCGCCAAGTGCGTGGATGTGTGCCCGGTCAACCTTGTCCCGACTGAAATAGCGAAAAACGTAAAGAAAGGCTACTGGGACAGAATGGAAAAATTGTGCGTTGCCGACTGTATGGAATGCGGCGCCTGCGCCTATTCCTGCCCGGCAAGGATACCGCTTGTCCAGTATATAAAGGAAGGGAAGGCCGCGCTAACGGCCGGGAATAAAACATGAAAAGGCTGACGATAAACGTTTCCCCCCATGTTTTATCGCCTATGGACACCCGTTATATGATGGAGGGCGTCATCAAGGCATTGACACCGGTTATTCTGGCCAGTTTGTATTTTTTCAGGTGGCGCGCCTTCGGGCTTATCCTCGTTACGGTCACGAGCTGCGTTGCGACCGAATACGCGCTCCAGAGGTTGCGGAACAGACAGGTAAAGATCGGGGACCTCAGCGCGGTCGTAACCGGCCTTTTACTGGCGTTTGTCCTGCCGCCTTCGCTGCCTTTGTGGATGGCCGCTCTCGGGGGTATTTTCGCCATTGCCCTGGGCAAAGAGGTCTTCGGCGGGCTTGGGTTCAATATATTCAACCCGGCACTCCTGGCAAGAGCCTTTCTTATGGCCGCCTTCCCGGTGGCTCTTACCACGTGGATACAGCCGATCACCCTGGATGCCGTGACTACGGCAACGCCCCTTGGCCTGGCTAAGTTCGAACACGGCGTTACGCCCTACCTGCATATGTTTTTGGGGAACGTGGGCGGGTCCCTGGGGGAGACATCGGCCCTGGCCCTGCTGCTGGGCCTGGGGTACCTTCTTTACCGCAAGATAATAGATTACAGGATACCGGCAGCTTATATCGGGACCGTGATCGTTTTCGCGGGCATCATGCACATCGTTAACCCGGACAAGGTCATGACACCGCTGTTTTATGTTCTCGCGGGAGGCCTTCTTATAGGCGCGACATTCATGGCCACCGATCCGGTAACGTCACCCGTGACGGCTAAAGGGCGATGGATCTTCGGCGCGGGATGCGGGCTGATAACGATGACAATAAGGATATGGGGCGGGCTTCCCGAGGGTGTAATGTATTCGATCCTTTTCATGAATGCGTTCACGCCCATTATAGACAGGGTCGCCAGACCCAGACGGTTCGGAACGGTGAACGGGAAGAAACAGAAATGATAAAAGATATTTTCAAAAACAATTTTGTCAGGATGATAAGCGCTCTCGTGGCTGTCGGCGCGCTTTCGGGGGCGATCCTGGTCATGGTCCACATTCTGACCACCCAGAAGATCAAGGACAATCGCAATAAAGAGTCCGAACAAGCGGTGCTCAGCCTGTTCCCCGACGCGGATATTGCCGGTCTTATGAAGGGCGCTGAGAAGGGGTCCAGGGGCATAGTGAAGGTCGTGGATAAGGACAGGAAACTCCTTGGGTACGCTTTTAAGGCGAAGGGGAACGGTTATCAGGGGATTATAGAGATAATAGGCGGGCTCAACGCCGATCTCACTCAGATGAAAGGCATAGAGATAGTGGAATCACAGGAAACTCCGGGCCTTGGCGCGGAAATAGCAAGCGACGATTTCAGGAAACAGTTCGTGGGCCTTTCGCTCGCGCACCCCATAGAGTACGTCAGGAACCGCAAGCCCGAACAGCCGTATCAGATAGAGGCGATCACGGGAGCCACTATTTCGTCGCGCGCGGTGGTGAACATACTTAATAAAAGGATAGAAGAGGTCCGGAAGGCCATAAAAGGGGAATAATGTACAGGGATCTGTTAAAAGGTTTATGGCGTGAAAATCCGATATTCGTGCAGGTCCTGGGTATGTGCCCGACGCTTGCCGTGACCACCAAGGCCCTTTTCGGGTTTTCCATGGGAATGGCCACCCTGTTTGTCGTGGTTTGTTCAAGTGTAGTGGTATCCGCCATAAGAAAATTTGTCCCCGTGCAGGTCAGGATACCGATATTTACGGTGATCATCGCGACATTCGTGACGGCGGCGGACTATTTTCTTAAAGCCAATTTTTACCAGATCAGCAAGGCCCTGGGGCCGTATGTTCCCTTGATAGTCGTTAACTGCATCATACTGGGCCGGGCTGAAGCGTTCGCCTCGAAACACGGTGTCTTCAGGTCGTTTCTCGATGCCCTCGGCATGGGGCTGGGATTTACCTGCGCGCTGATCGTGCTTGGATCCGCCAGGGAAGTGTTCGGTGCCGGGACTATTTTTGGATACCGTGTCATGTGGGCGGGCTTCACGAACTGGATCGTTATGGTGTTGCCGGCAGGCGCGTTCATAACTTTGGGGCTTCTTGTCGGGATATTCAATATAACGGATAAGAAACTGAAAGAAGTAAAGGCAAAAAAACAGGCATAGAAGATGGGAAGGACAATAGAAGAACTCATTCTGATCCTGATAGCGGCCAGTATCACGAACAATTTCGTGCTTACGTACTTTCTGGGGATATGTCCCTTTATCGGGGTGTCCAACAAAATAGAAAGCGCGGTAGGCCTTGGCATGGCGACGACATTTGTCATGACGATAGCCGCGACCGTCACCTGGCTCATCTATTATTATATCCTTGTGCCGTTCAAGCTGGTATTTCTGCAGTACGTCGCCTTTATTATCGTGATCGCGAGTCTGGTGCAGTTCGTGGAAATGGTCATCAAGAAGGTATCCCCGGCGCTTTACAGGGCGCTGGGGATATATCTGCCGCTCATAACCACGAATTGCGCTATTCTCGGGCTTACTCTTTTCATGGTGCTCAGGGAATATGCGTTTCTGGAATCGGTCGTTTTTGGCCTCGGGGCGGGGATCGGATTCACGCTGGCCCTCGTGGTCATGGCCGGGATCCGCGAAGAGCTTGATTTTGCCGACATACCCGAAGCGCTTAAAGGAACAGGAATAACGCTTATACTGGCCGGGATGCTCGCCCTTGCGTTCATGGGGTTCGGCGGGATAATCAGCAGATGAACGCGCGGTTAGGAGAACATGGATAATTTGATGCTAGCGTCGATATTCAGCATGGCGGGAATGGCAGCCCTTTTCGCTTCTCTCCTGGGGTTCGCCGACAAGAAACTGAAAGTGGAAGAAGATCCCAAGATCGCCGAGGTGCTCGGTCATCTTCCCCACGTCAACTGCGGGGCGTGCGGGTATGTGAACTGTCATGATTTCGCCGAGCACATCGTCAAGGACGGCGAGGATCCCGCGAAGTGCAGGGTAATGGGCGAGGAAGCCATGGAACAGCTGCTTAAGTTTCTCGGCAAGGAGGGGGAGGAACGGCATCCCAAGATCCCGCTCGTGCATTGCGCGGCCGAGTGGAAAGACAAGAAACCGGTGGCTGATTATAAGGGAGTGCGCACCTGCGGCGCGGCAAACCTTGCCTTCGGTGCCGGAATGGAATGTGAATACGGATGCATGGGGTTCGGCGATTGCGCGCTGGTATGCCCCTTCGATGCTCTTCATATGGAGAACGGACTTCCGGTAGTCGACCAGAAAAAATGCACGGGTTGCGGCAAGTGCGCTGAAGCCTGCCCCCGGGGCATAATCAGCATGCAGGAGAAAAAGAATGAGAAGCTTTTTTACGTGGCATGCAGCACTCATGACGGTGCTGTCAGGGTGAGGCAGATCTGCGCCGTGGGATGCATCGCCTGCGGCATATGTGAAAAACTGTCGCCGGAGGGCTTTTTCAAGGTTACGGACAACCTTTCGCGCGCGGATTATTCAAAACAGGGCGATCATGAGAAGGTGAGAAAAGTAGCGGGTAAATGCCCGACAAAAGTCATCAAGGAGATATAGGTGCCATGAACATAGCTGTATTTGTATCGGGAAACGGGACCAACCTCCAGGCGCTCATTGACGCGGAAGCAGGAAAAGAACTGGCGGGGGGCCGGGTGGTCCTTGTGGTAAGCGATCAGCCGGGAGCCTTTGCCCTGGAACGCGCCCGCAAAGCCGGGATCAAGACCTTTGTCCTGGAAGCGGCAAAGTTCGGATCGCGCGATGAGTATGACAAGGCGGTGTTGCGGCGCCTCAAGGAAGACAAAATAGAACTGGTCGTACTCGCCGGGTTCATGCGGATACTCAGCGACTCTTTTATTGAAGAATATAAAGACAGGATACTTAACATACATCCCGCGCTTCTGCCGTCGTTCAAGGGGACGAGCGGCATAAAAGACGCGTTCGAGTGCGGGGTGAAGGTCACGGGCGTAACGGTGCATTTCGTGGAAAGCGACCTGGACGCGGGCCCGGTGATATTGCAGTCATGCGTGCGCGTCGAAGAGAACGACACTCTCGATGCTTTGGAGGAAAAGATCCATGCCGAGGAACATAAACTGTATCCGGAAGCCGTACGTCTTTTTGTCCGGGGAAAACTCAAGATAGAGGGCAGGAAGGTCAGGGTTCTGGACTGAAGGAGGAGAATCATGTCAACAAAGATCAAAGAAATAACAGGCCGGGAGATACTGGATTCAAGAGGCAACCCGACAGTGGAAGTGGACGCGATCCTCGAAGACGGATCGTTCGGCAGGGCTGCCGTTCCGAGCGGGGCCTCCACCGGGGAACATGAAGCGGTCGAACTCCGCGACGGCGATAAAAACCGTTACATGGGCAAAGGCGTTACAAAGGCCGTTGGCAATGTCAACGGGGAAATAGCTTCAAAGGTCAGGGGGATGGATGCGGCCCGCCAGGAAGACCTGGACAGGGCGCTCATAGACCTGGACGGAACGCCGAACAAAGGCAGGCTGGGAGCGAATGCGATACTCGGGGTTTCCATGGCTGCGGCGAAAGCTGCCAGTGTCTCGCGCGGCATACCGCTTTTCAGGTATCTGGGCGGCGATGATGCCAGGATATTCCCGGTCCCCATGATGAACATCATTAACGGCGGCAAGCATGCGAATAACAACGTGGACCTGCAGGAGTTCATGATCGTGCCGATAGGCGCTCCCTCGTTCAGGGAAGCGCTGAGAACGGGATCCGAAGTTTTTCATCACCTCAAAAAGATACTTGCGGAGAAAGACCATTCAACCGCTGTCGGGGATGAAGGAGGGTTCGCTCCGAACCTCCAGTCGAACGAAGAAGCGGTGGAAGTCATTCTCGAGGCGATCACCGCCGCCGGCTATAAAGCGGGGAAAGATATAAGCCTGGCGCTCGATCCTGCCGCAAGCGAGTTTTATAAAGGTGGCTCTTACGTTCTTAACGCCGAGGATAAACCGAAAAAATCCTCGCTTGATATGGTTGATTTTTATGCCGCGTGGCTGGATAAATATCCGATAATTTCCATCGAAGACGGTCTTGCCGAGGATGACTGGGGCGGATGGAAAGCCATGACCGAGAAGCTTGGGAGTAAGATCCAGCTGGTCGGGGACGATCTTTTTGTGACCAACACCAAAAGGCTCAAAGAGGGGATAGAGAAAGGCGTTGCCAATTCAATACTCATCAAAGTGAACCAGATAGGGACGCTGACGGAAACAATGGAAGCGATCGAGATGGCGAAGAATGCGGGCTACACGGCTGTTATTTCCCACCGTTCGGGAGAAACGGAGGATACGACCATATCCCATCTTGCGGTCGCGACCGGAACGGGGCAGATAAAAACCGGGTCGACCTGTCGGACCGATCGCATGTGCAAATATAACGAGCTTCTCCGCATCGAGGAGGCGATCGGCCCCGGTGCGGTTTATGGCAGCAAATTATGGAAGCAAGGAAAATAACGTTTTATCTACTGGCTTTCCTGGCGGCGCTTTGTATTGTTTTCTTGCCGGGGTATTCGGAACTGCAGAGATTGCGGGAGGCAAACGAGCAGTACGAGAAACGCATCGAGCTCCTTGAGGAACATAATGATAAACTGAAAGAAGAGCTCGCAAAGATGCAGAAGGATCCCGACTATGTCGAGAAAAAAGCCCGCGACAAGCTTGGAGTCGTCAAAAAGGGAGAGATCATATACAGGAAGAAGGGGGAGAGATAGCAGTGCGGTTTTTTGATGAGAAATTCCGGAACAATAAATCCCGGTATATTATTCAGTCGGCCCTGGGAGGGCTCGCGGTCGTTGCGGCCTTACTGCTTTTTGATGTCGTCCATCACCCCGCTATTATAGCGTCGTTCGGGGCCAGCACGCTTGTAGCTTTTGCCATGCCGCATCACAAGATCTCCGGCCCCAGGTATCTTATTGGCGGGTATGTCATCGGCGTGGCAGTAGGCGCTTCGATCCACTACCTCACGGTTTTTCCTGTAGAACTTTATCTGATACAAGTGCTTATGCATGTCTTAGCCGGCGGGGCGGCTGTCGGCCTGGCCATATTCCTGATGTCCGTAACAAATACGGAACACGCTCCCGCCGCCGGGATCGCTCTTGGATTTGTGATAAATGATTGGACCTTTCACACGATCATCATGATCCTGGCCGGGATCATCGTGATCTCGACCATACAGAAGATCCTGAAATCCTGGATGATAGACCTCGTTTAATCAGCGCGATCTGAGGAATCTTTTAACCTGTTGCAGGCTCCGCAAGCCTTCCGCGGCGCCCCTGCCCCTGCAGACCAGGGCCGACACCGCTGAAGCGAAAGCGAGGGTCTCTCTTTTTTCTTTCCGGAACGCTTCCATGCCCCTTGCGCAATACCTGTGTATAATGCCGGCCGTGAAGCCGTCACCCGCCCCTATGGTATCCACGACCCGGACCTTAAATGCCGGGTGATATGTTTTTTTCTTTCCGTCCCAGAAAAAAGAACCCTTATCCCCGAGAGTGACAATAGTGTTTTCGGGCAGACGCCGGAGAGCGCCGGGGAGCGTTCTTGATCCGGTGATGCCGAGAGCATCCGTCTCACTGAGCTTAAGCAGGTCGACGAAGGTGAGCAGTTTGCGGATGCGCGCGCGGGTCTTTTTCTTATCTTTTATCCTGAACTCGCGCCAGTTGGGATCGTAGGTGATAAAAACAGCTTCCTTTTTTGCGCGCTTCATGGACTCAAGGGTCTCTTCAAATGTATGGTCGTTATATGAATAGGTGGAGCCCGCGTGGAAAACATCCGCTTTTTTAAACAGGGAACAGGGAAGCTTTTCCTTTTTGAGCAGATTTTGTTTTCCGTATGGTTTGTAGAAGAGGTAGGAGGAATCTCCTTTTTTATCGATCCGGGCGATCGCAAGCCCTGTCTTAAAGTCTTTTTTCTGCACGGTGTATTTTGTTTCAAGCCCTTCCGCCCGCATGATCCTCAGAAGAGTATCACCGAGAAAATTTTTTCCCGCCTTTGACAGCATAGACACGGAGAGCCCCAGCCGGGCCAGGAGGATGGCCGTGTTGAGGACAGACCCTCCCGGCCTGGCCTCGAAAATCATTCCACCCATGTCTTTGCCTGTAGTGATGAGGTCAAAAGCTATATTCCCGCAGCATATGATGCGCTTACGTTCACTTTCCACGTAGGTATGTTAACACGCCCGATGATCTTTTACAAGATTCAACCGGGGACCGCACGGGCAGGGGGAAATTCAAGATTTTTATTGACTTAACTAACTTTTGTGTGTTATAATCCTTTACTATTATTTGTCCTGATTTTATTTATTATAAAGGTAGCCCCTAAAAACTGTATATATAGATACTGTTACAGTCAAATACTACAGGGAGAGCATGGAAAGATATTTCAATACGCACAAGTTGTGGTTCAAGGCCGTATCGGCGGGCATAATATGCCTGTTCGTTTTCAGCAACATTTCCTACGCGCTCGAGCCCGGCGCGGCGCGGGAAAGCGTCCACACCCTTTCTCCTCCTTCGAGACTCAGCCCCATCATCAGCGTGAAAGTGCGCGAGAGCGGCCAGGTCATTGTTAATGAAAATGAAGCGGCGGGATCGAGAGCCAAAGAAGATTTCCAGGAGGATGCCGGGTTCATTTATCTCAGCATTTTAATAGGGCAGGTGCTGGCCCAGTCCGGAAGCATGATAAGCGCGGATGGCCTCAGGGAAAAACTTCTTAAGAAGCACATCTCGCATATAGATTTCGAAAGCTTTAAATGGCAGGAATTGCATAAAGAAGGAAACACTTTTTGCCTGCCCTACAAGAGAGAAGGAAGCCCCGAAACGGTGACCCTCCGCTATTACTTGCCGGGAGATGAACCGCTTGAATCTCGCGGCGGAGCCGCAATACCCATCGAGATCGGGGATGCAAAGATCATGTGTGAAGGGTGGGGCGCCATATCTTCCCGGATCGTGCCGGAAAAAGGTATCTCAGCCGGACAAAAAGACCGGGGGAAAACCCCGTTCCCGCGGGCGGAAGAAGCCTCGCTTCCGGAGACGGAAAAAACTTCACCCCTTGATGGGAAGAAACAGATCGACTATCGCCCGATCAATGCGGGCCTTCTCCAGAGAATGCATGTCGAGCACGGCATGGCGATAAAGAGATTCGTGAACCCGGACAACAGGCCCCTGACGGCGGTTTACGGCGCCGCCGGCGCCGACATCTCGAACTTTCTTCTTTCGACCAACGCGACCAGGGGATATTTCATCTCGGATTATAGCGGCATTTTCTATCAGCTTTCGGAATCGGAACTCAAGAAGTGCTTTAAGGACGATGGTCCCGAAGAATACCTGAGAAAATATTTCAACGCCGATCTTTACTGCGAAAAATTCAAGTGGGGTTTCGCCAACGGCGGGACGCTTCAGAACAGGAGAAAGATCACCGCGGCGATCGCTTTTGAGCTGAAAGCGATAGGGGTGGATCTTTCGACGGTGAAGGTCGATTCGGATCAAGGCCATCCCCGCATAACGTTTGACTGGCAGTACAGGGGCGCAAAGGAACAGACCTATTCGATAACGTTCATAAATGCCGATATCACCAGGCCCCGCCAATATGAAGAAATGCTCGAAGGGGAAAGGATCGATATTTATTATCAGAGAGCCGCCAATGAAACCGCCAAGGACTATGAAAAAGGATGGGGCAGTTTCATATGCCGCATCTACGAACAAATGAGACCGGGCGGGTACCTTATTACGGACGATTACGTGTGTGTCCCGGAGGACATGGCCTATTTTGACAAAGGCCCTGACTTTCCGATCTCTCTTAAGGAGATCAAGGACCCCGAGATCGAGGATATCAAGCACCGGATCCTGCTTACGCTGATGGTGCCGGCGTTCCTGGCGGGGAACAGCAGCGGTTATGGCTGGGACCTGAGGATAAGGCAGAAGCCCTTCGCCGCGAGGGATGCCGCGACCGCGCCGGAAGAAATCATACCGACTGAGGACCTGATAGGCAGGGCCTGGCAGGCGTTGTGTGATATGAACGAAGAAGCTCTCAAGGAAAGTTTGTGCGTTCTTGAAAGTTTTTACGGGTTCAGGTGGGCTCTTTTTGTCGGCAGGCGGGGCAGGAGAAAGATCGAGAAACTGTTGAGCATGAAGCCGTCAGAAGCGGTAGCGATTGTGGAAAAGACAAATATCCCCGGTCTGGTAAAAAATTTAGGCCTGAGCGACATAAAAGCTTCCAAGGTGATCAGGTCTCTTGTGGGCCTGGCGGAAAACGTGGAACAGCATGTGGTAACCGGATTCGGGGTGCTCCTGGCACGCGGGATATACAGCGAGAAAAAAGGCAGAGGTGTAGAGGTAGTCGCCCTGGATAACGGAAAAGGGATAAGGGATATCGCCCTGGCGGTGAAAGAGGGGGTTTCCCTGGATAAAACAGGGGGAAGCGCGGGAATGGCCCTGACCAGGCTGGTCAGGGATATGGACTATGTGGAGATCTTGTCCCGGGGGCGGCAATGGTTCAAGACGAAAAAGGCCAGGGACGCGGAAATGGAGCACGGGGGCACCAAGGTCGTGGCAAGGAAATGGGCGGGGATAAAACGCAAGGCCCCCGACCCGGCCGGACCCGTGTTTGAGCTTGAGATGCCGGGCATTATTACCGAAGCCCATGAGGATTTTGTGTCCGGCGAAATAAGAAAATTCATCAAGAGCATCGAAGAAGTTCCGGAAGGTAAAAGAGTCAGCATAGACGACGTTCTCAACGAGCTGGCGCGCAATATCATGGAACACGGCAGGGGAGGTGTCATCCGGGTGTACGCCGGAAGGGACAAGTCCGGCGCGATCACCGGCCTGAAGATCGTTGCCGTGGATAACGGAGAAGGCCTGACGCGTGATCCGAACGAACTGGTCAGGGACAGCATCAAAGCCGCGGAAGGCGCGCTCAGGGGCTTCGGCTTCAAAAGGATAGCGTTCGATCCGGATCATGTCGTGATCGAGTCGAAAGGCAGAAAAGCGTATGGCGAGAAGTGGACCGGGATCAGCACGGACGAGAATGCCGGGCTCTGGTTCGCCCAGAGCGGCACGAGCGATATCACTGCCGGCACGATGATAACGCTGGAATTTCACCTGATCCAGCCGCCCGCGGAATTTTCTGAAGTCGCGAGCAGGATCTTCAGGGCATTGGGTATTGTTCCCGCGAAACTGGAGTGGCGAAGGGAAAAAGGGTTCGACATTGCCGAGGTGCCGCTGGAAAAACTCAACAGTTACGCGATCAGGACGGCATTCAGGGTCTTGGAGAAGGATGAGCTGGAAGGGGCCCTGTCGATAGTGAACCATAACGATAAACCTCTGTTTTTAAGCCTGCAAAGAACAGGCAAGGACCCCGTGGTCATAGACCTGTCCGTTTATTACGGGGACAGCGACAAGAGGAAAGCGGAATCCGCGAAAAAAAGAAAGAAGAAATTGTTCCCCGATTTCTGGCCCCGGGTTCTTAAGTCCGCTTACGCGTATGCCATGTTCGATAATTCCGGAGAATTGATCGAGATAAAGTCCGCCCCGCCCACCGACGGCAAAGCATACCCGCCGGGTATGACGGTTTTAAGCATTCCTGTTCTGCCGGGTGTTTATACCGGCGTCAACCCCTCAAGCGAAGTAAGCGCGAAAGCCGCCTTAAAATACGCCAAACCCGGGATGAAGGTGCTGGTCATCGGGACGGGCAGCGGGCTTGAGGCCCGCATAGCCGCCGAGAAAGGGGCTTTTGTAGACGCGGTGGACATAAAAGAGATGGCGGTGGAGAACACGAAGCTCACCTGTTCTTTGGGAGGCGCCGGGAGCAGGGTAAACGCCTTTCGCAATGACCTGTTCGACGGGCTGGGTCAGTATGACCTTATCATATTCAACATGCCGCATATAACCATGCCGCACGGGAGCAGTGTGGACCTGGGTACCGGGCTGATAACGCCCGATGACAGGAACGTAAAGGACTTTGGCGAAGCGGTCCTGAAGCGGGTCGCCGCAAATATAGCTGAACATATGACCGATGGCGGCAAAGCGGTTCTGGTCAACAGCTACTTGAAGTATGTGGAGGAACTGCTGAGCGAAAAAACGGGACTGGCGGTTTCCGCAGACTCATTCGGCCTGGTCAGCAATTCAAGGGCCTATATAATTTCCAAGGAGAAGGCGAGATCGGGCAGGGGAGATGGTTTGCAGCGTGAAGATCCGCCTGCCGAAGGCTCTCCATGCAGCATGTTCGAGATCCTGCGGGCAAAAGAAGGCTTTGCCTTTGCCGAGCAGATCCGGCTGGAAACGAAAGGAGGGATGCCAGACGGGCATCTTTCGCTTGAAGTGGTAAAACGCGACCTGGGGACACTCGTTTTTCTCGGTCTGGTCGAAAAGGACGGTGAAGGCGATTACGCCATATTCAGGGCGATGGAACTGAGCCCGGCAGGATGGGAGATCGCGGAACCCGTCCTTAAAAAGCTCGGCCCGCGGCCTTCCGCCGGGGAAAAACGAGCAGCAAAGGAAAGGCTCCGCCGACGTTTATTTTCCATTATCACGCTTAGCGCCGCACCCCCCGAAAAGGATGTTCAGGCGGTCCGGAAAGCGGTCAGCAGGGTCCCCCGCATAAGGAATTTTGAAAGAGATTTTAAATTTACCGGGCTTATTAAAACGGGCAATTCCGTGTTGCGGAAATACGAATATGTCGGGGAAGATAAGATCCTCACCAACGCGATAGAGCTCAAAAAGGGCAATTATTATATTACGAAAGATTCGACATTGTATGGCCATCGGCACGGCAATTTGGAGATCTTCCTGCTGCCTCAGGTCGAGATCCTTTCCTTCATAAACCCCGCGAATACAAACCCCTGCCTGCCCAAGTTCATCGGCCTGGTCCCCACGGACGGCATGGACGGGTTTTCAAGCAAGAAAGTGCCTCTTTTTGAATTCATTGACGGCAGGACCCTGGAAGATCATGCCAGGGCGCTGCGCCTGAGGCCCCTTCGTGCCGTAGAATCGGCCTTTCTTGACCTGGCGGAAAAGACCCTGAAAGGATACAGGCAGACCTACTTGAATAACGGGTATGTTCACGGCGATATCGACCCCACCGCGATCATGGCCGTGGAAGATAACGGAGCGTTAAAAAGAGTGGTGTATGTCGATAATGACACCGTGACCCCGCTGGACAAGGGGGGAAGGATAAACAAGATCCGGAAATGGTTCACCAAAGGGTATTACATGAGCGGGGACAGGATCAACAGGGTCAAAGCCGAAGATACCCCGACAAGAGAACTTTGCCTGCCCAGGGACGATGTATATGCCCTGTGTGTCACTCTGCTGGAGAGCATAAAATCGACGTTCCGCAAACTGCCCGACAAAAAGAGAAGAAAACCGACGAGAAAAATCAATAAGCTGGTAAGGGCCTTAAAAAAGTACAAGGAACTATCCGAGAAGGAAAACGCCGGCGATAGACTTCTGACCGAGCTTATAAAGGAAGTGGACGGCATCATGATCGGCAAAAAGCGCCCGGAGCCCGGCGCAGTGCCGCCGACCTCCGAAGGCTCGCCCTACAACACGTTCGAGATCCTCAGGGCGGAAAACAGATTTATTTCGGCTCAGGATATCGCCGGAAAGAGCGGCCTGTCGATGGAACATACAATAAAACGCGACCTGGGGGTGCTGGACCGTCTCGGCCTTGTGGAAAGAAAAGGGAGCGGCAGGGGCGCGGTATACCGGGCGATGGTCTTGAAACCTGTTGAATTGGAGATCGTAACATCCATCCTTAAGGATCTTGGCGCAAAACCCGCCAGCGCCGAGACAAAAGCCGCCAGAGAAAAGCTTGAAAAAGGCGGCATAATTATAGGCCCCGACACCGTGCTGGAAGAATTCAGGAAAAAGAAGATCAGGTGGCCCAGGGTAATGAAGGAGGCCCGCCGTCATCTTGTGGAAATACTTGCGCGGGAGGCGGGTAAAAAATCCGGGGAAGTGGATACGGTCGATCTTGCCAAACAGCTTGAGGCGTTCGGCGGCAAATCACTGTCCGGCCTTCTAACGTTTTACGTGAGAATGAACGGGCTTTCCGGCAGAGGTTCTTTTCACAGGGCTCTCAGAATAATCAAGAAACATCTGGGGATAAGGAACCTCCTGCCCTTAAGAAGAAAGGAGCTCAGGTTTACAGAGGACAGCTGGTCAAAGACGAAGGAGCTGTTGCACAGGTACAGGGGATACGAAGATCTGCCCCACGGCCTTGAAAAATTTGTCAAACGGCATTTTGGCAGCTTAACCAACGCCGATATAGTCGCCTTGGCCCTGGATGCGGAAACGGGCAACAAGGCCAGTTTCGTCGCTCTTCATGCCGTATGCAAACATGCCGTGCAGGGCGTAATGAATAATCATAAGGATGATATCGGGGATCACGGCCTGTCCGACCTTCTGAACGATGTTCTCATGAAGACGGTGCTGGCGTTCGGAGATCACAAGCACGAGATATTCGTGCCGTATTTTCAGGCGGCTTTCCAAAATGCCTTAATGGATCATTACAGGCGCCTCAAAAGGAATAGAGAAGTAAGTCTGACCGGTCCCATTAAGGAAGATGCCGATCATATTTTCCGCAGAGGTCGGCTCACGGCGCTGACCGATGAAGAAATAAAGGAGCTTCTGGACCTTCTGAAGGAGGTCCTTCCGGATACCAGGCACAAGGAAAGGGATATACAGATCTTCAAGGAAAAGTATTTTGATGATGACACAACCAGGGAGTTGATGGACAGGTATGGCATGAGCGAATCTTCGGTCCTTGGGGTCTGCAAGAATATCATAGATAGAATTGCCAAAAACACGAGATTGAAGAAAGCATTTTCGGCAATAATGCCCGGCAATGCGGGGCCCGACGGTTTTATATGGCAGGGCGTGTATCCGCTGAAAGAATTCCTGTCACGGCTTGATGATATCAAAAAGAACGATATTACGGACGAATACAGGGACAGGATAGTACGGTTATCGGGCATGATCGACCTGCCGCAGCTTGAGATACCGCAGTACGAGAGAATATCCCTGAAGGGCCTGCTGGAGGGACTGCGGAAAGGGAAGACCAGGATATACGGCTTTGAGTCTATTGTAAACGGACCGGACGATTTTTTCCTGGGGCGGAATGATGAAGGAGAAGAACTGTTCTTTGCCACTGATGTTATTACCGAACTGGAAAACCGCGGTTCTCCGGCCATTGTCGACGAATATCTGCTGCACGAACTTCTCTGCCCCTTCCTGGGCCATTACAACGCCATTTTAGTCCAGCAGGACCTTTTTCCCGACAATTATCCCGATAAAAGAAAACTTCAGGAGCAGCTTAAATTCACCCCGTACAAGGGATTATTGGGAAAGGCTTTGAGGGATATAATAGAGGAGCGTCTCTCCGGTCGATCCGGACTTGACCAGGGCGAATTCGAGAAAAAATATATAGTTTCCCGTCACGCACAGCCGCCCGAAGATCTTTCGGTTCTGGATTCAGTCGTCGTAACCAAGGAAGAAGCGGAATCGCCTTTGCGCCGCCCGACCGTTGATGCCAAAAACCGCAAGGCAATGGAGATGTTCAAGGCCTTAAGCCCCGGGGATGCCAGGGAACCCATCGGCTTTGACCCGGGCGTTGCGCCGGTCGTTCCGCAGGATTTCCGCAACCGCGCGCAACTGGCGGAATTTCTGTTCGGTGAGCTGGTCAAGAACATGCAGGAGTTCGTTTCACTCGCGCAGCCCGAAGCTGATTTCTATTTCAGGATCGAAAAGGTCAAAAGGGCGGACGGCACGGTGGGCGTGCGTATCATGGCCGTGGACCGCGGCAGGGGCATACCGGTGCCCGATGCGTTTGAAAAACCACGGGTAAGAAGAAAATATGTGTCCCCGGAGAGCACCCTTGAATCGGTGAGAGGTGTTTTTCTGTCGGGCCTCAGGCGCCTCGGGCGGATCGATGACATTACGGTGGAAGGCGCCAGCAGGGGCAAAGGCGTAAGGTATTATCATGACCCGGCCGGGAACCATGCCGACCTCTTCGAATCGGACCCGAACGAGACAAAAATATCCGTTACCATGTTTCCTTCCCAACAGTTCGAAACGCCCATTTCTCATCAGCCGGAAGAAAAGGAGAAAGCGCAGGAAAGAGAGGAAGGCGCAGTATCCACTTTCGTCATGGGGGCCAAAAGCGGGGACAGGATAAAGATCTGGATAGAGCCGGCGGATTCCGATGAGGTGCATCAGCTCATACAGGGCGAATACACCAAGATGTTCCGATGGTTCACGCAGTTCATGAAAAAAGACGATCAATGGAAGAACGTTGACGAAAAATACAAAGTCCTGAAGGCCTATACCGCGAAAGGGATACTGGAGGCATTATGCGTCTATGAGATGGACAGGGAAGGAAGGTATGGTCTGGGCCCCGGTGTTTGCATCAAGATCCTGGAGGTCGCCCGCCATAATACGGAAAGGGAAAAGGAAGGAAGAAAGTTAAGGGGCGTCGGCAGACGGATGGTCGAAAGCCTGATCAACATAAGCTTGAGGGAAGGCGGGGAAGGCAGGGTGTTCATCCGTCCCCAGGCGAGAAGGGCCTTCTTCAAGATCATCGGGATGCAGACAACGCATTCGCCGGACTTTCTTGAATGGTTCATTTTCGAGCCCGACAAGGCCTGGGAATTCGCGGCAACGCTGGATGAAGAGATAGAACTTCAGAGGGAAGAATTTCTTACCAGGCCCAGGAAACTGCCTTTGATGGAAAGAAAAGATCTAGGCCATGGCAGCAGGTTCAGGATCGACGAGCTTCCGGAAGGAATAGTTAAGACATTTTTACAGTTCCTCAGGAGAAATGACCTGAGCCGCATTATCATCTATGGCGGCGCGGTAAGGAGCTTATTGCTTAACAAGACGCCGTCGGATTTTGACATTGTTATTGAAAAAGAGGCCATACAGGAAAAGACGGGCGTAAACACGTGGGATACCATGTCCGACCTTGCATTTGCGCTGAGCAAGGCAGGTAACAGGATAGAAGTGGAGGATATTCCCTACAGGCTCTTCGAAAAAGCGTTCCTTAATTTCCGGGGTTTTCCGATAGATGTTCTGGGCGTGCTTGACGAAGAAGGCAACATAGAGCCGGATCCGATGGCGGATCTGTCCATGAACAGGATCGGATTCAAGATAGTAGGGGATGAGATAGAACTCATAGATATACACGGGGGGATAGCGGATTTCAAGAGGAAAGCGGCGCGCCTGGTAGGCAAAAAGACAGGCGAGAAAGAAAAAATAGCGCCGGAGAACCTGCACATGCCGCAATTTTTACGGGCTGTCCAATTTATCGATCTATTTGATCTTGAACTTACGCCGCAGACCAAAAAGCTGATAAAGGAATGCGCCGAAACTTATCAATGGGAAGAAGATCCTTATATGAAGGAAAGGCTGGAAGATACCCTGACGTTGATATTCCGGTTTTCCAGAAATCAGAAAGCCACGTTTGACCTGATGAAGGAACTGGGGCTTGTCTCGAAACTGCGCGAATTCGGCATTGAGCCCAATGATTTTGTGATCAAATACGGGCCAAACGGGATGGTTCCCTTCGAAGGTCCGGTGACCGTGCCGAATCTTCCCCTTCCGCAGCCCGAGGAAGATAACCTCCGCGCGGACGACGAAACCGCAGGGGCCCGCGGGAAATTCAGGTCTCAGCTTTCGGAAACGAGACAGAACGATATTACCGGGCAATATAAGGATAAAATAATCAGCTTGTTTAAAGATGCCCTGAAAGGAGAAGAATTATCCCATGAAGACAGAAGCCGATTGCAGGATCAGCTGGAGAAGCTGAAGGAATATAAGATATACGGCTTTAAGTCCATAATGGAATCACCCGATGATTTTATCCTGTACCGGAACGATGCGGAAGCCGGGGAACTCTTTCTTGCCACCGATGTGATCGCCTGGTTGCAGAATCACGGGCCGCCGGAACTGGTTGACGAATATCTTTTCCGGACAATTGCCTCGCCGGATGAATCGAAATTGTACGAAGGGCGATTAGGCAGATCACTATGCAACATAATAAACTGGGAAGTAACGGAGATCACGCAGGCCGGTGCAGCCGAACTGGACGAGGCTCTTTCCGTCCATAACGAGTCCTGGGTGAGGAGCAAATTTTTACAACTGACAAAAGAGCAAATGCGGCACCTTATACGGCAAAAAATGGTCTATCTATTGAAGATCAAGGGGATCGAAAAGCCGGTCAGGGGCGTTCTTCTTACTTATCCGCTTAATACGGGAGGCGAACTTGCAAAAATCGAAGAATATCCTTTATGGGATAACATGTTCAGCGGAAAATCCGGTAAAGGTCCTTTTGATACGCTTCTTTTCTGGGCGATAGGATCCTCAAAAGACGATGCCACCCGGAATATAAACCTTGGTCAGATGTTTATAGATAAAGCAAAAGCACATTTTGATGACGTTCCTTATATAAGCACGTTCAGTCCGGCTGTCGGTTTTGATGGGTTCAGGGAAGAGCTGGAGAAAAAAGGCATCCCGGAGAAGATTATAGAGAAATACGGCATATTTCTTTATCTGGTTTCCCTGAGAGGGGGCGGGTACGAGACATATCTCAGGCGTATCGCAGAGGAAGGGTTTATTCTCCCGGAAGAGTTTTTCAAAGAGGAAAAGGCAAAGGCGCGCGATTTGGTCGAGAACTTCCATGTCGTGAAGAATAAGGCGGTGATTGCCGCGGTCCTGCCGCGCAAAGAAGGATATACGCGGCCGGATGCGCTGTTCACCATAATGTACGGCTATAAAGGGTTTAAAAATGATGTTAAAGGGTTCAGGCAACTGAAGGAGTGGCGATCCATTATGCCGCCCAGTTCCGAGCGGGCCAAAGCCGAGGACAGGGAAAAGGAGCACGCTATTGACAGGGATGCAAAGATCGCTCAGGATTTTATTGATACCGCTATTGTCCGGGCATTTGAAAGGAAAAAACCGGGTGAGAAAGTTATTTTTGCTCTCGGGACGGATTGGATAAGAGGATATGAAAAGAAAGGATCTCTCCAGCACCAGGTCCTGAACCGCCTGATAATGGCCTTAAGGGGTTTCTGCAAGTCGCAGAACATAATTTTTATAGACAGGGAAGATAAAGACCTGCTGACAGCCGTAAAGACCGAAAAAGCCAAGAAGGGTAATGAAGACGCGAAAGTCATAGTGTTATCCCATGAAAATACCGTTACCTCCGGGGAATTCGAGGCCCTGAGAAAAGATAAGGACATTTTCCTGGCGGGGGTGGACAATAGGAATTTGACCGAAAATACTTACAGTTATATCATGGAAATGCTGACGCTGGCTTTTGAGCTTGCCTTTGATCCGGGTATAGACAGCGGGGACTTTGGCATAACAGTAAAGAAAGACGAAAGATTCCCCGACATCTACATTTTCATCCTTCCAAAAGCGATACCTGTCGAATTCGAAGAACTGCGTGAAAGATATAGAACCCAGGAAACAAAAATCCGCACCGCAGCATAATCAGGGACGTTTTTCAAATCAAACCTAGACCGCACAAAATCCTAAACCTAGATTTGTCCCCAGATTCAATCTCAGACCCGTCCCCAAGGCCAATCTCAGACCTGTCCCCAATAATTTAGAGAATAAGTAGAGGGACAGGTCTGAGAACAAATTTAGGGACAGGTCTGGGAGTAAAATAATTTACGGTCTAGGAACAAAATGAGAAACGTCCCTGAGGTTGGTGAAGTTGGTTGCGGGGGGCGGAATCGAACCGCCGACCTTGAGGTTATGAGCCTCACGAGCTACCTCTGCTCCACCCCGCGCGATAGAATTAAACTCACAATGAATGGAGATTATAACAAATCTGGCATGTAGAGGCAAGCTGTTTTTTATCCGCCGCCGCCGCAAGGCCCAAAAACTGACTTATTGACAGAGGATATTATATATGCTATAAAAAATACTCCGGTTGAGACCCAATGTCCGTTTTTTCTCGATAACAGGGGAGAAAAACATGATAGAGCGATACACGCGTCCGGAAATGGCCAGAATATGGGCGGACGGGAACAAATTTCGCAAGATGCTTGATATCGAGATATTGGCCTGTGAAGCGTTTGCCAGGCAGGGCCTGATCCCTAAAGAAGCGGTAAAGACCATCAGGGAGAAGGCCGATTTTGATGTCGGGCGGATCAAAGAGATCGAGAGCGAAACCCACCACGATGTAGTCGCTTTTATCAGGAATATATCCGAAAACGTAGGCGAAGACGCCAAATATCTTCATTTTGGCCTGACTTCCAGCGATATCCTGGATACGGCTCTTTCCGTTATGATGGCGGAAGCCATGGATATTCTCATAAAGGACGCGGAAGGGCTCATGGCGGCCCTGAAAGAAAAGGCCCTGAAATTCAAGAATACTCCCATGGTCGGGCGCTCGCACGGAGTGCACGCCGAACCCACTTCATTCGGCCTCAAGATGGCGCTTTTTTATAAAGAGATGGAACGCAATCTGAAAAGATTGCGCGAAGCCAGAAATGTTATCGCTGTCGGGAAGATATCCGGTTCAGTAGGGACATTTGCCAACGTAGATCCTTCCGTTGAGGAATATGTATGCCGGAAACTGCATTTAGAACCCGCCGGAGTATCCAGTCAGGTGCTGCAGAGGGACAGGCACGCCCAGTATCTTAGCGCCATCGCGATCGTCGGCGCGACGCTGGAAAAAATAGCGGTCGAGATACGCGGACTGCAGAGAACGGAGATCGGCGAAGTGCAGGAATTTTTCGCCCGTCGCCAGACCGGGTCTTCCAGCATGCCGCATAAGAAGAATCCGATCATCTGCGAACGGATAACGGGCCTGGCCAGGGTGCTTAGGGGCAATGCGGTCGCCGCCATGGAGAACGTGGCCCTGTGGCACGAACGGGATATCTCACATTCGTCCGTTGAGCGCATAATCGTGCCCGACTCCACGATCCTACTGGATTACGCGCTGGATAAAACAACGAACCTGATCTCCACGCTCATCGTGAATGAAGAAAAGATGCTGGACAATATCGGAGCTACGGGGGGACTTATCTATTCGCAGCGGCTGTTGCTTGAGCTTATCAAAAAAGGCGCCACGCGCATGGAAGCGTATGAGATCGTGCAGGGCCTTGCCCTTAGAACGAGCGAGGAGGACGGGAACTTCAAGGACTCCGTGCTTGGAAGCGAAAGGGTCAAGAAGTACATGTCCGGCGGCGAGGTCGAGGATTGTTTCCGGCTCGATCATCACCTCAGGCACATCGATAAGATTTTCAAGAAAATAGGATTGTAACACATGAAGAAAAAAATCACCTACAAGCAGTCCGGGGTCGATATGGATAAAGCGAACCGGCTTATAAAAAACGTGAAGAAGCTTATCGATACGACCAGGGTAAAGGGGAGCATGGATTCCATAGGGGGTTTTGGCGGATTTTTTGATCTCGCACCCTCCGGCGTCAAGGACCCTCTTCTTGTTGCTTCTACCGACGGTGTCGGGACAAAACTTAAGATCGCGCAGTTCGTGGGCAAACACGACACAGTGGGCATAGACCTGGTGGCTATGTGCGTGAACGATGTGCTTTGTTCCGGGGCGAAACCCGTCTTTTTCCTCGATTATTTCGCTACCGGTAAACTCGACGGGAAAACATGGAGCGATGTCCTGAAAGGCATCATCAAGGGGTGCCGCGATGCCGGATGCGCGCTTTTAGGGGGAGAGACCGCGGAAATGCCCGGGATGTATCCGGAAGGAGAATATGACCTGGCCGGCTTTACCGTCGGCGTGGTGGACAGGAAAAAAGTTATTGACGGGAAGAAGATCAGACCCGGCGACGTTCTGCTCGGGATGGCTTCTAACGGCCTCCACTCTAACGGGTATTCGCTCGTGAGGAAGCTGTTTACCAGGTCGCAGCTGGAGAAGGATCACAGGCTTTTTCTGAAGCCCACTCTTATCTATGCGAAACCGTTTCTTGAGGTAGCCCGTTCGGTAAAGATAAAAGGCGTCGCGAACATCACAGGCGGCGGGTTTTACGATAACATACCAAGGATGCTGCCGAAAGGCGTGAAAGCGGTTGTCCACAAAGGCAGCTGGCGTGTTCCGAAGGTTTTCGGGCTCATATCCAAAAAAGCGGACATGGAAGAAAAAGAGCTTTACCGGACGTTCAACATGGGTATAGGCATGACGCTGGTCCTTTCGGCGAAAGACGCGGAAAAGGCCGGAAAATGCCTTGAGAAACAATTCAGGCTGAAAAGCTGGATAATAGGAAAAATCGTCAAAGGGCGAAAAGGCGTAGAGATCATATGATCACGCAGCGCTCGATGCGCGGGACAGAATCAGAGGCCTCGGTTTTATGAACATACTGGTGATCGGCTCCGGGGGGCGCGAGCATACACTGTGCTGGAAGCTGAAACAGAGTCCGGATGTAAAGGGCCTGTATTGCGCTCCCGGCAACGGCGGGACGCTCGCGGATGCCGTCAATGTGGACCTGTCCGTTTCCGAACACCAGGAAGTGATCGATTTTTGCAAGGAGAAGAACATAGATCTGGTCATTGTCGGGCCCGAAGCCCCGCTGGCCGTGGGGATAGCGGATGACCTGGAAGGCGCCGGCATAAGTGTTTTTGGACCCTCTTACGCTGCCAGCCGCATAGAATCCAGCAAGATATTCGCAAAGGAGCTGATGGGCAGGTACAATGTGCCGACAGCGTCTTTTCGGATATTCGACGATTTCAAAAAGGCGGAAGATCATATACGCTCCGAAGGCGCCCCCATAGTTATCAAGGCATACGGCCTGGCGGCGGGCAAGGGAGTCATAGTCACGGAAGATGTCGAAGAAGCCGTCAACGCCGCCCGGGCAATGCTTGTCAAAGGGGAATTCGGATCTGCCGGACAAAAGATCATAGTAGAAGAGTGTCTCACAGGCGAAGAAGCTTCTATCCTGGTGATAACGGACGGGACCAATATCATACCCCTGGCCAGCAGCCAGGATCACAAGCGCGTTTACGACGGTGACAAGGGTCCCAATACCGGTGGAATGGGAGCATATTCCCCTGCACCGGCAGTAAATAATGAGCTTTTTAACGAGGTCATGGAGACGATCATCCGTCCCACCGTTGACGGAATGCGGAATGAAGGGATCATTTATAAAGGGGTTCTTTACGCCGGTATCATGATCACGGATTCCGGTCCCAAGGCGCTTGAATACAATGTGCGTTTCGGAGATCCCGAGACCCAGGTCATACTTCCCCGCATGAAGTCGGACCTGGCGGGACTCTTGATGCGGACAGCCAGCGGCGACCTTTCCGGTGCGGGGATAGAATGGGACGAGCGGGAATGCGTATGCGTCGTGCTTGCCTCCGGGGGTTACCCCGGCGGTTACGAGAAAGGTAAACGCATAACGGGCCTGGAGGAAGCGGCCGCTGAAGGAGCTCTTGTCTTTCATGCGGGGACGCGCCTTGAAGACGGGGATCTGGTCACGTCAGGCGGAAGGGTGCTTAATGTGGCAGGCATGGGAGACGGGATCAAGGAAGCGGTAGCGAATACATACAAAGCTGTCGGCAAGATACATTTTGACGGGATGCATTATAGAAAGGACATAGGATACCGGGCCATAGCCCGCGTAACAGAGGAGTCTGGAATATGAAGAAGAAAACCGCGGTGAGCATAGTCATGGGAAGCGATTCGGATATGCCGGTCATGGCTGAAACCGGCGCCACGCTGGAGAAGTTCGGCATACCCTACGAAGTAAAGATCTTTTCCGCGCATCGTTCGCCGGACAAGACCTCTGATTTCGCGAAAACGGCGAGAAAAAGAGGAGTAAAGGTCATTATAGCCGGCGCCGGGGGCGCGGCTCACCTGGCGGGCGTAATAGCGGCGCATACCACATTACCGGTCATAGGCGTCCCCATGGAGACCAAGCTGGACGGGATAGATTCGCTCCTCTCGACGGTCCAGATGCCGTCAGGCGTTCCCGTGGCGACAGTTTCCATAGGGAAGGCGGGAGCCGTCAACGCCGCGATACTTGCCGCAGAGATAATCGGCGTAAGTTCCGGATCGATCGAAAAGAAACTGCAGGCGCATAAAAAGGAGCTCGTCCGGAAGATCGATGCGAAGAACCGGAAGATAAAGAAAAGGTAAATATCCGCGATCATGAGAAATATAAAAAAAGTGCTTTTTGTGTGTACCGGAAACAGCTGCCGCAGTATAATGGCTGAAGCGTATCTCAAGAAGCGCCTGGAGCAGGAAGGCCTTTTTATAGACGTGAGATCTGCCGGCACGCTGGGCGTGAACGGGCTGACCCCCACCCAGGAAACCCTCAAGGTTCTTGCGGCCGACGGGATCGACCCCGAAGGTTATGAGTCAAAGGAACTGACAGAGGATTACATCAAATGGGCCGATGTTATACTGATCATGGAACCGGATCACAGGGTAAAGGTCCTGGTCATGGCGCCGGAAGCAAAAGAGAAGATCCATTATCTCGGAGAATTCAACAAAGAAGAAGATGTTGTCATACCTGACCCGATAGGACAGCCGCTGGCCTTTTACAGGGAGTCCTTTCGCGTTATAAAAGAGTCAATAGAAGGATTTATAAGATGGCTAGAAAAATAGTGATCGGGGCTGACCACGGGGGATTTTTGCTCAAGGAAAAGATCAAGGCCGCGCTGAAAAAAGCGCGTTATCGCGTTGAAGACGTGGGAACCGATTCCGCCGAGTCGTGCGATTATCCCCGTTTCGGTTTTGATGTGGCCGGAAGGGTGTCCGACGGCAAAGCGGAAAGGGGGATCGCCATCTGCAAGACCGGCATAGGCATGGCGATCATCGCCAACAAGTATCCCGGCGTGAGGGCCGGGGTATGCGATTCCGCCCCCGACGCAGTATCCGCGCGCAAACACAACGATACCAACGTGCTGGTGCTGGCGGCGACGAAGACCAGCAGCAAGAAAGCCCTGGGTATCGTAAGGGCCTGGCTCAGGACAAAAGCGACCGGAGGGCGGCACGCCAGGCGCGTCAGGCAGATCGCGGAACTGGAAAGGAAAGTCTTCAAGAAACGTCGTTAGCGGGTCACTGGAGGCTGAAAGGAAACAAGAGATGAGGTACTTGAGAGATACGGACCCCAAAATATTTCAGACCATTCTGAACGAGACCAAAAGACAGAACGAGGGCATTGAACTTATAGCGAGCGAAAATTTTGCCAGTCGTTCGGTAATGGAAGCGGTTTCCTCGTCGATGACGAATAAGTATGCCGAAGGGTACCCCCACGCGAGGTATTACGGCGGGTGTGTTTATGTAGATGAAGCCGAGGATATCGCGGTCGAACGGGCGAAAAAACTTTTCGGCGCCGAACACGTGAACGTCCAGCCCCATTCGGGGTCACAGGCGAACATGGCCGTTTATTTCGCCATGTTGAATATCGGAGATACTGTTCTGGCGATGGACCTGGCATGCGGCGGGCATCTGACGCACGGACACCGCAAGAATTTTTCGGGAAAGTACTTCAACATGGTCTTTTACGGGGTGGATAAGGAAACGGAGAAGCTGGATTTTGACGAGATCCGGCAGAAAGCCCTGGAACACCGGCCGAAGATGATACTGGCGGGAGCTTCAGCCTACCCGCGCAGCATAGATTTTGCCGAGTTTCGCCGGATCTCTGACGAGGTCGGCGCCATACTTATGGTCGATATAGCTCATATAGCGGGGCTCATCGCGGCCGGGCTTCATCCCGACCCCGTCCCCGTAGCGGAATTTGTTACCACGACGACCCATAAGACCCTGAGGGGGCCCAGGTCCGGCATGGTCATGTGCAAGAAGGAGTTCGCGAAAAAGATCGACTCGGAAGTGTTCCCCGGGATCCAGGGAGGGCCTCTCATGCATGTCATCGCGGCCAAGGCAGTGGCGTTCCACGAAGCCCTGCAGCCCGAATTCAAAAAATACCAGGAACATATCATCAAAAACGCCAAACGCATCTCCAAGGCGCTTATCTCCATGGGATACAGGGTGGTTTCGGGCGGGACGGACAACCATCTTCTGCTGGTGGACTTCACGAATAACGGTATTACCGGCAAGGAGGCGGAGATATGCCTGGACAAGGCGGGTATAACGGTCAACAAAAATCTTATTCCCTTCGATGAAAAAAGCCCGTTCGTGACCAGCGGTATCCGGTTGGGGACCCCTGCCGTGACGACACGGGGGATGGGTGAGAAGGAAATGGACCGGGTAGCGGAATTCATCGATACCGCCCTGAAGGCGCGGGGGAATGAGAAAAAACTCGCCGCTATCCGGGAAGAAGTGAGAGAATTTTTAAAAGCGTTCCCGCTGTACAAAGACTGGATAGACGAGATGGAGGGTCTGGGCTAATGGCGCAAAAGACGGCCAAAAATAAGACCGCGAAGGAAACCAGGGCCAAGATAAAACGCCCTTCGTGGGACGAGTATTTCTTGAACATAGCGAAACTGGTCGCGACACGTTCGACCTGTCTGCGCAGGAAGGTCGGAGCGGTTGTCGTCAAAAATAAGCAGATACTGGCGACCGGCTATAACGGCGCTCCCACGGGCATAACCCATTGTGACGAGGTCGGGTGCCTCAGGGACAAACTCGCTGTGCCCTCGGGCCAGCGCCATGAGCTGTGCAGGGCGCTTCACGCCGAACAGAACGCCTTCCTCCAGGCTGCCAGGCACGGAGTGAGCCTTGACGGGGGGACGCTTTACATAACCGTTCAGCCGTGCAGCATATGCGCCAAGATGATCATAAATGTCGGCATCAGGAAGATCGTTGTGGAAGGAAATTACCCGGATGATTTCGCGCTTCAGTTCCTCCGGGAAGGCGGGATCGGGATAACGGTGGTGAAGCCATGAGATGTCCGTACTGCAGGAACATGGAGGACAAGGTCATAGACTCCCGAATGAGCGGGGAAGGGGTAAGCATCAGAAGGCGCCGGGAATGCCTTAAATGCGGGAAAAGGTTCACTACCTATGAATATGTGGAAAGGGCCACGCTGATGGTCGTTAAAAGAGACGGCACGCGGAAAAGGTTTGACCGGGAAAAGATCAAGGCGGGCATCATGAAAGCGTGCGAAAAACGCCCTGTCAGCATGGATGATATCGAACGTATCGTCGAAGAGGTCGAAAGAGAAGTCCAGAAAAAAACCGATAACGAGATCAAGTCGACGATGATAGGGAACATGGTCATGGAAAAATTACATGACCTTGATGAGGTCGCGTATGTCCGTTTTGCTTCGGTCTACCGGCGGTTCAAGGATGTTTCACACTTCATGAAAGAGCTCAAAAAATTCCTCGAATAGATCCTTACAGTTCCTCCAGAGCTTTTTTCAACTCTACTTTCGGCGCTTCCTCCCTGAACCATTTGTCCAGAGTGTTCGCCTGTTTCTGCATCAGGAGGTTTCTGCGCAAAGTCTCCTTATTCTCTTCAAAATCGGCCTCGTCGGCCGGCAGGATATTGTCTACCCGCATGAGGAGGGCCCCCTTTTGCGTGATCACCGGAGGCATAAGCTTACCCTGTCCGGTCTTATGCGCGTGAATGATGATCTCCTTCGCCGGGCCGATGTTCTCAATATACCCGCTGAAGGCGACAGGTTCGGTCTTTTGCGTTTCTTGCCCCAGCTCGCTTGCCGTTTCTTCCAGGGTCGCTCCCGTTTCTGCCATTTTCGCAAGAAGTTCGTTCGCCTTTTTTTCGGCCAGGAGAAGGGTTTTTCTTTCCGCGAGGTTCTTCATGATATCCGGCCGCAGTTCCTCAAAGCCCTGGTGCCGGGGCGGGATATCCCGCACTTTGCGCAGCACGTATGCCGATCCTTTTTCGGGCGCTGAGAATACGAGAGGGCTTATTTCGCCTTCCTTCATGGCAAAAGCCATGTCGTGGAAGTCCTTGAAGAACGGTATCCCGGGGATCGCGTCCCTGCGCGAGAAGGGGCCGGTGTCGCCGTAGCGCATCCCGTGCTCGTCCGCTATCTGCCTGAATCGTGTCGGGAACTTGCTGAGCTCCGGATAGATCTTTTCCATTTCGCCGGCGACCGAGCTTTTCTCGGAAGCGTTTTCGTACGAAAGCTCTATATATTCCACCTCGACCTTGGCGGGCTCGAAGAACTTGTCTTTGTTCGCTTCGTAGAATTCCCTGGCTTCCTCGTCCGATACAGTGACGTCTTCCGAAAAGGGGGCTTTATCGATCGTCATGTAGGAAAATTCGATCCGGTCGTTCATCGTCCTGTAATATTCCAGCACGTCTTCTTCCGTGATATTTATATTTTTCAGCAGGTCATGCCGCAATAGTTTTACCTGAAGGTTCTCTCTTACAAGTTCTTCGAACTGGCGCGGCCCCACGGAAAGATTGTTCCGCAGGATGTAATTATACACCCCTTTATCAAAGGCGCCGTCTCTCAGGAACAGCGGGTGCTGCGAAATAAAAGACAGGACATCATCATTGGCGACCTTTATCTTTCTGCTCCTGGCTTCATTAAGGAGGACAAGCCTTTCCCATGCCATGAAATTGATCATGGGGCGGTTTTGCAGTATCTGGTTCAAGGTGTTCAGGTCCCCATAGTACGTAAAGAGCACCTGGACCTTTATCCCCTGTCTGCTTTTCGCAAAATCGTTAAGATATATTTTTTGCTTGCCGATCTTGCCTATCAGTCCCGGGCCTTTTGTGACGCTGCCGGCCCCCCAGAGGATAAAGGCCGGGATAATGAGAATAAGCAGACCCAACAGCACCCTTTTGGCGAATTTCCTGCTCCGAAGTATTTTTAATACCATTGCGCATCATCTCCCTGGTCTGTACTTGTCAAACGCTCGTTTTACGCCACGCAAGCTATATATTATAAGGAAATTCCGATCATAAACAAGGGTTTTTATTGACACCGAAAGCCCCCCTGACTTTGTACCGTTTGCGAAATTAGCTATCAAAGTGTCCCCATTTTTGTGCTATCAAAGTGTCCCCCCTTCTCTCCGAGGGGAAGGGGACACTTTCAAGCTTCGATTTAGGGGACACTTTGAAGCTTGAAATCGCAAACGGTACAAATGTTGACTCTGTATATGGCCTGTGTTAGACTAACCTGATATTGCAGGCTGTTAATCTGACCTGTTAACATAACACAAGGAGGCATGAAAAATGGATTGGGGAATGCAAAACCGGCTGAATCAGCTTATCCAACCGGACGGTCATTGTTTCTTTCTGCCCATAGATCACGGATATTTCCAGGGACCTACCACGCGTTTGGAAAAACCGGGCCGGACCATCGAACCGCTTCTTCCCTTTTGTGACGCTCTTTTTGTCACAAGGGGGGTATTGCGCGCATCCGTGGACCCGGCGGGCGCTAAACCCGTTATTCTCAGGGTATCCGGCGGTACCAGCATGGCCGGGAAGGACCTGGCGGATGAAGGCGTAACCACTTCTATCGAGGAGATCATCCGCCTCAACGTGGCCGCTGTAGGCGTTTCTGTTTTTGTCGGGAGCGATCATGAGCGCCAGACACTGCTGAATCTTGCCGGACTCGTTAACGAGTGCGAGAATTACGGCATTCCCGTGATGGCCGTCACGGCTGTTGGCAAGGAAACGGAAAAACGGGAAGCCCGTTATCTTGCTTTAAGCTGCCGCATTGCCGCGGAGCTGGGGGCGCGGGTGGTGAAGACCTATTGGTGCGAAAAGGATTTCGATAAGGTCGTGGAGGGCTGTCCGGTTCCGGTGGTCATAGCGGGCGGGCCGAAATGCAAGACAGAGCTTGAAGTGCTGGAATTCGTCCATGACGGCATGCAGAAGGGAGCTATCGGCATAAATCTGGGAAGGAACGTCTGGCAGAACGCGCATCCCGTGGCCATGGCCAAGGCCCTGCGGGCCGTTGTCCATGAGAACGCCACCGCTGAAACGGCCCACGAGATATTCAATGAGGCCAGGAACAGCGGATGATCCGCAAGACACGCGGAATCGCTCGGGAGGCGCAAAAAAGGGGACATTTTTGAAAGTAGCGATGTACTACAAGAACGACGATGTGCGGCTGGAAGAGATGCCGGTGCCCGGGATCGGCCCCGGGGAATTGCTGGTGAAAGTCATGACCAGCGGCATCTGCGGCAGCGACGTAATGGAATGGTACCGCGCTAAGAAAGCCCCCCTGGTGCTGGGGCATGAGATCGCCGGCGAGATCGTCAAGACAGCCGAAGGCGTAAAGCGCTACAAGGCCGGCGACAGGGTCTTTGTTTCCCACCACGTACCCTGCAACACCTGTCATTACTGTTTGAGCGGACATCATACCGTTTGCGAGACCCTGCATAACACCAATTATGATCCCGGCGGGTTCGCCGAATATATACGGGTGCCGCGGATCAACGTGGACCGCGGGACGTTTCTGCTGCCCGACGAGGTCTCCTTCGAGGACGGGGTGTTCATTGAACCGCTGGCCTGCGTATGCCGCGCGCAAAGAATAGCGAACCTGCAGCCCGGCCAGAGCGTGCTCATACTCGGTAGCGGGATCTCGGGGCTGCTTCATCTGCTACTGGCCCGGACCCTTGGGGCCGGCAAGATAATCATGACGGATATCAATGAGTATCGCATGAAAATGGCGCGGCGGTTCGGAGCGGATGAAGTGCTGAGCGCCCGCGAAGATATCCCCGCCCGGCTGCTCCGGGCCGATAAAAGGCTCGTTGACCTGGTGATCGTGTGCACCGGGGCTTTGCCCGCGTTCAACCAGGCACTGCGGTCCGTGGACCGCGGGGGAACGGTCCTTTTCTTCGCGCCGACGGAGCCGGGCATTGAGCTTTCCGTGCCGCTTAACGAATTCTGGCGCAACGGGATCAAGCTGATGCCGTCATACGGCAACAGTCCGTCGGATGCCGTCGAGGCGATCGAACTGATCCGCACCGGTCGTGTGCCTGTGCGCGAGATGGTTACGCACAGGTTGCCCTTGGCGGAGACCGGCCGGGGCTTTCAGCTCGTCGCCGCGGCCGACGAGTCCATCAAGGTGATCATCGAACCGCACGGACCCTTATGATCCGCGAAAAACAGCCTGCCTGACTTGCGGATCCCCGCCCGGATTTTCATATTCCTTGACTATCCCATAATATTGATATACAATTGACACGAAAATTTTATTTATTATAGAGATTATACTTTAATGTACGGGGTAATGTGCCCCGGGGGGACGTTCGCCGCTGGGAGCGGGACGCTTGCCCGGGGGATATGGTAGGGTTTGTTTTCTTTTTATCTTATCTTCTTATTTCTTTGGAAGAGGAAAAGAGGCAGAGATGGGCGAGAAAAAATTAAGACTGGGCATTCCGAAAGGGAGCCTGCAGGAGACTACCTTAAGGCTGTTCGAGAAGGCGGGCTACAGGATAAGGGTTTCCGAAAGATCGTATTTCCCCGACGTGGATGATGAGGAGATAGAAGCCGTGCTGTTCCGCGCCCAGGAAATGTCCCGGTATGTCGAAGACGGCATAATCGACTGCGGGATAACCGGGGATGACTGGATAAAGGAAAATTCATCCGACGTGGAACGGGTAGCTGAGCTTGTCTACGCCAAGCAAAGCATGAAACCGGTAAGATGGGTACTGGCGGTCCCGGAAAACTCCCGCGTCAAGAAAGTAAAAGACCTTGAAGGCAAAAAAATAGCGACGGAACTGGTAAAAGTCACTACCGGCTATCTTCGCGATAACGGGGTAAAAGCGCAGGTTGAATTCAGCTGGGGAGCGACCGAGGTAAAACCCAAGATGGGCATCGACGCCATAGTGGAGGTCACCGAAACCGGAAGCAGCCTCAGGGCAAATGACCTGAAGATAATCGATACCGTATGCGAATCTACCACTCAGTTCATCGTCAACAAGGGCGCCTGGAAGGATCCGTGGAAAAAGGAAAAAATAGGGCGGATAGTGCTGCTTCTTAAGGGAGCCATACTCGCGGAAGGAAAAGTCGGGCTCAAGATGAACGCCAGGAAGAAGGATGTGGACAAGATATTGAAGGTCCTGCCGTCGATGAAAAATCCCACCATTTCGCCGCTTTCCGACGAGAAGTGGGTGGACATAGATACGGTGATCGACGAAGAGGACGTTAAAAAGCTTATCCCGGAACTCAGAAAGGCGGGAGCGGAAGGATTTATAGAGTACCCGCTGAACAAAGTGATCTATTAGGAATTTTAGTTTGGATGACCAGTTTTTACCGGCTGATCTACCGACAGACAGAAAAGGAGGTGACAGAGCAGTATGCCCTGCGGGAGGAAAAGGAAGATAAAAAAGGTCAAACGACACAAGCGCAAAAAACGAATGCGAAGAGACCGACACAAGAAGAGGAAGGTGTGACGCCAGTGCGCCCGATTGTCCTCGCCGCTGTCTGTTCTTTTTGCGTCTTTTTTTCTGTCTGCATATCGGGAACAAGTTCTTATGCCGGGCCGGTAAACGATCTCATCAATGGATCCAGGACAAAAGAACCCGAGATCAGGGGTTCTTCAGATGCGTTGAGCCATTACGTGATGGGGGCCATCTATGATAATTTCGGCAGGACCGCCGAAGCGATCGCGGAATACAAAAAAGCCCTGGCCTATAAGGATGACGTAGCTGAGATCTACCTGAAGATCGGCGCGGACCAGCTGCTCCTGGGGCAGCTCGATGAGGCGGATGAGACACTGGCCCGGGTCGTCGAGATGGCCCCGGAGAACACCAAATCCTATCTTCTTTTGGCGATAATCTATACCGCGAAGGGTGAATTCGAGAAAGCGCAGGCCCAGCACGAAAAAGCCCTGAAATACGACCCCGAGAACCTTAAGGTCCTGACGTTTTTATCGGATCTTTATGTCATTCAGCAGAAACTGGACAAGGCCGCGGAAATATATGAGAGGATCCTGAGGATAAGGGACGACGACGCCTTCATTTACCTGAACCTCGGGATCATATACAGCAAATTGAACCTGCTGGATAAGGCCGAGGAGACGCTGGAAAAAGCCATTCAGGTGGATAAGGATTATCTTGAAGCCCAAATGGTCCTCGGGTTCATTTATGAGATAGACGGTAAATATGCCGAGGCGATAGAGCAATATAAGAAAGTCGCGAGCATGGATTCGCTGAATAAAGAAGCGCACGTCCGGCTCGGACAGCTCTATCACAGGCTCGGAGAGACAGGTAAAGCCGTGGAGCAGAACCGCATTTTGATGCAGCTGGATGCAAGTTCTCCCGAGCCGTATTTGAGAAATTTCAGCATATATGTGTCCGAAAAGAAATTCGATAAGGCGGAAGAGGTTTTGCGGGAAGCTTTGAAGGGCGGCGTATCGGACGCTGTTATTTACGGAAGCTTCGGATATCTGGCCGGACTGCAAGGGCGCTATAAAAAAGCGGTCGATTATTATTCCATAGCCGCGGAAAAAGACCCTACGAACGATATTTACAAGTTCTATCTCGCGGCTACGGCGGATCGGATGGGGCGAAGAAAAGAAGCCGTAAAGATCCTGGAGGAAGCCGTTTCGCGGGGGAGCCAGGTGCCTGAGATCTACAACTACCTTGGTTACATATACGTGGAGGAAGGCAGGGATCTGGACAAGGCCGTTGCGCTGATCAAGAAAGCGCTTGAAGCCGATCCGGAGAACGGCGCATATATCGACAGTCTCGGGTGGGCCTATTACAGGAAGGGCATGCTGGACGAGGCGCTGGAACAGATAGATAAGGCCGCCCGGTACATGCCCGATGATGCGGTTATCCGTGAACACCTCGGGGATGTATATTTCGCGAAAGGGGAACCGGAAAAAGCGGCCCGGCAATGGGAATTGTCACTTGAGCTGGAACCCGGCAACAGGAAGGTCAGCGAAAAATTAAAACATATCAAAGTAAAGTTAAAAAGGCGAAGGTAGATGAAAGAAGCAGACGATATTAAAAAATTGAAAAAGAAGGCCATAGCGATCAGGCGTGACATATTGACCATGCTGGAGAAAGCCGGGAGCGGACATACGGGAGGGTCGTTGTCAATAGTCGAGATACTCGTATCTCTGTACTACGGGAGGATGAAAATAGACCCCAAAAGGCATGACTGGAAAGAGCGGGATAAGTTCGTGCTTTCCAAGGGACACGGATGCCCTGCTTTATACGCTGTTCTGGCGAATCTCGGATTTTTCCCGAGAGAGGAACTCTGGACCCTCCGGAAACTGGGGAGCCGTCTTCAGGGGCATCCGCAGTTGGGCTTGCCGGGGCTGGAAATATCCAGCGGTTCTCTCGGTCAGGGGTTGTCCGTAGCGGCCGGGATCGCGTTGGCCGACAGGATAGACGGCATAAAAGCGAGGGTATATTGTCTCATGGGGGACGGCGAAACCAATGAGGGGCAGATCTGGGAGGCGGCCATGACGGCGGCGCACTATGGTCTTGACAACCTGTGCGGTATCATTGATTATAACAAGCTGCAGATAGACGGCCTGTGCTGCGAGGTCAAGGACATGGGCGAATGCAGGAAAAAATGGGAAGAGTTCGGATGGCACGCGATCGAAACGGACGGGCATGACTTTAAACAGCTGGACAAGGCTTTTGAGGAGGCCCAGGCGGTAAAAGGCAAACCGCAGATGGTTATCGCTCATACCGTAAAGGGAAAAGGGATATCGTTTGTGGAGAATAAGGTCGAATGGCACGGTATCGCCCCGAAGAAAGAGGAGCTGGAAAAAGCTTTGGCGGAACTGGATGAACAGGAAACCGCCCTGGAACAATAAAGCGGGAAATAACGAGTTTTAGAGGAGAAGATATTATGCTTAACAGAAAATTGATCATGTATTTCCGGCAGTACAAGGTGATCATAATACTTGTCGCGGTGGTCGTTATTCTGGTCATTCTTTCGGTGGTAGGATTGATGTCGCTGGAATCTTTTTACCGCAAAATGACGCTCGCAACGATGCCCGTGCAGTTTATCATGGCCGGCATCCACGCGGGGATCTTCGTATTCATGTACCTGACTTTCATGCGCGGCGGGTTCGCAAAGCTGGATAAAGCTCCGATCAAGGGAAAGGACGTTTCTATCACATGGAACGATGTTATAGGGATGCAGGACGCCAAGCAGGAGGCATGGGAGATCGTCCAGCTTATAAAAGACAGGGCCAATGTGCGAAGGATGGGCGGCAGTGTCGTCAAGGGACTTCTTATGCTCGGACCCCCGGGCTGCGGGAAGACCTACATGGCGAAAGCCATAGCGACCGAGGCGGACATGCCTTTTATCTCGATGTCCGGCAGTGAATTCGTGGAGGTCTTTGTCGGGGTCGGCGCTTCGCGGGTCCGGAAACTTTTCAAGAAGGCGCGGGACCTTGCCTATGGATACGGCGGGTGCATCATATTCATCGACGAGATAGACGCTATCGGAAGGTCCAGGACGTTCAGTTTTATGGGCGGGCAGGAGACCAACAGCACGCTGAATCAGGTGCTTGCCGAGATGGACGGGCTTAAAGGAAAGGATCAGAACGTGATAGTCATCGGCGCTACAAACGCCCCCGAACAGCATCTCGATCAGGCCCTCCTCAGACCGGGACGATTTGACAGAAAAATCATGATAAGTTTTCCGTCCCAGGATGACAGGGAAGAGCTCTTTAAGTTTTATCTCAAGAAGGTCAAAGCCGAGAAGGACGTTGATCTCGGGCGGCTTGCACGACGCGCCGTAGGGAAAAGCCCGGCCGACATAGCCAACATAGTAAAAGAATCGGCCCTGATCGCCAGCAGAAGAAAAAAAACCGCTATAGGATTAAAAGAGATCAGCGAAGCGTTCGAGCGGGTCGATCTCGGGATCAAGCATCGCCTGACAGTTACCCCGAAGGAAAAGGAGATGACGGCATACCATGAGTCCGGACACCTGATAATCACGTTTTTAAAGGCGCCCGCGAAAAGCGTTTTTAAGGCAAGCATCATTCCCAGAAGGGGGGCTTTGGGTGTTGTGTGGTCCCCGGAAAGAGAGGAATTGCATTCATACAGCAGGGAACAACTCATCTCGGAGATAATGGTGTCTCTCGGCGGGTATACGGCCGAAAAGATAAAATACGGGACGACGAGCAGCGGCGTGAGCAGCGACTTCGAGAAAGGCATGTCCGTAGCTCACAAGATGGCCTGGCAGTTGGGCATGGGCAAATCCGGGATGGTGGGGGATTATACGGTGATCCCGAAAGACCAGCTGTCGGAAGATGTCCGCGTGGCATTAAATAAGGATACTAACGAGATCATGAACAAGTGCCTGGTTGAGGTCGAAGAGACCCTGAAAGACAAAAGAGATATCCTGGACAGGTTCGCCAGGGAACTCCTGAAGCGCGAAGAGCTGGAATATGACGAGATAATAGCGATCTTTGAAGAATACGGTTATAAAGAATCCACCGGCGACGGAACTCCGCCAGTGGATAGAAGCTGGGAACACGGCGCAAAGGGGTAGGATGAAGAACGTCTGTAATATCGCAGCAGTTTTTGTATTAATAGCCGGGGTGCTTTTGATGACCCCGGCATGCATGCCGACATATCCCAAGGAAAAACTTCCCGAAGCCGTCAGAGAGGTCTGCAAGTCGGAGTATAATATGGATGTGGATGTCACGGTTGTCGGGAAAACAATGGGTATATATTATCCCATGAAAGGCCTTATGGATATAGGGATGGGGATAAGCGAAGACGCCTGGGACAAGATCAGCAATCTTCTTCTGATCGCGTCGCGGGTGGTCCTGAGCACGGACGCTGATATAGATTTTTACTGTGTCATAACACAGGATGCCAGGCTGCCGGAACTGCAGGTAGTAATAATAAAGTACGTCGAAGATGTCAAGCACGGCATGTATCGTAACATCTCAAGGAACGAATCATTTAAGCGTACGCTTTTCAGCATCAATCTTACCCCCCAGGCGAAGAAGGAGCGTTCCGTAGAGCAGATCTTCGATAAGCTTGGCGTGGAGGAAGGGACGAGACAGAAAGTGCTGGATGAATTTTTCAGGAGCCCGCCCACAAGGCTAAGCGATATCGGTTACTGGAGAGGGCACTTTTACCTTAAAGACGTCACCATGGAAGAATTTCTCGCCGCCCAGATCGCCAACAGGGTAAAGATCGATTTTCGCAGTGACGGGAAATTAGCGGAAATGTTCAAGTACAAAGTCGCCGAGAGTTCGTTCGTTACCAGTGACGGATCAAGGGTCTTTATTCTGAGATTCAAGATCGCGGACCAAAAAAGCGATGAGGAGCCAGGTCTTCGCCTGAAAAAGATCCAGGAAATAGTCCGTATAGCGAACGAGGTGGTTTACGGATACAAGTTCAATGATTTCGATCTTTTGATACTGGAAGACCAGCTGGAAAATGTCAGACTCACTCTGAGCGGGCAGGATGTTTATGATTTCAACAAAAAAAGACTGGTAGTGGAAGACATAGTGCAGGCCCCCGGAGGATATTTCATGAAAGGCAACGCGCAATAAAGGCATAAGGAGCTGTTCTTATGAGCGATGAAAAAGTTAAGAAAGAATCCACGAGGGACGGTTTCGGCAGGGCGCTCCTGGAACTGGGCGAAAGCAACAAGGACGTGGTCGTATTATCGGCGGATCTTACCGAATCGGTCAGGGCCCATTGGTTCAAGGAAAAATATCCGGACAGGTTCATAAGTCATGGTGTCGCCGAGCAGGATATGATAAGTACGGCAGCGGGCCTGGCGTTATCCGGGAAGATCCCGTTCGCCTGCACCTTCGGCGCCTTTGCAAGCGGCCGCGCCTGGGACCAGATAAGGGTATCCGTGGCTTATATGAACCTCAACGTTAACATAGCGGGAACGCACGGGGGGATTTCCGTGGGCGGGGACGGGGCCACTCACCAGGCTCTGGAGGAAATTGCTTTGATGCGGATAATGCCCAACATGACAGTGGTCGTGCCGGCGGATGCCAGGGAGGCGTATTTAGCCACAAAACAGGCTGCAGAGATACCCGGACCGGTATATTTAAGACTGGGAAGGGCAAAGGTCCCTTTTGTGGCGGATACGCCGCTTTTCAAAATAGGCAAAGCAAAGGTTATGGCCGAAGGCAACGATGTCGCCATCATCGCGTGCGGGCATCTTGTCCACACGGCGATAGAAGCAGCTCGGCATCTCAAGGCCGGGAATATACAGGCGCGGGTCATAGATCTTCATACCCCCAAGCCGATCGACAGGGAAGCCGTGATAAAAGCGGCCGAAGAGGCGGGTGCTGTGCTTACGCTGGAAGAACATACCGTTTACGGCGGCATGGGGAGCGCCGTGGCCGAAGTCCTTGTGGAAACATGCCCTGTCCCGATGAAGATGATGGGGATAAGGGGTGAATTCGGAGTAAGCGGAGAGCCCGAGGAGCTGTATAAATATTTTGGCCTGACAGAAGAAGACATCGTTAGGGAAGCAAGAGCGCTTATAGCGAGAAAAAAACAAAGATGATCTTTAGACTACAGGTATAAGCATCATGGTTTTTACTGCGCCCGCCAAGGTAAATCTTTATCTCAAGGTCATCCGCCGAAGGGATGACGGGTATCATGAGATCGAAACCCTGTTCGAAAGGATCTCGCTCTCCGACAGCATATCCGTAGAAACTGACCGGGATCGCACGACGATATCCTGCAACGAACCCCACGTGCCTACCGGTAAGGAGAGCCTCCTGGGCCGTACCTGTGAAGCATTCAAGCAAAGGTTGGGGGAGGATCTTCATTTCCGGATAGCTCTGGACAAAAATATCCCTGTCGCCGCCGGCCTGGGAGGAGGTTCCAGCGACGCATCAGCCCTTTTAAGGGGGCTTAACCGGATAACCGGTTCTCCCCTCGGAGAAGAAGCGCTTTTAAGCATATCCAGGGACCTGGGTGCCGATATCCCTTTTTTCACGGGGAATTACAGGTTTGCTCTTGGTAAGGGGCGGGGGGATATTGTGCGGGAGGTGGATACAAAGCTGGATATCTGGCATGTTCTGGTAACGCCCCCTTTTGAGATATCGACCAAAGATATATATGATAAGGTGCCGGCTTTTAGCTTGACATACAATAGAGGAGTTGATAGAATGTTCAGCGCTTTTCTGGGCGAAAATGACATTGACGGCTTGGCGGGAAATCTTTGTAACGATTTACAGGCAATAGTATTACGCGATTTTCCGATCCTGGAAAGAGTGCTTTTTGAGCTGGAAAAAGCAGGAGCAAAAGGGGTTCTTTTGTCCGGGAGCGGGCCCACTGTCTTTGGTATCTTTGAGCGCAAAGAGACAGCCGGCGCGGCCGAGAGGATCAGGTCGGTTTTTCCGAAAGAAGAGGGCTGGCGGTTCCATGTTGCCAGAACGTATTGATGGGGATAGGGCGAAAGGAGAAGGACATGAAGATTACGGAAGTCAGGATCTTTCCCACAGAGAGCAAAGATGGCAAACTTAAGGCGTTCGCGACCATGACGTTTGACGACTGGTTTGTCGTTCGGAATGTTAAAGTTATACAGGGAAATAACGGACTTTTTGTGGCGATGCCTTCCAGAAAAGCCGTGGATTCCTGCCCTAAATGTAATTTTAAAAATGTCGTGGGAAGCAAATACTGTAATCAGTGCGGTTCCCAGCTTGAGCAGAGACAGGCCGCTGATGAAAGCGCGCGTGAAGCGTACGGTAACCATATGGATATTGCCCATCCGATAACACAGGAATGCAGGGTATACATACAGGAAAAGATACTGGGCGTTTACAACAAGGAGATCGGGCGGGCTTCCAGTGAACCGGAGACAGCCGGCAAGGTTAAGGCAAGAGAGGGCAGTTTCGGTGGAGAAAAAACCGGATCCAGGCAGAGCGAAAAAATCCCTGAAATGGAAGACTCGAAAGACATAGAACTGTAGATCCAGGGGGTGGCGGGTAGTGTAATGGTAGCACCGCAGCTTTTGGAGCTGCTTGTCAAGGTTCGAGTCCTTGCCCGCCAGCCAAGATTTGACAGGACTCGGCGCCTTCATCGCGTCAGCCGCTCGGGAAGCTCGAGTCTTATAAAATATGAATAATATCACGGCGGTCATACTTGCGGCCGGGCTGGGGACAAGGATGAAAACAGATATCCCCAAGGTGCTGCACCCGGTAGGTTCCGGCACGATCCTGGGGAAGACCATCTCCAGGCTAAAGGAGGCCGGGATATCCGATATAATAGCGGTCGTAGGGTATAAGGCGGATGCCGTAGAAAGTGTTTTCAAGGGCGAGATGCGGTTTGTCAGGCAGCCGGAGCTTCTTGGAAGCGGTGATGCGCTGGCGCGCGCCGCAGAACACCTGGAAGAAGATGAAGAAAATGTTCTTGTAACCTGCGGGGACACGCCGCTGATCACCGGCGAAACGTACCGGAAACTCTTTCAGGCGCATATCAGCCAGAAAGCCGCCTGCACACTTTTGACATGCAGGGTGTCCGACCCGACCTCCTATGGAAGGATCGTGAGGGACTCAAACGGAGATGTCCTGAAAATCATCGAGGATAAGGACCTGTCCGATGAGGAAAGAAAAATAACGGAGATAAATGTCGGGACCTATTGTTTCCGCAAAGACGATCTTAAGAGGTTTATACGGGACATTAAGATCAACGAAAAGAAAAAGGAATTTTATCTTACGGATATCGTCGATATCCTCAGACAGAACAGCAAAAAGATCGCTTCCGAAAGCTGCAGCGCTGATGAAGCGCTCGGCATAAATTCCAGGAAGGACCTGGCCGCCGTGAATAAGATAGCGAACATGAAGGTTATCGAAAGACTGATGGGATCCGGCGTTACGGTGATCGACCCGGACACCACCTACATAGACGATACGGCGGTGATAGGCAAGGACACTGTCATTTTCCCCGGCACGGTTATCGAGTCGAGCGTAAAAATAGCCGATAACTGCAGGATCGGGCCCTTTGCACGGCTTCGTCCGGGCACCCGGCTGTCCCGGGGCGTGGAGATAGGGAATTTCGTGGAGTTGTGCCGGACGGAAGTCGGGGAAGGAACAAAGATCAAGCATCATACGTATCTTGGCGACACGACGGTCGGAAGCAACGTCAACATAGGCGCCGGCACGATCGTTGCCAATTATGACGGTAAGAACAAATATTGCACGGTGATAGAAAATGGAGCCTTCATCGGCGTAGGGGCGGTGCTGATAGCGCCCGTTAAAATCGGGAAGAACGCCAAGGTCGGCGCCGGCAGCGTAGTCACGAAGAATAAGGATGTTCCCGCGGGAGAGACAGTAGTCGGTATTCCAGCAAAAATACTTAATACGGAAAAGAGAGGGTAACATGGATAAATTGACGATTTTTACGGGTAATGCAAATCCAAAACTGGCAAAAAACATATGCCAGAGCTTGGGCATCGCTCTCGGGGAAATGGAAGTCGGCCGTTTCCGGGACGGCGAAACGCATGTCAGGACCAATCAGGATGTGAGAGGAAAAGACGTCTTCGTGGTGCAGCCTACATGTGACCCGGCCAACGAGAACCTCATGGAACTTCTAATAATGATAGACGCCCTGAAAAGGTCCTCACCGCGGAGGATAACGGCTGTCCTGCCCTATTTTGGTTATGCCCGGCAGGACAGAAAAGATCAGCCGCGCGTCCCGATCACCGCTAAACTGGTCGCAAATCTGCTGACCCGCGCCGGGACCGACAGGGTGATCACCATAGATCTGCATGCCGGTCAGATACAGGGGTTTTTTGATATTCCCCTGGATCATCTCTATGCCGTCAGGATATTCGCGGAGTATTTTCAGAAGAAGAAAATAAGCGATATTGTCATAGTCTCGCCGGATGTAGGCGGCATCAAGATGGCCAGAGCATACGCGAAAAGGTTTGGCGCAGGACTGGCCATCGTGGATAAACGGCGCATCAGCGACGTTAAGGCCGAGGTCATGCACATAATGGGTGAAGTGAAAGGAAAAAATGTTATTATCGTGGATGATATAGTGGCTACCGCGGGGAGCTTGTCGGAAGCCGTGGTGGCGCTGAAAAAAGAAGGAGCCAGGGACATATACGCCGCTATTACGCATCCGGTATTGTGCGGCCCCGCGGTAGAGCGGCTGCAGAAATCGGAGATAAAAGAACTGGTGGTGACCGATACGATACCCGTGGAAAAGGATAAGCAGGTAAAGAAGGTTACGCAGCTGTCGGTGGCTCCCCTGCTGGGTGAAGCTATAAGGCGGATACATAATGAAGAATCCGTCAGCGCCCTATTTGACGAATAGCCTGGAAAGAGGTGGATAAATGGAGAAAATAGTTCTTGAAGCGGCACTGAGGGAGAGTTTCGGTAAAAGCGGATGCAAGCATCTGAGGAAAGAGGGGCTGATCCCCGGTGTGGTGTACAAGGAAGGGAAAAAAGCCGTAAGCGTTCAGGTCGGCAGCAAGGAACTGTGGCATGCGCTGCATACCGAAGCAGGTGAGAATGCCATCATAACCATGGATATTTCCGATGGCAAGAAAAAGACCGAGAAGACGGTCATTGTTAAAGAAGTGCAGCACGATCCTATTAACGACAGCTTCGTGCACGTGGACTTCCATGAGATATCTCTGAAGCAAAAATTAAAGGTCAAAGTACCCGTTGTCGTAAAGGGCGAGGCCGTGGGGGTAAAAGAGGATGACGGCGTGCTGACCCAGGAGACATGGGAACTGGAGGTCGAGTGCATGCCTGCGGACATACCGGAACACGTGGATGTTCAGGTCGGAGAGCTGCGCATCGGCGACTCTATTCATGTCAAGGATATAGCGCCGCTGCAGGGGGTGTCTATTCTTAACGACCCCGAACAGATGGTGGTGTCGGTGATCCCGCCCAAGCTGGAGGAAGAAGTGGCGGAAGAAGCTCCGGCTGAGGGAGAAGAGGAGCCCGAGGTCATAAAGAAGGGCAAGAAAGAGGAAGAAGAGGCGGAGGCTCCGGCTGAAGGCAAAGAAGAAACTCCCCCCGAGGAAAAGGAATGATGCCCTCTTATTTTATCGCGGCAGAAACAGATCAATACGCGATACACGATATAAAACAATGAAAATAATCATAGGCCTGGGAAACCCGGGGCTCAGGTACAGAGGGACAAGGCACAATGTGGGGTTTCTGGTGCTTAAGGATCTTGCAAAAAAGCACCGGATAAGCATTAGAAGAAAAGGTTTTGCCGGCATATATGGTGTCGGCCGCGCACACCGGCAGGAGATCATGCTCTTTAGGCCTTTAACGTACATGAACCTTTCCGGAGAGGCCGTAAAGGCAGTCTGTTCTTCAAAATTAAGCGATAAAAAGGATCTTCTGGTCGTCAGCGATGATTTTAATCTATCGCTCGGGCGCATAAGGTTGAGGAATAAGGGGTCTTCCGGGGGGCATAACGGCCTGCAATCCATAATAGAAGAGATAGGCCCGGACTTTGCGAGGTTAAGGCTGGGTGTGGGGACGGGCAAGGCGGTCAAGGATCTGGCCCCGTATGTTTTATCGCCTTTTCCCCGCGCAGAGAAACCCGTCTTGAATGAAATGCGGGAAAGAGCGGTAGAATGCATTGAAACGTGGCTTGTGGAAGGCACGAAAAAAGCCATGGACCGATACAACAGGTGATCGTTAATTGTCTTGATTTATGCTGGTATTATATGTTATTATCTAACAAATAATTTTGGTGCTAAAATATGGAAAAAACAAGATCGTATCTAGGATTGTTCATCATCGCGCCCGAAAAAGAGGACGGAATAGATGAGGTAAAAAAACGCATAAATTCCGTCATCAGCGATAATTCCGGGAGTGTCGTGAAGGAGAATATGGTGGGGAAAAAGTCTCTTGTCTACCCCGTCAAAAAAAGATCCGAAGGCATTTATTACGAAGTGGCTTTTACCGCTTTGCCGGAGGCCGTTTCAAAGATGATGAGGCAATTCCGGATAAACACGGATATACTGAGAACGCTGATAGATAAAACAAAGTAGACGTTAGTGAGCGGCAAGCGATCCCGCTTGCTGTTCCCTGGTCCGGAGAGCGAGAGGAGACAGAATAATGGCTGCCAGTTTGAATAAAGTGTTTTTGATGGGGAACCTGACAAGGGATCCGGAACTCAGATATATCCCAAGCGGGACAGCGGTTGCCAATTTTACGGTTGCAGTGAACCGTATCTATAAAGATAATACCGGCGACAAAAAGGAAGATGTCTCATTCATCCGGGTGGTCGTCTGGGGTAAGATGGCTGAGGTCTGCGGCGAATATCTCACAAAGGGCAGGCCCGTTCTGGTGGAGGGCCGTTTGAAGTCCCGCACGTGGGAAGGCCAGGATGGACAGAAAAGAAGCGCTCTGGATGTCGTGGCTACAAGCGTCCAGTTCGTGGGCGCGCGCGGAGACAGGCAGCAGGCGAGAGGAGTTCCCGGTGAAGCCGCGGAAAGCGCGGAGTCCCGCGAGGGATACAGCAGAGTTGAATCAATAGACGTGGATCAAGAAACAGGAGGGGATGAACCCCCATTTTAAAGTAAGAAGACAATCGGAGAGAGAAACGTGAAAAAAAAGATCGTTAAAAAACCCCGAAGGATCTTTAAAAAGAAACCATGCCGGCTATGCAGGGAGAAAGTGAAATCGATAGATTATAAGAATATCGACCTTCTCAATAAATTCGTGTCCGACAGGGGCAGAATCATCAGCCCCCGCATCACGGGGAATTGTGCCAGACACCAGCGCATGGTCGCTAACGGGATCAAAAGAGCGCGGCTGGCCGCTTTGTTGCCGTTCGTCAGGATAAAAGAAGGGCTGCCGCGAAGAAGATCGAGGGAAGAAACGTGAAGGTGATCTTAATAAAGGACGTGGAGAAGCTGGGCGGCATCGGGGATGAGGTGACGGTGAAGGACGGGTACGCCAGGAATTACCTGATCCCGAAGAAGCTCGCCGCAGAGGTCACGAAAGGAGCCTTGCGCATGCTGGAGCAGAAAAAGCGGGAAAAGCAGCGCAGGGAAAGCCAGCTAAAGGAAGAATGCGAGAGACTCGCTGAAAAGATAACGGCAGCATCCTGCACTATTTCAGTGGATGCGGGAGAAGGGGACAAGCTCTTCGGCTCTGTTACCTCAGAGATGATCGCCGAGGGTTTGCGCGCGGACGGCATCGAGATCGACAGGAAAAAAATCGTTCTTGAGGAACCGATAAAAGCACTGGGCGTTTATAGCGTTGATGTTCGCCTGCACCCTGAGGTCAAGACTCAGCTCAGGGTCTGGGTCGTGAAAAAATAACAGTACCTTCCGATGATTCCAAAGACTCTTATCGAAAAAGTACCTCCGCAGAATGCCGAGGCAGAGATCGCGGTTCTTGGGTCTATGCTGCTTGACAGGGAGGCCATAGCCAAAGCCATAGAACAACTTGAGGGGGCCGCATTTTATGACGAGGCCAACAGGAAGATCTTCAAGGCCATTGTCAAGCTTTACGATGAAAATGAAGCCGTTGATATTGTCACCCTCATCGAGGAACTGAAAAAGAGGGACATGCTGGACAAAATAGGCGGCCCTGCTTACATCACGGAACTTGCCAACAGCATACCTACCGCGGCCAATATAGATCATTACGCGAAGATCGTCCGGGAAAAATATCTTTTGAGGCGTCTGATCAATACCGCCACGCAGATCGTGTCGGAAAGTTTTGAGCCCTCCAGCGAAGTGGACGAACTGCTGGACAAGGCCGAAAGGCTGATATTCGACATCACCTCCCACCAGAAACATGACATGCATGTTTTCGAGATGAAAGATGTCGTCAAGGAAAGTATCGAGCTGATCGATCATCTCTATCAGAGAAAAGAAAATATCATCGGCATCCCCACCGGTTTCCATGACCTGGACGTAAAAACCGCGGGTCTCCAGAAATCGGATTTTATCGTGCTTGCGGGACGTCCTTCCATGGGCAAGAGCGCCCTGGCGATCTCCATGCTGGGATACGCCGGCGTGGTAGAAAAGGTCCCTTGCGCGTATTTCAGCCTTGAGATGTCAAAGGACCAGCTTGCGCAGAGAATGCTTTGCTCCCTGGCAGGGGTCAATGCCCATAAGGTAAGAACGGGCTTTTTCTCTCAGACGGACTGGCCCAAGCTTGTAGCGGCGGCCGGAAAACTTTCGGAAGCTCCCATCTTTATCGATGACACGCCCGGTATATCATCTCTCGAAGTAAGGGCCAAGGCGAGAAGGTTAAAGGCCAGGCACGATATACAGATGCTCATTGTCGATTATCTGCAGCTGATGAGGGGCGCGTCCGGGAAAGAAAACAGGCAGCAGGAAATATCAGAGATATCCCGTTCCATGAAAGCCCTGGCGCGCGAGCTGAACATACCCATCATCGCCATAAGCCAGCTTTCCAGGGCGGTGGAACAAAGGACCGATCACCGTCCGATGCTTTCCGACCTCAGAGAATCGGGAGCTATCGAACAGGATGCGGACGTGGTCATATTGCTTCTGAGGGAGGAATATTATAGTCCGACAGAAGAGAATAAAGGGATAGCGGAAGTCATAGTGGCAAAGCAGAGACATGGCCCTGTCGGAACGATCAAACTGGCTTTCCTGCCTGAATATACCAGGTTCAGCAATCTGTCCAGGACAGAAGAGGAGGAAGGTTTTTGACGATGAGAAAAAAAATGTTTTTATTCATTCTTGTTCCGATTTTTCTCGTCATGAGTTCTTACGGCCTTGTCTGGGGTCAGGGCGCATTTTCAAGCGATAAGCGCATAAGCGATATCCGGATAAAGGGCAACAAGGCTGTTTCAACCGCCACTATTTTAAGCAGGCTGAAGATAAAGCCGGGAGACCAGTTCGTAGAGAGCGCCCTTAACAAGGAGTTGAAGCGTCTTTATGCCATGGGGTATTTCGCCGACGTGTTCGTTGAGACGGAGGAACGCGCTGAGGGCGTAGTAGTGGTTTTCACCGTGGTTGAAAAGCCGGCGATAGACAAGATCGAATTTCGGGGGAACGCCAGGGTCAAGGAAGCGCGGCTGGCCAAAAAATTGACCGTTAAAGTAGGGGACTTGCTGGATTTCAATCTGGTCGCGCAGGATGTCGCCGAACTCAAGGCTTATTATATTGAGCAGGGATACAGCCGCGCCAGGATCGATTACAGTATCGAGACCGACCCGGAGACGGGACAGGCAACGCTTGTTTTCCTGATAGATGAGGGGTATCCACTGAGGATCAAGAGCATAGAGATCGAGGGGAATAAGAGCATTCCCGACAATGAATTGAAGAAATACATGGCGACCAAGACGGCATGGTGGTTTATCCGGAAAGGCGCTTTTAACGAGGAAGAGTTTGAAGCGGATCTCAACAGAATAAGAAGCGTGTACAGGAGCAAGGGTTTTCTCGATGCCCGCGTCACCAGCAGGGTAGATTATTCGCCGGACGGGAAAGAGATGCATTTGACGGTCATAGTCGATGAAGGGAAGGAATATTTGGTAGGGGATATAGGGATCCGCGGGGACCTGGCGTTCCCGGAGAAAGAGATACGCACAAAGATCACCATGAAAGCCGGCGATTCCTTCGATTACGATAAGATCAAAGAGGACGTGGACGGTATACGCGCGTTCTACTACGACAAGGGATATATGGACGCGGAGATCGACCTGCGCCACAAATACAACCATGTTACGGACAGGATGGATATTGTCTATGATATCCAGGCCCATGACGAGGTTTATGTCGGCAAGATCAACATCATAGGCAATACGAAGACCAGGGACAAGGTCGTACGAAGGGAACTCAGAGTATATCCGGGAGCGAAGTATGACGGCGAAAAGCTCAAGAAAAGCAAGGAGCGGATCTATAACCTCGGATTTTTTGAGGATGTCTATTTCGAAACGGTTCCGACCGACGAGGAGGATATCAAGGATCTGAACGTTACCGTGAAAGAGACCAAGACAGGGGAATTGTCCTTCGGCGGCGGTTATAGTTCCGTGGATGCGTTTATCGGATTTGCCCAGATCCGGCAAAGGAATTTTGATATCCTGAATTTTCCCACCTTTACCGGGGGCGGACAGGATCTTGTCATAAGGGGTGAAATAGGAAGCGCGAGGACAAATTACTTTTTGAGCTGGACCGACCCCTGGATATTCGATCTTCCGTACCTGTTCGGGTTTGACGCCTACCGCGAGGAGCACCTGAAATACGGTTCAACCGGGTACGATTATGACGAAATACGTACCGGCGGATCTCTCAGACTCGGGAAAGAAATAACCGATGAACTGAGCACCGGTCTTATCTATAATCTTGAGGAAGTCAAGATATCCAACATTCCGGATGATGCCAGCCAGGATCTCCGGGATGAAGCTGGGGATAACATGCTGAGCCGTCTTACGTGGAACCTGCAGTATGATACGCGCGACAACAAATATTCGCCCACGAAAGGATGGATCGCCGGCATGTCGCTGGAAAACGCCGGCGGTTTCATAGGCGGCAGCAAGGATTTTGTCAAGGGTTACCTGCACACCAGTTTTTATTATAGTATCCTCGAAAGTCTGGTCCTGGAGATCAAGGGACGAACGGGTATGGCCGCGCCTTATGCAAGCACAGATAAAGTACCCATCTATGAACGCTTTTTTGCCGGGGGCGCGACGACGATACGAGGTTACAAACAAAGAGCCGTCGGCCCCAGAGACAGCCGCAACAATGTCCTTGGCGGCGATGCCATGATCATAGGCAATGCCGAGCTCACTTTCCCCATATGGAAGAAACTGATGAAAGGCGCTGTTTTCTACGATGTGGGCAACGTGATGAGGGATGCGGAAGAGCTGTTCACCAATACCAGCTACAAGCAGGCTGCCGGTATCGGGATACGCGTAAAGACCCCTATCGGTCCGCTGAAGCTGGATTATGGATATCCGCTCAGCGATAACCACGGCGACAAGAAAGAAGGGCAATTCTGGTTCAGCGTAAGCCACGGTTTTTAGCGCGCAATATACGGTGTACAGGGTTATAGTGTGCGGCAAGAAAAAATAAGAGAGGAGAAGGGAAATGTTTAGCTCAGCTAAAAAAGTGTTGGTATTTTTGATGACGGGTTTTGTTGCGTTCGGCTTTCTGGCGCCCTTGAGCCATGCCCAGGGCGGCAAGATGGGGTATGTGGACCTCAGGCGGGCGTTCTATGAATATGAAAAAACGAAAAAAATGGAAAACGAACTTAACGGCCTTACCGAGGATCGCCAGAAAGAACGCGATAAGATGGTCGAAAAGATCACGAAACTAAGGGATAAAATAGAGCTTCTCAGCGGTGATGCCAGAAGCAAAAAGCAGGGCGAGATAGACGCCGAACTGGTGAAACTTCAGGAATTCGACAGGGGAACCAGACAGGAGATCCTGACCAAGAAGAACGACATGTTCCGCGAGGTGGTCGAAGACATCCAGAAAGTGGTCGAAGAACTGGGCAAAAAGGAAGGATATGATTATATTTTCGATTCGCGGAATATAATGTACGCGAAAGAAAGCTTTGACCTTACAGAGAAGGTCGTGAAACAACTCAACAAATAATACCGGGATAACACGCGATGAAAATTGGCGGATAGCGTATACAGTGAGAACTAAATGCTATCCGTTAATTTTCTAAGATCCAGAAGGAACGGTAATGGCGGAAAGCCAGAGAACCATCAGAGGGGAGGTCCGTTTTTCCGGCAGGGCTCTTCAGACAGGACGCAGGGTCGATGCTGTCTGCAAGCCCGCGCATCCGGATGAGGGCATAGTTTTTAAAAGAAAAGATCTTCCGGACGCGCCCGGTTTGCGACTGAACGACGGCATATTTTCAAGCGCTCATACGCGAAGAAGCACGATAGGTACCGGTGCGCTGGAAGTCCAGACCGTTGAGCACTTTCTCGCCGCTTTGTGGGCCCTGGGGATCGACAATCTGACGCTTGAACTTAACGGGGCTGAGCTCCCGGCGCTTGACGGAAGCGCCATGGGTTTTTTCGGGCCCCTGAAAGAAGCGGGCTCTGTCGAGCAATCGTCCATGAGGCGCCCCATAAGGATCCGGGAGGAGGAACGGGTCGAAGAAAAGGGGAGCTCGCTTACTCTGTCCCCTGACGATGTTTTCAGTGTTTCCTACCTTATCGATTACGACGTCCCTTCCATAGGCCGCGAGATCTTTGACATAGCGCCGGACCAGGACCTGTTTGAAAAGGAAATAGCGCCCGCAAGGACTTTTTGCCTCAAAGCGGAAGCCGAAGCGCTCTTGAAAGCCGGTCTGGGGCAGGGGGCCACCTTGGAGAATACATTGGTCATGGATAATAACGGTCCGGTCGGCACAACCTTGCGGTTTCCAAATGAACCGGTGCGGCACAAGGTCCTGGATCTTATAGGCGATCTTTACATGCTCGGACGGCCGGTCATCGGCAGGGTAATGGCCGAAAGATCCGGACATAACCTCAATGTCAGGATGATCAGGAAAATATATGATAAATACGTGAGCCCTGAGTTTCAGAACAGTAAAGAGCACAGATCGTAATGCAGGAGGATAAGATAATGAGCAGCAAAACAGTGGACATCAAGAGAATCATGGCACTGCTTCCACACAGGTATCCGTTTCTTCTGGTTGACAGGGTAGTTGATTATGAAGACGGTAAGTGGATAAAAGCCATCAAGAACGTTACCATGAACGAGCTTTTTTTCCAGGGGCATTTTCCCGGCGAACCGATCATGCCGGGTGTCCTTATGATCGAAGCGCTTGCGCAGGTCGGCGGTATCCTTGCGCTCATAGGCAGCGGGAACGAGAACAAGCTGGCTTTCTTTATGACGATCAATAACGCGAAATTCAGGAAGCCCGTAATTCCCGGCGATCAGCTGTTTCTTCATGTCGCGCTTACGAAGGTAAGCCGCGGCAACATAGTGCAGACGCACGGAGAGGCCAGCGTGGACGGGAAAGTCGTCTGCGAGGCGGATCTGATGTTCAGTCTTATCGATAAGGAGTAAGGAAGCACAATGGGCAAGGTCGCATTGATCGCGGGAGCGGGGGTTTTACCCGTGGAGTTTGTCCGGGCGGCCAAAAAAGCAGGGGATACCGTGGTGGTCTTCGCCATCCGGGGGATGGCCTCGTCACAGCTTGACAAGGAAACTGACAAGGTGTACTGGATGGATGTAGGCCAGTACAGGAAATTCGGATTTTTATTGCTCAAAGAAAGAATAAAACACCTGGCGCTTGTCGGAAAGGTGGATAAGAGCGTCATATATAAAAAGGGAACATACGATGAAGAGGCCCGGATCGCCTTGAAAAGTTTGCAGAACAAAAAAGATTATTCCATTCTCGAGGAGATCACCAGGCACCTCGGCCGGATCGGCGTTGAGGTCATAGACAGCATGCGGTATCTTTCGCACCTTTTGCCCGAAAAGGGCGTTTTGAGCCGGGCAGCGCCCGACGCGCGCATTGAAGAGGACATAAAGATAGGATATGATGTCGCCAAAGAGATAGCCGGGATGGATGTCGGGCAGACGGTGGTCGTCAAGGAAAGGGCGGTTGTCGCCATTGAGGCCATGGAAGGGACCGACGCCACGATCAAAAGGGCCAGGGAAGTAGCCGGACGGGGATGCGTCATGGTAAAGGTAAGCCGCCCCAGGCAGGATCCGAGGTGGGATGTCCCCACTGTAGGGCCCGATACGATGACCGGGCTTTCTGATAATGGGTTCAGCGCGCTTGCCATTGAAAACGGCAAGATGTTCCTTGTTGACAGGGAAGAGCTGATAAAGATAGCGGATGCGAATAATATCGTAGTGAAGGTTATTTAGCGGGGATCTTTTCTTCAATAAACCGGCTTATCGTTTCAGCGGCTTTTCTACTTGCTCCCCTCTCTCCCAGAGAACGTTTGACTTCCCTCAATTTGCTCTTCATGGACCGCATGCGGGAATCATCGCCCGTGATCTCCAGGACCTTCCGATATAGTTTTTCCGATGTGCAATTTCCCTGAAGCAGTTCGGGGGCGACCTCCTCCCCGGCTATTATGTTGGCCAGGCCGATGAAAGGGATCCTCATGAAGAGGCGGAAAAGGACATACGTCAGGAAAGCTGCGCGGTATACGATTACCATCGGTTTTTCCATGATAGCCGTCTCCAGCGTGGCCGTGCCGGAAGTCACCATGGCAAAATCACAGCGGTCAAGACAGGTGAATGTGTCGTTCGTAAAGCGGGATACGGTAAGGCCGCCGTGTCCCGCGAGAGCCGAATCATATAGACTTTTGTCAACATTGGAGTTTTCCGCGACAACGAACTGAACGTCCTTCCGCTGCCCGTGTATTTTTTCCGCGGCCTCAAGCATGACGGGGAATATACCCAGTATCTCGTTTTTCCGGGAACCGGGAAGAAGGGCTATGGTGAAGGCGCCGCTCCTGGCCGCCGGACCTCCGGATGAAGTAATGTTATCCAGTAAAGGATGTCCCACGAATTCGCAATCTATGCCGGCCTGTTTAAGAAAATGTTCTTCGAACTTAAAAAGGACAAGCGCCTTGTCTACAAAGCGTTTTAGCGATTTCAGCCTGTGACGCCCCCATGCCCAGACCTGCGGTATTATGTAGTAGATAACCGGTATTTTTTCACTGTGAAGGAATCTGGCTACCCTCAGATTGAACCCCGGATAATCGATCAGGATCGCCAGGTCGGGTTTTCTTTTCCGTATGTTCCTGATCAAGTTCTTGTAGTGCCTGCGGATCCGGGACAGGTTTTTGACGACTTCCCACGCGCCGACCAGGGAAAAGTGCTGGATATGCTCTATCAGTTCCACGTTCTGCGCACGCATGCGATCGCCGCCGATACCCCAGAAAGAGATATCCGGAAGAAATTCCTTAAGCTCCCTGATGAGTTCACCGGCGCGCATGTCGCCGGAAGGCTCGCCGGTTATTATGAGGATGTTTTTTTTCATCGGTAGAAGCGGCGCAAATCATAGAAGCCGCTGGGCGCTGTTGATCTTTTCCAGTATATTAAGGGCGACCCGAAGGGCTTGCTTGCCTTCTTGTCCCGAGACGACAGGCCTTTTATTGTTCCGGACGCAGTCGATAAAAGATTTAAGTTCGACCTTTAGCGGCTCCTTTTTCCTGATCCTTATTTTTTTCTTTTTAAGTTTCTTGTCGGAGCCCCGGAACAGAAAGGCCTCCTGGTGCAGGTAATCCAGGAGTATGTAGGATTGTTCCTGGAAGATGCGGATCTTGCGGATCTCTTCTCTGGTCACCCGGCTGGCCGTGATATCCGCTATTATGCCGTTCTGAAAAGAAAGACGGACGTTAGCGAGATCTTCATGATCGGAAACACTGCTTATGCCGACAGCTTCGATGTTCTTCACCCTGGAGTTCACCAGGCCGAGGATGATATCGATATCGTGGATCATAAGATCAAGCACCACCCCCACATCCTTGATGCGTTTCTTCTTTTTGATGGAACCCAGTCTTTGGCATTCTATGAATCTCGGCTTGCTCAGCAGGGGCTCCACCGCCCGGACGGCGGAATTGAACCTTTCAATATGCCCTACCTGCAGGATAAGATCCTTTTTTTCGGCCAGGCCGATCAGTTCGTCCGCTTCCTCCAGGGTCCTCGTGATCGGTTTTTCGATCAGAACATGTACCCCTGCTTTCAGGAAATCCCTTGCGACTGCATGGTGCAGATTCGTGGGGACGGCTATGCTTACGGCATCGGCCCTTCCGATAAGATCGTGGTAGTCGGCAAAATAGCCCGTGTTGTATTTCTTGGCTATCTCTTCGCCCGCTTCTTTGCTTACGTCGCAGATGCCGACCAGTGAGATCCCGCACCTTCTCTTTATCGCGGAATACACTTTAGCGTGAAGGGAACCGAGATGCCCGGCCCCTACCACGGCGATACGAAGCTTGTCCATAACACCCCTTGCTACATGGATCACAGTTTGACGTTACTATCCTTCGGGAAATTATATCACTATTGCATATTGAGGGCAAGGGAAAGGAAAGAGGGCATTTTACTTGACTTTTTTAGTAAGGTATATTAGGATAGCATTTCTTGTCCCGGTCCCACCGGACTCAGTTTTGGTCCCGGTGGAGATTTAAAAGTTTGGTTTACGGATGCGGCCGCATTCATAAGCCCCACATTTATCCACAGAGGTAGAAAATGGAAGAGAGAGTAAGGAAAGAGATCGAAAAAATACGACCCTTTCTTCAGCGGGACGGCGGGGATATAGAGCTTGTTTCCGTTGAGGGAAACGTCGTGAAAGTAAGGCTCCGCGGGGCCTGCGCGGGTTGCCCAATGAGCCAGATGACCATCAAGGGTGTGGTGGAGCAGGCGCTGAAAAAAGAGATCCCAGAGATCGAACGGGTTGAAAGCGTGTAAGCGAGGGCACGATAAGGGAGGCACTGAGCAGGTGAAGCTGACCACGAGATCTTCTTATGGCGTGAGAGCTCTTATAAGACTGGCGATCGAGCACGATGGCGGAGAGCCGGTCTCCATCGGGCATATATCCCGCGAGGAAGGGATCTCAAATATCTACCTGGAACAGATATTTAACTGTCTCAAGAACCGCGGATTGGTCAAAAGCGTACGCGGCCCCAGAGGAGGGTATGTTCTGGCCAGAGACCCTTCCAGGGTGAGCGTGTACGAAGTGGTAATGGCCCTGGAAGGCAGTATTTCCCCCGCCAGATGCATTTCATCCGGAAAAGGGAAAGAAAATGTATGCGGGAAAGCAAGCAGGTGCGCCTCTAAAGAGGTATGGGATGAAATGGGCAGGCAGATAAAAGAAACGCTCGGGCGTTTTTCTCTCAGGGACCTGGCCGAACGCGCGATGAAAATAACTCCCGGCAAGAACGGGAGAGTGTACATTTATGAGAAAAGTCTATCTTGATGCCAATGCGACAACAAGGGCGCATCCGGAAGTGATCGAGGCGATGCTGCCGTTTTACGATAAGATGTACGGTAATGCCTCGAGTGTACATGCGTTTGGGAGGGAAGCCAGGAAGCATCTGGAAGAGTCCCGGGAGAAAGTAGCCGCCCTCATAGGGGCCGGATCCCCGGAGGAGATAGTTTTCACTTCGGGCGGGACAGAGTCCGATAATTTCGCGATCAAGGGGACGGCAGCCGCGTTAAAAGACAAGGGTAACCATATAATAACTTCCGAGGTTGAGCACCACGCCGTGCTTAATACCTGCAAGTACCTTGAGGGTAAGGGTTTCCGGGTGACCTACCTGGGGGTGGATCGTTACGGGATCGTAGACACGGACGAACTTCGGCGCAGCATTACCGACGAAACCATCCTTATAACCATTATGGCGGCAAACAACGAGACGGGGACGATCATGCCGCTTGAAGAGATAGGCAGTGTAGCCGCGGAAAAAGGCGTCGTTTTCCATACCGACGCGGTGCAGCTTATCGGGAAAGTGCCTTTTGATGTCAAAAGATCCGGGGCGCAACTGGTCTCGATGTCAGCCCATAAGATCAACGGGCCCAAAGGGGTCGGCGCATTGTATATAAGGAACGGAACCGAGATCGACCCCTGTCAGCATGGCGGGCATCACGAGAACGGCAAAAGAGCCGGGACCGAGGACATACCGGCCATAGTCGGGTTCGGAAAGACCTGTGAGATCGCCCTTAAGCACGGCCTGGAACACTATGCCGGGGTAAAGCGGCTCAGGGATATGCTGCACGACCGTATAAGTTCCGGGATAAAGCAGGTAAGGCTGAACGGTCATCCCGAAAAACGCCTGCCCAGCACCTTGAACGTCAGTTTCGACTATCTGGAAGGAGAAGCTATAATATTGAGTCTGGACCTGGAGGGCATCGCCGTTTCTACCGGTTCCGCCTGCACCTCGGGCAGCCTGGAGCCTTCCCACGTGCTGAAAAGTATGGGGCTGGAACAGGTGTTCGCGCAGGGGGCGGTCAGGTTTTCGCTCGATATATTTAATACACGGGATGACATGGATTATGTGATGGAAAAATTACCCCCCATCATAGACCGGCTGAGGAAGATAAGCCCGATCTACAGGGAAGACTGAGGGAACACGGATGGAAGAATATACCGATAAAGTCATAAAACATTTTCTGAACCCCAGCAACGTGGGGCAGATCGAAGACCCCAGCGGGAAAGGTAAGATCACCAGTCCCGTCTGCGGTGATATACTGGAGCTGTATATAAAGGTTGATGATAACGGGGTCATATCCGACGCCAAATTCAGGACCTTCGGATGCGGCGCGGCGATAGCATCAGGGTCCATTTTAACAGAGCTTATCAAGGGGAAGACCGTGGAAGAAGCAAGGAAACTGTCCAATGAAGACGTGGTCAGGGCCCTGGGCGGCCTGCCGCCGGTCAAGATCCATTGTTCCGTCCTTGCCGAAGACGCCTTAAAGAAGGCGATCGAGGATTATTACGGAAAAAGGCAAAAAAAATAGGCATATTTCGGGTATTGTTGTATAATATTATGAACCAAGAATTGGCGCACATAAGGGAAAGAAAAGAGGAGATTAGAAAGGAGAAAATAAGGCGTCTGCGGGGCCAGGGTCCCTCACTGAGGGAAGAAAGGAGCCGGAAGATACAGGAAAAGCTTCTTTCCAGTGAGGAATTCCGAGCTGCGAGGACAGTCATGACATACGTTTCTTTGCCCACAGAAGTGGACACTTACTATCTTAATGAAGAGGCATTGAAACAGGGGAAAAGGGTAGCGGTTCCTTATATCGAGCCGAATAGTCAAACTATAATAGCTTCTGAGCTTACAGCAATAAAAAACCTGGAAAAGGGCCCTTTCGGGATATACCAGCCGAAAGAAGGTCTTGCCGGGACAATACCTTTAAGGGAGATAGATCTGGTAGTGGTGCCACTAATAGCTTATGACAAAAAGAACATGCGATTGGGCAGAGGAAAAGGGTATTATGACAGGTTCCTCGCCAGTAAGGATCTATCTTCGGCAAAGGCAATAGGATTGGCTTTTCATTTTCAGGCGGCGGATTCCCTGCCCTCGGACCCTCATGACAGACCCGTTTCCCGGGTCATTACAGATTGATCTCGTTCAGAGAGATCCTGCCAGCTGACGCCTTCCAAAATAAGGGAGGATGCACATGAGGACTGACATTACAACAGCATATTTAGGTTTCGCGTTTCTTGGCGGCATATTTTTCTTCCTCTTCGGGTATGTCCTGAGGAAGTATACTGCCAAGATGAAAGTAAAACGCGCCGAGGATAAAGCGAAGACCATAGTAAACAATTCGAAAATAGAGGCCGAACGCCGGAAAAGAGAATCCATACTTGAAGCAAAAGACCTCTCCTTGAAGATGAGGGCCGAGTTCGAAGAGGAGGCGAAGGAACGCCGGAGGGAACTACTGGCCAAGGAAAAGCATCTTTTGCAGAAGGAAGAGAACGTCGACAAGAAAGTCGAATTTATTGAACAGAAAGAGAAGGAACTCAGGAGAAACGAGGACGAGCTGCGCCGCAAATATGATGAGGCCAATCGCCGGAAAGAGGAGCTGGACCGCAAGCTCCAGGAGGAAAAGAGCCGGCTTCAGGAGATATCCGGCATGAGCAAGGAGCAGGCCAAGGATCTCCTGATCAGGAAAATGGAGGAAGAAGCCCGCCAGGAAGCGGCCAAGACCATAAAGAAGATCCAGGACGAGACCAGGGATAAGGCCGACAGGGAGGCGAGAAAGATCGTAGGGCTGGCCATCCAGAAGTGCGCCGTGGATCATACGGTAGATACGACGGTAAGCGTGGTGAACTTGCCTTCTGAGGAAATGAAAGGCAGGATAATAGGAAGGGAAGGAAGGAATATACGCGCTCTGGAGATGGCCACCGGAGTGGATATCATCATAGACGATACACCCGAGGCCGTGATAATCTCGGGATTCGATAAGTTCCGCAGGGAAATAGCCAGGATCTCGCTGGAGCGGCTGATAGAGGACGGCAGGATCCACCCCGGCCGCATAGAAGAGGTCGTGGCAAAAGTGAAGAAAGAAATGGAAGCGACCATAAAAGAAGAAGGGGAGAATACGCTTCTGGATCTGGGCATTCACGGCGTGCATTCGGAACTGGTGAAGCTTCTCGGCCGGCTTAAATTCCGCACCAGCTACGGCCAGAACGTCCTGCAGCATTCCAAGGAAACGGCTTACCTGATGGCCGCGATGGCCGGAGAATTGAGGCTGGATATAAACCTGGCAAAACGTATCGGGGCGCTCCATGATATCGGCAAGGCGGTTTCTCATGAGATGGAGGGTACTCACGCAGCGCTGGGAGCGGAACTGGCCAAGAAATACGGTGAACCCGATATTGTCGTCCATGCCATCGAGGCGCACCACGGGGATGTCGAGCCGAAGACGCTCCTTGCGGTCCTCGCCCAGGCGGCGGACGCCATAAGCGCGACCCGTCCCGGTGCCAGGCGGGAGACCCTGGAGCATTACATAAAGAGGCTGGAAAACCTTGAAGCGATCGCCAATGAGTTCGAGGGAGTGGAAAAGACCTATGCCATCCAGGCCGGCCGCGAGATCCGTATTGTCGTACAGCCGGAGAGGATCGATGACGCGAAAGCGGCTGTGATGGCCCAGGAGATAAAGAAAAAAATAGAAAGCGGATTGCAGTATCCCGGCCAGATCAAGGTCGTGGTCATACGGGAGATCAGATCGATCGAATATGCCAAATAAAGAGGCAGAATTATGAAAATACTGTTCTTGGGGGATATTGTCGGGAAGCCGGGCAGGGAAATGGTCCGCAGGTTTCTCCGTGATTTCAGGGAAAAGGAGAATGTCAGCGTCGTGATCGCCAACGGCGAGAATGCCGCCGGCGGAAGCGGTATTACTCCACGAATAGCGGAAGAACTGTTCGAGGACGGGGTGGACATCCTGACCTCCGGGGACCACATCTGGAAGAAAAAGGAAATATACGATTTTCTGAACACGACCGACAAATTGATACGTCCCGCCAATTATCCAGAGGGGGCTCCTGGGAAGGGCTCCACTGTCGTGGACGTTAAAGGCGCCGGCAGAGTGGGCGCCATCAATCTGATAGGCCGGGTATTCATGGAGGCGGTGGATTGTCCTTTTGCGCGGGTGCGTGAAGAGATAGAGAAACTTCGCAAAATGACACCCGTGATCGTGGTGGACATGCACGCTGAAGCGACCAGCGAGAAAGTCGCTATGGGGTGGTACCTGGACGGGACAGTCACTGCCGTGATCGGGACCCACACCCATATCCAGACCGCTGACGAAAAAGTACTTCCAGGCGGCACGGCATACGTTACCGATTGCGGGATGACCGGACCTTATGATTCTGTGATAGGACGGAAAAAGGAGCAGGTCATAACGCGGTTTTTGACGCAGCTGCCCACGCGTTTCGAGATGGCCGCCGAAGGCGCGGAGATACACGGGGTCATTATAGATACGGATGAGAAAGAAGGAAAGGCTCGCGGCATCAAAAGGGTCCAGATAAAGGCATGATGGAAGACGTGAAGGTTTACACGGTCACCGAGCTTACCAGGGATATACGTTTTGTCCTGGAAGATACCTTTCGGGAAGTGTGGGTCGAGGGCGAGATTTCTAATTTTACCGTTTCATCCGCGGGGCATGCATATTTTAGTTTAAAAGACGCCGGCGGCCTGCTTAACTGTGTTCTTTTTAAGGGTAACAGCACCCGTGTCGCTTTCAGCATGGAAAACGGATTGCGCGTTCTGTGCTGCGGCCGGATCAGTGTTTATGACAAACGCGGGCAGTATCAATTGTATGTCAGCGCAATAGAACCCCGCGGCAGAGGCGCTCTTCAGCTGGCATTCGAGCAGCTGAAAAACAAATTGCGCAAGGAGGGACTGTTTGACGAGGAACATAAAAGACCGCTGCCCTTTTTGCCGATGCATATCGGTGTTATTACATCGCCGACAGGCGCGGCCATAAGAGATATCCTGAAGGTCGCCCGCCGGCGTTTTACCAATGTTGAGATCTCAATATGTCCTGTCCGGGTCCAGGGCGACGGAGCGAAAGAAGATATTGCCCGGGCTATCGGGGAGCTTAACGAGTTTAACCGCTGGATCAGCGAAGAAGGCAAGGAGGAGCATCCGATAGAGGTGATCATTGTCGGGCGCGGCGGCGGCAGCCTGGAGGACCTCTGGCCCTTTAATGAGGAGATGGTCGCGCGCGCGATATATGCTTCGGAGATACCAGTCATAAGCGCGGTCGGGCATGAAATAGACTATACCATTTCCGATTTTGTGGCGGATTTTCGCGCCCCGACACCGTCAGCGGCCGCCGAACAGGTCATACCGCTCAAGGAAGAACTTGCCGGCCGGATAAAAAAATACCGTGACCGGTTATACCTGGTCGCTAAGACAAAACTTGAAATGATGAGAAAAACGGTCGACGGGCTCCGCTTGAGCTATGTTCTCCGCACCCCGATGAACGTCTTTTTGCAGTTGGGCCAGCAGGTGGACGATCTGGTCAGGTCCGCCACCTCCGGCGTCACCCATTTGCTTGAACTGAGGCAGGGAGAGTTCAGCGCCGCAACAGGAAAACTGCAGATGTTAAACCCCTTGTCAGTGCTGAAGCGAGGGTATAGTATTACTTTTAAGGGCGGGAAGGTGGTCAAGGCCTCGAGGGGGCTGAGGCGGGGGGACCTCCTCAAGACAAGGTTCGCGTCCGGCTGCGTTACGAGCAAGGTAGAACATGCGGAAAAATAGCTAAGGAGGGGCCGGGATGAAAGATAGTTCGTTTGAAAAAGCGCTTGAGAAGCTCGAAAAGATCGTGGAAGAACTGGAAACAGGAGATCTTTCCCTGGACACTTCCCTGAAAAAATATGAAGAGGGCATAAAACTTGCAGGCGCGTGCCAGAAGCAACTGGACAAAGCCAGGGAAAAAATAGAACTATTGATAAAAAAAGACAGCGGACGGTTCGTAAAAGAACCTTTTGAGGAGAAAGAGGAATGAGCGAACTTCTGGATAATATTCAGTTGCCGGAAGGGATAAAAAAACTGGATCTGAAGCAGCTTAAACAGCTTGCCGGTGAGATCAGGGGAAAGATCGTCAGCGTTACGTCCCGTAAAGGCGGCCACCTTGCGGCCAGCCTGGGTGCCGTGGAACTGGCGATCGCGTTGCACTACTGCCTTAAAAGCCCGAAAGATAAGATAATCTGGGATGTCGGACACCAGAGTTACGCGCACAAACTGCTTACGGGCAGGCTGAAAAATTTCAATACGCTCAGGGAAATGGGGGGCTTAAGCGGGTTTCCCAGCGCCGAGGAAAGCGAACATGACCCTTTCACCTGCGGTCACAGCGCCACGTCGATATCTTCCGCTCTTGGGCTGGCGTCCGCCAGGGACCTGAGGAACGAAGATCACAAGGTGATCGCCGTTATAGGTGACGCGTCTCTTTCTACAGGACTGGCCTTTGAAGGGATGAACAATACCGGGCACAGGCGGACGAACCTGGTGGTCATACTGAACGATAATGAACAGTCCATCTCCAAACCGGTAGGGGCGATGAGCCGGTACTTGAACACCGTGATAACCAACCCCCTGTACAATAAGGTAAGGGAGGAAACGGAGAAGATAGTGAAGGGTATCCCCAGGCTGGGGCAGGCGGCATATAAGACGATAAGAAAGCTTGAAGAAGGACTTAAAAATCTGCTGGTGCCGGGCATTTTGTTCGAGGAGCTGGGGTTCCGCTATTTCGGGCCCGTCGACGGACATGATATAGAACAGCTGATATCGACGTTTCGGAATATCCTAAAGCTGAAAGAACCGGTATTTGTCCATGCTATTACCAGAAAGGGAAAGGGGTATAAATACGCCGAAGAAGATCCGGAAAGCTTTCACGGTGTTACGTCCTTTGATGTGAGCTCGGGGCAGATAGGTAAAGGGGAAGAAGATAAAGAAAAGCCTTTTACCTGGCATTTTTCCAAAATGATAAAGGAACTCGCGGATAAAGATAACAGAATAGTTGCGATCACCGCGGCTATGCCGGACGGCACCGGCCTTCAAACTTTTGCCGAGAAATTCCCGGACCGGTTTTTCGATGTCGGCATCACCGAGCCGCATGCAGTGACATTTTCCGCCGGCCTTGCAAAAGGGGGCTTGAAGCCGGTGGTCGCTATTTATTCCACTTTCCTGCAGCGCTCCTATGATCAGCTTATCCATGACATCGCGCTTCAAAAGCTGCCCGTTGTATTCTGTGTCGATAGGGCGGGATTGGTGGGCAGGGACGGTCCGACGCATCACGGCGTCTTTGATATTTCTTATACGCGGAATCTGCCGGGTTTTGTAGTGATGGCCCCCAAGGACGGGACGGAACTGGAACTGATGATGGAAAAGGCCGTGGAATGGGAGAAGCCGGTCGTGATAAGGTACCCCCGCGCTAAAGCCAGACAACTTGTAAGCACTTCTTCTTTTGTGCCTCTGGAGGTAGGGAAGGCGGAGCTGCTCAGAAGGGGGAATGACCTTGCCATTCTCGCAGTGGGGAGCATGGTGAACACCGCGCTGATGGCCAGCGAGCTATTATCCAGAAAAGGCATCGAATCGACGGTGGTGAACGCCAGATTTATTAAACCCCTGGACGCGGAGATGCTGGAGGAACTCGCCCGCGGCACGAAGAAGTTATTTACCATAGAGGAAGGTATTACTGACGGCGGGTTCGGCAGCGCCGTGCTTGAATTTTTTGAAAGGGAGAAGTTAAGAGGCGTTAAGATCAGATGTCTGGGGTTGCCTGACGAATTCATAGAGCATGGCGCGCGGGAAGAACTCCTGCGGAAATACCATCTCGCGCCGGATGAGGTCGCCTCGACGATCGAAGCGGAGCTGGCCGGACTATAGGAAAATATATGGCAAAAAAGACAGTAAAGCTAAAAATGAACATAGATATTGAGAGATGCAAAGGATGTTTACTTTGCGTCGATATATGCCCGCAAAAGGCACTGGCAATGTCAAGCAAGGTCAATAAGAGGGGTCTGCGGTATGCCGTCCTGAAATACCCCGAGAAATGTACCGGATGCGGCCTGTGTGCGCTGATGTGCCCGGATTGCAGCATAACGATCGAAGAAGATAAATAATGAAAGAAAAATATCTGTCTACAGGAAATGAGGCCTGCGGAGAAGGTGCCATAAGAGCCGGTTGCCGCTTCTACGGGGGGTATCCTATAACCCCGCAGAACGAGCTTATCGCTTACATGTCCCGGCGGATGGATGAAGAGAACAGGATCTTCATCCAGTCCGAAAGCGAGCTCGCGGCTATCAATATGGTCCTGGGCGCTTCGGCTGCCGGCGCCAGGGCTATGACGACCTCGTCCAGTCCGGGCATAAGCCTCAAGCAGGAAGGCATATCATATCTGGCGGGATGTGAACTGCCTGCCGTGATCGTGAATGTGATGAGAGGCGGGCCCGGTCTTGGTAACATAGCCCCGGCGCAGGGCGATTATTTTCAGGCGACCAAGGGAGGCGGTCACGGGGACTACCGCATGCTTGTATTGGCCCCTGCCAGCGTGCAGGAGATGTTCGATTTCACTTATGAAGCATTTGCCCTGGCGGACAGATACAGGAATCCGGTGATGGTCCTTACTGACGGGATGCTGGGACAGATGATGGAACCCCTGGAATTTGATAAAGGCATTAAGCCGTCCGGTATTGTTGACAAACCGTGGGCGATGACCGGAGCAAAAGGAAGGAAAGCCGGGAGCGTAAAAAGTTTATTTTTGGGTGAAGGCGTTCTTGAGAGACATAACAAGAAATTGCAGGAAAAATATCAGCGGATGTCCGATAAAGAAGTAAAATTTGAAGCCTATAAAACTGAAGGCGCTGAGATCATACTTATTGCTTACGGTACGGTGAGCCGGATCACCCGTGCCTGTGTGGACACTTTGGCGGAAGAAGGGGTAAAGGCAGGCCTCCTGAGGCCCGTAACGCTGTGGCCGTTCCCTTGTGCCGAGATCTCGCGCCTGGCGAAAAAAGGGACAAAATTTCTTGTCGTCGAAATGAACGCCGGGCAGATGGTGGAAGATGTGAGGCTTGCCGTTCAGGATGATAAAAGAGTTTCTTTTTACGGGCGCATGGGCGGGGAGATACCGTCGGAAGAGGAGATAGTCGGCGAAGTGAGGAAGATAAGAAAAGGGAAATGACGAAAAAATTCACGAAACCAAGATCAATGAAAGACGCGGCGACCCACTATTGCCCGGGTTGCGGGCACGGCCTTATCCATCGGCTCATCTGCGAAGTCATAGATGAGATGGACGCACGGGAGAATGCTATTGCCATCGCTCCCGTGGGATGCGCCGTGCTGGCCTATGATTACTGGGATTTCGATACGATGGAAGCCCCCCACGGGCGCACGCCGGCCGTGGCGACGGGGGTGAAGCGGATCCTTCCGGACAGGCTGGTTTTCACCTATCAGGGCGACGGGGACCTTGCCGCCATCGGGACAGCCGAGATCATACATGCCGGCAACCGCGGGGAGAACATCTCCGTTGTCTTTGTAAATAACGGAGTATACGGCATGACCGGAGGCCAGATGGCGCCGACCACGCTTCTCGGGCAGAGAACAGCGACAAGCCAATTCACACGCAGGGCCGATAAAGAAGGTTTTCCGCTGAAGATCCTGGAGATGATGGCTGTTCTGCCTGGAGTGACATATCTGGAAAGGACGTCGGTCCATTCTCCCGGGGATGTAATGAATACAAAAAAGGCCATAAAAAAAGCGTTTCATCTCCAGCTTGAAAAAAAGGGGTTTACTATGGTGGAGGTCATTTCCCCGTGCCCCACGTACTGGGGACTGACACCCATAGAAGCAATGGAGCGCATAAAGAAAGAAGTTGTCAAAGAATACCCGCTGGGAGTGGTCAAGGACGGTGGGTGAGGAGAAACCAGATACCGGTAGCCAGTGACCGGGTATCCAGTAATTGGTAATGGGTTACTTCAAACATGCAGAACATTAACGAGTCGATCATATGTGCCGGATTCGGTGGACAGGGCATTATGCTCCTGGGCAAGGTTCTTGCCTCCATGGGCATGTTACGCGGCTTGAACGTGACATGGATGCCGTCATACGGTGCAGAAGTCCGCGGCGGAACGGCTCATTCCATGGTTCGGATAAGTTCGAAGCCGATCGCAAGTCCGGTAGTTTCCGACACGAGTGCTGCGATCATAATGAACAGCCCGTCGCTGGATAAATTTGAGGAGAGAATAGTACCCGGCGGACTTCTTATACTGAACGCGTCCATGGCAAGCCGTAAGGTGGAGAGAGACGACATCGACATTATTGCAGCCCCCCTGACAGACGAAGCTATTAAACTGGGGAATGTCCGTGTCGCGAACATGATAGCAGCCGGCATTTTCACCGCCAGAAAGAAGATATTCGATAAAAAGGTCCTGGTAAGCGTGATAGAGGAAATTGCCGCAGGCCACAAGGCCCTCCTGCCGATAAATATCAGGGCGGTGGAGAAAGGCATTTCGCTTGTAAGGGGGGAAGAGAAGTAATGGTAACCGTTCGTTTTGCGCCGAGCCCGACCGGGTTCCTGCATCTGGGAAGCGCGAGGACCGCGCTTTTCAACTGGTTGTATGCCAGGCATACGGGCGGGAGATTTTTACTCCGGATCGAGGACACGGACCGGGCCAGGTCCGAGGAAAGATTCCTTGAAGAGATACTCGAGGACCTTAAATGGATGGGCCTTGACTGGGACGATGAGCCCGTGTACCAGAGCCGGCGGTTTGATGTGTACCGGGAAAACGCGGAAAAGATACTCAAAGAAGGCAGGGCCTATACCGAGGGAGATGCGATCATATTCAGAGTGGAAAAGAACCGCACGATCGAAGTGGACGACCTCATTCACGGGAAGATAACCTTCAATACCGATGAAATCAAGGACCAGGTGATGATCAAGTCCGACGGCTCACCTGCGTACAATTTCTCCTGCGTGGTCGATGATGCCCACATGGATATCACGCATATAATCAGAGGTGACGACCATATCTCCAATACGCCCAAGCAGATACTTTTTTACGAGGCGTTGGGGCTGGAGCCGCCGAAGTTCGCCCACATGCCGCTCATGATGGGCTCGGACGGCGCGAAACTTTCCAAGAGACACGGCGCGGTCGCCGTTGAAGAATACAGAAAAGAAGGATTCCTGCCGGAAGCGCTGAGTAATTATCTCGTGCTTCTGGGATGGTCTCCCGGGGAAGACAGGGAAAAGATCCCGCCAGAAGAGGTGGTCCGCATTTTCGATATCAAGGACATGAAGGACGTCCAGGCGCGTTTTGATCTGCAGAAACTCAAATGGCTGAACGGCGAATATATAATGGAAAAGAAGACGGAGGAACTTCTGCCTCTGGTCAAGGGCCAGCTCCTGTCGGCGGGGTTGGACATATCCGCCGCGGATGATGAATACATTATGAGGGTCATCGACCTGTACAGGATCAGGATCAAGACCCTGAGTGAGCTGGCGCAACTGGCCGACTGCTTTTTCGGGGACGATTTTGCTGTAGACGAAAAAGGGAAGAAAAAATACCTGGACAAGAAGGAAAATAAGGACAATATCAGGATTTTCGCCGACAGGCTCGAGGACCTGGAGGATTTTTCGCACGCAAAAATAGAGGAAGTATGCCGCGATATTGCGGTAGAAAGGAAACTCAAGGCCGCGGACATAATCCATCCCGCGCGCATGGCCATAAGCGGAAAAACGCGGGGAGCAGGGGTTTTCGAGATCATGGAGGTCCTGGGCAGGGAAAAAGTCATCGAAAGAATGAGAAAGGCGTCCGGTTGACCAAAAGAGAGACGAATTTCGTAAGAGATATTATCGACAAGGATATTAAGAGCGGGAAGAACGAGGGCCGGGTCCATACGCGCTTTCCTCCCGAACCCAACGGATACCTGCACATAGGGCACGCCAAGGCGATATGCCTCAATTACGGCATAGCCAGGGATTATAACGGCAAGTTCAATCTCAGGTTCGATGATACCAATCCCTGTAAAGAAGAACAGGAATACGTCGATTCCATCATCGAGGACGTTAAGTGGCTGGGCGCGGATTACGGCCGGGGGCTCTTTTACGCCTCCGGCTACTTCGACAGGATGCACCAGTACGCGGTGGAGCTTATAAAGAAGGGCAAGGCGTTTGTCTGCGACCAGACACTTGAAGAGGTCAGGGAGTACCGCGGTACCATAACCGAACCGGGCAGGGAGAGCCCTTACCGCGACAGGTCCGTCGGGGAGAACCTGGATCTTTTTGAGCGGATGCGCAAGGGGGAATTTCCCGACGGCGCGAAGACGCTGCGCGCGAAGATCGACATGGCTCACCCGAACCTTTTGATGCGCGATCCGGTCATGTACCGCATATTGCACGCGGAACACCACCGCACCGGCGGCAAGTGGTGCATATATCCCATGTACGACTGGGCTCACGGGCTGGAGGACTCCATAGAGGGGATCACTCACTCGATCTGCACGCTGGAGTTCGAAACGCACCGCCAGTTGTATGACTGGTTCCTGGACGAGCTGGGTGTCCATCACCCCCAGCAGATAGAATTCGCGCGCCTCAACCTGAGCCACGCGGTTCTCAGCAAGAGAAAGCTTCTGGAACTGGTCGAGGAGAAAAAGGTAAGAGGGTGGGACGATCCCCGCATGCCCACCATATCGGGTCTCAGGAGGCGCGGGTACACGCCGGGATCCATACGTGATTTCTGCGAGCGTATCGGTGTGACGAGAATCAACAGCATCGTGGACATGGTCGTCTTGGAGAACTCCATCCGGGAGGAGCTTAACAAGAAAGCTCCGCGGGTGATGGCCGTCCTGCGCCCGCTGAAAGTGGTGATAGAGAACTACCCGGAAGGGCAGGAGGAGGAACTGGAGGCGGTCAATAATCCCGAGGACCCGGACATGGGCACGCGGAAGGTACCGTTCTCCGGGGAGATCTACATCGAGAGGGATGATTTCCGCGAAAAGCCGCCCGGAAAATTTTTCCGGCTGGCTCCCGGCAGGGAGGTGCGCCTGCGCTACGCTTATTTCATAAAATGCAAAAAGGTCGTTAAGGACCGCAGGACAGGCGAGGTGACGGAGCTCCGCTGCACTTATGATCCCGCCACCCGCGGCGGCGACGCGCCGGACGGGCGCAAGGTAAAGGGAACACTACACTGGGTTTCGGCAAAGCACGCATGCGAAGCTGAAGTGCGCCTTTACGATCATCTTTTCACGAAGCGCGATCCGAACGACACGGCCGAGGGGGAGGATTACAAGTCGAACCTGAACCCGGATTCGCTGGAAGTCCTGGCCTCCTGCATGATAGAGCCCGGCCTTAAAGATGCCGCGCCGGGAAGCCGGTATCAGTTCGAAAGGATGGGGTATTTCTTTGCGGATCCGGCGGACTCTTCCGATAAAAAACCTGTTTTCAACCGGACGGTGACCCTGCGGGACACCTGGAAAAAGATTGAAAGCAGGAAGGATAAATAATATAATATTTTCCACGATAACGCGCTGGGATGTGGTGTAATTGGTAACACGGCTGACTCTGGATCAGTCTTTCCTGGTTCGAGTCCAGGCATCCCAGCCAATTTTGTTTCGCAAAAATGCTAAAAGAGAGACCATATGGTCTCTCTTTTTATGTCCATTCGCCGGTTTTGGTAAAAGACCTTTTGTGTTAGGCATAAAAAAGTATCATTTTTTATTTTTGATGTTTTAAGCACTTTGTGATATACTTACTTTGTAAGGCACAGTGCTTGTGTCCTACAAAATACAAAGGCGTTTCTGAAAGGAGCGCCTTTTTGTATATAGCCTAAAAAGAAAGAACTTTTTTAAGAGAGACCCCAAAGAAGGGCGTTTCATGTCGGTGGTACGACATGGAATGTCCTTTTTTTTTTTTTTTTTACCTTTCGGTGGAGAAATGGATTTTAGGAAATTGCTGAAAAAAATAAAACCCGCGCCCAAATATATCGCGCGTAAAAAT
>CAZGQR010000002.1:204627-209125 GCA_964527765.1 uncultured Planctomycetia bacterium | reverse complement strand
ATAAGGAATATCAGGCAGAGTTCGATGAGTTTGTCGTGTATGGTGTGTGTCATGTCTTCCTTGTTTTTTCTAAACCGGGTTCCAGAACTTCGTTCGATGAACCCGGTTCAAGTGCTTCTTCAGAACTTCGTTCGATGAACCCGGTTCAAGTGCTTCTCCAGAACTTCGTTCGATGAACCCGGTTCAAGTGCTTCTCCAGAACTTCGTTCGATGAACCCGGTTCAAATATTACTTTCTGATATTTGTTTTAGTTCCTTAATGGCTCTGTTCAGGCATTCCTGATAGTTATCGTGGTATTTTATTGCCTCTAAACTCTTTATGGTGTCTTTCAGCTTATCCTCTTTCCCCTTATCGATGCCCAGCAAGGCGTCCAGGTCGCTTTTTCGAAAGCGGCGATGGCCGCCCGGGGTTCGGAAAGTTTTGATCTTTCCCTTTTTGTCCCAGTTTCTTAGGGTCAGCGCAAAAACGCCCAGGTATTCGGCGGCTTCGGATATGGAAAATATTTTGTCGTTCATGAGGGAGCCCCTTTTGTTCTAAACCGGGTTCCAGAACTTCGTTCGATGAACCCGGTTCAAGTATTCTTTTGAACTTCGTTCGATGAACCCGGTTCAAGTTCTTTTGACTAGATTCTTTAATTTATCCTTAAAGGTTGAGTCTTTTTTCTCAACCCTTCTCCTTTTATCGTCTTTGCCGTAATATCGGTAATATTTATAATAATGATAATAATAGTCGCCCTGAAACGTATTTATATCGTTAAGAATGATCCCCAGGACGTTGGCTTTCGCGCTGGTAAGCTTTTCCTTCGCCCGCAGTGTGACCGGGACGTGAGCTTTTCCGCTTCGCACGACCTGCATGGACGCGTCAACCATGTTCGCCAGGATGATGGCATCGGTGACGCTGATGATGGGAGGGGAATCGAAAAGCACGAGATCGAATTTTTGTTTTACGTCCGAAATAAACTCCCTCATCCTTTCAGAATTTATAGACTCCGCGGGGTTGGATAAGGTCTTTCCAGCCGTTATGACCTGTAGGTTCTCGATACCGGTGCTCTTGATTATTGAGTCCAGGTCCGCATCTCCTCTCAAATAATCTGTCAGGCCATGATCCCTGTCCACGCCGAATGCCTTGTGCAACTGGGGCTTCCTCAGGTCGCTGTCCACGACGAGGACTTTATTCCCATTCTGGGCGAAAGCTATGCCTGTGTTCGTGGTGGTTGTTGTCTTTCCCGCCTGCGGTTCCGCGCTGGTTACAAGTATGGTCTTTGAGTTCTTATCTTTCAGCGTCAAAAAGAGGATCTCCGTGCGTATATCCCTGTAAGCTTCGGATATGGGTGACTTGGGCTCCAGATGGACTATCCTGTCCTTCTTTACATCCTCCTTTTCTTCTATTTCCGGTATCCCCCCCAGAAAATAAGACTGGAGCGTCTCCTTCACGTCCTGGGGCGACTTTATGGTCGTATCCAGGTAATCAACGAAAAATCCCAGGCCTGTCCCCATAACAAGGCCTACCATGACCGCCAGGACCATGTTTAAGAGCAACCGCGGTTTTACGGGTCTTTCCGGAACTTCTGCCCTGTCTATAATGCTGATGTTATTGACATTCAGGGTGCTTGATACATCTATTTCCTTCAACCGCGCCAGGAGAAGCTCGTACATGCGCTTATTTGTCTGGACTTCCCCCTCCAGGACCCTGTATTCCGTCGCCTTGTCGCCAGCGTCAACGTCTTCCAGTCCATGAACCTTATTTCCAAGAGAACTTATCTGGGCCTTGAGCTCTATCATCTTGGGGTGTTCGTCGGTATAGCGTTCGGTATAATTGGCGAGGACTCCCTGCAGGCGGGCATACTCGGCCTTCACATCCTCGATAGCGCGTTCATCATTTGTTACCTGGGGAAGAACATCTATGCTATACTGTTCCCTGTACTTTTGCAACGCCAGTTCGGCGTCTTTTAACTTCTCTCTTTGCTCGTCTATCCTTTTTGAAAGCCATTCGGCGGCATCGGTGGTCGCGCTGACATTCCTCTCGAGATTCTGCCTGATATATTCAACGGCGACCGTATTAGCGATATTAGCCGCCATCCGTGGATTTGAGTCTTCCACGCTGATCTCAACCAACTGGCTGTTCTTTATCGGATACACGTTCACGATCTTGAGAAGTTTCTCCACCGGATCTTTTCCTTTACGGGTATTGTCCGCTTTAAGTCCGAGAGAATCAGCCACCTCCTCCAAAAGCGAGCGGCTCTTGATCAATTTATACTGCGTCTCATAATAATCCTTATAGGCGTAATAGTCGCTTGTCCCCATGGGGGCGACTTCCTGGACAGACACCACCTTGGGGCTCCTGCGCTCTATCATGAGCGTAGCGGTGGCCCGGTATATGGGAGTCTGTTTAAGGGAACCTATGAGAACAGTGACTACCAGGACGATAAAAAAGGTAAGTATCACCCAGCGCCGGCGCATCATTACCTGGATATAGTCCTGAATGTGGGGTTCGTTCTGGTTTGGGAACATCTTTTAATCCTCCTTGTGTGAAATTATGCGGTTTTATAAGAAATTATCAAGATTTTTATTTTTTGAAAAAAAATTTATACAGTAAGTTTAAAACAGGCTTTCGGGCACAAAGACGACATCGCCCCGCTTGAGGGGCACGTCCTGCGTCAGGTCGCCTTTCTTGCTTATGTCCGCTACTTTCACTCTGATGGTCTTTTTCTTGCCGTCCTCTACGCGCATGATCTTCACGTCGTTCCGGGCGGCTATCTTGGTGAACCCCCCGGCAAGGCTTATCGCCTCTATTACGGTAAGGTCCTCTTTTAAGGGGTACGCTCCGGGTTTTTCTACCTGGCCGCTCACGGTGATGGTGCTGTATCTCTGTATGAATACCGTGACCTGGGGGTTCTTGAGGTATTTTTTTAATCTTTCCGTTAAATCATTTTCCAGCTCAAAGACGGTAAGGCCTTCCACTTTTACCTTCCCCAGAAGCGGGTATGATATGCATCCGTCGGAAGAGACCCTCACGGTCCTGCTCAATTCGCTTTCCCTGTAAACGGTGATGCCCAGGACGTCATTGGGGCCGAGGCGGTACTCTCCGGCCTCGATACTTGCGGCGACCAGGCAAAAGGCGATGAACAACACGCCGCAGAACAGGAATTTCCTCATGCATGCACCTCTTTTGGCGGATAAATGATGCCTATGGATGGGCAACTCGTTAAGGTTTTATGACCTGCTAAAACTTGGCACACAGCTGTGCCGAGATCTTATGGTCGTTATAATCGTAAACGCTGAACCTGGATGTGCGCTGCTTGAACTTGTATCCGACATCCACGAACAGCCATTCCTTGATATCGTACTTCAGCCCCGCGTTCGCTCCCCACAGGAAATCTTTTCTTTTTCCGATGTCGTCCCCCTCTATGGTCGTCACCGGGTACCTGTTGTATCCTATGAACCCTCCCCCGTCGAGCCGCAGACGCTCCGCGAGCAGGTGGTCCACATTAAGCGCCACCTTGTTCATTTCGTAATAACTGTTTGAGGCATAGGAGGATTCCTGCGAGGTCCTGTCGGCGAAGAGATTCACTATGGTCCGTTCCGTCATGTCATATTTAAGGTTCGCGAACATGGTAAAGTTCGAATAATCGGTCTTGTCGCTTTCGTTATACGATACGTACCTGTAGCCCAGCTTCAATGTCCCGGTAAGCTTCGGCCAGAGCTTGCCTATAACGCCTATCCGGGCCTGATTCTCTACCGAGTCGCTGTTCGTCCTGTGATTGTCGTATCTGATCAGGCCGAGGTTATATTCCGCGAGGACGGACGTCTTGGGCAGTACCTGGTAAAAACAGGTGCCCGTGAACACGTGGTCGGTCCTGTTGAGGTTATTAAGCCGGTTCTCATCATAGGCGTCTCTTGTCATCTCATAACCGCCCTCAAGGGTTATCTTTTCCCTTGTATAGGAAAGGGTCGGGTTGACGACGTTCCTGTACCTTTTGTCGAGAGTGGTCCTTTCAGAGTCCGGCGGGTCGGCCGTCTTCTCGAAGCGTTCCCTTATTCTCAGCCTGAAATCATTGGCGAACGTGCAGTCGAGCAGCCCCCTCGCGTGATGATCGACCCTGTCGCGGTGCTTGTATTTCCAGAATTCTATTATGTCCGCGTGATAGGAGCCCTCTATCAGGAAATCTTCCTCCCTCTCCGGGATAATAGGCAGCTTCACCGCGGTGCCTACTTTGATATCGGTGATATTATCGGCGTTTTCCTGGTTCCTGGGTTCGAGATATATGTTGGAGTCGTAGGTCTGTTCGACGCAGGCGTAGGGATGGATCTCAAGGGCGCCTACGTGTATATTTGGTTTGTATTGGGCAGATGCCGTGCCGTTGAAGGCCGATACTAAAAATACCGCTAACGCGCAGCTTAATAGCGCTTTCATGTTTTTTCCGTGCGAACGCGACATGATGCCGCCCCTCCCCTTTTTATGGTTACCTGTATTCGCTTCCTTCCGGTCTTTCCGGTTC
>CAZGQR010000002.1:201392-204527 GCA_964527765.1 uncultured Planctomycetia bacterium | reverse complement strand
GCCCCTCCCCTTTTTATGGTTACCTGTATTCGCTTCCTTCCGGTCTTTCCGGTTCAGCAGGCTCTTCCTCTATTTCGGCTTCCTCGGGCGGCTCTTCGGTGATGAATTCTACCCAGGCATCCCATATTTTTCTCTCGTTCTCGGTGAGTTCCGCCGGGGGTTCGATGGCCCCGCCTTTTTTGACCTGCGTTTTCCATCCTTCGGGTATTATGACCTCTTTCCCAACGGGATTACCTTTCGCGTCAAGGCCCTGCACATAGACCCTGTCCTCGAAAGCCCTGACGACCGTCATGCCCTGTATAAAATCGACCCCCATGCCGGAACCCCTTACGCCGCAAACCGCGGTGGGCGTTCTCACGACAAAGGACGAATTCGGTTTCAGGTCGGCGAAATCCGCAAGAATGGAACCGCCGAGCAGGTCTATGCTGGCTTCCTTCACGGTCACCCGGGAATTTTCCTCTATTTTCAATATGTTCTTCCCTTTCGGGTCAAAAGCAATTTCTATGAAAGAGCCGGAACCGGTCTCTATGACCGCTTCTTGCTTGAGTTTCAGGCCGACCCACGGGGAGATCCAGGTCCCGCTACCCTTTGCGTCGACCTTGACGTTCCCCTTGATCTTTGTTACCTTCGCTTCATATACGCTGTCTACGCTTGCTTGGGCAATACTTATAACTCCCAGGACCAGGAATATTGTGAACACTGCGCATAAAAACCTTTTCATGTCAAGCTCCTTGGTTTGCGTTACATAACATATATGCACACCCGGATATGCTATATATTAACTATGAAGTTAGCATGGTTTCATAGTAAAGTCAATAGTATATAGTAAAATATCTATTAGGAGCTAAAAAGTGGGGGAACGGTTTCTCATATTTGCTTAGATCTTGGGCCTATATCTGATATAATTAGAATGTGACCACGGGATGAACCGCATGAATCTTACCAGATCCGAAAAGATCGTTCTTATTATGTTGTCGGCGCTGCTTTTGGCCGGCGCGGTTATCCTGCGCATCAGGCGTTCCCGCCCCTACCCTGAAATAACCATCGTGAAAAACGGCATAAAGGAACAGCTCGCTCTTAAGCAGGTAGAATCACAGCTTAAAGAGACCCGGAAGATCAATATCAACACTTCTACTATCAAAGAGATCACATCCATCCCCGGCGTCGGCGGGGTCCTCGCCGCCAGGATAGTAGAATATAGAGACGCTCACGGAGCTTACCGCCATAAGGATGATCTCCTGAACGTAAAAGGCATCGGGGAAAAGAAACTCGAGAGAATCTCGGATTATATCAGGTTTTATTAAAAAGGACTTGGAATGAAACGGCCGCTCCTTATCCCGCTGGTCTTTTTTCTTATCGGTATCCTGGGGGCGAACCTGGCCGGGATACTGATGCCGGCCGGCTATACCCCGCTCGTTATCCGGGCGCTTATCCTGATGATCTTTTTCCTCATGGCGGCATCGAAAAAAGATAAGCTCTTTTACCCGGCTCTTTGCCTGTTCTTTCTTTTTCTCGGTGTTTTTAGATACGCCTCTTCGGTAACCCCCGGGGGAAACGACATAACTAAATTCATCGCCGAAAGCCCCGAAAAAGTCCTGGTGCACGGAACTGTCACGGGCGAGGCCGAATGGAAGGGAGCTTCCTACGCCCGGCGCCTTGTCTTTCCTTTCAGGGCGGAGCGCCTCCTGAAGGGCAAAGATGAAGTTCCCGTCACCGGAACCATTCTTGTAAACCTCTTCAACCCGCGGGAGAGGCCGCTCATAGGAGATGAACTGGCGCTCGGCGGAAAGATCTCACTCCCCCGGGGAAGGACGAACCCCGCCGGGTTCGATTACAGGGCGTACCTGCGCAATATGGGAATGCGGGCGGTCATGACCTCCTCGGAGAAAGATTATTATCTCAAAACGGGAACGCAAAAAGGGCCTCTGATCTCGGTCCGGAGGTTTCTGCTCGGGGCCCGTGACGCCGCCGACGGCGTCATACGCAGGTACCTCCGGGGCGATACAAGAGCTGTCATCAGATCTGTCACCCTGGGCCTGAGGGATGAGATACCCGCGCGGACCGGCGACGTCTTCACCAGGACCGGGACCATGCATATCCTGGCCGTCAGCGGCCTTCACACGGGTATAGTGGCTCTGGTCCTTCTGGGAGTCCTGCGTCTCGTGCGGTGCCCGGGAAGAGCGGCTTATCTCGTGACGATACTGGGCATCTGCGCGTTCGCCATATTCACCGGATGCCGGCCGTCCTCGGTCCGCGCCGCCATCATGGGATCATTGATACTTTTCAGTCTCTTCATCCGGTGGGAAACGGATATCGTAAGCGCCCTGGCCCTCTCGGCATTCCTGGTAACTTTCTTCCAGCCGGTCCAGCTTTTCAGGGCGGGGTTCATTCTTTCCTACCTGGCCGTTCTTTCCATTATCTACGTGACGCCTCTTACGGACTCTCTTTTCGGGATAAAAAAACGGGCCTTCGGCGAGAACAGGACGGCCGCCGTAAAAAGGTATCTGCTGAAACTCCTTTCGGTGTCCTTTGCCATATGGATAGGCATGATGCCCGTTATCGCCTCGTATTTCCACATCATAACGCCTTCCATGGTCCTGGCCAATCTTCTGGCCGTGCCGGCGCTTTTCGTGATGGTGGTGCTGGGGTTCGGCCTCCTGCTGGCGGGTTCTTTATGGTTCTTTGCGCCGACCGCTCACCTGATATCGCTTGCCCTGGGCGCCGTCGTGCCGGCCTTCATAAAGGCCATGACGGCGGTCTCCCATCTTCCGCTTTCATCCGTAAGGGTGCCGTCGCCGGATGCAACACTGGTCGTTCTGTTTTACGCGGTCCTGGCGGGCACACTGGTCCTTTTCCGCAGGAACGGGCGCCACCGGGTCCTGGTGACAATATTCCTGCTTTACGCGGCCAACCTTTTCGTGTGGAACGAGGTCTCCTGCAGGCCGCCAGATTCGCTCCGTGTCACGTTCTTTGACGTGGGCAAAGCCGACGCGTCTTTAATGGAATTCCCCGACGGAAGCGTCATGATGATAGACGGCGGTTCCGGCGGCAGGGATACCGGAAGCGACGCGGGCAGGCGCGTCCTGGCGCCCTACCTCTGGCAAAGAGGCATAAGGCGCGTGGACTGCGTCCTGC
>CAZGQR010000002.1:35774-201292 GCA_964527765.1 uncultured Planctomycetia bacterium | reverse complement strand
GTCCTGGCGCCCTACCTCTGGCAAAGAGGCATAAGGCGCGTGGACTGCGTCCTGCTCACGCATGCCCATGAAGACCATATCGGCGGGCTTTTGTATATACTGGAGAATTTCAATATAGGCGCCGTGATAGACGGGGGCGGGATCCCGGGAGACTATCGCGAAAGACCCGAGACAAAAACTCTCTACGGAAGTTTTCGCGAGATCATAGAGGACAAAAAGATACGTTATCTGACGGCCGGAGGAAGGGATATCATCAGGGGATTACCCGGTACGGACCTCATCGTCCTGAACCCGCCGAAAGACCGGTCCTACGGGGACCTGAACAACGATTCTGTTGTCGTAAGGGCCCTTACTAAAAGGGGTTACAGCGCTTCATTCTGCGCCGACGCGGAGGCGGAAGCCATGAAGGGCATGCTGCGTTTCGGGACGCTGCTTGAGTCGGACCTTTTGAAAGTGCCGCATCACGGCGCGGGCCTGGGCGAGATGCTTATAGTAAGAGAATTTATCCGCGCCGTGGATTGCGCTGATGCCGTTATCACGAATAACGCGCGCGGGCTTAACCGGGGCCTTCTGGAAACGCTTGATGAGCAGGGAGCCGGTGTTTACGTCACCGGGGAATGCGGCGCGGTCATCGCGGAAGAAACGGACGACGGGTTTAAGGTAAAAAAATACGGCGATTAGTAGAAGTCGGCACGATCTCCCCCTACTTGGAAATATTCCCTATTCAAACAATATCTGTTCCCGGAACAAAGAACCTGAAAGAATTTTCCTCTTTTCCGTGTCTTATAATGGTGAGAAGTGGATCTTGGCATCCAGAATAATATGTAATTTTATATGTATAATTATATTGACAAACATCCAATCATGAGGTAAGGTTAAAAGGGAGCTCGATATTATGAAAAAGAAAAGAGTTGACGTAAATAAACCCATCGGCAAGATGACCAGAATAGATGATTTTCTGCCCCCTCCGGAAGATCTGATCGTTCCGGAGCGGACGGTTAAGGTCACGATTTTGTTGAGCGAGTCAAGCGTGAATGTGTTTAAGGAATTCGCCAGGGAGCATCATACAAAATACCAGAAGCTGATACGCAGGATACTGGATAAATACGCGGAAAAATATTTTCCCCAAAGCTAACGCTTAAACCAATAACTGTCGCTTAGCGGCAAAACCACGTGCCGTGTCCCACGCTACTTCCCCGCCTCTACCTGGTAAAGATCGGCGCGGGTCCCCGTTAACCAGAAATACTTTCCGTCCCAGGCGATGCCCGTGGTTTCCCGGGCGGGAGACCTGAAAGAGCCGAGCACTGTGAACGTAGCGGTGTCTATCTTATAGACGCGCTGGCTGTACCAGCTGGTGAGCCACATGTGGCGGCCGTCCCAGGCAAGATGCGCGGGCTCGTGCACTCCTTTTATCCTCATCTTCCGGAGCATCTGCCCGTGTTCGTTAAACTCCACAAGGTGATATTTAGTGCCGGCTACGCCTCTCGTCCATGTCACAACGTAAACTTTTTTTCCTACCCGCGTTATTCCCGCCGGATGCGCCGGATCAAGGGACACGAAACCCTTACTGATCATTTTATCCTCTACCAGTTTCACGCGGTACAGTCTTTTGTCTTCCCAGTCCGTCACCCAGTAAGTGCCGTCGCCGGCCGGCGCTATGCCCTCGGTAAAACTGCCGACCGGTTCTATCTTTGACACCACTGTTCCGCTGTCTATCTCGATGATCCAGGTCTTCTGGCCCTTCCCGTTACTCACCCATATGTAATCCACGTCAAAGAAAAGGCCCTCGTGATAACCGTCCGGGAGGGAGATCTTCCTGATCACGCGGACGGGCATGTTCGGCGCGTAATCTTCGGTTCGTTCCAAAGCGGGGGTTTCCGGAAAGGCGGGGCCGGATGACAGCGTAAGGAAGAGCAGCGCTATTATCGTAAACAGCCTTTTCATATTTTCAGGTCCCCGCCGGAATTCACTGGGCGACTATATTCACCAGTTTGTCCGGCAGTATTATCCACTTGCGCACGTTCTTGCCGGCGAGCCATTCCTTGACCTTCTTGTCGCCGAGAACGATCTCTTTTACCCTGCTCTCTTCCAGGCCGCGCGCAAGCTCGATGGTGGCCCGCAGTTTACCGTTGATCTGCACGGGAACGACGACCGTATCCGCCTGAAGCATATCTTTACGGAAGGCGGGCCAGCCGCACTTGAAAGCGCTTTTTTGGGCTCCCATCTTCTCGTTCATCTCCTCGGCTATATGCGGCACGAAGGGCGCCAGGAGCAGGATCATATTCCTAATGACCTCCTCGATGCATTTCTTCGCGTAACAGTTCCCGCCCTTCTCGCTCAGCCCCGCGTATATCCGGTTGACCAGTTCCATGACCGCGCTTATGGCCGTATTGAAATGGAACTCTTCGTCTATGTCCTCGGTGACCTTCTTTATGGTCTGGTGCATCTTGCGCAGAAGTTCTTCCTGGGCTTCTTTATCGCCGCCCGACTCGGGCGCGCCCTCCAGGATCTCAAGAAGGTTCCACGCCCTTTTCAGGAACCGGTAAGCCCCTTCGACCCCCCTGTCCGACCACTCGGCGTCTTTCTCGGGAGGGCCGATGAACAGCGTGTACAGGCGGACGGTATCGGCGCCGTACTTCTTTATCAGTTCGTCCGGGCTGACGACGTTGCCCTTGGATTTGGACATCTTGGCGCCGTTCCTTATGATCATCCCCTGCGTGAAAAGCCGCTTGAACGGCTCGTCAAACCCCACCCGGCCCGTGTCGCAGAGGAACTTGGTTATGAAACGGGAATACAAAAGATGCAGTATGGCGTGCTCCACGCCTCCTATATACTGGTCCACGGGCAGCCAGTTGTTCACATCCTTCGTGTCAAAGGGTTTTTTATCCTCTTTGGGGGATATGTATCTCAGGTAGTACCAGCTGGAATCGACAAAGGTGTCCATGGTATCGATCTCGCGCCGCGCCGCGCCGCCGCATGAGGGGCATTTCGCGCTCACGAAGTCAGGCGCGTCTTTCAGGGGCGACTCCCCCGTCGGGCGGAACTCGATGCCTTCCGGAAGCAGAACGGGAAGCTCATCCTCGGGGACGGGGACCGTGCCGCACTTGTCGCAGTAAACGACCGGGATGGGGGCTCCCCAGTACCTCTGCCGCGAGATGAGCCAGTCGCGCAGGCGGTAATGGACCGCCCTGCAGCCGATCTTCTCCTTTTCCATGTGATCGGCTATGGCGTCCATGGCGTCTATATTGTTCTTGCCGTCGAACTGCGCCGAATTGATAAGGACGCCTTCATCCTCATAAGCGGCGGTCATTTTATCCGCTTCCAGATGGCCCGAAGGGTCATCGATGACCACCTCTATGGGGAGGCCGTATTTCTTGGCGAACTCAAAATCCCTCTGGTCATGCGCCGGGACCGCCATGACGGCGCCGGTGCCGTATTCCATAAGTACGTAATCGGCTACCCACAGCGGGATCTCCCTGCCGTTTATCCGGTTTATCACGTGCTTTCCGGTGAATATGCCCTTTTTTTCTTCCCCCGCCTGGACCCGTTTTATCTTCGATTCATTACGGACCTCGCGGACGAACTTCCTGATCTTGTCCTTCTCCGGGCTGCCCGCTATGAGCTCCTCTATCATCGGGTGTTCGGCGGAAAGGACCATGTAGGTGCAGCCGTAGATGGTGTCCACGCGCGTGGTGAAACAGGTGAGCTTCCTGTCGGAACCCGCTATCGGAAAATCTATATTCACCCCCTCGGAACGGCCGATCCAGTTGCGCTGCATTATCCTTACCTTCTCCGGCCATTCGTCCAGCTTGTCAAGGTCATCCAGGAGTTTCTGCGCGTAATCGGTGATCCGGAAAAACCACTGCTCCAGCTCCTTCTGTTCCACCTGGCTGTCGCACCTCTCGCAGGCCCCGTCGATGACCTGTTCGTTGGCGAGCACCGTATTGCAGGAAGGGCACCAGTTGACGAACGCCTTCTTCCGGTAGGCCAGGCCCTTCTCGAAGAGCTTAAGGAATATCCACTGCGTCCATTTATAGTAATCCGGCCGGCATGATGTGACCTCGCGGCTCCAGTCATACTCGACGCCCCAGGAATCCATCTGGCGTTTCATCCTGGCGATATTGGCCATGGTGGATTCCTTCGGGTGAAGGCCGTCCTTTATGGCGGCGTTCTCCGCCGGAAGGCCGAACGCGTCCCACCCCATTGGCGTCAGGACATTCAGCCCTCTCATCATGTTGTACCTGGCCACGACGTCCCCTATGATATAGTTGCGGCCGTGCCCCACGTGAAGCGCCGCCGAGGGGTAAGGGAACATCATGAGGCAGTAATACTTGTCGGAAGGATCTTTTATATCGGCCTCAAAGAGCTTTTCCTTTTTCCAGCGCTTCTGCCATTTTTTCTCGATCTTATTGAAATCGTAGTTTGCCATATCGATCTTCGTGAAAAAGCGCGGCGCGGGCGTCCGGTCAGTCGAACAGTTTCGCCCAGTTCCGCTTCTTGCGTTTTTTCCAGCTTCCTTTATGGTAGGCGTAGCTGGCCAGAAGAGGCAGGACGGACGTGGCTTCGGCGTAGACCATCTGCTCGTAGGCCGTATCGACCTTGCCCCACGAGGACGCCTCCTGCAGCGTGGAACCCGAACAGGCGCCGTCGCGGGCATCCGCCACGGTGATCTGCACGGCGTACTTGTGCATGTCCACCTTCTCCCCCAGGATCTCGGCACAGATCACGGTATCCTGGACGAAATTCTTCGGCACCCCGCCGCCGATAATAAGAAGCCCTGAGCTCTTGGACGCTATCTTTATTTTTGTAAGTTCCAGAAAATCCTTCACCGAATCTATGGAGAGATGATCTTTTTTGTTCTTCCACTGATGGAGGACAAGCCCGAACCCCGCGCTGGAGTCCGAGAATGCCGGGCAGAATATCGGGACGCCCTTTTCGTAAGAGGCCTGGATCAGGGAATCCTTCTTTTTCGCTTTTTTGGTGAGGTATTTGCCCATTTCCCGTATGAATTCGCGGGACGAATACGGGCGCTTTTCGAGGGAATCGGCTATCTTCGCGACGGTCGCGTCGCACTTCTGGAGATCTTCCTCGTCGATGAAGGTGTCGTATATCCTGTCGATATAAAGGCGCCTCAGTTTATTGTCGTCAATGTTCTGTGTCCCCTTGTAATGCCTGAACCCCAGCGCCTCGAAGAAATCCATGTCCACGATGCTGGCGCCCGTGGCGATCACGGCATCGACCATGTTGCTCTTGACCATATCGGTGTAAACTTGCATGCATCCCCCGGCGCTGGTGCTGCCGGCGAGCGCCAGAAATATCGTGCAGCCCTTGTCGCGAAGCATCATGTCGAATATCTCCGACGCGCGGCCCAGATCGCGGGCGGTGAACGACATCTCCTTCATGGATTCCACGATATCCGTCGCGTCAAAGCTTTTTATATCGACGTGCTTCACGGGATCTTTAAGAATGTCTTTTTTCTTCATATTTCCACTTCCCTCTTTACGATACAGGCCTGCCCTTGTATATGTAGCTTAAGAACTTGTAAACCAGTTTTGCCGCCATGAAGTCCGGTGACCTGTCGGTTTCGACCGGGCAGAGTTCCACGACGTCAAAACCCGCTACGTTCCTTTTTTCGGTCACGGCTTTCAAAAGATCGATGACCGGGTACCATGTGAGCCCGCCCGGCTCCGGAGTCCCCGTGGACGGCATTATGGACGGGTCAAAGACATCAAGGTCTATGGTGACATACACGTTCCGTGAAAGCCGTTCCACCACCCTGCTTATCCAGGCGCCTTCCCCGATGATATCCCTGGCAAAGAACACGTTCTCGGCATCCAGGCCGCTCTTTTCTTCCACGGACATGCTCCTTATGCCCACCTGGACGACCGGGCATATTTCCCTCACGCGGGATGCGACGCACGCGTGGTTGCAGCGGCTGCCCTCGTATTCGTCCCTCATGTCCAGGTGCGCGTCAAGCTGGAGGACGGAGAAGTCCTTGAATCTGGCGCTGTGCGCTTTCACGGGACCGATACTGACCGAGTGCTCCCCGCCGAGCGTCACGACGAACTTGCCCGCTTCCAGGAGCTCAAGGACCTTTCCTTCGGCCTCGCGGACCATCTCCTCCGGAGGAGAGCTTGTCGCGAGCGGACCGCAGGTATGTATGCCCCGCTTATAGACCTCAAGGTCCGTCTCGATGTCGTAAAGCTCGACGGCGGAGGAGGCCTCTATAATAGCAAGGGGGCCCTTGTCGGCCCCCTTGATCCATGTGCTTGTCTTGTCATAAGGGACTGGGAGGATCGCTATCTCCGACCTGTCCCATTCCGTGAATACCCTGTCCAAGCCCCCAAAGCAACTTTGCTTATTCATCGATATTTCCAAACGCGGGGTCAAGCGACCGCTGCTTCTTCGGGCTGTCCGTATCTTACAAAGTTTTTGCCCCTGTTAACAACGTACTTGTCGTACCTCTTTGACTCAAAAGCGTTTATGAGGTACTCAGCGGCAAAGTCCACGTCAAAATGCTTGCAGGAAAATACATCCACGAAACAATGGTCCTTCTCCTGAAATGTATGCACCGAGATGTGGCTTTCGGCGATGATCACGGTCCCGGTCACCCCTTTATCCTCCGGGACAAGACCCGAATAAGGGAATACATACGGCTGGGTGATCTTTGTCATACCGATCTTTTCAGGAAGATCGTTCAGGACGTCAAATACCAGGTTGTAATCCCCGAGCTTTTCGGTGTTGCACTCCATGAGGTCCAGCATCAAATGCGGACCAAATGTTTCCGTTCTCACCTCTTTCATTTTTCTTCCTCCATTTTTGTCAGCGCTTTCCGGCCAGGAAAGTTCGAAAAAAAACAGAGCGAAAAAAAACTCCCCTGACCCACTTAACCTTATCTGCTCAGCTGATATATATTAATCCAGTTTACAAAAGTATATTTTCATTGAGGCGGTTTGTCAATAGTAAAAGTCAAAAAAAATAAAGTGGTGGAGCTGAGGGGGATCGAACCCCTGACCTCATGCATGCCATGCACGCGCTCTCCCAGCTGAGCTACAGCCCCACACCGGGTAAATTACTGAAAAAACAATATATCATCGCACCGGAGCACTGTCAATTTAAAATGAGATCTCTTTATAAATATATCCTTTTTCCTTCAGATATTTAAAAATGCGCCCCGCGCTTTCCTCTTTTGTCTCTATCTCCGTGTCGATTATGAGTTCCGGGCGCTCCGGTTCTTCGTACGGGGCCGATATCCCGGTGAAATCCTTTATCTCTCCCCTGCGCGCCTTGCCGTAAAGGCCTTTTGCGTCCCTTTTTTCGCACGTGGAAACGCCGGCCTTTATGAACGCCTCTACAAAATCGCCTTCCGCCACGAGCCCCCTGACGTTATCCCTGTCCCTCCTGTACGGGGAAACAAAAGCCGTTATGACCAGGAACCCGGCTTCGGCGAACAGTTTCGCGACCTCCCCGATGCGCCTTATATTTTCTTCGCGGTCCTCGGGGGAAAAGCCCAGATCCTTATTGAGCCCGTGCCTTATGTTGTCACCGTCGAGAACGAAGGTCTTGCACCCGGCTTCAAATAACAAAGCCTGCAGTTCCACGGCTACCGTGGATTTGCCCGAACAGGGAAGCCCCGTGATCCAGATGACCGCGCCCCTGTGGCCGTTCTGTTTTTCCCTGTACTGTTTCGATATCCCCGTTTCGTGCCAGGTGATGTTCGTGCTCTTTATCTTTTGCTCCCGTTCCCTTTTTTTATGGTAAAAGTCCTCCAGGACCTTCACGACCGGTTCCCGCATGATCCGCTCGTCGACAGGCTCCTCATTTTCCAGTTTTTTCCTCAGCTCCTTGCCGGAAATAGTCACCGGGTGATAGCCCTTTGTCTTAAATTCTTCCACCAGCCCCACTCTTTCTATCTCCCTGAAGTAGGACGCGAATCCTATCTTGAGCGGTTTTATCAGAAGCTCGCCCTTCAATTCTTCAAATTTATGCTGGGCGTCAAAATCCCCCCAGACGGGCGCCCCGTCATCAAAATGGGCGTCCGCGTGCTTCCTGCCGATGATAATGTCGGTAAAACCGTAATTCTGCCTGTAGATGGCGTGCATGACCGCTTCTTTGGGGCCCGCGTAGAACATCTTCATGTCAAGCCCTATCAGAAAGACCTGGTCGCTGAAATCGTAACCTTTCTTCTTCCAGAACCCGATATCTTTATCGCCGTGGCCCAGGATCCTTTTATCAAGCTCGACTTCGTATGTTCTCATCCTGACATCGGCTGGAATATCGTCCTTCTTGGTCGCTCCCACCAGCGGATTCAATACGACCCCGGCGAAAAAACCTTCTTTCGTGAGTTTTTCCGCCGCGTACACCATTGTATATTCATGAGCGCGGTGCAGGGCGTTCCTGGTCTGGAACGCGACGATCCTGTCCCACTTCCGCTCCCTGAACACTTCCCTGGCCTCTTCCGGGGAAAGCATGTACTTGCCGTAGGAAGGGTAGTTCAGCGGCGGAAGGGCCCATATCTTGCCGCCCAGGAGATAATCCCGGGGGTCATTGTTGACTATGCGGGGGCCGGGGTGGTCCCTTCTCTCGGTGCCGTACACGGCTTGATTGTACCTGGCCTTATCAAAATGATAGATATCCGATATTTCCAGGATGCCGATGATCAGCCCGTATTCATTCTTCAGCACGACGGTTTCCCCGGTTTCAAGCCGCTCTTTCTCTCTCTTTGTCACGGGAAAGGCAAGAGGGATCGTCCAGGCATATTTCTTGCCGTTCCGTTCTATGAATTCCTCATCCAGCACCTTATAAAATTCGCTTTCGGTCATCGGACCTTCCAGCGGAGACAGCGTGCCGTCGGCTATCCTGTAAAAGATCGAAAGATCCTCGCTGGTAACGGTATAGGGCTTATACTTGGAGGCCCTTGAAAAAAGGTACTTCCTCTCGACCTCAGGGATGATCCTGTTGACGAGACCGCACCCGCCATGTGGAGATAATACTTTTTCGTTCATTTTTTCCTTCCTGTTAGGTGGTGCCGACTCCCGTTTCGAAAGTATGGTGCCGGAGGTGGGAGTCGAACCCACATGGGGGGATACCCCACTGGATTTTGAGTCCAGCGCGTCTGCCAATTCCGCCACTCCGGCATGTTCGATTCTTCAGAAAAACAATTGTATTGCCGAGACCCGTATCCGTCAAGCTAATTAAACTCTATCAGCGAGGGATCATAATCTTCCACGTTCTCGAAACCGAGAAGGTTCAATATCGTCCCTGCCACGTTGGAAAGCCCCCGCCTGGATAATTCAGCCAGTTTATACTCTCCCGCGTACTGCGGGTCGTATATCACCAGCGGCACGGGGTTGAGCGTGTGCGCCGTTTTGGGGACCCGCTTGCCGCCCTCCACGGTGAACATCTCGTCGGAGTTCCCGTGATCGGCCGTGACGATGGCCACGCCGCCGAGAGACTTTACGACATCCAGGAGCCGCTGAACGCAGGAATCGACGGTCTCCACCCCTTTCACGATCGCCTCGGGAACGGCCGTGTGCCCCACCATGTCGCCGTTCGCGAAATTGAGCCGCCCGAAACGGAACCTGCCGCTCTTTAAAAGTTCCGCGGCCTTCTCCGCGATCTCCGGCGCCTTCATCTCCGGGGCCTTGTCGAACTGTATCCTGTCCGAGGGTATCTCGACGTATTCTTCAAGGTCCCTGCATACATAGCCGGACTTATTGCCGTTCCAGAAATATGTCACATGGCCGAACTTCTGCGTCTCGGAGATCGCGAACATGCTCACCCCGGCGGAACACAGATATTCGGATACCGTCCGGTCTATCTCCGGAGGATCCACGAGATAATGCCCGGGTATATGCAGGTCGCCGTCGTACTCCATCATGCCGGCGTAAAGGACATCCGGGCGCATTCCGCGCTCGAACTCCGAAAAATCCTTTTCCTCGAACGCGCGGGAGATCTCTATCGCCCTGTCGCCCCTGAAATTAAAGAACACGACGGAATCCCCGTCCGCGATGCGCCCCACGGGTTCGGCGTTCTCCGCGATGACGAAAGAATCCATGTACTGATCGGTGATCCCCGGATCTTCCCTGTAATACGTCTCGACCGCTTCTCTTGCGGAGGAAAACCGGCGCCCCTTGCCCAGGACATGCGCGTCCCACCCCCGTTTTACGACGCTCCAGTCGGCGTTGTAGCGGTCCATGGTGGTGACCATGCGGCCGCCTCCGGAAGCTATCCTGTAATCGTAACCGTTCCTCGAGCGTATCCCCTCAAGGACCTCTTCGGTCCTGTCGATATAGGTCAGAGCGGATCTCTCCGGGACATCACGTCCGTCCAGGAGGGCGTGGATCCTGACCTTCGGCACTCCTTCTTCCGCAAGGCGCTCCACCATGGCGAAAAGCTGATCGACGTGGGAATGGACATTTCCGTCCGACAGGAGGCCTATAAAGTGGAACGTCCCGCCGCTGTCCTTGACGCCGCCGAGGAGCTTACGCCACTGGGCGCTTTCAAAGATAGATCCATCCTTGATGGCGCCGTTGACCCTCTTGGCCCCCTGCGCGAAGACCCTGCCCGCCCCGAGGGCGTTGTGGCCGACTTCGCTGTTGCCCATGTCCTCGTCCGACGGGAGCCCCACGGCGGTCCCGTGGGCCTGAAGAGTGGTAAAAAGCTCGCTCTTGAAAAGACGGTCCAGACAGGGGGTTCTGGCAAGATAAACCGCATTCGATTCGTCCTGCCTGCCCAGCCCTATCCCGTCCATGATGATGACCAGAAGTGGGCCCTTTCTGGGCGTGAAATCCTTTAGCTTGTTTAATTTTAAGTTCACCTATATCTGTACCCGCGGCTTTATCTGTACTTTACCGCTATCACGGTAATATCGTCGTGCTGTTTCGCTTTTCCCGCAAAGGCCGACACCGCATCATGTATGGCGGATACGGCTTCCCTGGCCGAAAGCCCCCTCAGCCCTTTGGCCAGTTCGACAAGACGGTCCTGACCGAACATCTCTTCCCTGGCGTTCATGGCTTCGGTCACGCCGTCAGTATAAAAAATAAAAGTGCTTCCCGCCTTAAAGTACCGCTTGACCTCGGAAAAATCCCCTTCTATCAGCCCCAGCGGAAAGCCTTCCGACACGTCAAGGAGCTCCACGTTCCCGTCGGGCTCCACCAGGATGGTCGGCAGATGCCCGCCGATGGCAAAAGTGATGCTTTCCGATTCCGTATCGAACACCATGAACGTGAGCGTGACGAAGAGATTGCTCCCGCCTTCGCCCACGAGCCGGTCGTTAACGCTCTTAAGAACGCCGGCCGCGGTGCCTTCCCTGACAAAAGTCTTGAACACGCTTACCACCCTGGCCATGTAAAGGGCGGCGGGGACCCCTTTGCCGGAGACATCCCCTATCATGATCCCCAGCTTCTTGCCGTCCAGCTGGACTATATCATAAAGATCGCCTCCGACCTGACGCGCCGTATCCATCCTGACGCTTATATCCATGCCCCCTATGGCCGGGATCTCCGTTGGCAGGAAGCTCTGCTGGATATCTTTCGCTATGTTAAGTTCTTTTTCTATAAGTTCCCTTTTCTGGGTCTCGGTCAGGTACTTCTTGAACGTAAAAATAGCGTAAATGGCGCCTATGCTCACGAGCGGATAAAAAACATCTATCCATATGCCGAACGGCCAGAAAAATACCATGGCAACAAGAACGTACAGTATCATGACAAGCAAAATGGACAATATAGCGAACCGTTTGCGGCTCTTCTGCGTAATGTACCCGGTGATGAGCCACATGATGACAAGTATAAGAAGGTTCCACCACTTGTTCAGTCTCCGCAGGAAGGCCTTTTCGATGATGCTGTTGTAGATACTGGTATGTACGCCGATCCCCGGATACAGCGGTTCCGTCGGGGACGGGTGAGCGTCCGGGGCCGCGGTCGCGGTCAGCCCGACAAAACATACCGTGTCCTTGAGCTCGCCCAGGTCCACCGTGGGTTCCTGGCCCGTCACATCGGCCAGATAAGACTGCAGTATATCAACGTAGGAATAGTGGCGGAACGCCTTGCCCCATGTCGCGGGATAATTGACCAGCATCGAAGAATCCTCGTTCAGCGGGATCCTCACATCTTGCCCGGCGATCATCTTGTCGCCGGGGACTATCTTTACCTGGTCAAACCTGTAGCCGAAATGGTTCAACGCGACCAGGACCGTCAGGTGGGGATAGAACACCCCCTTGTATTCGATAAAAGGAGGTATCCTGCGTATCTTGCCGTCGATATCGGGCTCGACATTTATAAATCCCGTGCCCTTGGCCGCTTTTCCCAGCACATCGATCAGGGGTGCGGTATAACCGGCGGCATGGACCCGCGTTTTGTCGGTGCTGTCCCTGTCCAGATCGAAAACATACGGCAGGTACACTTCGCCGGCCTCCCTGACCGCCGCCGCGAACTTCTCATCCCCTTCTTTTTCCTCGCTGAAGAATATATCAAAAACAATGGTCTCCGCCCCCGAGGTCTTAAGGGCCTTGATCAAAAGCGCGTGATAATTGCGGGGGAACGGCCACTTGCTTATTTTTTCTATGGAATCGTCCCCTACCTCGATGATGACTATGTCCTTGTTTACGGCCTGCGGTGGTCTTGACTTGTATCTGAAATCGAGCGTGCTGTATTCAAACTCATCGAATACCCTTGTGTAGGAGAAGAAAAGAAAAAGGGCCGCAAGGAAAATCGCCAGGACAAAGTAGATTAATTTTATCGTATCGAACTTTTTCATCAGAAACTGTAATAGATCCCGCCTGACACGATACTGTCGGAATATTTCTGGAACGGATCGTTGGACACGTTCTCGCTGTAAGAATACGTGACGCCGAACGTGATGTTCTTTGAAATATCGTAATATAGCGACGTGTTCAGCATGTAGGTATTATCGCGCTCTTTCTTGCTGGCGTCCTGCGTGGTGGTGCGGTTCCTGTACCATGTATATTTGTAGATAAGGCTGACGTCCGTGTAAAACTTATCCGTGAAAAAGAACATCACCGACGGTTTCAGCCTGTACATCCAGTAATCGTAATAGTCCTGGTACAGATCATTCGAATCGTTATAGCTCAGCTGGTTGCTCACCTTTACGAGAAAACGCTCCGTATAAACGCCGACATTGTACTTGACCCTGTAGCGGCTGTCGACGCGGTCTTTATTGCCTTTTACGGCAGTTGAGAGAAATCTCTTCCGGTCCGGGTACCAGCGCCTCAGGTACTCAAACCCTCCCTCATGATAGATATCCTCCGAGATATAGTGGCGAAGGTAAGACGTGAGCGCGATCCCCGCATACGTGCTCTCCTTCTCGTTCGGGTACGCAAAATAATCAAAAATAAAACGATTGCGGGAGATGATCTCCGGGCTGATCTCAAGATCGAATCCCGCGTAGGGCGAGATATCCGACAGGTTGTTGACGTTATACTTGTAATAGATCGTCTCAAAGATATCAATGCCGCCCTTCAGCTTCAGGTTGTCCATTGCCTCATAGCCGACATCCAGGTTCGCCGTTCCCTGAAGGAAACCGTCCCTGTGGTGTTCCGAGTCAAGGTCCACGTTGTTATCGTATCCCTGCTGCACATCCGCGAACGCGGTGACCTCAAGGCGCTCTTTCGGCTTATAAAAGACGTGTTCCTTCTCTTCCCTTTTTTCCATTTCCTGAGGGGGAGGTTCGGCGGACGGGTACCTGTCGATCACTTCTTCGTCAATAGCGAACGACGGTGAAAAGCTCCATAGAGATGCTGTCAGGAATATGAACAGAAAAATGAAGATCTTCGACGCTCGAAAATATTTTGAGGGCAAACGCATCTCCTTTCCGGCCATGTGATATTATCCGTCGGTATTAATACGGCTTTCGCCGATCTTGTCGATCCTTTCGTCATCCTTGCGCTCGATGACGCTTTCCCTGCGCTCTTCTCTCATAGCCGCGCCTTTTTCTATCATCTTTTCGATTTTTTCGCGCTTTTCAATAATTTTTTCTTTCTTTTCCGCTACCCTTTCTTTCCTCTCCGCTATTTCGGCTTTCTTTTCCGCTACCTTCTCTTTTCTTTCCGCCATCTCGGCTCTCTTTTCCGTTACCTTCTCTCTTCTCTCTGTTACTTCGGCTTTCTTTTCCGCTACCCCCTCCGGTTTTCGAGGAGTGATTACCGAGGGTCTGGCCGGTTTTTCCCCAAGCTCGCCTTTTGGTTTTACCAGCCTTTCGACTTCCCTTTCCATCCTGGAAAACCTGGCTTCGGATATCTTTTCCATCTTCGCGGGGCGTTCGAACTTCCTTATCTTTCTTTCGAACCCCCTCTTTACCCGGTACTCTTCATCCATGGCGGACCCGTCCTTCTTGATGCCCCGGACAAAGATCTCGCCGTCGAAAACAGCCACGTTAGTGATGTTCTTGTCCGTTTTCGTGTTCCAGCCGGTTCCCCGCGCGCCGCACGTGGCGCAGGGTGTCCTCACGCGGAACGTTTCACCTCTTTTAAGGTCCCGCAGCACGGTAATGATCTCGCCGTCGACAAGATCGATCCTGTCGGCATCTTCCAGTTTTATCACCACCTCGCTGTTCTCTTTTATCTTCAAAACGTTACGCCCCGGCTTGTCAAAGGTCACTTCGACGGAAGCCTCTTCCCCGGTGATGACCCGGGTGCCTGCTTTGAGTTTCATGCCGGCCCGGCATGCTTCGCCTTTTGCCGCGCCGACGGGCACGATCTTTACGTCACCGGCATACGACGCGACTCTCACGGTTCTTTCCAAAGCCTGCGCGGCGCCGGCCAGATATCCGGCAAATGTAAGACATAATATTATAGTTAAGAACTTTTTCATTTTTCCCTCCCCTGTTTATTGCGTTAAAAGCCCGGCAACTTGAATTTTAATACTATACATTTAAAGTATAACCCAGGCCTGGAGAGAAGACAAGATAAGAGATACAAAAGCCAGTGTTTCACCTAACATATTATATATATTATTCTTACGGTTTTTTCTTTATCTTTTTCCGCCGCTGCTTCTTTTTTCCCGCATCTTATCGAGCCGTGCGTCATCTTTACGTTCCAGGATACTTTCCATCTGTTCTTCCCGCATGGTGTTGTTCTTGCCGAAACCTTTAAATTTATTCTCCCTGCTCTTTTTCTTGCCTGCATCAAGGCCGAATTCCGCTTCCATCTCGGCCAGCCTTTCATCGGAGACCTTTAACAGCTCCCCAGGGGATTCAAACTTTTTTACCTTCCTCTCGAACCCCTTTTCGATCCAGTATTCCTCATCCATGGCTGACCCGTCTTTCTTAAGGCCCCTGACGAACACTTTTGCCTCAAAAACAGCCACATCCGTGATCTTGCTGTCCGTTATCACGCCCCAGCCCGTCCCGCGCGCGCCGCACACGGCGCACGGCGTCCTCACGCGAAAGGCGCTTCCTCTTTTGAGGTCCCGCAGCAGGACGAATACTTTTCCGTCTATAAGCTCGACCTTGTCGGAATCGTTGAACTTAAGGACCACCTCGCTGTTCTCCTTGACCTTTAAGATATTGCTCCTGGGCTTGTCAAAAGCTATTTCCACATACGACTCCTCCCCGGTGATGATACGGGTGCCTTCGGAAAGGAGCATGCCCGGTCTGCACGCCAGGGGCTTGACCTGGCCCGCGGGCACGACCTTTACGTCGCCGGCATAAGAGATAACGATAACCGTTTCTTCAGCGCTGAAAGCGGTCTGGTTCAGGCATGCCGTGAACATAACGCATACCAGTAAGATCAGGAATTTTTTCATGTCGAACCCCCTATTCCCCCTTGAACAAAAGTTTCCAGGGATGTTGTTTTACATCCGCGCTGAACTCCTTGAAATTCTCGGTGGTCGCTTCCAGGTTGACGATTATGTTATCCAGGTTCTGCCTGTTGTCAACGACCAGGGACCTTACCTCGGTGAGGATCCCGTCAAGATTGTCCGCTATATTTTCCGCCTTTTTCCAGACAAGGCGCATCTGAACGGGGTCTTCGCTTTCCACGACACTGCCGGCCTTGAGAAATTCCTCAGATGTCCCCGGCGTGAGGCCCACGTACGCGTCCCCGACAAACCCCGCGGTCCCGATATAGGCGATGGAATCCGCCCGGACCCTGGCGTCCGTATCAAGTTCGAGCACGCATTTTACCTTCGTCGCCCGGTCATAGACAAAGTCTATGACCTTTACCCTTCCCACTTCGATGCCCGCAAGTTTCACCACGGCGTCGGTCTTAAGGTCCCCCGCGTACGTGAAAAAGGTCTTCAGGGCGTATTTACGGTGGTAAAAAGTCGCGGTCTTAAGGAAAAACATGGCAGCGATGATGATCGCCACTACAACGACCAGGCCCGCTTTTATCTCATTGGAAAGTCTCATTTTGATTCTCCTTTTGTTTATCGGGTCAAATGCTCCAGATAATCATCTTTTTGCTGAAAAAACCGTATAGGCCCGTCGTGCTTGCCTTTTATGAACTGCTGGACCATTTCGTTGCTGGAATTTTTTATCTCGTCGGGCGTGCCGACCTCAAGGATCTTTCCTTCGTACAGCATGGCTATCCTGTCCCCCACGGTCATGACGCTCTTCATGTCATGCGTGACCACGACACTGGTAACGGACAGCTTCTTTGAAAGATCGATGATCAGCTTGTCTATCACGGCCGCCACGATCGGGTCCAGGCCGGCGGTGGGTTCGTCATAAAAAATGATCTGCGGGTCCATCGCTATGGCCCTGGCCAGCCCCACTCTTTTTTTCATGCCTCCGGAAAGCTCGCTGGGCATGAGATCCTCGAACCCCCTGAGACCGACGAGCTCCAGTTTCATCGTAACTATGATATCTATAACGCTCTTTGAGAGCTTTGTGTGTTCCCGAAGCGGCAGGCTCACGTTCTCGCCGACCGTCATGGAGTCGAAAAGCGCGGATGACTGGAACGACATGCCGATCTTCTTGCGGACATCGTCCAGCTCGGCTCCGTAAAGGTCGGTTATATCCTCGCCGAGCAGAGCGACCCTGCCGGAAGAGGGCTTCAGATTCCCGATCATATGCCTGAGCAGCGTGCTTTTGCCGCAGCCGGAACCGCCCATGATAACGAACGTCTCCCCCCTGAATATCTCAAGATCGACGCCGTTGAGGATGACCCTGTCCCCGAATTTTTTCACCAGGTCCCTTACCGCTATGACGACTTCCTTCTTTTCCATGTTTGAACCGCTTACATATTAGAGAAATAGAACAGCCCTGTCAGTATGCAATCAAAAAGGACTATCAATATGAAACTGATGACAACGCTGAGCGTTGTTGATTTTCCGACCCCTTCGGCGCCGCCCCGGGTCTCGAGCCCCACATAGCACGCGATCATGGAAATAATGACCGCGAACAGCCCGCTTTTTATCAGCCCGGTCCACACGTCCTTCCAGGTCATGAGATCGAACGAAAATCTCAAATATCTGTAAGGATTAAGCTGGAGGTTAAACACCCCGACAATAAAGCCCCCCAATATCCCTATGATATCGCTCATGATCGTCAGGCACGGAAGCATCACCAGAAGCGCGATAAAGCGCGGGACTACGAGGAACCTCACGGGATCGAGCGCGATGGTCTCGAGGGCCTCTATCTGCTCGGAGACCTTCATGGTCCCCAGTTCCGCGGCTATGGCCGATCCTACCCTGCCGGCGACCACCAGAGCCGTGAAAACGGGCCCAAGTTCCCTGGCCATGCTTATGCTTACCATGGGAGCCACATATATGATGGCGCCCAGCTGCCTCAGCTGATAGGCGCTTTGCATGGCTATGACTATACCCGTGAAAAGGGATATAAAAAATACTATAATAACGGACTGGACTCCGGCGAACACCAGCTGCTGAAAGATATTCTGCCTGCTGGCCTCCTTGCCCTTGAACGGGCCCACGACTATCCACCAGACGGTGTTGAAAAGAAGCGACAGTATATCCCGTATGTGTTTTATAAGATCAATCGCTATTTTTCCTGTGATCGCTACCGGGTTTTCCATTTTTCAGTCATCCCCCGCTCAGAAAGAACTCAGAGCATCATCTTCATGCGCCGAGATATCGAACAGTTTGTCCAGTTTGGTTATCTCGAAAAGCCCCCTGACCTTATTGGAAAGGTTGGTCAGCTTCAGCGTGCCTCCGTACGCGCGCAGGTTTTTCAGGATCTCGACGAGAGTGGCAAGGCCGGAGCTGTCCACGTAACCCACTTCTTTCAGGTTTATCACGACCCTGTTGTTCTTCGGTGATATCGTCTTATCAAGGAATTTTTTCACCTCCGGGGAGCTGTTGATATCAATATCGCCGGCTACCCTGAAGATCGATATCCCGCTTTTTTCCTCCAGCTTGATCTGCATATCCGCCTCCATTTATAGATGTTTCCTGTCCAGGTATTTTTTCATGACGACCCTTCTGCCGCCGTTCTCATACTTCACTTCATCCATGAGATGCTTTATGAGATACACGCCGCGCCCGCCTTCTTTGAGCAAGTTCTCGTTCAGCGTGGGGTCCGGAAGCGTTTCCGGATCGAACCCTTCTCCTTCATCCTCAACACGTATCACCACCGTGTTCCCCTCCATCTCCGTCTCGATCGCGACTTTCTTGGAGGAATCCATCTTATTCCCGTGTATCATGGCGTTACGAAGGGCCTCTTCAAACCCGACATGGATATCAAAAATAACGTCCTCGTTGACGCCTTTTCTTTTAAGTGCATTTATAAGTTTCTTGCTCGCTTCTTTTAAAAGATGATTGTCGTTGGCGATCATTGTCCTCATGACTTTAGGTTAACCTTCTTTATAGATCCCCACATCCCTGTATTTCCCGTATCTGGCTTCCACTAGCTCTTCCGGTGTCAGTTTGGAGAGTTCCCCGAGCGCCCTGTCTATGTTCTTTTTGATCTCTTCCGCCGCCAGCTTCGGATTTCTGTGAGCCCCTCCCAGGGGCTCCGGTATTATGCCGTCTATTATCCCCAGCTCGAGAAGTTCCGGCGCCGTCAGCTTAAGCGCCTGCGCCGCGAAGGGGGCTTTGGAACGCTCCCGCCAGAGGATCGCCGCGCATCCTTCCGGCGAGATCACGGAATAATATGAATTTTCCAGGACGAATATCCTGTCCCCGAGGCCTATGCCCAGGGCCCCGCCGGACCCTCCTTCCCCGATAACGAATATGACAATGGGCACCCCGAGTCCCGCCATTTCCCGAAGGTTATAGGCGATGGCTTCCGCCTGCCCGCGTTCTTCGGCTCCCACGCCGGGATAAGCGCCGGGGGTATCTATAAAAGTGACTATGGGTATACCGAACTTATCGGCCATCTGCATAAGCCGGATCGCCTTGCGGTATCCCTCGGGGTGGGCGCATCCAAAATTCCTTTCCAGGTTCTCCTTCATATCGCGGCCCTTTTGGTGTCCGATGACCATTACCTTCCAGCTGCCGATACGGGCCAGTCCGGTTATCAAAGCCCTGTCATCGGCAAAATGACGGTCCCCGTGTATCTCGATAAAGTCCTCGGCGATCATGCTTAGATAATCCAACGTATAAGGGCGGTCAGGATGCCGGGAAAGCTGGACCTTCTGCCAGGACGTCAGGTTGTCAAAGACCTCTTTTCTGAGCCTCTCCAGCCGATCCTGAAGCCTGGTTATCTCATCGGAAAGATCGATCCTTTCATCCTTGGTGAACCTTTTCAGTTCTTCGATCTTGTTTTCCAGGTCTATTATGGGTTTTTCGAACTCAAGCACAATGGCCATGTTAATCCACGATCTCCACTTCGGTTCCGCTGGGAACGATATCAAACAACTCTATAACATCATTGTTGCGCATCCTCACGCAGCCCTGGGTTATCTGTTTGCCGATGGTACTTTCATCGGACGTCCCGTGTATGCCGTACCCTTCGACGGAAAGTCCCATCCACCTTTCGCCGAGTTCGTATTCCTCGCTGTCGGGGGCCACAACGGCGCCTACCTTGTACCAGACGGGCTTTACCATTTTCTCCTCGATCTTAAATACGCCGACCGGGGTACAGTTGTCCTTGCCGGTCGAAACGCCGTACGTCTTGAACGGCTCGCCGTCGGCTTCCAATATGAGCACGTTACGGGATTTGTCCACCAGGATCGAGAACCTTGAGGTGATCACCTTCAGTTTCTGCCCCGGCCTTATCACGTCGCCCTGCAGGGAGTTGACCTTTTTTATGAGCGCTACGGTCGTGTTGGAGTTCCCGGCGATGCCGAAAAGGGTATCTCCCGGCTTGACCTCGTATTCAATGCTGCCTTCGGTGACAACGGGCGAGAGCATCATCCTCATGTTGATGTCTTCCAGAGAGGACCGGATCGCGGCGGCGTCCTTTATCTCGGGAAAATCCTTGAGCAGTCTTTTGTAATAATATCGCGCTTTGCCGTGATCGCCTTCATGGAGGCTGATGGAGGCCAGTTTGTTAAGAGCTTTTGCCGCGTATTCGGAATCCGGGTATTCATTGATCAGCATCGACAGCGCGCCTGCGGCTCTGTTCCGCTCGCCGGATTTCAGGAACTCTTCCGCTTTCGCGTATATCAGCTCCGCCTTATCCGGCCTGGCGGTATCTATCAGTCCTTCAGGCGCTTTCCTCAGGACCAGGAACGATGCCGCAGTGATAATAAGGACCATGAAAAAGACGATCAGCAGGAACCCGGTATTTCTTCTCACGATCTTTCTCCTTTTTAAAAAAGCAAATACAGCCCGAACGCGACGGCAAGCCCTATGAATATGCCCGCGAATACCTGTATCGGGGTATGCCCTATGAGCTCCTTGAGCTTGTCCTCATGTATCTTTTTCTTCCAGTAGATGTCTTCCATTATCGTATTTAATATTTCAGCCTGTTTGCCCGTGGCCCGGCGCACTCCCTGCGCGTCAAATATCACCACAACCGTGAACATGAGCGTTACGCCGAAAAGCGCCGTTGAGACCCCTTCGTAAAGGCCGACGCTGGTAGCGAGGGCCGTTGCCCCCGCGACATGGGAACTCGGCATGCCTCCCGTGCCTACGAACCACTTGAAATTGAACCGTTTTTCCGTCACGACGCCTATGATCACCTTGATGATCTGCGCGGTGAACCAGCCGAAAAAGGTAGCAATGATGACATCGTTATGGAAAAAATGCCACAAGGCACCATGTCCGCTCATATCCCTGAAAACCCTTCTTTCATCCTCACTAAGACCTTATAATAAGCCCAGTTGTATTAATTTGATTTTCACAATTATATTATATGTAGAGGCAAAAATCAAACAATTTAAAGTTTCTCACCGCCTTTGGTGCCTTATGAGCGACAGGGCCTCCGACCGTGTCTTCTGGCTGCTGCGGAATATGCCCCTTACGGCGCTCGTGGTGGTGATAATACCCGGTTTCTTGATCCCCCTCATGCTCATGCAGAGATGCTCCGCCTCGATGACCACGAGGACACCCTTGGGCTTGAGTTTCCGCATAAGGGTTTCGGCTATCTCGGTGGTAAGGCGCTCCTGGACCTGGAGCCTCCTGGAGAAGGTATCAACGACCCTGGCGATCTTGCTCAGCCCGGTGATCCTGTTCCCGTCCGGTATATACGCCACGTGCGCCCTTCCGACAAACGGCACCATGTGGTGCTCGCACACCGAATATAAGGGAATATCCTTAAGAAGGATGATCTCGTCATGTTCCTTTTCGAAAAAGACCTCGATATCATCGTCGGCATTCCTGTACGTGCCCCCCAGTATCTCCTCATACATATCCGCGACCCTCTGAGGGGTGTTTTTAATGCCTTCTCTCTCGGGATCGTCGCCTATGGCGTGCAGTATTTCCTCCACTGCCTTTTTTATTTTCTTCTTATCCATGTTTTCTCCCTCACTTCCCTATGCAAAACTGCGAAAATATCCTGTCCAGAACGCCATCCTCAACGGATTCGCCGATGATCAGCCCCAGCTGGTGGACCGCCTCGTTAAGGTCGCTTGCGAGAAGCTCTCCGTTGTAACTCCTGCCCGTGACCTTCATGGCCCTTTCCATCGCCCGGGCGGCCTTTCCGAGAATATCCTTATGCCGGACGTTCGTCACCATGAGCCCTTCCTGCGGCCCGATACTGCCGCCGAAAAGCTTCCCGGCTATCGCGTCCTCCACCTTTTCCAGGCCTTCTTTTTTCAGGGCCGAGACCTCCAGTATCTCTTCCCGCGCGAATCGCTTCCTGGCTTTTTCGATATCCAGTTTACGCGGCAGGTCCGTCTTGTTCGCGACGATCACGCTCTTTTTATTCCCGATCGTCCCGTATATCTTTTCGTCCCTGGGGGAGAGCCGGCAGCTGGAGTCCAGCATGAAGATCACCACGTCGGCGGCGGCGAGTTTTTCCCTGGAACGTTTAATGCCTTCTATCTCGACCCTGTCCTCCGTGTCAATGATGCCCGCGGTATCGCTTATCCTGACCTTGACGCCGGCGATGTTTATGAATTCCTCGATGACGTCCCTGGTCGTCCCCGCCACGGGGGTGACGATCACCCTGTCATGTTTCAACAGGGCGTTCATGAGGCTTGACTTGCCGACATTCGGCCTGCCGCATATCACCACACTGGCGCCCTCGCGCAGGAGCATTCCCTTCTCGGAGGTCTCCAGCATCTTTTTAACGCGAAGGAGCAGGTCTTCCACGTGTTTGGTGATCTTTTCGGCGCGCGGAAATTCCACGTCCTCCTGCGAAAAATCTATCGCAAGCTCTATCATGGACAATGCCTCGATCGCTGAGTTGCGCAGGTCAAGTATCTCTCCGGAGAACCCGCCGCGCAGCTGCTCGATCGCTACCTTCTGCGCCGCGTCGGTCTCGGACCTTATCACGTCCAGAACGGCTTCCGCCTGGGGCAGGTCTATCCTCCCGTTCAGAAAAGCTCTCCTGGTAAATTCCCCGGGCTCCGCCAGTCTCGCTCCTTCGCGGATGCACAGCTGAAGCACCTTTTTCACGGACATGATCCCGCCGTGGCAGTTCATTTCCGCCACGTCTTCGCCGGTATAGGTCTTCGGCGCGCGCATGACAGCAAGAAGGATCTCATCCACCATTTCCCCCGATCCCGGCATCTTCACGTGCCCGTGATGCACCGTATGGCTCGCGCAGGAAGACGGCCGCCGCCCACCGGAAGAGGTGAATATCCTGTCAGCGATAGTGAGCGAATCTTTCCCGCTCATGCGCACTATGCCTATCCCCCCTTCCCCGGGAGGAGTGGAAACCGCCGCGATCGTATCGTTATTATTCATATCCATAAGGCAGCTGCACCGAAGTTTAATGTCCGGTTAAAACCCGCTCCGGGATCAATTCCCGCACTTCTCCGATAAGATAAAACGAGCCTGTCGCCAGTATCATATCGTTCTCGCCCGCCAGGCTGAACGCCGTGCCGAGTCCTTCCTTTACGTCTTCCGTTACGCTGACGCTCCTGGTCTTTATATATCCCTTTATCAGGTACGGGTCGGCGGCACGGCTTACCGAGGCACGGGAAAGCACTATCTCGTCCGCAAGCGGCGCAAGGCAGGCGCACACGTTCTTGATGTCCTTGTCGCGCGAAAGTCCCAGCAAAAGTATCAATCTATCATATCTGAAGATCTGTTCAACTGAATGTCTCAACCGCATCGCGCTGTCGCCGTTCTGAGCTCCGTCAATAACGATAAGCGGGCGGCGGCGCAGGACCTCCATCCTTCCGGGGATGAAAACGCGCTCGATACCCCTCCTGAACACGTCTTCATTATTTTCATTATCGCCAAGCAGGTGCTCGCAGATGCCTATGGCAGTGGCGCAATTGGACACCTGGAAATCCCCGAGCATCCCGGTCCGGCATCCCTCATAACGGCCTGCCCTGCCGCGGACATCAAAACTGCTCCCTTTCTCATCAAAACTGTTGATACGGTAGGTTATATCTTTTCCCACGAGCGACAATGAAGCGCCTTCCTCGGAACATTTCCGCCTGATCACGCGAAGCGCTTCCGCGCGCTGGGGGGAACTCACGCAGTGCGCGCCGCGCTTGATGATAGCTGATTTCTCGCGCGCTATCTGTTCGATCCTTCCGCCGAGCACCCGGGTGTGATCATAGCTTACTGGGCTTATCCCGCAGACCTCCGCGTCGATCACGTTGGTGGCATCGAGGCGCCCGCCCATCCCCACCTCAAAAACGGCAAAATCCGCTTTCTTCATGCTGAAGTGCAGCATCGCGACCAGCGTATACACCTCGAAAAAAGTAAACCCTTTATCGGGAGCAGGGTCGATGTATTCCCGCAGGCGGCCGACAGCGCGGATAAGATCTTCCTCTCCGATATTTCTGTTATTTATTTTGATGCGCTCGAAAGCGGTGACCAGGTGCGGCGAAGTATAAAGGCCGACACGATAACCGGCGCTCTCCAGGATAGAAGAGGTAAACGAACATACGGACCCCTTGCCTTTGGTCCCCGCGACATGGACGCAGCGGTAATCGCGATGCGGGTTCCCCAGTTTTTCCAGCACGGCGCGCAATTTGTCCAGGTCAAAATCTTTTCCAATGCCGTCAAGACCGGCCCTTTCGTAGTCAACGAAAGAGTCCAGATATTTAAGGGTTTCATTATAGGTCGGCATGAGCCAGTATTAATGTCTGAAATGTCTTATCCCCGTAAATACCATAGGGATGTTGAAGCGGTTGCATGCGGCGATCACTTCATCGTCGTGTATCGACCCGCCCGGCTGTATGATGGCGGCAATACCTGCCTTGCCGGCTTCTTCGATGGAATCCGCCTTGGGGAAAAAAGCGTCACTGGCCAATACGGCACCCTTCGCCCTGCCGGCGGCCTTGCGGATGGCGATGATAACTGAATCTACCCGTGACATCTGGCCGGCGCCTATTCCTACCGTCTTTGTCCCCTGGCACAACACGATAGCGTTACTTTTCACGTATTTCACGATCTTCCATCCGAACATCAGCGAGTCCAGCAGTTTTTCCGAAGGTTTCTTCTCGGTGACCGCCTTTACGTCCCCGGGGGACAGTTCTTTTACGTCCGCATCCTGAAGCAGCATTCCGCCGGGGATCTTTTTCAGGTCTTTTTCTCCCAGCGATGCGCGGCCGGAAAAAGAGACCTTCAGAATCCTGAGGTTCTTTTTGGCGGCAAAAACCTCCAGCGCTTTTTCCTCGTATTCCGGCGCGATGATACATTCCACAAAATCGACTTTATCCAGTATGGTCCTTGCCGTGCGTCCGTCGACCGGGCGGTTAAAACCCATGACGCTGCCGAACGCGCTCATGGGGTCGCAATCAAGCGCGTCCAGATAGGCCTTCTCCAGCGTGCCGGCTGTCGCGCTGCCTGAAGGGTTGTTATGCTTGACAATGCTGACGGCGGGGTCGTCAAAATCCATCACTATCGCCCGGGCGGTGTTAAGGTCGAGTATGTTGTTGAAGGAAAGCTCCTTCCCCTGGATCTGTTCGGCATCGGTTATTCCCGTACCGGCGGCGGCGTCGTCCCGGTAAAATGCCGCCTGCTGGTGCGGGTTCTCTCCGTACCTCAGGTCCCCGATCTTGCTCATCTTTATATCGACATGGTCTGGAAAAACCTTTTCTTCGCTGCCGGCAGCGGCTCCTTCCGACAGGTAACGCGTTATAAGACCGTCGTAGCGGGAGGTCCCGGCAAAAACCTCCACCGCCAGGCCCTTCAGGGTAGGTTCCGAAAGTTCGCCTCCCGAATCTTCCAGCTCGCGTAAGACCTGACCGTACTGGGCGGGAGAACTGACAACGGCAACCGAGCGGAAATTCTTGGCGGCGCTGCGAAGCATCGTCGGCCCGCCGATATCGATATTCTCAATAGCCTCTTCCATCGTCACGCCGCTGCGGGCCACCGTTTCCTCGAAAGGATAAAGGTTCACGACCACCATATCGATCGGCAGGATACCGTTTGCTTTCAACTGGCGCATGTGTTCGGCGTTATCTCTCACGGCCAGGAGGCCGGCGTGTATCTTGGGGTGAAGGGTCTTGACCCTTCCGTCGAGCATCTCCGGAAAGGCGGTATAAGAACTTACTTCTGTTACCGGGATACCAAGCGAGCTGATCTCGCTGGCGGTCCCTCCGGTGGATATTATCTCGATACCCAGCCGGTTCAGCCCCTTAACAAAGCTTTCCAGTCCCGTTTTGTCCGACACGCTTACCAGCGCTCTTAGTACTTTCACTCACATTCTCCTTGCCTTATCAGACCCCGAGGACCTTTATCTTCAATTTCGTTATCTCGATCTCTTTCCCGAGTTTATCCTTTTCGGCGCTGATCTCGTTTTTTTTCTTTATCAGAGAAGACAATCTTTCGTTCCAGGTCCGTATTTCATCCTGGGTCAGGGCCAGCGCGTCTTTTTTCTTTATCAGAGCGGTGATCTCGTTTATATCCTTGTCTATATGGCCGATCTCCTGCTCTTTGCATTTATACTGGCGTTTTATATCTATGAGAGATCTCCGCAGCTGTCTTTTTTCTGGCTGGATCTGCCGTCTTATTTTTTCCACCTGCGCTGAATATTCTTTCTTCGCGTCTATCTTCTTCTGCTTCAGGGCCTTTATCAGGCTGTTCGCCTCGCTTTCCCGCCTGAGAAAGATCGCCTTTTGGGAATCCAGCTGTTCGCGCAGGGAGTCCCTGCTGTCGAGGGTCTTCTGGAAAGACGGATCGTGCGCCAGTATTCTTTTTTCAAGCTCGGCCCGGTCTTCAAGGCACCCTTGGAATGCCAGGCACAAAAGACACGCCGCTAGACCTGTTATAATCCTGGTACGCAAAAACATCCCGGACCTGACTTATTTTCCTTCCTTCTTTTTCAGGACATCCTTGAGCTCGCTGAAACCCGCTATGACGGCTATCACTCCGCCCAGTATAAGCATTAGAGGTACCACTCCCCTTAGAATGAATAAAAGTTCATACCACCAGGCAATAAGAAGGATCAACCCGACAAGCGCCACGACCGCTCCGATCAATAAGCTCAAAACCTTTCCCATTTTGTCACCTCCGTTTTAAAAATTCCACAAGGGAAATTGAGTATATCAAATGCTTCAAATGGTGTCAACGCCTTTGCCGCGCGTTTTCCCGTCATGTCAAAAGAAAAGTCGCGATGCTCAGATAGATAAACACCCCTATTATATCATTCAGCGTGGTAATAAGCGGGCCGGAGGATATTGCCGGATCCAGATGTATTTTTTTGAAGATGACAGGTGTCAGCACGCCGACAAAGTTCGACCAGACCACGACCAGAAAGATCGACAGCCCCACGATCAGGCCTATCATGCTGTTTTTCACCCAGATATTCGCCAGGATGCTCAGCACTATCCCGCACATAAGACCGAGACCGAGCGCTATCTTAAGCTGCCTCCATATTTCCTCCCCGACCCGGGAAAAGTCCATGGACCCGAGGGCTATTTCCCTGACCACGACAGTCGAGGCCTGGACCCCTGAATTCCCTCCGGTCGCGGTGATGACCGGGATGAACGAAATGAGCGCCAGGGTTTCCGCAAGCGTTATCCTGTACATCTGTATGACAAGCCCCGTGATGATACTTCCCAGCATGCACGTGATAAGCCAGGGAAGCCTGTTCTGCGTCGCCCTTAACGTCGTCTCGGTGCCCTGTTCTTCTTCAATGGTACCGGTCATTTTACTTATATCTTCCCCGCGTTCTTCGTCCATGACATCTATGATATCATCGGCGGTTATACGCCCGACCAGGCGTCCCTCATTATCCACGACCGGCAGAGAGAAAAGATCGTATTTCTTCATCAGAAGGGCGGCTTTCTCCTGATCTTCATCGACAAGAATGGCGCGGATATCTTCCTCCAGGATATCTTTTATGATGGTACCTTTCGGCGCGGTCAATAGTTTTCTGATGGGGACCACCCCGCGGAGCTTCTCATCCTCATCCATGACGTAAACATAAAAAACCTGCTCATCGACTTCCAGGCTCCGGATATGCCTGATGGCGTCCTCGACATCATTGTTCTCCCTGACAGAAACAAACTCGGGGTTCATGACCCGGCCGGCACTGTCCTCCGGATAGCCGAGGATCTCCTCGACCTCTTCGGCATCCTTTTCCTCCATCAGGTCCAGGATGTCTTCCCTGTCCTTTTCCGGCACTTCCTCGATAATATCAGCCGCTTCATCAACGGGCATCTCATCAAGGACCCTGGCCAGTTTATCGCTCTCGAGCTTCTGGAGGATCTGAAGCCGGCTCTGGGGGTCGGTATCGTCGAGAACGACGGCAGCATTCCCGATATCGAGAAAATTGAATATCCTTAACTTATCTTCTGCGGAAAATTCTCCCAGTACTTCAGCGATATCCTCGGGAGCCATCTCATGGAGGAAATGCCGCATGTCCTCGTCCCTGTTCTTTTCCAGGAGATCGTTAAGCTGCCGGACCCGTTCCTCGATAGTCCGCGCTTTCCGCTTTTTGGGGTTTTTTCTGCGCTCAACCATTATTTACCGCCTATGCTTAAATATTAACATAATTATTATACGGCTAAAATCCAAATTGCCAATCTTTTTTTACAAGGGACGAGTTACAAGGGACGTTTCTCAAATTGAACTCAGACCGTAAAAAATTTTGAACTTGGACCTGTCCCAAATTCAATCCCAGACTTGTCCCCGCACTCAATCCTAGACCTGTCCCCAATACTTAAAAAAAGGGGGGGACAGGTCTGAGAACAAAATTGGGGACAGGTCTGGGATTAAAACCATTCACGGTCTAGGAACAAAATGAGAAACGTCCCTACTAGTTGGGAAATGTGTTATAATTATTCTAATCATGCAAAGATCCGGGATCGTTGCCATATCAGGACAACCGAACGTGGGGAAATCGACACTGCTGAACGGCTTTCTAAAAGAAAAGGTCGCCATCATCAGTAAAAAACCGGAGACTACCCGCGACGTCATACGCGGCATACTCACCGAGAGGGGCTTCCAGATAATCTTTATCGATACCCCCGGGATACACAAACCGCATGACCTTCTTGGAAAGATGATGCTTTCCCGCGCTCAGTCCTCACTGATGGAATCGGACATAATCCTGTTCATTACCGAGAAAAGGACCGCGTTCAACAAAGACGACAAGAATATCTTCGCCCGCCTGCCCGATCCGAAAAAAGGTAAAAAGGTCATCTTCGTGATCAACAAGGCCGATAAAGTGAAGGATAAACGGCTTCTCCTGCCCATTATGGAAAAGGCCTCTAAACTGTATCCCTTCAGCGAGATCGTCCCCATGTGCGCGCTCGATGAAGGTGACGTGGACAGGCTCCTGGAAACAATAAAATCCTACCTGCCCGAAGGCCCTTTTCTCTACCCCGAGGACCAGCTGACCGACAAGAGCGAGCTATTCCTGGTCCGGGAGATCATCAGGGAAAAGATACTGACGGAAACCTACGAGGAGATCCCCCACTCGGTCGCGGTGGTCATCGATGAAATGCGCGAGGATGAGACAAGCGGAGTGCTGAATATCCACGCGACGGTCTTTGTGGAACGCGCCTCCCAAAAATCCATTGTCATCGGCAAGGACGGCAGGATGATGAAAAGGATCGGCCAACTCGCCCGCGCCGACATAGAGCGCCTCCTGTCAAGGCACGTGTATCTCGATCTCTGGGTGAAGGTCCACGAAAAGTGGAAAAAAGATCCCCGGGCCCTCAGGGAAATGGGGTATTCGGATTAAACGCGGACCCCGCACCTGGCCAGCTGTTCCCTCAACTGCTCCTGGCCGGTAAATTGAAAAGCGCGGATGCCCATGATCCTGGCGGCGTCAATGTAGTCCCGGCGGTCATCGGTATAGAACGTATCCCTGGGAATGCTGCCGGCGGCGTTTAATGCCCTGTTGAATACCTCCGGATGCGGCTTAAGCCTTCCCACTTCGTACGATAATATGCACGCATCCAGAAGGTCCAGGACCCTGTACTGCTGTTTTATGAATTCGTAATGCGCTTCGTTCGTGTCGGACACGAGGATAAGTTTAATGTCCGGGTAATCTTTCCTGACGGCCCTTATGATTTCTTCTGTCTCCGGGTATGGATAAAACATGCTGTTCCATACGCCGTAAAATTCATTGAAAGCCATATCCATTCTTAAAGCTCTGCAGGTCTTATTGTAAAATTGCGAAGAGGTCAGCTTCCCCCGCTGGTACCTGTTCATGTTATCCGAATCCCTGATATAATCGAGGATCTCGTCCTCTTCCGCCTTACAGCGGGCGTGGTACTTCCTGCCGGCCGCTTCCGGATCCACGCCGACGATGACGTTGCCAAGGTCAAAAAATATGGCTTTGATCGGTTTATTGTTCATAAGAAATTAACAGAATTTTCTGCGGAAGACGCTGATCGCTTTTTTCAGAAGGTCACGCGACCCTTTATACTCGATCTTTTCCAGGGCCTCTTCCGGCCAGAACCACCTGGCGGCCTGTATCTCCGATCTCTGGATAGCCAGCTTCTCCCTGGAAGAGGCCTTTATCAGAAAGACGTAGACCGTTTTGAATATGCGCTTCCCTTTAAGCGTAAAATAATACTCCTGTTTTCCCAGCCGCTCCACTATCCGGAGTTCCTTAAGGCCGGTTTCCTCGGAAACTTCCCTTATCGCCGCTTTTTCTACGGTTTCCTTCTTTTCGATGTGCCCCTTGGCCCAGATCCAGCGTCCGTAACTGTCCTTTATGAGGAGCACCCTCGGCCTTCCTCTCTCTTTCTTGATCACTATGCCGCCCGCGGCAAACTGCCTCTCAGCCAAGATCCGCTCCTCTAATCAAGTTCGATGACCGTATCATTATTTTCATTTTCGCCTGTCCCGCCCTCCAGCGCCGGGGAGGAATCGACTTCCCACACCTCATAATCTTCACTTTGCAGCTCTTCCAGGAACCGGCTGCGCCGGGCTATCACCGTACCCATCTGGTAATCATACCGCGTAAGGGGATGGATCAGGTAAAGGTATTTTTCCGCCCTTGTCACGGCCACGTAAAAAAGACGTCTTTCCTCTTCCATCTCCGGTTCTTCCTTGATGGCCTTGGGGTGCGGGAACTGCCCTTCGCAAAGCCCTATAAGCACGACCGTCTCCCACTCAAGCCCCTTGGCCTGGTGTATGGTGGAAAGCACGAGGTGCTCATCTTCCTCCGGGCCGTCGGTGACAGTTTCCCCGCGGAAGCTCTCCCTCAGCGTTATATCGTTCAGAAAAGTATTAACGGTCTCGTATTCATGCGAAAAATTTATAAGCTCGCGTATGTCATCTATCCTGTCCTTGGCGTTCTCGAAATTGGTCAGGACATGCGTCTCGTACCCCGACTCCAGTATCATGCTTACCAGCTCCCCCGGGACCCTGCCGGCTTCCGGAGCCGTTATCGCTTTCATTATATCCCGGAATTTCTCATATCCCTTCTGCGCCTTTTTGGGGACAATTGCGGAAATATCCTGGCTCCGTATAAAAGCGGTGATGTCCCTCGAGCTCTTGCGAAAAGATTCATATATCTTCTCAGCATACCCGGGACCGATCCCCGGACAAAGCGTCAGCGCCCGTACCCAGGCTATTTCATCCAGCGGGTTGACCGTGATCTTCAGGTAAGCCAGCACATCCTTGATATGGGCCTGTTCGAAGAAACGGATCCCGCCGCGGACGATGTAAGGGATACCCCGCTTGACAAGTTCCATCTCCAGTTCCGCCGACTGGTAATGAGCCCTGAAAAGAACGGCGATATCCTTCAGTTCCGCCCCTTCCTCGCGCATCTCCAGCACCCTCTGGGCCACAAAGCCCGCCTGGGAATAAAGGTCCTTTACTTCCACAAGGGCCGGCACCTCCAAGGACGGATTCACCGCCCGGAGCACCTTTGCGAACTGGTCGCGGTTATTCCGCAGGGAATCATTGGCGAGGTCCAGTATCTCGGGGGTGGAGCGGTAATTGGTCTCCAGCTTGAATATCCTGGCGTCACTGAACCTCTCCGGGAATTGAAGTATGTTCTTTACCCTGGCGCCGCGGAACGAGTAGATCGACTGCGCGTCGTCCCCCACCACGAGAACGTTACGGTGACGTTCGCCGAGCGCGTCTATTATATCCGCCTGCAAAAAGTTGGTGTCCTGATACTCATCTACCATGATGTATCTGAACTGCTCGCTGAACCGGCGCTTTGCCGCCGGCACATTCTCAAGCATCCACTTCCATTTAGAAAGAAGATCATCGAAATCCATGTTGCCCGAACGCTGTTTTTTCTTTTCGTACAGATCCCTTATGTCTTCGATCTCCTTCGTGAACCTCGCGAAATAGGGATACCTCTCCTCCAGCACCTCCTCGACGGTGTCCTTGGTGTTCACGGAAAGGCTTATTATCGACCGGACTACGGACGGCTTCGGAAATCTTTCTTCTTTTGACCTGGCGCTCGCCTTCTTCATGCAGGCCTTTATAAGGTCGCGGGAATCATGCTCATCGAGTATGCCGAAATCCCTTTTAAATCCTATCTCCGGGGCGTACATGCGCAGGGACCTGTTCCCGACATGATGAAACGTCCCGCTCCATAGCCCCTTGGGGCTGTATTTCAAAAGCATCTCCGTGCGGTCCCGCATCTCGCGCGCGGCCTTGTTCGTAAAGGTCATGAGGAGGATATTTTTGGGAGAGACGCCTCTTTCAAGCAGGTACGCGAGCCGGTATATGAGCGTTCTCGTTTTCCCGCTGCCCGCGCCGGCCAGGACAAGACACGGCCCTTCCGCGCCTGTCACCACCTCGTACTGCTGCCGGTTCAGGTTGCCTTTAAAATCGATATGTGTCTCGACCCTTCCGGCAGATTCTTTTAAAACGTATTTTTTCATTATTTTACAGATCCCCGCCGCCGGAACTGGTTAACGACTTTGGGGCGCGTGAAAAAGTATATCACTGACAATTCAAACACGGTGATCAAGGCGCTGAGCAACACCGTGTACCTGTACACCGGCTCGATCAGCTCAGGCGAGATGCCGGATTGTTCCGACAGGAGAAAATCCCTGAAATTCGACATCACCATCCTGTTCAGCAGGAGGCCCGAGATCACGCTGACGGCAGCCAGGCCCACGATCACCTGCCTTGCCCAGTCCTCGAGTTTTAATATCCTGATCCCGCAATAAACGCCGCAAATACCGTAAAGTATCGTGAACATGTAAAGCGCTATGATGAGAACCGACGAGAGCGGCTGGAACATCATCGAAAACTGCTTGTAGCTCCCGATGCCGATCAGATTATAAGCCCCGAATATGATGATCACCGTACCGTAGATCGTTATTCCCCTGCTTCTTTCCATGCATGCCCGCCTTTCTATCATCCCACTTTCCAGATATCTTTCGCGTATTCCGCCACCGTCCTGTCACTGGAAAACCTGCCTGAACCGGCGGTGTTCATTACGGACCTTCTGGTCCATTCTTCCTTGTCCTGATAAGCGCGCGAGACCTTATCCTGCGCGGAGACATAATCTTTGAAATCGGCGAATACCATGAATTCGTCATGCCCGAGGAGCGAATCGTAAAGGGGCTTGAATATCTGCGGTTCCGACCGCGAGAAAAAATCCTCCCGGACCAGGCGAAGCACCTCTTTCAGGGCCGGATCTTTCTCTACATACTCCCGCGGGTCATAGCCGGAAGACTTTAGATCGAAGATCTCATGCGCTTTAAGGCCGAAGATAAAGATATTGTCGGGGCCGACCTCTTCCGCGATCTCTATATTTGCCCCGTCCCAGGTCCCGATAGTGACGGCCCCGTTAAGCATGAACTTCATGTTGCCGGTGCCGGAAGCTTCCCTGCCGGCGGTGGATATCTGCTCCGACAGGTCGCTGGCGGGAAATATCCGCTCGGCCAGGGAAACACAATAATTCTCCATGAAGACCACTTTCAGCTTATCCTTCATATCGGGGTCTTTGTTGATGACATCGGCAATGCTGTTTATGAACTTAATGATAAGTTTAGCCATGGCATAGCCCGGAGCGGCTTTCCCGCCGACTATGGCCGTTCTGGGGACCACATTCTTACCCGGACTGTCTTTTATCTTCACGTACCGGGAGATCAGATAAAGGGCGAACAGGACCTGTCTTTTATATTCATGGATCCTTTTTACCTGAACGTCAAAAATGGAATCGGTATCGATAACGATCCCGGTCTTGTCCTTAACATACCCGGCGAATTGCCTCTTGTTATCCCTTTTTACGGATCTCCATTTTTCGCGGAACGAACTGTCCGCGGCAAAAGAGGAGAGTTTTTTCAGCCGGGTCAGGTCCGTGACCCACCCGCCCCCTATCGTGTCGTTGATGAGCGCGGACAGGCGCAGGTTCGCTTTCCCGAGCCATCGTCTCTGCGTTATTCCGTTCGTCTTCGAGTTAAATCTGTCCGGGTAAAGATCGAAAAAATCCTTGAAAAGCATCGTTTTCAAAAGTTCGGTATGAAGGCGGGAAACCCCGTTCACCGAATGGCTCCCGACAATGCAGAGATGGCTCATCCTTAATCTCTTTTCCGGTCCCTCTTCTATCAGGGACATGCGCCGGGCCCTGTCATGATCCCGCGGATAACGGCCTGCGACCTCGCGCATGAAACGCCTGTCGATCTCGTGTATCAGCTCCAGATGCCTGGGCAGAAGTTCCCCGAAAAGCGATTCCGGCCAGCTCTCCAGCGCTTCCGGCATGATGGTATGATTCGTATAAGCGAACGTCCTGACCGTTATATCCCAGGCGGCATCCCAGTCCAGCTGTTCCATGTCTATCAGAACGCGCATCAGCTCCGCGATGGCGATGGCGGGATGCGTATCGTTCAGTTGAATGGCGACCTTGTCTGGAAAGAAGCGAAAATCCTCATTGTGCATCTTGAACCTGCGGATTATATCCTGTATCGAGGCCGCCGTGAAAAAGTACTCCTGTTTCAGGCGCAGTTCAAGACCTTTATACACATTATCGCTCGGGTAGAGCACGCGCGAGATATTCTCGGAGACGATCTTGTTCTCGCACGCGCGGATATAATCACCGTCGTTAAAATATTCGAGGTCGAATTCAGCCGTGCTTCTGGCCGACCAAAGTCTCAGGTTATTGACCACCTCGTTCCCGTACCCCGGGATGGGTGTATCGTATGCCATCGCAAGGACATCGTTCGTGTCTATCCAATCGACGCGCAGTTTGCCGCTCTTATCTTTGCGCTTGACGGTCTTCCCGTAAAACTGCACTTTCAGCGTGAATTCCGGCCTCTCGAACTCCCATGGATTCCCGAGGCTCAGCCATTCATCGGGAAGTTCCACCTGAAATCCGTTGACTATCCTCTGGTTGAATATACCGTAATCGTACCTGATGCCGTAGCCGGTAGCCGGTATGCCGAGCGTGGCCATGGAATCCAGAAAACAGGCGGCAAGCCGGCCCAGCCCGCCGTTACCGAGCCCCGGGTCGATCTCCTGCTCGTAAAGGTCCTCCAGGTCCAGACCCAGGTCCTCCATGGCTTTCTTGCTTTCCTCTTCCAGGTCAAGATTGAATATGTTATTGGCCAAAAGGCGCCCGGGAAGAAACTCAAGGGAAAGATAATACACCCTTTTACAGTTCTCATCGTGATATCTCTGCTGGGTAAGTATCCATTTCTCGATGAGACGGTCCCGGATCGTTATCGCAATGGATTGGAAATTATCGTAATCGGTGGCGGTATAAAGGTCCTTCGCGAGAGAAAACTTCCGGTTGCGGAGAAATGCGCTTTTCAGGCTTTCCACGACAGCCCCTTTGGGCGCACCTCTAGTTTGAGGGTTTCCCGGCGGTTTGGACTGATCATTACTCATGGGCAGATCATCACAGCAGGCGGCCGGGACCCTGATCCCGGCCGCATTTTTGCAGCAAGCTATACTCCGAGAAGATCCAGGACATCTTTGATCCTGGCTGTTGCCACGCAAACAACGGTATCGGCTCCCCCGTAATACAGGAACAGAGTGTCGTCTATCGCGACAGCCCCGCAGGTAAAGGTCACGTTCGGCACGACGCCGGTGACCTCGTAGTCGGTCTCGGGCTCAAGGAAAGGTTTATCGTATCTGGCCACGACTTTTCCGGGGTCTTTCAGATCCAGAAGCGCGAGCCCCAGACGGTATTGCATTCTCCTGTCCACGCCGTGATATATCAAGATCCATCCCTTTTCCGTCTTTATGGGAGGGGCGCCTCCTCCGATCTTAAAATATTCCCATTCGAACTGAGGGCTCATTAATATCTTCTGGTTCTCCCAGGCCCTCATGTCGTCGGAATATGCTATCCACATGTGCGGAGGAATCCTGTGTATAAAAACATATTTGCCGTTTATTTTTTCAGGGAAAAAGAACGAGTTCTTATTGTCCACCCTGTAAAAGGGATATATCCTCTCCCCCCAGTTCCATCTTTTATTCAGAAAGTCATCTACGGAAATAGATGTATATGCGGCCTGGACACCGACCACGGGAAACACCATACCCATATTGCTGCCGTAAGCGGTATAATTCAGATAGATCCTGTCCTCTATCTGCGTCAGGCGCGGGTCCTCTATGCCGAGATATTCAAGATCGCTTGCCGGGTTCGGCCCGAAAACCGGGTGATCAAGCCTTTCGTCGATATGGAACCCGTCCTTGCTGGAGGCGTACCCGATCCTCGAAACGCCTGTTTTTGCCCCCTGGGCCCTGTAGAGAATGTGCACCTTCCCGCCCACGTACACCGCCGCGCAGTTGTAGACCATAATCGATTCCCACGGGTTCTCTTCCCTGGGAGCCAGAATCGGATTACCCTTATATCTCTTCAACACCATTTTGTGCTCCTTTCCCTTAGCCTTTTTTCAAAAGGTCCTCAAAAAGCGCAAGAAATTTCTCGGCGGTCGGCTCAGCAGCGTTATCTTCCAGGTAATCTTCAACGCTCCTCTGCTGCATCTGATATCTCCTGCCTTTTTCAAAAACATCGATCAGGTTATCCTCCAGATCATAATAATGCCTGTGTTTCAAGATCTCCTTATTGAAAGCATAGGTATAATTGGTGTCCCGGGCGAGAATGGGGCACGTCGAACCGAGACACTGGAATATGCTGCTCCCTACCACGACCACCGGCGCCTGATGTTTGTTGTAGATCAGGCAATCCGACGCGTGGAGATATTTATACAAAAGCTCCTGACCCGGGGATCTTTTCACGATCTTAAAATCGAACTTCACCCTGTCCTGGATACGCCTGAACTCGCTAAGGACTTTTTCGACTTCCGTGACCAGAAGCAGGCATATATCGTACTTATCCACCAGCCGGTCCAGGACAAGGACCGTATTCAAGGCGTGCTCGGCGGCCTGGCCGAATAAAAGGACCAATTTTTTATCCTTGGGAAGCCCCAATTCCTTTCTGGCTTTCGCCATATCGCCGGGCTTCAAAGGATATGAGGGGTACGGGATAATGCTCAGGATGCCCTCCGGATACGCGTGCTTCAAAAAATCATAATACCTGTCATCAAAACATACCACATGGTCCCAATCGAATTTAAAATAACCGGGTTTTCTGGAAAGTTCCCCGTCATGGACAACGCTCACGGTCTTTGCTTTTTTCTTGATCTCGGGAAAGATGTCCAAAAGATGCGCCATGGGAAGCATACCCAGGTCCTGGGCAACGAATATATCAAAATCTGCTTCAAGGATCGGGGCGGTCTCCATCTTGGGATTCGGGAATCCATACGCTTTAAAACATCTGGTAACATAATCTTCGTCCTCTTTTTTGGTAAGCGCGGTCCCGTGAAAGGCATTTTTATAAAAGGAAAAGACCCTTAGGTCTATGCCTTTCTCCACCCACTCCCTTCCCACGAGCTCCGCATGTATCGAAGCCCCCGAATCAGTGTTCCAAGCGCCCATCATGGCTACTTTCATGACCCCTCCTTAACCAAGCGCACAGCACCATTTAAAAACCCCTTGCGCTTGTCTAATATTATACGTATTATATACTTTATCGCAATAGAAATTATCTTTAACATCCTTGCTAAAGACCGGAACTTGATAACATGCGCGGGGATATATTACTAATAAGGAAATATCACGTTAGGGCGGCGCGGAAAATAGCCGGGGTCCTGATCCCGGAGATACGCTCTTCCCGTTCCAGGTACGTCGTCACGGTCTCAGGCGAGTCCGGCTCGGGAAAAACAGAAATAGCCCATGAACTTGCGAGGATCCTGAGAAAAAACGGCATCAGAAGCATAACCGTCCACCAGGACGATTATTTCCGCTACCCGCCGAAAACCAATTACAGGATGCGGCGCGAAGACATGTCTCGGGTGGGCACGAAAGAGGTCAGGCTTTCCCTCTTGAACAAGCACATAAAGAGTTTCAGGGACTCCCGCACCGCCCGGCTCCGGAAGCCCCTTGTCTATTTCAAGGAGGACAGGATCGGGAGTGAGACCATCCCGTGCAAAAATGCAAAGGTCCTGATCGTGGACGGGACATATGCCGCTTTGCTTAAAGGGGTCGACAAGAAGATCTTTCTTTCGCGTACATATAAGGACACCCTAAGGACGCGGATGGCAAGAAAAAGAGAAAAGATCGACGCGTTTGATAAAAAGATCCTCGCCATAGAACACAGGATCATTTCCAAACACAGGAAACTGGCGCATATAACGGCAAAAAAGGACTATTCGCTGGCCTCGGAAAGCAAAAAACAAAAATGAAGAAGGATATAAAAAGTATCTGCATGCTCAGCACGCATGGTTATGTTGATCCAAAGCCCATTTTGGGAAAAACGGATACCGGCGGACAGGTGACTTACGTCCTGGAACTTTCCAAGGCGCTCGCAAAAAAAGGGATAAAAGTCGATATATACACGCGCAGGTTCCAGAACAGAAAAACCATGGAGCGGGTGTGCAGGAACGTGCGGATCATAAGGATCCCCTGCGGCGGGAATAAATTCATCCCGAAAGAGAAGATCTTCCCCTGCCTGAACACGTTCGCCAGGAACATGGAACGTTTCATCAAAAAAGAAGGGCTGGAATACGACATCTTCCACTCACATTACTGGGACGCCGGATACGTCGCGATGAAGCTCACCGAACGCCTTAACGGCTTTTTTGTCCACACTTTCCACTCTCTCGGAGCATGGAAAAAGGAACAGATGGGCGGAAAACCCGGTGAGATGGAAAAACTTTACAGGTTCAAGGAAAGGATCAAACGCGAAAGAATGATCTTCAGGAAAGTCCGTGCCCTGGTCATGACAAGCTCGGAGATGATAAAACGTTCCAGAAAATTCTACAATTACAGGGGCAAGAACTACATCGTGATCCCGGCGGGCGTGAATACGGAAATATTCCGCCCTCTTAAAAAAAGAGAAAGGGAAAAAAGGGTCGATGTTCCGCAGAACTACGCGTTCTGGACCGGAAGGTTCGACACCAACAAGGGGCTCGACTATCTCCTTCGGGCATTCGCGGAAATAGTCAGAAAGGAAAAAGACCTGTTCCTTGTCATAGGGGGCGGCTCCAAGAACCCCATTCCCAAGGAAAAGAAACTAAAAAAGGACCTTCAGAAGATAATCGTTTCGTCGCAGATCAAGAACAGGGTGTTTTTCACAAAACATATAAAGGACAAACTTATGCCCTCTTACTACCGCAGGGCCAAGTTCTTCGTACTTCCCTCAAAATTCGAACCCTTCGGCATGACGGCCGCCGAGGCCCTGGCCTGCGGGACGCCTGCAATAATCAGCAGCCGCGCGGGGATCAGGAAATATCTTAAGAACAAACACGACTGCCTGATCGTCAATCCTTTCAACAAAAAAGACCTGAGCTGGGCGTTTCACGTGCTCAACCAAAATTACACCTTCAGAAGAAAGATCGCGAAAAACGGCTTTAAGCTGGCCAGGAAAGAATTCTGCTGGACAAAAATAGCCGAAAAAAACCTTTCGTTCTACGCCAAATTAAGGTAGGCTCAGCTCTTTTTTGATCCTGTCTTCGGCTTTACCTTTTCTTTCGCGCCGGCTTTTGGCCTTGCTTTCGGTTTTACTTTCGGTCTTGTTTTGCGGATTTTTTTGGGTCTTGCTTTGCGGGCTTTCCGCGGGGCCTGGACTTTCTTTCTTGCCGCTTTCTTCAGGAGCTCCCTGATCTCGATGATCGTCATCTTATCGAGAAGATCCTTGTCGTATCCGGCTGCCGTTAATCTTCGCTTTTGGGCTAAGATCTTCTGTCTTTTCTTAGCGCCGCTTTTTTTCGGGCGAGAGCGGAATTTCTTTCGAGGTTTCATTGTCTATCTCCTTTTCAGTTCACAGTTCATACTGTTCTATCCGACGACCGGGTCAAGCCTCGGCTTCCTTATGCTGATATTTGAAGATCTGGCTGCCGAGTTCAAAAAGCGACGGGTGAGGCTTTATGCCTATGCTCATGATGCATATATCGTCCCTGAAACTTTCATCCTTGAACGCATTCAGTTCCTTCAGCAGGTTCGCATTGAACTCTTCAGGCGGCAGGTCATGGTGTTTCCTCAAAAAATCCTCCAGCCTTTCGCTCCCGTACTCTTCCCCTCCGCGGCCGACAGCCTCGATGATGCCGTCGGTGAAAAGCAGCACCCTGTCCTTTTCGCCGATCCTCATATCGTCCTGATAGACGTTCTCATCATCCACGGGTATCCCCAGCAGGCTTGTCTGGGCGGAAAGCCGGTGTATGCGGCCTTCTTTCTCGCTGTAAACGTACTGCGGCGGATGACCGTAATTGGAATATAAAAGCTGCGCTCTTTTAAGGTCCAGAAGCCCGCAAAAAGCGCTGAGATACATGTCGGACCCCTCGAAATCCCTCTTGATGAACTCATTGAGTTCCTTGAGCAGAAGCCCCGGTTCTTTATTCTCTTTCGCAAGCCGTTCAAACTCCGTATGCATCCTGTTCACGAGCAGGGCCGCCGGCACTCCGTGACCGGTGATATCGCTTATAATAAAGACCAGCCTGTCGTGGTCCTGGAAGTCGAACTTCACATAATCTCCCCCGATATAATATACCGGAAGATAATCTACCGCGATATCGACTTTATCGGTACTGGTGGAATCAGGAATGATGGTCTTATGGATGCGCGTGGCCCACTCGAGCTCCCTGTTCATCTGAGCGTTCTTGTCCTCGACCTCCTTGAGGAGCACGAAGTTCTCGATATCCCTGGCGGTCTCCTTTCTCCGCACCACCAGGCATAGACAGAAAGCCATCGTCAGGAACAGGATCCCGTCAAGATATTCCCTCAGACTGAAATCCTCCCCGACCACTTCCGGCAAATACTTGACACCAAGAAAAGAAACCGTGAAGGCGATCACGTGCATGGCCCATATAGGGGTCACTTCGAAAGGCGTCCAGGGTATGGTCATGGCCACGAGAAAAAGACTGAAGACAAAGAGCGAAGCGCTGACCAGCGGGATATCGGCATAACCGATGCCCAGTTTTGTCAAGAGCGCCAGGAGAAGCGCGGTAAATAAATAGGCATTGGCCTTTGTGGCGCGGAGGGTCCTGACCCTGTAGTTGACATAAACGATGATAACAGCGCCTGCCGCAAGAGCCAGGCCGATGGAAAGTTCAAGGAGCTTGAACGCGCGCGGATTTATTATTATACCCGCCACTGATGCCGAAAAATAAATAGCTATGGTCAATACACAGAAAAGATACACTCTGCCCTTAATAAATCCGATCTGCTGCTTCAGGAACTCGCCGCGGTACTGTTCGGGGATCTCCGTCTTTATTTTCGGCATGATATCTCTCCTGTTCCTTAACGAAAATAGCACATAACTACTTTTGTTTCAAGAAATTTCATTCGTAACGACACGGTCGATTTTATCTATTGCCGCCGGATTACAGTTGTGTTAAAGTAATGAACATGCTGAAAAAACTGAAAAAAGACATAGATGCGGAACTGAGATCATTCCTGAAAGATGCAGCGACCGACCTTGGCCTGAAGGCGGGTTCCCCGCTTCTCTACAGCGGCATTAAGGATTTCGTCGAGCGCGGGGGAAAAAGGCTGCGCCCCATGCTGCTGGCCATAAGCTACCTGGGCTACACCAAAAGAGGGAAATCCTCTTATAAGGACCTCCTTCGATGCTCCCTTTCCCTGGAGCTATTGCACAGCTTTTTGCTCGTGCATGATGACATTATCGACAAATCGGTCCTGCGGCGCGGAAAACCGACGCTGCACAGACTGTTCAACAAGAGGTTCGGGGTCCCGTCGAAAGATGATCTTGGCGTCAGCCTGAGCATTGTCGCCGGTGACGTGATATTCGCCCTGGCAACACGCGCCCTGCTCTCGCTTGACGAAGACCCCGCCCGGAAAGAACAGGCGATCCTGGAATTCAGCAAAACAGCCGCGCGCACGGGAATAGGCGAATTTAGCGACGTCGTGAATGACACGAAAAAGGTCGAGAAGATCACAGAAAAAGAGATCCTGCTCACCTATACCCTGAAAACGGCAAAATACACTTTCGAGAGCCCGCTACTTACCGGCGCCATACTGGCCGGTGCGGGAAAACAGGAGCTGAGGAAACTATCCAGACTGGGGATCGCCCTCGGCCTGGCTTTTCAGGTGCAGGATGACCTGCTTGACGCGTTTTCCACAAGCAAAAGAATCGGGAAATCCGTCCTTTCCGACCTCGCGGAATCCAAAAAAACCCTTCTCGTATGGAAAACATATAAAAACCTTGCCGGAAAGGACAGGAAACTTCTTAAACACCTCCTGGAAAAGAATAAGAAAACCCGCAAGGATCTCCTAAAATTCCGGCAGCTGATAAAAACAGCCGGGGCCGACAGGTATTGTCTGAAAAAAACGGACGCCCTCCTCCGGGAAGCGGATACGATCCTGGCCGGCCTGCGGATGAAAAGGGAATATAAAACCTCCCTCAAACGGCTGATCCGGGAGTCGCTTTCAAAAACAGCTTCACTGAAACTGCAAAAATGAAAATAAATGTCGCAAAAAGTTCAGGATTCTGCTTCGGCGTAAAACGGGCCATAGAGATAAGCAAAAAGCTGGCCGACAAGGAAAAGACTGCCTGCGTACTGGGCGACATAGTACACAACGATTTTGTCGTCCGGGAACTTGAAGAAAAAGGCATCAGGAAGATCAGCAGGATAAAGCCGGGTAAGGATAACATTCTCATCATAAGGGCGCATGGCGCCCCGAAAAGGACCTTCCGTAAGGCCAAAGCATGCGGATACAAGATAGTGGACGCGACATGCCCGATGGTCAAGGATATATACAGGATCGCCAGGCGCCTGGAGAAAAACAGCAAAATAATAATAATCGGGGACAACAACCACGAGGAAGTAAAAGGTATCGCCGGACAGCTCAGGAAAAAGCCCATAACCATAGAATCCCCCCGCGATATCCCGGTCAGGAAACTGGCCCGCATAAAAAGAGCTGCGGTAATAACGCAATCGACCCAGACGATCGATAACATAAACGAAATAATGGAACGCCTGAAGAAGATCATACCCCGGGTGAAACTCTACAATACGACGTGCCGGATAACCAGAATAAAACAGAAAGAGATCAAGTCTCTCCCCGAGAAGAACGACCTGGTCCTCATCATCGGATCAAGAACAAGCGCCAACACCAAAAGACTTTACCAGATATCCAGGAAAATAAATAAAAGAACTTACTGGATAGAATGCGCTTTAGATCTGAAACCGGCGTGGTTCAGAAACGCCAGAAATGTGGGTATAATGGCCGGGGCATCCACCCCGGACCGTATTACCCGGGAAGTTGTAAAATCGCTGAGAAAGTTGCCAAATGTACCTCTTGATCGATAACTACGACTCCTTCACTTATAACCTCTACCAGATCTTTGCCGAGCATGGCGTGAAACTCCTGGTAAAAAGGAACGACAAGATCGGTATAGACGAAATAGAGTCGCTGAATCCGGATAAGATCATTATCTCGCCGGGGCCCAGGACGCCGGCCGACGCCGGTATATCGAACGAGGTCATAAAAAAAATCGGCCCCGGCACGCCTATACTGGGGATCTGCCTCGGGCACCAGTGCATCGCCGGCGTTTTCGGGGGCAGGATCTCGCGGGTCTCCGAAATAGTGCACGGGAAAACCTCCCCCATCTATCATAACGGCGGGAAGATATTCAGGGGTATTCCAAGTCCTTTTTCGGGAGCGCGGTATCATTCTCTCAGGGCAAGTGACGTGCCTTCCTGCCTGGAGATCACCGCCTGGACCGAAGACAAGGTCATAATGGGCCTCGAGCATAAAGAATGGCCGCTGGTGGGCCTGCAGTTCCATCCCGAATCGTTCCTTACGGAGAACGGCCACAGGCTGATAAAGAACTTCATAGAGATGTAACATGGAAAGATATCTTCCCGAAATAAGCCGAGCGCCTGTCATTGAAAAGATCAGCTTGAACTGTCCGCCGGAGGAACTGTTCATGCGCTTCGCTGATCTTCCGGAAAGCTCTCTTCTGAACAGCTCCATGAAAACCGACGCGGGCAGGTATTCATTTATCGGGATAGAACCGTTCCTTGTCCTGAGCGGCAAGGATAACGACCTCCGGCTCAAGTTCAACGGCCACAGTCTCGCGGTCAAGAGCAACCCTTTTGAATGTCTCGACTCCATCATCAGGACATACAGGACCGATAACCCCGCTCCCCTGCCCTTCACGGCAGGAGGGATCGGTTACTTATCCTACGACCTCAAGGACGCCGTCGAGAAACTCCCGAAAAGATCAAAGGATGACCTGAACCTGCCCGATATATATTTCGCCTTCTACCGGGCGCTGCTCATCCATGACAAACTTGAACCCGGCCAATTATATATAAGCGTACTGGGTACCGGCTCCGGCGGGCATGAAAAAGCAGGCCGGCTCATGAACAAAATAAAAGGGACTGTCAGGTCCGCGCCTTTGAAAACAGGTACGCCCCCGCCGGCGGGATCCTTTAAGCCCGTCTTCAGGTCGAATTTCTCGAAAGCGGGTTATACAAGATCCGTACGGAAGGTCATAGACTATATCCGCGCCGGCGACATATACCAGGCATGCCTGTCGCAGAGATTCAGGACCGGGTGGCCGCTGCACCCTTATGAGCTTTACCTGAAATTGAACAGGATAAACCCGTCCCCTTTCAGCGCTTATCTGAATTTCAGCCGGTCCAGGATAATCTCTTCCTCCCCGGAACTTTTTCTCAGGGTCAGGGATGACGTCGTCGAGACCAGGCCGATGAAAGGCACCCGGCCGCGCGGAAACAATGCCGAAGAAGATTCCGCTTTTGAAGCCGCCTTGAGAAAAAGCGGCAAGGACGGGGCGGAACTCTCCATGATCGTGGACCTTGAAAGGAACGACCTCGGCAAGATAGCGATACCGGGCTCCGTGAAAGTCGCCGAGCACAGGAGAATAGAGACCTACCCGACGGTGTTCCAGACCATATCCGTGGTAAAGGGGAGGATAAACAGCGATACGGGCCTTATCGATATAATAAAAGCCGCGTTTCCCGGGGGATCCATATCAGGGTGCCCCAAGATACGCGCCATGGAGATAATCGACGAACTGGAGCCGACCAGAAGGAATGTCTATACCGGTTCGATAGGTTATATCAGTTTTCACGGCACCATGGACCTGAATATCGCTATCCGCACCATGATAATGAAAGGACGGGATGTCTATTTCCAGGCCGGGGGCGGCATCGTCGCCGACTCCGACCCGGAAGCGGAATACAGGGAAACATTGGATAAAGCGCGGGCACTTATAGAAAGCTGTAAGCTATAAGCGAATGCGGGTTTAAACCTGCATGCGTCATGCACTGTACGAACCTATGCCTTGGCAAGCATATCTTTTATTGCGTCTATTATCTCCCTGCGCTTTTCTGTCTCAAGCTGCACGGCATTGGGCACAAGTTTTATTATCAGGGATCTTTGATCTTTCTTGCACAATTTAACATATTCCTCAAGACTGAGAGACTCAACGTCCGGAATGCTGCTGTAAATCTCATACAGTCTGTTCTCGCTCCACCCAAGATAACTGCCGACCGCCAGAAGCATAACATCCAGCAAGGGTAAGTGAGCTGTTTCCGGGAACGCGCTGTCGTCGACAATAGCCATGGTAGCTGTGCCTTTAAGGCTTTTGAAATATTCCTCATTTGAGCCCTTGGCTACGACTATAACGTTCTCTTTCTTCACGGAACCTTTGGAAGGATCGGTTATATTGCCCAGCCTCGAACCAAGATCCTTACCTTTGCCTTTGATCATATACAGATTGGCCAAGAACCTCTTCAGATCTTCATTATTATCCTTAAGCCCGGAGATGGCCTCGATCAGTTCTCCGAGCAGAACGTTCATCCGCCCTCCCCCAAGGTCGGTATCGAATGCCAGAACGACCTTTTTATCTTTTTCCGAAGCGGTTATCAACGCATCCACAAGACCGGGTATCACGGTCTCGGCGTTATCCATTACCTTTTTCACGAAAAGTTCCCGTTCTCTCCTGTCGATCTCGGCCAGTCTGTCCTCTTTGACAGCTCGGATCCCCTGAACATGATCGCCGGACTTCAGGGCATAGGCATCCACCCCGGCCGCAAGCTCAGCGATAGAGACTTCCCTTTCCCCGGGTTCCGCTTCCTTGGATCGATGAGATACTACAACCTCGATCCCATGGCGTTTCGCCAGGCGAATAACCTCTAAAGTTCCCAAGTAACCTTTACCGGGATCATTTATGCCGGTGATCAGAAAACCATTCTGGTTCAATTTGATCAGGATGCCGATCTTCCTGGTAACCTTACCGGTCTTTTTATCAACATACCCTTTCTCCCTGAGCAGCTCGATGAACTTTGTCAAGCGGGCCGCCTGGGTCACAAGACTGTCATCGCCGATCAACAGGACTTTGTCGCCGACTTTATCGACAAGGCGCATCCAGCCGTCCCAGTCATTTTCACCCATGCCGTCCTCGATGGAAGTTATGGGGTATCTTGCAACCCATCTTTCGAATATGCCGGCCAGATCTTTTGAGCCGATCTGCGCACCTTCATAATGATAAAGGTCCTTGTGTCCTTCGACCACCATGGAACTGGTAGCCGGGTCCAGGGCAATAGCCACGGTCCCGATCTCCCCGGAAGTCGACGGTACGTAACCGGCGTTTTTAACGGCGGCGACCATGCATTCCAGGACAAAGTCGTGGACACCGATATTGCCGCGTTTCTTTAACTCGGCCACGTTCAGATATTCAAAGCTCTTTTCGGGGGGATTCGCGTAGATCTCCTTTAATCTCTCGCTGGTCAGGTCCGCGATCTTGTAACCGCCTTCCTTGCCGCGTTTTTCTCCCACTCCCTTATCATCGGGATCGGCGCTTAATCCCAGGCTCCGGTAAATAAGCCCCAGTTGCCTGTCTATCTCATCACACATCCGGTTCGCTTCCGCCGTGGATCTGCCTACAGGAACAACCATGAATTCCTGCATGTTCAGATCATTTTCGGCATGTTCCCCTCCGTTGGTGATGTTATATTGTATTTTCGTTTTGGGAACGGATCTGGAAGCAATATCAGGAGCGATCTCCCGGATAAATTCATAGGGCTCAAAACCTCTCTGGCGGGCCGCAGCCCAGGCCGAAGCCATCTGATAAGACAGGGTTGCTTCAGCGCCCAGTTTATCCTTGCCCATTTCCAGCATTACCCGGGCAATATCCGTCAGCTGATCGGCTTTCAATCCTCTATCCGTGACTTCAGTATGGATCCCGGCCAGGTTCTTCACTGCTTTTTCAACGCCCACTGTCCTGGCTTCGTCCTCGCCTGTTGAGGTCCCGGCCGGAACGACGAAGTGTCCCTTCGCGCCTCCCAATAACTCAACATCAAGCCTCACCGTGGGCTTACCAAGACAGGTAGTTTCCGAAGGAACGATCTTCGCAATGTTTAGCTCATTATTTTCCGGTTCGTTATCCGAAGCGGTGATATCAGCAAAAAGCCCGCCGCTCATTATATCGAATTTCCCGTCCAGGCCGCGTTTCGCGATTATGCCCTTCTGGCCTTTGGCGCGCAGCGTATTAGAATCAACGGCTTCCCATTCGGACCAGTTGACCTCGGCACCGCTTGAGAAGTATTCTACCGCTGCCGCGGCCTTATTACGTATTGCCTTCAGAGCTTCCGCTGCGGCTCGGCGGACATACATATCTTTATCCTGTTTTGAAGTTCGGGTAAGAACCTGGGTCGCTTTATCATCACCTATTTTGCCCAAGGCTTCTGCCGCGATTATACGAGCAGAATAATCTTCATCTTTCAAAAGCTGAATAAGAAACTCGGCCGCTTTTTCACCGCCTATTTCGCCTAAGGATCTTATTATGGCTTCGGGAACACGCCCTATGTACCCCACCATGCTCTTGTCATTAAAAATTCGGATAAGAGACAGAACTGCCTTTTCATCGCCTATCCTACCTAAAGCTTCTACCGCAGCTTTGCGAACATCTGGGTCTTCATCGTTTTTGATAAGGACTTGAACCAGAAGCCCGGCTACTTCTTTATCGCCCACCTCGCCTAAGGCCTTCGCTGCGGCTTCGCGGACACGCTCATTTTCATCTTTTATTAAAGCCTGGGCCAGAAACCGGACCGTGCTTTTATCGCCTATTTTGCCTAAGGCTTCCGCCGCACCTGCGCGGACACTCTTACTTTCATCTTTTGTTAAAGCCTGGATAAGCAGCTCAATCGCCGGTTTACCGATCTTACCCAAGGCTTCCGCTGCGGCTTCACGGACATCTAAATCTTCATCTTCTAAAGCCCGGATAAGAGGTTTAACTGCTCTTTCATCGCTTATTTGCCCCAAGGCATGCACCGCAGTAAAGCGGACATACGAATCTTCATCTCTTAAAGTCCGGATAAGAAGCGGGACCGCGTTTTCGTCACCTATTTCACCTAAAGCTATCGCTGCATTTCCACGGACAATCCACTCCGTATCTTTTAAAGCCCGGACAAGATGCGGAACTGCTCTTTCATCATTTATTTCACCTAAAGCCTCTGCCGCGGTTTTGCGGACACGTTCATCCCGATCTTTTAAGGCCTGGACGAGCAACTCAACCGACGGCTCTCCCATTTTGCCTAAAGCTTTCGTTGCGGCTTCGCAGATATGTAGATCTTCATCTTTTGAAGCCAGGATAAGAGACTGGACAGCACTTTCATCATTTATTGCGCCTAAAGCTTCCGCCGCGGTTCCGCGGACACGTTTTTCCTGGTCCTTTAAAGCAACTTGGATAAGCGGCTCAACTGCTTTTTTATCGCCTATTTTTCCCAAAGCTTCCGCGGCGGCGGAACGGACATACGCAGTCGTATCTTTTAAGGCTTGGATAAGAGGCAATACTGCTCTTTCATCGCCTATTTTGCCTAAAGCTACTGCCGCAGCTCCGCGGACAGTCCAATCCGCACTCCTCAAGACCTTGATAAGGGGCTGAACCGCCTTTTCATCGCCTATTTTGCCTAAATTCCCTATCGCGGCTATGCGGACATTCTTATTTTTATCTTTCAAGGCCTGGATATGATCCTCTACTTCTTTATCGACCGGATCGACCGGCAGCCCGCCGCTCATTATATCGAATTTCCCGTCCGGGCCGCGTTTCGCGATTATGCCCTTCCGGCCCCTGGCGCGCAATGTGTTAGAATTAACGACTTCCCATTCGGACCAGTAGACCTCGGCACCGCCCGAGAAGTATTCCTTACCGGAAACCTCAAGTATTTGCCTTGAAAAATATCCCCCTATTTTCATGTCTTTGATAACCTTGCGGCCGGGACCCGGATCCTGCGTGTCCTCTCTTCTGTGATTGTAATATCTCACCGCATGTGAACCCAGGATTACTACCAGTTCCCCTTTCGCGGAGGAAGCAGCGATTTTCAAAAGATCTTCCGGAATATCAGCGTCTTTCTTGATCTGTACAATAAGTTCCTTAGCCGCATCTTCGATGCGCGAAGGGTGTTGCTTCGTTAGGTCCCGTTCAAATTCAGCAAGCCTTTTGACGACATAACCGGAAACCAGGGGAGAGACCCGCTCTTCCATGTCCGGGAGACTAAAAAGGGTCCTGACCTGCAGTCTATCCGGCTGGATAACACCCGGATCGGCCCAGACAACACCTTGCCAGACCATTGAAATGACCGTTATAAAAACAATGCTTCTTACAAGATTTTTGCGCAAACCGCTCATTTTTCTCCTCCTTATTTATTTGAATATTATTCTTCGATCATGTACCGCATTACGCCCTGGCCAGCATGACCTTTATGCTGTCCATCATCTCCCTGAGCTCTTCCTTGTCGAACTGCACGGCGTCCGGCACGAGCCTTATCACCAGAAGCCTCTCATCCCCGCCGAACAGCCCGGCATAATCCCCGGGATTCAGATCTTCTACGGAAACCACGTTCGGTATCATCCCGTAATATTTGAGAAGGGCCTTCTTATCCCACCCGAGGTGCTTGCTGATCGCAAACAGCATGATCTCCAGAAGCGGCAGGTAAGCCGTCTCCGGGAACGCGCCGTCATCAACAACAGCCATGGTAGCCGCGCCCTTGAAATCCCTGAAATGCTCCGCGTTCGAGTCCTTGGTCACGATTATCACGTCTTCCTTCTTCGCGGAACCCCTGGAAGGATCGGTCACGTTATTAAGCCTGAGACTGAGATCCCTGCCCGTGCCCTTGATCACATGCAGATTATCCAGGAACCTTTTCAGGTCCTCGTTATTGTCTTTAAGCGCGGGGATCACCCTGATCAACTTTTCAAGAAGGGTGTTTATCTGGCCTTCCCCGAGATCAATGTCAAGGGCCAGGATGACCTTTTCCTTCCTTTCCGAAACGGCGATCAGCGCGTTCACCAGGCAGGGCATTACATCCTTCTCCATGCCCTCAAGGATCCTCTGCCTGAACAGGGAATCTATAAAACGCCGCGGGTCATCCGGCCGGGGGGAGGCCAGGAACCGGCTGAACACCTCTTCCTGATAGGGGAAGCCTTCTTTCTGCCAGATCAGATGTTTTTCATAATCATCGTCGAGAACTCCGTCCTGCTCGATCGCATCGATGCAAAACGGTTCCAATGCCGAAAGCGCGGCCCTGCGGACACGCCAGTCCTTATGGTGATCCAATTTTTGCTTCAAGGCGGACAAAGGCACTCTTCCCTGCTTAACTTCTATCATATACGCAGGGCCCAATGCCTTTGTCGCGGATTCCTGGATATGAAGTTGCCTGTGATCCAGTTTCTGTTCTATATCGGACGAGGACATTTTTCCTTCCCTGACCAGACTGACGTAAACGGCATCCAGTAACGGGCGCCCTTCTTTAAAGCGCCAGTAATCATGTTCCAGCCCCTCTTCAAAAAGGGACAGATCGACCTTTTCTCCCTGCCTGACCAGATCAGCATAAATAGAGCTTAACGCTGCCATCGCCGCTCTGCGGAGATACCAGTTCTTGTCGTTCAGCTGCCTCTCCAGGTAAGACCTGGGGATCCCGCCTTCGTTAAACGCGGTAATATAGACGGAACACAAAGCTTTGGCCGCGGCTTCACTGACTTTCATATCATTGCTCCCGGTTTTCCCTTCCAGCTCGGCCAGGGACATCTGACCCCATTCAAACATGTTGATGAGCATGGCATCCATCGATTCGGGTGCGGTTTCGATATTCTGCCACCGGTAAGTGTGCTCGAATTCCCGGATAAGGCCGAGCGCCTCTTCATCGGTACCCTTTACCTGCTCGGCCTGAGCGTCGCAAACGCGTTTTAACGCGGCGAACGCGGCCTTGCGCACGTACCAGTCCTTATTCTTGATCTTCCGCTTAAACGCGGCAAGGTCAACGTCTTTGCCCTGCTTGATCAGGAAGATATAAATGGAAGCCAATGTCTTGATCGCGGCCGTGGCTACGCGCCAGTCCCTGTCATCCAGTTTTTGCCCTATGATAAGAATATTTTTTATAGTTGAATGCGACAGTTTTTTCTTCTGCTCGTTCTTTATCCTTACCGTCAGATCCCCGTCCCTCTCCTTGAATATCTGTCTCTGCAAAGCCCTGAAAAGATAGTGGGGACTGGCCGTGTTCTTCCTGGCAACGGCCAGCGCCTCGCCGCCCAGGTTGAGAGTGAACGTCTCGCGTTTACCTGTCGAGATCACCAGTCTTTCATGCCTCAGTTTCAGCTTTAATATCTTTTTCTTTATAAGATACTCACCGGCCTCATGGAACAAGGCCATGGGGTCGGAAGCTGCGCTTTCATGAAGGGCAATAAGATCGCGCTCGCCCGAAACAAAACCGAAAAGGTCCTCCACAAGAACGTCATAAGTATAAAGTTCGGGCGGTGATCCTTCGAGCAGGTCCAGCATGGAAAGGATCATTCCCTTGTTGTATTTTGACTTCACTTCTTCCATGCTCTCAAATGCCGTTTTCAAGGCGCGGACATCCAGCTTTCCTCCGGGGGACAGGATAAGGGGCGGCACTTCTTCGTCGGAACCCACGATCTTTATCCGGGCCGTCATCTCTCCTGTCTTCTCGTCCGCCCGGATGCCCTTGACGACGGCGTGCTTGCCGATCAGGCCGTATTCATCAAGCAAAGGATTAAGCGCGCTGTTTATTTTCCTCTTCACGTTCAGGACATCTGCCGGCGCATACCCCTCGGAAACGATGTTGTGACCCGTATCTCTTCTTACTATTCGCAAGACTATTTCACGTTCCTCGTCCGTCATAGATGCGATAACTGCGAGTAAATTCTGGGATACTTTCTGCACCAGTTCCTCGCTCTCAACGGGATCTAAAGTTTCCGGGGACGCAACTTCGTAAACATTCGTCCTTTCATTCCAGGCCGCCTTCCCGTTTTTCCTGACATATTCCTCCTTATTCATCAATCGCTCCACGGCCCGCAGGCTCACGATATCCAGAACGTGCCTTTTCGTTCTTCGCTCCCTGTTCTGGCCGTATATGATCCTGGCATAAGGGCCTATCTGGAATATCCTGTGGATCGGTTCTCTTCCCTCTCTGGTAAGTTTTACAAGAAACTGAAAATGCCCGTTATGCACGCTGCTGCCCACGATAACCGCTTCCCACCCTTCTTCATCAAAGCCGAGGACATGCCACTGGAATAAATAATTCGTAACGGGATGGAAACTGATTTTTCCTTGTGTTCCGGTCACTCCCAGCCGCAGGCCCCTCAGGTCGGGAAGCCTGCCGTCGCGCACGGCGGAGCCCCAGTCATAATCCTGCGGTCTGGTAATAAGCCCGGAAATGGCCCTAAGGCCGAGACGGTCGTCAATATCCAACACCTTGCAGGTTTTTCCCTTTTCCGTATACTGTCCGGACAGATCCTTCGTGAGGGAACCTATCTGGAAGACCTTTCTGAGGGGTTCCCTGCCCGGCTTGGTAAGCTCCACACTGAACTGAAAATATTCTTTCCACGCCTCAGTTTCCACGATAACGGCTTCCCATCCTTCTTCGTAGAACCCCAGCACGTGCCACTGGAACGGATAACCCTTGACGGGAGAAAAATTGATCCTTCCGCGGCCGTCCACGGCCCCCAGCCGGAGGCCTTTCAGGTCGGGGATCCTGCCGTCATTTTCGGCGGTCTCCCAGTTATATCCGGGAGGCCTGGCAATGAGTTCGGCAACGGCTTTAAGTCCGGGGCGGTCGTCGATATCCAGCACCGTAAGCGTTTTTCCTTCCGCTTTATTGCGGCCTGTCAGTTCCCTTGTGTAAGGACCTACCTGAAAGACCTTCTTCACGGGCTCTCTGCCCTCTTTGGTAAATCTCACGGTAAATTCAAAACGCCCGTTCCGGACACCGCTTTCCGAAACAACAGCCTCCCACCCCTTTTCCTCGGAACCGAGCATGGCCCATTCGAACGGATAGTTCCTGACCGGCCGGAACGTGATCCTTCCGTGCCCGTCGGTCGCCCCCAGCAAAAGGCCTTTCAAGTCGGGAAGTTCCCCCGCGCGGTCGGCCGCTTCCCAGTCATGATCCTGCGATCTGGTGACGAGTTCCGAGATCAGGCGCAGCGCGTGCTTTTTCTCCGCCTTTTTCGATCTGATGGGGTTACTGTAATAACAAAAAGTGGTGTCCGTCCCCTGCCATTCCCCGAATGCGCCCAGTATGTTATCCCCCCTGCTCCGGGCCACTTCCTCTCTTATATGGCCGCTGACCTGCCGGTACCCTCTCTGCTGAGCAATATCAAGGAATTTATTTCTGAGTTTTTTGCCTAATCCCGACCTTTGATATGGCCGCAACAGGGCAATGGACTCGATATAAACGGTATTTTCTTCGCCATAGCCGGGGTCTTCCTCTATTCCGGCCAGGTAATAATAGTCCTCCAGGGGACCTCCCATCATGTAACCGACTATTGCGCCCTTATCCTTCAGGACCAGGCAAATGGAATCAGGGTCCTCAAAGGTCTCCGAGATATCCTCCTCGGTCTGTCTCAGGGGACCGGTAAAGGACTCTTCTTCCACCTTCATTATGTCGTCTTTTATTTCCGGCCAGCCCCGGGCATCTACCTGTTCTATCCCGATGTCGCCGTCTTCATAGCTCTTGCTGACCGGAGCGGGAGGGCGCAGGGAATCAAGATCAAGCAGCTTGAACCTGCCGCTTTCCATAGAATTATATGAATCTTTCCCGAATGTATCGGCAAGCCGTTTCCAGCTGCTCGAATGCACGGGAACCACCTTTATGGGCCTGGCTTTCCTGTACGCATCCATGCCGGAAATGGTGTATTTGTTATCAAAATTAAAGGAGCGGACCATGTTCTCCGGCAGGGCGATCCCCTTGCATCCCAGCTCTCTGGCCGCCTCTTCCAATTCCACGAACAGATTGATCAGCATCTCCTCGCCGTCCAGGGAGGGAGAATTAATGGTATCTACGGTCAGGACCTTTTCGCCTTTTTCCGTCAGGCCTTCGCACAGCCCCACGTATCCCTTCAGCTTTTTGTTATAAACAAAATAATAACCCGTATCCTCATGCATCGCCCGGGTAAAAGCTGAACCGTGATATTCCGCGTCAAAGGAGCAGTCGATAATGCCGGCTCTCCCGCGAAAGACGCTTAAAAATCCTTGCGGGATCAGGCGATAGGTCTCGCGCCTTTTCCGGCGGACGATCTTTATCTTGGCCATTTCGGCGTATATTTCCCCGGACAGTTCATCCAGCGCTTTTTGCAGGCCCCTGACTTTTTCCATGCCTATTCCCGAGGCATCCGGCAGGTGGTTCTTGTAATCCTCATAGAAGACCTTAAGCGCGGTTACCCTGGTCTCGGGATCTGAGGAATGAAGCTGTCCTTTCATGGCATCATCCGACAGAATATCGCTTATTACCAGGTCCCGCATCAGCTCAAGACAATTTCCCGATATTTCCCTATCGCCCAGACGGAGATACGCCGCCTTGAAAACGATCCTGTAGAAAAGTTTCCTGTTCCCGGCGATCTCTTCCCTCATCCGGTCTTCCGAAGGTAATATTATGAAAAACTTTCCGCCGGTGTACTCTCCCGCCTGTCTCGCCTGCTCGCGTTTTAACTGGTAATACAGGTTTCGCAGGTTGAAGTATTTATGCTTCGGGAAATCTTCCGAAAGCCACCGGCAACTGTCCACCCTTTCCTTTATACTTGACAGTTCTTCCAGATGGGCATCCAGGACCGCATGATCGACTTCGCTTGTGTCCACGACGTGTGTCTCGCCGGCAGCTATCTCTATCGCTTTAAGTTTCTTGTTCTTGCCGAAAAGGTCGGAAAAATAACCGGGGTGTTTTTCATCGAATTCGACCAATCTTTCAACCCGTTCAGTAAAATCATGATGCGTAATGTCTATCCCGTTCAGCTTCGCTCCGACAAAGGCAAGCCACAGCTGTCTCCGGTCCTCGGGATCAAACCCTTTCCGGACGCACCGTTCGGCCCGGCGCTTCAGATCACTTATGAATATCTGAGGCTGGGAGGACGCCAGATATTCATCTATGACCGCTTCGTGGTAGGGAAGCTTCTCTCTTGTCCAGAATAGGTATTTTGCATAATCCTGATCCAGGATGATGCCGGACTCTATCCCCGCGATACCGGCGGGGCCTGTTTCCTCCGGAGAGGATAGATCGGTTTCCCTATCTCTTCCCTCCAGCGCGTCATGGATAAGGGAGAGCTGTTCTGCCGCGCGCCTGCGGAGCTCTTCGTCATACCTGTTCAATTTCTCCTCGATATCGGAAAAATCAACCTTTTCTCCCTGCCTGATCAGGGCAGCATAAACTTCCCCCACCGCGCTGACCGCGACCCTGCGAATGCCCAGGTCTATATCATTCAGCATCTCCCTCAACAGCGGTAGATCGATCTCTTCCTTTCTTCCCTGTTCGATCAGGGAAACGTAAACAAGGCCCAGCGCCGTTGTTGCGGCCCTGCGGACCTGCCAGTAGCAGGCATTCCCCAGCATTTTCTTTAGATCGGATAGATCGACCTGCTTCCCTTTTTCGATCAAGGCCCTGTAGACCGGCCCCAGGGCTTTTATTGCCTTTTCGCGGACGAGGTGACGATCGGCATTCAGTCTTTGTTCCAATGCGGATATATCGACATCCCCTTTGGCGTTGATCTGAGCCACATAGACAGAGCTTAACGCGTTCGCCGCGGCTTCGGAAACCTGCATATCGGGATCCTTTAACCTCTGTTCCAGCATCGAAACATCGATTTTCCTCCCGTGGTCGATCAATGCCGCGTAAAGAAGACCCAGTGCCGTTACCGCAGCCCTGCGGACAGATACCTCCCGAACATCCGCGCCCATTCTTCTTCTTAACCTGGATTCATAAAGCCTGATGCTTTTTGTTTCGGCGGCTAATGCCGCGTAGATGGATCTCAGCGCCGACCCGGCGGCCTCGCGGACAGCCGGATGATTATCGGCCAGTTTCTGCTCCAGGTTGAAAACGCGGTCCCTGACATCCCTGCCCTGACCGATGAACGCGGTATAAACAGGACCCAGTTTCGCTATCGCATCCGCGCGGACTTCCGCGCTGCTATCACTTAATTCATTTTCCAGGGCAAGAAGATCCTTGACGCTTGAGCGTGACAGCTCCTCGGTTTCTGTCCCGGGGCCGCCGTCACCGGTCACGCTTACCATGGTTCCCGCCGTCAGGATAAAACCGATACCCAGCCAGTTCAGTATGGAACGGATCAGTCCCGGAAAGAGAAGATGCGTGACCAGCGCCGTCGCCCCGATGCCCGCGGCGATCAGGCCGTATTTAAGAACGGTCTTAAACACGGGTTTTTTCTTCTCTTCCAGGCGCTTCTTGAGCTTCTTCTCGATCCTTTCCAGTTTCCGGACCAGCTGTTTTGATGTGGGGCGCTTATTGGGGTCCAGATCCAGCATGTCTTCTATCAGCTTCCGGAACTCGGAATACAGTTTGGGAGCTATCTCATCGAGCGGGATACGTTCAAAGACTTTCGATCTAAGCTTCTTTATCCCGTCGTCCCCTTCATACTTGAACGGCAGCTTACCGGTACAGGTCTCGCAGAAGATCAGCCCCAGGGAATATATATCCGCCTGTACCGACATCTTTTTGAACTGCCTTTTATTTACCAACCTTCTTAACTCTTTCAAATATTCATACGGTTTATATCGCGGGCTCTTCTTCCATTCCTTGTATCCCGGACTCTTCTTATCAGGCAGCAGGGATTCAATATCATCGGGTATCCATGTCTCGATCATGTTCCTGAAAGTCTCCGGAGCCATGTAACTGGGGGACCCCACGACATAGCCGGTCTTTGTCAGTGAATGTTCATCGGACCTGGTAGCTCCGGCGCCGAGCTTGGCTATGCCAAAATCGGCGATCTTGGGAACGCCCGTCTTTGAAATGAGTATATTGTCCGGCTTCAAGTCCCTGTGGATTATATTCTTGCCGTGTATGTACCTGATGCCTTTGGCGACGGGCAGGAGAATATCGGATATCAATTCCAGCAGCGCTTTCTCGTTGTTATACTTTCTTTTTCTGTAAAACTTCATCAGGGACTCGCCCTCCACGTATTCCATTACGATATAGGACGGGCCTTTGTAATCCTTCCGCACGGAACTGGAACCCAGTACCTTGACTATGTTCGGGTGCCTGAGGCTGCGCAGGCGCTTGATCTCCCTCCGGAACCTTTCCCGCGCTCTTTCGCTCTGGTCAAACAGTATCTTAAGCGCGGCTTCGCGCCGGAGGTTCACGTCAAAGACCAGATATACCACCCCCATCCCCCCTACGCCTATTTTCTTTTTGACGGCAAACCTCTTGTGCAGGTCGGGCAAGTGGGCCAGCGGGGAATCTTTCTGCGGCCCTTTCGCTTTCGCGTCCTCCTTCTTGCCCTTGCCCGCATCCTCGCCCCCGGCGGCAAACCAGCTGAACGAGAATATTATGGCTGCGACCGTTAATACCAGAGGGCTGAGTATGCTGACGCCGATGCTCCCGAACAGGGAGCTTACCCCGGCCGCGGCCAGACCGGCCGTAAAGGGGTCTATGCTGTAAAGCCGGATCTTATTTTTTCTTCTGAAATTTCTGCTCTTTTTTCGGAAATTCTCGATCGTTTTCAGGTATTCTTTTGTCCTCGCCCTTATGTGCGGGGTTTTTCCGGGGCTGCGTAATTTATGCTCATACCATTCCCGCAACACGTCCAGCGCCCGGTCCGGGAACCTGTCGAATCTCTTCGCTTTCAGGTCCGCGCGAAGCGCCTCTAACAACGCGAGATGATATGCGTCGTGTCGATTTTTATAGTCGGCGGAATACTTTTTCGTGTAAGCGCCCAGCATATCCGCGTATAAGGAAGGGTCCCGGGAAGCGATCCCGCGGAAAGCTTTCCGGATCACACTCGAATCCGTGATATATAATAGCTCCAGCAACTCTTTGCGTGATCGCTCGTCCCGCCACGCGCTTTTTATGCACGCGTCAACGATAACGCCGAACGTTTTGACGAACAACCGGCAGCCCTCGGATACTCCGTAGTTGGAATTAAGGCAATCCACGAGGGTCAGCGCTCTTATCCCGTCGAACCTCGCTCCCAGCTTTTCCAGCTGCTGGATGGCCTTTCTGCGCTTTGCCCCGCTCAAGTCATAGAGCTCCCTTTCCCAGAACCTGATCTTGTCCTCTTTCGTGGTATATTCCCGTTTATACGCCTCGGAGTCCTTATCGACCTTATATACCGGTACCCCCTTGTCGCCCTGCGGCCTTGCAACGACTTTATACGGGCGATGGCAGGGATTTCGCCATACATCGAGACGGACGATCTTTCCGTCGGATACTATCCCGCTGAAATATTCACCGGGTTTTCCCTTGATCACGGTGTCCCCGATCCTGCCGGCGACGCCCCTTCCCTTTCCGCGCTTCGTGTTCGCCCGCCAGTTCTCAAAAAAGAAGGTTCCCTTCCGGCCCAGCAGCTCGATCTCCGACCGGCAAGATCTCAAGCCGCAGGACGCGACCCCGCCATCCGCTCTGCGAATCACTCTGTACCATAGGACGGGCTTTCCGTCCTTGACTACCGCAATGGGGAATTTTTTCCCGTTCGACGCCTCGGCAGCCAGGAACACGGTCGCATCATCCGACACTCCGGCAGAAATACCGAAGGCGTAGTGCGTTCCGTCAAGGGAGATCTTGGGCGCATGATGACCCATATTCGCGCATTTTCGCCTGACCACCGGCAGGTACATTCCCGAACCCGTCCGGAGAAGCTTACCTTTCCCGACAAGCCCGCTGAGGCATTTTTCTATCGCCCTCCCGGCCGCATGAGTATGTACTGCCGTTACTTTAACGATGTCCTCCCCATTTAACGGCGTCCTTCCGAGGGTCTGTAAAATGTACCTGGCCAGCTTATCTGCCGAAAAGCTTGATTCTCTTAAAAAAGCAATGTAGCCGCACCGGCAAAGAATCTCTTTGATGGCGGACTCATCTTCTGCCGACAGAAGCTCTGCCTCTTCATCCCACCCCGTTTTTATCCTTTTTCCCTTATGGAAATAGTAGGTGCTGATAAATTTAAGGGGGGCGTTCTGCCCGTTAAGGGCGTATAATTTTATACCTTTATACTCCCCGGGCTGCGCGAACACCACCAGGTATCTTCCGCTTTTGACCCTTTCCGCCTTCGGTATCCTGACAAAGACATCCTCGGCGATCTCAAAACCGTTCCCGAAGATACCGGAAATGACCATGGGATTGGGCGCGTCTTCTCCCGCCTCCCAGCTCGCGAATCTTCTTCGCAGTTCGCTCAGTTCGTTCAGGAGAGTTCCGGACTCCTCGTCATAAAACCTGACCTGCACGGGGACCTGCCTGCCGTCCGGACGGCAGAACTCTATCCTTTTCTCGCCGGGAACGTTGACCTTGCCCCTGACCAGAATATCGTCGCCTTCGTAATCCACTCCCGCGGAAGCGACCATGTCGTCACCGAGTTTCACTATCCTCATCTTTTCTACCGGCCAGATGAACTCTATGTCGGAGTCCATGTCCACCTTGCCCCCTCCGGCCCAGTGGACCAGCGCGTCCCTGCTGAACATGTCCAGTATCAGGTCCTTCCTTTTCTCGAGCCTGTCCAGCTTTTTCCCGGAGGCATCCTTGTATATCGGCCTGAAACGCATGATCTCGGGACCGTCGGGACGCAGGTACACGGCCAGCTCTTTCGCGTCCCTGCGGCTGACCTTGGCTTTTATCCATACTTTCCTCCGAAGGCCGCCTTCGGTCTCTTTGAAGCGCTTCCCGAGATCCAGGTACATGCTCTCACCGTCAAACGTGCCCAGGTGGACTCTGCCTTTTATATCGGCCTCGATAGAGAGTACCGACTGCGGCATCGGGCGCTCTTTGTCGGTCATCCACTCGATAAGTTCTTTACCTAAGGAAAGCGGTGTTTCGCTGCCCTCCTCATAACTATCACTTACATGCGCGAAATAAGGATCACCGGCCAGGAGATACTCTATCCTCAGCCTGCCGTTCTCTATCTTTGTCCTGATGCGCAGCCAGTTCTCCTTGCCGGCAAAACTCCGCACGCCTTTCTTTATCGGGGGGCGCACTCTCGTCCTGGAGAACGGGACTATGCCGCTTTTGATAAAAACGAGACTTTCCGCGCCGTCCAGTTTTCGCAGGATCCGCGCGCGGTCCGGATCGTCCCTGTATTCTCCCCGTATGAACCTTCCTATCATCTGTCTGTGTTCGCTCCAGAAAGCCATACGCTTCTGATGCTTCCTGGCGGACATGTCCGTCCTGGCGGGCCTGTACACCTTCTCCGCCTTTTTGATCTCGCCGGAAAAATCCACTACCGTGACTTCCGGCTCCTTCATCCATTCGATGAAATTTATTATGGATCTGCCCGCGACGCTCTTTTCCATGTCCGAATGTTCCCTGTCCCCTTCGCTCAGGACATCCTCGCCCCTGAAAGACGCTTTTTCCCTGCCGCTTAATTCGGTTTCCAAGCGGGCCGCTATCCTGAATTCTTCAGCCATGCCGCCGTTCAGCATGGCGCAAACGACCTCCCGGTAAAATCCGCCCTGGGATGCCAGGATATTCGTCCGTTTCGGGTCAAAGGCGCCCGATCTTTCAAGTATCCCGTCATGCAGGACCAGAAATATGTCGATAAGAGCGAAATACAGCGCTATGTCCGATCTGTGTTTTTTGCGCAAAAGCAGCGAAGCGATAAATATCACATATTTATCCCTTTTACTGTCCCGGTAAACGGCGGCCGAAGAATCCAGAACACTGCAGGGTATGCTGCGGAACTCGATCTTATTCATAACCCCGGTCTTCGGAAATACCGCCCAGGGTATGCCGACATCCTTGATCGTTATGGGCCTGGAGGCTTTGTATAGCATTTCCATGTCAATATTATCAGTATCGTTGGTGGACCCGCGCGCGTTGCCGAACGAGGAAAGGAACAGGGATTTTTCATACCGACGAAGATCCCCCCGGCTTGAAAGCGTGGCAAGAAGGACAAATGCGGCAGTGCTCGCCAGTATAAGGATACTCAGACCCGGCACCACCGTAACAAAAGGCAGAAACGCAAGCGGCGCGAACGCATAAACCGAGTAAAACCGTTCCGCGCCTTCATCCCTGTCCCTGATGATCATTTCAAGCGGGCCGCCGTAATTTTCCCTGATATGCTCCCAGAAATCCCTCTGTACGGGCCTGTCGCACAGGGCTTCCGCCTTGGTTATGCCCTTCCGCGCAAAGTATTCTTTCGCCTCTTCCCAGAGCGCCCTGCCGATGCCCCGATCCGCCTGGTAGCATCTGACGTATATGTCCATTTGGCGCGCCGACAGCTTCTCTTCATCGACGGTAAAGATCAGGCACCCCGCAACCTCCCCGTCTTCTGTAACAGCCGTCAGGCATTTCTTATCTTCTAAATACTTTGAAATCTGGGCCCGGGCGTCCTTATCATGAAACATCAAAAAGCCCAGGTGTTCTTTCAGCGCTTCAGTAAGGCGGGCGGGGTCGATCTTGGCGGGGTCGCTTTCGATCCTGTCATACCCGGCTGTATCTTTTTCACCTATATCTTTTTTTATAGGTGCGGGGTCTTTTGCCGAATGAGAAAAGAGCAGCGAAGTTAAACCGGCCAGTAAAGCACCCGATAAGTAAGCCGCGCTCCGGAAAAAGAGCCTCATGGGGAGCTGGAGAAACCCCTCGTGCACGCCGCCCAAGGGGCTGCGGGGCCTGTCATTTTCGGAGTTCCTGCCTGTTCTCCTGTCGGTGCTTGTCCTTATGATCGTATTGTTCGCCCGGCAATGCTCCAGGCCGTCTCTGAACGCCGCGGCGGTCTGGCGGATACTTGCCTTTCTCAAGTCCGAATAATTCGTTTTTTCCAGACCATAATCGGCCCAGGCGAGCGTGTGGCTTATATCGCCTATGACGGTCAGATATTCTTCCGCCCTCCCGGCGGCAACAAGGTTTCTGTTCGGGCCGTCATGAGCGCCCAGGAAGCCGATATCGTTCTGTCTGTTACTCCTCACAAGCGACCAGATGATGACCTTGTTCTCCGAACCCTGTATGGAATCTATGGTCGCTACATCGAGCTCCTCATCCCCTTCCATGACCTCTTCTTCATCTTCGACGCCTTCGGCAGTCAATTTTACCCGCCTGATACTCGTTATGTCCTTATAGCCGACGCTGCGCGGGCCGTGTTTCTTTCTTATGTTGTAAAGAGCCGCGTTCCTTATTATTCTGGCATATATCCTCATCTCCCTCGGTGAAATGCGGGTATTGTTTTTCAACTTCCCGATGAGTTCTTCGATCATGCCGGAAGCGATCTTTACGTCCTGAACAATATGGGGAAACATCCTTTTTGAGATCTTCCTCAGGGGCAGGTCGGATAATACAGCGACGGCTTCTTTCCTGTCCGCGATCACGCCTTCATCCAGATCGTTCACTATCGCCTTTATCTTCAGCGCTTCCGTTATGGCTCTGATCTGGGCTTTGTAAGGCGTGATGATGGTAATATCGGCAGGGCCATATCTGGGGCGGCCCCGGTGTTTCATATTGAGGAATCTGTCTATCTCGGCGATCACCTCGTTCACTTCTCTGGTATTGTATATACGCCCATTTAGCACGCGGTCCTGACCGTCCCTCTCCAGTCTCTCATGGATCTTGCCGTCACCATAATCTATCACGGTGACTATATCCTTCTCGCAGGGCTCCTTCTTCTCCTTATCCCAATCGCGCGGAAGAAGTTTGACGCCGTGCCTCAGATACCCGAAAGCGTTGACAAACCCCGTTATTGCGGGATGAGAGCGCCTGTTCACGGGGAGGAGATGATAGTCTATATCCCTGCGCTGGCAGAGCTTCTCAAAGAGGGACGTCGTGACCTTGCTGAGATTTTCCTCTGTGTATAATCTTTCCAGTTCTCTCTCTTTATATGAAAGCGCGCTTTTTATCCGGACCACATCCTCCCTGGTAAAACCGTGCGGCCTCAACTGCAGATGGTCCCCGACTATGATCACTTTACCGTCAGGTTTGATCCTGGATATCGCGTAAAGGGTCTCGCCGGGAGTGGACCTGCCTCCCTCGTCTATTATGACCACATCCGGTTCAAGATAAAAAGCGCTATTGCGGACATACGGATCATTCGCCCAGCCCATGTTGGTGCCGATATAGACCGGCCCTGCGCCTTCTTCCCCGTAATACCTCTTCCTGGCATCTTCCAGATGTTTCTGTCTTCTCTCCCAGTTCCTCATCACTTTGGTATCTATGGAAGAGCTCTTGAAAGCCAGGCGGATGAATTTTAATCCCTTGGACGCGGCCCTTTTCCAGATATTGTCCACCGCAGGGTTGGACTGGGAGGTTATAAGGATCCTGCTCTTCTTCTTCGAAAATTGCCTGATTATCTCTCCGGAAAGCTGTCTGGTAGCTTCCACGGTGACCGTGGTTTTTCCCGTTCCGCCGGGGCCGTGAATTATGGTTACCGGGATAGAAAGGTCCGTGGCGCTTGCAATGGCCTTCCTCTGCCACTCATCCCAGGGGCCCTCTCCCCCATAGGAAACGCTTCCCTTTCTTTTCGGGGCTTCCTTCAACCCAAGGACGATATCAATTATGGGATGTCCCGTGGTAGGCTCAAAAAACGCCTTCTTCCCTATCGCCTCATAATCTACGGCTCTTAATGATTCCCATAATTTCCATTTAAGGTCATCCAGCACGCTTTTCTGCAGTTCGAACGGGATATTGGGCTGTTTCCTGATAAAACCTCTTCTGGGTATATCCCTGATGAATTCCTCTTTCTTTTCCAGAGCGGACGGCGGCATCTCGAACGCCACCCAGCCCCTTTCCCCGACCGCCGTTACCCGGAAGGAAACATCCACGACAGGACCGTTACTTTCGCTTTTATCCCCGTCCGGAAGCGGGCCGAATACCTCAAAACTATCCCCGATCTTGAACAATTTCCGCACCTCTTCCGGCTTCAGGTGCTTGAACCTGTCTATCCTGAAACCTGTCTTGGTGGGGCTGATCTTCTTATATTCGATGAGACGCGTACGGTACTGCTTAAGGATCTTCTGCTCTATCGCTTCCTCGGCCTTCTCGGCTTCCAGGGCGTTCCTGATCATCGCCAGATGGATATCGAGATCATCCAGGATCGTGCTGGCCCCGGCGACCGACTTTATTCTCCTTAGTTTTGTCTTATACCATCTGCTTATTTTTTTCTCAAAAAGCCGGTCGGATAGCTCTATCGCATCCCCATATCTTCCGGAGCGGCACAATTCCCAGATCAAAACAATAAGTTTTTCAGCTGTCGGATCATCCCTCCATCCTTCTACATCTATCAGGATATCTATACACTTTCTCGCTGAGTCGAAATCCTTACCCTGAATGTACAGCTCCGCTATCCTTACCAGGGGCCTGGCCATCGCTTTGTTCTCTTTGTCGATCGCCATCGCCTTCCGGATCAATGAAAAAGCCTCATCCGGTCGCCGCAGTTCAATGCTGCTGCCGGCGCCGTCCAAATATCCCGCCACTTCTATTCTCTTTTGTTCAAAATACTCGAATAATTCCTTTGTGTCCGGATATCCCGGACACTCTTTCTGCATGTCCCTGGCCTGGTTCCGGGCGGAGCGCAGAGAAAGATCCCCGGACTCGAACCTTTCCTTTATCGACGTGATCTCCTTTTGGATGTCTCCGATCCTCGCCGCTTTCTTCCCGATAAAAGACAGGACTTCCGGGCTCAGGCCGCCCTCGGTTTCCAGCTTTTCTATCTGTGAAAGCGCCTTATCAAAAGCCCCTTCCCTGAAACGGTTCTCGATCGTTACGCACGTTTTGTAATGCCTGATCATTCCGCCTATCACGGAACGCGTCATATAAGAGGCGACCAGAAGATAGGGTTTATATATATCCAGCGCTTTCTCCAGGGCTTTAACGGCTTTCTCCAGCTCCTTGTTTTCGAATTGGCGCCGCGCTTCTACCATGGCGCTCTCAAAATTCCCGATATCCTCCTTCAGCTTCAGGAGCCTTTCGCTGATATAAGGGCCTTCTTCAAATCCCGGCCTTTTAATATCTTTATCTTCCTTCAGCCCCTCAAAGGGGGATACCTGGAACAGGGGGGACTCCTTTTCCTCTTTCTGGAGGCGCTCAAGGCCCAGGTCCGCATAGATTAAAGCTTTTTCGCAATCTTCTTCCCGGAAAAAAGCATCGGCCCTCTGCAGACAATCTCCGGCCGTGCAGGCATCGGCAATGAACTTTTCCTTATCCTCTATAAGAGAGTTTAAATTTTCTATAAATTCCACGGTTCCCGGCGGGCTTATCTCCGTGATCCCTGACATCAGGCGAAGTAATCTTACTCTCAAGCCGCTGTCTTCTTCGGCGGCGGCTTCGTTCTCTTTTATGTATTTCTGAAATTCATGCGCCGCGGATCCGCATTTTCTCAAAGTAAGAAGGACCAGCATCGCTCTCGAAACAGCATCCATCTTTTCATCATGAATGACCAGCCGGGTAACAAAGTCGTACAGGAAGGATTCGTCAAAACAGGCATAATAGATATTCCTCAAAGAGTACCCTATCCATGAGTGCTCCTTGAAAAGTGCCCTGACGGCCTTCTCTTTCTCTTCATATCCCCTGCTGCTGTCCTGAAGATATGCATAAGCCGTGTAGTAATCCAGAACAGGCGCCGCGGCCTGTCCAGCGATATCCCTCTTGATGTCTTCCAGTTGTTCTACGGCGGCGGCGTAATTGCCCATGTATAGATCCATCAGCACATTAGAGAGATCGTATTCAAAATCCGTTACAAGATCCAAAAGATATTTTTCCGTGATTTCCCCGGCATAGTCGAACATGCCCCCGGCGTCTTCCGGGCGCTGCTCCTCAAGAAAATACCTGGCGACCGTGCCGAGAAGAAACACAATGATCTGCGGATGATCGAACGCGAACCCCGCTCCCGATTCCATCCGCCCCACGAGGTAGTCAAGCTCGTCTTTTGCTTTCATCACCAGTTCTTTCCCCGCTTTACCCCTTGTCATCGCTCCTTTCATGAACAGCGCGTGCATCCTGGCTTTGTGGGCCTCCATCTGGACACTTTCCATGTCCGGCAGATTGCCCTGCCCGATCTTCCCTACGCTGTCATAAAGGGTCTCCGCTCCCTTTATCGAATCCTCGGCGAACGACAATGCCTCTTCCAGGTTCTCCCTGGCTTCCTGCAATTTCCCTTCGCTGTAATAGCCTGCTTCGACGAGCCGCGTTATGGACAGGGACAGAACGATATTGGCCTGGAGAAGCATATAAAGATCCTTGATCCTTTGTTTCTGTTTTTTCTCATCCCGGCTCATGCCGGACAAATGCCCCTGGATAGTTGCTATACATTTTTCGGAATTTTCACAGGCCTCGCTGTACCCGCTGATCTGATAATAACTTTTTGCCAGGTAATAATACATGGCGCCTTTTATAAAATACATTGCCCCGGATATCTTGTTTTCGAATGTGCTGATCTGGCTATCACTCTCTGCATACTTCAGCATTTTTGATGACAAGTCGATACTCTCGTCCCAGAGGTCCCTGGCAAAGAGATGCGTTATCGCCAGGTGCCAGAAAGGAAGTAATATCTGGAATTTCAGCGTATAGTCAGGGGCAAGGGTCTGTATCGCTTCGATGTCCTTTTTTATCTCGCCATATACTTCGTCGTCTCCGTACAGGTTCCAGATATCAACGGCGGACTGCCATAGTTCGTTGTTTGATAATGGTTTCCCCTGGTCGGCAGCTTTCTTGAATTTCGCGCACGCCTCTTTTAATATCCCCACCCTTTCTTCGTCGGAAGGCATCCCCTTTTTGGCTATAAATTCCTTAAAAGTGCCGTCCATCGCCCTTTCGTTTTCCTCGATCCTTTCAACGAGAAATATGTCATTGCCTTTCCCGTTCACCTCTTCTAAATATTGCAGAACATGTTCGAAGAAAACGCGTTCCTTGCGCGAGATCTCCGGTGAATCTTCCTTTTCCAGCATGCGAAATACCGACTCTTCGTTCATGAGCCTGTCAAATTTATCACCGAACATTCTCAGCGGAAAGACCTCGGGATATTTCTCGTATTCATATTTGAACCTTATGTTCCTGAAATATATAAGTCCCCGCTTTTGAGAATCACACAACCTGTGCCACTCATCCTTGAATTCCCGGGGCAGAACGGTCCAGACCGCCTCAGCGATAAGAGCGACCATTGTGCTCGTGGAGCATTTCCTCAAAGTCTCAAAACCTGTACCCAGCTTGGGAAGTTCCGCCAGTTTTTCGCTTTCTTTCTGATCCTTGGGCGCCTCCTTCTCAAGAAAGCCCTGCGTTACTATAAGCTTCAATATCTCGGACGGGTCATACGTCGACCGGGCCGTATCCATGTATTGCCTGATCAGCCTGCGCGGCACATCCTGCAGGACAACATCGTTCAGCGCCCTTGAAAATTCGCCTTCGTTGACGAACAGGCGCAGCGACCTTACGGGTATGCTGTAATTCATCATGGGCCTCAGGTTATACGCCGTCCTGCCGTAAGTGATGCCGCCTTTTTCGAATAAATAAGAAGGGAGATACCCTGTTACTCTCTGAAGGTCTTCTTCGGAGACAATGCGCACATACCCCCTTTCGGGTTTTCCGTGGGGATCGATGCTTTCACCGATGGTCTTTGAGAATTCCCTTTTCGCCCTTTCATATTCCGCGTTCAACCCGTCTTTTTCCTCTTGGGTCTGGGCCTCTTCCATGCCGATGGAATGTTCCAGGTCGATCAGCGTCCTGCCATGCGCTTCCCGCGCGGTCATTACCCCGCGGACGGGTCTTTGGGGATCATTTTCCCTGCCCTCTCCCGCGAGGGAGAACATCCCGGCTTGCAGGATAAAAAACGTGATCGTGCCCAGCAGTATAAAAACGCTTAACCCCGGGACCGTCCCGGCAAAAGGCAAAAGCGCGAGAGGCAGGAAAGAAAAATTCCTGTTTTCCCCTTCATCGGCCTCCTTCCCCCTGATATCATTATCTCCGACCTTGTTTCCCGCCAGAGAGATCCGTTTCTCCACCTTCTTGATCAGGAGCCTGGTCAGTTTGGTTTTGATCCTGTCAAGTTTTGTGAGGTCTTTTTTCATCTCACGCGCGTTCAGGGAGAACCTGTAAGCATCCCTGGCCCCGTCCCATTTCCACAGGTAATGCCTGACAAACCCCAGCGCGAAAAGACAGTCCGCGTCGAGCTCGCCCGAATCCCGGTGCTCCGACGCCTCCCTCACCGCGTTCCCGAAAGCCCTTTCCGCGGCAAGGTAATTGTTAAAATGGAATTCCAATCTTCCCAGGTCATAATACGCTTCCGCCTTAACGTTCCCTATTTTTTCGTCGGATTCGACCTGGCTTCTGAGGGTAAGCAGTATCAAATACAGGTGGATCTCCTCGAACCTGTCCTTATCTATCCCGTAATACTCGCCGGTCAATTCCCGGATGGCCAGCATCTCCTTGCTGCTTTCCTCGCCTGTCGAACGTGACGAAACCAGTCTTGTCGCTTCCTGCGCGGCATTATCGAGGGCATCGGCCAGTTCGGTATCGCTTTCATTTTTCCAGTTCTTGAGTTTCCTGAAGCCGCTGCGCGGGTCGAAATCTAATAGTTCAAGGTCCTGCAGTTTTTCCCGGACCAGCGGGCGCAATTCATCCTTCAATTTTGAGATGTCGGGAATGTATTCCGAAGTACTTATCTCAAGCACGGCGTCCAGAAAAGCCTGCGCATTCGATACTTTAGTGCCTTTGAGATCTTTTTTTCCGCTCCTGGGTATGAGTAACATTATCCGGGCTATATAAGGAAAGATGTCCTTATCGATCTGGATCTTATCCAGGATCTTCCTTACTTCTTTGGGAAGGGCCGGCTCTTTCTCCGTTCCGGGGAATACGGCTTTTCTATCCGCTCCCGACAACCGTTGGCCGGCGAACCTCGCGCTTCTTCGAAAGGCCATTTGCGCCATTATGACGACAGCAAGCGAAAGTCCGAACCAGGGGACCGGCAGGAACATGGAAAGAAGCGCCGAGATGCCGAGGGCCACCAGCAGATTCTTCCAGCTCCAGTTCATGGCGATGATCACGGCAAAAACGGCCAATGGCACGACCACGGCGATCGAAACGGTAAGCCGGTTCACCGGGAGCACGAGATAAAGCAGGCCGGAAAGCACGAGACTGACGGCGAAAACGGCAAATACCCTTTTCCAGCTTATAAGCCGCAGCTTTTCCCGGAAGGAGATGTCCGTTATCTTTTCTTCTATTTTCATCTGCCTTCGGGCCTTGTCCAGGATATTCTTCTCTTTTTTCGTCAATTCCCAGGTTTTCTTATCTTTGGCCGGCTTTTTTTCGGACGGTTTGGCCGGTTTTTCCTGACCGCCCGGCATGAGCGGCGTCTTATCGATGCCGACGGCTTCCCGGATCGCTCTTATCACTTCCTTTACGTACCCGAAATCCTTCAATTGGGCGGCCCCGGGGTCTTCCTGCATGAACTTTTCATATTTATCCAGGAACTCCATAAAGACGGGCTTTATTTCCTTAACCTCTTCCCCGGATAACATCTCTATATTTTTCTCGTGGGAATCCAGAAATCTCACTATCTCCGCCCAAACATCCCCCATCTCCCATATCCATTCAAGCCGGGTCACCACGAATCTGTAACGCTTTTCCACATTCAGCAGATCCTCCCGGGCCTTCTCCACGCCGGACTTATCCCTGTTGATACGGGATTGCAAAGGCATCAGAACGCGCTTTACCCAGTTGTACCATTCCTTATAACGCGAATAAAACTCTATGGCTTTCCTGGGGCCCTCGCCCGTAAAACCCTCTTTCCTGAACTCCTCAAGCTCTTTATCCAGCTTATCGCCTGTGACCATCCCCTCGAAAACCGGTTCACACCGCTCCAGGATAACCCGTTTCAAAGCCAGGCCCAGTTCCCCGTCCATATGGCCTTTTTCGGTATCACCCAGGATATCCGCATAATTTTCCGGGAACAGCTGTTCCTGTATGCTTCTCGATTTTTCATGGCCGAAACGCCGGCAGATGACCTCGTGCAGCAGATATTCCCGCAGGATAAGTTCGTCCGATGCGATAACATCCAGGACCTCGGTTGAAAAAGCTACGGCATTCGGGAATTTAAAGCTCAATCTATCTTCAATGGTGTTTAAAGGCCCATCCGCTCTGGACCTCTCATCGCGCGCCGTATTGAATCCCAGGAGCCAGCCCGCCGGCGTTCTCCTGTCTTCATCGTCCAAAAGTATCACTGCCTTAAATCGCCAGAAGGTGAGGTTTGAGGATCTTTTCAGTTCCTCCCTGATTATATCCTTGGTCCCTTTCGTAAGCGTTGACCTGTTCACTCTCTTCGTCAGATCTTTCCTTGCCCGCAGCAGCCGTCGCCTGAAGGGGCCCTCCAGTTTTCTCGCGGGCGTCTTCTCCTGCTGGCGCAGGAACTCATCATAAAGCTTATTGACATCGCCGCTGACGATATGCCCGCCGGGGGGGCCTGAACTTTCGCCGGTCATCCTGCGGGTGCCTTCAACGAACATTTTGAAGTCCCCGGACAGCATGCCGACCGCCCTGTCGGTCTGGTGCTCATAGCCGTCTTTCCTCACCCAGTCCGCTCTCCCGAACACGCTGGCCACTACACCGATCCCGGTTTTGTCTATTTCCCGCTGCACGTCTTCCAGGAATAAATGCGCGGACCGGGGGATAAGCACGTCCCTTCCTTCGGCCACGAAATGTATGACGAACTGGTCCTTTCGCATCCCCAGTTTTTTGGCCAGCCGCATGAGGGCATACATGTGGCTCAGGCATGCATGCACCCCTCCTTCGGAGGAAAAAGCTATGTGGTGGAATTTTCTGTCCTCTTCTATCACCCGGAGCATTTTCTCGACGACCGGTCCGATCTCCGCCTTGTTTTCGTCGAAAACTCCGTTTGATAATCCGCCGTCGATCAATCCGTCGACAAGGCATATGGGCTGTTTTACCAGGCGTCCCGAGAAAAAGTGCAGGTGCCCGATATCCGTAGCGCCCGGCTGAAGCCCTCTGTCATGATGAGGCCCTTCCTCCTGGGACAGGATCTTCCTCAACCCTATTACTTCACCGTGGGCGGCCACCTGCGTGAAAGAGGCGTTCTCTCTCAGCCAGTCATAATTGGGGGTGTGGGCCAGCCTGATGGCGTCGTAAGGATATCCCCTGTCGGGATTGATCCCCCATCCGTCCAGGATGATCTCCGCCATTCTCCTCTCATATCCCCGGTAATCATCCGGCAGCAGGCTCTCTTCGTAGCATTCGGGAATGTCCCCACTGTATCCGAGCAGGTGGAGCAGTGTCGGGGCGTTGTTCCTTATGGTCTTTCCCTCCTTCAGCCGGATCTTCCGCTTTCTCAAAGGATCGTATATGATGTACGGGACCCGGTTGGCCGTATGGGCCGTGTTGGATCCTTCCAGTTTTGCCGCCAGTCCGGCCTCGGAAGCCCCATGGTCCGCCGTTATGACCAGAATCGGAACCTTCTTTGAAAGCTCTTTGAGCTTTCCGGCCAGTCCGGCATCGGTATTCCGGACATCGACAAGGAATTCGTCAAAATCCTTGTTCCTCAGCGCCCCCATCAATGCATCCGATCCCCTTTCGCCCAGAATATCTTCAACCTCGCGCAAGAACTTATCCCGGATCCAGTCTATCTTCACTTTTATCCGACCAAGATTTACGTCGGTGATCTCGTTCCCTTTCTTCGCGGCCTCGAAATTCCCGGTATGCTTCATCATGTCCGAGGAGAGCATGTTGGCGATGATGTCCGTCACTCCGGGATCGTCCAGCCATTCCATGACCTGGTTCGCCACTTTCCCGGTGTTCATCTCCGGCACGTCCGCGTATTCACAGGTAGTGGGCTTCATGGGGATGCTCACCTGCTTTTCGTTCGGCCAGAGCTTTTCCCTCCTGCCGTGGGCGTTCCTCCCCACGTGTTTCTTTTTCTCGTTCTCGGAAACTATTCTTACCGTTCTCCCTTTCTCATGTAGGATCCCGAAATAATTGTGGGGGACTTCGCCCATCGCTTCCTTGGGCAGGATGTATTTTCCGCCGTTCGCCACATATTTCTCGGAAAACGGGATCCACCCCGTAAGGTTCCTGAACCCGTGACGCTGAAGGCCGAGCGCGAAATAAGACGCCCTGTCGTCCCTGAAATGACCGATAAAGATCTCATCGCCGGGATCTATCCTGTATAAGGGCTCGCCGTTTTTGTCCGTGAGGACTATGTATTTAAGGTTCTGGTCGGTCTGGTCCGGGCTCAATTCTGCGTGGGCCCTCTTTATCACCCCGGGGGTGATATTTTCCGCGAACTCTATATGCCCGTCCGCTATCGCCTGCTCCAGATATTTTCCCGGTTTTTTCTTTTCGTTCCGCACGGAAGAGACAGGAGCGATCTTCTGGCGGCAGAGATACTTTCCGAACGGCATCTCCTCCATGACCCGCCAGGAGGGATTCGGATCCCGGGCGCCGCGCTGGTCGGGACTGTAATATCGTATGCTGTAAGGACCGAGGTCTATCACAAAAAAACCGTGCGGCAGCGTGTCCGGGTCCAGAGAAAACATATTTTCGATCCGACGTTTTATGCCGGCCAGATCTTCCGGGGTAACATCCTTTTTGTCTATCTCGGCAAGCAGGGCTTCCTTGGCCCCGGCGATCGCTTCCTCCGCGCATATCGCCATCCGGTGTATATTGTGGTTGAAGGGATCCCGTTCAGCCTCGGCAAGGAATTTCATGAGGTATGCCGTAAAGCCATGTGAACAGCTGTCAAAGAAATGCGTGGGACTGAAAAACGAGGTGGGTTGCAGAGTGTTCCGTCTGAAAATGTCAGGGTTAGCCCAAACAACGCCCTGCCAGACAAGCAGGATGCTCACTAAGAGAGCAATTACTTTTATGATTTTTCTTTTTGGCAAGTCACTCATATTGATAATTGTCCGCGCTATATTAAGTAGTAATATTTATATTACTTTTTTGTGGACTAACAAAATAATTATACTCATAATAACATTAGTTACCTATTATAGCAACATCTAAACTACCAGCTTTTTTACATCTTAACAAAATGAGGGTTTGACCGGGGTTTGCCTGGGAGTTTACCCGGGGTTTACCTGGAAGTTTACCTGGGGTTTGCACGGGAGCTTGCCGGGGGCTTACCTGGCATGTAAGTGCTTATAAAGTAAGAGTTTATGGGAGTGCTGTGAATGGACTTGGTAGCGGATATCTATTATCCACTTTTCTTTTCGGACAAGTCATACGATAAAAGGACCTTCCTGCAGGTGCAGAAATTCCCGAGATGGCATAGGGCGAGATTTCCGGACACAAGATCAAAAGGCGCGATCTCTATCCCCGCGTTGCTCCTTCCGACCGTGATATGCGGCACATAATTCTCAAAACTGGAACGGGTGGGAAATTTCCTGATATAATCAAAAGTGATCTCATTTATCTCTTCTTCATGCCCCCCGTACAGCATATCCTCTGTTACTTTGTAGCTGAAAAAGGGAGATAATCTTATCATCACTATTTCGTGCAACAGCTCGATGTCCCTGCTCTTCTCTATCCTCATGGACGCTTCTTCGCCCTTTAAACGGATGGTCTTCAGCCTGACCGGAGGGAAACTGGCCGCTATTCCCCTTAAGATATCGTCGATCCTGCGCAGGTCATCCTCCATGAGGCAACCCATCGCCAGGGTGATGTGAGGAAGGCATGTTTCTTTGTCCAGGATGATGTCATTATTATCCGCGCTTTCCGCCAGTCTGCGGTTTATCTCAACCGCTTTTTCCATTACATCAGGAGGCGGCAATAGCACGGCATCAACTGCGATCATCATCCCTCCCTCATGCGACTTTTAAGTATCTCCTTCAGTTCTTCCGGAGATCCGAGCTTCTTTACCCCCGGTATATCCCAGGCCCCGAAGCCGTAAACATCCTTCCCGGCATTAAGAGCGGAGGCTATTTCTGAAAGCGTGCCGTATTTCCCGGGCAATGCGACCACCATATCCGCGGTGCCGGCGACCAAAGTGTTCCTGGAATAACCCATTCCCGTCGATATGACCACATCGACGAATTCGTTCGCATCCCGCTTGTCCTGGCCCGGTATTATCCCCACGGTAAGGCCCCCCGCGGTTTTCGCGCCCCTCGAGGCGGCTTCCATTATCCCTCCCAGGCCTCCGCATACCACCACAGCGCCTTCTCGGGCTATGACACCGCCTATTTTCTCCGCCAGTTGCGAGGCGGTCTCATCACACTCATGTCCGCCTATTACAGACACCAGAAATCTTTTACCGGCCATATCTTTCTCTCTTTCTGTTAGAGCTTGCAGTTCTCCGTAAGAAAAGTATTGATGCCTTCCTTGAACTCGTCACCGTACATGATGATGGCGTCGTTGTGACCGCCCCGCATGCGATGGAACCTCTTGGACCCGCCGGCTTCCTCGAAAAGCTTCCGGCCGTGGCGGAACGGGACGATCTCGTCATTTTCGCTGTGGATTACAAGCGTGGGAACCGAGAGCCTGCCGATCCTGGAAAGTGTATCATATTTCATCGTAATAAATGTCTCAAGGGGAAGAAAGGGATAGATCTCCTTGCCCATATCCACGGTAGAGGTAAACGTGCTGTCGGAGATCACCGCGCAAACTCCCGTTCTGGTGGCCAGTTCAACGCCGACCGCCCCGCCGAGGGATTTACCATAGACCACAATCCTTTCCTTATCCACATCTTTCCTGGTCAGAAGATAGTCATATGCCGCGCGCGCGTCCAGGTACGTGCCTTTTTCGGAAGGGAACCCCGTGCTCTTTCCGTAACCGCGGTAATCGAATATAAAGACGTTCAGACCCAGATCGTTGAATATCTTTATAGTATCAAAACGGTGGCTGATATTCCCGGCGTTCCCGTGACAGAAAAGGACCGTCGCCCTCGGCGAGCTTCCGTCAGGGATGAACCAGCCGTTCAGCCGGGCCCCGTCGGGCGTCCTGAAATATATATCCTCATATTTCAGGCCGATGGAATCGGGAGTGGATTCTATCGCCTTGTAAGGAAAGTATATGTTGCTCCACTCGAACCACCTGGCATAAAAGACTATGAACAATACCAGCGCTATTAACCCTAATACATAAAGCATGATCTTCTTAAGTGACAGGCGCATCTTTTTCGGTAATTTCAGGCATCGAACATCTTCCTTGACCGCCAGCTGAATAAGCAGAGTTCCAAGATATCAGGACAGCCCTGGGGTTTTCGTACAGAAGCTTGTACGAAAACCCAAACTTTTGGCACTTATGCGTCCGAGCTTGAAAAAATAACTGTTGCTTGATACTAAAGGTCATTAAAAGTTTACAAGCTTCTGGTAGAAACATCCCAGGGCTGTCCTGATACGTTCAAGCTCTTGTCCCGTCTGCCGCAAGACTGGAACGACCCCTGCCTTTATTATATAATAAGCCTGTGAACGCTCAAGCATTCTTTTCGGTAATAATACCCGCTTTCAACAGGAGGCCCTTCCTGGAGACGGCCGTGGACTCCGTGCTCGGACAGACCTTCCGCAGCTTTGAGCTCATCGTGATCGACGACGGGTCCACCGACGGGACAAAGGAGCTTATCTCGTCCTATAACGACGAGAGAATGGCCTGTTTCCACCAAACAAACCACGGCGTCGCGCACGCCAGGAACAGGGGCCTCGGGCTCTCAAGGGGCGGCTTTATAGCTTTCCTGGATTCCGACGACCGCTGGGCTCCCGAGAAACTGGAAAAAGCGGCCCGATACATAAAAGACTTCCCGGATATCGATATCTTTCATACCGAAGAAGTGTGGTACCGCGGGGGGAAGCTTCTGAACCAGAAGGAAAAGCACCGGAAGCCGTCCGGCCATGTATACAAAAACGCTCTTCCTCTCTGCTGCATAAGCATTTCCACGGCGGTGATAAATAGAAGCGTATTCGATTCCGTGGGGGTCTTCGATGAAAAGCTGGAAGCGTGCGAGGACTACGACTTCTGGCTGAGGGCGACCAACAGATACGAAGTAAAGCTCGTACCCGAAGCCCTGACAATAAAAGACGGCGGCAGGCCCGACCAGCTTTCCTCAAGCGTCTGGGGGCTGGACCGGTTCAGGATAAAGGCGCTGGAGAAGATGCTTTCCTCCGGGACGCTGAGTCCCGAGAATTATGAACTTACGTTGAGGGAGCTTGAAAAAAAGTGCGGGGTCTTTGCCGCGGGAGCTGAAAACAGAGGAAAAGCCGGAGAAGCCGGACTCTACAGGAACCTTCCGAAAAAATACAACAGGTAGAATACTCTTAAGGGTGCCCTACCGGCAGTTTAATCCGCGTAACCGATTCACGCTTTCCCCGCGCTTCCCAGGACGTTCTCGTTCTTGTGCTTGTACATCCTGATAAGTTCCTCGCGGGCCGGGCCGAGATATTTCCTCGGGTCGAACTCCTTCGGTTTTGTCCCGAGCACCTCGCGCACCTTGGCCGTCATGGCAAGCCGGCCGTCCGAGTCTATATTTATCTTGCACACCGCCGACTGCGCGGCCTTGCGGAGCTGGTCCTCGGGAACTCCGACCGCGTTCTCCAGATTACCGCCGTATTTATTTATGATCTCGACATATTCGGGAAGCACGGAACTGGCGCCGTGCAGGACGATCGGAAATCCCGGCAATCTCTTTTCCACTTCCTCCAGTATATCAAATCTCAAAGGCGGGACCTCCTCGCCCGGCTTTACCTTGAACTTGTACGCACCGTGAGAAGTCCCTATGGATATCGCCAGACTGTCCACACCGGTCTTGCCGACGAATTCTTCCACTTCTTCGGGTTTGGTATAATGGGTTTTTTCATGACTAACTTCATCTTCTATCCCCGCCAGCACTCCAAGTTCCCCCTCTACGGTGACATCATGCCGGTGGGCGTATTCGACAACTTTTCTGGTAAGGGTTATATTATCTTCAAATGACAGGCCTGACCCGTCTATCATTACGGATGAAAATCCGGATTCGACGCAGGAAACACAGAGTTCATATGAATCGCCGTGATCCAGGTGTAAAGCGACAGGGATCTTCTCTCCTTCTGCCTTGATCACTTCCATCGCGCCCCAGGCGATGTATCTCAATAGAACGGGGTTGGCGTATTTCCTCGCTCCCGCGGAAACCTGTAAAACTACCGGGGACTTTGAATCGATACACGCAGTTATGATCGCCTGTATTTGCTCCATATTATTAAAATTGTAACCCGGGCACGCGTACTTTCCGTCAACGGCCCTGGAATACATCCCTTTTGTATTGACAAGCCCCAGATCCTTGTAACTGTGCATGATCTCCGATCCTTTCCGTTTAAATGAGGTTGAAAGTTTTAGGAAAATATTCTATCAATTTTCTGCGGCAATACCAAGAAAAAAATCCCTAACCGTGGCCATTATCGGATGTTTCTTTTAAACTGCAAGGCACCCTTATGGTTCAGCCGCTTAAGCTCGCTGACCATTTCCCGGGCCAGATTGAAGGTCTTTCTCTTGGGAAAACCCGGGAACATGTTCACGTCCACCGCATAAACATTTTTTAATACATTGTCTACCACGATATCCACTCCCGTGAATTTCAGGCCCAGAGCTTTCGTGGCCTTGACCGCTGTCCTCTTGATCTTTGAAAGCACCCTGTTCGGTATTATATCCACAAGTCCCGGGTCTCCCCATCCACCCTGTGAGATATTGGTCGTAACGGCATCTATGCTGTTCCTTCTGGGATAAATATAAAGAACCTTATCAAAAAAAACATAAACCCTGAAATCGATCCTGTCATCCTTTATGCTCAAGGGTTCTATCGCTTCTTCCATAAAGATATTCCGCCGAAGCAAACTTCTCAAAAAGCTGTTATCGTCCGTTACATCGCGAAAATGCCACCCGTAATCTGACCTGCGTCCGACGATCTTATTATCTTTAAAATCAAAGTTCGTCTGCCAGTCCCCCAGCTGCAAAAAAGTAATTCCTTTACCCATCGATCCGCATCTGGGCTTTATGAAAAACTTGTGTCCGCTTTCCAGCAGGCGCTTAATATCCCTTATGCGCCTGGTATTGACCACCGACGGAATCGATACTTTGGCCTTCGCCAGTGCTTTGGCAACAGTTTTTTTATCCCTGTAAAGCGACGAAAGTAAAAGATCGTTGATAAAAAGGATCTCTTTGTCCGGCAGACTGCTCCTGATAATATCGGCCGCTTTACGGCAGAAACTGTTAAATTTGGTGTAAAATATGTAATTCCCGTAGATCCCCCGGTAATCGCGGTGCTCGATATATTTATTCCAGTGGACAAAGGGGAAAAAGAAAAAAATGATCACTTTCCCGGTAGTTATATCGGGGGTCTTTCCTTTTAGCAGGGATTTATAGTTAATGGTCTGATAATCAAAACCTTTTTTGAGGATAAAACGCCGTTCCTTATTAAGTTTCTTATAAGAGTCATAATCGGCCCGATCGCCGACGGCCAGAACGGTGATATCTCTTTTTTTCTTTTTCATAGATTCAGCTAAGCTGCTTTTTCAGATACAGACAGCTTTCCGCGAGCCGACCTCCCTGAGTAATGACCGCCTGGCGTATCTCTCTGGGGATGGCGGCATGATTTGTTATGTCCTTAGCGCCGTGAACCGCGATCTGATACACATAGTCCCGTATCAGGCCGCTGAAATGTTCCGAGGAATCTTCGGGCAATTCCGACGGCAGATTGTCTATAGCAAGGACCGTAATGCCTTCGGACTTGTAGCCGTCGGTATACTTGTCTTTTTCGGGGTCATAGGTAAAAACAGGGTTATCCTGGGTCGTTGTCTTGTGCGTAAATTCGATCGAGCCGCCGATATCACAGGAGATATCCCCGATGAACTCCAGACGAAAATTCCTATTCCGGCAAAGCTTTTTGACCATGGGCTTTGTAACCATCCTGGGATACCGCTTATCCCAGTAACTTGCATTGATCAGCATGTTCAGGTGCGCGAGATATTTATCCAGGTTCGACTCGAAACGGTCCGGGCGTTCAATGTATTCCTCAAAATAAAATCCTTTTCTGTTCCCGGTCCGGAATTTCTCCTCCCGAAGAAAGACGATCTTATATATCTCATTATGCATGTACTTCTGATGTCTGATAAAACGGCTCATATCGTGCGGGTGGATCTCTACCGGGTTTAATGATCCAAGGGCTTCCTGGACGCCCTTGCTGACGTTGCCGTGACCGATTATCCCGATAATGAACGGTGATATGCCGCCGTCAAACCCTTTGCGCCGAATGATCTTATCGATCTTGCGCATATCCTGCTTTACCTGGTCGAGCGACCGGTATTCCCAGGAAGGCTTAAGCTGCACGAACGGATTATCGATACCCTTCCATTTTAATTTCTTTCCCAGGTAAAACAGGCTGTCCACTATTCCCGTGATCCCGGCAAACCTCCCGAAAGAGACTATTCTTCTGCCGTGGGGATCGACTATCTTTTCATAGTCGACCAGGGTTGCGCCGCTTTCCAGTAATTTCTCCAGTAGCGGCATGTTGTACGGCTGCCCCTTGATAGTATGGGAAAAGACCATATAGACCCTGTTGCGTCGGATCTTATCCGGATCCGGACCTTTTATCCCGACAATAAGCGCCGCCTTATCAAGTTTATCCAGGATCTTCCCCCCGCTCCTGCGGTAATCTTCATCCTTGAAGATACGCCTGGGGCTTGACTCGACCTCAACTTCGATCTTCCTGTCAACAAGCCATTTCACGTCCGAAGGCGTGAGGGGGGCGCGCCGTTCCCGATGATTCCGACTTTCTTTTAAAATGCCGACAATAAGACTTTTTCTCATATGATCACTCTTGAAACAACTGGGCCGAGGGAGTCGACCCTCATTGCAAGGAGGAAAAGACGGGGCATGTCCACCTGTCCCGCAATATTTTGGTGTTCTCAGGATCGTTTATTTACCGGCTCCGCTCTTTGCGAAAACCCCAAGATCCTCGAGAAGCGCCTGAAGATCCTCTTCGTGTTCAACCTCATCCTGCAGTATCTGAAGAACGATATTATAGGTGATCGGATCCTTATCTTTTGTTTTCTTGACCAAACTGCTGTACACATCGATGGCACACTGTTCTCCCTTGATGTTCTGTTCCAGCACGGGTTCAACAAAAGGGTTTTCCGGAGCATCGTACCCGCAGTTGGTCATCTTATACCAGTCTTCCGGCTTGAGGACAGGCGTACCCCCAAGCTGTATTATCCTCCCGACAAGCATCCCGGCATGCTTGAGCTCATCAGCGGAGTGCTGGTCAAGTTCGGCTATGACCGCTTCCTTCATCGGCCCCTTTACTACCTTGGCGCCGACCCAGTACTGGTAATACGCCAGCCATTCGTCAGAAAGCGCCTTGTTCAACAGATCCAACAGTTCATTCACATCCATACCGACTATAGATATTCCTTTTGTCCCCATCTTTGTCCTCCTTGTTTTTTAATTTGCGCCGATAAACTATTTACTTATTTTAACCTATAACCACTTGAGCGTCTATATCGTTTTTATAATAATATACCGCGCCTAAACCCCCTTTTTACTTCATATCCATATACCGCCCGGTTGCATCTTATTCTTAAGTAAATTATACATAATGAGAGCGATAAGAACTATACTTGCAGCCGCCCCCATAAAACCGGGTATTGCTTCGCGGCCTCGAAGTATGATATGAACGATCTGGCCGCGGTAGAAATGCATGTAAATCTTATCCAGCGCCAGACCCAGGGCCATGCTGCTAAAAGCTATCGAGCCAAGATATATGCCGAGCGCCCTGTGGCCCAAATTCCTTGAGACGACCGTCATGGTAACGATATTGGTCGCCGGGCCTGCCACAAGAAAAACAAAAGCGGCTCCCGGGTTCATCCCCTTCAATATAAGCGCGGCAGCTATGGGTATGGACGCGGTCGCACATACATACATCGGTATACCGACAAGCAGCATGATAAACATGGCTTTTATGCCGGAACCCAGGTATGTTCCTATGAAACCCTCCGGCAGAAAATAGGTTATCGCCCCGCCGATCACAACGCCTGCCAGCAGCGGCACCCCGCTATCCGCCACGAGGTCCCCGAACGCGTAACCGAGTGCGCCTTTTATTCTTTGCAGGATACTGTGAATGTGCTCTCCTTCCGCGCCGCAAAGCTTGCACTTGCGCGCTTCGGCCTCCGGCTCCGGCCGCTCTTCCTTGATCATAAAATTGGCAAGAATACCCGCAAGCACGCCGGTAGCGAACGAAGCGACCACCCTGTACAAGGTGAAAAGACCTCCCAGGAGCGAATATGTCGCAAAGATGGAATCCACCCCCGTTGTGGGGGTGGAAATAAAAAAGGAAAGGATGGCTCCCCTGCTTGCTCCTTCCCTTCGCAGGGACATAGCGGTGGGGATGACCGAACAGGAACAAAGAGGAAGCGGTACGCCGAAAAGGGAGGCTTTCAGGACCGAAGAAAAACTGCTTTTCCCGAGATGCCTGCTTACGGTCCCCGCATCGAGGAATATATGAAGGATGCCGGCAAAGAAAAACCCGAACAGCAAATAAGGGGACATCCTGTTAAGTAAAAAATATGATTCTTTGAGTATGCCGATGATCGTATCCACAACCGTCCCTATTTAAATATTTCTCCCGTCTCATTGGACCAGAACAAAAGATCAAGTTCTCCCAGCGGAATATTCACCTTCCTGGAAAATCTCCTGAGCTTCTCCTCCAGCGTTAAATAGCCGGCTTCGGATATATTTTTCGGAATGCCCTTTATGATCCCGCACTTCACCATATTCCTCAATACATGGACGTCAAGTATGGCCAGGTCATCCCCGAAACCTATATTTCTCAAAAAATGGCTTGCCTCCTTGAACCCGATACCCGTGACGTTCCGGACAAGCCACCGGCGCGTCCGGGGGATATCTCCCGTATCGATCCTGTTTTTTATCCTGATGGCTCCGTCCGCCGTAAAAAGCTTCCGCGACTTCAGGATGTATCTGGCTTTATTATTGGGGAACCGGACGCCGCTTAAACCGGCCTTTAACTGCTTGAGGTTTCCCCTGAAAAGCGCCCCGTTTTTGCGCAAAACCGAAACAGCTCTATCACAGTAAACCGCTTTCGACTGGGGGGTGCAGATGCAGAAAGTCAGTTCGCTGAACACCCTTTTATCCGACTGTTTCCAGACTGACTTGAACTCTCTCAATCTCTTTTTTATTTCGGTTTTCTTTTTGCTATATTCCAAGATCAGGTTATGTGTCATGATACATATTCCACAAGCGTCTCGGCTATTTCGATGTGTGTTATCTCATCGTCACGGATGGAGACCAGCTGCTTTTTTATTCCTTCGTCGTCAACCTGGTCTATATAGTGGTCATAAAAATGCCTGGCCCTCTCTTCGAGGGTCAGTATCTTCTGAAATTCTTTAAGCAATAATTCAGTATTCATCCCTTGGGTCCGCTTCTATTTCCCCGATCATCTTATCGACCGTTTCCTTGTGCCTGGAAGAATCGCGGTAAAGTCTGGACAAAAGTTTCCCGATCTCCTTCTTTTTGGTTCCCTCCATACCCTCGGTATAACTTACCAGGGCCTTGGAGAAATTGGCATACAGGGTCACCATCCCCTCTTCCACGTACACGAGCTCATGTAATCCCGCCAGGAGTCTTTCCTTTGATATCATCGGTATTTCCTTTCGGCCAGATACCTGAAGGCCCTGAGGGTCGCTTTCGAGCCCTCACCGGCAGCTATTATTATCTGTTTTTCCATGACGCTGGTAACATCGCCCGCAGCGAAGACGCCCGGAACGTTTGTCTCCGTCTGGCAGTTTACCCGGATCTCGCCCAGTTCGTTCTTGTCTATATCCTTGATAAATTCAGAATTGGGGATAAGCCCTATCTCCACGAAAACACCCTGCACGGACAGCGTTCCCTCTTTACCTTCTTTCTTGAACTTTATACCTTCCACGAACTTGTCGCCGAAAATCTCGGTCACCTCGGAATTATTGAACACGGTTACCTTGCTGTCCGCAATGACCTTCTCGCACATCACAGCGTCCCCATCGAGTTCGGGAGTTATATTTATAACATAGATCTTCTTTGCTATTTTTACAAGCTGCAATGCCGCGTCCAGGGCCGAGTTCCCCCCTCCTGCTATCACGACATCCTTGCCTTCGAAAAGAGGGGCATCGCACGTAGCGCAATAAGTAAGGCCCCTGTTCTTAAACTCCGCCTCTCCCGGAGCGCCAAGCTCTTTTGATCTTTTCCCCGAGGCTATAATGACCGTTCTGGCGGCGTATTTGTTCTTGTCGGTGCTTATCCATGCGGTGTCGCTTCTTTTCTCGAGTTCCCTGACCTCTTCGTTCTCCCTGATATCGATCTTATAATTCCTTACATGCTCTTCGAATTTGGCGACCAGCTCGGTCCCGCTTATGAACTGGTACCCCGTATAGTTCTCAATGTCACCGCTCCAGGCAGCCTGTCCCCCGACATCCACAGTGACAATAAGACAGTCCATTTTCTTGCGGGCGGCGTATATGCCCGCGGTTATGCCCGCGGGGCCCGCGCCGATTATGATCAGATCGTATATTTTCTCCCCCGGCATCTCTTCTCCCGCATTTATCGCTGGAGGCTCAGCGCCTTCGCGATCTTTTCCTTATCGAACCCTACGATGATATCGCCATCGATATCCACAACGGGCACCCCCATCTGCCCCGATTTTTGGATCATTTCCCGGATCCGTTCCTGATCAGCGGAAACATCTATATCCTCAAACTCTACATTGTTGTCTCTCAGGAACTGCTTGGTCCTCTGACAGAACGGACAGGCAGGAGTGCTGTAGATCATGACTTTTTTATCCATGATAGTACTCTTGATATCACAATTCTTTTTTCAGATCGGACAGTTGCATCAAATGGCTTTGTTCCTGCCTGATCAATTCATTAAGTATTTTATGCTCGCTTTCAAGCACCACTTTTTTCATGCCTTCATAAAATACGATGGAATCTTTCTCGAACTTTATGCCCAGTTCGACCGCTTCCATATCGTTTTTCGCGCTCTTGGCTATTTCGCTTCCTTTATCTTTTTGAGTGAATACATACTCGCCTGCCAGGGCGTTCATGTAAGCGAAATATTCCCCGGGGTATGCCTCCGGCGGCTCATATTTGTGCACCGAATCCAGGATCTTCCGGAACATGGCTATGTGCTTCTCTTCCTCACCCGCCAGGTATTTGAAGATCTCCCTGGCTTTTTGCTTCTTCGACTTTTTAACTATTTCATTATAGAAATCTCTGCCGTTCTTTTCTATCTGTATCCCTATTTCCACTATTTCACTTCCCGCAAATATATTTCCCATTTCCCCTCCTTTTACGATCAGCCTTTCCAAAGCCCGTGCACTATGCAAAATTCCCGCACCTCTATAATATTCGACTTCGGCACGCAGAACTCCGCTTCGGGTTTTTGTCCCGGTTTAAGTTCCGCGCGCATGACTTTATCCCGGGTCAATGCCTCGATGAACTTGATATAATGCTTTTCCTCCATGGGATGCTCGACGCTTCCTACTTTTACTTTCACTCCGTCTGATGTCTCTTCGACCACCGGAACGTGTTTTTCCATTCCTTCTTCCTGGACCTTAGCCCCCAGTTTCACCATGGGCTGGCCGCAGCACACAAGCGAAGGCGCGCCTTCATTCGTTACCTCAACAACGTTTCCGCAGATCTCACAGCGATAAAGTTCCCTTAACTGGGTCATGACTACCTCCTGTTCCTATAAAAGTTTGTTGATCGCGGATTCAAAGACTTCTTTGCTCCTGTACCCCACGAACTTCTCGACAATACGCCCCTTGCGATCGATCACGAACGTGGTGGGTATTCCCCTGATCCCGCCGTATAAGATCGTTGTCTCCTGATCCCCGATGACTATCGGATAGCTGATGCCGTTATCTTCCGCAAAAGACCTCACCGCGGACGCGTCGCCGCGGTCCAGGGATATACCGATGACGACAAGTCCCCTGTTCCCATACTCCCGGTACAGGGATTCAAAATGAGGTATCTCCATCCTGCAGGGCGGACACCATGTCGCCCAGAAATCCAGTATGACCACTTTTCCTTTCGTATCGGATAAAGAAAACGGCCGGCCGTCCAGGTCTTTAAGCGTAAAATCCGGTGCTGTCGGCTTTGCGTCACCGGTAGCGACCTGCCCCTGGCATGACAACAGGCCGGCAGCAACAAGCAATGATCCGACAATAATAAAAATCAAAAATCCTCTTTTTGTCCTCACTATCCCCTCCTTTAAGCAGAACTTATCCGCAGCCGCAGCCGCAGCCGGGGTTTCGGTCCCGGCTGTGGTTTATGCGGTTTACGGTCGCTTTCCGGCTACCTGACGAATTCATAGAATGAAGGTGGAATATATTTTAACAAAATACCGAGATTATTGAAAAAGATAAGACATCCCAGGGCGATAAGCAATATGCCCGCTATGATCTCTCCCCATCGGATAAACCGTTTGTATCTTTGGAAGAACTGCATGAACAGGCCCACGGCAAAACCGGTAGCGATAAAGGGAATGCCAAGGCCCAGTGAATAGGCGGCCAAAAGGACCATACCTCTTGTCATCGTCTCCTGAGTGGCGGCCAACGCAAGAATACCCGCCAGGATCGGTCCGATGCAGGGGGTCCAGCCGAAAGCGAAAGCCAAACCGATCAGCAAGGCGCCGAAAAAACCGGGATGGAACCGCCCTATATTCAGACGTTTTTCATAATTAAGCCACCCGACCTTAAGGATCCCTACCAGATGCAGTCCCAGGATCACGATCACTATTCCGGCTATCCTGGTCAATACTACGATATGATCCGCCAGCAATTTACCGATAAAGGAAGCGGAGGCACCCAGTGCCACGAAGACGATCGAAAATCCCATAACAAAGAACACGGAGGTCAGGCCTGCTTTCAGGGCAACTTCCCTGCGCCGCGTGCCTTCCCGCAGTTCCTCCAGGGATACGCCCGACAAAAACGAAATATAGCCCGGCACGAGCGGCAACACGCAGGGGGACAGAAAAGAAAGAATACCGGCTAAAAACGCAAGCCCCAAAGAAACGCTATCCATAAATTGTCCTCTTATGTCTTATGTCCGACTATAATTATAATACTATATAATATATCCTGTATAATGTGTAGAAAAAAACGCCCGAGGAAAACCTCGGGCGTTTTTACATACCCTGCGCCGGACTATATAAGGCCCTGATCCAGCATGGCGTCCGCAACCTTCACGAAACCGGCGATGTTCGCGCCCATGACATAGTTGTCGGGCTGGCCGTATTCTTTAGCCGCTTCGATGCACTGCCTGTGAATAGCGACCATGATACCGTTCAGTTTCTGGTCGACTTCCTCGCGTGTCCATGCCAGACGCTGTGAATTCTGGCTCATCTCAAGACCGGATGTGGCCACACCGCCGGCATTGGCCGCCTTACCGGGCCCGTAAAGGATCTTTTTCTTGAGATACAGTTCGATGGCTTCCGGGGTTGACGGCATGTTCGCGCCTTCACTGATAACGTAACAACCGTTGTCAAGCAAAGTCCTGGCATCCTTGCCGTCGATCTCGTTCTGCGTAGCGCTCGGGAACGCGCAGTCGCATTTGATGCTCCAGGGTTTCGTGTCCTTTTTATATTCGCAGCCGTATTTATCCGCGTATTCCTTGATGCGGCCTCGTTTTATGTTCTTAAGCTCCATGATGAACGCGAGTTTTCCGGCATCGATGCCGTCCGGATCATAGATCGTGCCGTTGGAGTCGGACAGCGTGACTACCTTGCCGCCGAGCTGGTTCACCTTCTCAACCGTATACTGCGCGACATTCCCGGAACCGGAGACCAGAACGGTCTTACCTTTGAAGGTCTCGCCGCGCGTCTTGAGCATCTCTTCGGCAAAATAGGCCGCGCCGTAACCGGTAGCTTCCGGACGGATCAGGGAACCGCCCCAGTTCAGGGCCTTACCCGTCAGGACACCCGTGAATTCGTTGCGAATACGCCTGTACTGGCCGAACATAAAGCCGATCTCACGGCCGCCGACACCGATATCTCCGGCAGGCACGTCGGTATCAGCGCCGATATGACGCTGAAGCTCGGTCATGAAAGACTGGCAGAAACGCATTACTTCATTGTCCGATTTGCCCTTGGGGTCAAAATCGGATCCGCCCTTTCCGCCGCCCATCGGGAGTGTGGTCAGGGAGTTCTTGAACACCTGCTCGAACCCTAGGAACTTCAGGATGCTCTGGTTCACGGTCGGGTGAAAACGCAGGCCCCCTTTGTACGGGCCAAGGGCGCTGTTGAACTCGAACCGGAATCCGCGGTTGACATGGATGTTACCCTTGTCATCCTGCCAGGGCACGCGAAACATGATCTGGCGCTCGGGCTCAACGATGCGTTCCAGGATGCAGGCTTCTTCATATTTTTTATGTCTCTGCACTACCGGCACAAGAGAATAAAGAACTTCCTTGACCGCCTGCAGAAACTCCGGTTCACCCGGATTGCGTCTCTCCACCGCTTGCAACACTCTTTCCACATAACCTGCCCGCTTTGACATCTCTCTCACCTCCACTGTCGCTTTTAACATGACCTTATCTCTGCAAAAAAGGCGTTCCTCCTCTCAAGGAAGAACGCCTTTGTTCCTTTTTGATACCAATATCGTACCAGCTTGATAATTATCTACGATTTTACGCGATTAGTCAAGAGAAAAAACTTATTTTGTCAAATAACGTATGAGCGCTCTCTTGGTTTTGGAGCCGGCAATGCCATCAACCTTGAGCCCGTTATCAGCCTGAAATCCCTTGATGGCTTTTTTGGACTTCGGCCCCAGTTTGCCGTCGATCGGCCCGCCGTAATACCCGGCATTGCTGAGAGCGATCTGCACTTCTTTATTGGACATTGAAACGACGGGTTCCCGTCTGCCCGGTTTTTCGGCCTCGGCCGTTGAAGTATAGGTGATCCCTTCGCCTTTTTCCCCCATCTGATCTTCAATAGAAGCCACCTTTTCTTCCAGGACATCCACTTTATCCTTCAGGCCCTGAACCTCAAATATGGCACAACCCGTAAGCGGCAGAGCCAGGAAAATGACCAACACCAGTACTTTTCTCATATCCCTCCTTATGACCGTTTTTTCTCGGGCCTTCTGATATCAAAAGAGAGTATTATCGCTTCGGCGACGTCTTTCATGGAAATACGCTTGTTCATGCTGGATTTTCTTATAAGCGCGTAGGCCTCATCCTCCGACAGGTCCTGCTCTCTCATCAGGATACCCTTAGCTTTTTCGATCTTTTTCCTGGCCTCGAGCTCCTCCTGTATGACCTTGGTCTTGACCATGAGTTCGGTATTCTCGATAGCTGCCGCCGCCTGATTGGCAGCCGCGCTTAATAAGTTTATGTCGCTCTTTGTGTACTTGTACGGCTTTACGGTATATACGTTTATAACTCCGATACTCCTGTCCTTGACCAGCATGGGAACGCTGAGCATCGAAACAAGGCCTTCTTTTCCCGCAAGCTTCTTTTCCTTGTATCTCTTGTCCTTGGAAACATCGGAGATCACCATCGGTTTCTTTTCCCTGAACACAAGACCGACAATGCCTTCTCCTACCTTCAATGTCCTGTCCTTCAAATATCCCTGGCTCATCGCCTGGGTAGCTCTTATCTTAAGTTCCCGGGTCTCTTCATCAAGGAGCCACAAAGAACATATCTTGGCTTTCATGACACTGGCCGTAAGGTTGACAATAAGCTTCAGTATGTCTTCAAGGTAAAGGTCGGACGTTATGGCCCTGCTGATCTTGGTCAGCGTAGCAAGATATTCTTTTTCGGATGATTTTTTCACGGTATTAGTTTAAGCCTGCGTCATCATCTTGGCGTAGGAAGGCAGCGGCCATATACTCTCGGGCATCAGGCCTTCAAGGGCATCCACTGTATCCCGCAGCTCGTTCATGCCGGTTATCATCTCCGGCGTGGAGCCGCTTTCGATGGCATTCTCGAGTTTCCTGATGCCGGCCAGGGACTTTTCGGTCAGGCCGCATACTTCTTTAAGCATTTTTCTGGTCTCTCTCGGTTTACAGCCGCAGCTCTGTACATCCTCTATTGTCTCCGCGAGATCATTCTGATATTCGATCGCCACGGGGACGATCATGGTCTTGGCCATGGTCAAGGCGCACCTGGCCTCTATATCGATGATCTTCTCGTACTGTCCCTTATATATCTCATAACGGGACCTGAGCTCTCCTTTTGAAAGCACTCCGTGCTTTTCGAACAGTTCAACGGTCTTTTTGTCCTGCAGCATTTCAAGCGCCTCAGGGGTGGTCTTGAGATTGGGAAGCCCGCGTCTTTTGGCCTCCTTTTGCCACTTTTCGCTGTAATTGTCGCCGTCAAACAGAATACGCTTGTGTTTTTTTACGATGTCCTGAAGAACCGCCTGGAGAGATTCGTTGAAATCTTTCCCGCTTTCCGCGTCAGACTCCAGTTTCGCGCAGACCTCGTCCAGCACATCGGCAACAATGGTGTTCAGAACGACGCTTGCCCCCGCACAACTCTGATTCGATCCGACCGCACGAAACTCGAACTTGTTCCCCGTAAAGGCAAAGGGAGATGTCCTGTTCCGGTCGGTTATATCGCGAGGCATCGGCGCAAGGGACGTCATGCCTATCTCTATAACTCCGCTTTTGGGAGAGCTCTTTGCGCCGCCCCGTTCGATCTGGTCTATCACGTCGCGCAGCGGCCCGCCTAAAAAGACGGAAAGGATCGCAGGGGGTGCTTCGTTCGCGCCGAGCCGGTGGTCATTTCCGGCGGAAGCAACGGAAGCCCTGAGCAGTCCCGCATATTTATCAATGGCCTTCATCAGGACGCAGATGATCGTAAGGAACTTGGCGTTCTCGTGGGGATCATCGCCGGGGCTCAGCCAGTTCTTTCCGTCAGGACCGCAGATGGACCAATTGATGTGTTTGCCGGAACCGTTCACGCCGGCATAAGGTTTTTCATGCAGGAGACACACGAATCCGTGGCGTTCCGCGACCTGCCGCAACGTTTCCATTATCATCATGTTATGGTCCACGGAGAGATTCAGCTCCTCGAAAATGGGAGCTATTTCGTACTGCCCCGGGCAGACCTCATTATGGCGGATCTTCGCGGGTATCCCGAGTCTCCACAGCTCGCGGTCAACATCTTCCATGAATGTCAGCACGCGGCCCTTGATAGCGCCGAAATAGTGATCTCCCATTTGCTGGTGCTTCGCCGGTTTTCTCCCGAAAAGCGTCCTGCCCGTCTGGATAAGATCAAGCCTTTTGCCGTAAAGTTTCCTGTCGACAAGAAAATATTCCTGTTCGGGGCCGAGTTCCGCGTACGCGCGCTTGTTCTCCACATCGATACCGAAGAGCTTCCCGAGCCGGCAGACCTGTTTGGAAAGCACGTCCCTGGACCTGAGTAGCGGGGTCTTCTTATCAAGCGCCTCTCCGTGATATGAATAAAACGCCGTCGGGATACATAGGGTAGCGCTGTTCTTGCCTTCTTTGATGAAAGCGGGGCTGGTCGGATCCCATGCCGTATATCCGCGCGCTTCAAATGTCGCCCTCAAACCCCCTGAAGGAAAGCTCGACGCGTCCGGCTCGCCTTTTATAAGTTCTTTTCCCGAAAATTTGAGAATAGCTCCCCCCTCCTGATCCGGCATGATGAACGAATCGTGTTTCTCGGCAGTGGCGCCGGTCAGAGGCTGGAACCAGTGGGTGAAGTGAGTCGCCCCCTTGGAAACGGCCCAGGTCTTCATGGCATCGGCCACCTCGCTGGCGATCTCCGGGTCCAGAGAGCGGCCTTCCTTTATGGTCGACCTCAGGGAATTGAACGCCTTATCCGAAAGATAATTGCGCATGGTCCTGAGGCTGAAGACATTTTCGCCATAAATATCCGCTGCCGTCCTGATGTCTTTTTCTTCGGCTCTTTCATCCATCATATTTCTCCTTATTCAATGCGCCTTTTGCCCGCTTTCGCAAAAAAGCGAGGAGTCTCACTTGATATCTACTATTTTATCAATGATTCGCTTTAAAGCAATAAAATAAAATGTTTTTATATTCGGGAGTTAAGGTACGATCGTTCGCGCAGAAGTGAAGCCGGAACTTCAAGATGATGAGATTCAAGCAGGTGCTTATTTGCAAGCATGTCCCTGGTTGCGCCCGAGGCGACCACTCTTCCGCCGTCCATCAACGCGACCCTCGAACATGTGTCCACGACCAGTTCCAGGTCGTGGGTCGTGATCACCTTTGTGAGAGGCAGCTGCCTAAGAAGGCTTATCAATTCCCGCCTGTGTCTTGGGTCCAGATTGCTGGTGGGCTCGTCCAAAGCCAATATTTCCGGATGCATGGACAGAACTGTCGCCAATGAGACCCTTTTCTTTTCTCCGAAACTCAGATGATGTGAGGAGCGTCCGGCGGCATCTGACATGTCCACATCCGACAGGGCCTTACTGGCCGTCTCCCTGACCTGATCCTCTGTCAATTTCATGTTGATCGGACCGAACGCCACGTCATCAAAAACCGTGGGCATGAACAATTGGTCATCCGGATTCTGAAAAACCAGCCCCACCTTGCTCCTGATATAAGCCAGGTTCTGTTTCTCTATTTCCATGCCCATTATGCTGATCCGCCCTTGTCCCTCCAAAATACCGTTGAGATGGAACAGGAGCGTGGATTTCCCCGCCCCGTTGGGGCCAATGATCCCGACAGAATCGCCTTCGAAGACATCCATGTCAACATTATCCAGCGCCCTTGTCCCGTCGGGATACTTATAACTTAATTCCCTGATCTTGATGACTTTTTTGCGCATCTTATCCCCATGCAAAGCGGATCCCCGCCAACACGCCGGCCAGGGTAACCAGAAAACCCCAATCGCCGGCCCTTAACCGGAAAACGTTCAAAGTATTCACACAGCCGTTAAATCCTCTCGAGCACATGGCAAGATAAACGTTTTCCGCTCTTTCATAGCTTTTTATGAACAGTACCCCTATTATATTGGCCAGGGCCCTTATGTGAAACCACCTCGACCCTCCTGTCGACCGGGAATCTTTTGCCCGTTTCATGATCATCAATTCATCTTCCACCAGAAAAATATAGCGATACATGAACGAAAGTATCATGATAAAAAGTCCCGGCAGCTTTAATCTTTCCATCCCCTTTAAAAGGTCAACGAACCCGGTGCTGCTCATAAGGAGGATCAGGCACAGAACGCTCAGGTATCCCTTGGAAAGAACGTTCCAAAAGACCATCAGGCCGTCGCGCGTAACCGCAAGATGCATCGGGCCGAAAGATCCCGTCCAGACGATCTCCCCTTCCCTGAAAAAAGGAATGAACATGGCGACCAGAAACACGAACGGGAATATGCACAGGGATCTTTTGATCATAAACGCCGGAGGTATGCCGGATAGCAAGATCAAGCCGCAGATAAGCGCGCCGTAAAGCGCGAAACAGATAAAAGAGTCCGGGGGCGTGCTTATCACGAATAATATGAACATGAGAAGGCCCGCGAGTTTCGCTCTCGGGTCCAGCCGGTGAATGAAACTTCCCCCGTCACTGTATTCGTCTATAAAATGATGCCGCAATGTATCAGCCCCGCCGTTTGATAAGGGCCGCCAGGGCAATGCCTCCTCCGAACGTGATCAGCGTTCCGGCCGCGCCGGCGACCGCTGTAGCGACCTTTTCGTTTTCCAGTTTCGGCCAGACATAATCGGGAACGGGCGAAATAAGAAGGGGCTCGCCCTCGCCCTTTTCCAGGAACCCTTTATCCTCGGCAACTTTTTCCAGACCGTCCGGCCAGGGAGAAGCGAACGGAGAAAGCATTACGGCCAAAAAAAGCGCTGCCAGGATACCGAAAAATATTTCCTTCTTTTTCATCGTCATCTCTCCTTCTTGCCCCGCCGGGGAAGGCAGGCCTCTCCGGCGGGGTTTACATGATCTCATTCTGCGATCTTATATATCAGGTCGGGCCTTACCTTCGCGACGAACGACACGACCAGGCAGGTTATGATCGCTTCTCCTATACCTATGAGCGCGTGGATACCCGCCATGGCCGGCAACGCGATCCTTATCGGCGAGGTACCCGATAAGGCAAGTTCAACCGCGCAAACGATCGAAGCAACGACCACGGACGCCCATGCGGCAACACCGGCCCCCACAATAAGACCGGCAGTGCCCTTTATGCCCCGCCTTAGAAAACCGTAGAGAAAATATCCCCCCATAGCTCCGACAATAGCCATATTAAATACGTTGGCGCCCAACGCCGTCACTCCCCCGTCCTGAAAAACAAAACACTGGACGATCAAAACCACTGTTATCACGAGAGCTCCGGCATACGGCCCGAGCAGAACCGCGGCCAGTACTCCCCCCAGCAGATGGCCGGACGTGCCCCCGACTACGGGAAAGTTAAGCATCTGCGCCGCGAAAATAAAAGCCGCCATGACCCCCATCAAGGGGATCATCCTGTCTCTAAGTATCTCCCCCGTCTTTCTCAGGCAATACCCGATACCGCCTGCGGACAGGACCCAGGCGGGCACCCATGTGCTGGCGGTCAAAAAACCATCCGGTATATGCATCTTTCCCCCCTTTTTTAAAAATCGACCTGGCCTCTTACGCCATATACAAATATACAATCGTTGTCGCCGTCGGCGCTGTTTCCCACGCCGTTGGGATCCCAGATAAACTGCATATCGGGAGACAGGGTAAGATGGTCATTCACTTTATAAGCGTAGTAAGCTTCGAGGTGTGTTTCGTTGTCATGAGGATTACCGGCATCGCCGTATTCCTTGCCGGGGATCGCCTGCCCCACAGCCACGGCGACAACATCCCTTTCCCTGTTCCAATATTGACCGGTCATCTGCCCGCCGACGGACCAGTGATATTCCAGAACGCTCACTTCGGGATTCTGCCATCCGAACCGGCCAAACAGGCCGAAAACTTCCGTAAGCATCTGGTCACAGCTCAGGCCGACGCCGCAGTTGGTCTCCTTCGTCTTTTCGGCGTCTTTCCACTTGGTATGGTCCGCCCCGTTATACCAGAAGTACACGCGGTAGTTGCCTCCCCACATATCCTCGTCGTAGTCAAACGCCCTGGCCGGCATGAAATTAAGCTGAACGCCGGCAAACGGTTTGTTGAATATCTCCTCCCAGTCGCCGTCCTCGTCCATGTAAACGGCATCAAGCTCAAAGGCCTTCAGCATTTCCGGGGCAAGCATTATCCGCCCGCCCAGGGCATTATCGTCAGGCCAATCGATCGCGTCGGAATTCCTGAACATGCGCCCGAGGAACTGCGAACACTCATCGTTCGCGTACTCGTTGGTATCGATAAAGCCCGAGGCGTCAAGTTTCCCGCCCGTGATTATCACCTGCCTGTCAAACAGAAAGTGCTCGTACCAGGCTTCCGTCACGTCGACATGCGCGTTTGAATCCCCGGCGTCCCTATTGACATTGCTGAAAACCGCCAGGTCCCCTTCTATGGTATCGCCCTGGCCGGCTTCCAGATGAATAAATGCCAGCCCATAATCGTCGAACTGTTTCTCAAGTTCAACATCCACCGAGTACGACCCGTCGAATCTGGAGTCTTCCCCTCCGCCGGCGTTATTGGCGTCCGGCGTGCCCTGCCCGACAGCGGTTATCCCCGCGTTGATAATGAGTCCCTCGAAGGCTTCCGCTACGCCGCGCAAGCGGTCCAGCTCTTCCTTGCGCGCGTCCGCCGGCGCCGCTTCCCTCACCGCCAGGGCCTTTTGCGTTTCCGCGACTTTGCCGTGTAAAAGGTCCATTTCCCGCTTACGGGCGTCACTCGCACTTTGCTGTTCTTCCACCGCTTTACTTTGTTCCTGCAGCTGTTTTTCCAGCACCGCGATCCTTTCATCCTGCTTTTTTATTATTTTTCGCATCTCTCTGAGTTCCTTGAGAAGTTCCGCATTCGACGGCACATCCGCCCCGAAGGCAGAGATACAAAAAAATAAAAACATGCTCGTCGCGCCGATAACCGTAACGGCTTTCCTGAAAAACATCTCTTTCTCCTCCTTACTTTTTTATCCGTGTTACAAATACCATATTCGTGTTATTGCATCTCAAAAAAATTTTTATGCCAGTTCTTTTCCTGTCGTAGCCGCCGTAAGCTGGCCGTGTTTGACCCCCTTGGCGGATTTTAATTTGTGGGCAAGTTTTTCGATCTCTCCGGGCTTTCCCTTGACCACAATGATCTCAAGACAATTGTGATGGTCCAGGTGAACATGCTGGTTGGCGATGATCAGGTGATGAAAGTCGTGCTGGATATCCACGAGAGAATTCAAAAGGTCCCTTTTGTGATGATCATAAACGAGGATAACGGCTCCGGCTACCTCGGCTTTTCCCTTCCACTCTTTCCTGACAAGCTTTTCCCTTATCAGGTCGCGGATGGCTTCGGAACGGTTGGAATAATTTTCGATCCTGATAATCCTGTCAAACTTATCAAGAAGGTCTTTTTCCAGCGATACGCCGAAACGCATTAATTCCGCCACTTTGGATCTCCTTGTGTTACGATTTTCAAAATCGTAACACAGTTGTTGCCCGACGTCAAGCTTTTTTCGATATCAGCAGATGCGGGGGAGTTGATCCGATTCCAGGGCCGGCAGGATACGGCTTGAACCGATCCGTGTCCGCAGACGGACCTCTTTTTTGTGGGCGGAAGTGACTTTTCCTATGATCCGGGCGCCCCGACCCATCGAGCGCTCTATCTTCGGCGCGTCCTTTTCTTTGACAAAACAGACGAATTTTCCCTCATTGGCGATGTACAGGGGGTCAAGCCCCAGAACATCACACAATCTTTTTACCCCCGGCTTGACCGGTATATCCTTTTCGTGGATCTCTATGCCAAGATTTGAGGCGGACGCTATCTCGTTCAGCGCCGTGGCAAGCCCCCCTCTTGTAGGGTCGCGCATGACACTTATATTCCTTGACGCCTTAAGGCACCTCTCAACTTCAAAGTTCAGGTTGCGGCAATCGCTTCTTATACCGGATTCAAAACCCAGACCCTCCCTGGCATTCAGGATCGCCATCCCGTGCTCGGCTATCCCGCCGTTGATCACGACAGAATCGCCCTTTCGCGCCCTGGAACCTACACTTTTCCCGGAATGACCGATAACGCCTATACCGGAAGTATTTATGAAGATCTTATCGGCGGCGCCTTTTTCAACGACCTTTATATCGCCCGTAACGACCTTGACCCCGGCTTTACGGGAAGCTTGTTTTATGGAAGAGACTATTCTCTCAAGCACGGAAAGCTCAAGTCCCTCCTCGAGAATTAAGGCAAGAGAGATGAACAGCGGCTTTGCGCCTTTCATGGATATATCGTTTACCGTGCCATGAACGGCGAGTTTACCTATATCGCCGCCGGGGAAAAACAGGGGTTTTACCACGAACGAATCCGTGCTGAAGGCCAGCCGGTCTTCCCGCAAACGGATCTCGGCGGCATCCGATAATTCATCCAGTATCCTGTTCGAGAACTTCGAACGGAACACGTCAATAAGCTCGTGCATGAGCCTGCCGCCGTTGCCGTGAGCCAGGGTTATATTTTTGTGTGCCATACTATGCCCCGTACTTAAAATATGCCGCGCAAGTGCCTTCCGAGGAAACCATGCAGGGCCCCACGGGACTGCGGGGGTCACATTTTTTCCCGAACAGTTTGCAGTCAACAGGCGACTTTATCCCCTGGAGAACATCCCCGCATATGCAGCCCTTATGCGGCTTCGGTCTGGGGATTTTGATCTTAAATTCTTTCTCGGCATCGAACCTCTCATATGTTTTCCTTAACTTAAGGCCGCTTTTTTCTATCTTCCCAAGCCCTCTCCACCGCGCCGGGCCCGGTTTGAACACCGCGCGCAAGACCTTCTTTGCGGTAACATTGCCTTCTTTGCCGACAGCCCTTCTGTACTCGATCTCGACCTCGCTCTCGTTTCTCTGTATCTGGTCGACGAGGCGCTTTATTCCCTTTATAATATCAGCATCGTCAAACCCTGTTATAACGCAGGCCTTCCCGTAGCGCTTCGCTATTCTTTCATAAGGAACGCTCCCCGTGATGACACTGACATGCCCCGGGCACAAAAAGCCGTCCACCCCGACCCTGCCGGACCCGGCGATAGCCTCAAGAGCCGGGAAAATAAGCTTGAAATCCGACAGGACGAAAAAATTCCGCGCCTTCCGCCTTTTTGCCTCTATCACGGTCGCCGCCACGGTGGGAGAGGTCGTCTCAAAACCGACCCCCATGAAAACGACTTTTTTGGAAGGGTTCTTTTCTGCCATATCCAGCGCATCGATGCATGAGTACACGATCCGCACATCCGCACCGCGTCTTTTAATATCCTCGAGGCTCCCCAGGCTTCCCGGCACCCGCATCATGTCGCCGAAGGTAGCCATGATGACATCCTTCACGCCGGCGATCTTTATCGCCCTGTCGATATCTTCCTGGGAGGTCACGCATACGGGGCAACCCGGACCGGAGATGAGCTCTATTCCCTCGGGAAGGAGTTTTTTGATACCCGCCTTCGCGATCGCCATTGTATGCGTCCCGCATACTTCCATCAGCTTTATCTTCTTCATATCAGTTAAAAGGGCCTGTCCCCGCCATGCCGCTTTCTTCTCTCACCGCCTCCTTCAGCTCCCGCAATACTTTCAGCGTGTCCTCCGCCTCTTCCCTCTCTACTTTTCCTATCGCGAACCCGGCATGGACCAGGACATGATCTCCCTTTTTCACGCCGCTCAGGACCCCAAGCGAGATCTTTTTACGCACGCCGCCGAAATCCACGACGGCAGCGCTCTTTTCGATACTCTCAACTCTTGCAGGAATTGCCAGACACATAATACTGCCCCAATGCTATGTTCAGGTCGTTGACAGGGATGGAACTGTTGATGAACACCTTGAAACCCGAACGGCCCAATCTTTTCATGACCCCGGTCCTTAAGAGATCGTTCTGAAAGACCCCACCGCTCAGCGCGATATCCATGATGCCGGAACGTTTCGATATCCTCCCGGCCGTCTTAACGATAACTTCAGCCATGGAATTGTGGAACCTGGCGGCTATAACTCCCTTGTCTTTACCTTTTTTCATATCAGCGGCCATCCCCAGGAACAAACCCCCGGTATCTATTACATCGCGGTCATCATCTTTTAATATCTCAAATCCGTAACTTTCCTCTACGTTTCCTTCACACATGGATTCAAGCTTTACGGGGCCTTCCGCTTCGCGCGAGGCGTATTCACATACACCCAGAAGTGCGGCAGCGGCATCAAAAAGGCGTCCCGCGCTTGAAGTCAGCGGTGAGTTTATATTCCCTGACATCATTGCCAGGACAAGATCTTTATTCTTTCGATCCACCTTTTTGATCAAACCGGCTCCCTTTTCCCCCAGTATGCTCAGTACCATCCTCCACGGTTCGGAGACCACCCTGTCGCCTCCGGGCATCATGCGGTACCTGAGATGACCCGCCCTTTTAAACCCGGCTTTATCGACAATGAGGAACTCACCGCCCCATATGTTCCCGTCCGTCCCGTAACCCGTCCCGTCAAAAGACACGCCTATGACAGGACCTTCCAGGCCGTATTCCTGCATCACGCTCGCTACGTGCGCGTGGTGATGCTGGACAGGAACGGTCCTGTAATTTTTAGCGAACCATTTCCGGCCGTCCTTCGCGAACCTGGCCGAGAAATATCCCGGGTGAAGGTCACAGGCGACGATACCCGGCCTGGTGCCGGCTCTCTTCGCCAGAAGCGCCGCTTCCTTCCGGAACCTTTCATAGTTCGCGGCATCGCTCAGGTCCCCTATATCGGGTCCGAAGCGCAGTTCCCGCCCTCTTCCCAGAAGAGATCTGTTCTTTATGTCCGCGCCGAGCGCGAGTATTGTCCTGTTCATAATATTTATTTATTCGTTTGTTGATGTTTGAATTGTTTCGAGCGGGACGTCGAACGACCGAGCGGGCATGGTTCCCGAAAACAATTCGAACATCAGTGATCTAATCAATATCGAACGACACCACTTCGACCCTCGAGCCCGGGAAGAACGTGATCTCCAGTTCCGCATTCTCGAGAACGGTCCCCTTCGCCAGGACACTGAAAGTCTCCCTGAAGGAGTCCTCCCTGACGCAGGTAAGGGCCCCTACTTTCAGCCTGACCTTGCTCACCGATCCTGCTCCTTCTTTCCGGGCATGCTCGGATATGCCCTTTATCACGGGCTCTATCAAATGTGTTTCATGCATCTTGCGCCTCCTTTATCAGTACAGAGATCTCCTCAAGCGCCTTTTTAACGCTGTCGGACATCTCTTCTCCAAAGCCGACAGTCTCCGGCTGGACAGCCAGCATATAAATATCCGCTCCCGTTTGGTTTTCCAGATATTCGATGAACATGACCGGAGAAATATCATGCGTCGTAAATCCGCTCCTGACGATATCGTCTTTTCTTAAAACGTCGCACTCCCCGGGCTTCAGCCCCAGATGTACCGCATCGGCGATAATGATCGTCTCGGGTCTTTCCTTTATTATCTTGCCCGTATAATTCTCAGGTGCGCTTCCCGCGTCTATGCACACGGCTTTTGCATCGCCCTTCAGCCTTTCGACCAGCCTCGGACCGAAAGCATCGTCCCCCTTGAGAACGTTGCCCATGCCGACGATAACGGTCCTGCCTTTAAACACTTTCGAAAGAATTTTAGACACTTCCGGCATATTATTCTTCATCCTGAGGAAATCCTGTCCTTTACGGTTACTTTTTAGTCGTTTCGGACTCTTTCGTGGTAAGAGTCGTTTCCCTCCTGCAGCGGGCGCAGAGGATCTTTGTCCTGTCGGAACGACCGTAATCCTTCATCGCGGAAATAATATTCTCATCTACGATGCCGAGACTTTTAAGACGGGACAGATACAAGGTAGGGCTTGAATAGGTCAATTCACCTAACTTTTGAGATATCCATTTTAAATGATCCTTGCAGGCGATGGGATCGCCGCATATCTCGCACAGCTGCAGTTCTTTTTCGATGCTCTCCGTGGCTTCTTTTCTTTCAAAGAAAGAAAGTTCCCAGTCCCTGGAAAGCTTTATTCCCTCGTTATCGGCTATGCACGCAGCCTCACACTGTCCGCAGAATATACAGGTATCCGTGTGGTGGTATAACGTCCTTTTGGGATCCTTGGGATCGGCGGAATCCTTAAAATCAAGCGCCCCGACCGGACAGACATGCACGCAGGCCAGGCACCCCACGCATTTCTCGTCGTTATACTTCGGCTGCCCCCGGAAACTCGGATACGGCTCATGCCCGACCTTGGGGAACCTTGACGTATACGGACCTTTGATAAGCGCTTTCACGGCTTCTATTATCTCTCTTATCTTCGGCTTCGGTATTCTCATTTATATCTCGCCTTCCTTGTCCTCAGCGTACCTGTCAATAACGCTTTTATCCCATAGTTTGAATCCGGCCCTGTGGGCGCCTCTTGCCACCGCATGCGCCGCCACAGGCGAGGTCAGCAAAATAAATATGATACAAAGAAGAGATTTCAGCCCCGCGGCATTGGCCCCCACGATCAGGAACGTCCCGAAAAGGATACTGCACGTCCCCAGGGTAACGCTTTTCGTCGCGGCCTGCAGGCGGTTATAAACATCCGGGAGCCTTACGAGGCCGAGACACCCGAAAAAGTCAAAAGCAAGACCGACAGCTATAAATACCAGCCCTATAATATCACTCATCGAAACCCTTTCCTTCCAGATATTTTGAAAGCGCGAGCGTGGCTATGAAACTCTGCAGTGCCCAGGCTATCCCTATATCTATGTACCATGATCTGCCGGTCGAAATGGTAAGCACCGCGCAGAAACCGATTATCATGATACCGAATATATCGATAGCTACGATCCGGTCGGCGCCTGTGGGCCCCATGAACACCCGGTAAAGGCACAAGGCGCACGCCAGGACAAGTATGTACATGGCCCTGCCGAGAACGCCTATATAAGGAAGATCGGGATAAAAAAGAAAAGGAAACGGCCTTACGACGACCATGGCGATGATGACTATCAAAACAACCGCCCCTAAAAACCATCTTATTATTTTCATGTTCGTCATTCCTTTATTCAAAAATCCTTGCGAGTATCCTCTCAAACCTTCCGACAATGGCCTCGGTCGCGGCCTCAACGTCCGTCTCTTTCACATTGATCCAGTGTATGTACAGGACCCCTTTTTCCCTGTCTATATCCACGCTCATGGTCCCCGGCGTAAGCGTTATCGAATTGGCCAGGAACGTAAGGGCCGTATCCGTTTTTAATTTCGTCTTGACCTTGACGATCCCCGGATTTATGGGGAGTTTCGGGTGAATAACACGGTATGCCACGTCGATGTTCGCCTTGAAACATTCCCATAAAAATCTGGGTATGTATTGCGCCATAAAATACCAGTAGCGCCGGGGGTTCTTCAGGATCCGCGGCCTGGTCATGAAAAGATCGCCGGTCAGAAACGCGACAAGAAACGCCGCAAAGACCCCGACCAGGAGATGCTGCCAGTCCGGCACCCAGTTCAAGAAACACCAGATTAAATACGCCAGGACAAATAAAACTATTCTGCTTTTCATTTTACCCGATCCCCTTAAAAACAATGGCCGCGTACTTTGTCCCCTCCAGAAGAACATCGGTCGCCCGTTCAAGAAAAGCATCATTAAGGGCTCCGACAAGTAAGACCCCTCCCAGAATGCAAATAAGCGCCAGGGCACTCATGGACAACTTCATGAAAACGGGCACTTCTTTCACCGCGTTCCATTTTTCCTTCAGCCTGTCCAGAAAGGCGTACTTCATGACCTTCATGAAGGACGCCAGGGTCAGCACGCTTGCTACAACGGCCCAGAACGCGTACCCGTACCTGCCGGCCTGAACCGCCGCTATTATTATGATCAGCTTGCTCCAGAACCCGTTGAAAGGCGGGATCCCGGCGATGGACATCGAAGCTATAAGGCTTGTCGTTCCTGTCAGCGGCATCTTTGATGCCAGTCCTCCCATCTCCTTCAGGTCGCGCGTCCCGGTCGAATATTCCACGGCCCCGGAATTCAAAAAGAGCAGCGATTTGAACACGGAATGATTAAAAAGATGGAAGAGGCCGCCCAGGATGCCGAGCGGGGTCCCCAGTCCGATCCCGAGAACAACATAGCCTATCTGGCTTATGGAGTGATACGCCAGAAGGCGTTTGAAATCCCATTGGCCTATGGCCAGGAACACCCCGACCACCATGGACAAAGCGCCAAGGAAAAGCAGCACGGAAGAAACGGCCTGGTCTATGCCGATCACGTTGTAGAATACCCTGCACAGGGCGTAGATACCGAGTGATTTTATCAACACACCCGAGAGCATGGCCGATATCGGCGCGGGAGCCGAAGGATGGGCATCCGGAAGCCAGGCGTGGAACGGAACGAGCGCCGCCTTCAGGCCGAACCCCATTATGAACAAGACGCTCACCATGAGAGTGATGTCCTTCCCACCTTTCTGGATCAGGACCTGCGCCATGTCCGCCATGTTAAGCGTAGAGGTATAACTGTACAGAAAGACGATGCCGAGAAGAGTGAAAAGCGATCCCACGGTGCCCATGACCGCGTATTTAAAAGCCGCTTCAAGCTCCTGGCGTTCCGTCCCGAACGCGACCAGGGCGTAACTCGCGACGGAAGCGATCTCCAGGAACACGAACAGATTGAACATGTCACCGCTTATAATGACGCCGTTCATGCCCGCCACCATCAGCAGGAACAGGCAATAGAATTTCCATTTGGAGGTGTATTTCTCCATGTAATTCACCGAAAAAACGGTTATGATAAACGCCATCAGGTTCACGGTCACCAGCATGAACGAGGTCAAGCCGTCCAGCACCATCGCTATGCCCACGGGAGGCTTCCACGCGCCGACGCTGTAGACAAGAACCCCGTACTGCCTTACCGCCAGCACCGATACGACGGATAAGACCGTCAGGGCCAGCGTGAAGAGGTTCCCCAGCGCGTCGGGCGCCCACCTCACCTTCCCGCCTGCAAGAGCGACAATAAAGGCCCCGGCAAGCGCTACGGCGACAAAAAGCGGTATTATGTTCTCTGCCGGCATCATCCCTTTAGCTCCCTTATCTTCGTGATATCAAAAGTCCTGTATTTTTCATAAAGTCGCATGGCGATCCCCACAAGCAGAGCGGTGGTCGCCAGCCCGATAACGATCGCGGTAAGCACCAGCGCGTGCGGCAGCGGGTCCACCATGTTCAGCACTTCCTGCTCCGCCGAAAATATCGGAGCGCGGCCGTTAACACGGTAAGCCACAAGCACAAAGAACAGGTTGACCGCGTATTCCAGTATGATGACGCCTATTATGATCTTGATGACGTTACGTTTCCGTACGACGCAGTAAATGCCCAGACTAAAAATTATCAGGCAAAGCAGATAGATGCTCATCTTTTTCCTTTTTTCTCTTCCTTTTTCTCTTCTTCCAGTTCAAACTCCAAGAGAACAAGCGCAACGACTATCGCAAAGATCCCGGCGCCGACCTTCAGGCTTATGGCTATGTTGCAGGGCAGGATGATCCCCGCGCTGAACAGCTTAAAAGGCTGACCTTTGGATATGAAGTTAAGAAAGAAATAGCCCCCGGTAAACCCCAGAAGAGCGATACTCAGGAAAAGTATCGCCCCGGCATCCTCAAACAGCGAAGCGGCGGCCCTCGAGAGCTTCTCAAAAGCCTTTTCCTTGCCGTACGCCAGCATGAGGTGGACGAACGACAGCGCTATGATCACCCCGCCGGCAAAACCGCCGCCGGGCGAAAGATGCCCGTGAGTCACTATGTAAACCCCGTAAAGAAATATAAGCCCTACCGTGAGGCGGGTTATCGTCTTCACGATCAGTGACATGCCTTTTTCGCGTTCCCTGCTCATATTTCTTCCTCGTCTTCTTCCCTGATCTCTTCGTCCACCTTTTTCCTGCCTATCTTCCTCACGATCGCCAGAACACCTATAACAGCCGTGAAAAGGATAGTCGCCTCGCCGAGCGTGTCATAAGCCCTGAAGTCCAGTATCACCGAAGCCACAAGATTGACGGCGCCTGTCTTCTGGAGCCCTTCCTGGATATAGGTACCGGCGACCTTCATTATCGGATAGCCGAATTCAGGCAGGTCCTTAAAGCATTTCATCCCCACCGCCAGAAATATGACCACAAAACACGCGGTGATAATAGTGTTCAGAAGCCACCTGCCCGTCGTTGAAAAAGGCAGATCCCTCTTGAGGGTCCCCCTGACCAGTATGATCAGGGCCAATATCTCGACGACCAGCTGAGTGATAGCCACGTCCGGCGCCTTAAGTATCAAAAAGATTATCGAAAGCGCAAGCCCCGCGGCGCCCACCGCTATCACGGAGGAAAGCAGATCTTTTATCTCGATCGCGATCAAGGCGCCGATGATCATCAGAACAAGCAATACATAAAGCTCTACCATATCATCACCTTACCAGAACGTAAAAGAGTATCACCATCCCCAAAAGACACCAGGACAGGTACGTAAGGAGCACTCCGTTGTGAATGTAACGCAATACCCTGTTAAAAGCAAGCGTGAACTTGACGCCGACTTCATATATATCAAACACTTTCTTCTCCGCCAGGGCGTATATGGCCTTAAGGCACCCCATTTCCCTGATGGTCTCATAAAACTCGGTCCCGGAAATCCTCATGTCGGGTTTCTTCTCCAGGATCTCTCCGCCGATGAACACTTCCGTCGTTCTCGTCTTTAAAGCAGTGCCGATCAGGTAGATAACCAACCCTATCGCTACACCCACGATTATCAGAGCCGTGGCCAGGGACGGATCCCATATGCCGGTAAATCCCGCTTCTCCTCCCAGACTCGGGAATATGAACATCTTAAGAGGGATCCGGTAAGCAAAAACGCCGAAGATCACGCAAAGGAAAGCAAGTATCATCGAGGGGATCAGCATGGAAGGACTGGTATCCCTCATCTCGGACCTTCTTTCGCGCGCCTCGCGGGAAGGCTGGCCGAGAAACACGGTATGCACAAGCTTCATGAAACTCGCCAGCGTCAGGGCGCTTCCGAACACGGCGGCAACGAGCCATACCACCCACAGCCGTCCGCCACCCGAGGCCGTTTCTATCACCCCCTGATAAATCATCCACTTCGAAGCGAACCCGTTGAAGGGCGGAACCCCCGATATCGAGAACGACGCTATCAGGAACGTCAGGAAACTAATGGGCATGATCCTGGCAAAGCCGCCCAGTTTTTCCAGGTCGGTCGTCCCCGCCTTTTTTTCCACCGCGCCGCCGGAAAGAAAAAGGCACGACTTGTATATCGCGTTGTTCAGCATGTGGAACACTCCCCCCGCGATGCCGACGGGGTTGCCGGTGCCGATACCCAGGACCATGTACCCGACCTGACTTACCGCATGATACCCCAGAAGCCTTTTCATATCATGCTGGATGAGCGCCATCATGACCGCGGCCACGATAGTGACGCTGCCCACTACCATCAGGAACGTATTCATGCCCAGGTTCATCCGGAACATGTCCAGGGATATCCTGGCAAGGAAATATATCCCCAGGAGCTTGTCCAGGGAAGCCGGGAGGAACGCAGCCACCGGCGTGGGCGCGTCCTCGGCCGTATCGGGAACCCAGGTATGAAAAGGCATCGCCCCGGTCTTGGCGAACGCTCCCGCCGCAAGGCATATGTACGCAAGGATCGCGGACCTGGAATCCAGGGCAATGCTTATCTTATCCATCTGGAACGTTCCCGCAATATGCCAGATAAAAGCCAGCCCCAGCAGCATAAAGGCATCGGTCCCCCCGATTATTATGAACGCCTTCTTGGCCGTATAAGCGGTACCATCTCTCTGCCCGAAACCGATCAGGAGGTATAAAAGAAGCCCCAGAAATCCCCAGAAGACAATAAAGAGTATGAGGTTATTGGAAAAGACCGTGCCGAGCGAGGCGAGAAAAGTGAGAACGAGATACAGGTAATACCTCACCAGCCCTTTTCTTCCGCGCATAAAGCCGAAAGAATAAAAGATGACCAGCAGCGAGAAAACACCGATGAATATGCCTACAAAAACGGACAAATTATCTAATCTGAAAAGTTCGGGTATTGTCATTATTTTTTGGAGATCCTCGCTATATTCGTGCAGTGCCTGGCGATGTTCCCGGTAAAATCAAGCATGTCAAAATACATGTTCGCCGCCCTCGGCTCGCATATCCCCCTGGCCAGACGGTCGATATGCTCGGCCCTGTATCTTTCGATCAATTCCTTGATCTGGTCGCCGTTCTCCAGGACCTTATCCAGGACCTCGGCATCATCGTCACCCAGGAACCTCACGATCAGGCTCACCGACCTCTGCATCTTCTCAAAAACTTCCTTATACTGCTCGACCCCTTTATCGCTGAAATAAAGCTTATCCGCGATCTTGAGCTCGATGCGTTCGGTCAGATAGCGCAGTTCATCGCCCATGCGCTCGATATTCTCGGCGATCTGCCCCGCTATAACAAGCTTCTTTCTTTCCCTGTCGCTGAGCCCTTTGGAAAGTTTCACGATACCGGCGGTGATCTCTTTTTCCAGATCGTCGAGCGCGCGTTCCTTGTCCAGGCTCTTGTCAAGAATATGCATATCATTTTCCATAAAGCCCCGGAAAACGAGATCGATCATCTCGGAGATGATCCCGGACATTTCCTGTATGCGGACCTTGATCTCGCCGTTCATTTCAGCCCTTTCTTCTGCTTCATCTTCTCGGTCTTTTCCCGGGAAAGCCGGATCAGATCCTCCCCGTTATAGAGTTTCTTTCCCTTCACGTCACGCACCGCCATCCTCTCCGTACAGCAATAACACGGGTCTATGGCCGCGAGGATTATCGTCGCGTCCGATATCGTCTCTCCCACGACAGTGGCCTTATAGGTCGGAAGGTTCATGAACGTGGGCGCTCTTACCTTATGCCTGACCGGGCTGTTCGTGCCGTCGCTTCTTACATAATGAAAGGTCTCTCCCCTCGGCGCTTCAACGTGGCCGATACCCTCTCCCGGAGGGATGCTCTTCAGTTTGGCGTCTATTTCACCGGAGGGCAGTTCCAGAAGACAGGTCTTCATTATCTTTATTGACTCCAGGATCTCCAGTATCCTTACCACCACCTTATCGAAGACGTCCCCGTTATGCCTCACTATCATCTCCCATTCGATCTTATCGTAAGCCCCGTACGGGGAATCTTTTCTCACGTCCCTTGCCACCCCGGAAGCGCGCGAAGTGGGGCCGAGCGCGCAGAAATCTATGGCCGCCTCTTTTGTCAGAACGCCTATCCCCTTCGTCCTGGCGTGGAGAACGGGATCGTCTATCACGGCCTTTTTAAGCATCTCCATGGTAGGAACAATGGAATCAAGTTTTTCGATAACGAGCGGTATGTCCTCGGGCTTGAAATCCCTTCTCACTCCTCCGGGCTTGAACATGGCGTAATTGTTCCTGTTGCCGGAGAGTATCTCCATGACGTCCAGGATCTCTTCTCTCAGCTTCCATGCCCACATGTAGACCGTATTGTATCCCAGGAAATGCCCCGCGAGCCCGAGCCACAAAAGGTGCGAGTGCACCCTCTCGCCTTCGGCTATTACCGTCCTTATGTATTTTGCCCTTTCGGGGACCTCAACGGGGATTATATCCTCGACCGCCCTTGTGTAAGCGAAGGGATGGCTTGTCGAACATATTCCGCAGATCCTTTCTATGACAAAAGTGGACTGGTCGAAGGTCTTCATCTCGGAGAGCTTTTCTATGCCCCTGTGGTTGTAGCCGACCTGGACGTCGATATCGACGACCTTCTCGCCCTCCATGGTGAGACTGAAAAACTCAGGCTCTTCCTGAAGCGGGTGATACGGTCCTATCGGCACTATTGTCTTCGCCATTTTCTATAATCCCCTGTCCCTTATCGCCTTTTCGTCCCATTCCTCATAGTCGGCCCTCAAGGGATACACGCCCTCGGGCCATTCGTCCGGCAGAAGCAGCCTTCTCATGTCAGGATGCCCTTTAAAAGTGATACCCAGAAGTTCGTGCATCTCCCTTTCTATCCAGTTCGCGCCTTCGAAAACAGGAGCAAGCGAATCTATCTCTAATTTATCCTTGGGCAGTTTCACCCTCAGGGAGATCAACAGGTTTATATCCTCGTCGGTGAAATGGTACAGGATCTCCATATGCTCTCTTAGATCCACCCCCGTGGCTATATTGAACCTTGTGCCCAGTTCTTTGAACATATAACCGGCGATCTTGACTATCGATCCGGGTTTGATCTCGATATACACCCGTTTCGGATGCTTGTCGAAAACATCGATTATATCCTTCTTGAACTTTTCCTGTATGTTCTTTAAGATCTCTTTGCGCGTCATTTTCCGCTCTTCACTTTTTCTATCAGCTTCACCACGCCCGCGATGATGGCTTCCGGTTTAGGCGGACAGCCCGGGATGTACACGTCCACGGGAATGATCTTATCCAACGGCACGGGACAGTTATAGCTGTGTATGAACATCCCTCTCGAAAGGGAACACTCCCCTATCGCGACCACCAGGCAGGGTTTGGGCGCCTGTTCGTACAGTCTCTTCAGTCTCTCGGCGGATTTTCTGTTACAGGATCCCGTGACCAGAAGAACATCCGCATGTTTTATGCTCGGGGCGAGAAGCATCCCGAACCTTTCGATGTCAAACCTCGGGGTAAGGCAGTCCAGTATCTCGATGTCGCAGTTGTTGCAACTGCCCGTCGAGAGATGGAACACCCACGGAGATTTTAAAAGTGCTTTCAACTTGAAACTCATATGGCCTCTTTACTATACTTATAAACCTTTAAAAGCCAGCACTACCGCTATTGCCGCGATGACCGTCATGGGTCCCCAGAAGAATTTGACGGCCTGGTCGATCCTGACCCGCGGATTGGTATTCCTTATGACCGTTATCAGGGCCACAAGCCCTACGTATTTCAACACGCCGTACAATAGATGGATGCCGTCGAACCTTAAACCGCCCATAAAAAGTATTATCAGGAAGAACGGCAGCGTAAAAAGAAGCATGTTCTTCATGAGGCGATAGACCGCAAGACCGGCCCCCGAATATTCGATGAGCGCTCCTCCCGAGATCTCCGTTTCGGCCTCGGGGATATCAAAAGGCACCAGAGCCAGTTTCGCCTGCACGCACATCAGGGCCACCACCAGAGCCAGTATGCCTGAGGGGTTTCCGGCTATTACCCCGCTCCGGGCCTGAAAAAGAAGAATATCCCCTATCCTGATAGAATAACCGGCCTTTATCACGGGGACCAGCATCGCAAGAACGAACGGGAGTTCATATCCGAGGATGAGTTTCATCTCCCGGGACGCACCCAGACTGGCCAGCGGATTGGCCGAAGCAAAACCCCCGATTATAATGCTTATGGAAGGTATCGTCAAAAGATATAAGGCCACTATTATATCCCCCATAAAACCCTGTCCCACATTTATATCGTTCACCCACAAAAGCGTCGAGACCAGTATCACGCTCCCCAGACCCAGGACCGGAGCCAGCAGAAAGGTCGTTTTTGAAGCGCCCGCCGGGACAAGTGTCTCCTTGCCGAGGAGTTTTATGATATCGATAAGCGGCTGGAGAACGGGCGGCCCGACGCGGTACTGCACGCGCGCCGTTACTTTCCTGTCGATCCAGCTGGCAAAAAGGCCCACGGCGGCCGTCAGGAAAAAACCGAAAAATAAAAGATACAATACGTATATCATGCCTTCTCCCGGTCCCAGTGCGTGGAATGGACTATCAGGTTATCCCCCACGAGAAAAGTATTCTCATCCAGTTCAATATCGCCCTTTTTCAGGCTCAACGCCCCGTAAGGACAGGTGGTTATGCAAAGCGGTTCATCTTTCTCATCCCTCCTGTCCAGACAGAAATCGCAGTTGTGGACAAGCAGGGGCACGGCCTCCGGGTATATCGTGCCGTAAGGGCACGCATGCGAGCACGACCCGCAGCTGATACACCGCATGTTGTGCCTTACCAGAAACTTGTCCTTCTCCTTCTCTTGCTCAAGCGCCTCTACCGGACAGGCATTGACACAATGCGGCTCTTCGCACCTGCGGCAGACAAGCGCATACGCGGCAAGCTCTATGATAGAAATGATACCGTTATTCACGGTCTGGCGGTGGTAAAAATAACTGCACTTGACGACGCATTCCTTGCACTCCCCGGAAGCGCAGACATCGAGATCGATAAAAAGCCGTTTGTCCTTACCCTTCTTCGGCTCGGTGTTTATCTTTCCCTGGTGGATCTGTTCGGCGCTTGTATCCATACCGTCTAGTCCCATATTCCGTGAAAATCCTTTATCTTGTCATAAGTAAAAACAGGGCCGTCCTTACAGGCATAGTATGTCCCTATCCTGCAATGCCCGCACTTGCCGAGGCCGCAGGACATGTTCTTCTCCATGGAGAGATATATATTTTCTTCCCTGAAACCCAGCTCCAAGAGTTTGGAGGTCCCGAATTTCATCATTATCGGCGGACCGCAGACAACCGCTATCGCCGAGCCGAAGTCCATGCCCATCTTGTCGTCCAAGATCGTCGTGACCAGCCCTACGTGCCCTTTCCACTTATCATCCCCGGCATCGACGGTTATCCTGTAATCCAGGTCTTTTCTTTTTTCCCATTTCCTGATCTCTTCCTTATATATGATATCCCCGGGGGTCTTCGAGCCATATCTGAAATATATCTTCTTGAAATCATCTATCCTGTTAAAAAGCGCGTGCATCAGGCTTCTCAGCGGCGCGAGGCCGACACCCCCGCCGAAGACCAGTACTTCCTTGCCCGCGAAATGGTCCATGGGGTAGCCGTCACCGTAAGGGCCCCTCAACCCGACAATATCGCCTTTGGCCAGCTGGTGGACCTTTTCGGTGACCTTGCCCGCCTTCATTATCGTCACTTCCATCGTTTCCTTGATCGCGGGATTCGATGAAGGGGTGAACGGCGCCTCCCCCACGCCGGGAATGGTCAGCTCGATGAACTGGCCGGCCACAAAGGTCAGATCTTCCCTGGGTTTAAGCTTGAACGTCTTGATGGTCCGGCTTTCGGTTATGACCTCAAGCACTTCCGCCTCGATGGGCCTGTATATGTTCTCACTTTTCTTCATTGCCGGTAACCAGCCTTTTAAGAACCTCTCTTATGTCGATCTTCGCGGGACACGCCGATATGCAGCGTCCGCACCCGGTACAGGCGTATATGTCCGCCGCTTTCGGAAAGAAGTCAAACTTTTTCTCAAACCTGTTCCGGAGCCGCATCCATAGTTTCTTTCTCGGATTGCCGCCGCCGGCGACCCTGGCATAGTCTTTTATCATGCAGGAATCCCATATGCGCAGGCGCGCCATCCGCTGCTCGTCCTTCTGATCGTAAAGAAGAAAACAGTGGCAGGTCGGGCATATGATAGTGCACGCTCCGCATTCCACGCAGGTCTGGGCTTCGTCGTTCCATATATCCGACTCGTAATTCCTTTCGACGATCCCTTCAAAAAGTTGCTCGTCCGGAACGCCGTTCTCCCTGATATTTTTCTCCACTTCCTTGATGACATTTTCTCTTTTCCTGTCCCTCCTGGAGATGAACCTGTCGCTTGCCTCCTGAAAGAGCGAAAGATTTTTCTCAACGATCCTTTCCCCTTTTTCCGATCCCGTTTCGATGAGAAATCCGTCGTCCGTTGTTGAAAGATTGATATCGAAATCTTCCCTCGGATGCGGCTCCACGCCCACCGCGAGACAGAAACACGTTTCTATCGCGCAGGTGCAATCCGCCGAGATAATGAGATTTGCTTCACGGGTCCTGGCATAAAAAGGGTCCTTGTAATCGTGGTCCATGAAGACATGATCCTGGATTTTAAGGCCTTTCAGGTCGCAGGCCTTCACGCCCACGATGGCGAACGGCTTGTCGCCGGCATGGGGTATGTCCGGCTTGAAATCCTCCGCTACTTTTTCCCTTGCGCGCGTAAAAAAAGCCTTGAGAGGTTCGAAAGCTCTTACTTCGCCGATCACGATGTCATCGCTGAATTCCGTATATTCCCGGTAGAACCGCTGGTCGTCTTTCTTCACGGGCACGTAGACCCGGTAATCCCTTTTCAGGGATCCCAGCAGCTTTACAAAATTTTTGTTGGAGATGTGCAGCATTTTCGGATCTTTGGCCTATTTTTTATTCACCAGAAAATACGATAATGTTTCCAGCTCCCGCGAGAGATCGACATTCTTGACTTTAACGTCCTCCGGGGTATTCAAGCTGACGGGCGCGAAATTCAGTATACATTTAACTCCCGCACCGACCAGTCTCTCCGCTACTTCCTGCGCGTTTTCGGCCGGGACCGCTATGATGGCAATGGATATCTTTTTATCGGCCGCCGTTTTCGGGAGCTCGTCTATCGCCCGCACGGTCAGGCCGTCCAGCTTGCCGACCTTTTCCGGATCGGTATCAAACGCGGCCACTATTTCAAGCCCGTGCCTCTCGAACCCGGTATAGGAAAGCAGGGCCGAACCAAGATGCCCCACGCCCACAACTGCGACATTCCAGGTCTTGTCCTTGCCGAGTATCTTTTCCAGCGCTTTCTTAAGTTCAGCCGTATCATAACCCGAACCGCTCACGCCGAACTGCCCGAAATACCCGAGATCCTTCCTGACCTGAGCGTCGCTCAGGTTGGTCCTCTCCCCCAATTCAGCGGACGAGATCGTGCGTATGTTCAATTTGGCAAGTTCGGCAATCTCTCTCAGGTAGACAAAAAGACGGGAGATGGTGCTTTCGGGTATTTTCTTTCCATTCATGATCATTTGTGATAATATTCACAGACTTCGTTCCGGATTTCACAAATATAATACTTTTATATCGGCTTGTCAAGCGGAATTTTTGGACTCGCCTTAAAGCGTTGCGGAGGGGTAAAATAACAGCCGGAAAATTCGAGACAAATCAGTGATGGCGCCTGCGTTTCCCGAGCAGGACGATGTCACGAAGAGCTTCGGTGTTTTTCGCGCTCATCCATTTTCTCTCAAAACGCGGGTCCTGGACGATCTGCGCTATAGCCGATAAAGTGCGGAGATGAAAATTCCTCTCATCCTTGGTGCCGGCTATCACGAAAACGGTATGTACCTTTCTCTCCTTGCCCGGAAAAATGATACCCGCTTTGCATCTGGCCAGAAGTATAAGAAAGGTCTGGAGACCGTCGATTATAATGTGCGGTATTGCCAGGCCGGGACTCAGTACCGTGCTGCTTTGCTTCTCCCTTTCAAGCAGCAGGCGCAGAAGATCGGAACTGTCCATGCCAAGTTTTTCAGACATTTTTTTCGCGGCAAGCCCGAAGAACTCATGCATGGTCATGGACCCATCGATATCCAGGACTATGCCCTCTTCGACACTGTGGTCGAACCTGTCTTTTATGACCTCGTCCCTTTCCCTGATTATCTCCTTGAGCTCCGATTCGAGGGAAACATTGACCAGTTCTTTTGCCGTTATCCTCTCTATCAAGTGCAGAAGCGCAAAATCCTTCCTGGCCCTTAAGCGGCCATAGAACCAAAATACCGCCAGGCCGCATGCAAAGAGAACGGAACCGATGAAGAGGGCCTCTTTCCCCATGTTGACCACCATGAGCCAGCAACCGAAAATACCCGCAAGCTGTACCCAGGGATACAGCGGAGCCCTGAATCTCGGCTGATAGTTCTGCACCTTACTCTCCCGCATGATTATCACGCACAGGCAGGAGAATATGAAGGTAAGGATAAGCACCGTGGACGCGACTTCGACAAGGACGTACAGATCGAGAAAGAGGGCAGACATTATGATAATTCCGGTGAACAATATAGAGACATCCGGCGTTTGAAATCTCTTGCTGACATTGCCGAAGATGTCGGGAAGAAGATGGTCTCGGCTGAGCGCCAAAGGATACCTTGAGGCCGCCATGATGCCGGCATTGGCTGTCGACACGAACGCGAGTATGGCGGCTACACCGAGGGCTATTCTCCCCCATTCGCCGAGGAATACCCCGGCTCCGTCCGAGATCGGCGTCATAGAATGATCGAGCTGTTCGGCGCCCAGGACACCCGACGTCACAAAAACGACCAGCGTGTACAGAACCCCCACAACCGCGAGAGAAAGTATCATGCCGAGCGGCACGATCTTCCCGGGATTTTTTACCTCTTCCGCGATGCTCGCGACCTTAAGCAGCCCTCCATACGAAACAAACACAAACCCGGCGGTAGAAAAGATCGCGGTGATCCCGTAAGGCGCGAACGGCCGGAAATTATCCATTCCGACAGCAGGTATCCCCTTTATCACATACGCGATCAGAAGCGCCAGCAGGACAACTACGATGCCGACCTGGACCCTGCCGGCTTCTTTTATGCCGATATAGTTAATAGTAATGAAAAAAAGGCAAAACCCGAGAGCTATCAGGCGGGCGTCGATCCCTACCGCGAGGCTGGTGAAGGCGGCCATGCCAACGAGTGCGAAGGAGCTCTTGAGCGATATTGAAAGCCACGTGAGAAGGCCGTCGATCGTCCCGAAGGCGGGGCCCATGCTGCGCGTAACGTAAAAATACGTGCCGCCCGCTCTTGGCATGGCGGACACGAGTTCCGCCTGGCTGAGCATTCCCGCCATCGCCAAAAGACCCGCCAGGAAATAGGAAATGACGGCGGACGGCCCCGCAAGAGCATGAGCGAGTCCCGGCAGTATAAAAATCCCGGAACTTATCATCGCACCCGATGCAACGCAGAAAACGTCAAGAAGAACGAGTTCTCTTTTTAACTTCATACGGATGACCTTGTAACATTAAAAAAACGCTTCACGATGAACGGTTAAATTATACACCATACTCCGGGATAAGAAAAGAAATAGGTCATCCGCGTCTGACCCCGCTGATAACGACAAAACCGCCTTTGCCAAAACCTTCCCGCGGTTCCGCAACGGAGCTCATTTTATCCGGCAGGTCAAACAAGGTCTGATAATACGAGAACTCGCCAAATCCCGCTTCCTTGAGCATTAACGTGACTTCTTTAACGTTGAAGAAATGCGCGCGGCCGTAAAACACGCTTTTTTTCTCCCGGTAGGACTCGCCCAGGAAGCTGTCTTTATCCACTATCCCGATGATGATCCTCCCGCGGCCCTTCAGGACCCTTGCTGATTCCCCTATAACCTGTCCGGGATCGCCGACAAAGCACAATGTAACGATTATCGCCACGTAATCGAAGGTGGCATCTTCAAACGGAAGGTCCTCACCTGAGCCCGGGCGGGCGTCCACTCCCCTTTTCCTGGCAAGTTCCACCATTTTTTTCGAGGGGTCGATGCCCACCGCGATCCCCAGCGGAGCGGCGAACCTCCCGGAACCGACCCCGACCTCCAGCCCGTGACCTTCTCGGGGAAGGGCTTTCTTCACGGCCTCCAGTTCCGACAAATAAGCGAATTTATTCCTGTCGTACCATGCGTCGTACTGCTTGTAATGCTCGTCAAAAAAATCGCTCATAAATCCAGGTTTCCCCACCAGCCGTCGTAGAACCTTTTCAGGTGGTCGTACAGCTCCTTATCCATCGTTGTTTCCTTGACGCTTTTTTCCTTAAAAGAGATCCTGTAATTCGCGCAGTAAGACAGGATGATGCCATTGGCGTGATTTATCTTTTTGAACATTTCCTCGCACTTCTTTTTGTCTTTCTCCTTGCACTTATCGGGATGATATTTCAAGGCAAGCCTTCGATAAGCCTTCCTTATTTCCTGCAGGGTCGAATCTTCATCAAGCCCCAGCAGGCTCCTCGCTTCATCTATCTGTTTAAAATCCGCCATTCTAACCTCCCGCGCTGATCTCAGCAAGAACTTCGACCCTGGATTCCACGGAATTGGAAATAAGACAGTTCTTCTCTGAAAGCCCTATAAATTCCTTTGCCTTATCGATCTCGGCGCCTGATCTGACACGGATCCTGGGCCTGACATTTATCTCCGAGAACATGAACCGGTCCCCTACTTTTTCCAGGACCCCTTCCGCGTCGCTTTCATAGCTCAGGATCTCGAAACTGTTCTTCTCGGCATAATGCAGAAACGTGGTCTTGATACAGATATTGACCGAAGCGACGAACAGTTCTTCGGGGGTCCACATGCCCGCATGGCCCCTGAATTCGGGGGGCGTGGCCACCTCGATATCCGGCTTGCCCGCCGATGAGAGTATGCCCTTTTTCTCTCCCGCCCACCTGACGGAACACCTGTAACTAAACTTCTTCGATTTCATCGTGCCCATTATATCTTACCTCTCCTTTTCAGGGTTTCCTCCGTGCTGATCGGCCTGACCTTCTTACGCCTGCTTTCATAAACGGAAACGGCATTCAACGGCTGAAAATACTTTTTGATCCTGCTGATCTTATTTCTTGTTAAAGGCTTTACTGCGCATGGCCGCAGGGGAGTATTGATCTGAACTTCGTCCGGACCGATCTCTTTCGCTATCCCCGCTATTTCTTTCGCGTATTTCTCGTTCTCTTTCACGAACATGATCTGCAGGGCAAGTTTTCCCTTATACGCGGCCTTAAAATCCTTTATGGACCTTACAATGCGCCCCAATGTAATGCCCCCGGTGGGCTTGTTCACTTTACGCAACAGTTTTTCCGAAGAAGCGTCCATCTTGACCGCCACAAGATCGGCTTTTAACAGGTCCCTCCGGACATCTTTCCTGTACATAAGAGAGGCGTTCGTAAGCACCGCCACTTTTTCCTTCCTGGCCCTCTTGACCGCCCTTATCATCTCGCCCAGATTTTTGGCCAGGGTGGGTTCGCCCATCCCTGAAAACGTTATGTAATCGATCTTGACCGGGGGCAGGGAATTTATTTCCTTCATGACCTCGGAGGTGGCGACGAACTTCTTTCTTCTGGCGGTAAAGATCTCGGTCCTGCCGAGCTGGCAATAAAGACAATCGAACGAGCAGACCTTTTCCCTGCCCTGGATGGGGTCCACCCCGAGAGAACTTCCGAGCCGCCACGAAGGCACCGGTCCGTAAATATATTTATATTTTCTTTTGGTCATCGCAGGTTCTTATCGATCGTTCCGTCCGGGAGCATGTTATCGGGGTGATATGTCCCGTCTTCTTCCATCTTCTTCCTCACGCATCTTGAATGATCGCCCTTGCAGTAACCCCTGACCCACTTTTCATGCAGCCTGCCTTCTTCGTAAAATCTCTTGAGCGGGCAGACATCGAACCATTTGCAGGCCATTTTGCGCATACCCCTTACTTGCATCTATTTTGCTTTTTTCGCTATCAGGATCCAGTGATGATCTTCGTCGTATCTTTCGGTTTTGTAGCCGAGACCGTTTAAGTAAGAATATACCCGGCCCCGGCTGACGCCGGAATCTTCGTGGGTGCGCCCTTCCTGTCCGTGAACGGAACCTATTATTTCCATCCCTTTTCCGTTAAAATCAGCCAGGACAAGCTTGCCGCCTTCGCATAAAACCCTGTCCGCTTCCGAAAGGAGTCTTTCCACGTCACTCACGTGATGGAACAGGTTCACCATGACTACGCTGTCGAAACTGCCGTCCGCGAAAGTCAGCGACCTCCCGTCCATGACATAAAGCTCGACGCTATCCAGCGCTTTCTCGTAAGCGAGGTTCATGGCCGTTATTTTCAGGGATTCCCTGTCGTTATCTACCGCCGTGAACCTGTATCCCATTTTCACCAGCGCCAGCGTGGTATGGCCGTTGCCCGCGCCTATCTCCAGCACTCTGCCTTTCAGCGGGCCGGCGGTCCCGATAATAAACTCCCGGCTTTTCATGAAATCAAGCCCTTTTCTTTTATAGACGGAGGCCCTTTCTTCAAAGTGCCGGTGATTATCTTCTATTTCCGTATCATTTAACTTGGGGATATATTTCATTTTTCAGGCGCCGGCCCTAAATTTCAACTTTTAACTTGTCCCATATTTTCCTGATCTCCTGTCCTGCCGGCCCGTGAGAATATTCTATCACTGTTTCAGCTCTCACCACAGCTTTTACGACAGATTCATCAAAAGGTATTTTCCCTACGAGCGGTATATCGTTCTCCCGGCAATATCCCTCGATCTTTTCCGTCATCTCGGGATTTAAATCATACTTATTGATCACAAGTCTTACGGGGGCGCCGAAATGCCTGGCCACTTTTATTACCCGGTCGGCATCGTGCAGGCCCGAGACGGTCGGCTCGGTCACTACCAGCGCGCAGCTGACGCCGGAAATAGAGGCAATGACCGGGCACCCTATCCCGGGGGCGCCGTCAACAATTATCCATTCCAGGTTCCGCCTCTCGGCTATCTCCCTGGCTTTTTTCTTGACCAGGCTCACAAGCTTGCCGGAATTTTCCTCGGCAATGCCCAGTTTTGCGTGGACCATGGGACCGAATCTCGTGTCGGAGATGAACCACTGACCCGCGGTGTTCTCTTCCATCCTTATGGCCCCTTCCGGGCACGCATGGCTGCAAAAAGCGCAGCCCTCACAGGCGACAGCATCCACGACAAAGTCTTCGCCTATGGCATCAAAGCGGCAAACATCGATACACTTCCCGCACCCCGTACAGAGACCCTTGTCTATAAGCGCCGTCATCCCGCTCTTGAACAGGTGGCGCTCTTTTACGGCAGGCTTTAAAACGAGATGCAGGTCCGCCGCGTCCACATCACAATCAGCCATTACCTTGTTTTCGGCCAAAGAGGCGAAAGCCGCGGTAAGTATGGTCTTACCCGTTCCGCCTTTACCGCTTATGATCACTAACTCTTTCATTCTATTTTATATCCTTAAATACTTTCATAAAGCGTTCTCTATACTCGGGGAATGCTTCGACAACAGCAGTGCCCCTGGAATAAGCCGCTGCGATCTCCCTGCTGAACGGTATCTTCATGAGAACGGGGATATTCTCTTTCCTGCAATACTTATCGGTCTCATCGTTGCCCAGGCCGGCGCGGTTAATAATAACACCGAAAGGGATCTTCAGTTTCTTCAAAACTTCGACCGCCAGGATCAGGTCGTAAAGCCCGAAGGGAGTGGGTTCGGTAACAAGAATACAGTAATCCGTATCCTTTATGGAAGTGATGACCGGGCAGGATGTCCCCGGGGGAGCATCGATTATAACGGTTTTTGCGCGATCGACATGTCGTCTGACCGCTCTTACCAGCGGCGGAGCCATCGGTTCCCCGATATTGAGCCTGCCGTGCACGAACTCCAGTCCCTCCTTTTTGCCTTTTTCGACAACGCCTATTTGTCTATTGACCTCCTTTATGGCTCCTTTCGGGCAAAAATAAGAACAGGCGCCGCACCCGTGACACAGCTCCGGGAAAATAAGCGTTTTTCCCGCGCGGACGGGTTTTTCCGCGGGAGGGATAACGGCGATCGCGTTGTAAACGCAGACTTCCTGACACCTGCCGCAATAATCGCATTTGGATTCGTCGATCTCGGGCACGGGAATAAAAACAGCCTGCGTGCTCTCGATATCAGGCTTTATGAAGATGTGCGCGTTCGGTTCTTCAACATCACAGTCTAAAAATTGAACGGCGCGCTCTATTGAAAGAGCGAGACTCGTGGCCACCGTGGTCTTTCCGGTGCCGCCTTTTCCGCTGGCAATCGATATGATCATATGCTATGCCCTTACCATCCCCGCGCCGCATTTCGGACAATTCATCGAAGCACAGGGAACTCCCGGCCTGTGGGGAGCTTTTGTTCCGCAGCTCGGGCACACACAGTTGCCGCCGGGTCCGGCGCCCGGCCTTCCTCCGGGTCCGCGTCCGCCGCCTCTACCCATACCTCTTCCGGTCCCCGGCCCCCGGCCGCGGGGGCCTGTTCCATCTCCCAATGGCATATCACACCTCCGATTTAAAATATCCGTTATTTACTGTACTCCGAACTTGGGGCCGACGGTAGGATCCCCCGTAGACTTCAATTCGCCTTTCCCGTACTTCTCGACCGCCTCTTTCACGCTGCCGGAAGCGCCGGTGATGATATCGATCCCTGCCGCCTGCAGCGTCTGAAAAGCGTTGGGTCCGACATTGCCGGTAAGCACCGCTTTGACCTGTTTTCCCGCCACGAGCTGGCCTGACACGACCCCGGCTCCCCCCATGACATCGGCGCTGGGATTCTCGACCGCCTCAAACTGGAGCGTATCCGTATCGACAAAAATAAAGTACTGGCACCTTCCGAACCTGGGGTCCACCTGCGCATCCAGGTTATCACCCTGTGCCGTTACGCAAATCTTCATAAACTTACCTCCTTCGTTAAAATTCGGGCCCTCGGCCGATGGATGTTTACGGGAACTCTCTATTCCTCATGCTCGCATTCGGTCTTGTCCACCCCGTATCCTTTTCCCGCGCCGGGTTCACATAAACTCTCTCCTCCTTCGAGAGTGCCGTTCGCGATCTTCCGTATGACGTCATCGATCGTACCGCTGACCCCGACTATTATCTCGATCCCCTCTTGCGCGAACAACTGAACCGCCCTTTGTCCCATTCCGCCGGCAATGATATAATTAACGTTTCTTTCGCGCAAAAACTGGGGCAGGAAACCCGGATGGTGCCCCGGATTGTCGACGGTCTCTTTCTTTATTATATTACCTTCCTCAATATCAACAATAGTAAAAGAAGGACAGCGCCCGAAATGCGGGGATACACTATCCCCATCTGTAGATATGGCTATCCGCATTGAAAATACCTCCTCTTTAGCTCTTACTTCTTTTTCTCTTCTGAATCCCGGGCTTTTTCGAGAGTGCTTATACGGTCCTGGATGTCCTCAAGCTGCTGTTTGAGCATTTCCGCTTCTTCCTTCAGCATACTTTTTTCCTCGTCGACCGTCGGTTCCGGCGGATAGGGATATGTTCCCGCTCCAAAAGCCGGATAACCGTACGCGGCTCTCTGCCAGCCGGGCATGCCCGTGGCATAGTACCAGTTCCGCCATCCGCGGCCGCCGCCGCGGCCTCTGCCATAAGCAAACCATCCCCTTCCGGTAACCGGGTTCATGTACCCGGGAACGGAATAGCCGGCGCAATATCCGGCAGCTCTACCCGTCATGGGCCCTAAGCCCCTTGGACCAGTTCTGTCTCCACCTGGCATCGTACTCACCTTCCCTTCACTTTTTACTTTTACATTTCTCGCATAATCCGTAAAATCGGATAAGATGGCCCTTTACCTCGAACTTATACTTTTTGGCAAGGCCCTTCTCCGCTCTTTTCAGAAACTCCGCCTCTTCATCCATGAAATCGGTATAATCTATTACCCTTTTACACTTCACGCATATCAAATGGTGGTGATGAGCGCCTTTCGGCCCTTCTGCCAGTTCATACCGCGCCCTGCCGTCCCCGAAATCAAACTTAAAGATCAGGTCCATCTGGACAAGAAGTTCCAGCGTGCGATAGACCGTTGTAAGCCCGACATGGGGATAGATCTTATGGACTTCAAAGTATATATCCTCGGCGCTCAGGTGCTTGGATGTCTTAGTTAAAACGTCCAGTATCGCCTGCCTCGGAACGGTCATCCTGTAGCCGCACCCCCTGAACCTTCCATGCCACCGGTGCAGGCCCGTAACTCTTCTCCCCGGCATTTTTATCCGCCTTCCTTATTGAAAATGGTTTCCATTATCAATTTTACATCATTTTCTTTCCCCTGTCAAGGGCAATAACATGTAAATCTCGGGATATATAAACCGGGGCGGTAAGCTCTTTCAAGACTTGAAGAAATAGGCCGGGTTTAACACGTAAGATGGAACGCGCCTACAGCCCTCCTGCCCTTTTTGATCTCTTCATTAAAAAGGGCATAGGCTTCGCCCGTATTCCTGTCGATGATCTCGATGTTCTTATCTTCCAGGGCTTTTCTCGTGGACAAGGGGACCTTCATGCATCCGGAAGCGCCCTTGCCGACGATCAGGACTTCCGGCTTATAAACTATGACATCCTTCAGGTCTTCCGCGCTCAGGGAGTGTCCCTCGATCCGCCACCAGCCGGAAGCTACCCTGTCAGGAAAGACAATGAGATCCGAGGTATACGTCCTGCCGTTAACTGTCATGGAACCGAATGAGTAGGCGTCAATATGCATACCTTGACTCTCTAATCCGCTCTATTTTCCGCGCTGATATAACCCTACCAGTTCGGCCTGGGCGAGTATATGCCCGTCCATCGCTTTTTCCAGCGCTTTTTTGTCGATCCCTTCATCCAGATCGAGTTCCTTGTCCAGGGCATATAGCTTGAAAAAGTAGCGATGCCGCCCTGACGGCGGACAGGGCCCTCCGTAGTCTTTCTTTCCGAAATCGTTGATGCCCTGTTTGCCCGGGACAGCGCCCTCGTCGATCTTTGAGATCGCGGGCATGTCATAGACCACCCAGTGGACCCAGGTCCCCATGGGGGCGTCAGGATCATCCACGATCAGCGCCAGGCTCCCGGCATCTTGCGGGATATCATCGATAATAAGTTCGGGGCTTACGTCTTCCCCCTCACATGTGAATTTTGAGGGTATGGATCCCTTATTTTCGAATTCCGGACTCGTTAATTTCATGATCGTACCTCCCTCGTGCTATCGTATTTTCCGCTGGACCGGGAGCCGCTCCCGCTAAAACGGGCACGCGCGCGCCATGCATCCCCCGGAATATTCGGCATCGGTGGTAAGTAAATCGCTCTCGCCTACTTGTCCGCCCTTCCCCCCGAAACCGAAGGTCAGCACCTGGTTATCCTTGCTCCCGTACCTGTAAACGGTTATGCCCTTGCATTTTAATTTATGCGCCATCATGTATATCTTCTCTACGTCCTCGATCGTCGCCTCCGGAGGCAGGTTTATCGTCTTGGAAACGGAATTATCCGTATACTTCTGGAAGGCTGCCTGGGTCTGAAGGTGTTTTTCGGCTTTTATATCGAACGCCGTGACAAAAACGCGTTTCAGGCCCTCCGGGATATTTTTTATGTCTTTTAAAGAACCTTTTCCGGCGATCTCGGCGAGGATCTTCCTGCTGTAAATGCCCTTTTCCCTGGCGGCCTTCTCGAACATCGGGTTGACCTCAAAAAGTTCCGCCCCGGACAGCACGTTGCGCACGAAACTCACGGCGAACAGCGGCTCTATCCCGCTGGAACAGCCGGCAATTATGCTTATCGTGCCGGTAGGAGCGATCGTATTGACCGTGGCGTTACGCAGCCTCAAATTTCTTTTCGCGTAGATGGACTTTCTGAAATTCGGGAAAACCCCTCTTTCCCCGGCCAGCCCCGCCGAGGCGTTTATGGACTGCCTGTGTATGAACCGCATGAGTTTTTCCGCAAGCTCGATGGCCCCTTTTGAACCGTAAGGTATGCCCAGCTTTATAAGCATGTCCGCAAACCCCATTACTCCGAGACCTACTTTCCTGTTCGCGAAAGTGATTCTTTTTATTTCCGCCAAAGGGAACCTGTTGACCTCTATCACATTATCCAGGAACCGGATCCCCCACCTCACGCGGTCCCCGAGCTTCCGCCAGTCCGGGGACCTCCCTTTCACCATCTTCGCAAGATTTATAGAGGCCAGGTTGCAGCTCTCATACGGAAGGAGGGGCAGCTCCCCGCAGGGGTTCGTCGCTTCGATCCTTGCGATACTCGGAGTGGGGTTTTTTCTGTTTATCGTGTCCAGAAATACCAGCCCCGGATCGCCTGTCCTCCAGGCCGCGTTGACCATGAGATCAAAGACGGCCCTTGCCTTTATCCTGCGCGCTCTTCGCCCGGTGCGGGGATTCACCAGGTCAAATTCCCCGTTCTTCCTGACGGCTCCCATGAACTTATCGGTTATGCCCACCGACAGATTAAAATTGCTGAACTTGTCCTTTTCTATCTTTGCTCCGATAAACTCGACGATGTCGGGATGGTCGCAGCGCAGTATTCCCATGTTGGCGCCGCGCCTTCTGCCGCCCTGGACAATGATCCCCGTGGCTTTGTCAAATATGCTCATGAACGAGACCGGACCGGAAGCCTCCCCCTTTGTGGAGCTCACAAGATCGCCTTTTGGCCTCAATCCTGAAAAACTGAATCCGGTGCCGCCTCCGCTCTGGTGGATCCGGGCCATGTTCCCCAGCGCTTCGAATATCCCTTCCATGGAATCCTCCACCGGAAGGACAAAACAGGCGGAAAGCTGCCCCAGGGAAGTGCCCGCGTTCATGAGAGTCGGCGAATTCGGCATGAACTCCAGGTCCCGCATCATCCCGTAGAAATTCTCTTCGGTTTCCCTGACGCCGGGCCCTGACTTCAGGCCCTTCTCCGCCCGGGCAACAGCCGAAGCCACCCTCCTGAAGAGCTCGCTCGGGGTCTCTACCAGATCCCTGTTATCATCTTTCAGAAGATATCTTCTTTTCAATACCTCTATGGTATTTATCGGCAGTTTCAGGTCATCCTTGAGGCCCAGAGCCGACTTCGCCTGTCTGATCTCGGCATGCCTTTCCCGGTGCAAGATATAGCTTCTGGCTATGTGGCTGTACCCCTCGCTCATCAGGGCCATCTCCACGATATCCTGGATGGATTCGACGCTCGGGATCTTACCTTTATACAGGGAGGACAGTTTATCGGTCACCCGGTCGGTCACCGTCTGAGATACGGCACGGGCATCGGCTTTTTTCTTCAGGACTTCAAACGCGGCCTTTTCGATCGCCTTTAGGATCTTTTCCCTGTTGAATCTGACAACCGAGGCGTCTCTTTTTCTGACTTTTTTAGGAAGGTTAATTTTTGCCATATCTGTCTCCTGCCTTGCCCGGCGCGCGGCGGCCGGTGAGAACCCTGATATTACAGAAAACTCACATACCGGCCTTTCCTGCGCCTTTTAGCTTCCCTATATACAACATTCGCGACAGCCGTGTCCTGTATGGCGAGTCCGGTCGAATCGAAAACAGTGATCTCTTTTCCGCTTGTCCTTCCTTTCTTTTTGCCGGCGACCACTTCCCCGATATCGGCGTATATGTCCTTTTTCGATATCTGGCGCTCAGCAAGCGGCACGTTTATCTCGCCGCTGTGCGAAGCCTGCTCCCAGGCGTCTACCACGATCTTCGCTTTTTTCAATATCTTCGGATCCAGCTCCTGCTTGCCTTTTGCATCCGCCCCGATGGCGTTTACATGCGCGCCTCTTTTGAGCCACCCCGATCTGACGAGCGGCCGGCGCGAAGGCGTGGTCGTAACTATTATGTCGCTGTCCTCGACGCACGACTTGATCGTCTTCGAGATCTCCATTTTAAAATCCCCGATCCCGCTTGCCTTTCTTTTGAACCCGGCGGCTTCCGAGCGCAGGTGTCCCCATATCCTGACGCGTTCGATATTAAAATTCTCGTTCAAAGCCGCGAGCTGGGTCTGGGCCTGTACGCCGCAGCCGACAAGGGCGACGCTCTTTGAATCTTTCCTGGCAAGATATTTAGCCGCGACACCGCCTGCCGCCCCGGTCCTTAAAGCTGTCACATATGTGGCATCCATCACAGAGAGCGGAAAACCGTTCGCCGGATCGCTCAGTATTATGATCGCCATGACCGTCGGGAGCGCTTTCTTTCTGTTTTCGGGGTGCACGTTCACCCATTTTATACTGCACTTTTCCAGGCCCTCGACATACGCGGGCATTGCCCGAAAATCCCCCTTATATTTATTAAGATGTATGTAGACTTTAGGGGGCATCTGCACCTTACCTTCGCCAAAAAGCTTAAAGGCCTTCTCCACTTCCCTTATCGCCCCCCTGACAGTGATCAGACTTTTCACTGTTTTCCCGTCCACGATCAGGGTCTTGCGCCTCTTCATCACCAAATCGCCTCCTTTATCCGCAACTGCCGTCACTAACCTATGTTGACTTTCCCTACAGGATATTCCAGGCGGGAGCGCTCGGCTTTTCCGGAAAGGATAGCAATAAGCGTCAGTGGCCCCAGCCTGCCGATGATCATAAGGAGGATGATCACTATTTTGCTTACGCCGGCCAGCTGCGGGGTTATACCCGTCGAGAGGCCCACCGTTCCGAACGCGGAAACAGCCTCAAATACGACCTTAATGACTTCCCTCTGCTCGATCAGGGCCAGGATCAGGACTCCAATAAACAGGGCTCCCAGGGACAGGAACACCACTAAAAAAGCCTGGCTGATCATGCTTTTAGGTATCGAATGTTTCATCAGCACGACTTCGTCCCGGTTGGCAAAAATGGATCTTATGTGCGCCCATAAGACCCCTACGGTGTTTACCTTGATGCCGCCCGCAGTAGAACCGGCGGCGCCCCCTATGAACATGAATAATATCATAAGGCAATATGTGGCGCCCTGCAGTCCGGAGATATCCATCGTATTGAAGCCTGCCGTGCGCAGGGTCACCGTCTGAAAAAAAGCTTCCAGGCATCCCGTTTTTATATCAAGCGACCGTAAATTGGAGTCATATTCAAAGGCGTAAATAAGCAGCGTCCCTGAAACAAGCAGGATAATAGTCACTGCGAGCACTATTTTAGTGTTCAGGGTCAGCCCCGATGGTTTCTGCTTTCCCTGAAAAAACCTTCTTTTGGCCCTGGCTTTAAGATTTCCGAACAGGTCGCTTATAACGATAAAGCTGATGCCGCCCGCAATAATAAGACCCGCCACGGTCAGGTTGACCGGAACGGAAGAGCTGAATTGCTCCAGATTATCCGAAAAGAGCGCAAAACCCGCATTACAGAAAGCGGAGATCGAATGGAACACGGCAAAGAACGCGGCTTTCATGCTCCCCCCGACCGACTCTTTGAAGGGGGCAAATAAAAACAGAGCTCCGCATGCCTCGAAGAAAACCGTGAATGAAATGATGTTCCTGACGCGCTGGGCGAGGTTTTTCATGCCGGTGTCATCCAGCATGTGGGACATTGCAATCTTGTCCTGGGAAGTCAGTTTCCGCCCCACACGGAACGCGACAAAAACCGCCAGGATCATGATGCCGAGCCCTCCGGTCTGTATCAGGAGCATTATGACCAATTTCCCAAAACCGGAAAACATGGTGGCGGTATTGCCTATGACAAGCCCCGTGACGCACATAGCGGAGGTCGCCGTGAACAAGGCGTCGATGAACCCCACCCTTACTTGGTAAGAGGCCGAGAACGGCATCATCAAAAGCACCGTGCCTGCCAGTATCACTATGATGAAACTCAGAAAGATGGTCCGGGCCGGGCGTATGGAAAAATAACGGAAAAAGGCCCTTAGCTTATCCATGTGAAGGAACGCATTGAGAGCGATGAAAAGGATCGCTACCAGGAAAATACTGACGGGGATCTTGTGCCACGGGTGCGATCCCACAAAAAAATAGAAATACTTGGCGTACATGAACGACAGGAAAAGGACCGTAATAAGGATTATTCCGAAAATGCTTCTCTTTATGAATTTTATTTTATTCCGGGTCCTGGAGAGCCTCGCCAGGAACGCGAATATGAACAGGAAGAAAATGACAAAATCAAGAGCGTGGCCGACAGGGCCGAGAAACGGCACCCGCAATGCCGCGTCCTCGAAAATTATGGAAAAAATACCCAGGGTTATTATGATAAATATTAATCTGCCGATCCTGTGTATTTTCATATGCTAAATTATACCCATTAAAACGGCAAATCCCAAATAAAATATGCCCGGGAAGGCGATCCGGATAAAAAAGCCGCCAAGGGCGGCTTTTTTACTTAACGGTTCCCCGGGATTGCAAGTCCCGGAGTTTTTTGGGAAAGTGCCTTATCCCGCGAAAAATCCAAAAAAAGTCAAAACAGCGCCAAGGATAAGCGCTGCGATCGAATGAACCATTATCAGGTTTTCATTTTTTTGGTAGGCCTGCATGAACCTGGAGACCGTGCCTGGAAAGACTATTATCCATATACCCTTGATAAGCCCGGCCCAACCTATGATCGTGATTATCACGGTCCAGTTAGCCACCCATACATTATGGATCAGGATGATCACGACTCCCATAATAAGCGCGAGCAGCCCGCCATAAAGGACCAGGGTTGAATTTTTACAGAAATCTTCCATGACTTTCTGATAAAATTCCCTGTTCGCCATCATGCCTATAGCAGCGACAAGATAAAGCAGGCCAAAAATCCTGGCGATAAACACCGCGGCATCCATATCTACCTCCTTTTTTACCCAAGTATATCATTTTTTGTTTCAAAAACAAAACCCCTTGCGATCTATTTGATCGCAAGGGGTTAAATTTGGCTCCCCGGGTTGGACTCGAACCAACAACCTACTGGTTACAACCTTCTTACGTTTCCGTAAGGGTAGGACTATCTCATTACCCCTAAGGGTATTGGGCGCTTGCAGGGCTTATTGGTAGAGATCCTCATCCCTTAGTCTCTGCACATTCCTGCTTACACAACGTCTCTTCAGCAGGCTTTGCTCACGGTTTCCATAGCATTTCTGCCGTAGGATTCCCTGAATTCACCCAATTTTTCAACCAAGGTTTCCCTTGGAAGCTGCAACATTCATCCCTCGCCAGATTATTTTGTTTTGCTTCGCAAAACTTATGGCTCGGGATAAATTCGGTCGCATGACTTATGTTCGCTGTCGCTCCATAAGTCATGGCCTCATTTACAGCCAGTCGCTACTACCATTGAGCTACCGGGGAGCGTACTTAAAAATCATCCGGTGAATTTTAATTATAGGTAAAATCCTGATCATTGTCAACATGTTGTGGTACAATCTTAAATGACCATAAAACCGGCCAAATATACCATGAACGCCAAGGAAAGATACATTGCCCATGTCGACATGGACGCCTTTTTCGCGTCCGTAGAACAGCGCGATAATCCCGCCTGCAGGGACAAACCGGTCATTGTAGGCGCAGATCCAAAAGGGGGGAAAGGCAGGGGTGTTGTCGCGGCCTGTTCATACGAAGCCAGAAGATTCGGAATCCATTCCGCCCTTCCCATTTCAACCGCTTACAAAAGGTGTCCGGGTGCGGTGTTCCTGCCGGTAGACATGGCGAAATACGCCCGGATATCCCATAAGATATTCGGGATCCTGGAAAGGTTCACCCCCGAAATAGAGCCGGTCAGTATCGATGAGGCCTTCATGGATATAACGGGCAGCTGGCGCCTTTTCGGCTCGCCGCTGGAGACCTGCCGCAGGATCAAGACCGCGATCAAAAAAGAGACCGGTCTCACGGCTTCCGTGGGGCTGGCGCCTAACAAGATGACCGCAAAAATAGCCTCGGACCTCGGCAAGCCGGACGGAATGATAGCGGTGGACCAAAAGGGCCTGCTGGGCTTCCTTCATCCCCTGCCGGTGGAAAAGCTGTGGGGCATCGGTGAAAGGACGCGCGCGGCGCTCAAAGAAATGGGGATCCATACTATCGGCGACCTGGCGAGACAAAATGTAAGGGAACTTGAGGGCATCTTCGGAAAAAACGGCGAGCATGCCTGGAAACTTGCCGGCGGTATCGATCCGCGCCGGGTGGAAACAACCGACATCGTGAAATCGATCAGCAATGAACACACATTTGAACGGGATACCCTCGAAAAGAACGAGATCATGGATACACTGATGTTCCTGAGCGAAAAGGTCTCCCGCCGCCTGCGCAAATCCGGACTGAAAGGACGGACCGTTACGTTGAAAATAAGATTTGCCGATTTCAGGACCCATACCAGATCCGCTACGATCAAAACATCCACAAACTTCGTAGACATCATCTATGGAACATCCGTGCGAAATCTGGAGAGCTTTGATCTAAGGAACAAGGCGATAAGACTGGTCGGGGTCCGCGTATCGAATCTTCTCGATCCCTCGCATCAGGGAGACCTGTTCGACCGGGGCTCCGACCGGATGATAAAAAAGGAAAGGCTCCATAAAGCTCTTGACCGTATCCTGGACAGGTTCGGCGAAGACGCCATCAGGCACCGCAGCATTTAAGCCGTGATCTATGTATTGAAAAGCACCTGCTGGGCGAGCATGTCCGCTTTGGCCTTTCCTGCGAGATTCTCTGCGATCTTAAGGGCGAAATCCAGCGCCGTCGCGGGCCCGCGGCTGGTGATGATGTTGCCGTCCTGAACGACTTTTTCCTTCACAAACTTTACGTCCGGCAAAAAATTCTTTTCCAGCCCCGGATAACAGGTCGCCGTCCTGCCGCTCAAGATACCCGCCGGAGCAAGGACCAGCGCCGGTGAAGCGCATATCGCGGCGATCAGCCTCTGTTCGGAATTCATCTTCAGGATCATATCTTTTACCTTTACCGAAGACGCGAGCTTCTCGGCGCCCGGCAGTCCTCCGGGAAATACCACGGCATCGGGGAGAGACCCGTAATCATCAAAGGCAATATCGGTTATTATCGCGACACCGTGCGCGCCGGTTACGGAGTTCCCCCCGAGACCGGCCACGATAACATTCACCTCTGCCCGGCGAAGGACATCCACGGGGGTGATCGCTTCTATCTCTTCAAATCCTTCAGCAAGAACTACCAGCGCTTCCTTCTTCATTTCATCTCCTTTCTGCCCCTTCTTCAAAGGACAGCGAATTCCGCGGAAAAACGTACCAGTTGCCTTAGCCCGTTACCGTAACCGTTCTTCTCCTTTTGAGCCGGTTGATCCCATATCGGCCTTTGCAGGGGCAGGTCGCTGACAAGCGCCAGGCCCGTCGCCTCACGGCCGATCCTGCGCGCGGCATGATACACGGCTGAGAGCTCAAGGTCTATCCCCTTGAAACCCTTTTCTTCTATGCCGATCACGTTCTTCCGTTCCTCCGCCATAAGCGATCCTATCGTGAAGATGTCACCGGTCCTAAAAACCGCTCCGCCCGGCGCCCGTTCGGACAAAAACCCTATTAAACTTTCCGTATAAGCGGGAGCGGCGGGTATCAGCTCGCCGGTATCAAAAACCTTTTTCATGTCAAACGAGTCCGCATGGTATCTGGAAAAACCCTCTCCGTTAAAAGCGTTCCGGCACGCTATGAGATCGCCTATCCTGCATCCGTTCAGCCCCCCGCAAGTCCCGGCGAAAACTATCCTGCGTACCGGAGCGATATCCATGAGAAGGACTGCGTCCCCCATGAAACGGTCCCCCATGCCGCAATGGATCACGGCAAACTCCACGCCGTTCTTTACGGCCATCATGCCCGAATATAACCGGCCGCTGAAAGGCGCCGCCTCATCACAGTGCTCCTTGAAGCTTTTTACCGGAAGAACGGGGGTTATGATCGCTGTTTCCGGGAAGATCTCTGCCGGGCAGCCAAAACAATAATTGAACAACTTTTCCTTATCCATATCAGATGAAACCGGTAACGCTTATTCCCGGGGGTGGCCGCATTTTCCGCATTCCTTGCAAAGATCGGGATTAGCCGTGTCACAATACCTGCATATCCAGAACCCCTCGGGCGGATTGCTGATCAAGCGCCTTCTTTTTACATATGGCCATAACCAGTAGTATATCATCGCGTAAGCGCCGGCTGCGGCCATGACCAGCAAAGAAGGTAACAGGACCCTGGGGGGCGTAAAAACCGGACGCACGACGCCCAGGCTGATACCGTAACGGGCCAGCCGCCGTTCAATAAGTTCATGCGCGGAATGATATTCTTCAATGCCGGAGGCGGTGATGCCGCGTATCAGCGGTCCGGAAATGCGGTACCTTCCGGCATGCAGATCCTTGAGTTTATTCAGATAGCTTTTATAGTATCGCGCTGCGGTCCCGTAATCGCCCTGATCTTCATAGATGCGTGCCAGCAAAAAATCCACGCCGAAATACTCGGGCCAGGTCTCGCGCGCCTTCAGCAGATCTCTTTTTGCCTCTTCCGGGCGCCCGTCGGAAATAGCTTCCAGGGCGTTTTTGAAATCGGCCACGAAAATGTTCAGGGTCTTTTGCACCCTTCCGTCAGCGGGAATGCTGCCGACAAAATCCTTGTTGAGGATGAACCTTTTATAAGAGAAGAACCTGTTTTCGTCAACATACGCTTCGGCGGGCATGGAAATACACGCCGAGAACATAAGAATTGTCAAAAGATACGGAAAAAAACGCCTGCACGCGGAATGTGTGAATAATTCTCGGTAAGGATTTAAAAGGCTCCCTCTCATAGCCTTGCGGATCTACGCGGTGTCCTTTATCAAACTCAGGACCTTATCTATTTCGAAAGGTTTGTATATTATCTCGGATGCCTTTTCTTCGAGCGCCTTATGGACCATCTCGTCCACAGAATATCCGGTCATCATGATGACGATGGTCTCCGGGCGGATCTTCTTGATCACTTTGAGGGTCTGGATGCCGTCCATGTCCGGCATCCTTATATCCAGGAACATTATATCATAGGTGTTCTCTTTCGCCATTTCCACTGCCCGGGCGCCGCCGTAACAACTTTCGGCCTTGTAATCATTGGCCTTCAATATATCGCAAAAAACGTCAGCAAAATCCTTGTTATCGTCAACGACCAGTATATTATGTTCTTTCATATATCATCTCCGTTCCCGCAAAAATGCCGCTTGCATGATGAAGAAAACCACATTGTTAGGTGATATAAATTCTACAATAAGCATCTTGATTTGTCGATAGATTTTTCAATACGTTACTGCTTCCCGGATCCCTCGCGTGAAAAAGGGCCCGCAATGGCCTCCCCCAGTCCTTCCCGGAGCGCTTTTACCGTGCCGCCCGCTTCTTTTACCAGTTTCCCGGCGGTACCGGTAGTCCCTTCGACCGCACTGGCCCCCACCTGGTAAACACTTCCCATGACCTTCTGCACCTCTGCCATGGGCACGTTTATAAGCCCTGATGCGGCCGTATTGCGGATGACCCTGGCTATGATCAGTCTCACCAGGGTATACGGATCGCTGATATTCTCATATCTTTCGTTGATGCCGACTTTGAAATCCTGCACTTCCACAGGATCCTTTGTATAGTCCTTATAAAAAACATCATCGGCCTTAAGATACAATATATCTATCTCTATATCCGGGGTCTTGTCTTTTTCCTGCTGTTCCATTTTTTTCCCGTTCGTTTTGGTCCTAACGGGCTTAAGGGAATTCACGTTCACCTCTCCGTTGCTGTTCTTGATGATATTGAACTCTTTCAGATAAAACTTCAGTTCCTTCAGATGCACCGTTCCTTTCAGTAATCTCGGCAAACTGTAGTCGACATAGATCCCGGGTATGTCCGCCATAAGCTCGTCAGGATAACCTTCCGGATTATACAGTTTCATCCCCCTGATGTCTATGGCCGTCCTGAGTATCCCTATTCTCATGCTCCGGATGTCCAGCTTCGCGCCCAGTATGGAGGTGCAACTTCTTTCAACGAATATCTCTATGATCTTGTTCTTGCCGAGCGTAAAGACCAGGGCCAGAACAAGGATCCCTATGAGAATCTTTTTCTTCATGGATCCTGCCCTCTTCAGCTTTATTTTATGACTACATTATCGATATAGATAGGACCGTGATATCTGGGGCCCATCCTGTGAGGGGGTGCGGCGTCATACTCTATCCTGACGGCGATCTTCTTTATATTATCGATATTTTTATAAAGGGCTTTGTCGCCCCTGCCTTTCCAATCCGAGGGTTCGCCTTCCGCAGGCGCTTCGGATTCGAGTTTTGCTTTTATGGTGGTCCATCTTCCGGGTTTGAGGTAAACCGCGTTTTTCATCTCGGTGAAATGCCACCCCTCCCCCGCGGTCAGTATGATCCTGCCCTTCAAAAGCGCCCTGGGCGCCCCTTTGGGAACATACACATCGACGGAGATAGTATCATACCCGCTTAGATCTACCTCTCTTTTCCACTCAACAAGTGCCGCCGTCCATTCGTCGCCCGGAAATTCACACATCACCGCCAGGGAGTTTTTGCCGTGCGATACCTCTTTATCGCTTACCTCGACGGTTTTGGCTTTATGGTCACTTTGATAATAGGCCCAATCGGGGATTATCCAGCCCTGGTTCGTCCCCTCGAAGTCAAAACGGATCTCATTAGCGGCATGAGAGCCCGGGCTCATAAAACAAATGAGCGCAAAGACCAAAACGATAATCATGCCCTTCATGGGAATACCTCCTTGCTTCAGGTCCACAGAAGCGAGCGCGTGCCGGCCAGTATATTATACCGCATAAATCGGACGTATAGCAACGGTCAGTGTGATTTTTATCATCTTGTTTTTCGGGAACAAATATGATAATCTTAAATCTATAATACGCGAACATTTGAAAAGTTCTTAATATCCAAAGGTGACTTTTATGGAAAAATATAAACTGATCATCCAGATACCCTGCTACAACGAGGAGAAAACCCTGCCTGTAACGCTAAAAGGCCTGCCAAAGACCATACCGGGGGTCTCCGAGATCGAGACGCTCGTGATAAACGACGGAAGCACGGACAATACCGCCGGCGCAGCCGCGGAGAACGGCGCCGGCCACATCGTAAGCCTCAAAAAAAGAAGGGGTCTTGCCGTCGTCTTCGCAACAGGGATAGATGCCGCGCTCAGGCTTGGCGCGGATATCATCGTGAACACGGACGCCGACAACCAGTATAAAGGCAAAGACATAGAAAAACTGGTACGGCCTATTATCGAAAAAAAGGCCGATATAGTCATCGGGAACAGAAAAATAGAGGAGATCAGGCATTTTTCCCTTATAAAAAAGAGACTGCAGCGCACCGGCAGCAAGGTCGTCAAGTACCTTTCGGGGCTCGATATCCCCGATGCCACTACCGGTTTCAGGGCCTACAGCAAGGAGGCCGCCATAAGATTAAATGTCATCTCCGAGTTCACCTATACTCTCGAAACCATAATCGCGGCGGGCAATAAAGGCCTTGCCGTGGAGAATATCGAGGTCTCCACTAACCCGGACCTCAGGAAGTCCCGCCTTTTCAAGAGCGTTCCGGAATACCTGCTCAGGTCCGCAGCTACCCTGTTAAGGGTCTACACCATGTACAAACCGTTAAAGGTCTTTGCGCGGCTCGGTGGAACGATCTTCCTCGCGGGTTTTCTGGTCGGATTGAGATTCCTTTACTTTTATATAATCAACAAGGGAGCGGCCGGACATGTCCAGTCGCTGATATTGTCCGCCGTTCTTCTGATCCTGGGCTTTCAGATATTCCTCCTGGGGATGCTGGCCGATCTGATATCCGCGAATAGAAGATTAGTTGAAGATACGCTGAGCAAGATAAAAAGAATGGAATTAAATATGTGATTAAGTGACCCGGCGGGATCCTCGGGCCTTTTTTAAGATTTCAACATATCTGTTCATTAATACGTTCCAATCATAATTTTTCTTAACAAATTCCCTGGCCTTATTGCCCAGATCCATTCTCGTTTTTTCATCGATTAGAATTCTTTCTACGGCTTGCGCAAATCCATCGTTATCGCCCTTTTTTACCAATATACCGTTCTCTCCGTTCTTCACGGCATCCGGGATGCCGCCCACGCTGAAAGCGATAACCGGAACCCTGCTCACGGAAGCTTCCAGGGCCACGATCCCGAAACCTTCACTCTCGCCTTTTACCACGATATTCGGCATTATCAGTACGTCAGAGATCGAATAAATCCGGCCAAGCAGCCCCCTGTCCCTGATGTTACCGAGGAAAAATACCCTGTTATCGATGTTAAGTCTTTTCGCGATCTCCGTGATCGCGTCTTTTTCTTTCCTGGTCTCTCTTCCGGCATCTTCGCCTGCCAGCAATAACACCGCATCCGGGACGCCCTTGACAATATGAGGGAATATGTTTTTCACGAAATGCGAAAGCCCTTTTCTTTTCACCAGCCGGGACACCGACAGGATTATCTTTTTATTTTCCAGGTCTATCCCGTATTTCAGCTCTATTTCGTTCACGGCCGCTATCTTATCGCGGATCTCAGTATAATCCGCAGCGTTCATGCCGTTATTCACAACAAACAACTTTCCCGGATCCAGACCCCTGGACACAAGAACCTGCTTTAAAAAATCGCTTACGCATATTATCCCGTCAAGCCTCTTTGCGAAACCGGGAATGCAGTACTGATACAGCGCATTATTGAAGTACGTATCCTTACCGTGCGACATCGCAAAAACAGTCCTTCGGAAAAATAATTTAAACATAAAACCCAGGGGCGCAAGTACCATATCCCCGACCTGCACAACATCCGCTTTATGCCGTAGAATATGATACGCTCCTTTAACCGCGGCTATCGCAAGGAAAAACGGCAGAAACTTCTGGGAATGCCCCCATGAAACCAAAAAAACTTCTTCCTTTTCCTTAAGAGCGTTATAAAACTCGTAACTCTGTCTTTGCATCCCGCCGATAGAAGGCGGAAATTTCCTGGTTATGTATAAGATCCTCATTTTTCCTTATTCTTAATTTTGAAAGAATCCAAAAATCCCTTCAGGATCAGCGCAGAACGCACCGCCCTTAATGAAAATGAAGAATGACTTTCTTTTTTAAACAACAAAAAATACCAGCTCAGCGGCAGATATCTTATATCATAAATAAAGGCGCCGATAGCCAATAGCGGATCCCTGAAGATATATTTTCTTACAAAAACCCCTAAACCGTTACCGACCCTGTAGCATTTATCCTTAAAGGCGGGCATCGAATCTTCATGCGGATGGTACGCCACCATATCTTCCGAATACAGCCTCTTGTATCCCGCTTTCAAAAACCGCCACTTGAGATCCACGTCCTCGCCGGCAGCGCCACGATACCGCGTGTCAAAACCGCCGATATCGCCAAAAACCTCTTTCCTGTAGGCGATATTGTTCGTCGCATGGGACTTTTTTGAACCATAAATATATTTTTCACAGGCCCCGGCGAATTCATTGGGTTCAAACGCGAGGGTCCTGCCCTTCAGGCACGATATCCCGGGATGACGCTCAAATCCTTCATGAATAGCGGATAACCAGCCCTCATCAAGCACGCAATCGTCATCGGCAAAGGCAACAACAGGAGCATTTGCTCTCTTCAGTCCCTTGTTCCGTGAGGCGGCGGGTCCTTCTTTCTCGCACTTCACGTAGGTCAGGTCCATCTCGCCGGAAAACTCGTCGACCACGGGTCTATTGTCCCGTTCAGACCCGTCATCCATGATAAAAACCTCAAAATCTTCCTTTGAAAGGGTCTGCCGGGCAACACTCTCAAGGCACCGCCTGAGACGGTCGGGCCTGTTATATGTCGGGATTATGACGCTTATTTTCTTCATTATCTTTTCCGGACAACCGCAATCGCGTTCTTTCAAAAAATCCCACAAACCTCATGCATATTTGCACAAAAATAACGGCGATCTTCTGGCGTTTCCCTTTTACTCTTTTATCCGACCAAAAACGCACTATGCTTTCAAGAACTTCTGACGCTCTTTTAACCGTGATTGAAAAATATTCCCGTGTTGGTAAGGTCTTCTCTCCGGCAAACAGAAAATTCCCGCGGGCTATCCTGATCTCCTTATTGAATAACTCTTTCCAGGAAGACACAGCCGGGTGGGCGACCCGTACATCGTCCGCGTAGACGATCCTGCGTCCGGATGAGAACACCCGATTCCCCCACTCCCTGTCCTCTCCCGCGGCCGTTTTAAAGGTATTGCTGTCAAACAGACCCACATCTTTAAAGACCTGTTTATAGGTAATAAGATTTGCGGTTACGCCGAAACGTGATTTTTCAACACATCTTTCCTGCTGAAATGCCCAGATACTTTCGTAAAGTTCCACGATCTTCGGGTTATTCGCATCCTTGAAAAATAATTCGACTTTTCCGGCGATAACATCGCATTTCGGAACATTTGACATGCTTTTAACGGCTTTTTCGATCCAGTCAGGCGCCGGTACGCAATCCGCATCGGTAAAAGCTATGATCTCGCCCCTGGCTAAAGTAACGCCTTTATTCCTTGCCGCGGCAGGACCCCGGCCGGTCTCCAAAACAAAAGTAAAATCCTTAAACTCGTCAATAACGCTTTTTATGTCATCAGTTGAACCGTTGTCCACGACTATGACCTCAAAAAGGTCCTTCGGGTAGGTCTGTGCCCGCAAGGCCCCGAGGCATACAGCGAGTCTTTGCGCATCATTCAGCACGGGAATGACCACGGAAACAAAAACCTGTGACATATATTCTCCTTTAGCGCCGATCTTTCCGGCCCACCCCAGGCATCGGCCGTATTCCGAAGATCTCGGCAAGGCGTTCCTGGTTGATCGATAATTTATGATCGAACAGGTGTCTTGTGTAAAGGAAATGAAGGAAATTCAACGCCCGTTCATGCTGCCCGGGCGACATCTCCGCCTTGTGGACCAGAAAATCAAGTGTCGGCTTGAGGGCCGCGGGATGTCCCAGGTCAACGGTGAAACCCTTATTGCCGTAGAACGCGTTGCCGCATACCATGACCGGCTTGCCGAGAAGACACATCTCAAACCCCGCCTGCGAATTGATAGTGACCCCGGCATTCGCTATTTCCATTAAAGTATAAGTGTTGTATCTGGGGTCTTCCACTATTTTTACGTTCGGCATGCGGTCTATGCCCCTCTCCCTTAAGAGGTTATACGTCATCCTATTATAAGGGATCCCGTTCGGGGCTTTCCCCATAAACTCCTTGGGGTGGAGACGTATTAAAAGTAACGTGTCCTCTGAATCACGGATGCTTTTCGCTACCTCCACTATCATATCCACCGGATCTTCATACAGCGTGGAATCAAGCGCTATCGAGGCATCTGTCCTTACCTGCGTCAACAAAAGCAGGAGGCTTTTTCCCTCCGGTATATCCAGGGCCTTTCTTATCTCTTCCGCCCCGTCAACCCCTCCGGTTTTGTGTTCATCGGCCTTTTCGGACAGCTTCCGGCGCCACATCTCAAACACCTTTTTCCTGTCCGAATCAGTTACCTGCCACGTTTCAAGTATCTCTGAACCAAGGCGGGCGAGCGAATACCGGTTTATTATAAGCCCGCTAAGATTATCGAAAATAATAAAACCCCCGATCATCGAGTTCTCGACCCCCACAACATTAATGCCGGCGCGCCTGGCTACCTCAATAATGCACCTGCTGTCAAAAACGCCTCCCTGGCAGACAAAAACGGTATCCGGCCTCAGGCGCTTAAAAAGCTTCCTGATATTCTCTATGCCCACGACCGCTTCGCCATATACTCTTTGGACTTCCTTAAGATGTCCCGGATTTTCCGGCTCGATCTTCAATGCTCCAAGATTCGAAAGTATAGTGGCCTTGCAAATGCCCCACAAATTAAATCCGCCGTAAGTAAACCCCTTATAATCAGCCTGGCTTATCTCCAAAGGGGGATCTTTTTTCTTAAAGACCTGGGATCTTTCGATCCGTATAAAATCGGCATACCTGGAGATCAAGGGATGCGAATGCAGGTTCAGGCGCTCTTCCTGTTCGGTAAGGCACCAGTGGTACCAGTCCATGTCAAGTACGAGTTTCTTGGGAACCTTTTTAAGCCTGCCGCAGACGGCAACGAGGGGGTCCCTTATAATGTCAAAATATATTTTCACCAGAATATCGTATAATTTCTTTAACAACATAGGATAAATCTCCTCTTCTGATAACTATGTGTTTTCCACGATCCCGGCCTTCAGGAGATCCTGGACATCCACCAGCCCTACCGGCTTCCGGTTCTTATCAATTACAGGCGCTTCGTCGATCTTCTTCTCCCTGAGTATCTTCAGCGCTTCCGCAGCCAGGTCCTCTTCTCTTAAGGTTACGGGTTTTTTTGTCATCACGTCTTTAACTTTTTTACCCAGAAGATCCCGGTCTATCTCGATCTTGCGCCTTAGATCGCCGTCAGTGAAAATGCCGGCCAGGCGGCCTTTATTGTCAACGACAGTTGCGCTTCCCGCGCGCGCTTTTGTTATCTTTAGCAGCACTTCCTTAACGGGCTCTTTCTCTTTTACGATAGCATGCGTCGCTCCCTTCCGCATGATATCCTTGACTTTAAGCAACCTTTTGCCGATAGTGCCTCCCGGATGGTAAAAAGCAAAATCCTCGATCTTAAGCCCCCGCTGCTCGACAAGTATAAGGGCAAGGGTGTCTCCCATCGCCAGCATAGCTGTGGTAGCCGCGCTCGGTATAACGCCTAAAAGGCCTTTTTCTTTCTTCACGCCGACATCCAGCAGGCAATTACAATATTTCGCTAAGGTCGATCTAGGATCGCCGCTGATAGCAACGATCTTCGCGCCGATCTCCTTTAAGATCGGAATAAGTTTTATAAGCTCTTCCGTCTCCCCGCTGTCCGACAAAGCAACTATAACGTCATCCCTGGTGACCCTGCCAAGATCCCCATGGACAGCCTCGGCCGGATGCAGGAATAAACTCGGGATACCTGTCGAGGAAAAAGTGGCGGATATTTTTTGTGCTATGATCCCGGGCTTTCCCATGCCGGTAAGGACCACCCGGCCTTTACAGGATAGGATTATCTTGACCGCTTTGACGAAATTATTATCCATTTTCTTCATCAGGCCTTCAACCGCTTTGACCTGGAACTCGAGTATCTTTTTAGCTCTTTTCAAGATCATGTTATATCAGCCTTCTTTTTTTCTATTTTTCCGCCACGGCAATATTGTATAAGCCGCCCCATCCCTCGGAAACTTTTTGCATATCACGGCTATATTGCGTAAATCTGCCTTTTATCGCAAAACCATTATCAATCAACAGCTCAGAAAATTCTTCGAGAGTATAATGCCTCAAATGAAATGGAAAATCTCTTTTATTGAACGGAACTTTTTCTTCATTTGGCGTGGAAACAATAAGCAGGCCTTTGGGCTTTAACTTATCGTGAAAATATTTCATGATAGCGGTCCCGTCCAAATGCTCAATAGTTTCAAGTGAAATTATAACATCAAAATAGGCATTTGGAGCATTAAACATAAAAATGTCTTCTCTTCTGTAATTTACCCCGGGGGTAGAATAATATTTCCGCGCATAATCTATGGCTTTTTTGTCCTTATCAACAGCTATGACCTTTGACGCTCCGGTCCTGTTCGCCAGGATCGAAGCCCCGTAACCCGTCCCGCAAGCGCAGTCTAATACCACATCGTCCTTTTTTATGAACTGGCATGCAAAAAGATATCTGCCTATGTGATCCTTTCTTATGCCGTCCAATTTCGTGGCTGCCTGTCTTCCGCCTCCACCCTTAGCGGCGTGTTCAAGCGATACAATGCATAAAAAAGCCCTTGCCGCAGATCTAAAGGCGTTCTTAAATTTTCGCATTATTTTACGTATCATTCTCTCCGATTGCCTCTAAAAATTTTCTTCCCTTTTCGGTCTCTTCGAGCAAAAACCTGTGATATCGCCGGGGGACCTTCTCTTTCCACTGAGGATTGCGGTTCTTCAGCTTTACCCGGTAAATATAATCCTCGACGGGCAGCTCCAGATAATTCATCAGCTTTTCCAGCGTTTCTGATGTGTTTTCAACCAGATCGCTATACCGCACAGCCATGAATCCCATTTGCTCCCTGCAAGACTCCAGATATTCCAGGGTCTCATTCCATTTCCTTGCGAATATTTTGATGCCTGTCCTATACCCAAGTCTTATATGTCTTTCTTTTCCCCAAAAAACGGGTTTGCCGAAACCATAGGACCTTTGCCCCCAGGAGCTGACAACAGAGGGACCGTCCCTGTACACAGCGATCACCTTTGCGCCGGGAAATATCTTCGGGATCACTTTCACCCGGAAAGAATTTGTGGGGGCTTTGCATAAAAAGCGCTCCTGGCGGAAATCAACTATCAGCCGTGATACTAATTCATCGATCTGCGCATCATCAAGAACCAGTTCCTCAACTATTAATTCTCTTCCCATATGGGTAAAAACATCTTTTCCCGGAAAATAATCAAACCACACTTCTTTTTTCTCCAGATATTCCGAATAATCAAGATGTTTGCGCGAACCCAGGATCGAAGCGAGAAAACCGTTTATATCATTAAATTCGCCCAGGCTCCTGTGTCGAGGGCCGACCTGAGAATGCCAGTTAATTATCGCCGCGAGGAGCGTAGTGCCTCCCCGCGCGTGTCCGACAATAAAAATCGGGCGATCAAGTTTCATCTTCCCGCCTTATCATATGCAACAACAGGAACCTCAAATTAACCCACATCCCGTGTTTTAAGATCTTATCGAGCGCATAAGCCAGCAAAACATAACCGACCATCATTGCGAGAGCAAATGACAAGAAACCGGGAACGGAAAGTTTATGCGGTATAAAAAAAGAGCCCAGCAAAATTACGGTAATGGTGCTGAGAAAAGGAATAAACGCTGCCTTGAGAATAAAGCTTTTTCCACTTTTCAGAACATCCTTAGCGACAATCCAGACTGAAGCCGGTATTACCGCTACCGAGGATACGAGTACGGCCAAAGACGCTCCCACTATTCCCAGTCTAACAATCAGTGGATAAATCAGAATGACCAGAATAAGCAACCTCAGGCCGCTCAGCTTGGTGGCGATGTCCGGTTTTTTAACGGCCCGGAACAGCGACCCGTTCACCCCTGTCATCGACCTTATGCCTCCCCACCACACCAGCACCTGTATCGCGGGTACCATGGGCATCCACTTTTCCCCTAAAAATATTCTCGTGAAATCCGGCGCCAGCACGAATATCAAGCCCGTCGCGGGAAAGGACAAAAACGTCGTAATATTGAGGATCTTCCAGTAATTATCTCTCAACCTTGGTATATCATCCTGCATTTTTGAATAAGCCGGGAACGTGACCTGGGCAACTATGTTGGTTATTTCCGTAGCCGGCAGATTGGAAATAAGGTAAGCCATTTGATAAAGACCCAGAGCTGTTGCTCCCAATAGTCTGCCCACGAAGATATCATCACCGTGCAGGATCAGAAAAGCCAATATGCTTGACCCGAGGACCCATTTACCGAAGCCGAAAAGCTCTTTTGCCCTGTCGATCTCAAAACTTATTTTCGGGCGGTACGGATCGATCACGTATGAGATGACGCATCTTGTCAGTGCGCCGGCCAGATAACCGAAAATAAGCGCCCAGGCGCTGCGAAGAATAAAAGCGGCGCTGACGGCCACGGTCAGGTCGACAATCACACCGGTTAGCTGATAAACAAAATACTTATGGAACTGGAGTTCCTTCTCAAAATACACAACAGCAACATTGGTCAAACCTTCCAAGATAATGGCCAGCCCTATAATCCGCAGGATAGGCGCGGCAGCCGGGGCCTCGAAAAAAACCGACACGTAAGGCGCTCCGAAAAAAAGCACAATAGCGATTAACCCGCCTCTTATTACGCCGAGCGTCCAGGCTGTATTTAAGTAAAGATCCGTATTTTCCTTTTTCTGGATCAACGCCTGGCGAAATCCGGTCTGCGAAAAGGCGCTGAACATCGACAGCATTAAAAGCGCTATGCCGAAAAGGCCGAAATCATTGGGGGCGAGAAGCCGGGCTAAAACAATAGTACGTACGAAAGCGATTAATTGAACAAGGGCACGCGTCACAAAGACCCACGCGCCGCCTCTTACGACCTTTCTGCCAAAAGGAGTTATGATCATCTTGTGATTCAGCTAAAAATAACAGATATTATTCGGAACAGCCAAAATGATATCTATCCGCAGTGTCTTCAGAGCGGCGTACGCCACGATCAATAAAGCGCAGGCATATGCCACATACCTCATCTGTTTCGAACGGAACCTGCCGAAAGCATCCGCGATAAACAATTGCGTTTTGGAGGATAGCACCATCAGGGGCACCACCGCGGCAGAGACATACCTGCACTGGTAATTCCCCCATAAAATATAAAACGCGAGAATGACGGCGGAGACAAGAAAAAGAAACGAATACTCCCTTGAATGCCGCCGGTCAAAAATGAGGAGAAGCAGGCCGCCGAAAGAAAAAATGTAAAAAGGCGAAAGCTCAGCAAGCCTCCCGAGATAAAAATACCAGGGTTCATTGTAGAACATACCCATTTCCCACCCTGCCCTGGGCACATGAACAAGGTCCAAAGCGTTGATAATATGTCCCCGCAATATAAAAATAACGGCGAAGAATAAGGCGATAATGAATATCCGTTCAAAAACTTTCAATTTAGGCAGCAAGATCCGCCCATAAAAATCCGGGGACTTTTTCTTTACTACCATTAAACACACTAACACTACAGCTGCGAGGATAAAAATTCCCCAGAAATCCTTCATCAAAAGATCTACCTTTCCCAGGATCTGACCTATTTCCACGTTTGCCGTAAAAAGCCCCGTTCCGTATATCCTGTAATTCCATTCCAGCCACGGCACGAGCATCGCAAAGGGAATGAGCAGGCTGAAAATAAAGGTCTTCTTCCTGAAAAGCCAGCGTTCACCGCACAAGGCATACAAAAAGATTATCCCCACAGCCAATATCCCGGGATACTTGGTAAGAAGGGCAAGCCCCGCGGATACACCGCTTGATATCATAAAATAAGGGTTATACTTCTTGATCGAGCGCGCAAAGAGATAAAGCGACAAAACGGTGAAAAAGGCAAGCGTCGTCTCCATCCATATCTTCTGTGAGGATACCCAGATAACCGGTTCTATCGACATGAGGAAAGCCGCGTACACGCCGGTCCTGTTATCGAACAGCGCCGAGCCCAAAAGATATGCAAGGGCTATCAAAAGGATCCCGAAGAACAGCGATACCTTGAAAGCGGAAAAATATGTCCTCCCGAACAGCCCGTAGCTGAACGTGATGAGCCGCGCAAATAAAGGCGGGTGCTTGAACAGGGGCTCTTTGAAATATTCCGGCAGTTCCCGCCCTTTCTGCGAGTCCCGCTGATAAAGCCCCATTGTGTTGTAATTCGCGGGATTTTCGCTTATTTGAGCGGCAAGCGTGGAATATACCACCTCATCGTAGGTAAAATTGTGTTCCCTGCTGAAACTCCCGATACGAATGAAAAAAACAACAACGATCAGGCAGACCAGAATGACGCTTACGTCCCTTTTCATCCGCCGATATCCCCCTTCTTCCCTGTCCGGCCTTTTCCCGGGGAGACAAGCCTTTCCGCAAGAAACATGTCAGCCCGGTCAGTGATCTTGATATTTCTCGCGGAGCCATTCACCGCTTTCACGGGCGCGCCCGTGCCCAGGACCAGGCCGCAATCATCCGTGGAGTCTTTAATGCCGTTCTTCAGGGCCCACTGGTGGGCCTTAAGTATCGTCCCGTAACGGAAGCCCTGCGGGGTCTGCATCCTTTTAACGTCTTCCCTGTCCGGGATACCCTCGATGAAATCCCCCCTTTTTATGATTATGGTATCGGCCGCATCGATAACGGGCCCCGCCGCCCCCGATTTCCCGGCCGCCGACAGGGTATCCTTGATGATCCTTTCATCAACGAAGGGCCTCACGGCATCGTGGATAAGGACGAGTTCCGTATCCGGCGGGCAGCTTTTCACGCCGATAAAGGAGGATTCCTGTCTGGTCTTCCCTCCCCGGACGATCGTGCAGACCTTTTTGATCCCGTTTTGCCTTACAAGTCCTTCCAGTTCCTCCACATGATCTTTATGACAGACAACTACGATACGTGAGATCAAGGCGTTCCTTTCGAACTGCTCGAGCGTGCGCGCAATAACGGGCCTGCCGCCCAATTCCAAAAACTGTTTGGGTATCGTCCCCCTCATGCGCTCGCCGGTGCCGCCGGCAAGGATTATAGCGACCGCTTTTTTCATGTTCTCCCGTTCCCTGATTTTTTCATAGATCCCCGCTCCCGCGGGAATGGCAATATCAGACAAATCTTCCTTTTTCCATCAACTTTTTGCCGTCCGCGTAAATGTCCGGTCCGGTGATCACCCCGTCCAGATGCAGCGGAACGTCGTTATCCCCGCCGTAGGAAAGGTTGTTCCCGACGGCTATATGCGCCGTCCCTATGACCTTTTCGTCCTCCAGGATGTTTCCGATCACCTTCGCCTTGGGATTGAGCCCTATGCCCAGTTCCGCCACCCGGTACGCCCCCGGGCCGACGCGGTCCAGGCGCCGGATCACTTCACGGGCGCGCGCGCCCGTGATATCACGAACCCTGCATCCGGTTACACTGAACGTAAGAGGAGATTCTAGAAGCCCCAGGTCCGGAAATGACGCATCGACAACATACACCCCCTCGCATGTGTCGGGCCCGAAGGATATCTCTCCCTCCGGCAGATTCCCGAAAGCCCCGGGATAATCAAACGCCCCGCCCTCTTTGCCGAAAAATTCGCTCGCCCCGACCGTAAACGTGATATCCGTCCCTAATTCCGTGACCACGCGCACCTTCAGGGTCTTTCTCAGTATGTCGTAAATACGGGTTGATTCTTTCTTAAGCGCGTTGTAATCGATATCAAGGCACCTGTTCGCGATATCCTCGGTTATGGACGGCATCGTTGCTATCCTGGCCCCTTTTGCGGTAGCTTCCCTCCTGGCGCGGGTATGGGTCAGGGACTTATCCGTCACCAGTATCTGGACGTCGTGCCGCAGCATTTCCCGGCTGACATCCTGCGGCGGTTCGACGCCGTGCTCTTTCGTCGGATCCATCACAACGATCCTGGCCCGTGGAGTTATGCGGCAGGCGTATTCATAAAAGGCGCGACCTATAGCTTCTTTGGCCGTGTCGGTAACTACGAGGCAGGATTCCGTGGGCCGGAGCTTCAATGAACCTCTAAATACAGCTTTTAACGCGTTCTCGTTCACCATATTCTTCCCAACAAACGATTGCGGATATCTGCCAGAACTTATTTTAACATCCATGCGCCAATAAGTGAAATCTTTACTTATCCTGCCCGCGCCTGTTCCGCCTATTGTAGCATTTCCCCCTGACAAGAGCAACTCAACCCGCATGATTAATGGGGCTTGCATAACACCGGTCGGCAATATATAATTATGAGTAATACGAACGGCCAATATTCTCAAAAATACCTTAATTCATAAAAGAAACAGCTGGTTAAATATGCGGAAGTTTTTGTCCCTGTTCATACTACTGACGGTTATCGTCGTTTCCGCCGGCTTTATTGCGCCCCCGGAGATAGCGGCCGAGGGGAACCCCGGAGAAAAAACGACACCCGGGTGGCAGATGGAAATAGAAGCAAAGAAAGAGGCCCAGGAAAAGGCGCGGATGACACGCGAAAAGGCGCGTGAATTGACGGAGGCCACGAGAGAGCCGGGGATCAGGAAAAAGACCGTTGTATTCGCGGGAAATGCCAAGTTCGCTCCGTACTCTTACTTCCCCGAACAGACCCTTTCGGCGCTGGATGCCCGCCAGGAACTGGTCACCGTTACCGTAGTTGAGGAGGAACCTACCGGTTATTCCATCGACCTCGTAAAGATACTTTCCGCCACCATCAACAAAGACATCACCATAAAATTGATGCCCTGGGAAAAATGCCTGTCGGAGCTGAGAGCGGGGCATATCAACGGGCTCATAGGCGCCCCTGTTTACAAGGAACGCGAAAGATACATGGACTATTCGGAGCCGGTGGCGGAGATCGATTTTGCCATATTCGTTGAAACGACCAACCGTTACGTCAATTCCGTAAAATCGCTCAGGGGCACGGTCGTAGGTGTGTGTAAAAGCTGCCTCATCATAAACGAACTGCAAAAAGACGAGCGCATAAAACTGCTTGAAACCGAATCGGTCTTTGAAGCTCTCTCCAAGCTGAAAAACAAAGAAGTCACGGCCGTCATAGCGGAAAAAGACGTGGCCCTGTTCTATATCCAGCAGAAAAAGATCAAAAATATCAAGATCGTCGGCCCCCCGGTAGGCCAGGCTTATAAATACGCGCTGGCCGTGAGAAAAAACGAGACGGCCCTCTTGAAAGAGATCAACCGGGGCATAACGACACTTGATAAAAACGGTACACTGGACAGGCTCAGAAGAAAGTGGTTCGGGCTGTACCTTGTAGAAGCCTTCCCCTGGAAAATGGTCGCCATGATCATCGGGGGGATCACGGGCATAATGCTGGTATTGATGGGGCTCTTGTGGGTGACATCGTTGAACGCCACCGTGAAAATGAAAACCCGGCAGATACAGATCATGAGCCAGAAGATGGTCGAAAAAGACAAACTGGCGGTGCTGGGAAAACTGGCCGGGCAGATCGCGCATGAGCTCAGGACCCCGCTCAGCATTATAAACAATTCCGTATTCCTTCTGCGTAAAGAAGGCAGCGAAAACAGGGAACTGTTCGAAAAAAGGCTGCGGATGCTGGAAGATAAAATAAAGCTTTCCAGTAACATCCTTGAAAGTATCCTCAGTTACTCCCGCGTAAAAGCGGAAATGGCCTCGACCGTTTCGGTGAAAGAATGCATAGAAGCGGTCCTCAAGGACATGGATACACCGGAAAGCATAGAAAGAGAAGTCTCCTTTGAGAAAGAAGAAGCCCTGATGGTGTTCATGGATTTCCACCAGCTTTACAGCGTGCTGCGGAACCTGGTCCTTAATTCGATACAGGCCATGGGGAGCAAGGGCAAACTGATAATAAAGGTGTTCCCGTCCGACGACGACTCAAAAGTCTGCATCCGCATCTGCGATACGGGCCACGGGATAATGGAAAGCGTCCAGACAAAGATATTCAACCTGTTTTACAGCTCCAAAATAACGGGCACGGGGCTGGGGCTGCCTATTTCCAAATCCATAATAGAGGCGAACGGCGGCCACCTCTACCTGGAGGAGACAAGCGAAAAAGGCACCTGTTTTATCATAAAACTGCCTTCCTCAAAAATTCTGCCAAGATGAACAAGAAGACCAAAGCAAAAATATTGCTCGTGGACGATGACAGGGACATGTGTGAGTCCCTGTCGGACGTTCTGACGCTGGATTCCAACTACAACGTCAGTTACACCACCGACCCCCTCCAAGCCCTGGAAATGGTAAAAAAGGGGGATTTTGATCTTATCATTATCGACTACAAAATGCCGCAAATGAACGGTGTGGAACTTTTAAAACGCATAAAGGAAGTTAAAGCGGACGTTGTTATATTCATGCTTACCGCTTTTATATCCAATGAGCTCATCGAACAGGCAAAGAAAGAAGGAGCGGATAAGGTCCTTTCGAAGTTCATATGGCCCGATGAGATCTTGAAGTACGTCAAGAAAAGCGTCGGATGATCCTGTAAAATAAGGAGTGATCTATGATAATTATTCCCGTACTCGGGTTTGCCGGTATCCTGTTCGCCGTAGTAACGTTCATGACGGTCCTGCGAAGACCGGAAGGTCTTGAAAAAATGCGCGACATCTCTCACGAAGTCCATAAAGGCGCGATGGTCTTCCTGAGGAATGAATACCGTATAATCCTCATTTTCATGGCAATACTGTTCATCGTAATAGCAAGGTTCCTTTCTCTTTATACGGCCATAGCATATGTCTCCGGCGCTTTCTGTTCGATGCTGGCCGGCTTTATCGGAATGAAGGCATCTACCAGATCCGGCGCGAGGACCTGCGAAGCTGCCAGGACTTCCGGCCCCGCCGAAGCGCTTAATGTCGCCTTCAAGGGCGGATCCGTCATGGGCATAACCGTCGCCGCCCTGGGTGTTATGGGCGTGGGCATATGGTACGTGATCACCAAGGAAACTTCGATCATAACCGGTTTTGCCCTCGGCGCCAGCTCCATAGCTCTTTTCGCGCGCGTGGGCGGCGGTATTTACACTAAAGCCGCGGATATGGGTTCCGATCTTGTCGGCAAGGTCGAAGCCGGTATCCCGGAAGACGATCCGCGAAATCCCGGGGTCATAGCGGATAATGTAGGTGACAATGTCGGGGACACGGCCGGGATGGGAGCGGACCTTTTCGAATCCTATGTCGGTTCTGTAATAGCAACGATGGCTATAGGGGCCGTGATGGTAAACCCTCTCACCGCGATGAGTTTCCCGCTGATATTGATATCGATCGGTCTGGTGGCCTCCATGTTCGGTGTCATCTCGATCAATTTCCTTAAGAATCTTAACCCGCAAACCGCGTTGAGAAATTCTACATTTGTATCAGCTGTAATTTTCCTGGCAGGCGCCTACGCGGCCTCAAGAACAATGTTCGGCGGAATAGACCAGTTCTGGGCGATACTCTCGGGCCTGGTCGCCGGGGTCCTTATCGGCGTGGAAAGCGAGTATTTCACTTCGGGCAGGCCCATAAGAGAGATCGCCGAAAGTTCCCGGTCCGGTGCGGCCACTACGGTCGTCTGCGGGCTGGCTGTGGGGTTCGGAAGCACCATCCTGCCCATTCTGACCATCAGCATCGCCGTGCTGGCGTCTTATCATTTCGCACAGCTTTACGGTATCGGCCTGGCGGCCGTGGGCATGCTGTGCACGATCGGCATTGTCATGTCAACCGATTCTTACGGCCCGATCGCGGACAACGCGGGAGGGATAGCCGAGATGGCCGGACTGGACAAAGGGGTCCGTAAGATCACGGACAAACTTGATGCCCTCGGGAACACGACAGCTGCCATAGGCAAAGGGTTCGCCATAGGTTCAGCCGCCCTCACTGCTCTTGCCCTTTTTGCGGCGTTCCAGAAGGTCACCGGCCTGGAAACAATAGATCTCACGAAACCCCTGTCCGTCGTGGGACTGTTTATCGGCGCCCTTATCCCCTTCTCCATCTCTTCCATGACCTTGAAAGCCGTCGGCAGGGCCGCGGACAAACTTGTCCAGGAGATCCGGCGCCAGTTCCGGGAGATCGCCGGGCTTATGGAAGGAACGGCAAAACCGGACACCCAGACCTGCATAGACATCGTCACGAAAGGCGCGCTCAAGGAGATGGTGCTTCCGGGTGTCGTGGCTATCATAAGCCCCCTGCTTGTGGGGATCATCCTCGGGATAGAAGCGCTCGGCGGTTTCCTGGCCGGCGCCACCGTATGCGGCGTGCTGCTCGGCATCATGATGGCGAACGTGGGCGGTGCCTGGGATAACGCGAAAAAATGGATCGAAGAAGGGAATCTCGGGGGCAAGGGGACGGAAACACATCAGGCCGCGGTCGTCGGCGACACGGTGGGAGACCCCTTCAAGGACACCACGGGGCCATCCATGAACATACTGATAAAGCTGATGGGCATCGTATCGCTCGTCTTCGGGGGGCTCTTATTGTCGCTTCACAAGTGGTTCGTGGGATTATTTTGATATACGGATGACCGGGAGGAGGACGAAAAATGGATCTGGATAAAGCGATCCGAAAAGTGCCGGACTTTCCAAAGCCGGGTATACTGTTCTACGATGTAACGAGCATATTCACCAACCCGGAAGCGTTCAGGTTCGTGCTGGACCGGATGGATGAGCTTTATAAAAAATCCGAAATAGACGGCGTGATCGCCATTGAAAGCCGCGGATTTCTTCTCGGGGCCCCTTTCGCCCTGAAAAGAGGCCTGCCCCTCGTGCTGGCCAGGAAAAAAGGCAAGCTTCCCGGGGACATCGTGCAGCACAGCTATTCCCTGGAATACGGCAAAGCCACCCTTGAGATACATAAATCAGACCTCACCCCCGGGAAAAAATGGCTGATAGTAGACGACCTTATAGCCACGGGCGGAACGCTTGAAGCTGTCGCCAGAATGGTCGAAATGCAGAAAGCCGGGGTAGCGGGGATATTTTCCATAATAGGGCTGACTTTCCTGGACTACATGGGCAAGATCGGGCGTTATAATCCGATAACGCTGATAAATTACGAAAAAGAGTAGGGATCGCGCGCCTGCGCGCTGTTTCCGGAAAATAAAGAGACGGCGAAGGACAAAAAGAACATGCCGTGATAACAAAGAAAGGTAAATGAAATGTTATCGAAAAATTTCAAAAAAATCGCAACGATCATCTGCCTGGTATCTTTTTTCAGTTATCCGGCTCACGGGGCGGCAAGGGAAAAACAAATGACCGGCGAGTTCGGGATGAATCCGGTAGTCAACCTTAAAAAAACCGTGGTCTTTCTCGGCAGGATAAACCCGGACGGAAAACCTCAGATATACGCTACCGGATTCCTGGTCAATGTGCAGGGGACTTACCATCTGCTGACCGCAAAACACGTCGTTATGAACAAATTGACCGGAAAAATGCAGGACGATAATCTACTTGCGTTCTTTAACCTTAAGGGCGGCGGGGTTACGGTGCGTTCTATCGCGGATATGAAAAAAAAGTTCGGCATCGAGTGGATATTTCACGGGGATCCCAAAGTCGATATTGCCGTGATCCCGTTCCAGATAAACCCTGTCGAAGATGACGTAAAGGTGATCTCCGATAACCTGTTCCTTGATCCGAAATACCTGACCGAGCTGTATGATGTGTTCTTTTTATCCTATCAGCCGGGCATAGAGCCAAAGGGAGAGGTCTCGCCCATCGTAAGGAACGGAATAATCAGCCTCATCAACAATGACAGATCATTCTACGTGGATGCTTCCGTATTTCCCGGCAACAGCGGCAGCCCGGTATTTCTTAAGCCTTCCGCCATACGCTTCGGCGAAAAAGGGGTCGTCGTAGGCAAGGATCCGCTTGGAGGGGCGTTTATCGGGATAACGGGCGAATATATCACTTCCCAGGAGCTCGCGATAAGCGCCCAGACCGGCCGTCCCCGGATCGTTTTTGAAGAGAACACGGGCCTTTCCAGGGTCTGGTCAGTGGTTTTTATAAAAGATATCATAAATTCAGATGCTTTTAAACAGCAGCTTAAAAAAGTCGCCGGTAAGTAACAAGAACGGCCCGAAACCCGGTTAACAGGCATCATGTCCAAAAAAAACATCTTTTTCGTTGTCCTTATTTCTCTCTGGTGTTCGTTCACCTTGTGCCCGATCAACGTTTCGGACGCCGCTTCGGGTGAAAAAATACGGATCGGCGCCTGGGTCACTGTCTTCTCCCGGCAAAAGGTGCTTCATTCAAAAGAAAATATCGACCGCCTGATCGACACCTGTAAAAAGTCCGGAATAGACGACATATACATCCAGATCTACAGGGCCGATAAAGCCTATTACGATTCCGCCCTGACCGACAGGACAGCTTACGAGAAAATACTTTCGGAGGCCGGAGAAGACCCGCTCGCCTACCTGATCAGGGCGGCAAAGAGCAGCGGCCCTAAAGTCCACGCCTGGATAAACCTGCTCAGTGTAGCCCAGAATAAAAATGCGAACGTGCTGAAAAAATTCGGCAAAGACATTCTCACGATAGATCAGCACGGCAGACCTTCAATGCCGGAAGACAAAAAGGACGACCTGGACAAGTATTATGTCCGTGAAAACCAGCTTTTTCTGGAGCCGGGCGACAGGAAAATAAGAGAATATCTTACCGGCATCGCGGGAGAGATCGTAACAAGGTACCCCGGGCTTTCGGGCCTGCATCTTGACTATGTGAGATATCCCGCGGTAGTTCCGTTCGTCCCGGGGTCCAGGTTCACCTCACACGGCATAAGCTACGGCTACGGCGGATCCAACGCTGCCGGTTTTAAAAACGCCACCGGACTTGATGTTAAAACCATGGAACATTCCCGGGAAAACTTCAAGCGGTGGGATGAATGGCGAAGGGATCAGGTGACCGGCCTTGTGCGTGATATATCCGAACGCGTGCGGCCGCTGCGGCCTTCCCTGGAAATATCCGGGACAATAGTCCCCTCGGTGGAAAGGACCTACCTGACTACCCTTCAGGATTGGACGGAGTGGCTGCGTTCGGGGTACGTTGATCACATCGCGGTCATGAACTACACCGACGATACCCGCCTCATGGAGCTTAACTCCGGCTCCCTGCTCTTGCCCGGCCTGGACAAAAAAGTCCACATCGGAATAGGGGCGTACCTGCTGAACGGTAATACTGAAACACTCAAAGCCCAGCTCAGATCCCTGAAGGAACTTTCCCCCGCCGGAATAGTCATCTTTTCCTACGATGATATAGCCGATAACGCGGACCTCCAGAGATTCCTGTCGGATAATTTCAAGCCTTAGATATCAATAAAAGGCGCTAAGGATCTTCGGGGGAAGGGGAAATCTGTTCTCTTTTATCGTCAACCGGCGGCTTTTCTGAGACGGTTCATGATCGCCAGGCCCAGCCCTCTTTCGGGAATGCCTTCGGCCACTATGACATCGACTTTTTCGGCGTCGAATTCCCGCAGTATATGGAAAAACCTGGACGCACAGACCCTTCCGTCGTTTTCCGGGCCCAGGACCTTGACGTTAAATCCGTCGTAAAGAGCCGAGTGTTCCTGCTTGGCCATTATACCGACCTTTTGCCCGCGGGATCCGGCGCCGGAGGCGGCCGATAGCGCTTCTTCAGCCTGAAAATGCCCGTCTTCCACAAGCATGATCCTGGCATTCGGTGAATAATGCTGGGGGTATTCGCCGGGAGATCTGCCTGTCCGTTCCGCCCCGGACGATATCTCCACGCTGCCCGCGATGCCGTGCAACTGCTCCACATCGACCCCGCCCGGCCGGAGCACTATGACCCTCCCGTCCATAAATTCCACAACGGTAGATTCGATGCCTATCTCGGTGCTGCCCCCGTCCAGAACAAGGTCGATCCTCCCTTTGAGATCCTCAATAACGTGCTTTGCTGTCGTCGGCGAAGGCCTGCCGAACATGTTCGCCGACGGTGCGGCAATAGGAACCCCTGATGCGGCTATAAATTCCCGGGCGATCGTATTCGACGGCATGCGTATGCCTATAGTGTCCAGGCCGGTGGTGACAATATCGGGGACCAGATCCGTTTTTTTCAGGACCACCGTTAAAGGCCCCGGCCAGAACCGTTCCACAAGCTTGTCCGCTTCCGGCGGCACATTTTCAGCCAGTCTATGCAGGTCCTTCGGATCGGCAATATGCACTATAAGCGGGTTGTCAAGAGGCCGTTTTTTTGCCTCAAAGATACTTGTAACGGCTTCCGGGTCAAACGCGTTCGCGCCAAGTCCGTAAACCGTCTCGGTAGGAAAAGCGACAAGCCCTCCGCCGCGCGCGATTTCTGCGGCCTGTCTGATCAGTTCAAGATCGATGTGGCGGGGGTCTATTTTCAGTATGCGCGGTTTCATGTACCGTATCCCGGAAGTTGGCTCCCGGTGAGTATTTTATATGCCTGGAGGTATTTTTCTGTCGTCTTCAGAACGACCTCCTCCGGCAGTTCCGGTCCGGGCGGGGTCTTGTCCCAATCAAGGCCTTCCAGATAGTCCCTGACAAACTGTTTGTCGAAACTCTTCTGGGACCTGCCGGGCTGGTAGTCATCCACCGGCCAGAACCTGGAAGAATCAGGGGTAAGGACTTCGTCCATCAGGATTATCTCATCACCGACCCTGCCGAACTCGAATTTCGTGTCGGCGATGATTATGCCCCTGGACCCGGCATATTCCGCGGCCTTTCCGTAAATGGCAAGGCTTTTTTCTTTCAGGAATTCGAACGCCTTATCGCCCACTTCCGCTTTCATCTCCTTCTGCGAAATATTGATATCGTGGCCGGATTCGGCCTTAGTGGCCGGTGTGAATATCGGTTCCGGCAGTTTGTCGGACTGTCTGAGCCCCTCCGGCAACTTTATGCCGCAAACGCTGCCGGAGGCCCGGTAATCCTTCCATCCCGAACCCGAGATATACCCCCTGACCACGCATTCCACGGGTATGGGTTCCGCTTTTTTTACAAGCATGGACCGGCCAGAAAGCAATTCACGATAAGCTTTAAGGCGCCCGTCCTGCGCCGTCATGTCGTCTATATCAACGGTGATCATGTGATTCTGCACCAGGTCCCCGACAAAACCGAACCAGAAGGCCGAGATCATGTTAAGCACCCGGCCTTTCTCCGGAATGCCGTTCTGCATCACCACATCAAACGCCGATATCCTGTCGGTGGCGACAAAAAGCAGCTTGTCCCCGAGATCATAGACATTCCTGACCTTGCCTTTTTTGAAAAGCGGCACATCAGGCAGATCCAAGGATAGCAAAGGCCTTGTTTTTTGCATGGATAGGTCTCCTTTTTAAGCGATGCCTTATGCCTGTCTCTTCTCCAGGACAAAAGGCGACACATAATCGCCGCAGGTCTCGCGGCATTCTTCGAGGCGCTTTCTCTGGTCATCCAGGGCTTTCATCAGAATATGCGGCGTGTCGAAAACTTTGGTGTGATAGATATTTTTTATCCTTTCGATCTTGGCTATATTCTCGGGTATGCGCAGGCTAAACTGCTCCTCATAATCGTCCTTGCCGTAATCCTTGCCGATAACCTTTTTGAACAAACGCGCAAGGTCATCATATTTCGGGATATGCCCCGTGGGGGTCCTGATCGCGTCCACTTCGCCGTTTACGCGCAGTTCCATCCATTTGATCCAAACGTGCTTATCCTTTATCCCGTTAAGATATTTCCCGTCTTTACCGCGCAGAAAATAATTTACATGAAAAATAAGCGGAGGGTCTTCGGCCCCTTTCGCTATATCCAGATTATTCTGTATATACCTGCCGATGGGTATCGAAAGAAAATCCAGATTGGCCATAAGGTTAAAAGTCCTTACGCCTTCCCGGCCGAGCGTGGCAGAGGTGGTCTCCGATTCGATCGTGGCGGCCTGCGTAAGTATCCCGTGCGCCCAGTCCAGCGACTGGTTGACCGGCGCGCTCGTATCGGAATCCCTTCCGCCATATATCACGCCGCCGACCTCGATCCCCTCCGGGTCTTCCAGCCTGTCATCACAATTATCGAGGTCCTTCAAGCGGATAGTGTAACGCGCGTTTTTGTGCGCGCAAAAAACCTCGGCATCATCCGGGCCTTTTTTGCCCGGGGTCCACTCTCCGGAATAATTTACGCCCTCCTCCGGTTCCGGCCTTCCGTCGCCCAGCCAGCGCGGGTTATTGTCGGTATCCACCAGCACGTTGGAAAAGATGATCTCTCCGGGAGTGGTCAGCGCCTTGAATATGGTCGGATCATTTTCCTCGCTGACATCCCGTATGATCCCGAAAATGCCCCTTTCAACGTTGACGGCGCGGATCTTTCCGTTGATACGGCGCAGGTAGGCTATATCGTCACCCACGATCTTTTCCCCTTCAAGCATGGCGGTGGCGGTCTTCCCGCAGGCGCTTGGGAATGAACCGGTGAAGTAAGTGACGCGTTTTGCGTCGGGGCCGCGGACGCCCATGACGAACATATGCTCGGTAAGCCATCCTTCTTCCGAGGCCCGTTTGATCGCCAGGCGCATCGCCAGCTTCTTGAGGCCCACGGTGTTCCCGGCATATTGGGTGTTCACGCTATAGACCGTTTCTTCCGTCAGATCTATGTACACCCTGCGGTCATATACATCACGGCTTACGTGGTTCTCCAGCGCGCCGGCGGAGTGCAAAAACCGGAAGAACCTTTCCGAGGCGCCGTTTTTGCGGAATTGTTCGTATCCCGGGCGGAACAGTATGTCTTCCGAGTGCGCGACGTAACTGGAATCTGTTATTTGAACGGCAAGGATCGAAAACGCGGAATTCAGCGGCCCCTTGCAAAAGAAGCACACGTATACTTCCTTGCCGACCATCACGTTCTTAAGAAGCTTGTGTATCTCTTTCAGGCCCTTTTCCCGGTCTTCGGACCTTATATCCGAGCCGAGGACCTCGTCCGGCCTGAGAAGATACTTGGTGTTGGCTTTATCGCGCGCCTGGTCGTAATATCCGTCAAAATGGACGGTATGCCCTTCGGTCTTGAGAGGTTTTTCTTCGCCGTTGGTCAGTGCTTTGTCGCGGATATATTCTGCGTCTTCCCTTGAATCCGTTCGCACAAAAACAGAATCAGGGTTACAAAGGGTGACATATTTTGCCACAAAATCGTGCAGTTTCGGATTATCGATAGCGGCCAGTTTCTTAAAATTCTTTTCGCCGCACTTCTTTTTGAGTAATTTTTCGTCTTCCGCTTTCATAGAGGTTTCTCCGTTACCGTATGATCACAGCCCAAAAGAGCGTTCTGCCCTGAAATTAGACTATATATGTTATAATATAATTTATACGGTGTCAAATGTTTACATCAGGCAGGCCATGACCATGCAGTTCAACGATCTCCACAGATGGGATCTTTCCCCCAGGGATGCGATGCGCCTCCAGAGCCGCATCCGGGAAAAGATCGCCATCAGGAAACTCAGCGCTAAAAAGGTGCATCTTGTGGCAGGAGTGGATGTCTCGGTGAAAGAGGGCCGCTCCAGGGCCGCCATAGTCGTGCTGACGTATCCGGACCTGCAAAGACAGGAAACCGCGGTCGCGGAGGAAAAGACCCGGTTCCCTTATGTTCCCGGCCTTTTGTCCTTCCGGGAAGGGCCCGTTATCCTCAAGTGCGTCAAAAAGCTCAAGGCCAAACCTGACGTGTTTATTTTTGACGGCCAGGGGCTGGCCCACCCCCGCGGGGTCGGACTCGCTTCGCATATCGGCATCATCCTTAACAGGCCGAGCATCGGCTCCGCGAAAAGCCACCTCTACGGATCATATGACATGCCGGGAAATGCCAGGGGCGACTTTTCTCTTGTCAGGGACAATAACGGAAAGGCCATAGGCGCCGTCCTGCGGACCCGTGATAACACCAATCCCGTCTTTGTCTCCCCCGGGCACCTGGTGGATATACCCTCCGCGGTAAAGATCATCCTCGCCTGCTGCCCTAAATACAAAATACCCGAACCGATACGTGCGGCCCACAGCGCAGCCTCCCTGTAAAAACCCCCGTTTGTACCGTTTGCGATTTTAGCTTTGCAAGTGTCCCCTAAATTGAAGCATGAAAGTGTCCCCTTTAGTCTCGGGGACACTTTGATAGTATAAAAAGGGGGACACTTGCAATCTTAAATTTCCAAACGGTACAAACGGGGGGAAACGGGGGGGGGCTTTCCGCTCTCCGCCTTGCTATTTTATGTGTTTGGTTATATAATTTAGCTGTTATCCAGCTTTTAACGGGGAGCTCACATGAAAAATATCGTTAAACCGGTCTCATTTCTATTTTTGATCATTTTCCTGCTCGGCGGATGCGCCCACTATTCCACCGACTTCAAGGCACTGATAGGCACAAACGTGAGAGACCTTGAAAAAGCGCGCGCCGACGGCAAGAAAAAAACCTTCCCCATCCCCTGCGATACCGCCTTTGATAAGGTAACGGCGATCCTCGAGAACAAGGGCCTCACCATCTTCCAAACAAACAGAAAAAAAGGATATATCATAGCCATGGGGTTTCCGAAGCAGACCGATACCACGCGCGTGGGTATCTTTTTTGAAGCCCTCCCGGAGGGCGGGACCAAAATAACCTTAAGTTCTTTGAGCAGCACGGCCCTGGCAAAAGCCGTGACGCTTGTTTTCGGAGGACTGGAAGATGAAACAGGCCATTGATGTCAAAGTGGGCAATCTTTTGCTCATCGACGGCAAGATCTACAAGGTAGAAGAAGTTGAGTCAAAAGGCGCGGCCAAAGCTCACAAGACGATCAGCATCAAGATGCGCGGCATATCCGACGGCAAGTTCATGGAACATACGTACCTCCAGGAGGATAAACTTGAGGAGGCAGACGTTATCCGCAAAAAGGCTTTATATTCATACGGGGACGGCGACAGCTTCTATTTTCTCGACGAGGAAACATACGAAAATTACCAGGTGAATAAAGATCTAATAGGCAGCAAAGAGGTTTTTCTCAAGGAGAACGAAAAATATACCGTCGACCTTTATGAAAACCAGGTACTGGGAGTCATTTTCCCCGACCGCATCCGCCTGAAAGTCAAAACCGCCCCGCCGGGCATAAAACAGCATGACTCGACGACCGCCAAACAGATCACGCTTGAGAACGGCATGGAGATCGACGCTCCGCAATTCATAGAAGAAGGAGATATGGTGGAGGTCGATCCCGAAACGGGGAAATACATCGACCGGGTCCGGGAATAGTCCGCATCCCGAACGGATCAAAAAGCAAAATTCCACGCATCCAGCGAAAACTTACGCCGGATCATATTATCCAGGTCCTCAACGTCTTTCCGGCCGGGTTTCCACGCGCCGGATAACGGCGGGAACGCCGCCTTTATGACCTTCTCCAGCTCTTTGGCCCCGATCGGTATGTTCGCGAGAAAATCCTCGTGCGGGCGCCGGCGCCGGTATTCCGGCTCACTGCCGGGATGCCTGAGAAAGCGCGATATTTTCCCTATATCAAAATCAAACAAAAAACTTCCATGATGAAGAAAATACCTCCGCTTCCTGGCCTGGGCGTTACCGGAAATCTTCCTTCCGTTCAGGGCAAGGTCCGATATCGGGAAGAATTCAACATCAAGCCCTTTAGTTTTAAATGCCCCGGAAACGTCCTCCAGGATCTGCCGGTAGGAACATCTTATATCCCTGTATCTTTTATCGCGCCCGTAGGATAGGACGGCTGAATAGTTGAGGCATCCCGGACCCTGCAGCACCGTGCCTCCGCCGGAGATCCGTCTTATTATTCCGATACCTTCCCTGCGGCATTCGTCCAGGAAACAGTCTTCCGCCGCCTTTTTCGCCCGGCCTACGACCACAAAATACCCGGGGGCGCTCCAGATACGCAAAGTCTCCCCTATCTGGCCGGTTTCGGCTTTCATCAGAAGCAACTCGTCCAGAGCGATCGCTTCCTCGGGAGTGCTGGTGGGCCATTCGACTGATCTCATATAAAAACGGTGTTACGTTAAAGGGCGGCTATATCCATGTCCCTGGCCGCTTTGACCTCGTCCAGTCTTCGGACCGGGGCGGTTTTCGGAAAGTCCTTGAACGCGCCCGGATCTTTTTCGGCCAGCTCGGCAAGTTCTATCATGACGTCGATGAACCGGTCCAGCGTCTCTTTGGACTCGGTCTCGGTGGGCTCTATCATCATCGCTTCCTTCACGATAAGCGGGAAATATACGGTCGGAGGGTGTATTCCCCTGTCGATCAGCGCTTTCGCTATGTCAAGAGCGCGGACCCCCTTTTCCGCCTGGCGCGATGCCGACAGGACGAACTCGTGCAGACACCCTTTATCGTACGGGATATCATAATATTTCTTTAAACGGCTTTTCAGATAATTCGCGTTCAGAACGGCGTTCTCGCTGGCCTCTATAAGGCCTTCTTTCCCCAGAAGAAGAATATAGGCATACGCCTTGAGCATGACGGAAAAATTTCCGTAAAACGGGGATATGTAGCCTATCGAAAGGGGTTCGTCATAATTCAGCCGAAAGGTGCCGTCCTCTTTCCTGACGACACGGGAGACCGGCAAGAACGGGACAAGGTCTTTTTTCACGCCCACCGGACCCGCTCCCGGACCGCCTCCTCCATGAGGCGTGGCAAAGGTCTTGTGGAGATTAAGGTGGACGACATCGAATCCCAGATCCCCGGGGCGCGCTTTTCCCATGATGGCATTAAGATTGGCGCCGTCATAATACATGAGCCCGCCCGCTTTATGCGTAAGATCGCTTATCTCCCTGATATGCGGGTTAAATACCCCCAGGGTGTTCGGACATGTCAGCATAACGGCGGCGACTTCCCCGCTTAACGCGTTCTTGAACATGTCCAGATCCATCACGCCGTTCTTATCCGAAGGCACCGGTTTCACCTCATATCCGGCGATGGCCGCCGTGGCGGGATTCGTCCCGTGCCCGGAATCGGGTATAAGCACGTACTTTTTCTTCCCCTGCCTGTGCTTGTGATAAGCAGCGATGATCATTATCCCCGTAAGTTCCCCGTGCGCTCCCGCCATGGGATGGGCGGTGAACTCGTCCATTCCGGTGATCTCGCACAGGGCCTCTTCAAGATTACTGATGATCTCCAGCGCCCCCTGGGTCAGCATGGCTCCCTTTACAAGCTGAGGATTAAGGGGATGAAGCGAGGTGAACGGTTCCTGGCCGGCTATTCTTTCCGTGAACTTGGGGTTATATTTCATCGTACAGGATCCGAGCGGATAAAAGTTGGAGTCGATACTGAAATTCATCTTCGAAAGATTGGTATAATGCCTTATGATCTCCGGTTCCGATACGGACGGAAGTTCCGCTTCCCGCGCCCTCTTGTGTCCGGGGTCGATCTTCGCCCCCTTGGGAACATCCATGGACGGCAGGGTCGTTCCCCTGCGGCCCGGTTTGGATTTTTCGAATATCAGCTCCACAGCACATCCTCCAGGGCTTTGCCGAACATGTCGATCTCTTTTTTCGTCCTCTTTTCGGTCACCGCCACGAGCATGTAATTCTCCATGCCTTTGTAATAGCGTCCCAGCGGAAAGCCCGGCTCAAAACCTTTCTCTATCATCCTGTCTATGACCTCGTTAGAGTCTTTGGGAAGTTGTATGGTAAATTCATTGAAGGTCGGCGAGCTTCTCTTGACCTCAACGCCTTTGACCCTCTCCAGCCTTTTCTTGGCGTATTCGGCCTTTTCCATGCATAGCTCAGCCACTTCCCTCAATCCCTCTTTTCCAAGAAGCACCATATAGATCAAGGCCCGCAAAGCGCAGAGCGCTTCGTTCGAGCATATATTCGAAGTGGCCTTTTCGCGGCGTATATGCTGTTCCCTGGTCTGGAGGGTAAGAACAAATCCCCGGCGCCCCTCTTCATCCGTCGTCACGCCTACGATACGGCCGGGCATCTTGCGGACGAATTCCTTCCTGGTCGCCATAAAACCCAGATAAGGGCCTCCGAACGAAAGCGGGATCCCGAGACTCTGACCTTCCCCTGTCACTATGTCCGCCCCCATCTCGCGGGGTGTTTTTAAGACGCCGAGGGAGATAGGATAAACGCTCTCTATGGCCAGCGCGCCTGTCTTATGACATCTCTCGGATATATCGCTATGGTCATCGATGGCGCCGAAAAAATTGGGATTCTGAAGTATGACGGCCGCTGTCCTGTCATCAAGATACTTATATATCTCTTCTCTATTGCTCTGCCCGTGGGTTACCGCGGTCTCGACAAACTCTATCGAAAGATTGCTGGTATAACAATGCATCATCTTGCGGTATATCGGGCTCACCCCTCCGTCCATTATTATCTTGTTCCTGCCGGTAATGCGCGCGGCCATCATGGCCGCTTCATAAAGCGCCGTGCCGCCGTCATAAAGGGAAGCGTTCGATACCTCCATCTCCGTAAGACGGCAGATGCAGCTTTGATACTCGTAAATGGCCTGTAAAGTGCCCTGGGAAGCCTCGGGCTGGTAAGGAGTATATGCGGTATAGAATTCGGAGCGCGAGACCAGGGCGTCAACGGCCGCCGGGATGTAATGATCATAAAACCCCCCGCCGACGAACGTCGGCAGTTCCGTCACGTTCTTCCCGGCCAGACCCTGCAGGTATCTTTCGACCTCCAGTTCCGGTTTCCCGGGCGGCAGGTCAAAAGAACGGGCGCGTAAAGCGGAAGGGATGCTCTTAAAGAGATCGTCCATGTTGCCGGATCTGATCCCGATTGCTTCCAGCATCTCCCGCCTGTCCTGAGAGGTGTGAGAAATATATCCCATTATTCGGATTCCTTTACATACGCTTCGTATGCCGCGGCGTCCATGAGACCGGCCCCTTCCCCGGCATCAGACATGCTTACCCGGCAGAACCAGCCTTCACCGTAAGGGGACTGATTAATGATCTCCGGTTTATCCTGCAGGGACTCGTTAACTTTCAGGATCCTTCCGGAGACGGGGGCATAGACATCGCTTGCGGCTTTTACCGATTCCACCGTGGCGAAACTTTCGGACTGCCTGATATCTCGGCCGGCTCTCGGAAGTTCAACAAAAGTTATATCCCCGAGCTGCGATTGCGCGTGATCGGTTATCCCGAAAACCGCCTCGCTTCCCTCGATCCGGACCCATTCGTGCTCTTTCGTATACTTCAAATCCTGCGGTATCATTTTTCCCTCCGTAAAAATACGGGGACCGGCCCCGGCGAACAGTTCGCGCTGCCGCGGGAGACCTGTCCCGCTTTTCAATGTTCATAGACCGGTATCTTTTTCAGCCTCGCTCTTATCTCGATCTTTCCGTCGCCGAGCAGGATCTCGCGCCCTTCACCGACGAACTCTTTCTCAATATAACACAAACCTATGCCCTTTTTCAAACACGGAGAAAACGCCCCGCTTGTCACTTCTCCTACGGCCCTCTGGCCGTCTAACACGGTAAAATGGCTCCTGGCGCTTCTTCTGCCTTCACACACGAATCCCGTTAAAAGCCGGTCCATCCCTCTTTCGCCCTGATCCAAGAGCGCTTTTTTGCCTATAAAATCTTTCTCCATATACACGAACTTCGCCAGGTTCGCCTCAAAAGGAGTGTGGTCTTCATCTATATCATTTCCGTAAAGAGAATACCCCATCTCCATCCTGAGGGTATCGCGCGCTCCCAGGCCGACCGGCCTTACCTCATCGAATTTTAAAAGCATGTCCCAGATGCCGGCCGCGGATGCCACAGGAAAAAACAGTTCATACCCCAGCTCGCCGGTATAACCTGTCCGGCTAAGCAGGGTTTTGACCCCCTTTATCTCAGTATCGATAAAGTGATAACGTTTTATTCCTTCCACCGTCGATCGACCGGTCAGCCGGACCAGTATCTCTCCGGACAGGGGCCCCTGCAGATCCAGTTTGGCGATCTTTTCGGATTCGTCGCTGAACCTTACCTTTCCGGATATATTTGACTTTATCCACTCTCTGTCCTTCCGGACCGTGCCGGCATTGACCACCAGCATATAATCATCGGGTGAGGTCTTGAACACTATCAGATCGTCTATTATCCCGCCGTTCTCATTAAGGATAAAACCGTACCGGCATCTGCCCACCGGCATGTCGTCTATGCGGCAGGTCACCAGCCTGTCCAGTTCCTCGCCGGCGGAAGGACCCTTCAGGAAAAACTCCCCCATGTGGCAGATATCAAACAGCCCCGCCTTTGACCGGGTATGCAGGTGTTCTTCGATTATCCCCGCATATTGAACGGGCATGCTCCAGCCCGAAAAGGGGACCATCCTTGCTCCCGCTTCAAGATGCCTGTCGTAAAGAGGTGTCTTTTTTAAGTCGTGAGTGGTTCCGGACATGGGTGTTATGCTTGCCTCGATTATATTTGCTCCCATTATAGACCATACAGGCACCTTGTCAAGATGCCGGTTCAGTAACCGTTCCCGCGCAGGTCCTGTAAGCTTCATAGGCGCGGTATGAACTCCGGACTAAAGGGCCGGCGCATACCGCGCCAAATCCCATCCGACCGGCTGTTTCTCCAAGAGACCTGAATTCCTCCGGGCTGTAATATCTCTTGACCGGCCAGTGCCTTACGGAAGG
>CAZGQR010000002.1:0-35674 GCA_964527765.1 uncultured Planctomycetia bacterium | reverse complement strand
CAAGGTCGGGGATCAAAAGTTCCACCAGAGTGCCGGGAGCTTCCGTCTTTATTTCCCCGACCGTCCGCGCGAATTGCCCCGCCCCCCTGTCTTTAAGGTCATCGCGGGTCACCGAAGTTATTACGGCGTATTTCGTCCCCAGTCTTTTTACGGCCCTGGCGACATTCCGGGGTTCGCAAAGATCGGGGGCGCCCGGCGAACCTCCCTCTATGTTACAGAAACGGCAGCCCCTTGTGCAGACATCTCCCAGGATCATGAACGTGACATGCCGCGCTTCCCAGCATTCGCTTTTGTTCGGGCACGCCGCTTCCGCGCATACGCTGTTAAGGCCCAGTTCTTCCAGAACATCCCGGACCTCGCCGGAATTTTTACCCCAGAACGCTTTCGCGCGTATCCAGTCCGGCCGAGGCGCGGAATTCGAACGGTTAAAATTCATAACGGCCATGCGAAAGTTTGAACTGTTTTGAGCGGGGACAGTTCAAGCTTTCTCCTTTTCCCTGATCAATTTCATCAGCCGCGAGGCATCCTTTGGCGCGTTCGCCTCGGCATCGTTATTGAAATAGGCGTAAACTTCTTTTTTTTCGGCCAGCATCTTCTTTATGAATTTCGCCCACCCGCGGAGGGCCGCGATCTCATACTTGCCGCCGTACAGGCCCGTAGTCCCGTGGAAACGGACATAACACAAAGGGCCCACGGATATCAGGGGAGATCCCGAACCCTTCATGTCATGGAGACATAGCGACATGCGTTTTCTGGAAAGGATCTCATAGACCCTGTCGTTATACCATGAGCTTTCCCTGAACTCGAAAACATACTGAAGGTTTTCGGATACACTGCTCGATAGCAGGATATCCGTGAACCTGTCAAGCCGCTCCTCGTTCACCGACCAGCGGGGGGGCAGCTGAAACAGTATAGGCCCCAGGTGTCCCGCAAGGGCCCGCGCGCGCTTCAGAAAACGCCCCACGGGCTCTTTGGGGTCTTTAAGCTTTTTCATATGAGTGATGAACCTGTTGGCTTTGACGGCGTAAATGAAACCCGGCGGAGCCTGGTCATGCCATTTCCTGAAGGTGGACTGTCCCGGGAGCCGATAAAAAGTATTGTTTATCTCGACCGTGGAAAAGACAGCCGAGTATTCTTTGAACCACTGCCCGGAAGAGCTTTTCTCGGGGTAAAAAAGCCCTTTCCAGTGATCATAATTCCACCCGGAACATCCAATATGAACGGCGGCTTTCTTTGCCATGCTTTTATCGCCGGGACCGGAGCGCTTTACTCCGTGACCCTGGCTTTCTCTTCTTCGCTCGTACCGACCTTTCTTTCCGAAAGATACTTGTACAGTTCATAGTGATCCCGGATGTGTTTCTGGGCTTTTTTCAGAAGCATCTTCGCCCTCTCAGGATCGGTCTTCCTGAGAACGTTATAGCGGTTCTCGTTATAGACGTATTCTTCCAGTTTGATGCTGGGCGCTTTGCTGTCGAGGATGAGCGGATTCTTGCCCTGCATGTACAGCTCGGGGTTATACCTGAATAAGGGCCAGTGCCCGGCGGCTACCGCCCTTTTCTGTTCCTCATACCCTTTGAGCAGATCATACCCGTGCGCTATACAATGCGAGTACGCTATGATTATTGACGGTCCCTCGTAGGCTTCCGCTTCGATAAACGCCTTGATGGCCTGCATGGGATCCGCTCCGATCGCGATATTGGCAACGTAAACGTAACCGTAGTTTATCGCCATCATTCCCAGGTCCTTCTTGCCTATGGGTTTGCCGCTTGCCGCGAACCTTGCGACCGCTCCCATGGGCGTGGATTTTGAAGCCTGTCCTCCCGTATTCGAATAGACCTCGGTATCCAGGACCAGAAGGTTCACGTTCCTCCCGGCCGCCAGCACGTGATCCAGCCCCCCGTACCCGATATCGTATGCCCATCCGTCTCCTCCCACGCCCCACACGGACCTTTTTATAAGGTAATCGGCCACGCTGAGAAGTTCCCTGCAATCAGGAAGGCTGCATTTTTGCAGGAGCTCTTTAAGTTTTGCCACGCGGCTGCGCTGCAATTCGATGCCTTCCTGGGCGGATTGGTCGGCAGACCTGACCTCCTCCAGAAGCTTCCTGGTCTCCGGCTTGCAGGCATTGTCCGCCATGACCCTCTCAGCCAGTTCACCGGCATACTCGGTATATTTATCCGCCGCGAGGCGCATACCGTAAGCGATCTCCGCGGTATCCTCAAAAAGAGAATTGTTCCAGGCCGGCCCCCGCCCGTCGGCGCGTTTGCAGTAAGGGGTCGTGGGCAGGTTGCCGCCGTATATGGAAGAGCAGCCTGTCGCGTTGGCGATCAAAGCTCTGTCGCCGTAAAGCTGCGTCAAAAGCTTCACGTACGGTGTTTCCCCGCAGCCGGCGCACGCTCCGGAATATTCAAAAAGCGGCCTTATGAACTGTATCCCCTTCATCGTGTTGTGCTGGTAAAGGCTGTGGTCCGGATCCGGAAGGTCGAGGAAGAATTTATAGTTCTTCTTTTCCTTTTCCCTCAACGGCTCCTGCAGCTCCATTGTGAGGGCCCCTTTCGCTTTCATCGGGCAATATTCCATGCATATATTACATCCGACGCAATCCTCTGGAGCCACCTGGAGCGTGTACACGTACCCTTCCAGTCCTTTGGGCGGTTTCGGCTGCGTGTACTTGAACGTCTCCGGCGCGCCCTTCAGCAGTTCCTCTTTATACACTTTCGCGCGGATAGCCGCGTGAGGGCAGATAAGAACGCATTTTCCGCACTGGATGCACGCCTCCGGATTCCAGACAGGTATGTTTATGGCAATATTGCGTTTTTCATACTGTGTTGTCCCCGTCGGCCATGTCCCGTCGGAAGGCATCTCGGAGACCTTGACCGTTTCCCCTTCCGCTTTTAACAGTTTCTCGGTGGTCTTTTTGACGAACTCCGGGGCATCTTCTGGCAGCATCGATCTCTCCAGTACCCTCCCCTTGAAGGATCCCGGGACCTCCACTTCCTCGATGCTGTCCAACGCGATATCCACGGCCTTGTTGTTCATTTCGACGACATTCTCCCCTTTTTTGCCGTAAGTCTTCTTGACGGCTTTCTTGATCACCTCAACGGCCTTTTTTTCGTCGATTATCCCGGATATCTTGAAGAATGCCGTCTGCATGATAATATTGATGCGGCTGCCCAGACCGAGCTCCTTCGCGATCTTAACGGCATCGATGATGTAGAACTTCAGTTTCTTGTCAATGATCTGTTTCTGGACTTTCGAAGGAAGGCGGTCCCACACTTTTGTCTTATCATGCATGGACGTCAAAAGGAACGTTCCCCCTTCCACGATATTCTTCAGCATGTCATACTTCTCCAGAAAAGAGAAGTTGTGACACGCGAGAAAATTGGCCCTGGTGATAAGATAGGGGCTGCGGATGGTTTTTTTGCCGAAACGCAGATGGGAGATCGTGACCGCTCCCGCCTTTTTTGAGTCGTAGACAAAATAACCCTGGGCATTATTGTCCGTCTCTTCCGCGATGATCTTGATGGAGTTCTTGTTGGCCCCTACCGTGCCGTCGGAACCGAGGCCATAAAACATCGCCCGGTAGGTGTCCTCGCTCTCGGAGCTGAAAGACGGATCATAATCCAGGCTGGTATTCGTAACGTCATCGTCTATGCCGACGGTGAAATGGTTCTTCGGCTTCTTCTGCGACAGATTGTCGAACACGGCCTTGATCATGGCCGGCGTAAATTCCGCTGAACCGAGGCCGTACCGGCCGCCGACTATCCGGGGGTACTCCCTGAACGGCGTCTCGCCTTCCGTCATGGCCTCCCCGATGGCGGTCCTGACATCCTCATACAGCGGTTCACCCAGGCTGCCCGGTTCCTTGGTCCTGTCCATGACCGCTATTGCTTTCACGGTGGCCGGAAGAGCGCCGACGAGCGCCTTCGTGTCAAACGGGCGAAAAAGCCGGACCTTCACCAGGCCGACCTTTTCCCCTTTCGAATTAAGGTATTCGACCGCCTCGTGGGCCGCTTCGCCGCCGGAACCCATTATTACGATCACCCTGTCAGCGTCCACGGCGCCTATATAATCGAAAAGTTTGTAGGCGCGCCCCGTGATCTTGGCGAACCTGTCCATGGCTTTTTGCACTATGCCCGGACATGCAAGATAATACTTGTTGACCGACTCGCGCCCCTGAAAATATACATCCGGGTTCTGTGAAGTTCCCCGAATGATCGGGTGTTCGGGATTCATGCCCCACTGACGATGCGAGTGTATGAATTTCTCATCCAGCATGGCTTTCATATCGTCAAAAGTCAATTCCTCGATCTTCTGTATCTCGTGGGAAAGACGGAAACCTTCAAAAATGTGAAGAAAAGGGATCCTGGACTCCAGTGTCGCCGCCTGAGCGATCAGCGAAAAATCCATCACTTCCTGGATGCTGGAAGAAAAGAGTAAGGCAAAACCGGTGGCTCTTGTAGCCATTACATCGGAGTGGTCCCCGAAAATAGACAACGCCTGGCAGGCAAGCGAGCGGGACGCTATATGAAAAACCGTCGGCGTAAGTTCCCCCGCGATCTTATACATGTTGGGTACCATGAGAAGAAGTCCCTGCGATGCCGTGAACGTGGTCGTCAGCGCCCCCGTCGTCAGTGCTCCGTGGACGGCTCCTGAAGCTCCGCCTTCGGACTGCATCTCAACGACTACAGGGACAGTCCCCCATATGTTCTTTTCGCCCCTGGCCGACTTGGCGTCCGATATCTCACCCATGGGAGAAGAAGGAGTAATAGGATAAATGGCGATAACTTCATTCGTAGCGTGGGCGACATGCGCCACCGCGCTGTTTCCGTCATACGGAACCATGTTGCGTTTCATCGTGTGACCTCCTGATTGAATTTTTGGAGAAAAAGCGGATATATTATACTACGTTACACTGTGAGAGGCAATAAACACCTTAAAAAATAGGCACAAAAAAGGCGGGTTCACCGGAGAACCCGCCTTTTAGTAAACGCAGGATCACTGACCGAATTGCTGGACGCTTTCCTCAGGCCCCTTTTGCGCGATAAGGGACATGTAAAAACTCATAAAAGCGACCATCATAACGATCGGTATATAGGACTGGACTGCCGCGTTCACAAGCGCTATCAGCACCTGGCTTATGTTCGCGGACATGGGCACGGTCACCAGCCCCACGATAAACCCTATGACCAGCGAGATCACCAGGCTTATGAGAAGCATCACGGCAAAAAGCCCCAGGGTCACCCAGAAATTGGACCTTGCGACGGCAATACCCTTCTTAAGCGCCGCCAAGGCGCCTATATCATCCACGACTATGGAGTATATGGGATAGATCAACAGGGTTATGACGATCACTGCCGCGGCCGTAACGATGGCGGCCACGATGCTCCTGGTCGCAACATTGTCTCCCAGCAGCAGTATCCCGGCGCTTATCAGGCTAAGCACCAGAACAACGCCTATCGCAATAAGAATGTAAAGAAGCAAAAGCCCCAATATTCTCATGTAGAATTTCTTCCCGTAGGTAACGAACTGAGCCATACTGGCTGTCGCGGTCTTTATCTGGTCCTTTATCAGGCCCAGTGCTCCGCCCTGCAGGAATATAAATATCAGAAAAAACAGGATGCTCGAAATGATCGATACGGTGACGATCCCGGGACTTCCGGCTCTTGCCGGGTTGGCCAACGGCAAGCTGATCAGACCCACGACCACGTTGAAGATAAAAAATACCAGGACCACGTTCATGAGCTTCACGCTTTGCGCAAAACCCTTTTTGATAGCTTCCAAGATCCCCATACTTACCTCCTTGCCGCGGGAAGTTTCTTAGATATCCCGCTTAAAGTTAACATTTCTGCTGCTATTTCATTTAGAGTATAATGATAATATTATTAATGTCAAATAGAGCACATCTTTTCCGAACAGTATAACTTGCGCGCTATTCTCCGTGATCGCGCAGGGCAGGATTCACCTTCGTTCCTCAAAAGCCCTTTGAAGTGTCGCAATATCCGCATACTCAAGACTGCCGCCCACGGGTACTCCCCGCGCAAGACGGGACACCCTGACCTTAAGCGGCCTGAGCACTTCAAAAAGGTACAGAGCTGTAGTTTCTCCCTCGGTGGTAAAATCCGTCGCTATTATGATCTCCTTTACGCCGCCCTTTTTTATCCGCTGGATCAGTTCCCTGATCTTCAGATCTTCCGGCCCCACACCATCGATCGGCGAAAGTTCCCCCAGAAGAACATGGTACAGGCCGCGGTATGCCCCGCTCTTCTCCATGGCGATGACCCCGCTTGGCCCCTCGACCACGCATATCTTCGAGGTGTCGCGCGACCTGTCGGAACATATGGAGCAGATCTCTTTTTCGCTGAGGTTGTTGCATTCCCTGCAGAACCTGATATTCTCCTTGACCTCACGTATGCGCTGCAGAAGAGAACCGATCTCTTCCCCGGGCGATCGCAATATATAGAATGTCATTCTCTGCGCCGAACGCGGTCCTATTCCCGGCATCTTGCAAAATTCGTCAATAAGCCTTGTCATCGGCCGGGGAAATCCTTTTATCACCTGTCCTCCTCCATGAAATCCCTCACTACATGCCCGCCGAACACATCCATGGCTTTTTCTATGACCGGTTTCATCTTTTCCTTTGCCCTGGCCGTTCTCTTGGCGGCGTCATCGCTTTTTTCGGCGGATTCGCCCAAAAATTCCAGAAGCGTGAATTCTATCTGAGGGGACTTACCCGTGACCTTGTTCACGGCTTCTTCGATAACGGACCTGTTGCTGTCCGCTTCAAGAGCCTCTTTATTGAAGAGATGGTCTTTTCCGAACCCGATGACCACTTTCTCCTCGGTAAATTCCACGGGCTTGGCGGCGCTGAGGAATGTGAACACCGACATCTTCTTGTTCCTGATATAATTCAATACCGATCTCCAGTGAAATTTTGTCGAGTCAAAATCCGTTTCCGGCTCACCGTTGTCATCGGATCCCGCGGGAGGATTTTCTTCAGCAGGGGTTTGCGCTGAGACCTTCTGCCCCCGGAGGCCGGGGTCAACCGGTTTCTCCGCCGTTTTGACTGCCCCGGTTTTCGCCGGGGCGGCGGAAGCCGGGATGGTTTTTCCCGGAGCCGCAAAAGCACCGCCGGAGGCGCGGTAAAGTTTCCCCATTTCCTCCAGCTTTGCCAGGACTGCCGGCAGCGACAGCACCGCCTCTCTCCTGGTAAGCCTGATAAGCGCGATCTCAAGAGGGGCCCGGGGAAAAATCGTCCCCTTCATCAGGCCTAGACAATGCGAAAGGTTCTGCAGGATATAAAGTATTTCCTCAAGGGATAGTTTCCCGGCCTGCGCTTCAAGTTTTTTAAGCTCGTCCGCTGTAAGCGCCATATCGGATGTCGGAGCGCCGGCGGCCTTGAGGATCATAAGGTCCCTGTGATGTCTTATAAGGCCGTTCGCTATGAATACCGGATCTTTTCCGCTGTTGATCATCTCGTCAAGTATGCCGGCAATACGGCCGGGGTCGGCCTCGATAACGGCGTCCGATAGCTCAAATATCCTGTCCCTGTGGATCATCCCCAGAAGCTCTACAACATCGTCGGGGAAGATCTTTTTGCCGGAGAAGGAAACCATCTGATCCAGTATGACCAGGGCATCTCTCAGGCTCCCGTCCACGCTGCGGCTGATCAAAAGAGCGGCTTTTTCGTCAATGTCGATATTCTCGTTCTTCGAGATGTCCAGGACCCTGTCGTATATCGCCTTGGCGGATATTCTCCTGAAATCAAACCTCTGACAGCGCGACATGATGGTCGGCAAGACCCTGTGCGGTTCCGTTGTGGCAAATATGAACTTTACGTGATCGGGCGGCTCTTCCAGCGTTTTCAGGAGCGCGTTGAACGCCCCCTGCGACAGCATATGGACCTCATCGATTATGTAGATCTTGAACTTGCTTCTGGAGGGGGAAAATTTTACGTTCTCGCGCAGGGTCCTGATCTCGTCTACACTGTTATTGGATGCGCCGTCGATCTCCAGCACGTCTATATTGTTCCCCTGCGTTATTTCTTTGCAGGACGCGCACTTGTTACACGGGCTTTTCTCGGGCGGTTCTTCGCAATTCAACGCCTTGGAGAGAAGACGGGCAACCGATGTCTTTCCCACCCCCCTGGGGCCGCAGAAAATATACGCGTTGGCGATCCGCTGCTGAAGCACGGCGTTCTTGAGCGTTCTCGTAATGGTCTCCTGGCCTACGACGTCCTCGAAGGTCCGGGGCCTGTATTTCTGGGCTAATATCTGGTAAGACATGTTTTAAAGTAAAAATGAATAGCTGAAAATGAAAGTCATGTTCGCGGAAAACCTTTATTTTATAGCACAGGGGGTATTAAAATTCAAGTGCAACTTCCAAGGGACCTGAACCGGATCGACCCTTCGTCCTTTGGATCTCAAAATACTCCACCATCTTTCCGCGCATTGCCGAGCTGTCAAAATACGGACCTATCAGCTTGCCGCCGGTGCCTTTTGCCCCTCTTACCGGGCCGGGACCGGTTCCCATCGGAGCGGGCTGGGGCGCGATACCGCCCGAGGCCAGTATCCCCACGATCGAACAGGAATTTTTCCATTCCGTGAAACACTCGGAAATGGCCCTGGCCGCGCCGTGAAAAACCACCAATATGTCTTCTTCATTCCTCGGCGCGCGGTAAAGCATATAGCTGTACAGCGCGTCTTCGGTCATCTCTTTATCCCCCGAGGACCGGCCTGATGCCACCGTTACCGGGACATTGCTGCAGGGAGGCAGAGTAAACGTGCAGGAGGCCCCTTGAGGAAAAGTGAGATTTCTATTCTGATAGCCCCTCTGCCACGACCGCATACCGTTCTCCATGGCGCCGGCAACCGCCCTGACGCAATCAATATAATCCTGTGATTTTCCCTTCCTGTCGAAAGATGCCAGCATGTCCGAAGCCGTAAGGACCGGCTTGCTGACATCCCCGGGCAAGAGCAGCCCCTGCGATCCTTCCACATCTATATCTTCTATCAGAACAGAATCCTGCCACTTCTTCCAGGCTTTGGCGATAAGTACGGACATTTCAGCGGCAAATTCTTTCTTCGCCTCCAACGCGGAGAAAAGATCCTCTCTGGTCTCCTCGGCCCCTGCGCATGCGTGGAATAAAACAAAGCACACAAGACTTGCGACCAGTATTCTCAGATATCTCATAAGAAAGATCCTCCGAGTATCATCGTCCGGTTTTATCGTTTAACGCTTTTAGCTCATGAGGACCGAAGCTGCCCCGAATATACCGACGTCTCTCTTGAGCTTTGCCTGGACCACCGGGGTCTTGCCGGCGTAGATATTTATGGTGTGTGAAACGATCGATTTTCTGATCTGGCCGAAAAGAAGGTCCCCCAGCATGGATACACCGCCTCCGATAACAATGATCTCCGGATCCAGGACGCTTATCATGCTGCCCAGCCAGATACCCAGAAGTCTTCCCTGTTCGGCGATCGTTTCCAGGGCAAGTTTATCGCCTTCCGTGGCGGCTTCTCCAAGAGTGACCATCGTTATCCTGTCCAGTTCCCCGTCCACCATATCGATTATGCTTGTCTTTATGCCGGGATTTTCCCTTATCTTTTTGAGCAGGCGTTTTACCGTGTTGGGGCCGGAAGCCAATGCCTCGATGCATCCGATGTTGCCGCAATTGCATTTTGCGTCTTTCGCATCGTACTTTATTGTCACGTGCCCGCCCTCACCGGCCATACCGTTCTTACCGTGATATATCTTGCCGTCGATAATAACAGCGGTCCCTATACCGGTGCTCACGGTCACGTAGAACACGTTCTTGTACCCTTTGGCCGCTCCCCATATTACTTCCGCCATCCCCGCGGCATTGGCATCATTCTCCAGTTTCGTCTTTTTTTTGAATCTTTCCCTGATGAGCGAAGCCAGCGGGACTTCCTTCCAGCCGGGCAGATTGGGAGGATTGTGGACTATTCCTTTGCGGGGGTCAAGAGGGCCCGGGGCGCACACCCCTATCCCTTCTATATCCTTTCGTTCGATCTTGCTTGCCTCCAGGACATCTTTGATCGACTTGTAGGTCTGGCCAAGCGAGGCGTCCAGCCCGCCTTCGGCAAGCGTCGGCACGACCACTTTCCGTTTGAGCTTGCCGGTCCTGGTTATGATGCCTGTGGCGATCTTCGTGCCGCCGACATCAACGCCTATTACGTACTTCTTCATAATGTGCGGCCTTTTTGCAATAATTAGATCAACCCGAGCGCGATCTGATATTCTCAGAAGCTCTTTGTTTCCCGGTTCTTGGGCGGACGGGCCTCGTCGACCCTCATGGTGCGGCCCTGAAAATCATTTCCGTCCAGAGCTTGTTTCGCTTTTTCGGCTTCCGCCGGTTCGGACATCTCGACGAATCCGAAACCTTTGTTCTCGATCACCGTAATGTCCTTAACTGTCCCGTACTGGGAAAACAGTTCCTTCAGCTCGCCTTCGGTCACGGAATATTTAAGATTCCCCACGTACAACCTGCTGCCCTGCACTTTCTCCTCCTCTGTTAAAATTTGGTCCTTCCCCCTTGGCGTTTCCCTTCCCCTATTTGATCTTCCGGGTGCCCGGCAGCACCGCTTCCGTTACTTTCGGAAGCTGCCCGTGAACACTCTGGTAGATCTCGCTATATTTATCCTTACCGCCTATAAATGCGGATACGAGAGGCATCACCTTCCTCGCCTGTTCGCTCATGGCGCGGGAAATATTCCGGATATCCCACTGGGCGTGAGTATCCTCCCTCAACCGCGATATATGGTATAGCTCCCGCGCGTTGATCCTCATCAGGACCCGCTTTCGGTGAGCATTTGTCAAGATATACGGCGCCGCCAGGGGGATCTCCCTGCTGATGACGTCGTATATTTCATTGGTCTTATCGATGATCCGATTAAAATGCGTTTCCATGCCGATCTCTCTAATGGACTCGGGGATAGTAACTCCCAGATGCGGATCATAGGGCTGGGCGGTGATCGTTGCCATGCGGTGGCGCTTTAGTTGTCCGAAACATGCGGCCGACAACACGATATTGAACGTGAGGTTCGCGTATTCAAATTCGCGCAGCATGGAATCGTAAAACTGCATGTTCCGCCACGCGGTCTTAAAGATCTTTTTTTTCTCTTCTCCCGGCAGATCTTTCACGATGGACTTGCACCGTTCATACGAAAGGTTCGACGAGACATGGACAAGAGATGCCGCGATAACGGTATCGGCGTCTTCCGTGAATTCGACCAGTTGCACTTCTTTTTCCGTATCCGCGGAAACACCTTCGGAAGCGGCGGATATGATCTCCCCCGTGAGTTCTTTCAGCTCGGGATATGTCTTTAGATCACGGTCGTTTGCCTGGTGAAAAATAACAATGGAAGGCGCAACATCAGCGATCTCATCATACAGCACGCGTCCCAGGTCCCTGACCTCGGCCAGCGGATGCGAGGCGAATCTCCTGAGCAGAAGTTCCAGGCTGCGGGCGTTGATCGTCTGCCCCACCTGTGATTCCGTCGCCAATGAAGTGATATAGCGGGCGTCCTCTTTCGCCCATCCCTCCAGAAGATTATGTTTTTTGGGATCGGCGGCAAGATCCGGGGATTTCTTAAAGACATGCTCTTTCAGCTTTTCAAAAAGCTTAAAGTATGTTTCATTCTGTTCATGGATCATATCAACGAACAGCTTCTCAAAGCGCGTGCCTTTGATCTCCTCCGGAATAACGAAATCCTTATCAAGCGTGATATACCGCTGGGACTTTTCCGTGTAAGAACACAACCGGAACTTTTCGACCTCCTCCATGACGAGCCGCGAAACGCCCAGGATATCCAGGTTGAATACCGCGTGTTCTGCGACCGAATGATGCCCCATCTTGAATATGATCGTCGAATTGGATCTCCGGGACTTCTCTACTTCACCCCTGGCATCCCTCCTGATCTCGTCGATGGGCCGGGGGTCGCGGCTTATGCGGGCGTAAGCCGCGGAAATGACTTCCGGGGTCAGATTATCGCGCTTACCCGCTTTTTCTCCCAGTTCACGCAAGATCGCCGTATCGACGTTATAGCCGGCCAGATAAACTTTCATGATATTTCATCCCTGTATTATACCCGGATATTTCGGCGGTTTTTGAAGGATTATTGCTTCCATTATAAGATGGCATTCTGCATATTAATAAGGAAATATCAGGCGAAGGCTGATAGCAAAAAGGGATAGCCTCATCGCGAATACCCCTCAACCGCTTATTATACAGGCAGTTTACAGGATAAGGGTATTATTGTCAATAATATAAGCGCCCCCTGTTTCTCCTGTTGCTTTTTTGCGGAACAATTGCTATTATTGAACGCATAATCCAAGGAGGCGTGTTATGCTCAAAAGATATCAGGTCCTGCTGAACGACTGGATGGCCGATTTCATAAAACAGAGAGCTGAAGAGTTTGATATAAGCTTTTCCGAAACCATCCGCATGGTCTTATGCTTATACCATATAATGTTGATCTCGGAACTGTGCAAGGAGTGCAAAACCGACATCTCCATCAAAAAAAATGCCGCTTTGGTAAAAAGATGGACACATTCCCCGAAATATGCGGAAGAAATGCACAGGACCATGTCTGAAACATATTTCAAAGCGCGGAAAGCGATAGAACATTTTCAAAGAAAAGACAGAAATAACAAGGCAACGAAAAAAAGGGCCGGGAAAACTTAACCGCCGGACGCTAAGGACGCTTCCTCCAGTTTCTCCCGGTAGACGAACACGAAGCATCCGGCAAGCTTGGTCACCTCATTGGTGTCAGGATGGATCCTGTAGTGATGGGTCATGCAATAGGGCATCTTGTCCCAAATATAATTGTATTTATCTGAACCGAGCAGATAATAAAGTTCCATTCTCTTTCCGAAAAACGCGGACTTGAACCTCTTTACATTGAACCCCGACCTGAAAAACTGCCCCAGGGCCCTGAACAGCCCGCCTTTGTTGACATACGAGAAAATCATCACAAGATATCCGGGAAGAAAGAAGAGATAAACCAGAGCCTGCCAGATCGCTTTGCTGAAAATATTATCTCCGAACTTCGAACGCGCGCGTGCGATCCTGCCGGCATAAGTATTCGCTTTCCTGCCCAGCTCATACACTTTTTTGTCAGCATCCCTGACAAGCAGGTCCACGATGGAATTATATCTGCCCTCTTTATCCTTCCATATAAGCCCCATATGCCCGCAGAAAGGGCTCGGCATCGCCGCTGCCCAGCTATCGGGATCCAGCACCCCCATGCTCTTCAGGGGCCTTAGAAGCGAAAAGAAAAGACTGAGCGAAACGGCCGCCACCTTGACCTTGAGTTCCTTCCTTAAATATTCCTCGATGCAGTCCCCGGTAAGGCGCGTCTCGAGCAGATTTTCTTTTTCATTGATGCGCCCGCAATAGACCTCGGGGGAGATCATCAGCCTTTTCGCAATGTCGGAATTCTCCATGGCGAACTCGATCGCCTTCGGGATGTCTTCCACGTTGATATCCCTTACCGCGGTTATCGATAGGATGATCCATGCTTTCCCGTTCTCCCGGATGTTCTGAAGCGCCTTTCTCATGGAATCATAGGACGCGTAGCTTCCCCTGATCTTCTTGCAGGCCTCTCTGTCGGTCCCGTCGAACCCCAGGAAGAATTTCTTTATGCCGGCATCGTGCACTTTCCTGGAGAACTCCTTATCGGCAAGCGTAATGCCGTTGGTCGCTATGAAGGTCCTTTTCATCAGCCCCTTCTGCCTGATCTTCTCAAGGATCCTGAAAAAATCCCTGTGTATCGTCGGTTCGCCCCCGATAAGGATTATATGGGTGCTCGGGTTTTCTTCGGCGATAGTATCGATGATGCGGCTGACGTCCTCAAGCGGCATGTCCCTGCCTTTCGCTTCGGCGTCGGCGTAACAAACGGGACATTTCATGTTACAGCGCGTGGTGATCTCGATAAAAGCCAGGGGGGACTTCCTGGCGATATGATCCCTGCATTTAAAGATACCCTGGCGGCATTTTTCCACGCTGCACCTGTTGGGGCTTACATGGTCAAGAAGGCTCATGCGGTCATTGAACATGCTGACGTTCGAGGAAAGGATATCCGTGATAGTCCCGTGCTCCGGGCAGCTCTTGTCGAGAAAGACCTTTGCGTCTTTTTCGTATATCTTACCCTTGGCGGGTTTAGTGCAGATCGGGCATATCGTGTTCACTTCCCGGTCAAGCATTCCCGGTCACCTCATCTTTCACAAGATCACCCTTGCGCAGACCCTTGCTGTATCCCTCTTTGTTATACTTTTCGGCGTTGCTCCTCAGCACGTCTTCCTTGTATTTCTCCCACATGCATGACGGCACGGACCTGACGGTATCCGTCTCGACATCAATATAGGCATATCCTGATGAGCATTTCTGGAGCCGCTCGCTTTCCCGCGTAGCATCATCCTCAAACGGCAAAATAAGTATCTGTAGGATATCCTTGATCCCGGTGTGTTTTTTTACGGCATCTTTAAGTTTCTTGCCGGTAGCCGCTTCCAGCAGGATAATCAGCCATCTTACGGCTGCTTTAAAGCCCCTGGACTCCACTATGGCGCCGAAATTAACATATTTCACCAAAATGCTCCCCAACGAAAGCATCACCTGAAATTTCGCCCGAACACCGGCTCGGCCGGGGATAACATATTTCGCGGCCAGTGCGTCCAGCTTTCGTATCTCTCTGACCAGATCGAAAACGTCCCTTTTAAGATATTTGCTCAGGGAAACATATTTTTCCCCGTCGGAAATAAGAAGGGTAAAACTTTCGCAGTTCGGGTGCACTCCCAGAAACGGAAGCGGCCTTAAGCCGAACATCCTTGCCAGGTTCTTGAACGTCAGGGCCCCGAGGGGGATGAAATCCACCCGCCCTTCCACCGCGGAATCGACTATTCTTTCAACGTCATCCTGAGTGGTCCTTTCGGGCTTGTAGTCCAGGCGCTCTTCGGACCACACCTGTGTAAGCGGCATGGGGAAGATCCCGCGCACTATTTTCGAATTATCGAGGCAGTACCTAAAGAATTCCGGCATGTCATCGGCGTTCATGTTCTTGTCGATGACCGTCATGAGTATGACCTTGCCTTTTTTGTGCCGCGAAATGTTCTCCAGCGCTTTAAGCTTGATGTCCAGAACCTCGGCGCGGCCTCTTAATCTCCGGTACATCTCTTTCTTGAGGCCGTCAAAGGATATCAGGATGGAGGCACCGCTCGATATCACTTTCTCGCAATAATCGGGATCCGCAAGCTTCAAACCGTTAGTGACCAGCCTTACCGAAAGGCCGTAAGAACGGGCCAGCTTGATAATATCCAGCAGGTCCTCCCGGAGCGTAGGTTCTCCACCGAAGAGCTGTATCGACGGAGGGAACTCGAAACCCGAATAGTATTTGAATATTTTGTCGAAATACTCCATCCGGGGTTCGAACTCGAATCCCATCGACGGGACGTTGGTAATGCAGATCGGGCAGTTCATGTTGCAGCGGTTGGTCGTCTCGACGAAGATAATATTCAGGGGTCTGTGGCGGATGCATCCGAAACAGTTTATATCACACCCGGGGTACCCAACATCTGCCACCAATTCCCGTTTTTTTCGGTAAGTTTCTGCATCATTGGCGGCAAGATCGTAGGTAACACCGCAGTCCGGACAGTTCTTCTTCAGGTATTCTTTCCCGTCCTTTTGGACATGCTCGATGGGGACTCTTTTTTTACATTTTCTGCAGAACCCAATATTCATTTCTATACCTATCTTTATGGAGTGCTAACCGGACTTTTTGCGAAAAAGCATTATACCACAAAAAGCTAAAATATGCACCAATCTTACCTCCCCCGGGCAGTAAGATAGACATAAGTCATTGCAGGGACACATGTTAGGGATGAAAAAGCAGGATTATCTCATCTTTGCCGTATAGGGCCTGTTCGTCACAAGCACGTACTTCCCGGATACGGCGACCGTCTGCAGATAAAGGTCTTTTTTCTGCGCCTTGAGCTGATCATAATGCTTCTTCCGCATCACAGCCCACACCCTCCCGGGACGGGAAACAAAATCTATCAGCTTGTCGTGCGGATGTATATCCACGATGTCCTTTCTCCCGGAATAGAAAGCTACCCCTCTGCGATTATCGTCTTCGCCTCCTATGGGGTCATTTTTCCCGGCGACATCCCTGAGAATATTCCCCAGGGGTTTACTGGACTCGCGAGCCGCGATGACGGGTGTTATCCACATACCCAAAGGCACTATCACCAGAGTGGCGGCGAAAACAATAGAAAAAAACGACAGATATATCCTTTCCCGCAGGAAGAAAAAATACGACAATATCAGGATCAGGGTGAACAAAACACAGACAAGTGCTGTCGGCAACGCAATATTATCGTACCGCTGTTTTAAGACAAAATATGCCGCTATCGTTCCCGCCATGCTTGTAAAAATGAGTAGAATGTGCGAAGCGTACATCATTTTTTTAAATCCCGGATTTTTTTCTCCGGCAGCCGCATATTTTCCCCAGAACCTTCCGACAATAACGGCCAGGACCGGAAAGAGCGGAAAGATATACGTGACAAGTTTTGTCCTGGATACGGAGAAAAAGATGAACACGATCAAAAACCAGGCGGAAAGGAACAGCTTATGGGACGCAAGCGGCCGCTGACCGGACCTGTCGCTTTTGTAAAACCACCACGCGCCGAACACCAGAAACGAAGTCCATGGAAAGACCCCGCCCAGGACCACGGGGATATAGAATAACGGCGAAGACCCTATCCTGTGTTCCGGGACCAGGAATCTGGTCACATTCTGAAAACCGAAAAATTCGGAAATAAAAACAGCGCCGTGGATCCTGGCCGCCAGAATGTACCAGGGCAGGCTTATTGCCAGGAAAAGGCATAATGCCCAGAATACGGGTATGCGTTTTAATCCCGTCCACCTTCTCCCGGTCGACAGATATACGGCGATCACCGCGCCCGGTATCAATAATCCTATCGGCCCTTTCGTGAGAACGGCCAGGGCGGCCATCGCGGCGGACAGGAAATAAAATGCCCTGCCCTTCTTTTGCCACCCGTAAATAAAAAACAGGAGGCAGAACAGTATGAACACGGCCAATACCACGTCGGTGATACACGCTCTGGCAAAAGTCAGGTATCCCGCCGACGTGGCCATGATAAGCCCGGCGAATAGCCCGTAGACAGGCGAGAATATCAAACGTCCGATAAGGTATATCCCTATAATACCCGCCATGCCGAAAACAGCGGAGGGCAGTCTTGCCGAAAATTCGCTCACGCCAAAGATCTTGTAACTTATCCCTACCAGCCAGTAATATAATATGGGTTTCTCAAACTGCGGGTTCCCGAATATCGTAGGGGTTATCCAATCCCCGGACTGGACCATTTCCTTAGCGGTCTGGGCATAAAAGGTCTCGTCGGGATCGGTCAGCGGCATCCTGCCCAGGCCGAACAGGAATATAAAGCCCGCAACGGCCAGCAGAATCACTATATTTCGGATCTCTTGCGTCATATCCTTCCAGTGCCTGTTCTAAGTTTCATCAGCCGTATTATATAATAAAACAGCTCTTTTGTGTCATTAAATATCCCTGCTGGCCCGAGCTTGATTATTTTTAAAACAGATTTGGGTTTTCTGGTTTTATCAAGTATATTTTACTAATAAGACACATCAAAAAGCGCCTTATAAGGGGAACCAAGCCATGGAAAATAATTTTGCCGGAACGGAAGAACATTTCAAGAAAAAGCTGAAAGAAGCCAGAAAGTTCAAGGGGCTGGTTTACGTGGTCGCCTTTACGGCCGCGCTGGCGGGACTGCTCTTCGGGCTTGATATAGGGGTTATTTCCGGAGCGCTGCCGTTCATCGCCGCTCAATTCAAAGCCGGCACCCAGGCGCAGGAATTCGTGGTAAGCTCCCTTCTGGCCGGTGCTGTGATAGGAACTCTCATAAGCGGGCTGATATCGAGCAAATACGGCAGGAAAAACGCGCTCCTGGTGAGTGCGGTGGTATTCGCGGTGGGAGCGCTCTTCTCCTCCATGGCCACCAGCACCATGATGCTTATAATAATCAGGGTGTTCCTCGGAATGGCCGTCGGAATAGCCTCGTTTACCGCCCCTCTCTACCTTTCGGAAATGGCCCCGCAGCGGATCAGGGGGGCCCTGATATCGATGTACCAGTTGATGATCACGATCGGCATACTGATGGCGTTCATAAGCGACACCTGTCTGAGCTACGGGGGGCACTGGCGCGCCATGCTCGGGGTGCTGGTCATCCCCGCGACGTTCATGTTCATCGGGGTCCTGCTTTTGCCTAAAAGCCCGCGCTGGCTTGTCCTGGCCGGCAGAAGAAAACGCGCCCGGGAGGTATTGAGCAAGCTGAGGCACGAGGACGAAGTCGAGGGGGAGCTTATCGAGATACAAAAAACCCTTGAAGTCAAGCAGGACGGCTTTCAGCTGCTGCGCGGCAGCAGACAGTTCCGTAAAGTGCTGCTCCTGGGGATCGGGCTGCAGATCGTGCAGCAGCTCACCGGAATAAACGTGATAATGTATTACGCGCCTAAGATATTCAAGATCGCCGGGTTCACCACCACGACCCAGGCGATGTGGGGAACGGTGCTTGTCGGTCTGATCAATGTCCTGGCCACTTTTATCGCCATCGCTTTTGTCGACAGGATCGGCCGGAAACCGATCCTGTTTGCCGGTTTCGTGGTCATGGGACTGAGCATGGGAGCTCTGGGCCTCATGTTCCACATCGGAATGCAGGTTTCTCAGGCAATACAGTTTGCCGCTATCGGCGCTTTGCTTGTATTTATCACAGGCTTTGCGATGAGCGCCGGACCGATCATCTGGGTCATCTGCTCGGAGATATACCCGCTGAGCGGCCGCGACCTCGGTATCACAACAAGTACCGCGACCAACTGGCTGTGTAACGCTGTTGTCGGCGCGACGTTCCTGACCCTTCTTAACGTCCTTGGTCCGGCTTATACATTCTGGCTGTACGGGAGCCTGAACATTCTGTTCATATTATTTCTCCTGCTTTTCGTGCCGGAAACCAAGGGAGTATCGCTGGAAAAGATCGAAAGTAACCTCATGTCCGGCAAACGGCTGGTCAGGATCGGCCGCTGACAAGATGAAGGAGTAATAATGAAAAAAATAATACTTGTATTTATCGCCGCGATGATCGGCCTTCAGATAGCCGGGCAGGGTTTTACACAGTATGCTTCCGAGTCCATTTCCGATGAAGACAGGGTCCGCAGCATCGAGGTGATCGAGATCAAGAGAAAGGTCAAGAGCGCCAAAAACCTGATCGAAGAGAAAGGAGAGGATGCCTTTCACGAATTCCGCGGAAAAAGCGACAAGTGGCTCGGTCCGGAATGCGCTATCTTTGTCGTCGAAGCAACGGAAGGAAGCGAGAATGAGGGCCTGTTTATCCTGTATCCTGATATAGAGAACGTAGGCAGGGGGGCTTTCGACATGCGAACGGTCAACGGCCGGCATTTCGCCCAGAAAGCGATGAAGGAAAAGAAAAAGGAGAAAGAGCAGGTCTGGTTCGGTTTTGTCACGGGAGAAAAAGGGCGACTCCCGCATGCCAGCGCCGTGGCCCTCTCCCCCGACGGCCGGCACTACGCTATCGCCGCCGGGAGCGGTAACCTGGCCCAGGAACAACATTTCCTGACCGGACTGGTTAACGCGGCATGCGGCCTCATTGAACGGGAGGGCGAAAAAGCCTTCCCTGCTTTCCTGGATATGGATTCTATTTTCCGTTTTAAAGACGCCTATATCTACGTGATCGGCATCGACGGGACCATACTGCTTGATCCCGAACACCCCGACTATGTGAACATGAACATAAAGGATTATCCTTCACTGGTCCCCGGTTATAAGTACCCCATTTTCAGCGCAAGCTTCGCGGGGGCCCTGCAGCTGGCCGCGGCCGGTTCGCACCCGCGCACGTACGGGGAATATACCAGGGTAAAGAACGACGTCCTGATAAAGAACGGTTCCGCGTGGACGGCGTATGTGATCACAAAACCGGGAGAAAAAAGACTATACCGGAAAGTCTCATATGACAAGGTCGTTAAAGGGCCGGATGGCAAAGAATACGTAGTGGGGTCGGGCGTTTATGTCTACGTCGCTGAGCTATCCTGATTTTTGCGAACACTAAAAAAACAGGAAGTGAAAAATGAAAAAAGACGGGGTCATCATGAAATCCGGAAAGAAACTCAAACTGACCATAAATCTTATGCTGTTCTCGGCTTTGATCTTTTTCCTTGCGTCCCCGGCTGAGGCCTACCGCCCCAGAAAATATTTCAAGGAACTGCCGGTCCCCCCGGACTACGCGCACGAGGACATGACAGGTACCTGGGGCGGCCTGCGCGATGACATGTACGAATCAGGCATCACCGTGGCAAGCACATACGTGTGTGACGTGCTCGGCTGCGTATCCGGAGGCAGGAGCCAGGGCGCGCGGTACGACCACTCATTGGGCCTGGATATCAACATGGACCTCGAAGAGATGGCGGACCTGGAAGGCATGCAGTTCCATGTCGCGGGACTGTACAGGGCGGGCCGCAACCTTTCAGCGGACGTTATAGGCAATAAATTCGTCACAAGCAGTATCTTCGGCCACCAGCAGTTCAGGTTCTATACGCTTTACCTGGAGCAATCCCTTTTGGAGGATAAGGTAAATATCCGCATAGGACGCCTCGGGGCGGGTGACGACTTTGCCCGGTCCGATATCTACTGGATATATCTTAATAATGGGATCGACGGTGTCCCGATAAGCATTCCATTGAACTTCGCTTACCCCGTATACCCCACCGCGACGTGGGGCGCCCGTTCCATAGTACATATTACAGATACGATCTACGCAACCACGGGCATCTATGACGCCGATCCGGCAGTGGGCCGGGACGAATACTACGGCCTGGACTTTTCATTGAGGCTCAGCCGGGGCATCCTGGGTATGCAGGAATTTGCCTTTACCCCGAACACGCAGGAAGGCGCCACGGGTTTCCCGGGCCACTACAAAGCGGGGGGGTTCTGTCTAAGCGGTGAATTTGATGACCTGTATTCCGATGCGAGCGGCAACTCTTATATTCTGTCCGGGAACGCCCCGAGGGAATACAGGGTGAATTACGGTTTTTATGTACATGCCGACCAGATGATATACCGTGAAGGCTCCCCCGGCAGCGACCAGGGTTTGACGATTTTTTCGATAATCACGCTTGCGCCCTCCGACATGAACATGTTCCCGTTCTTTGTCGACGGCGGTGTTTTCTACAAGGGTCTGATCCCCGGGCGGGATGACGACATCACGGCGTTCGGTATCGTTTACGGCAGATGGAGCCCGGACATAACCCACACGGAGCAAATAAGGCGCGACACACAAAATATAAACGTGGATCCCCCGGGATACGAGCTCGTGTTGGAACTAACGAACAAGATACAGATCACGCCGTGGATGTTCCTGCAGCCGGATTTTCAAATAATCCTTCATCCGGGGGGGACTTCAGACATACCCACTGCTTACGTTATCGGGACCCGCTTCGGCCTGACCTTCTAGGCAAATTTTTATCGCGGCGTAAGCAAACTGGGGGCATATCCCAGTCCCCGCATTGCCTGACTCCCGCTTTTCTTCAGCAGAATAGTATATTCTCCGGGAGTTTTTCTCCTGCTCCCGATTATGTTCCTGGCCGCGTGAACCATGGAATAAGCCGTAAGCTTGACGATGTGATCGGGAACACCGTCTTTGCTCTCTGATTTTGCTTCCATGTCGCACTGGTCATTGACATGGTCGATGGACACGAACCTTGCCTGGCCCGTTTTTTTGTCGATCGCTATTTCCGTGGAAAACCATGACATCCTGGTCAGGGCGGCGATCCTGACAACGATCTTTATGAGAGGAGAAAGCTTGTGTTTCCTGAATTCTTCGCCGGTGACATGCCCGTACCACGAAGTCCTGTCGTCCCACCAGCATGGAATGATCTTGTTAAAAATATGAAACACCCGGAACCATGCTCTTTTATCGCTCAATGTGATCGGATGGATCTTCTCCTGCAAAAGGAAATTATCCCCGCGGTCGAAGTTGCGCGCTTCAGCGATCTCTCTTATGGTGCCCCTGGCATTGTACACGACCCCTCTGTGCCCCCAACCGCACCCGGGCTTGATTATAAAAGGAACGCCCAATAAGTCTCTTTCGTTCCCCGATAGTTTAAACGTGGTAGGCTCCCAGTTGCGGACAATAACCGTGTGCGGCGTAGTTATACCCGAATCGCGTAATTCATAATACATGACCGATTTATCAACTGCCATCTTTGTCCGATCGGGATCATTGATGACCACGCCTCCCGAATCCTTCACCGCGTAGCATAGCCGGGCATAAAGGTCGCCCGGAATATCGTAAGTCGCTTCCGTGTCCAGCAATACCTTTATGTGCATCCGGTTCGTTTCCAGCCTCTTAATGATCCCCCGGACATTATCTATGGTTATCCAGCGAAACGACAACCCCTTCTTCCGGCAGTTAAGCATAAGGGTGTCCGTAAAAAGACACTTGTTTTTATCCCAGCTCAGGGCAAAATCTACATTTTTCATATCGTCAAAAGCGGTATCAGCAGCACTCTTCGAATATCACTTTTCCCTCGAAAAAGGCCTTATAAGCTATTACATACGCTGCGGCGCTTACCCCCAACAGCGGAACACCGCCCGGTTTGCTGCCTTTTATTATTATATCATGACAATGAAAAAATCCCTGTGAATTATTATGTGAGAGCTCTGACATTTTTTTCAACGCTTCTTGCGCGTCCGGTCCTACCGCAGATACTTTGACCATGCCGCCTCTTTGAACGCTAAGTCCCCTTAATGCTATATCGTTTTCGGCATCGACTTTTTTCCTGTTATAATGGAAAAGGATCATCGATCTTGATCCTCTTGCTATACCAGTTATAAGGGTCGAAAGCTCGAAATCTATTCCTTTGGGGTATTTTACTTCAAGATACGCGATCGCCCTTTTTCCCGTATGATATTCATAAAAATCCATACCGTTTTTTTTCTCCTTATTGGCCTTTAATACCCCCTGAAGGAACTTTTCCGCTTTCTCCCTTTTACCGTTCTTGATAAGACCGGCGACGTATGGACCCGTATACCAGGCCCATAATCCGCCATTATGATAATGCCCGATAAATTCCTTAAAACGGTACTGGTACAGCCTCGATGACCGGAACATCTCTTCCGGGAAAAAAGGATAATGTGCCGGGACCAGGGGATATTTGTTGACCGAGATCTCCTCGATGAAGTTCACGATCTCATTGATCTGCTCGGGGGACGGTATCCCGGCGAGAACGGCCAGGATATTACCAAAAGCGTCAAAAATACCGCGCGGGTGATCAAAAGATGTTTTATCGGGGCCCGGAGAATGATAAAAATGGATATAATACCCTTCGTGTTTAAAAGCGAACTTCTTTTTCAGCCCTTCATATATCTGCTCTTTGTTCTTTTGGCGAATATTCTTAACCCAGAATCTCGCATTGATCATATCTTTTATCCCGGCTGCTTTATGGAAGTACTTTTCAGCATCTTTATCCCCCCTGCTGCGAAGAAGATCCGCATACTCCCTGATCGCCATATACCACAAGACCTCATCATACAGGACAAACCCCTGTTGCAGGTACTCGTCCGCCCAGTTTCCCGCACGCGGTATATATAAAAGCCCGTGCTTTTTGTCTTCACAGTGAGTTTCAAGATAGCGGACGGCTTTCCGGATGCTGCCAAAATGGTCGTCAATGATGCCTTTTCCGGGGTGACGTTTAGCAAACCTTATGCAACCGATTATAAAAAGAGTGGTCGGATCGATCCTGGGGTTGATTATCCCGTAACTGGCCTTCCCTCCCAAGGAAACATTGCTGGGGATAGCGCCGTCCTCTCTCTGATATCGTGAAAGTTTCCTTATGCTGTCCCTGCATGCTTTAAGAAGACCTTCGTCTTCCGAGAGTATGCTTGCCATGATTATCCAAAAGACATCCCTCGTAAAAAGCCTTTTATAATTATCCTTTTCGGTTGAAGAAGCAAAAAAGCCGAGATGTTCATATTCGGATCCGGCGACAAGGCTAGCGATAAGGTCTATCGACCGGGAATAAGCTTCTTTGCATATATTTTCTGTGATTGTAGGCATTTCCGGAAATATTTTTCGGCCTGTGCGCCTGAGGCCCTAGTATTTGACGGTCCTGCGTTCGATCCCCAGCACCGCGCTTCTGTTTATCATGCTGTAAAAAAGTTCTTTATTGCCGATCTTTTCAACGGGTCTAACTTCTTGAATGAAGGGGCGCATACAAAAAACAGCGAGGAACCGCAAAAAAGCGGATATGAGAAAAAGGGTCAGTATCTTGTAGCCGAAAATACCGGGCAGCGCTTTAAGCATGAACCCGCCAAGTATCGCTCCGGCCGATAAGAAAATGCCGTTTAACGCGTTGAAATAGGCAATGCATCTCGGCCTTTTTTCCGGAGCGGCCGCGTCGTAAATAAAGTTCGACGCGCAAAGATTGAACCCCGCCCATAAAAATCCGGAAAATATCTGAACAAGAACAAGAAAGACCGGATTCCGGTTTATTATCCAAAGAAGCGGTATGACCCCTATAAATACGGAAGCGAACATGATGATCTTGATATTCCCTACTTTATCCGCGTGTTCGCCCCACCTGCTTATTGAAAGATGCCGGGCAAGAGCGGAGGATATCAGCATTATCGTATAAAGAAGATAACTGAACTTAAGGTCTTTCAGCATTAAAACCGCGAAAAAAGGAGAAGCAATGTTGACGGAAAAACCGAAAAGCGACACGAAAACCACAAATCTCGTAAAATTGCTTTTTTTAATATGCCCCAGAAACGCGAATATCGTGAACTGTTCTCCTTTATTATAGCTTAAGGCGGGCTCATGTACTTTTCTTATAAAAACCCAGCCCAGCATCCTGAAGAGGAAGGCGATCCCAAAAAGAACGGCGAATCCGTAGAACGGATCTATTTTTTTCATCTGGTTAAGGATAAATCCGGCCAGAAAAGTAGACCCCATGGCCACAAACCCATAGGCCCTGTTTCTTTTTCCAAAGAAGCTGCCTCTTACCCTTATGTCTATAAGATCAGATATCCAGCTCCCGAGGGCGGGTGTGATCATCGCGCTGGATAAGGCATACACGGCGATAAAAACTATGAGAAGAGAGGGTTCCATTTTTCTAAAAAGTGCCGCGACCGCTATGGACAGCAATATGGCGCCTTCAAACAGCACGAAGACATTGACCACTCTCTTTCTTGATTTCATCCATCCTATAAGATCAGCACTTTTTAGCTGCCCAAGCGACCCCAGGAAGTTAGGTATGGCGTTGAGCATGCCTACCTGTCTGGCGTTCGCCCCCAATACAAGTATGAACGGAGTAAGAAAATCCCGAAAAAAGCCGATCATGGCATTGGAGAATATCCCGTTCATCAATGAATACTTCAAACTTTTTTCCCTGATATCTTCCTGCTGCATCATCGGTCAAACCTCTCGTAAATACCCCCATGTATGAAGCCTGTCGCAATCCTCAAACCATCTGTCGCCTATATCGGTCCTGTAATACATGTTGGGTATTATTATATTTTTTATCCTGTTGTAAGCCTGGTTCTGCGCCTGTTTCATCGTGTGTCCCGTCCCTATGACAACCAGCACAACGCCGGAGGTGCCCGCGACAAGCCACTGTCCGTTGATGTTCTTTACGTCCTCTATATGTATCCCGTCATAATTCAGCTTTTTAAAAAGTATGGCCGCGTTATTCGAATACCTTTCGAACGTATCCTGGTCATCAAATGGATACGGCGGGACAACGATCCTTACACCGACCTGAAACCCTTTCTTGGCCTTGAACCCACTTAAGCTGCCGCTTGCAAGGCCATACAGAAAATCCGCCATTGGCACCTGGATCCCTTCCTGCTGTATGAATATGGTCGGGTAACCAAAACGCACGGTGAACTCGAGAGGATAAATACCGTTAGCGTTCACTATGCAATTGATGTCGATATAACCGGTATACCCTTCTTCCTTCAGTTTCGGCCCGAATTTCAGCAGTGTGGAATTGAATATTTTATTGGCCCCGCTCCAATACATGGATGTTCCCATTTCTCCCGTCGAAGGCCCTATCTGCCCCGGGAACAGTTTTTTGTGCTCAAAATTTATATTTATGGGGTAAACGAAATCCTCCCCGTTGAAGAACGCCCCGACGGCTATCTCGACGCCCGTAACTTTTCTTTGAAGCTGAAAGACCTTGATATCCTCCGTGGATACTTTTCTGTAGGCTTCCAGGACCTGGATAACGTCTCTCCCGTCCTCTTCCTCTCCCACAAAAAGCATTCTTTTGACATTCTGGGCTTCCCCGCTGGGTTTGACCACATACCTGCTCGGATTATCTTTCACGAAGTCGATAGCATCATCAAAGGATGTGAACTCCCTGTAAGGTAATATGTTTATTCCGTGTTTTTTTAATTCTTCCTGACCAAAGGCGCGGTCATCCTCAAGCTTGTCGGTATATTCAGTCCCGCCTACTACCAGTTTGCCGGACTGTCTTAACTGCTGGGCTTGTTTACCCTGCCCCAGAACATCATCAAAAACAATAATATCAGCCCAATCGACTTCATTTTCCCAATTTTCGGTCTTAGGGACAAAGCCATCGGCTATGTCCTGATTGTCCTCATTCTTTATGTAATACTTGGCTTCGTGTCCTTCTTTTTCAACCTGCCAGGCTATATCGCCTATGAGACCGTCCAGGGATACGAACAAAAACTTTTTCTTATCCATTATTTTCCCTTCTTGTCGAATTTTTCAGCGACCATTTCAAATATTATAAATCCATCCAGCGAAAAATACACGTATTTATAAATAAAAGAGGCTGTAAACCGGCCGGACGCCATTTTGCAGCCTCTTTTTATTGATTCACCAGAAAAGTATTATTTCAGTTTCCAAAAAACACACTTATTCGGGGTTTTCGTCATCATAATCGTTAATGTCCCGATACTTACCATTAAGGGATCCGGGCTTGCCTATTCTTCCTCTCCGGTATAGACATAAATATAAGTAATTTCTTTTTTGCCGTCCTTTTCGACATATTCGATATCTACCTCTTTTCCCGTTTCGAGAACGTCGATCGACGAGATATTTTCCAGCTCAGCGTCTTGCGTAATAGTGTATGTGGTTTCCTGATATGCTGTCTCTCCCGTGTCTTCATCGTACGCAACTTCACTGATCGTTATACTGTTACCCGTTACGCTTACCACTTCTCCATACCCGTAATTCGCCTCTTCTTCCTGGCCGAAAGACAGTCCGCTCATACCCGTGCTCATAGCGAACAATGCCGCTAACACGCATACAAACACCTTTTTCATCTTTTCTCCTCCTTTTTATTTTTTCTCCAAAAGATCCTTGAAAAGCCTTAGAAACTTATCGGCCGTGGGCTCGGCGGCGTTATCTTCCAGGTAATCTTCAACGGCCCTCTGCTGTCGACGATATTTCTTTCCTTCCTCAAATACATCTACAAGATTATCTTCGAGCTCATAATAATGTTCGTGCCTTAATACTTCCCACCCAAAAGGGTCGACGTAATTGGAGTTGCGGACAAGGATGGGGCACTTTGAACCAAGACACTGGTAAACACTGCTGGCCACCACGACCCCGGGGGAACTGTGCTTGTTATAGATCATGCAGTCAGAGGCGTGGAGATACTTGTATAAAAGCTCTATATTGGGAGATTGTTCGATAACCCGAAAATCGAATTTCACCCGGTCCTGGATATGTTTAAACTTGGTCAGTATCCTCTCTATTTCCGTCAACAGGACCAGGCAAATATCATATTTATCATTGGTCAGTACCAGCCGATCGAGCGCTACAGCCGTGTTCAGCGCCTGTTCCGCGGCCCGTCCAAAGATAAGAACGATCTTCTTTTCCGGCGGAAGCCCGAGTTCCCTCCTGGCTTTCATTTTATCCCCCGGATGCAGAGAGCAGGCCGGATATGGAATGATACTTATTACTCCCTCAGGATACGCTTCCTTAAGAAAATTGAAATATCTCTCATCAAAACAGACGACATGGTCCCAGTCAAACTTAAAAAAATTGGGCTTCGTTGAAAGCCCTCCGTCATGTATCACGTTGACGGTCTTTGCCTTTTTCTTGATCTGGGGAAAAATATCAAGCAGGTGATTTATGGGAAGCATTCCCAGGTCCTGGGCCACGAAGATATCATAATCAGCTTCAAGAAGCGCTGCGGTATCCATCTCCGGATTCGGAAAGCCATATGCGGTGAAACACCTCGTAACATAATCCTCATCTTCTTTTCTCGTATGGGCCATGCCGTGGAAGGCGTGCTTATAAAAGGTAAATACTTTCAGGTCTATACCCTTTTTTACCCACGCCCGGCCTATAAGTTCAGCGTGAATAGCCGCCCCGGAATCGGAATTCCAGGCACCCATCATGGCTATTTTCATATAGCCCCCTTATAAGGATTTTTCTGTTTCTCTAATTTTGATAAGGCTTCTTTGTCCTTGCTGAAAATTTCAATATCCGAAAGCCCTTTTGTTATTACACTTAAAAGATGCATGTGTTCTTTATCTTTGGACTTATTCAGAAAATAATACACATTATTGCCTGATCTTCTATCAATAACTAACCCCGTTAATCTCAACCGCGTAAGATGTTTTGATATATTGGACTGTTCTTTCTGCAAGACTTCGCATATATCGGAAACAGTAAGTTCTCCGTTCTTCAGAATATTCATTATTCTTAATCTAGTATCATCCGCAAGTGACTTTAGGATCTGGCGTGCTTTTTTGATCTTCATAATAAATTCTTCACTCCAATTCAGAAATATAACTATATGAGCATGTATTCATATATAGTATTGCTTTTATATCCATCTGTCAACGTTTAATTATCAATCATAAGACCAGCGGATCGGAGATCGCGGGCCCTAAAAAATGAATGGCGGAGGGGCAGGGATTCGGCACATTTTTATGTAACTTCCTTAAACCAAATGTGTTATATGCGATAAAAGGGCCGACGTGTCAGGATTGTGCCATGAATTTGCGATTTTGCATTAAGAGAAACTTGGGGACGGGTCTTGTCGCAGAACACCTTTTGTCCCGTGGCGAGCCCTGCCCCTTTATTCTTATCACCAGCGTTTACGGGACGAACTGGTTCTACTCCTCCTCTTTGCCGAACCCCGGGGCCTGCTCCGGAATAACGTACGTGTCACGAACTTCTCGCTCGGGAACTCGGGATGCTCCGAGACGGGTAAGGCCGTCTTTATGAGGCTCTCGATGTTGCGTATATCCCCGCCCTGTTCCGGGGTGGCGAACGAGATAGCGCGCCCTTTATGCCCGGCCCGGCCTGTGCGTCCGATCCTGTGCACGTAATTCTCCGTATCATCCGGAAGATCGTAATTTATGACCGTTTCTATGCCGACGACATCTATCCCCCTGGCCGCTATATCGGTCGCGACGAGTATCCTGTACTTCCCCGTCTTAAAACCCTCAAGCGCTGCCCTCCGCTGTTTAAGCGTACGGTCCGAATGTATCTCCGCCGCGTTATGTCCCATTTCTTTGATCAGGCGGTTAATCTTGCCCGCCCCCCTTTTTGTGCGCGCGAAAAGCAGCACCGAACCGCGGTACTGGTCGAGCAGTTTAGCCAGCAGTTTCTTCTTGGCTTCTTTTTTTACGATGAATAGCTCCTGGACAATATGTTCCGCGGCGGTCCCTGACGGCGCGATCTCGACATGTACGGGAAGTTTCATATGCGCGGCCCCTATTGACACGACTTCCCCGGGTATCGTCGCCGAAAAAAGCATGGTCTGCCTTTTTTTAGGGACGAACTTAAGGATGCGTTCTATATCCGGCCTGAAACCCATATCCAGCATCCTGTCGGCTTCGTCCAGGATAAGGATCTCCACTCCATTTAAACGAATTGTCCTCTGATTCATGTGGTCAACGAGCCGTCCGGGCGTGGCGATAATAACACGCGGGTTCTTTTTCAGGGCCTTCAGCTGGGCCTGCATCGGGGCCCCTCCTATAATGACCACGGTCCTTATGCCGAATAAGGGGGCTATCTTTTGGAAGGTCTCATTCACCTGTAGGGCCAACTCCCTGGTAGGAACGAGCACCAGGCACTGTCCCTTGCTGCGGGAAAGACACTGAATAACGGGTATAGCAAAGGCCAGGGTCTTGCCCGTGCCGGTCTGGGCCACTCCGATAATGTCAGTACCTTCTATCGCGATAGGGATCGCTTTATGCTGGATCGGGGTCGGGTGAGTGAACTTCAACCGGTCCAGCACTTCGAGTATTTTCGGGGCGATTCCCAACCCGTCAAAAGAGACATTCGTTCTCGGTTCTTTCATCATGATATCTTCACACCTCGTTTTTTTATCCGATATGATTTATTTGCTTCGGGCTGCACATTGAAACTGTCCCTATTCTACACCAAAACCCGCGCAAAAGCTCCATATATATGGGGACAGCGTGGGGGCAGGCATTCTGTTGCTCCACGGGAAAAAAACTATATACTGTGGATCTTGTATCGAGTAAAATGATAGTTATCGAATCTCTTGCAGGGAAAATAGAGGAGAATTTTTATATATGGAAATTAAAGACATATTATCAAAGAATCTTGGCATAAGCAGGCTTACGGGGCCTTCTTTAAGAGAAACCATAGCGCATCATTATAACGACCTAACCGATGATGAGAAAAGACGCATAACCCGCGAAATCGCCCATCATGTCATAAAGGCCGTAAGGGCTGCCGAGGGCAGAAAAAAATACCAGCTTGCGGGAAAACCTGAATCTCTACCGGGCACCAACGTGCTGGGGGTAAATCACGCCGGTCCTCTTGATGTCACAATTGAATGGGAAACCGGACCGAATGGCGTTCTCAGGCCGGTAAAATGCCACGTGCATTCTGGAGGAGATCAGATCAACGTGTCAAAGGTGTTCAGTGATTTCAATGAAAATATCGCGCTGGTGGCGCTGGCAGGAAAAGAGGGAGCGGAGATCACGGATGAGTGGGAAAGAAATTTTTTAAACCGCAGAATAATACCGACACTGATCCGTACCGCTGAAGATCAACAGGTGGCGGTCTATAACATAATCGACGGTGACCATCTTCCCGGAATGTTCGGATGGGCGGGTGAACTGTCAAAAGAAACAGTAGAAAGGATCAACCGGGAAACCCTAAGGGTGCTCGAGAGAATGTTCAAAGGCCGATCGGATACCGTCTGGATGCTCCTTTCGGCAGGCGGACCCTTAAGATACAACCGGGATCTTGCCTGTTACGCTTCACTGGTAAAACAAGTTAAGGACCGATATCATGCCAGCGTGGAATTTTTGATCGATTTTAAGTATGTGTCCGGCCCTGAGGAGGCCATGTCGGTTCTGGATATCCCCAGGGATACGCCTCAGGATATTATCAAACCGAACCTGGAAGAATTCATACAGATCCTGACCTCGAGCGGTCTGGCAGAAAAAGGCTCATTGGATGAAAACACGATTACCGAAGAAGCCGTTAAAACATACGCGTTGAAATTGAGGAACAAATATGATCTTCTGGGAGTGCTTGTTTCAATGGGTAAAGCCGGACTGATACTCGTTATGCAGGACAGGATCATTAAAGAAAAAGGCATTAAGATAAAACTGGCATGCCATACAGCCGCCGGGGATTCACTTAAAGCGGGAGTCGTTTATGCCCTTTCCAAAGGAAAATCATTTGAAGAAGCCGTGCACACCGGAAATCTTTTTGGAGCTTCAACGGCTTCCATGGAAGGCACTCAAACCGTCACACCCCGGAGGCTTGCCGAGATAGAGGTTCTGGCGCGCATGCAGAATGTAGCGCCGGAAGTGGAACGTCTGACAACGGAAAATTAGACACAATTTGAGCGCAAAAATTTCTGTTACCGGTACTCCACCGGCTTGATCCCCCGCCCCGGCCCCTTGTACCTGCGATATCTTTTATCGTCACTGCTCGCCCTGTCGACAAGTACCGCGTTCTGCGGGCAAAGGTTGTAACACTTCATGCAGATGATACAGTCCGGCCCGAAGACCGCGCCCTTCTCTTTGTCTATGGTTATATTATTCACCGGGCACATGCGGTAGCAAAGCCCGCATCTTGTGCATTTGGAGCTATCGCACATGAAGTATTTCCTGGCCATATCTGTAAAGGGCTGCAGGCCTACACGCTGGAAAACTCCGAAGATCCTGGAAAAGGGGCTTGTCCCGTCGACTTTCCTTTTTCCTTCGAGAACGGAGGAGCACACTTTTTCCAGGCAGGCTTCTGCTTCGGCGAATATCTTGTCCTGCTTGTCTTTATCCGGGACTTTCCAGAGGTTCCATCCGGGTATATTTATGTTTATTGGCATGGTAAGGTGGTCCACGTAGAATACGTCATAACCTTTCTTTTCAAGTATCTTCTTCCAGTACATGCCGGTATCACCCGTAAAAACGGCGCAGTTGCCTACCAGAAAGATCTTCCTGCCGCGGCCGTCTTTCATTCGGCTCATTCGGTCTCTCACGGGATCGGGCATGTTCGAGCCCCATACGGGATAGAATACGCCTATCATATCGCAGTTTTCGGCGAATTCCTGGCCCGTTGTAACGGATTCGAAGAGGTTAACGGTATGCCCCTTCTCTTCGATCATTTTTTTGGCCTCCCTGACAAGCCAGAGAGTATTGCCCGTTGATGTGAAGTATAAGATGTTAATGACCATATCTATTAACCCCCTCTTGATCCTCTATTTTATGGGAAATTGGAAATCCGGCAGCGAGAGGGATCCTATCCTCCCGCAAATAACGGCCTCTATTCCTTCTCCGAGCCTATATTGAATATCTGATTAAGCATGATGGCCAACACGGTTGAAAGCGTCAATGACGACCCAAAAACAGGCCTTAGCCATACGGGGATGGAAGCATAAAGTCCGGGTAGCACATCCACGCTTATTCCAAAAATAAAGGAGATGCCTATAATAAATATCTTTCTGGTGTTCAGGTCCCCCGACAGGATTATCTGAAATCCGGAAAGGATCATGAAGCTCGTGACAAAAATAAGGATGGCTCCCATGACAGGAGCGGGCATGATCGAAAAAATAGCGGCAATTTTAGGCAAAAACCCCAGGCAGATAAAAATAATACCCGCAGCAAAAGCAATAAACCGGCTCGTCGCTCCTGTCGCGAGCGACATGCCTACATTGCTCGCGGACGTATCAGTAGCCATGCCGCCCAGGGCCCCCGAAGACATTACGCTCAACGCGTCAGCGAACAGGCCGTTGCCTACATTCTTCATGTCGGGCTCTTTCCATTCGGCATCGTTTATTTTTTGAGCGGTTATAAGATTACCGAAAGATTTCAGGCTGCCGCATAGAGAAACGATCAAAAAGGGGATCAATAGATTCCAGTCGAAGGATAGCTCGAAAAGCCTGCCGCCTTCCCCGGGCAAAGCGAATAACGGTGCTTTAAAAACATAGTCAAAACTATCCGCGTTAAGTATGCCCGTAAAAACAGAAAGGGCGTATCCTACGATCATGCCTATCAGGACGCAAAAGAGCTTTATCTTTCCCTTGCTCCAGATATTGATACCGATCATCGTGATAAGCGTCAGGAGCGAGACTATCAGGTGCCGGGCTTTTATGGCGTCTCCGCTGATCGAAATGCCGACAAATTTCGAAGCACCAAGAGGGATAAGGGTCACACCGACCATCAGCACCACCAATCCCGTTATCTCTGTAGGGAACAGGAATTTCAGTTTATGGACTATCCGGGAAAAGGCGGCCTCAAAAAAGCCCGCTATCAGTGTCATTCCCCTCATCAGGGGCAACCCGCCTATCCAGGCGGCTTGGAGAGAGACCGCAAGATACGACGGGCCGCACAGGTTTGGGACAAGATAACCCGACCCTATGATCCCTTTTCCCAGACCCTGCACTATCGTTCCTATTCCCGCGGCTATCATGGAAAAAGACACCACGCTTTTGATATCAGCGAAAGTCCCACCTATTTCCTTAATAAGAACCACTGGTAATATGAGGGTGCTGGACATCACGAACACGTGCTGTAATCCCATGATCAATGTCACCAGCCAGGGGGGTTTTTCGTTGACCCCGTAAATAATATTGGAGGGTTTGGTCGTCAAAGTTTACCCCTTATCATAATTTCATCCAAATGGGATTCGCGAGAAAGATATCCGATCCTACTATATATTCTTCTCCGTCTACTTTCACTTTTCTTACATAAGCCGCTTTTTTTGAAGGCGTAGTCTCTCCTATTTTTGGCCACATATACATGACCCAGGCCGAATCCGACTGTTTCAGTTTATCTATCATCTCTTGCACCGCGTATTTACCCACCACATCCTGGAAATCAATAAGTTCCCTTCCCACTTTTATGTCCCGCGCCCCTTCTTCCGATGGAAACGCCGGGTCCACGACAGCCTTTCCATCCATCGAAAGCACGAATATATAAGTATCCCTGAAAACAAATCTGCTTGATTTGGCGCCGATCTCTTTAAACGCCCCTTTTCCTTTTTTCTTAATGAGTTCCGCCGCAGAATCCACGGCATCGACCATAAACCGTCTTTCCGGCCTCATGTTATATATTCCACTGCCGATCACATATTCCTTTCCTGAGGGATCCTCTGCCTTCAATACATAAGAACTCTTCCACCTGGGAAATATCTCCCCGGGTTCACACCATAAATAATGGATCCATCCGTACGGTTCGTCCTTCTCGGTAACTGTCTCTATCAAATACCTGATCACGGGTTTGCCGTCAAGATCCTTCAGGCCTATAAGGTCCTTTCCCTCGAGTTCCGGCTCCACGGGATGGAACACGTTAACCCCTTTGAGGTCATAAATAAACAGGTATCTTCGCTCGTTGAACCACTTACTGCCTTTTTTCTGAAAATCAGGAAAAGCTTTCTCGCCCTTTTCTGAAAAAAGCCCGGCGGCTTCATGAACAAAACTTACGAGGTCTTTTGTCTGTTGGTATTCGTAAATAGTGATGTCCGGGTCAGGAACGCCCTCCTCCCCCTGAACCGGAACGATCAGAGAAAAAACGAAAATAACGGCCAGCACAACGGTCTTTATTTTAATGTCATCCATATAAATGGTAGCTTACAACGCAATAACTATTTTAGCAAGAACTTAAACCGGGTTTTTATTCTAAAAAACTTTATTATATATTGCAAGATGAGGAATTTTGAGAAAAACAAAAGGAATGGCGGAGAGGGAGGGAGAATGAGCTATGAGTTTATAAGTTGTTTTGTTTATTAAGGTTGTGAATAGTAATGCTGTCTTCTATACACCTTTTGTACATTTTTTTAAGAAATATTTCGGTAATATTTTACTCAGATCTACCGTTGTTTTCCAGTTTTTTATGTCTCACTACCCTTGCGCGTACCATATAAATAACATCTTCAGCAATGTTCGTCGCGTGGTCACATATCCTTTCTAAATGCCGGGCAACAAGAAGCAAAGGGATTGCCTGCGTAGCAGTGGTTCCATCTTTTACCAGAAAATCATTAATAAGCTCTTCCAGAATAGCTTTCTTTAATTTGTTAGCTTCCGGGTCTGATAGGATAACTTCTTTTGCTCTTTTTTCATCACGCTCCACAAAAGCATCTA
>CAZGQR010000001.1:111774-323715 GCA_964527765.1 uncultured Planctomycetia bacterium | reverse complement strand
TTTTGCTGATATGCGTAATAGGCATTTCGGGAAGGTTTCTTGGGGCATGGTTCGGAGTTAAGCTTACGAAAATTTCAAAGGTAAATGGACTTCCGATAGCGATCGCCCATACGCCGGGGGGAGCGATGGAGATCGTTGTTGGCGTTCTTGCTTTGGAATATCGTCTTATCACGGAACCTGTATTTGTTGCCATTGTTTTCGGGGCGATTTTTTCATCCGTAATTTTAGGGCCGTGGCTGAGTCATTCCATAAGAAGAAGAAAAGAAGTCAGTATCCTGGAATTTTTTTCACAGAGAGCCATTATTGCTAAGCTTAAAGCATCAAATAGGGATGAAGCTATAGAGAGATTATGTGAGATCGCATCTGAGCAGGAAGATATGCCAGAGGCAGAAACCATATTTTCCGATGTCCTTAAACGTGAAAATGAAATGGGTACGGCCATAGAAGAGGGTATAGCCGTGCCTCACGCCAGGATGACTTCACTGAAGAAAGCAGTGGTTGTTTTTGGAAGATCTATTTCCGGGATCGATTGGAATTCTCCCGATGGAAAACCGACACAGTTCGTGTTTTTAATATTAACACCTCGGGAGGATATGGAAACCCAGGTTCAGGTACTATCTTTGATTGCCCGCGGAATGAGCGGTAAAGCAACAAGGGAAGATATTATGCAGGCCAAGGAACCCCATGAAATTTGGGAGATCCTGCGGAAGGCGTTTACAGCGCAGCATATTGTTAGGAAATAAGATGAAAAAGAGAGTCTACATCCGTACTTTCGGCTGACCTATGGCGTCAACTGTACAGACCGATTTTACAGACTTTGAAGGACATATCTTTAGTAGTTAAGCGTTGATAGAACGGGAAGTTACGGAAATGGAAGTAAGGGGAACCGTACATAAGTGGCAAACTAAATATTAAGGCGGAGGTATCTTTAAATGCAAAAAGAACTTAAAAGAGACTTGAGTCTTTTGAATATCTTCTGTGTTGCAACAGGAGCAATGATGAGCTCGGGTTTATTTATTTTGCCCGGATTAGCTTATGCCAAAGCAGGGCCTGCGGTTATATTGTCTTACATTTTAGCAGGTGTATTTTGTATCCCTACGGTTTTAAGCATGGCAGAATTAACTACGGCGATGCCTAAGGCCGGAGGGGATTATTTTTATATAATGAGAGGATTTGGGCCGCTGTTAGGAACTGTAGCCGGGTTTAGCACTTGGCTTTCTTTGAGTTTGAAAGGAGCTTTCGCTTTAATAGGTATGGGTGCATATTTAACGATGATGACCCATCTACCGATACATATTATTGCGCTTATTTGTTGTCTGTTCTTTATAATACTGAATTTAATAGGAGTAAAAGAAGCTGGGAGATTTCAGGTATGGTTAGTTATTGGTCTATTAGGCATACTTATCAGCTATGTTATCTGGGGCATGAGAGCTGTCGATTTCGGGCATTTTTCACCATTCTTTTCTAAAGGATTGAATCCTTTATTTGCAACAGCAAGCTTTGTCTTTATTTCTTATGGAGGGTTAACTAAAGTTGTGGCTTTAGCTGAGGAAGTAAAGAATCCGGGCAGGAATTTACCTCTAGGTATGATCCTTTCACTTATTATAACCGCTATTTTATATGCCTTGGTTATTTTTGTAACCGTTGGGGTTTTAAAACTCGAACCCCTAAAGCATGACCTTACGCCTATATCTGATGGGGCGGGTGTTTTTGGGGGAGATATATTCAAGATCATAATAAGTATAGGCGCGTTTTTAGCTTTTATTTCTACGGCTAACGCAGGGATTATGACTGCTTCACGGTATCCTTTAGGGATGAGCAGGGATAAACTTTTGCCTTCTGCATTCCAAAGGATAAGTTCCCGGTTTAAAACCCCGTATATCTCCATACTTTTTACGGGTGCATTTATGATTTTGGCTATTTATTTCTTAAGACTGGAATTACTGGTTAAAGTTGCCTCCACGGTATTAATTTTACTATACCTATTTGCTAACCTGACCCTTATTCTGTTCAGAGAAAGCAAGCTTTTAAGTTACAAGCCAAAATTTCATGCACCTTTTTATCCGTTCATGCAGATTTTAGGAGTATTGGGAGGTCTTTTTCTTTTAATAGAAATGGGTTCATTCGTTGTTTTCCTGACTATGGTATTCCTTCTTTTGGGAGTCGTTTGGTATCTAGTGTATGCTCAGAAAAGAGCCGCACAAAACACAGCTCTTATTTATGTATTAGAAAGATTGGTTGCCAAAGATAAAGAATTGGCGTCAGATAGTCTTTTAACTGAGTTAAAAGATATAGTTATCCAGAGAGAAGGGATTCTAGGGGAAAGATTTCAGGGGCTTATTGAAGAAAGTAGTGTTTTGGACATAGATGCACCCTTAAAAATGGAAGATTTTTTTAGAGAAGTTTCGGACGCATTAAGTAGGGATTTGAATGTAAGTTCTGAAGAATTATTTAAGAAATTCATTGAAAGAGAAAAAGAATCAAGTACCGTAATTGCAAAAGGACTAGCTATTCCGCATATCTTTATTGAAAGGAAAAATGTAGCAAAGATCATTTTGGTAAGAGCCAAAGCGGGGCTTATTTTTCCTAAAGATCAGTTAGTTCATACGGGTTTTATACTTGTCGCTTCTTCCGGCGAAAGAATTTTGCACTTAAAGATTTTAGCGGCTATTGTTCAGATCGTTCAGAATCCTGAATTTGAGAAGAAATGGTTTGAAGCGAAAGATAAAGAAGAATTGAAACATGTTATTTTATTGGCCGAAAGAGAGCGGTAGTAGGTTGTAAAAATGAAAAATATTTTTGTCACTGCTATAAATTGTATTGATGGGCGGGTTCAGAAACCTGTAACAGAATTTGCAATAAGAAAATTCAGAGCTGATTATGTTGATCTGATAACCGAACCCGGACCGGATAAGATCTTAAGTGAGAATAAGTCCCCCAACATTATTGAGTCAGTAAAAAGACGCGCGCTAATTTCTATTGAAAAGCATAAGTCAAAGATTGTTATTATCGCAGGGCACCATGATTGTTCTGCGAATCCGGTTGGAAGAGAAGAGCATTATAGACAGATTAAGGAAGCCGTGCAGAACATAAAAGCGTGGAATTTAGAGGTAGATGTTTACGGCGTATGGGTGGATAAAAACTGGGAAGCTGTTTTACTATGAAAAAAGTTTTTATAAGGACCTTCGGCTGGCCATTGGTTACAGTGGCGCGAGATGATATTACAGTTATTTAGAAAATTAAACTGTTTATGAAAGGTAAAATGTGGAGCAGATAATGAAGCAATGGTATGAGGAATTGTATGAAAATTACGCCCACAAATATGACAAAGAGTGTTTTGTCCAGGGCACTATGGGCGAGTGCGATTTTATCGAAGAGGAGATAAAACACGATAAATCCTTAAAGATCATAGATATCGGTTGCGGTACAGGTAGGCATACTATTGAGCTGACAAAAAGAGGATATAACGTGATAGGCATAGATTTGTCTGAGCCACTGATTAAAAGGGCAAGAGAAAAGGCGCAAGAACAAGGGCTGGCAATAGATTTTCAAAAACAAGACGCTCGGAACCTTTCGTTTGACGGCGAATTTGACCTGGCGATCATGTTGTGCGAAGGTGGTTTCTCGCTCATGGAAACGGACGAGATGAATTTCGAGATACTCAAGAACGCGACAAAAGCGCTTAAAAGTAAAGGCAAGCTCATTTTCACTACATTAAACGGATTGTTCCCGCTGTTTCATTCAGTTAAGGAATTCTATGAGTCAGTGCATAAAGAAGGGCAGGCCCAGTGTAAGGACTGCTCCTTTGATCTTATGACATTTCGTGACCATAATACCACTGTCATTGAAGACGACTCCGGGAATAAAAAAGAACTCAAATCCAACGAACGTTATTATGTGCCCAGCGAGATAACATGGCTTTTAAAGACGCTAGGGTATAAAAGAATAGACATTTTTGGGGCCAAGCTCGGGGCATATTCAAGAAAAGACAAGCTGACCACAAAAGATTTTGAAATGCTTGTTATAGCAGATAAAGATTGAAGAGCATGCTCAGATGAACGAGCGGGATGTTTTTCTGCCTTTTGTTAGAAATGTAGAGACGCAAAAAATATTGTAAATAGATAGGAGATAGTAGGTTATGTCAAAAAAGGTTTTTCTGAGGACCTTCGGCTGCCAGATGAACGAGCGGGATTCCGAGCTTATCGCCGGGATGCTTACGGAGAAGGGTTACGAGATCACCGATAGCGCGGAAAAAGCGGACATGATCCTCTTTAATACCTGCAGCGTGCGCCAGCATGCCGAGGACAGGGTCATCGGGAACCTGCGGAAGCTGGCCTCCAGGAGAAAAAAAGACCCGAACTTCAGGATAGGCGTCGTGGGATGCATGGCCCGGCGGCACGGGGAGCTTCTTTTCAAGGAATACCCGCAGGTGGATATCGTGGTCGGCCCCAGCAATATCTACGATATCCCGGACCTTGTGGCTAAGACTTCAGGCCCGGAAAAGATACTCGCGGTGGACAGGCAGAAACGCCCGAAAAAGAGAACAGGGGCGGGATACCGCACCGGCGTCTTTTCGGCTTTCGTCAATATCATGTACGGTTGCGATAACTTCTGCTCGTACTGCATCGTGCCTCATGTCCGTGGGCGCGAAGTTTCGCGCCCCAAGGGGGATATAGTCGATGAGGTCAAGGCGCTGGCGGAGAAAGGGTTCAAGGAGGTTACGCTCCTGGGGCAGAACGTTAATTCTTACGGCAGGGGGCTGACCAACAGGATAACGTTCCCGGAACTTCTTGAAGCGGTCAACGGGGTCAAAGGGATCGAACGCATACGTTTTGTCACCAGCCACCCCAGGGACGCGGGAAAGGGCCTTTTCCGGGCCATGCGCGACCTGGACAAGGTATGCGAGCACCTGCACCTGCCGCTCCAGTCGGGCTCCGACAAGATCCTGGACCTGATGAACAGGAAATACAAATATGAGGATTACAGGAAAAAGATAGACCTTCTGCGGGAAATGGTCCCGGGCGCGGGAGTGAGCACCGACATCATCGTGGGATTTCCGTCCGAAAAAGATGATGACTTCAGGGCCACGCGCAGGGCCATGGAAGAGATAAGGTACGACTCGGCGTTCATCTTTAAATATTCGCCTCGCTCCCCGGCGCTTTCCTCGTGCCTGGTGGATGACGTTCCGGAAAAGACAAAAAAAGAGAGGAACAGCGATCTTCTGTCGCTCCAGAAGGAGATCTCCCATGCCGGGAACAGGGATATGGTCGGCACCGAGCAGGAGATCCTGGTGGAGGGCAAAAGCCGCATGTCGGTGAAAGAGCTGGTCGGAAGGACGCGCAACAATATCTCTTGCGTTTTTCCGGGCGATGCCGCTCTTATCGGGCAGCTTGTCAGGGTGCGTGTCAAGGGCGCCAGCCCCAACACGCTCAAGGCGGAGCAGTTATGAAGAACGTTATTTTCATCGTCGGGCCGACCTCGTCCGGAAAAAGCGCCATTGCGGCGCGGCTTGCGGAAAAGCTCGGCGGCGAGATCATCTCGTGCGATTCCATGCAGGTCTATAAGGACATGGATGTGATCACGCGCCCGCCCGGCAAAGAGCTTTTATCCCGCGCCAGGCACTATTTTATCAGAACGCTTCCGCCGGAGGAGGAGTTCAGCGCGGCGCGTTTCGTAGAGGAAGCCGGCGATATCGTCGATTCGCTCGTATCCGGCGGAAAGACCCCGATCATCGTCGGGGGGACCGGACTTTACGTGAAAGCGCTTGTGGACGGGATCTTTCCCTCCCCGCCGAAGGATAGGGACCTCCGGAAAAAAATGCAGCAAGCGGTTTCGGAAAGGGGCAGGGGATATCTTTACCGGCAGCTGGAAGAGATCGATCCCGAAACGGCGTCCGGGCTGCACCCCAATGACACGCGCCGGATCATACGCGCGCTTGAAGTTCATCAGTTAACGGGCAGGACCATACACGAGAAAAAAGCGGAATCGAAGGGTATTTCCGAAAGGTACGATTGCAGGATATTCGGTTTAAAGGTCCCGAGGAAAATATTGTACACGCGCATAGACGCGGCCGTGGAGAATATGTTCAGGGAAGGCCTCGTGAACGAGGTCATGAAGCTAAAAAAGCGCAAACTTGGCTTGACCGCGGAGAAAGCCCTCGGCATCAAGGAGATCTCTACTTTCTTAACCGGGGGAACAAGCCTTGAAAAGGCCAAGGAAGAGCTGAAGAAGAACACCCGCAGGTACGCCAAACGCCAGATGACCTGGTTCAGGGCGGACAGGCGCGTCGTATGGGTCGACGCGGATAGAGATGCGGATGATATTGCGGAGGACATCCTTGAACAACTGGTGCGGATAACGGTCAAAAGGGGTGAAAGGTGATAATAGATCTTGAACGGACAGAAAGAAAGCGGGAAAGGGCCATTCTTGTGACCGTCGAGGAGATGGGCAAGGAGTCATGGAAGCTCGAGGACAGACAGGAAGAGCTCAGGCGCCTTGCGGTGTCCTGCGGGGTCGAGATCGTCGAGGAAGAAATCTGCCGCCGGAAAGCATTGACACCGAACCTGTTCATCGGCAAGGGAAAGGTCCAGGAAATAGCAGATCTTGCGGAAGAGCGGGACGCCGACGTGATTATCTTCAGTGATGACCTGTCCCCCTCGCAGCAGAAGAACCTCGAGGAGATCATAAACGCCAAGACAATAGACCGGACACAACTCATATTGGACATATTCGCGCACAGGGCGACATCCAATGAAGGAAAGGTCCAGGTCGAACTGGCCCAGCTGGTGTATCTCCTGCCGCGTTTAAGCGGCATGGGTGTTCAACTTTCCAGGCTGGGCGGCGGACTGGGGACCAGGGGGCCGGGAGAGCAGAAACTTGAAGTTGACAGGCGCCGTGTGCGCGAGCGCATTGCCAAGCTTAAAAAGTCACTGAAAGAGATCACGGGCCAGCGCAGGCTGAGACGGTCCCAGCGGGAAAGATTTTCCATGCTGACGATCGCGCTTGTCGGATATACCAATTCGGGCAAATCCACTCTTTTTAACGCCCTGACGTCTTCCGAAGTGAAGGTGAAGGACCAGCTGTTCAGTACCCTGGATCCCACTGTCAGGAAGCTGCCGCTTTCCAATAATCAGACAGCTCTTATTTCCGACACGGTGGGTTTTCTGCATGAGCTTCCGCACCACCTTATCGAGAGTTTCAAGGCCACGCTTGAAGAGGTCGTCGGCGCCGACATCCTGTTCCATGTCGTTGACATGAGCGACGGGCGCATGGATCAGCAGAAAGTGGCGGTTTTCCAGGTCCTGGAAGAGCTCGGGGTCCAGGATAAACCGATCTTTACGGTTCTTAACAAGTCGGATAAGGTCCCGGGAGAGAGCGAAAGGGAACGGATAAAACGCATGTTCCATGACCCTGTCGTCATATCCGCGTTAAAGGAGGAGGGGCTTTCCGAACTTAAAGACCGCATAGCGCAGTTCATTCAAAAGGACATGGAGGATATAGAGATCGTTCTGCCGCACAAGCATTATGCTATCGCGAAAATGATACGCGAACAAGGGACCGTAAAACGCGAAGAATACGGGGATGATGGCCTTGTCATAAGCGCCCGCCTGCCCAGAAAGGTGAAATATTCTATTTTTAAGAAACTCAAAAAGCAAAGTAAGCCCTGAGATCCAAAACCCCTTGACAAAACCGGAAAGAGTGATATAATTTAGCACTCCAACCAAAAGAGTGCTAAATTTCGAAACTTTGGGATAAGCTGCGTTATGCATAACTATAATAGTGATAACAGGAATAGCAGCAAGAAAGAGGACAGGAAATACCGCGTCCTGGGACACGTAGTGCACGCTTATGTATCTACGGCAATGCCCGTGAGCTCTAAAATAGTGGCCGAAAAGATGGACGGAAACGTCTCCAGCGCCACCGTCAGGAATATCATGGCTGAATTGGAGGACGAGGGGTACATAGAACAGCCACATACCTCGGCCGGCCGCATTCCCACGCACTTCGGATACAGACGCTACGTGGATATCATCAAGGATCATATTTGCCTGGAGAAGAAAGAAGCCCGGCGATTGGCTGCCGAATATGATAAGCGCATAAGGACCATCAGGGAGGTTATCGAAAAGACCTCGTTCCTGATCAGCCACGAGCTTCACAATGCCGGCATTGTCATGTGGCCCAGCATAGAGGATTTTTACCTTAAACACATGGAGCTCATCAAGGTAAGGGCCGAAACTGTCCTGGCGGTCCTGGTCACCATGACAAATGCCGTGCAGAATTATATCGTCAGGCTGGATAATGACCTCGGGAAGCCGGAACTTGAAAGAATAACGAATTATGTCAACACCAACTATGAGTGCCTGGCTTTTTCGCGTATATCCGATGAATTGAAGCGCACGCTCCGGAAAGCCCGGGAAAGGGAAGGGCAGGAGGTCGTCGACATAGCCAGATCCGCGCTGTCAGTGATCGACGCGATCACTGAAAAGAATATCGAAAACGAAATATACTGGCAGGGGTTGGATTATTTCATGGATGAACCCGAATTCCGGGACATTAATTTCACGCGGAGGCTGCTTCAGATGTTCTCCGAAGGCAAGGATCTGATCCGCCTCATGAAGGGGGAGCTCCCGTACAGGGGCCTTAAGGTATATATAGGCGAGGAGAACGATTGCGAGATGTTGAGGGGGTGCAGCGTTATAACCTCCGGTTACGCGCTGCACGACAGAACGGTCGGGCGCATCGGCGTGATAGGCCCCACGAGGATGGATTATGATCACGCTTTACGCACGGTGGGCTGCCTGTCTGACCTTATAAGCTCAAAGCTCACGGAGATCAACGGTTAGGAGACGAGGATGAGCCGCAGAAAAGAAACCGAGAAAAAAGCTCACAAGGTAGAGATCGCCGAAAAAGAACTCGAGGAGCTTAAGAAAAGATCCGGCGAACGCGACGAATATTACAACAAATGGCTGAAGATCCATGCGGAATATGAAAATACGCGCAAACGCATGGAAAAAGAAAAATCCGATCATATGAGATTCGCGAACGAAGACATAATATCGCGGCTGTTCCCGATCGTGGATAATTTTGACATGGCGTTCGCGGCCATGGAGAAGGCGAAAGATAAAACGGCCGTCATGGACGGGATCCGGCTTGTCCAGAAAGAGTTTCACCGCATACTTGAGGAGAACGGCGTGCGGAAGATAAAGACCAAGGGCGGGATGTTCGATCCCCATGTGCATGAAGCGGTCTCGGCGGTGGAAACGAACGAGTATCCTGACGGGACGATCGCGGAGGAAGTGCGCAGCGGCTATCTGCTGAACGACAGGCTCCTGAGGCCCGCGCAAGTTATTGTTGTCAAGAATTCGGAAGATAAAGGTCAAGAAAAAGGGGAGGTAAACGATGAGTAAGGTAATAGGGATCGATCTGGGGACCACTAATTCCTGCGTGGCTGTCATGGAAGCAAAGGAACCCAAGGTGATCCAGAACGCGGAAGGGGCAAGAACGACTCCCAGTGTTGTAGCTTTCACAAAAACGGGCGAGAAACTCGTAGGACAGCCGGCCAAACGCCAGGCGGTCACCAATTCGGATAACACGATATTCAGCATAAAACGTTTCATGGGGAGAAAACATTCGGAGGTGGAGGAAGAGGAGAAACTTGTCCCCTTCAAGGTGGACGAGGACGACAAGGGCAATGCCGTGGTCGTAGCCCAGGGCAAGAAGTACACTCCCCCGGAGATCTCCGCGATGATCCTTCAAAAAATGAAACAGACAGCCGAGGACTATCTCGGGGAAAAAGTGGCCCAGGCGGTCATTACCGTTCCCGCCAATTTTAATGATTCCCAGCGACAGGCGACAAAGGATGCCGGTGAGATCGCGGGCCTTGAGGTCTTGAGGATAATCAACGAACCCACAGCGGCGAGCCTGGCATACGGACTCGGAAAAGGCAAGGAGGAGAAAAGAATAGCTGTTTTCGACCTCGGGGGCGGAACGTTCGATATTTCAATACTTGAGGTCGGGGAAGGCGTCTTTGACGTAAAGGCCACCAAGGGCGATATGCACTTGGGGGGAGATAATTTCGACCAGAAAGTGATCGACTGGATAGCGGAGGAGTTCAAAAAGGAACAGGGCATCGACCTGCGGAAGGACAAGATGGCCCTTCAGAGACTGAAGGAGGCCGCGGAAAAAGCCAAATGCGAGCTTTCGTCGAACCTTGAGACGGAAATAAACCTTCCCTTTATCACGGCGGACGCTTCGGGCCCGAAACATCTGACCATGAAACTGACCAGGTCCAAGCTGGAACAGCTGGTGGATGATCTTGTGGAGAGAACGAAAGAGCCGTGCCAGCAGGCGCTTAAAGATTCGGGTTATTCGGCAGGCGATATAGACGAGGTCATACTTGTCGGCGGCCAGACACGCATGCCAAAGGTACAGGAGATCGTCAAAGAGATATTCGGGAAGGAGCCCCATAAGGGGGTAAACCCCGATGAAGTTGTTGCCGTTGGCGCCGCCATACAGGCGGCGTCGATGACCGGTCATGAGGGGCTGTCCGATATCGTGCTTCTCGATGTTACGCCGCTTTCGCTCGGGATAGAGACTTTAGGCGGCGTGATGACAAGGCTCATCGAACGCAATACGACCGTCCCCACGAAGAAGAGCCAGATATTTTCTACGGCGGCGGATAGCCAGACAGCGGTTTCCATCCATGTTCTTCAGGGAGAAAGGGAGATGGCTTCCGATAATCGCACGCTTGGCCGTTTCGATCTCATAGGCATCCCGCCGGCGCCGAGAGGCATCCCTCAGATAGAAGTGACCTTTGATATAGACGCCAACGGGATCGTGCACGTATCGGCCAAGGACAAGGCGACCGGGAAAGAACAGTCCATACGGATAGAGTCTTCCAGCGGGCTTTCAAAAGAGGAAATAGAGAAGATGAAACAGGACGCAAAAGCCCACGAGCAGGAAGATAAGAAGAAAAAAGAGCTTATCGAGAACAGGAACCAGCTGGACACATTGATATACGCCACGGAAAAGGCGGTCAAGGACTACGGAGATAAGGTCTCGGATAACGAGAAAAAGGAGATCAAAGAGGCCATAGAAAGCGCGAAAAAGACCCTTGCATCCGAGGATGCGGCTGAGGTCAAAAAAGCCCAGGAAGACCTGCAGAAGGCCAGCCATAAGCTTTCGGAGGAGATGTACAAGGAAGCCCAGGCCAAGGCCCAGCAGGCGGGCGGCGCGCCGGGCTCCGGCGAAAAGGCCGAGGGCGAAGAAAAGAAGGAAGATGTGGTCGACGCGGATTATAAAGTTGACGAAGATAAGGACAAGGATAAGAAATAAAAGTTGGGATTTTCCACCGATATAATGGCAAAAGACTATTACGAATTACTTGGTGTAAGCCGAGACGCTTCCGGCGAAGACATAAAAAAGGCCTACAGGAAACTCGCGGTACAATACCACCCGGATAAGAACCCCGGAAATAAAGAAGCTGAAGAGAAGTTCAAGGAGATATCGCACGCGTACGAGATCCTCAGAGATCCGCAAAAAAGAAGGCAGTACGATCAGTTCGGGGAAGCCGCGTTCCGGTACGCCGGCGCCGGTACCTGGGGATTTCATGACCCTTTTGATATTTTTGCGGAGGTCTTCGGAGGCGCCTTTGGAGATATTTTCGAGGGAATGTTCGGCTTTCGCGGCCGGGGGCGGAGAGGGCCGAGAAGAGGCAGGGACCTGGAGCACGGCCTCAAACTGGATTTTTTAGAGGCGGCCAAAGGCGCCACGAAACAGGTAAAGGTCCGGAAACACGAAACCTGTTCCGTATGCGGCGGGTCCGGCGCCAGACCGGGGACGGGAAAAGTTACCTGCAGCCGGTGCGGCGGTTCAGGCCAGATCAGCCAGTCCAGCGGGTTTTTCAGCATCTCGCGCACCTGTGACGCCTGCGGCGGCACAGGCGAGACCGTTAAAGAGCCCTGTCCGGAATGCGGCGGGACCGGGATCACCGAAGTCATAAAAAAGATCAGCGTGACCGTGCCTCCCGGAGTAGATACCGGTATAAGGCTGCGGGTCTCCGGGGAAGGGGAAGCGGGCATGAACGGAGGCCCTTCCGGCGACCTGTATGTTGTAATTTCCGTCAGGGAGCACGAATTTTTTACCAGGCGGGAGTATGACCTGTTATACGTAGCTCCGGTGTCGTTCGCGCAGCTGGTTTTCGGCGATCAGATCAAAGTACCCGGAATAGACGGGGAAAACGACCTGCCGGTCCCTTCAGGCACGCCCAGCGGCCACGTGTTCCGTTTGAGGGGCAAAGGGGTAAAGCGGCTGGACGGCCGCGGAAAAGGCGATCAACTGGTCAAGGTCCGGGTGGAGATCCCGAAAAATCTTAATGCGCACCAGAAGAAATTGTTGAGGGAATTCGAAGCAAGTTTTGCCGGGGGAAAAGCGGCAGGCGCGAAGAACATCGTGGATAGGGTCAGGGAAATATTCAAGTGAGGTCCGAAGGAATATACAATGCCGACCTATAGTTACGAATGCGAAAAGTGCGGGCACCGTTTTGAGCGCTTCCAGAGCATGAAAGACGGCGCCCTGAAGGAATGTCCGCAGTGCGGGGGACCGGTAAAGCGTTTGATCTCGGGCAGCGCGGGTATAATATTCAAAGGGAACGGGTTTTATAAAACCGATTACAAAAAGTCCGGTCCGAAACGCGAAGATAACCCCCCTGCATGCGGAACGTCCGACAACTGCCCGTGCTGTCAATAAGATGTTAAACTGGTTCAAACAAGATAAACCCATTTTTACATGGACACCCCTTCTTATCTGGGCATCCGTGATCTTCCTGTTTTCCGTGCTGCCCTATGCCGGAGGCATCCAGCTTACAGTAGGTTATTTTGACAAAGTAGCCCATTTTTTCGGATATACTGTCCTGGCGGCATTGATGACCCGGGCCATTTATCGGGTCGAGGGCTTTTCCCCGCTGAAGAACCACCTATTTACGTTGATATTAGGTAGTGGATATGGTATCGTAATGGAACTGATGCAGCGGTTTATCCCGGGCAGAGAGGCAAGCGCAGGCGATGTAGCCGCCAATATTACCGGAGTGGTATTCGGGATATTGCTGGGAAGGATGATGTTATGGCGGAAATAAAGCCTTTTAAGGGGCTATTGTATAACAAAAACAAGATCGGCGGTGATTATTCAAGCGTCGTAGCCCCTCCCTATGATGTCATTTCTGAGAACATGCGTGATGAGTTATACGGAAAACATGACTATAACGTAATAAGGCTCATTTTGGGGAAGCCCCTTGAAGGCGACGATCAGAAAAACAATAAGTACACTCGCGCCAGGGAGCTTCTGGACCGGTGGCAGCGTGAAGAAGTGTTGGTAAGGGATGACAGCGAGTCTTTTTACATTTATCTGCAGGAATATGACTATAAGGGGAAAAGGCATCGCAGGGCAGGATTTATGGGGCTTATGAAAATAGGAGACCCCGGCAGCGACCCGGTCTTACCTCATGAATATACGCATGCCAAGCCCAAGGAAGACAGGATGAACCTGATAAAGCAGGTCGAGAGCAATCTCAGCCCGATATTTACCTTATATGAGGATGAGAACGGGACGCTCAAAGAGATACTGGAGAAGGCCGTATCCTCGTCGAATCCGGTCATTGATACCGAGGTAGACGGGGAGCGCTGCAAACTTTGGCGTCTTTCGGATGAGGGATCCGTTAAGAAAATAGTTTCCGGGATGGCCGGCAAAAAAGTGTTCATAGCGGACGGTCACCACAGGTACGAGGTTGCCAGGGCTTACCGGGATATGCGGAAACGGGAGAACGGATATAACGGCAGCGCTGACCATGTCATGATGTATTTCACGGATCTCTTGGAGCGCGACAGCCTGACCGTTATGGCTACGCATAGAGTCATAAAAGTGATGCCGGCGGCGGATGAAGACGAAGTCGCGGCAAAACTGGGCAAGTATTTTGATATTGCGGAATGCGACGGCCTCTCCGCTCTCATGGAGCGGCTCGAAGGGTCGATCGCGGAAGGCAACACTTTCGGCTTTTTCGGCGGGAACAGGTACTTTTTTATGAGCCCCAGAGATAGGAGCGGTTTGCTAAAGCTTGTCACGGAAAAGAAACCGGCGGAGTGGAAGGAGCTGGATGTGAGCGTATTACATTCAGCCGTGTTTGACGGCATTTTATCGATCAGTAACGCCGAGGGGAATATCACCTATGTCAAGGACCCGGAAGACGCCGAATCTCTGGTCAGGGACGGGAGCCATACGGGAGCGTTCTTTCTGAACCCGACGCGCGTGGAACAGCTTAAGGCCGTGGCTGAGCTTGGGGAGATGATGCCGCAAAAATCCACATATTTTTATCCCAAGCTTCTGACGGGACTTGTGATCAACAGATTTGAAAAAGTAAAAGTAAAGGCCGAGGGATAAAAGGGCGCCACATTGCCCGGAAAGGCCTATGGGAGGGCGATGGCTTTTTTCAAGAAAAAACCCATATTTGGCGGAGCCAGAAAAAAGGAGATCCCCGGAGGGTTATGGACCAAGTGTCCCGGGTGCGGGGAACTTCTGTATAACAAGACTCTCAAGGATAATCTGAAAGTGTGCTCAAAATGCGGTTATCATTTCACGATAGGCGCTTATGAGAGGATAAGTGTCGTTCTGGATCCGGGTTCGTTCCGCGAAATGTACAAGGATATGATAAGCGGCGATCCCTTGAAATTCAAGGGCCCGAGCGACTATCCGACCAAAATAAGGAAAGATCAGAAGGCGACCGGATTGAAGGAGGCGGCCGTTGTCGGAGAGGGACGCATAGAGACAAGGCGCGTTGCCCTGGGCGTTACCGATTCCCGCTTTATCATGGGATCCATGGGGTCCGTGGTCGGGGAGAAGATAACCAGGCTGATCGAACATGCTGACAGGGAGAAGATCCCTCTGATCATCATTTCAGGTTCCGGCGGAGGGGCCAGGATGTACGAAGGAATGCTTTCTCTCATGCAGATGGCCAAGACAAGCGCCGCGCTTGAAAAATTGAATAAAAACGGCGGAGCATTTATATCGGTGCTTACCAATCCCACCATGGCCGGCATCATGGCCAGTTTTGCCTCTCTTGGAGATGTGATCATAGCCGAGCCGAAAGCTCTTATCGGATTTACAGGGCCCAGGGTCATCAAGCAGACCATAAAGCAGGACCTTCCTGACGGTTTTCAGAGCTCGGAGTTCCTGCTGGAACACGGTCTTATAGATATGATCGTGCATAGAGGCGAGCTCCGGCAGAGGCTTTTTGGGTTAATAGAATACCTCAGTTAGGCAGTAGACCATTGACAATAGACCGTTGACCGGGCTATATCCTGTCATAACGTCAAAAATTATGTTGTGATTTGGGCACGCGGATGATAAACTAATAACCTTTAATGGATGGCTAAAAAGGAGTGCGCTGAAATGAAGAAAAAAATTCTCTTCGTCTCTGATTTCGACAAGACGCTTTCTAAAGGGGATGTGGGGTATATACTGAGCTCAAAGCTGGGGATATCTGCCGAGCAGTTCGACCGTAAGATCGCGGAAATACAACGCAGGAATATCGTGCAGCTCGGCGGGGAACTCGCGCATTTGATAAGCCGGGACCCTGATTATGCCGGGAAAGTAAGTAAAGACCTTCTTTATGAAGTAGGGGAAGAGATCGAGCTGAAAAAGGGGGTTCCGGAACTCATAAAGATCCTGACCGAAGGAATTGACGATTGCCATTTCAGCCCGTATATAATATCCGCGGCGCCTAAAGAATGTGTCGAGAAGGCCGTGGAAGACATATTCCCCGCTGAAAACATCTACGGCACGACCTTTATTTACAAAAACGGCATCGTCCAGGATGTTGAAAGGACCAATGCCGGGCACGCGAAAGTATCCACTCTTGACATGTTAAAGCAAAAAGAGAATGTCACCAGGTATGCCATTATCTATGTAGGTGACGGTTCAAGCGATGTCCATGTGATGTTACACGTTAGGTCCTACCAGGGGTATACCATAACCGTTTCCCCGGCGCCTTACATGGGGCACATCTGCCGCAGAAGCGTAATATCCGATAACGTTCTTTCTATCTTGGTGCCTATTCTTCAGGACCTGCTAAAATACGATGAGGGAAAAGTCCGGGCATTCTTTGAGGATAGGGGACATACGGTTTTGGAATGGAATAGGGCCGATACAGAGTGGCTGGATATTACCTAATAAGAACAGTGTGCGCAAGGGGGTTGGGAGGTGTCAGGCTTGAATACAGATTCGGAGGTGTTAGACGTGAGCACAAAAAAGTATCCTATATGCAAGCGGTATAAGGGCAATCCTATCTTGACAGGTAAGGATTTTCCCGCCGAGGCCAATATTAAAACTGTTTTTAATTCCGGCATCGTGAAACACAATGGTGTTTACATAATGGTCTGCCGGGTGGAGAATTCCGCTTTGGCTGACCGTTTTTGGATCGCGGAAAGCGCGGACGGTTATCATTTTAAACCGCGGCCAAAGGCGGTTGATATGCCCCATGATGACCCGGAATTTAAGGAATACACCACCGGCATGTATTATGATCCGCGCGTGACGAAGATCGGAGATACGTATTACATAGTCCATGCCGCGCACTCAGGCCACACCTGCCGGCTGAGCCTGGTGAAGACAAAGGACTTCGAGAAATTCCAGTGGATGGGGTTCATCTCTGAAACAGATAACCGCAACGGGGTGCTTTTCCCGGAGAAGATAGGCGGCTTGTACGCGCGCCTTGACCGGCCCAATACCGGGGCCGATACCGGGGATATCTGGGTGTCTTATTCCCCGGATCTGATCTTTTGGGGAAAGAGTAAGTGCGTGTTCAGGAACTGGGAGGGGATCCGCTGGGCCTGGACAAAGATCGGGCCGGGAGCCACCCCCATCAGGACACCCGAGGGATGGTTGAGCATTTTTCACGGAGTGCGCAGTCAATGCAAATCGCACCTTGTTTATCAATTAGGCGTGTGCCTTTTGGATTTGGAGGACCCGTCAAAAGTCAAGGCCATGTCTGAGGACGCGATCCTGATCCCCGAGGAGCAATACGAACTCGTGGGACAGACTCCCAGCGTGGTGTTTACCTGCGGGGCTGTGGCGGAGGATAACGGCGAGATCAAAATTTATTACGGCGGCGCTGATACGGTTCAATGCGTGGCTACCACAAGCTTAGAGCGGCTTATCGACGCATGTTATAATCGTTAAGATCGATCCGCAAAAAAAGGAAAAGGAGGAAATACAGTGCAAGAAGCTAACCCAGCGCAAAAAGCTAATGTTGTTACCGGGAACAAAACCTGGCGCGATCACCTCCCGGTCCCCACGAAGTTATTCTATAGTCTTGGTACGGCACTCGATATGTGGGGCCTCTGGCTGTACGCGTCCGTAGCTTTTGCGGTTTTCAACATGTATCTGGGTGTTCCGCCGTGGCTCGTGGGTCTGGCGCTTACGTTGATCCGGGTCTTTGACGCCATTGTTGATCCTCTGGTAGGGTGGCTGTCCGATAACTTGCGCAGCAAATGGGGCCGCCGGCGTCCTTTTATTCTGATCGCCGGTATTTTAAGCGGACTGGGCCTGCCGGTCTTGTTCCTGGTATCGCCGTCCTGGGCGAATATACAATTCCTCGGCGTATCCGTGGTGTTCTGGTACATGATACTGTCCAACATGATCTATATTCCCATAATCAGTTCTTTTACCGTGCCGTACTACAGTTTGGGCGCGGAAATGTCGCCTGATTATGAAGAGCGTACCTCCATCATGGCCTATCGCAGTGTAGCCCAAAAGATCTCGGAACTGGTCAATTTTTACGCTTTGCGGTTCACCAACCTGGCCTGGTTCCTTATCCCGGGAACAGGACAAAAAAATACTCTCCTGGGATTGCAGGTATACACAGCGATATTCGGCGTGGTAATGGCCATTTTTGCCATAACGATCTTCTTAAAAACAAAAGAACGCTACTATGACAAAGTGGTGCTGAACGTTAAAGAGAAGATCTCTATCCTGAGCGGTTTTGGTGAGACGCTCAGGAACAGATCGTTCCGCCAGATGATGATCATGGGCGGCGCTTTCACTTTGGGTACGAGCATGGTAGGCTCACTTGGTTACTATGCCACGGTTTTTTATGTAGCCGGCGGCAACAAGATCATCGGAGATAACTGGCAGTTCTGGATGGGCGTGGCTTTTATGCTGGGCGGCCTTACAGGGGTTCCGCTGCACGCGTTTCTTGCGCATCATATCGGCAAACGTCATGCGGCAGTTGTAGCCTGCCTGATAGGCATATGCGGTTACGGCGGTTCCTGGTTCCTGTATACGCCGAAGATCATCTGGCTGCAAACGGTCGCTTCGGGTCTGATGGGGATGTGTGCGGCTTCTCTCTGGATGCTGCATAGCTCCATCGGAGCCGACATTATTGACGACGATGAGCTGAATACACATGAAAGAAGGGAAGGTTCTTTTACCTCCTGTGCTTCCTATATCCTTAAACTGGGGAATTCATTAGGGTATTGGGTTTCCGGTCTTATTTTGACATGGGTGGGTTTTACCTGGAAACTTACGGTGCAGGCGCCTAAGACCATACTCGGGATCCGCTTGAGTCTGGCTTCTGTACCGATCGTGGGCCTCGTGATCGCTATTATTTTTGTTCTGCGCGTGCCTTTGACAAAACAAAAAACCCAGGAGATCCGCAGGAAACTCGAAGAGCGCAGAGGCAGGGTGTAAGTAGCCGCGGCAGGCGGCATCGCCTGACCCTAAAGCTAAGCACATTGTCCTTTGATGCTTGATTTTATCTCAAATTCTACAGAACATGTCCAATTTGAGCATAGGGGAGGAGCGAAAAGCTCGCGTCGGGGTCGGCACTGTTTAGCGTACTTGAGATTCCTCCCTCTCCGCCATTTTATTAAATCTCCACGAATACTTCAGAAAATACTGTCTATTATAGTTGACAATTAATATGATATATTGTATATAAATGTGATATGCCAAAGGAGCTAACATGGCGCAGGTCAGCTTGAGAAATGTGGCCAAGACTTTCCCGGGCGGCGTTGAGGCCGTTAATGACGCAAGTTTCGGAGTCGAAGACAAGGAATTTGTTGTCCTCGTCGGGCCTTCCGGTTGCGGAAAATCAACGACCCTGAGACTGATAGCGGGACTGGAAGCTGCCACGAAGGGGGATATTTATATCGGCGGCAAAAAAGTCAACTCTGTCTCTCCCAAGGACAGGGATATAGCCATGGTGTTCCAGAATTACGCCCTTTACCCGCATATGAACGTATACGAGAACATGGCTTTCGGATTAAAATTAAAGAAATACCCCAAAGATGAGATAAATTTAAGGGTGAGGGAAGGGGCCGCTATACTGGGATTGGAAAAACTGCTTAAAAGGAAACCCAAGGAACTTTCCGACGGCCAGCGTCAGCGCGTGGCGGTCGGAAGAGCGATTGTCAGAAAACCTAAAGTATTTCTTTTCGATGAACCTTTGTGTAATCTCGACGCTAAGCTCAGGGTACAGATGAGGACAGAGCTCCGTCGACTGCATAGAAGGCTCCAGGCAACGATGATATATGTCACTCACGATCAGATCGAGGCCATGACATTGGGTGACAGGATAGTCGTGATGAAAGACGGCATCATACAGCAGATAGGCACTCCGACGAATGTGTATAATTCGCCGCTCAACAGATTTGTTGCCAGTTTTATAGGCGCGCCGCCAATGAACTTCCTGGAAGGCAAGATCATAAAAAAAGAGATGAAGCTGTATTTCGATGAGGGCAATTTCCGGATAAAAATAGTTGAAGGGATGTATGACGCCCTTCAGGATTATATCGATAAGCGCGTGATCATGGGCGTAAGAAGCGAAGACATCTATGAGAAGCTTTTTGTTTCAGAAGCGCCTCCTGAGAACATCGTGACGATGACATGCGAAGTGGTTGAGCATCTGGGGTCGGAAATGTATATCCATATGAATAGCGGTAGACACATTTTGGTCGCCAGGGTCGCGGGCGATGCCAATCCGCAGATAAATCAGGACATGGATGTCGTCTTTGACATGAGTAAGATCCATTTTTTTGACAAAGCAACCGAAAAAACAATTGTCTGAACTTTTCATGACTCCTTTTACAAAAAGGAATCTCCTCATACCGGTTTCCGTTGTCCTGTTCACGGGGCTGCTGTATTGTCTTAATAGCTACGTTCCATCTCTTGGAAGCCGGATACAGCACCTGGAACTTATCGCTATCAGCCTGATGATCATGATAAGCCTGGTCATCATGCTTTTCTGGAGCCTGCTGGGAGTATTCGGCGGTCTGGCTTCTTTTCTGATAACCATGATCTTTCTGTACAGGTCCCTGATCGACCTGAACACCTACTATTACAGTGTTCTGATCATGGCTTTTTTCCTCAGCAGTTTTATAGGTTACTATATTTTCAGGAAGATCAACGTTTCCAGTCAGAAATACACGGTTACGATGGAAAGGATCCGTGAAGATATCAATCTTATAGAGAACCACAGAAGGAACAGGAAAGCCGAAATTTCAGCTATGGGCAAAAAGATAGAAAACCTCTTTAAACTTAAGAACATAGCGGACAGGCTAAGTTTCTCTCTTTCGGACGAGGATATCATAAGGATCGTATCGGAGGAGACATTCAATATCTACGGAGGGGATAACAGGGTCTTACTGTTCATGCTCGATGAAGCGCATAATGAGCTCAATCTTTCCTTTACGTCAAAAGGCGAGAAGCGTGACGCGTATATCATGAAGAAAGGCGGTATTTTCGACAGGTGGGCGTTGAAAAACATGAAGAGCCTTCTTGTGAAGGACGTGAGGAAGGATTTCCGGTTTTCAGTCGGAGGCGAGGAACTGAAAGATGATTCCACTTCCTTGATAATCAAGCCGCTGATAATGGAAAGCAGTGTTCTTGGGATGCTGAGGGTGGATTCGCCGCGCGAGACCGCTTTTACCCAGCACGAACTGCGTATTCTGGATATTATCGGGGAACTTTCGGCTGTTGCGCTGCAGAACGCGCGCCTGTACCGTCAGACCGAAGAACTGGCCATAAGGGACGGCTTGACCGGCCTTTACGTGCACAGGTATTTTATGGATCGCCTTGAGGGAGAGGTGAAAAGGGCATTACACAGCGACAGTTCCTTCGCGCTTTTGATGCTGGATATCGATAATTTCAAGGATTTCAACGATGAACACGGGCATATCGCAGGGGATGCGGTCCTCAAGAATATAGGGCAGATATTGAAGTCCAAGGCTTCCGCCGGCGATATTGTCGCCAGGTACGGAGGGGAGGAGTTCGCCTTTCTGGCCCTTAATTGCGCCAAAAAGAAGGCGGTCAAACTTGCCGACAGCATCAGGAAGGAGATCCAGTCCAGGCCGGTGGTCCTGCGCAGGCAAAAATATACCGTTACGGTCTCTGCCGGCGTTGCGGTATTTCCCGAGGATGCCAGGCTCAGAGAAGATATTATATGGGAAGCGGATAGATATTTGTATAAGGCAAAAGCAGAGGGAAAGAACACGGTATGTTCAAAGTGATGTCCAAAGACGCCAGCAAAACAAAATGGATCATCGTATTCGGCTTGAATATCCTGCTGATGGCCGTCAGCTGGATGTTCTATAAGTTGCCGCAGGGCGATGAATATCTGGTCCTTTTCATGATCTCGCTCATTTTTATCATCGCTCCGTTCGTGATGACACTCCCCCTCACGGCGGCCCTGCTTTCCATCAATCTGGCGTTTTTCATATTTTACCATTACGTGGGGGCGTTGAACGTTATAGATGTGCTCGTCATCACGGGCCTTATGGTCTCTGCAGCCGCGGCCAGTTATCTGGTGAGATACCTGTATTTGTCTTTTTTCTCATATCAGGAATCCGATATTCAGGTCCGTCAGCGCGAATATGACAGTATCGTCAACAAGTTGGAGGATCTAGACCGCAGGGGAAGGAAAATAGAAACCGAGTTGACGCGCATTTCACGTCTTTATGAAATAACAAAAAAGCTTGCCCCGACGCTGAAGATCGAGGATCTTTTGAACGCCCTGTTTGATTTTCTTGAAGAGAACTTCAAATTCAAGATAACGCATCTTCTGACCTTCAGTAAGGGGGAATTTTCCCGCGGCATATCAAAGAGCGTGGGCGACGAAGATTATTATGAGGACAGCGAAAGGATACTGGAGTATGAGGCGGTTGTGGACTGGACCCGCCGCCGGGATTCCAGGCCGTTCTTCGTCAGCAGGGACGAGGAGCCGGACCTGTTCGATTCGATAAATGCAAGGGACGACACCTTTTTGGTATTTCCTCTGTTCGTGGGCGATGACCTCCGCGCGATACTTGCGATCGAAGGCGCTTCCAAGTCCAGTTACAGCAGGTTCCGCATCCTTGTTTCTCAGATCGCCCTGGAGTTCAGAAAAGTGGAGTTGTACGAGCAGGTCCAGGAACTTTCGATAATCGACGGGCTCACTGAAGTGTACCTGAGACGGTATCTGATGGGAAGGTTAAAAGAAGAGGTGGACAGGGCAAGCCGCCTGGGACTGACGTTCTCAATAGGCATGGTGGATGTCGATCATTTCAAGCAGTGCAATGACAGGTATGGCCATCTCGTCGGCGATGTTGTCCTGAAAAAGATAGCGGAAAGATTAAAGGGCTCGGTAAGGGAAGTCGATATGATCGCCAGGTACGGCGGAGAGGAATTTTGTATCGCCCTTCCTGAAACGACAAAAAAGCTTGCCCTGACCGTCGCGGAGCGCTTGCGAAAATCCATAGAATCCGGGAAGATCAAAGCTTTTGACGAGGAAGCAAAAATAACGGTCAGCGTGGGCATTGCCACCTATCCGGAGGACGGAGAGGATGTTGAGTCGCTGATAGAAAGAGCTGATACCGCCCTTTACAAGGCAAAACGAAAGGGTCGGAATACCGTTTGCGCGGCATGATCGGCGCAAGGCATTGAAAATGATGAAGCAAAGGATATCGTCAGATTTGAGGATCGCGGGAGCGACATTATTGATCATATGCGCATTTTTATGCGCTGGATCCGCGTGTTCCTTTGCCCAGGACGACGATCTGCTCAAACAGCTGAAGCCGGGTCAACCTATCATAGTTGACGGGGATAAGGTGGAATATTTTGAGAAGGAAGCCAGGATCGTCGCGGAGGGCAATGTTTCCATCACGCATGGCAACGTAAAGCTGACCTGCGACAGGATAGAAGTGAACACCAGGACCCGAAGGGCTCTTTGCGAGGGCAATGTCGTTATCGAACAGCCCGAAGGCACGCTTACCGGCGACCGGATACGGTATGATTTTATCAAGAGAGAAGGAGAGATCATAGGCGGAGAGGTCGAGGCGTTTCCGTGGTTCGGCCATGCCGAAGAAAGCGCTAAGGTCGGAGAGAACGAATATCTTCTCCGAAAAGGTTTTATCACCACCTGCGACCTTGATGAACCGCATTACAGCATAAGGGCGGAAGAGATACAGGTATTTCCGGACGAGAAGGTCATCGCCAAGAACGTCTTTTTCTATATCGGAAAGGTTCCTGTCCTGTGGTTCCCGTATTATTATCATCCGATCATACAGAGCCGCGCCAAGGTCCAGTTCGTTCCCGGCCAGAGCAGTGACTGGGGATATTTTCTTTTATCGGCATGGCGGTTCTATATAAGGGGGAACAGCAGGGTCGATGTCCTCGCCGATTACAGAAGCAAGAAAGGATTTGCCGAGGGCGCGGACTTTTACTACAATGCCTCGGATTTCGAGATGCCCGGGCTCGGGGAAGGCCTGTTCCGTTCATATTTTATCCACCAGAACGATAAGGGGACATACGAGCGCACGCCTTTTGAGGGCGAGGGAGGGATAGATCCGGAATTGCGGAAGAGGTTCCAGTGGAAGCATCGGATAGATTTCGACCCGGGAACTGTCGGGATGCTGGAATTTAACAGGGTCAGCGACGAAAATGTCCTGAGAGATTATTTTTACAACGAGTACGAGGAGAATAACCGCACACCCCTGAATTATATTTCCGTCATATCGGCCAAACAGAACTATACGCTCAGCATCGGGGCCAATACACGGTTCAATGATTTTTATACCGTGACGGAAAGACTGCCTGAACTCAAACTGGATATTCCGGATCAGAGATTATGGGATTTTCCGCTTTACTATAACTCTGAGATGTCGGCGACCATGTTCGAGAAAAAATACGCTTCCGGGAGCCAGTCCTCGGAAAGCGTGAACAGATTCGATTCTTTTCACAAGCTTTCCTACGCCGCGCATCTTGGCCCTTTGGAATTCGTCCCGTACGGAACGTTCAGGGGAACGGCGTACGGTCATACGAAATGGAGAGCCGACCCCGTTTATCGCACTGCCGTAGGAGGAGGACTTGACGTTTCTTCCCGGTTCTACCGTATTTTTGATATCGAAACCGATTTTATGGGGCTCGATATTAACGGACTAAGGCACATCTTTGCCCCCAGCGCCGGTTATTTTCATGTGCACCAGCCGACCGTCAGTAAAGACAATCTTTTTCAGATGGACAGCATAGACTCGCTTGAAAAGGAGAACGGAGTAACGCTCTCCCTGGAGAATAAATTACAGACCAAGCGCCCCGGCGACAGCGGCCTGGAAACGGTCGATCTTGTCAGGTTTATTGCCAGCGTGGATTATCTTTTCCGAATGAAGAAAAAAAGCTTCGCATTTGAAGATAACGGCCAGTTCAGAGATCTTAAATTTGACCTGGAACTCAGGCCGTATAAATGGCTTTACGTGGAAAGCAAGATGGAAATCGCTCCGGAGAACGAGACAGTAAACACTGCCAGCATCGAAGCTTCTTTGCGCCCCTGGGATTTTTTCCGGGTGGACATGGGGTACCGGTACGAAAAAAAGACACCCGAGCCGCGGAATCAATTTACGTTCGACCTGAACTACCGGCTGAATCCGAAATGGCAGGTAGGGTGGTATGAGAGGGTTGACCTGCAGAGAATGTCTATTGAGGAGCAGCAGGTGTCGATAACCAGGGACCTTCACTGCTGGGAGGTGGAGTTTGCTTATGACGTTGACGGAGGCAACCTGATCAGGGATAATTTCACATTTTGGCTGGTTTTCAGGATCAAAGCCTTCCCCGATCTGCCGCTGGGACTGAGCAGATCGTTCTCCAAACGCCCGCCGGGCGCCGCGCACATGCCCAAATAACAGGTGCTATTGCGGTCTAAACTATAATATGTTATAATTTTAGCCCATATATAATATTACGATAGTAGTGTGTTCGGGAACCTGGTTCCGCGCCCCGGTGATTATCGTAAAAGCATAAATACCCGGGTGCGGGGTTAATTCGACCATATAACTTACGTTCTCTGTCGATCGTGTAAGTTATGGTCTCATTAAGGAGTTGTTCATGAAACTGGCGATCATTGGGACAGGATACGTGGGCCTTGTAACGGGGACTTGTTTTGCCGATCTCGGGAACGAGGTCGTTTGTGCGGACAATGATGAAAAAAAGATAGAATCACTGAATAATGACGACATCCCCATATATGAGCCGGGTCTCGAGGAGCTCGTAAGGAAAAACCGCCGGAACAACCGGCTCAGCTTTACCGCGGACATCAAAGAAGCGGTTAAAGCCGCCGAGGTGATCTTTATATGCGTAGGGACACCGCCCCGCGAGGACGGCAGCGCCGATCTTACGGGCATAGAAAAGGTCTCGCGGGTCATAGCGGAGAACATGGATTCCTACAAGCTTATAGTGGAAAAAAGTACCGTTCCGGTCGAGACGAACAGATGGGTGAAAGATACCATCAACATGTTCGGGAAGAACAGCAATAAATTTGATATTGCTTCCAATCCCGAGTTCCTGCGCGAGAGCACGGCGATAGAGGATTTTATGAACCCGGACAGGGTGGTGATCGGCGTGGAATCAGAAAAAGCGGAAAAGATATTAAGGGAACTGTATGAACCTCTTCGCACGAAGATCGTGGTCACGAACATAAAAGGTGCCGAGCTTATCAAGCACGCTTCCAATTCTTTTCTGGCCACCAAGATATCTTTTATCAATGCCATAAGCAATATATGCGATAAAGTGGGAACCGATGTCAATGCCGTAGCGGAAGGCATAGGACTGGACCCCAGGATAAACAGGCGTTTTTTAGGGGCAGGCATAGGTTTTGGCGGATCCTGCTTTCCCAAGGACCTGAAAGCTTTTATCCATATCTCCGAGAGGCTGGGGTATCCGTTCGATATGCTGAAAGAGGTGCAGAAGATCAATGAGATGCAGAAGGAACTCGCGGTCTCAAAGATCACGGACATGTTATGGAACCTTCCGGACAAGATCATAGGAATATGGGGACTGGCATTCAAGCCGAATACGGACGATATCCGGTCCGCACCTTCGATAGACATCATCAGGCGTCTTATAGCGGCGGGAGCCAAGATAAAGGCTTTTGATCCGGCGGCCATGGAAAAGACCAGGGCCGAGCTCGGCGACCGGATCATTTACTGCAAAGATGCCTACGATGCCGCCCGGGACGCGGATTGCGTGGCGCTTATGACCGAGTGGAACGAATTCAAGGAGATCGACTGGCAGAGGCTCAAGAGCGTCATGAGGCAGCCCGTCATTCTTGACGGGAGGAATATCTACGATCCCGAAAAAATGAAAGACATGGGATTCAGGTATGCGGGGATCGGACGCGGGTGATGGCCGCGAGACGTCAGTAAACAGGAGGGACAGATGATAGAGGGTGTCAGAGTGAAAAGGTTAAAGGTGATCCCGGACGAGCGCGGGCGGCTGATGGAAATATTGCGCAGCGATGATGACCTGTTCGAAAAATTCGGGCAGGTATACATGACCACGGCTTTCCCCGGCGTGGTAAAAGCCTGGCATTATCATAAAAAGCAAACGGATAACTTTACCTGCATCAGGGGCAGGATGCGCCTTGGCCTGTATGATGGCCGCAAGGATTCTCCGACATTCGGCAACGTGGATGAATATGTCATAAGCCTGGAGGAGCCGCTCCTCGTGCAGATACCGCCGGAGGTCTACCACGGATTCAAATGCGTGGGGGATGAAGAAGCGGTGGTGGTCAATACGGTCACGGAGCCTTATGATCACGGTAACCCCGATGAATACCGGGTCGATGCGTTTGACAACGATATAGAGTTTGATTGGCGCAAGTAATGCCGGTCTTGCAGCAGACAGAAAACAAGGAGCAGGCGATGAAAGGCATAGTATTGGCGGGTGGGCTGGGTTCGCGGCTGTCCCCGCTTACCAAGATCACGAACAAGCATCTTTTACCCGTCTACAATAAGCCGATGGTCTATTATCCTATTGAGACCCTGGTCGAGGCGGGCATAAAGGATATCATGGTGGTCACGGGAGGCCCTCACGCCGGGAACTTCCTGCGGCTGCTCGGGAACGGGCATGACTTCGGTTTAAAGGGGATCAATTACGCGTATCAGGAGAAAGAAGGCGGAATAGCTGAAGCGCTGGGATTGGCGGAACATTTCGTCGACGGGGACAAGAGCGTGGTGATACTCGGTGATAATATCATCGAAAAAAGTATCAGGCATGAAGTGGAAGAATTTGCCGCCCAGGCCGAAGGCGCCAGGATCCTGATAAAGGATGTTCCCAACCCGGAGCGGTTCGGGGTGGTCGAGTTCGACGGCGACAGGATAACCCGTATCGTGGAAAAACCAAAGAAGCCCAAGACCAGTTATATCGTTACCGGGATCTACATGTACGATGGCCGGGTTTTTGATCTTGTCAGGGAACTAAAACCGTCCGGGCGGGGAGAACTCGAAATAACCGACGTGAATAACATGTATCTTGGAAAAGGTCAGCTGACATGTTCAAAGCTTGACGGATGGTGGACGGATGCCGGGACATTCGATTCTCTCCTGAGGGCCAATCAGCTCGTGGCACAGCGGGACCAAAAAGAAGGGACGGGGGCATGAGATTGCTGGTGACCGGCGGTTGCGGGTTCATAGGCTCGAATTTCATCCGTTTCGTGCTTCGGGAATATAAAGATACGCGCGTTATCAACCTTGATAAGCTGACGTATTGCGGCAATCCCGAAAATCTCCGTGATATCGCAGGGGACGCGCGTTATTCGTTCGTCAAGGGCGATATCTGCGACAAGAAACTGATCGGGGACCTGGTGAACGAGGTTGATATACTCGTGAATTTTGCCGCGGAGACACATGTAGACAGGTCCATTAAATACCCGGATGATTTTTTGATGACAAACGTTTTCGGTGTAAAAACGCTCCTGGAAGCGGCCAGGAAGGCGAATATCGCCCGCTTTGTTCAGGTAGGGACCGATGAGGTGTACGGGAGCGTTCCGAAGGGGCTGTCAAAAGAGGATGACCCCCTGAACACGAACAGCCCGTATTCCGCCACCAAGGCGGCGGGGGATCTTCTGGCGCTATCTTACCATACTACTTATGGATTGCCGGTGGTCGTCGTGAGAAGCTCCAATAATTTCGGCCCTTTTCAGTATCCCGAAAAGATCATACCGCTGTTCATGACCAATCTTCTGCGGGGGCAAAAGGTCCCCCTTTACGGGAACGGCGGTAATGTCAGGGACTGGCTCTTCGTGGAGGATAACTGCAGGGGTATTGACCTGGCGCTGCGTCAGGGCAAGCCGGGGCAGATCTACAACATAGGAGGAGGAAACCTTCTGAGCAACCTTGAGCTGACCGAAAAGATCCTGTCCATGATGGGAAAGGGCAGGGAATCTATCGAGTATGTCAATGACAGGCCGGGTCACGACAGGCGGTACGCGCTGGATTCATCCAGGATCAAAATGCTCGGCTGGACGCCGGAGGGTGATTTTACCGGGAACCTTGAAAGGACCCTCAAGTGGTATAAGGCGAACGAGGCCTGGTGGAAGCCCCTTAAAGATAAAGCGGAAATTATAGAATGGTAAGGTGAGACCCTACGGCGCAAAATGAAGATACTGATCACCGGTTCAAGCGGGATGTTGGGAACGGAGCTATGCAAGGTTTTGGGGACGGGAAACGATATAGCAGGGATGGATGTTGCCGGTCCCGCGGCTTCGGATCACGGGCCTCGGAGGTTTTATAGAGCAAGCGTGACCGATCGCGAACGGATCAGTGAGATCTTTGACAAGGAAAGACCGGATCTGGTCATTCACGCGGCGGCATGGACAGATGTCGATGGGTGCGAGAGGGACCCGGAAAAGGCTTATGAGGTCAATACCGCCGGCACCCGTAATGTTGCCGAGGCTTTAAGCGGAGAAGGCACCCCCGTCGTATTCATAAGCACGGATTTCGTGTTTGACGGGGAAAAAGGCGAGCCCTATGTGGAAAATGACACCGGACGGCCTCTCAGTGTTTACGGCAGGGCGAAATGGGAAGCTGAAAAAGCCCTAAAAAATGTTATTACGCGTTATGCGATCGTAAGGGCGAGCTGGCTTTACGGCCCCGGAGGTGACAATTTTGTGGATACCGTAATAGCAAAAGGGAAGGCCGAGGGACGCCTGCGGATCGTCAGGGACCAGATCGGGTCTCCCACGTGCACGAGAGATTTTGCCGGCGCGCTGAAGAAACTTATCGGATCTTTTGGCGACTTCAGGCAATATATCTTTCACGTGTCCAATTCAGGATGGTGTTCCCGGTATGATTTTGCCCTGAAGATACTGAGCGAAGCAGGAATGAGGGGGAAGGTCATCGTGGAGCCGATTCTGTCGTCGGAGCTGACAGGGTTTGCTCCAAGGCCCGCCTTTTCGGCCCTTGACAGCGGCAAATTCCAGGAAGCTACGGGATACAGGATGCGTTCCTGGGAAGAGGCGCTGGCGGATTACGTCAGGGAACATTATTTTTAGCATGGAATATCGATTTGACCAGAGCATAAGATGAACGTTTATTCTGAACTCAAAAAGAAGATAAAAAACAAGAACGCGGTTATCACCGTTATAGGGCTGGGGTATGTCGGTTTGCCGATAGCCCTTGAATTCTGCCGTAAGGGTTACACCGTTAACGGTCTGGACAATAACCCCCATCGTATCAAAAAATTAAAAAGAAAAGAATCGTACATAAATGATATTTCTTCCGAGGAAGTGCGCGAGGCGTACAGCAAGGGCTGTTTTTCCGTTACGGCCGATAGCGGCGTGCTGCGCTCCTCGGATGTGATCGTCATGTGCGTTCCCACTCCGTTGAGGAAAATAGCGGAGCCCGACATATCTTACATTGTTCTTGCCAGCCGCTCTTTGAGAAAAAAGATGCGCCCCGGGCAGCTGATCGTGATAGAAAGCACCACGTATCCGGGCACGACGCGCGAAGTCATCCTGCCCGAATTGGAGAAAAGCGGGTACAGTCTGGACAAAGACTTCTATCTGGCCTTTTCGCCGGAAAGGATAGATCCGGGAAACCCGAAATACGGCCTGACAAACATACCAAAGGTCATCGGCGGCGTTACCCCGAAAAGCACCCGGCTCGGCGAATTGCTATATTCAAAGATCATAGACAGGGTGGTGGGGGTGTCCGGCGCCGAAACGGCTGAGGTGACGAAACTCCTGGAGAATACCTTCCGCATAGTGAATATAGCTCTTATAAACGAATTCGCCATGCTTTGCCGCAAGCTGAAGATCGACGTATGGGAGGTCATAGAAGCGGCCCGGACAAAACCGTTCGGGTTCATGCCGTTTTATCCCGGTCCCGGCATCGGCGGACATTGCATCCCGGCGGACCCCATGTATCTTTCATGGAAAGCCCGGACCGTCGGATTTGAGACGAAGATGATAGATCTTGCCGCGCGGACCAATCGCATGGTCCCGATGTACGTGACCGGGCAGATAACGGGATCCCTGAAAGCGGTGAGGAAAAAACTCGGCACCGCGCGCGTGCTTGTTATAGGAGTGACCTATAAAAAGGATGTCAACGACTTAAGGGAATCCCCGGCATTGGAGATCATAGAGGGCCTCAAAAGGAAAAAGATAAACGTGACCTATCATGACCCCCTCATACCGTATCTTAATGTTAACGGGATCAGGATGAGATCCCGCAGGCTGACCCCGGCGCTTTTAAAAAAGCAGGATATAGTCCTGATAGTCACCGATCACAGCGATCTGGATTACAGGATGATCGCCGCTAATGCCGCCCTGGCGTTTGACGCCAGGAACGCGTTTGAACGGCACGGGATCAGGGGGGACAATATAGCCAAGCTGTGAATCTGCCGAACAGGCGGGTAAAGGAAAGACCATGAAAAAATATTTAGTTACGGGCGGTGCGGGATTCATAGGTTCGAATATCGTGGAAGAACTGGTCAGGCAGGGTCAGGACGTCCGCGTGCTGGACGACCTTTCCACCGGAAAAGAAGAAAATCTTGCCCCTTTTATGGACAGGATAGATTTCCGGAAAGGGGATGTGCGCGACGCAGATGACGTGAGAGAAGCTCTGAAGGATGTTGATCTTGTCCTTCACCAGGCTGCGCTCAGGAGCGTGGCTCGAAGCGTGGAACAGCCTGTCGTGACCAATGACGTCAACGTGAGCGGCACACTGAACCTTTTGATGCTGGCAAAGGAAGCGGGCGTCAGGAGGCTCGTCTATGCCTCAAGCAGTTCTGTTTACGGCAACTGTGATAGCTATCCCCAAAAAGAGACCCTTACCCCCAATCCCATATCGCCGTACGGGGTAAGCAAGCTCGCAGGGGAATATTACTGCAGGATATTCGCTGGGACCATGGGGCTTGAGACCGTGAGCCTGAGGTATTTCAACGTTTTCGGGCCGAGGCAGAACCCGGAATCAAGATATTCCGCGGTCGTGCCGGCTTTTATATCGATGCTTTCAAAACATCAGCCGTGCACCATCGACGGCGACGGCAAACAGTCCCGCGATTTTACTTTTGTCGCCAATGTCGTTGACGCGAATCTTGCCGCGTGCGAGGTTCCGGGGGTCTCGGGAAAGGTCTTTAACGTCGCTTCCGGGCGCGATTATTCGGTCCTTGACGTCGAGAGAGAGCTTAAAAAGATCCTCGGCAGGGATATCGGGCCCGTTTACGGGCCCAAACGCCCCGGCGACGTGGACAGGACATTTGCGGATATAACTCAGCTGAAAAAAGTTCTCAAAGTCGGGCCGCGGATCGATTTTCATGAAGGCCTCAAAAGGACAGCGGAGTGGTTCCTTAACAAATAGAGAGGAAGATATGCGGGTGCTAATAACCGGCGGAGCCGGGTTTATCGGATCACATTTATCGGAAAAGCTGCTTGAGGCGGGCCATGAGGTCATATGCATGGATAACCTTGTAACGGGCAGGCTGGAAAATATCTCTCATCTTGAGAAAAAAGTGAATTTTGAATTTATCGAACACGACGTGTCCAAATACATAGACGTCGACGGAGAGATCGATTATGTCCTTCATCTGGCCTCACCGGCAAGCCCCGTGGACTATCTTAACTATCCGATAAAGACGCTGAAGGTAGGTTCGCTGGGAACCCACAACTTACTGGGAGTGGCTAAGAAGCATAATGCCAAATTCCTGCTGGCATCCACGTCGGAAGTATACGGAGACCCTCTTGTCAACCCTCAGCCTGAGACGTACTGGGGGAACGTCAATCCTATCGGTCCGCGCGGGGTCTACGATGAAGCCAAGCGTTTTGCGGAGGCCATCGCTCTTGCGTATCACAGGAGCCACGGTATTGACGCGAAAATAGCGCGCATATTCAATACCTACGGCGAGCGCATGCGCCATCATGACGGAAGAGTGGTCCCGAACTTCATAGACCAGGCGCTTAAGGATAAGCCGTTGACGGTGTACGGCGACGGTTCACAGACCAGGAGTTTTTGCTACGTGTCGGATATGGTCGCGGGGCTTATGAAGCTCATGGGGTCGGATCTCAACGAGCCGGTGAATCTCGGTAATCCCGAGGAAATGAGCGTTCTCGATTTCGCGAAGAAGATCAGGGAGATTACCGGGTGCAAGAGGGAAATAGTTTTTGAAGATCTCCCGGTCAATGACCCGAAGGTGAGAAGGCCTGATATCACGAAAGCCAGGGAGAAACTTGGATGGGAGCCGCGGGTCGGCCTGGAAGAGGGACTGCTTAAGACCATCCGATGGTTCAAGGAGAATTACAGGGACTGATTAATGGGGAAAGCGAACATGAAAATACCGTTATTGGATCTTAAGGCGCAATACGAGTCGATAAAAGATGAGATAAGCAGGGTGATGATGCGCGTTGTTGACAGCCAGTATTTTATCCTGTCGCCGGAAGTAAGCGCTCTGGAGAAAGAGATCGCCGATTATACGGGCGTATCGTATGCGGCAGGCGTCGCCTCGGGCACGGACGCGATCATTCTTGCCTTGCGTGTCCTGGGAGTCGGTGAGGGGGACATGGTCATTACGACCCCGTTCACGTTTTTTGCCACCGCGGAATCCATCTCTGTCCTCGGGGCAAGACCGCTGTTCGTCGATATAGACCCCGGGACATATAATATCGATCCTGATAAGATAGAGGAGCTTTTGCAGAATGCGCCTCCCGAGACGAAAAATGCGATCAAGGCGATAATCCCCGTGCATCTTTACGGGCAATGCGCTGACATGGACCGTATTATGGAGATCGCAAATAGATACGAGCTCAAGGTCATAGAAGATTGCGCCCAGGCCATAGGCGCAACCTGCGGGGGGAAAAGAGCGGGAAGTTTCGGAAATGCGGGATGTTTCAGCTTTTTTCCCAGCAAGAACCTGGGAGGATTCGGGGACGGGGGCATGGTCGCTTCTTCAGATACGGCTGTGATCGAGCGGATAAAAAGACTTCGCGTCCATGGCAGCCGCGAACAGTATATCCATGAAGAGATAGGGTATAATTCGCGGCTCGACAGCCTCCAGGCCGCCGTTCTTCGCGTCAAGTTGAAGAAACTTGACGCATGGCTTGAAGGCAGACGGGCTATTGCCGCCCGGTACGATGAGGCATTTTCGCCGCTCGGTATCATTACGCCGAAGGTCGCCGGGGGCAATGTACATACCTATCATCAGTACACCATAGCTGTGGATAAGCGAGATGAGTTCCTTCGGTATCTTAATGAGAGGGGCATAGCCGCGCGCGTTTATTATCCCGTGCCGCTGCATTTGCAGCCGTGTTATAAGGATCTGGGGCGTTCCATAGGCAGTTTTCCGGTTTCCGAGGAAGCGGCAGAAAGAGTTCTTTCTTTGCCCGTTTATCCTGAACTCAGCGAGAAAGAGATAGAATATATAATCCGGACAACAAGGGATTTCTTTAAATCTTAATGATAAATTTCAAGGCGACTCGATGATAAGACCATTACGTAAAGTTCATTCTTTCTATATTTTTGTAGATCTGGTTTTTATCACGACAGGTTTCTACTTGTCCTATCTCTTCAGGTATAACTCTCCGGAAGATATCTTTACCGGCGTGTATCTGCCCAATTTCAGGGAATATTCATTCGTTTTCGTTCTGTGGGCGTTCTTCCTGCTGCTGGCGCTGAAAATGAGAAATTTGTATTATACCGACAGAAGCCTTGCCATCCCGAAAGAGATCGGCAGGGTGTGCGTTTGCGTGTTATATACCAGCGTACTAATAGGAGCGGTCGTGTTCTTTTCGCAGTATAAATTCTTTTCCAGGCAGATCTTTCTGGAGAGCGTTATCCTGTTTTGCGTTTTATTGAGCGCGTGGCGGACCGTAAAGAGACTGATCTTAAGAAAAATGATCTCAAACGGGTTTCATAATATAAATGTTATGATAATAGGCGCGGGCAAGATGGGCGTTCTGGCGCTTCAGGAGATCAGAAAGATGCCCTGGTGGGGGTTCAGGGTGGTCGGCTTTCTGGACGATAATATCAACGGGGACGTTGAAGGCGTGCGGGTACTGGGCGCTATTCGGGATTTTTCCACTATAATAAAAAAACATTTTGTCGATGAGGTCATAATCACTATTCCCTCGGAGACGGGTACCGTCAACCGGCTGATAAAGGACGCCAAAGATCATCGGGTGGGGGTGAGGGTGGTCCCTCAGAGTTTTGAGGAGCCCCTTGCGATCTCCGAGATGAATTATCTGGGGATCGTCCCCCTTCTGACCTATAAGAGCAGGAGGCAGCATCCGACCGAGTTTTTCCTCAAGAGATTGTTTGACGTGGCTGTTTCTTTTATTCTGCTGGCAGCCCTGTTCCCGGTGTTCATGTTGATCGCAGTGCTGATCAAGCTGGATTCCCGCGGCCGGGTGTTTTATATCCAGAAAAGAGTGGGCTACAAGGGCAATATTTTCAGCCTGTACAAGTTCCGGTCCATGATAATGGGCGCGGATAAATTAAAAGAAGAGCTGATGGAAGAGAACGAAGTGAAAGACGGCATAATCTTTAAGATCAAAAAGGACCCGAGAATAACGCGGGTAGGAGCTTTTCTGAGAAAATACAGCCTGGACGAACTTCCTCAGCTTCTTAATGTTTTAAAGGGGGAAATGAGCCTGGTGGGGCCCAGGCCGCCTACGGCCGATGAGGTCCGGCAGTATGATTCCAGTCACATGCACAGGATATCTATCAGACCGGGCATGACAGGCCTGTCCCAGGTAAGGGGCAGAAGCGCCCTCAGTTTCAGGAAATGGGTGAAATGGGATGACTGGTACATAAACAACTGGTCCTTCGGCCTGGATCTGATGATACTGTGGTGGACCGTACCGGCGGTTTTGAAAGGGAAAGGGGCTTACTGAGGTTCGACGACTTTATGGATATTGTTACGAAAAATAAAATAACGCTTTTTCTGGATAGATCCCTTTTTTTGTTTTTTCTTTCTCTGGCCTTTTTTCTGCCGGTTTCCAACAGCGGGATAGAGATCTCTTTCGGTCTTGTCATGCTCGGGATGATGGCCAAAGCGGCGCTCCAACCGCCTTCCTTCAGGGCGATCAGACTATTTTTCAGCGACAGGGTCAATCTTGCCGTTCTTATTTTTTACATACTTATCGGCTTGTCCTTGACGGCGAGCGGACCCTTGTTCGCGAAGAGCCTCAGGGCATGGATCACCAAGTGGGGTGAAGGGGTCCTGCTGTTCTATTTTGCAAGGATCTTCCTGACAAGAAAACAGTTAAAGGCCCTTCTGTACGTTTTATTAGTGGCCACCTTTATTGTATGCATTGACGGTCTTTATCAGAAGGCCACCGGCGCGGATTTTTTAAGAGGATTTGATCTGAACAACGTCGGGAACTACCTGGCGGTAAGGGCCACATTCAATCATTACAATGACTTTGCCACCTTTCTGGTGGCGATTTTCTTTATAAACATGGGAATATTCAGCTCTGTAAAGAGAATGGAGCTCAGGGGCGTTTTCTTCCTTCTGGCTTTGATGATAATCGCTAACATGCTTTTTACGTATTCCCGGGGGTCCTGGGTGGCTTTTTTCAGCATATGCCTGCTCCTGGCGGTATTTGTCGCGAATAAAAGGATCAAGGTAATGATCTTTTCGATGGCGGCGATCTTTTTAATAGTCGTACTTGCTGTACCGGCTTTAAGGGAAAGGCTTGTCTTTATTCTGCAGAAGGGCGGAGACGCGACCCGTTTCAGGATGTGGACAACGGCAGCTGCTATTTTCAAAGACTCCCCGCTGGTGGGCTGCGGCCTGGGGCTTTTCATGGATAATTTTTCCAAATACGGGAGCGCAAGCGGGTGTCAATATGCCCATAATTGCTATCTGCAGATCCTGGCGGAAACAGGTATCCTGGGGCTTGCTTCATTCCTGTGGATCATGGGCGAGGTCATCCTGAGAGGGTACAGACGATTGAAAGAAAAACTTGATGTTATTTTCATAGGAGTATTTTCGGGCTTTCTTGCGTTCTTAGTGCATGCTTTTTTCGATACGCAGCTTTTTTCCCTTAAATTGTCGATCTTTTTCTGGCTGATGCTTTCTTTTGTCGTAAAGTTACTTGAGCCTAGAGAGGCGGGAGCGGACGGTTGAGAATACGGTTATGAAAGTGTCCATACTTATGCCGGTTTACAATGAATCCAGGACGGTCATGGATATTATCGGGCTGGTCAGGGAGATCAAGCTTGATAAGGAAGTGATACTGGTCGATGACTGTTCCACGGACGGGACCCGTGAACTGCTGAAAGACAGGTTCGGCGATAAAGAAGAGGATGTCAGGATTTTTTATCATGAAAAAAATAAGGGCAAGGGAGCGGCGATAAGGACAGCTCTTTCCAATGCCACCGGGGATTACGTGATAGCTCAGGACGCGGATATGGAATATTTGCCGCGCGATATAGTAAAGCTGGCCAAAGTCGCTGAAGAGACCGGGGCGGACGCAGTCTACGGCTCGAGGTTTCTCAGGACATGGCGGTCCACCAACTTTCCGCATTTCTTCGTCAACTGGAGCCTTACCGTTCTGACAAATATGCTTTTCGGCAGCTCCCTTACGGATATGGAGACGTGTTATAAGATGGTCAGGACGGATATCATGCGGAACCTTGATATCCGGGCGAGGCGGTTCGAGATCGAGCCGGAAGTAACGGCAAAACTCCTGAAAAAGGGACATGTCATCAGGGAAGTCCCGATATCGTATCGCGGTCGCGGATACGGTGAGGGAAAAAAGATCGGCTGGCGCGACGGCATAGACGCAATAAGAACGTTGCTGCGGTGCCGGTTTAAATCATAAATGCGAATTTATCTCGCAAGGGATCCCCATGATCAACAGTATCAAGAACATCGTTATCTTTCGGACCGACCGTATCGGGGAAGTCCTGCTTTCGACCGTCGCGGCGGATGCCATAACAGAACGGCACCCCGGTGCCAGTGTTTCGTTCGTGACATCTGAATATTCCAAACCCCTGGTCGAGGGAAGGAACAACATAAAAAAGATAATCACCGTTGATACCTTCAAGAAGAATAATTGGTTTCTCAGGGCCGTCGATCTGGCTATTCTGCTGAGGAAGAGCCGCTTTGATGCCGCAATAGTCCTTAATCCGCATAAGATGCTCCATCTTGCGTGTTTCCTGGCGGGTATCCCTGATCGTATAGGCTATGACAGGAAATGGGGTTTTCTTCTTAATAGAAAAATACACGACGAAAGGGAAAGAGGCGAGAAGCATGAGATCGAGTACACGATGGACCTGTTACGGCTGACGGGCATAGAGAGCGGAGCGCCCGCTCCGCGCCTTTCCGTTGAAAGAAAAGATAAAGACGTTGTTGAGAAGCTTCTGGCCGAAAAAGGCGTTATTCCGGACAGGCCGTTGGTCGTCATCCACCCCGGCAGCAGCAACCCCGCCAAGATATGGCCCCGTGAAAGATACGCGGAGCTTATCCGCAGGTTGAGAAAAGAGGCCGGTTGTAACGTGGCTGTCCTGGGAAGCAGGGAAGAGAGAGATCTGACCGGCGGTATTTTAAAGAAGTCCGGCACGGATGTACTGGACTTCACGGGGATATTGGACCTGAAAGAACTGGCCGCGCTTATTAAAAGGTCCAAGCTGTTTATCGGTAATGATACCGGCCCCATGCACATGGCGGCCGCGCTGGATATCCCCGTCATAGCAATATTCGGAAGGAATATGCCCGGCACGGGTCCCACGCGCTGGCGCCCGTGGGGAGAAAAACACGTGGTATTTCACGAAGACCCGGGATGCGATCCGTGCTATGATGCGGCCTGTCCGTATGATCACAGATGCCTGCGCGCGATCACCGTCGAAGAAGTATTTAACGCGGCGAAGGGGATGTTATGAAGAAAGTGCTCGTTGCGAATATATTCGGCATAGGCGATGTGCTGTTCACGACACCCCTTATCGCAAGCCTGAAGAAGGAGACGGAAGGCTTATCGGTGGATTATCTTTGCAATGCCAGGACCAGGGATGTGGTCGAGAGCGATCCGGACGTGGATGAGATATTTGTCTATGAAAAGGACGATTATGCGAGGTTATGGCGGCGATCAAAGGTCCGATGCCTGATGGCCCTGTATAAGCTGTTCTTGTCGATACGCCGGCAAAGATATGACATGGTCCTTGATTTTACTTTGTCGCGCAAGTTCGGGCTGTTCTTTAAGCTCGCCGGCATACCGCGGAGGGTGGGGCTGGATTACAGGCGAAGGGGGATATTTCTTACCGACAGGATACCCCTTGCGGGATTCACGGAACGTCATGTCGTCGAACATTATCTTGACCTTCTTCGGCGCGCAGGGGTGCCCGCTTCCATAAAGGAAATGCAGCTTGTCCCTGACGAGAATGCCCTGGAATGGGCCCGGGCCTACCTGAAGGAAAAAGGCCTTGAGAAAGGGTGTCTTGTCGCGGTCGTTCCCGGCGGGGGCGCGAGCTGGGGCCCTCAAGCTCCGCGCAAGCGGTGGGCTCCCGCGGGATTTTCGCAGGCGGCGGATATACTGGTCGAGCAGGGGCTGAAAGTGGTATTTCTTGGTGACCGGTCAGAAACGGACCTGTGCCGGGAAGCCGCCGGCAAAATGACGAAGGGACGCGCGGCCACGGAAAATACCCTGACGCTGAAGCAGTATATCGCCTTGTTGAGCCAGTGCGGGCTGGTATTGTGCAATGACGGAGGACCCCTGCACATAGCCGTGGCGCTCGGCGCCAGGACCGTATCGATCTTTGGTCCCGTGGATGATAAAGTTTACGGGCCTTATCCGGGTTCTGATAAACATAAGGTGATCACTGCAAGGGAAGTGCCGTGCAGGCCCTGTTACGGCAGGTTTAAACTTCCCGAATGCACGCATGATAACCGGTGTTTAACGGGTATCGATCCGCGAACGGTGGCGGATGCGTGTTTGGAACTTTTGGGAAGAGAGAGGATGATACATGGATAAAGCTCCGGTGAGCGTGGTCGTGATAACCAAGAATGAAGAAGATAATATTGCTGATTGCCTGGAAAGCGTGGCCTGGGCGGATGAGATCATCGTGGTAGATGATGAAAGCACGGATATGACCAGGGACAAGGCAAAGAAATATACGGACAGGATCTTCGTAAGAAAGATGGAAAACGAGGGAAAACACAGGAACTGGGCTTATGCAAAAGCCTCCAACGACTGGGTATTGAGCCTGGATGCTGACGAACGCGCGACAGAAGGGCTTGCGAAAGAGATCACCGAGTTACTGAACGGCGCTCCGGAGTTCAAGGCATACACCGTTCCCAGGCGGAACTATATCGGCGATCACTGGTTGCGTTACGGAGGGGAATACCCGGCGGCGCAGCTGAAGTTTTTTCTCAGGTCCGAGTTCAAGTATGAAGAAGTGGAAGTGCATCCGCGGGCGTTCCTGGAAGGGGCTTGCGGTCATCTCAGGAATGACATAATCCATTATTCTCACAGGGATATTGCGGATTACCTGAGAAGCCTCAACAGCCAGACCACGCTTGAGGCCCGGAAATGGTACCGCACCGGCAGACGCATGAGCATGGGGCATGCTGTATGGCGCGCCCTTGACAGGTGTTTTTACCGCAGACTGATCAGGAAAAAGGCTTACAAGGACGGGTTCTACGGTATGGTCGTGGCGGTGTTCAGCGGCCTGTACCAGATCGTCAGTTATCTTAAGTACAGGGAGCTTCAGTTCAAGGAAGGGGAAAAGGGTCCCGGGAAAAGATGAAACCCGAATGCGATATTATATTGCTCAGTTATGAAAGCCCCGACCTTTTGAAAAAATGCGTCCGGAGCGTTCTGGATCATACCAGGGCCAGTTCGCGCCTTATCATCGTGGATAACGCCAGCAGTGATCCCGAGGTAAGACGCTACCTTCAGGGGATCCGCGGCAACGACAAAGTGATCATGGAGAAAGTGTTCAGCGAAGAGAACGTGGGTTTTGCCGGCGGCATGAACAGGGGCATGCGCCTTTCCGAAGCGCCGTTCGTGTGTCTTTTGAACAATGATTGCCAGGTAACCGATGGATGGCTGGAGGAGATGATCGCTGTTGCCCGCAGCAGAGATAATATAGGGCTGGTGAACCCGCAGAGCAACACCTTCGGTTCCCGTCCGGGTATCGGAAACTCGATAGACGATCATGCCGCGCTGATCCGGAACAAGAAGGGCAGGTTCACGGAGCTCGGGCATGCTATCGGGTTCGCCTGTCTTATCAAAAGAGAAGTGATAGAGAGCATAGGTTACCTTGACGAGGCATACCGGGGATTTTGCTACGAGGACACCGATTTTTCGGTTCGCGCCGGCAAGAACGGCTTTATCGCGGTGATGGCTGAAGGGGCTTATGTCTTTCACGCGGAGCAGGCCTCGAGGGGCAAGTGGAAAGGAAAAGAGGAAATATACCGCACGAACAGGAAGCTGTTCGAGGATCGCTGGGGGCGGCTTCTAAGGATCTTTTTTCTTGACCGTCTGCCGGGAAGCGACGGGCGGGTATCCGAATATTATGAGATATTGAAAGGTATGGCCCGTGAAAGGGCGATCATCGATATGTGGAGCAGGGGCCGCCGGTCATCTGGCGGGAATCTCACCGGGTTTGATGGAAAAAAACCGATAAAACACGCTGATATAGGCGTCAATATTTTTTTGAATACTTTCACGGCTCCGGCGGTCCTGTGGCAGGTCCTGACCAAAAAGAAAAAATATGACGCAATTATAATGAAAGACGGACCTCTTTTGCGTTTCCTGGGTTTTCTGAAACCGCTGCACGGGGCCGAGACGTTTTCGCTGAAGGAGAAAACGCGTATCGAGACCGGAAAGCGCATGACATTTGACCTTGAAACTCCCGGGCCCCTGGCCGAATACCTGAGGAGAGCTAAATAGATGATAACCGTGAACCGGAGAGTGAATAAAAGGGCTATTTTAAAGGCGGTCTTTGCCGCGTGGCTCGTGCTGTGGATGTTTTTTCTCATCAGGGAAGATAAGGACGGGCAGTACGGTGGGCTTCGCTACCTTTACACGCACGATCACGGCAGTAAAGTGCGCTACATCATCGGTGATAAGCTTTACGGGTTCCTGGTGTTTTGCAGGCAGAGTATCCCCGAAGGGTCTACGTATGAGCTGGCGGGGTTCGAAAGGTTCTCGGTCAACAAGGTGCGCGCGCGGTATTTTCTATGGCCTTTGAAGAACGTTGAGGGGGACGCCGATTTCAGGATCGTTTACGGAAGGGAAGATACGGAACCCGAGGGCTATAAGGAGTATAAACAATACGGCGGCACGGGACGTATACTGGTGAAAGAGGAGAGAAATAGATGAGCTTCATTCTGTCCCTATTATCATTCATGATAATAGGAGCGTCTTTTGTACTGCTTGTGGTCAGGCGCGACCGTTATAACTATTCGCTTCCGGAGCTTGCGGCATTATCCTTCTTTCTGGGTGTGGGATTCGCGTCATATCAACTTTTTTTGTATTACCTGTTCGGTATCGCTTTTTCCTTTTTGAATCTGATCATTGTGCCGGTCGTGCTGTTTATACTGGTTTTTTCGCGATACGCATCAAAGCCTGAAAGAGTGAACGAGCTTTTGCCGGATATATCCGGTTTTCAGCGGTGGAACAGGACGGAGCATCTGCTGGCCGCGGGCCTGCTTATCCAATTTCTCTGGGCGGTTTTCCTGGTCGCTCCGATGCCGGTAAGCTCGCATGATGCGGTTGCGAATTACGCGCTCAAGGCAAAGATCTTTTATTTTACCGGCGGAATACCGGAAGGTTTTTTCGGTTTTAGTGAAACGACGGTTGCTCACCCCGATTATCCGCTTCTCCTGCCGTTTTTAATGACCTGGATATACAACTTTATCGGGTTCAACGATCTTGCCGTGAACATGGTCATGCCCGTTATTTACCTGGCGTTCATGGTGCTTGTTTATTCCCAGATGAAGAAGCTGTTCGGCAGGCAATATTCCCTTCTTTCCGTATTTATCCTGGCGACGATACCCCAGCTTGTCGATTACGCCACGATAATCCACGCCGATCTTATACTTGCGGCGTTCGTGACGTGCGCGACATTATATTTCATATCCTATATCCGTACAGGCGACAGGATGCGCCTTGTGTTCTGTTCGCTTTTATTCGGGTTCTCTTTATGGATCAAGAACGAGGCGATGGTATTCACGGGAGCCTTTATTGCTGTCTTTGCTGTTTTTATCGCGAAGTCAGGCGCTTACGTGCGGAAACAAAAACTGGGCGATATGATCGTTTCATTCGCGATCATAACAGCTGTCAGTGCCCCCTGGTTTGCCGTGAAGATCTCAAGCGCGGCCCTCAATACCGATATAGTTTTTTCCAGGCTTACGCCGGAATACCTGTGGCAGAACATCAAGGACATCCCGATCTTGCTTAATCTCTTCCAGCAGGAAGTGTTCGGTCCCAAAAAATGGAATATATTCTGGATCATGTTCTTTGCCGGCATGATATGGAAAAGGAAAAGGTTGCGCGAGGATGAATGTTTTTACATGATGATATTCCTGGTCCTTTCAGCGGCGGGATACTTTGCCGGATATATGGCGACCACGTCGTATGACCTGTTTTATGTGGTGAACACGACGATCTCGCGGTTCATGCTGCATTTTTGCGGGATAGCACTGCTGATCCTGGCGTTTCTCATGCACGATGATGTGCGCGAAATAGCAAGTTTTAGTACGGGGGGATACGGTGAGCGATAAGTATGTTTTTCTGGACAGGGACGGCGTGATCAACAGGGACCCGGCCGGGTGGACGGAACACGGGTACGTGACCCGCCGGGAGGATTTTCATTTTCTGCCCGGGGTCCTGGAAGCGCTGAAAAGACTCACGGATGAAGGGTATAAAAATGTCATCATCTCGAATCAGCAGGGTGTGGGAAAGGGGTATTTCTCCAAAAAAGACCTGGAGGACGTGACAAACGGGATGAAGCGGACAGTAGAAAAAGCGGGAGGAAGCATTGCGGGTATTTACTACTGCACGCATGCGAAGGAAGAGAATTGTTCATGCCGCAAGCCCAAAGACGGGCTTTTTCGAATGGCCCAGAAAGAACTCGGGATAAGGACTTTCAAGGGAAGCTTTTATGTCGGGGATACCGAACGTGACATGCAGGTCGGAAAGAAAGTCGGATCGAAGACCATTCTCATGCTTTCGGGAAAGTCCTCAAGGGAAGATGCGGAAAACTGGAAGTTCAAGCCGGATCATGTTTGCGATAATCTGGGCGAAGCGGTGGATTTAATATTAAACGCTGAATTTTAGAGGACGGCCTCGGGATTTTCGTACGGAAGCTTGTACGAAACCCTGAACTTTTACTGCTTGGCGTCCAAATTTAAAAAAACTGTTGAATGATATTCTAATGTTCTTAAAAGTTTACAAGCTTCCGGTAGAAACATCCCGGGGCCGTCCTTATAAAAACTAAACTGTCACGGATAATATGAATAAAAAGAAAATTATCGTTATTTACTCGACCGCCGGCATGGGGCATAAGAAGGCGGCGATGGCACTTTTAAAAACCTTCCAGGAAAAGGTCAAAGATACCGCTCAGGTCAAATCGATAGATCTGCTTGAATATGCAAGTAACTTTTACCGCTTTCTATATACTACTTTTTACATTTTCCTCATAAGCCATGCCAAAATTTTATGGGCGGCACTGTACTATATTCCAAATCATCCCTTCGTGGATGCCATGCTCCGGAAGATACGTGAATCCACGGACCTGCGTAACCTGGAAGAACTGAAAACGATGCTGGTAAAAGAATCCCCTGATGCTATAGTGGCCACTCATTTTCTTTTGCCCGGTATAGCCGGCGGTTTAAAAAAGTTTAAGAGCTTTCATTCCCGGATGTATGCGGTGATCACGGATTACGGGCCGCACAGTTATTGGCTGTCACGGCATATAGACAGGTATTTTATCGGCTCCCGGTCGGCGGCACTGGAAGTGGTCAAAAGGGGAGTGCCGGCGGATAAGATGACCGTTACGGGGATCCCGACACTGGAAGAGTTTCGCGGAGAGTTCGATACCGCCGGGGTGCGGAGGACATACGGCCTGGATGAGGGCAAAAAAACGATCTTCCTTTTAAGCGGGGGTTTCGGGGTCGGCCCTATCGGGAAAATGCTGCTTTCCTTAAATTCATGCCGTGCCGATATCCAGGTAATAACCGTTTGCGGACACAACAAGACGGCGTTTGAGAACATACAGCGTTTAAGGGATAAACTGGATTATCCGCTCATATTGCTGGGCTATACCGATAAAGTGGCAGAGCTCATGTCGGTATCCGATGTCATGATAACAAAGGCGGGAGGAATAAGCGTTACTGAGGCTCTGAACGCGCGTCTTCCCATGATACTTTTTGCGTCCGTGCCGGGGCAGGAAACCTGGAATGAACATTTTCTCATCGAAAGCGGCGCGGCTGAAAAAGCCCGGAAGATCAAGGATATACCGGTCATAGCGGACAGGATACTCATATCCGAAGACGTTCGTGACGCTCTAAAAGCGGCTATCGACAAGATTCGCAGGCCATACGCAGCGGAAGAAATAGTGGATATAGTCTTAAGGGAAACCGGAAGGAAATAATATGGATGATAAAAAGATCGGCAATCTCTTCAGCGGGATCAAGAGGGCGATTGAATCGGAAAGGCTTGCCGGGATAAATGAGATAATCGGAGAAAAAGCGGGCACGGATCCGGATCCCGGATCCCCTTCCGGGAGCCGGGAGGCAAAGCGGCTCACGCTGCCGGAACTTGAAAACGAGGTCTTATCCTGTCAGCGCTGCCAGCTTGCAGAAACCCGGAGGAATGCCGTTTTCGGTGAAGGTCCCCCCCGCGCAGAACTTATGTTCGTCGGCGAAGCCCCCGGGGGCGATGAAGATAAACAGGGCAGGCCTTTCGTGGGTCGCGCCGGACAGTTATTGACAAAGATCATTGAGTCCATAGGCCTGAAGAGAAAAGATGTTTTTATATGCAATATCCTGAAGTGTCGCCCTCCGGGCAACAGGAATCCCCTGCCCGGGGAGATCGCCATGTGCCTGCCTTATCTGGTAAAACAGATCGAGCTGATAAAGCCCAAGGTCATCTGCGCGCTCGGAAAATTCGCCGCGCAGACGCTTTTGAATACCGAGACGCCGATAAGCAGGCTGCGCGGCAAATTTTATGATTACCGGGGCATCAGGTTGATGCCAACGTACCATCCCGCGTATCTTTTGAGGAACCCCGGAGGCAAAAGGGACGTGTGGAAAGATATGCAGGCGGTAGCGAAAGAACTGGGCCTTGAGGTTCCACGCCGCCAAAAAACTTAGAATGCGTCAGCGCGAAAACGAAAAACCAGGTCTCAGGACAGCGGGAGAGAACATGAATAAGCGTGAATTTATCAGGGAGTTTACGGCCTCCAGCATCAAACTCTTCGATCAGGACGAGAATCTGATATATAAAGGAAAGGTCAATGATATCTCCGCGGGCGGCATTCTGGTGGTCTCTTGCGGCCTTGAGGACCTGGAAGATCTTTATCCGGGGGAAGGGATAAAATTCACGCTACAGATCCCCACGGGGGAAGTCTCCGGCGTTGCGGAGATCGCCTGGACGGACCCGGAAGAATCAAGGATGGGATTGAAGTTTTTGAAGATCCTGAATAAAGACGGTGTTTCCAATCTCATGGCTTTTGTGACTGACGGTTTTTTGAAGATCGAATAATGGCTGAATACGTGGAAGTTATCACAAACCTGCCCGTGGACCGCGCCTTCCAGTACAGGGTTACCGGCAGGGAGCAGTATCCTCCCGAAGTGGGAAAGCGGGTCCATATACCTTTTCGCAGCAGCAGGCGCATAGGGTATATCATTAAAATAGAAGATAGGCCCATGGTGGAGGATCCCAGACCGCTCATTGACATTATCGACGAGTCACCGATATTCACTTCGGAGATGATCGAACTGGGGCGGTGGATCAAGGACAATTATTTCTGTTCATGGGGAGAGGCCCTCGAAGCGATGATACCGGGCGCGCTGAAAAGGGGAAAGGTCTCGATGGTCTCCCGGATCAAGGAAAAACCCAAAAAAATCAAGCCAACACGTCCGCACGTACCGAACAAAGAACAAGGGGAAGTCCTTGCGGATATAAACAGGTGTCTGGATGAAGGAAAGCATGAGGTTTTTCTGCTGCACGGAATAACCGGGAGCGGAAAGACGGAGATATACCTCCAGGCGGTGGAAAATGTCATAGCAAAAGGCAGATCGGGCATCATACTCGTTCCGGAAATATCACTTACCCCTCAAACGGTAGAACGTTTTACGTCAAGGTTCGGCAACAAAGTGGCTGTTTTTCATTCCAGGATGCTTCAAAGTGTGAAGTTCGGCGAATGGAAAAGGATCAGCCGCGGCGAGGCCCGCATTGTTATCGGACCGCGTTCGGCAGTATTCAGCCCTTTCAGGGACCCGGGGATATTTATCGTGGATGAAGAACACGAACCAAGCTATAAACAGGAAGACGTACCAAGATATCATGCCCGTGAGGTGGCCATTGAAAGAGCGCGCGCCTCCGGCGTGCCCGTAATACTGGGAAGCGCGACCCCTTCCCTTGAGTCATATTACAAGGCCATGAGCGGCGAGTACCGTCTTGTTGAGCTGACCCAGAGGATAAAGGAAAAGGAGCTGCCGAAGGTCAAGCTCGTGGACATGCGGATGGAATTTGAGACAAGGGTCGGCAAGAAAGTCGTCTCCCGCGTTCTGGAAGAAGCATTACGGAATGATATCGCGAAAAAGCAGCAAGCGTTGATCTTTTTGAACCGGAGAGGATTTTCCACGTTCGTGATCTGCCGCAAATGCGGGTATCTGCTGAAGTGCCCCAAATGCGATTCGCCCATGGTGTTCCACCAGGGGAAAAATGAGCTGGTATGCCATTATTGCAACAGGAGGATGGCTCCCCCCAAGATATGCCCGGCCTGCGACGAAGATTACCTGATGTATAAAGGTACCGGCACGCAGAAGGTAGAAGCGGAACTTAAAAAGATCCTGCCGGAAGCGCGCCTGGCGCGCATGGACTCGGATACGATGACCAAGCGCGGCGCGCACGACAGGCTACTGCAGGATTTCAAAGACCATAAGATAGACATAATAGTCGGCACGCAGATGATAGCCAAGGGACTGGATTTTCCCAAAGTGACACAGGTAGGGGTGATATCCGCCGACGCCAACCTGAACCTGCCGGATTTCCGGTCAGGGGAACGTACATTCAATCTTATCACCCAGGTCGCGGGCCGCGCGGGACGGGGCGATCTAGGCGGGGAAGTCATAGTCCAGACGTACACGCCCGAACATTACGCCATAAGTCTGGCTGCGAAACACGATTATATCAGTTTTTACAACAGAGAGATAGAGTCACGCCGCCGGCTCCTTTTTCCTCCGTTTATCAATCTGGTGAAGATCACCCTGAGATCGAGAAGGGAGGAAAGCGTCGTAAAGAGCGCCGAACGCCTGGCAAAGCTGCTACTGAAAAGAATACCGGGTGTGGACATTCTCGGGCCGGCTCCGTCGCCGATGCCGAAGCTCAGGGGGTATTACCGCTGGAATATCCTTATAAAAGCAAAAGACAGGGTCAGTATCGTCGGCAAATTGCACGAAGCCCTGAAAGGTTTTCGTAAGGGGGCGGGTGTTCTCATGGCGATCGACGTGGACCCGATGAGTATGTGAATGAGGCCATAACTTAACGAGCGATAGTGAAGTTAAGTTATACGGCCGAATTTATCCCGAGCGAAGCGAGGGAAACGAAGGAAGTGAAACGAGGGGTCAAGACTAAACTTATGGAGTGAAACGCTATGAAGGTAATTTTTTTCGGGACGGGAAAATTCGGCCTGCCGACGCTTAGAAAGCTGGTCGAAAGCGATCATCAGATCGTCGCGGTGGTGACTCAGCCGGACAGAAAAAGAGGACGGGGGTGGAATGTCCAGCCGACACCGGTTAAAGCGCTGGTGGAACAAATGTCCCCGGGTGTCAGCATCTTTCAGCCGGAGAAGGTATCCGACCCGGGATTCGTCGATTCATTAAAGAATATAGACGCGGATGTGTTCGTGGTGGTGGATTACGGCCGGCTCCTGAGCAGGGAGATCCTTGAGCTGCCTCGCAAAGGGTGCGTGAACCTGCATCCGTCTCTATTGCCCAGGCACCGCGGTGCCTCTCCCGTGAACCGGGCGATACTCAGCGGGGATAAGGAAACCGGTAATACCGTGATAAAGATGGCGGAGCGCATGGACGCGGGAAGAATAATCATGCAGGAAAGGACCGGAATAGGCGAGGACGAAAATGCGGCCGGTCTGCTCGAGAGACTTTCGCGAAGCGGAGCGGACCTGATATTGAAGGCACTGGAAGTAATAGAAGCCGGAAAAGAGGATCTCAAGGAACAGGACGAAAAGGAAGCGTCTTATGCGCCGAAGCTTGAGAAAAAAGAGGGCGAAATAGATTGGGGCAGACCGGCGGAGGAAATAGCCAGAAAGGTGAAAGGAATGCAGCCGTGGCCGGGAGCCTTTACCTTCCTTGACGGCAGGACGCTGAAGATACTCGAGGCCGCGGTAATCGATGTTGCGGAAAAAGCCGGTGTTCCGGGAGCGGTTCTCGGGGAGGGAGAGTTTATCGTAAATACCGGTAAAGGAGCCCTCAGGGTGGATAGGCTGCAGCTTGAAGGCAAGAAAGTAATGACCTCGAATGAATTTCTTCGCGGTCACCGGTTTGAAAAAGGTACGGTTTTGGGGGCGTAACGGGGTTTTTGCTGTGAAAATAATATTTCTCAGGCTTTTTTCCATTTCTGATGAAGTGATCATGCCTTTGCATTATGGTTATCTTGCTTCAAGCTTGTCGCCAAGGCATAAAGTGATGATCCTTGATCAATTACGGCATAAAGTCCCGGAGGAGACATTAATAAGGTCCATAGCGGGCGAACAGCCGGATATTTTGGGATTCAGCGCGTATTCCAGGGACATATTTCAGGTGAAAAAATTGATGTCCAGGGCGGCCACGATAGTGCCGAACGCAAAGATCGTACTGGGCGGGGTGCAGATGTCGTTAATGCCGCGCCGGACGTTTGAATATCTTCGAGAGTATATTGATTATGGTTTCACGGGCGAATCCGAGTTAGCGTTTTCTGAGTTTGTAGAAACGTTAGAGGCCGGCGGTGCGGAAGACAAGTTTAACGAAATCCCCGGTCTCGTGTGGAGGAAAGGAGGGGAAATAAAGGTCAATGCCGGAACGCGCATAGATGATCTGGATAAAATACCTTTTCCGAAATGGAAGTTGATGCCCCCGGCCGGTTACCCGAAGGCCCCTCACGGAGCATTTTACAGGCAATACCCCTATGCGCCCATGATCACTTCAAGGGGATGTCCGTATCCATGCACGTTTTGCTCCGCGGGTTCCTTGTCCGGCAAGAAAGTGCGATATAGAAGCATCGAGAATGTGATAGAAGAGATCAGATATCTAAAGAAGGATTTTGGGGTCAAGGAGATCCATATCGAGGACGATAACTTTTCAATGAAAAAAGAAAGGGTGATCGATTTCTCGGAATGTCTTTTAAAGGAGGGACTCGGGATAACATGGGCTTTTCCGAACGGTCTGCGCCTGGACAACCTGGACCTGGGAACCCTTAGATTGATGCGAAAAGCGGGATGTTATGCAGTGAACGTCGGCATCGAGAGCGGGGACGCCGAAATATTGAAAAAGATCAAAAAGGGGATCACGAAAGATAAGATCAAGGCCAGCATAGCGCTTGCCAAGAAGGCGGGCTTGGATATCGGAGGCTTTTTCATAATCGGTTTTCCCGGCGAGACCCTGGAGCAGATGAACAACACTATAGATTTTGCTCCAAAACTGGAGCTGGACCGTATAGGTATTTCTTATTTCCAGCCGTATCCCGGCTCTGAAGAATATCAAAAATTGTGCGATACCGGTGAATATGTGTTTGATTTCGACGCGAGCAGGCATTCTCTGCACACCGTCAGTTACGTGCCGAAAAATGTAACAAAAAAACAACTGGAGCGGATACGGTTCATGGGCTTTATCAGGTTTTATTTCAGGCTGAAAATAATGATCAAACTTTTAAGGGAAGTCAACAGTTTCGAACATCTTATGTTTATCCTTAAACGCGGATTGAGATGGTTGACTAATTAAAAAAAGATTGAACGATTTGCCTGATGAGTATATAATACTCACTTTAATTTTGGTATATGGAGCAGGGTTAATATTAAAGTAAGCAAGGAGGAGTCAATGGCGATCAAAATAGGGATCAACGGTTTTGGGAGAATAGGGAGAATGGTCTTCAAGATAATGCTGGCCCGCGGCGGATTCGAGATCGTCGCCATAAACGATCTGACGGACGCCAAGACGCTGGCCCACCTGCTTAAGTACGACTCGGTCCACGGCAAATTCGATGGAACGGTCGAGGCGGAAGGCAATTCCATCATAGTAAACGGCAAGAAAGTGGACATTTTAAGCGTCAAAAACCCGGCGGAACTGCCCTGGAAAAAAGAAGGCGCACAGGTCGTCGTCGAATCGACAGGCGTATTTCGCGAAAGGGCCAAGATAGCCGCTCACCTTGAAGCGGGAGCGCAGAAAGTCCTTCTTACCGTGCCGGCCAAGGATGAGATCGATAACATGATAGTGCTGGGAGTGAACGATGACGCCCTAAGGCCTACCGACCAGATCGTGTCGAACGCTTCCTGCACCACCAACTGTCTCGCGCCGATGGTAAAAGTGCTCAATGATAGTTTTGGCGTGGAAAAAGGGCTGATGACGACGATCCACGCCTATACCAGTGACCAGCGCCTTGTCGATCTCTTCCATAAAGATCTCAGGAGAGCGCGTGCGGCCGCCCTTAATATCGTGCCCACGACGACCGGCGCAGCCAAAGCGGTGGGCAAGATCATCCCCGAGCTTAACGGCAAGATAAACGGCATGGCCGTGAGGGTCCCCGTGCCGTGCGGTTCATTTACCGATTTTGTAGCTGTATTGAAAAAACCGGCTACCGTTGAAAGCATTAACGCCGCGTATAAGAAAGCTTCAAAAGACGAGCTCAAAGGCATACTTGAGTATACGGAAGACCCGATCGTTTCATCGGATATTGTGGGAAACGTCCATTCCTGCATCTTTGATGCCGAATCGACAATGGTCATGGGGGATAACCTGGTGAAAGTCGTCGGCTGGTATGATAACGAATGGGGTTATTCCAACCGTGTCGTGGATCTGATAGAGCGTCTTGCGGAATAGAAGGTTAGCGGAGGTATCAGATGAAAAAGACCCTTAAGGATGTCCAGTTAAAAGGCAAAAGAGTGCTGATGCGGGCCGATTTCAACGTTCCTCTGGATGAGAGGCGCAACATCACCGATGACAGCAGGATAGTGGCGGCGTTACCGTCAATAAGATATATCATGGACAATAAAGGAAAGCTTGTTCTTATGAGCCATCTCGGGCGCCCGAAAGGCGAGGTCAAGCCCGAACTTTGCATGGATCCGGTAGCGGAAAGACTTTCCGTCCTGCTCAAGAAGAACGTCAGAAAGATGGATGATTGTATCGGGGACGATGTGGAAGAAGCCGTAAGCGAAATGAAGGAAGAAGATGTCATACTCCTGGAGAACCTGAGGTTTCATAAGGAAGAGACCAAGAACGATCCGGGTTTCGCGAAACAGCTTGCATCCCTGGGGGAAATATTCGTGGAGGACGCGTTCGGCACCTGTCACCGGGCGCATGCCTCGACCGTGGGAGTTACCGAGTATCTGCCCAGTGTGGCAGGTTTTCTCGTGCAGAAGGAGATAGAATATTTCGAAAAGGTAACAAAAGACCCCGACAAACCGTTCTGTCTGGTGCTCGGCGGAGCAAAGGTGGCAGATAAGATACCGCTTATCGAGAACATGCTGGATAAGATCAATTTTCTCCTGATCGGCGGAGCCATGGCATATACTTTTCTCAAGTCCAGACTTAAGGGTGTAGGCGCGTCCCGGGTAGAGGAGGATATGATCGGGACCGCGGGCGAGATATTCGAAAAAGCCAGCGCGAAAAATGTCAGCATTTTCCTGCCCAGGGACCATGTTGTTGCGCGGGAGATCAAGGAGAACGCCAAGCGGAAGATAGTGAAGGAGCATATTCCCGACGGCTGGATCGGTCTGGATATCGGCCCCGAAACAATAAAGAGCTACAAGTCGATCCTGAAAGAGTCAAAGACGATCGTCTGGAACGGGCCCATGGGATTGTTTGAGATGAAACCGTTCTCCACGGGCACGCGGGAACTGGCGAAGTGCATGGCCAAGCTCGATGCAACCACGGTAATAGGCGGCGGGGATACGGTCGCGGCGATCAATCAGTTGAAACTGGGGAGCAAGATGTCGCATATGTCCACCGGAGGCGGAGCCTCGCTGGAGTATCTTGAGGGAAAGGAACTTCCCGGTATTGCGGCATTGAATGATAGATAAACCGGGCGGTACAACTTAACTGAAAGGCGGGACAGGTTCACCGGCGTAGTATAGATTTTGGCTTGAACCAGTCCCTATATTTTTATTTGCTTCCGTAAAAGGAGAGAAATGAGAAAGCCGATAATTGCCGGAAACTGGAAGATGTATAAGGATGTCAATGAAGCCATTAAACTGGCCAATGACATAAAACGGTCCACGTTCGACATAGAGAACGTCGAGATCGTCCTTTGCCCTCCTTTTACCGATCTTGGCGATGTCGGAGAAATGCTGGTCGAGAGCAATATCGCCCTGGGCGCCCAGAACTGTTACTGGGAGAGTGAAGGTGCTTTTACGGGAGAGATCTCTGTCCCCATGATCAAAAGTGTCGGATGCAGATATGTGATCATAGGCCATTCGGAGCGAAGAAAATATTTCGGAGAAACGGATGGGACAGTAAACCGGAAGATCGCAGCAGCCATGGACGGCGGCCTTATTCCCATAATGTGCGTGGGAGAGACCCTTGAAGAAAGAGAAGCGGGCAGGACCCTGGAGGTTGTCAGGACACAGGTGACCGACGGGCTCAAGGGTTTTGAAGAGACATATCTGGACCCGCTGGTGGTCGCTTATGAACCGGTCTGGGCAATAGGAACGGGGAAGACCGCGACCCCGGACCAGGCGCAGGAAGTACAAGCCATGATCAGAGGACTCCTGGGTGAGTTATATTCGGAATCCCTGTCCGGATCGAAGCGCATACTGTACGGGGGCAGCGTCAAGCCCGATAATATAAGGGACCTCATGACCGAAGAGGATATTGACGGCGGCCTGATCGGCGGCGCAAGCTTGCAAGCAGGGAGTTTCATTGATATAATCAAGACGACGTCACAGCTTTACGCGGAAAAGGAGAAGAAGATCGCCTAAAATGTATTTACTATTAATAACCATCCATATAATCGTATGCATCTTTTTGATAGCCATGATATTGCTTCAGGCCGGCAGAGGCGGGGGGTTGACCGAGATGTTCGGCGGCGGAGAGATGGCGCAATCGGTGCTTGGGACCCAGGCGCCGGTCCTTCTTAAGAAGGCCACCACGATGAGTGCCATACTTTTTTTGGTCACGTCCCTTATTCTGGGAATGGTGACTGCCAGAAGGGGCAGGTCGCTTTTTGAAGCGGCACCCTTACCGGCGGCGCCTGTGGCTTCTCAACAGAGGACTTCTCCTTCGGCGCAACCGGCAGAGCTGCCGTCGAAAGAGACAGTGCCGGCCGGGAAAGCTGTCTCTCAGACTGAAGAAAGCGGCCCGGCGTCAGAAGGTCAATGATATTCAGGTATCATATTAACTCCACGGGATCTGTGTTGAAGATCAAGCATCGCACAGGTACTTTTAAGAGATCACTGTTCTTGTCGGGGGCAGTGATCTTTTTTTTGCTTGTCCCGGCCGCCATGTCATATTCCCAGCACGGGGAATGGGTAAGCCGCGACGCTTATGTTTCTTCCGGTATCGGTGACGCCAGGATATTGATACCCTTTCTGGCCGACGATTCCACATCGAGCTCTATATGCTCCCTTGTCTACAACGGTCTGACCAAGATCGATAAAGACCTTAACGTGGTAGGAGACCTGGCCGAGCGATGGGAAGTAGCCGACGGAGGCCTTTCGATAACGTTTTATTTGCGGAAAGGTGTGCGGTGGCATGACGGCAGGCCTTTTACCGCCGGGGATGTCCGTTTTACTTTTGAGACCATGCTCGATCCCGGGACAGGTTGTCCGTATATCTCAAGCTACGCGGATATCGCGAAGATCGAGGTCATAGACCCCCACACTATAAGGTTTTATTACAGCCGTCCTTATGCTCCCGCATTGCTGAAGTTCGGCATGGGTATCGTCCCCGAACATCTTTTCAGGGATATAAAGGATATCAGGAGGATCCCGCAGGCAAGAGCGCCCGTCGGCACGGGGCCGTACATGTTTTCGGAGTGGGAAAGCGGACGGTATATCATACTGGAAGCCAATCCCGACTATTTTGAACACGCCCCCGGCATCAAAAGATATGTTTACAGGATCGTTCCGGATCAGGCCGTGCAGTTCCTCGAGCTTGTGGCGGAACAGGCCGATTCAATGGACCTGAATCCCTATCAATTTTTTTACCGCAGCAATACCCGGCAGTTCACCGACAGGATCAGGAAATATAAATACCTGTCGCATTCATATGTTTATATCGGATATAATTTGAAAGATCCGTTGTTCGGGGACAGAAGGGTCCGCCGGGCGTTGAGTTACGCGATAAACAAAAAGGAGATCATAGATGCCGTGCTGTTGGGTCTGGGGGAAGAGTGCACGGGACCTTTTTTACGGGGAACGCCGTATTACGATGAAACGGTTCCCGGGTATGGTCATGATCCGGTTAAAGCCGCGGAACTTTTGCGGGAAGCCGGGTGGTCGGATACCGATGCTGACGGGATACTGGAAAGGGGCGGGGAAGAGTTCCGCCTCAGAATAGCGACCAACCAGGGCAACCAGGTCAGGGAAGACGTCGCAACGATAGTGCAGGGCCAGTGGGCCCGCCTGGGCATAAAAGCGGAGATACAGGTGGTGGCCTGGTCGGCGTTTCTGGATCAGTTCGTGAACAGGAAACAGTTCCAGGCCGTTATACTTGGATGGACCATTCCCGTCGACCCCGATATCTACTCTGTCTGGCATACGGATTCCATGAGAGAAAGAGGACTTAATTTTATTTCCTATTCAGACAGGCGCGTGGATGAACTTATTGAACTCGGCCGAAGGGAATTCGATCCTGCCCGGAGGGAGGAGATATACCGCAAGATACACCGGTACATATCGGAGGACGCTCCTTATACTTTTTTGTTCTTTCCTTACGCCACTCCCGCGGTGCAGAAACGCTTTGAGGGGATCAAGCCGGCGCCTGCCGGGATCGGTTATAATTTCATCGACTGGCGCGTGCCGGAGCGGGAGGTTAAATACAAGTTTTGATAATAGGAAATAAATGGGACAGGTTTAGTCCCGGGATTATGCTGCTGCAGTAAACCTGTCCCGCCTTTAATTTACCATGCGCAGATACGTTATTAAACGATTGTTGCTGATCATCCCCATGCTCATAGGGATCTCGTTCATCATGTTCGTGGTCATGCATTTTGCTCCCGGGGACCCGGCGAGCATAAGATACGGGCTGAATCCCGAAGTCTCCGGAAGCGCCAGGGCCAATTTCAGCAGGATGTACGATCTGGACAGGCCTGTTCTGACCCAGTATGCCCTGTGGATGAGGAGGTTCCTCTCGCTGGATTTCGGCAGGTCGCTGACGGATGACCGTCCGGTCACCTCAAAGATACTGGCGCGTTTACCGGCCACCATTCTCCTGCAGGGCGTCTCTCTTCTGGTCATTTTCTGCGTCGCCATTCCCATAGGAATAGTAAGTGCCGTCAGGAGAAATTCCCTGTTCGACCGGGTGATGACGATCCTGGTTTTCATCGGTTACGCGATGCCTACGTTCTGGCTGGCGCTTTTATTGATACTTCTGTTCGGTTTTAAATTACAGTGGTTCCCGATCTCCGGCATGAGCCCTTGGTATACCGCTTATCTGGACGGATTTGCCAGGTTCAAGGACCTCATATGGCACCTGGTCCTTCCGGTGGCGGCGACGGCGTTCGGGGCTTTGGCGGCGCTGTCGCGTTATTCCAGGTCGAGCATGATCGAAGCCATGGGAGAGAATTACGTCCTTACCGCCCGGGCAAAAGGACTTCCCGAAAAACGGGTGATCATGGCGCATGTCTTAAGGAACGCTCTTTTGCCTATCGTTACGATCATGGGGCTCACTTTGCCGGGACTGGTCTCCGGCAGTTTTATCTTCGAGACTATATTTGCCTGGCCCGGCATGGGGCGGCTCGGGTATGAAGCCATCATGAATTATGATTACCCGGTAGTGATGGGAGTGGGCGTTATCGCCACCTTTTTGACGCTTCTGGGCATATTTTTATCGGATGTGCTGTACGCATTTGTCGACCCAAGGATAAGGTTCGAAAAACGCGAGTAAAAAGGAATGAATAAAAGAATAATATTCGGCGTGACGATAGTCAGCATGATGGCGCTCGCGGCGATCTTTGCTCCGCTGGTGGCGACATGCGATCCGCTGGCGATGGATCTTTCTCCCGGGGCGAGGCTGCAGGCGCCTTCCCCGGAGCACCTTTTCGGCACGGACAATCTCGGACGCGACGTGTTCAGCCGGATGGTATACGGCGCGCGGATATCCCTGAGCGTCGGCTTTATAGCGGTTTTTATCTCTCTGGCCATAGGCATTTTTTTAGGCGGATTAAGCGGATATTACGGCGGATGGGTGGACGGTGTTATCATGCGCCTTGTCGAGGTCATGTACTGTTTTCCGACGTTTTTTCTAATAATGATGGTAATAGCTTTTCTCGGGCCGAACATAGTGAACGTGATGGTCGTTATCGGCCTGACGAGCTGGGCAGGACTTTGCCGTCTTGTCCGCGCGGAATTTCTGACGCTTCGGGAAAGGGACTTCGTGCATTCGGCCGGGGTCCAGGGCGTTCCGGATATGCGCATAATATTCCGCCATGTCCTGCCGAATGCCATGGCTCCCGTATATGTGAGCGCTACTCTGAGCGTGGGAGCCGCGATACTCGTGGAAAGCGCTCTCTCTTTTCTCGGTCTGGGAGTCCAGATACCGGCTCCAAGCTGGGGCAACATATTGACAGCCGGAAAGAACTATATCGATTATGCCTGGTGGCTTACGCTTTTTCCGGGCCTGGCGATACTCATAACCGTGCTCAGCTTTAATCTTATAGGAGAGGGGCTGAGGGAGATACTGGACCCGAAGTTAAGAGAGCGAAGGTAGCGTATGAACGATAAAGTGCTTGAAGTGAAGGATCTTACGGTAAGCATCGACGGCAGGCGTGTCATCGATAAGGTGGATTTCGATCTTCATCCGGGGCGCATTCTGGCGCTGGTCGGTGAGTCCGGAAGCGGAAAAACACTGACGGCGCTCGCCGTGCTTGATCTGCTTCCCATGGTGTCCGTGCGCGAGAAAGGTGAGATAAAATTCAAGGGCAGAAATGTTTTTGACCTTGAGACGGGGGAGATGAGAAAAATAAGGGGTGACGGTATCGCGATGGTTTTTCAGGAACCGTTCACGGCCTTGAACCCGGTCATGCGCGCCGGGGACCAGATATCCGAAGCTATTGTCGCTCACAAGGGCTATTCCCGCATCCGGGTAGCCGGGCGCGTAAAAGAGCTTCTGGATATGGTGAAACTTTCACCCGAGACGTCCGGGCGATACCCGCATGAGCTCTCCGGGGGCATGCGGCAGAGGGTGATACTGGCCATGGCGCTCGCCTGTGATCCGGACGTATTGATACTGGATGAACCGACCACGGCCCTGGATGTGTCCATACAAAAACAGATACTGGATCTCATAAAACAGATCCAGGAAGAGAACAGGTTCGCCATCCTTTTCATCACGCACGATTTCTCGGTGGTCAATATGATCGCCGACGAGGTATGTGTTATGAAGCAGGGGACTGTGGTGGAAAAAGGGACCAAGGAAGAAGTTTTAGGGCGCCCGCGCGAGCGGTACACGCGGCGGCTTATAAGCTGCATACCGAGATTGGGCGACAGACGCGAAAGACTACCCGTATAAAAACAGGTAAGGCGGGGTTGAGTATATGGAACCCATGGTAGAGGTTATTGATCTTAAGAAATATTTCCGGGAAAGAAAAGGGCTCTTTCGGCATGAAAAGGAGCCGATAAAGGCTGTCGACGGTGTCAGTTTCACGGTCGAAAAAGGCAGAACGTTCGGACTGGTCGGGGAGTCCGGCTGCGGCAAATCGACCATAGCCAAGCTGATTGTGGGTATACTCAGCCCGGATTCAGGCCGGAAGATCATCCGTGCGGACCGGGATATCGTGTTTCAGGATCCGTTCAGTTCGCTGAACCCCCGTATGACCGCCAAGGAGATCATCGGTGAATCATTGCTGGTGCGTGGTGTCCGTAAGAAGGAGATCGAGTCCAGGGTAAGGGAGACCCTGAGGCTGGTCAGGTTGGATGGTCCGCCATGCGCGGATAAATATCCGCACCAGTTTTCCGGCGGAGAGCGCCAGAGGATCGCTATAGCCCGGGCGCTCGTGAGACGGCCGGGGATACTCGTCCTTGATGAACCGGTCTCCAGCCTGGATGTCTCCATACAGGCAGGGATACTGAACCTTCTGAAGGACCTGCAGGGAGAGCTCGGTCTTACGTATGTCTTTATCTCGCACGATCTTAGAGTGGTGGAATTCATGTCGGACTTCGTAGGAGTGATGAAGGAAGGCAGGCTCGTGGAGATCGCTTCGCGCGAAGAGATATACTCCGCCCCCAAAGCCGAATATACCAAACATCTGTTAGAATCGATCCCCAAGATTTGATCTTCAGGCCTTCGGGAACCGTGCCCGCTCGGCCGTTCGACGTCCCGCTCCAAACAGCCCGAACATTTGCCTCCGATTATAGCTGAATAAGCCGTTGATTTTAGGGTGAAAATTTGGTAAACTGGCTTGTCTTGACAGGAAGGTGAAATGGGATACACGATAACCGAAAAGATATTGCTCGCGCATGTTCCAGGCCTTAAAGAAATAGCGCCCGGCGATTTTATAATGGCGAAAGTGGACCTGTGCCTGGGGAACGACATCACCAGCCCCATAGCCATAAAGGAGTTCCGCGAACTGGGAAGAAAAAAGGTCTTTAACCATAAACGCGTGGTACTGGTGCCGGACCATTTTTTACCGGCCAAGGACATGAAGAGCGCCAACCAGGCAAAGATCCTCAAGGAATTTGCCGAAGAGTTCGGTATTACCAATTATTTTGAACTGGGGGAAATGGGAATAGAACATGCCCTGCTTCCCGAGAGAGGGTTGATAATGCCCGGAGATCTCATGATCGGCGCGGATTCTCACACGTGCACTCACGGGGCGCTTGGGGCCTTCGCTGCGGGTGTGGGGAGCACTGATCTTGCTTATGCCATGGCGTTCGGGGAATGCTGGCTAAAGGTCCCCGAAACCATACAGCTCAGGTTTACCGGGAAACCCAGGAAATGGGTGGGAGGCAAGGATCTGATCCTTCACGCTATTTCGGACCTGGGGGTTTCCGGAGCGCTTTACAAGGCGATAGAGTTCACGGGTGATACGATCGGGATGCTTCCGATGGACGATAGGCTTACCATGTGCAACATGGTTATCGAGGCAGGGGCGAAGAACGGCATCATTGCGCCCGATAAGACCACGGAAAAGTACGTCAAGGGGGCGATCAGAAAGTACAAGCCGCCGCGCAAATCATACAAACTGGTGGAAAGCGATGAAGATGCCGTGTATGCCGATATAAGGGAGTATAACGTTTCCAAGCTGGAGCCGATCGTAGCCGCGCCTCACCTGCCGTCAAACGGCAGGCCTGTCAGTGAATTTAAGAACGTTAAGATCGATCAGGCCGTTATCGGGTCATGCACGAACGGCAGGATAGGTGATCTTAAGCAGGCCGCCGCCGTGCTTAAGAACAAGAAAGTCAATCCCGGAACGCGTCTTATCGTTATCCCGGCCACGCAGGCCATTTACCTGGAAGCGGTTGAAGCCGGTTACGCGGAAACGTTTGTCCGCGCGGGCGGTGTTTTCTGTACCCCGAGCTGCGGTCCCTGTCTTGGAGGGCACATGGGTGTCCTCTCCGAAGGGGAGGTCGCCGTCAGCACCACCAACAGGAATTTTGTCGGCCGCATGGGGCATCCCAAAAGTTACGTTTACCTGGCGAATCCGGCGATCGCCGCAGCAAGTGCGATCAAGGGCGTGATAACGCATCCGTCGAATCTGTAAACACATGGATCGGAGACTGGTCATTCATGAAGATAAAAGGCAAGGTTCACAAGTTCGGAGATAACATAAATACCGATGAGATCATCCCGGCCCGGTATCTGAACACATCCGACCCGGCCGAACTGGCGAAACATTGCATGGAAGATGCCGATCCGAGGTTCGTCAGAAAGGTGGAGGAAAAAGATGTCATAGTGGCCGGGGAGAATTTCGGATGCGGATCGAGCAGGGAACACGCCCCCATTGCCATTAAAGCGGCAGGGGTATCCTGCGTGATCGCCAAGAGTTTCGCCAGGATATTTTACAGGAACGCCATCAATATCGGGCTGCCTGTCTTTACAAGCGCGGAGGCCGCGGAGATCCTGAAAAAGAAAGACCAGGTGGAAGTCAACGTCACTAAAGGCGAGATCTCGAAGGCAAGACGCAGGACGGTTTATAAGGCCGAGGTCTTTCCCAGATTCATAAAAGAGATCATTCGAAGCGGCGGGCTTATGGAATACGCAAAGGACAAGGGAATAAAACGCACGGCAAAGAAAAAGGCCGGGCGCGTGAAAAAGAAGAAAAAATAGGATTTTAGCATTCGGAGAAGCTGGAGGATAAATGTACAAGATAGCAGTTATACCCGGGGACGGGACAGGGCCGGAGGTCATGCGCGAAGGCTTGAAAGTCCTGGATGCGGCCGCAGGCAAGACCGGCATCAAGTGTGAAAAGATCATGTATGACGTGGGAGGGGAACGGTATAAAAGAACGGGCGAAGTCCTTCCCGACAGCGTCCTCGACGAGCTCAGGACAACGGATGCCATATATCTCGGAGCGGTGGGACATCCTGACGTGAGACCCGGGATCCTGGAAAAGGGCTTACTGCTGAAACTGAGATTTTCGCTTGAGCAGTACATAAACCTGCGTCCGGTAAAACTGTATCCCGGGGTATGGACCCCCGTAAAGGACAAGGGGCCGGAGGACATTGATTTTGTTTTTGTCCGCGAGAATAACGAGGGACTGTATGTGGGGGAGGGGGAATTTATAAACAAGGGTACACCGCAAGAGATCGCCCTGCAGGTTTCACGCAATACCCGCAAAGGCGTGGACCGGTGCCTCAGGTACGCGTTCGAATATACGAAAAAACGCAACAAGCAGAACAAATTAACGCTGGTAGGAAAGACGAATGTTTTGACATATGCCTTTGACCTGTGGGAAAGAGCTTTTAATGAGATGGCCAAGGAATATCCTACGGTTAAAACAGATTACGCTCATGTCGATGCGACATGCATGTGGATGATCAAAAACCCGGAATGGTTCGATGTCCTCGTAACGGACAACATGTTCGGCGATATCCTTACGGATCTCGGGGCCATGGTACAGGGAGGCATGGGCATAGCCGCCGGGGGGAATATCAATCCGGAGGGTGTTTCCATGTTCGAGCCCATCGGGGGATCGGCCCCCAAATATACCGGCAAGAACGTTATCAACCCGCTTGCCGCCATATGCGCCGGGAGCATGCTGCTGGAGGAGCTGGGCGAACATGAAGCTGCCGATCTTATAGAAAAGGCGGTAATGGATGTTACGGCCACCAAGCTGAAGAGCCTTTCAGCCGGTAAAATGGGTTATTCCACTTCGGAGGTCGGCGATCTGGTCGTGGAGGCCCTGGACAAGGTATAGATGATGCTGAAGAAAAAGAAAAAATATAATGTAGCGGTCATGGGTGCGACCGGGGCTGTCGGTACCCAGTTTCTCTGGATACTCGAGGAACGGGCTTTTCCCGTTGACCAGCTGCGTCTTCTGGCAAGCGAACGGTCAAGAGGCAAGAAACTGGTCTTTCGCGGAAAAGAACATGAAGTGCAGGTCCTGAGCAAGGATTCCTTTGAAGGTATCGATATAGTGCTGGCATCAGCGGGGGCGTCGCGGAGTAAAGAATTTCTGGCGCATGCGGTGCGCGCCGGCGCGGTCTGTGTCGACAACTCCAGCGCGTTTCGCATGGAAGCGGATGTGCCTCTTGTTGTTCCTGAGGTCAATCCGCATGCCCTCAATGACCACAGGGGGATCATAGCCAATCCGAACTGTTCGACCATACAGATGGTCCTGCCGCTGTGCGCCATAAACAGGCAGGCGCGCATTAAAAGGGTCGTGGCGACCACTTTTCAGTCTGTTTCAGGAGCGGGCCAGCAGAATATCCTTGAGATGGAAAGCCAGGTCATAAGGCTCAGCAAAAAGGAGTCGCATCACGGTATAGGCGAACATACCATACCGGCCGGGATGATAAATAAGTTCCCTCATCAGATCGCTTATAACGTGATCCCGCATATAGATGTGTTCAGGGAGAATTTTTATACCAGGGAAGAAATGAAAATGGTCGATGAGACCCGCAAGATCATGGAGATGCCGGATCTTCCGGTCACGGCGACCTGCGTGCGGATACCCGTGTATTACGCGCATTCGGAGAGCGTGAACATCGAGACCGAAAAGAAACTCAATAGAGAAGATGTCATAAAGCTCATGCAGGATTTTCCCGGCATCACCGTGATCGATGATCCGGCGGAAAACAGATATCCGATGCCCATCGAGGCGGAAGGCAAGGACGATGTCTTTGTCGGACGCATAAGGGAGGACGAGTCCGTCCCGAGCGGCATAAATATGTGGATCGTCTCGGACAACCTCAGAAAAGGCGCAGCCCTTAACGCGATTCAGATCGCGGAATTCCTTATATCCGGCCGGGATTCATAGCATATCAAGATGCGCAACATCAAACTCACGATTTCCTATGACGGCACCAGCTACAGGGGATGGCAGATCCAGAAGAACGGCCGGACCGTCCAGGAGGAGATAGAACAGGCCATAATGAAGGCCTTTGGGAAGGGGCATCGTGTTCACGGGGCAAGCCGGACCGATGCCGGGGTGCATGCGAAAGCCCAGGTCGCGCACTTCAAGACGCCGCTGGCCATTCCCGCCGGAAAAATGCCGATGGCCCTCAATATGGTCCTGCCGGAGGATATAGCGGTAACCCACGCGGAAGAAGTCCCGCCTGATTTTCATTCCCGGTTCGATGCCAGATCGAAACGTTACAGATATCGTATCCTCAATTCCCGTCACAGGGACCCGTTCAGTGAAAAATATTCCTGGCGCATCCCGTACAAGCTGGATGTTCCCCTGATGAAGAAAGAAGCCGCCTTCCTTGAAGGGCGGCACGATTTCAAATCGTTCCAGGCCAGGGACAAGAGAGAAAGGACCTCTGAACGGAGGATCTTCCGCATCGACATCGGGAAAAGAAAGGCCTTCCTTACGATAGACATCGAGGCGGACGGTTTTTTGTACAACATGGTCCGCAACATAGTAGGGACCATGATCGATATAGGGAGAGGATATCTTCCCCCCGGAAGCATGCGGAAGATCCTGAAGAACAGGGACAGGACCACGGCCGGCCCCACCGCTCCGGCAAAGGGCCTGTTCCTTCTTGAAGTGAAGTACTAGTTTATCCCGTCATTTTCCCCGGAGTCCGACCGGTATAATGTAATTTTCTCTTGACAAGTATTTATACTTGTCATATACTTGTTATATACTTTCTGGGAAGAGGAGATATATCGGATGGCAAGAAAAGGCAGATTCAAGTTCAGCGCTACGGTCTCGGACAGAGGGCAGATATTCATCCCGAAGGTGCTTCAGGGATATTTCGGCATAAAGAGCCGCGACAAAGTGACTTTTATCGTCCAGGACGACGGTAGCGTCGTTTTTAAGAAAATAAGGAAAGGGGAGGAGTGATGACCAAGAAGCTGCATGAGCATAATGTCACGATCAATGACATACGGAGAAGGAACAAGAAAACACGCGATATGCAGAAAAGGGCCATTTCCAGGAGAGCGCTTCACCGGGTGTTCAACGCTTATTATCGGGACCAGGTAAAGGCTCTTTACAGGGCGATCTACGGACCCGAGTGAATAGTTGCCCGGTATTTTGGGAACGGATCCATCCGGCATGCTTTAAGTTCCATAGTTTCCGGCGTTTAAAACCCTTGACAAACCCCTTTAAATATGTTAATTTTACATGCTCAATGCGGGAATCGGTTTTTCCGCAGCTGGGATTTCATGGTTTTTACAGTAAAGTCTCCCGCCTTCTCAAGGGATAATTTGTGATTATGAAGACAAAAATGATAAAACAAGAAGAGGCTAAACACGAGTGGTATGTGATCGATGTCGCAGACAAGGTGCTGGGCAGGGCAGCCACGGAGATAGCCACGCTGTTGAGCGGTAAGTACCGTCCGGATTATACTCCCAACGTGGATTCAGGGGCGGGGGTTATCGTGATAAATTGTGATAAGATAAAGGTTACCGGCAATAAAGAGGCCAAAAAGGTCTATACGAGATATTCCGGGTATCCCAGCGGACAGAAAAAGACCAGATATGACAGCATGTTCGAAAAAGACCCGAAGTATGTTATGAGACATGCGGTCAGGGGCATGCTTCCCAAGAATAAATTGGGCGTGCGGATGTTGAGAAGGTTAAAATTGTATACCGGCAGCGAACATCCTCATGTGGCACAACGACCGAAACAGAAAAAGCTGTAAAATGAGAGGTATTAGATGCAGGATTCAGTAGAATACATAGCTGTTGGCAGGCGCAAGGAATCTGTCGCCAGGGTCAGGCTGCGTCCCGGCAGCGGTAAAATAAAGATCAATAAAAGGGATTTCAAGGATTTTTTCCCCAGGGAAACGCACAGGATCATTGTTCTTCAGCCCATGGAAGCTACGGGAACATTGAATAAGTTTGATATCGTGGCTACGCTTTCCGGCGGAGGGATAAGCGGACAGGCCGGGGCTCTCAAGCATGGGATCTCGAGGGCTCTGCTGAAAAGTGATGAGAATCTGCGGCTTACACTGAAAAAGAGCGGTTTTCTTACCCGGGACCCCAGAGCCAAGGAACGTAAAAAGTACGGCCAGAAGCGTGCCCGTAAGAGTTTCCAGTTCTCGAAGCGCTAAATTCAGCTATATATCAAAAGTTTCAGGATACAGATCGACAGGCCACGCTTGAAGCGTGGCCTGCTTTTTAATAGGCCCTGGATGCCGGATGCCGCTTCAGGCCTTTTTAATTGTTGACATGACAGGTCATTTATTTTATACTTGGATTTTCGCGGGGATCAATGGGGTATATTACGTATAACCCACCATATATATATAATTTAAGCAAATTTGCGGGGGAAAGACAATGATCAAGATAGGAGTAGTCGGTGCGACCGGATATACGGGCGAAGAGCTGGTAGAAGTTCTCCTGAGAAATCCCGAGGTTGAGATAACCTCTTTGTCGGCGCTTGTTGAGAAGGAAACGGAATTTTCGGACCTTTATCCAAGGTTCGGAAAGAAGATCTCTCTTGTTTGCGGGAACCTTGACGTGGAAGCTGTTTCCGCAAGCAGTGACATGGTCTTTCTGGCCCTTCCGCATACGGTATCCATGAAAGTGGCGCCGGAACTTCTTAAAAAAGGCAAAAAGGTGATAGATCTCAGCGCCGATTATCGTCTGCCTGCGGAAGTATATAAAAAGTGGTACAACACGGAGCATACAGATACAGGGAACCTGAAGAATGCCGTGTACGGGTTACCCGAACTGAACAGGAAGAAGATCAGGGGCGCCGCGTTTGTGGCTAATCCCGGTTGTTATCCGACCGGCGTTATCCTGGGGCTTCTGCCGGTCATTAAAATGGCAACAGAGGCGGGTCACCCGATCATAATAGACGCAAAGAGCGGCGCGACGGGCGCGGGAAGAAAGGCTTCGATCCCCCTGTCTTTCGGCGAGATCGATGAGAACTTCAAGTGTTATAAGGTCAACGAGCATCAGCATATGCCGGAAATGGAACACGTGCTCTCCGGTGCGTGCGGGATGGATGTACGGCTGAATTTTATACCGCATCTTCTGCCCGTGAAACGGGGTATTCTGTCCACGATCTATGTCCAGCATAAAGGTCTGCCGGGATCGGACGAGATACGCAAGCTGTATGCGGATTATTTCAAGGACGAGCCTTTTGTAAGGTTGAGCCCCGAGGGCCATATGCCGCAATTGCAGGATGTGGCAGGTACCAACTTCTGCGACATAGGCATCAAGGTGTCCCGGGACGTGCTGATAATAGTATCGGCGATAGATAATCTTCTGAAGGGCGCAAGCGGGCAGGCCATGCAGAACATGAACATAATGTCCGGCCTGGACGAACGGGCAGGACTTTTGTAATAAGAGGAAAGAAGCGTCATGAAAAAACACAAGCTTCCAAAGGGATTCCTGGTCAGCGGCATACATTGCGGGGTGAAGAAAAAACGAAAGGATCTTTCACTTCTTTATTCAAAGACACCCTGCAAGGTAGAGGCTCTTTTTACCCGGAATGCGGTCAAGGCCGCCCCGCTTCTAGTGGCTGAGGAACAGCTTAAAAAAGGCGGATGTTTCAGCGCGGTGTTGATAAACAGCGGGAACGCCAATTGCATGACCGGTGATCGGGGCTTAAGCGATGCCAGGAAGATGGCGGCTGTTCTGGCAAGGTTGCTAGGGACTTCGAAGGATGCGGTCCTGGTCTCTTCGACCGGCATAATAGGTAAATTCATGCCCATGAGGCCCATTATAAACGGGATGTTCAAGCTCGTGGCCGGCTTGTCCGCGGATGGTCTTATTGATGCGGCCGAAGGTATCATGACGACAGACCGGTTCCACAAGATCGCGAGCCGTACATTTGTCGCGGGAGGCAAGAAGATCACGATGACCGGCATAGCCAAGGGCGCGGGGATGGTAAAACCTGACATGGCGACCATGCTATGCTACATACTGACGGATGCCAACGTGTCTAAAAAAGCCATGAAAAAAGCTCTGCTGGCGGCGGCTGAAACTTCATTCAACGCGATAACGGTTGACGGCGACATGAGCACTAACGATACGGCGATGCTTCTCGCCAACGGCGAGGCGGATAACAGGCTGATAAAGGAGAACGGTAAAGATCTCGAACTGTTCCAGAAAAACCTCGGCGAGGTTTCCGGTGAACTCGCCAGGATGATCGTTCGCGACGGAGAGGGCGCCAGCAAGTTCATCGAAGTATGCGTTAAGGGGGCCAGGACCGTTCCCGATGCAAAGAAGATGGCGGGGGCCGTAGCGGATTCGCTTCTGGTCAAATGCGCCGTTCTCGGCGGCGATCCCAACTGGGGGCGCATAGCATCCTCAGCCGGCGCCAGCGGGGTCGCATTTGATCCCGGTAAGATGGAAGTGATCCTGGACGGAGTGACGTTTTACAAGAGCGGAAGGTTTAAGCCGGTCTCAGCGCGGAAGGCCGCTTCGGTCTTCAAGGGTAAGGACGTGCAGATAAAAGTGGATCTTCATGGCGGCGAAGCGGAAGCGTGTGTTTTTTCCTGCGACATATCGAAAAAGTACATCACGCTGAACGCACATTATACTACGTAGACAAGGACGATTTACAAGGATAAGAAATGGAAGAAGCAATCAGGAAAAGTAACGTTCTCATAGAAGCGCTGCCGTACATAAAGAAATTTTTCAACAAGGTGGTGGTCATAAAGTTCGGCGGGAGTTCGCTTCACGAGGGAGCGTCCCGTAATATGGTCCTGCAGGATATAGTGTTCATGCGGTACGCCGGCATGAGGCCCGTGCTGGTCCACGGGGGAGGGCCTACCATAAGCGAACGGCTCAGGGAAGAGAAGATAGAGACGAAATTCATTGACGGGCTCAGGGTGACGTGTGAAAAGTCGATGGGAGTCGTGGACTCCGTTCTCACGGAGGTCAACAGGGCCCTTGTAGACGAGATAAATTCACTTGGCGGCGAGGCTTTCGGGCTGAGCGGGAAAGAGAATAACATGATACAGGCCGCCAAGCTGGAAGGTCCGGACCTGGGCTTTGTCGGGAGCGTTGAGGCGATCGACACGACGATCCTGCACAGGCTTATAAATACCAACATTATCCCCGTGGTCTGTCCGGTGGGCAAGGGCAGGGACAATAAGCTGTATAACATAAACGCCGACGAGGCAGCCAGTAACATCGCGATAGCGCTTGACGCTGAAAAGTTCGTCGTGTTGACGAATGTCAGGGGTGTGATGAAAGACAAGGACGATCCGGGATCCCTGTTTCATTCACTGACGCTGGAGACCGCCGACCACCTGATCGAAAGCGGGGTCATCGAGGGCGGTATGGTGCCGAAGACAAAGGCCTGCCTTCACGCGCTCAGGGGAGGCGTGAGAAAGACGCATATCGTTGACGCGAATCTTTCCCATGCCTTGCTTCTCGAGATATTTACGGACAAGGGCATAGGGACGGAGATCATACACGGATGACGAAGGAGTAGAATGGGGTTGACCGAGATCAAGAAATTATACGACAAGTACGTGCTCCCGACATATACGCGACAGGACCTGTGTCTTGTCAAGGGGGACGGTGTGTGGGTCGAAGATGCCGGCGGCAAAAAATATCTGGACTTTTTCCCCGGCTGGGCCGTCAGCGGTATAGGGCACCGTCATCCGAAGGTCGTCCGCAGGCTCTCCGGGCAGCTTGAGAGAATACTGCATGTATCCAACAATTACTATAACGATGTTCAGCCGGTTCTTGCGAAGAAGATAATAGATCACTCCTTCAGCGGACGGGTATTTTTTTCAAACTCGGGCGCGGAGGCCAATGAAGGAGCGATAAAACTGGCCCGCCGGTACGGGAACCCTGACAGGTACGAGATCATAGCGATGGAGAATTCCTTTCACGGGCGCACGCTGGCCACCCTGACGGCGACCGGTCAGAAAAAGGTCAAGGAGGGCTTTTCTCCGCTGCCGGAGGGATTCAAGCACGTTCCTTTCAACGATATCGGCGCTTTTAGTGCCGCCGTCACGGATAAGACGGTCGCTGTGATCATAGAGCCCGTACAGGGGGAAGGCGGTATAAACGTTGCCGATGAAAAATACATGCGGGAGATGAGGGATATCTGCCGGGAGAAGGATATGCTCTTTATCGTCGATGAGGTCCAGACCTGCATGGGGCGGACAGGGGAGATGTTCGCTTACAAGCATTTCGGGATCGAGCCGGACATCATGACCCTGGCCAAGTCACTGGGCGGCGGGCTGCCGATCGGGGCCCTGGTCGTCGGCGAGAAGTATATAGATGTTCTTGCACCCGGTTCTCACGCATCAACGTTCGGCGGAAGCCCGATCGTCTGCGCGGCGGCTCTGGGGGTGTTCGAGGCTATCGAAGAAGAGAAACTGCTGGAAAATACCGTTCGGATGGGCGAGTACATTACCGGATGTCTTAACGAACTGAAGAAACGCAACAAGACGATCGAGAAGGTAAAGGGCATGGGCCTCATGATAGGAGTGAAGCTTAATGTGGAGGATGCCTCCGGTGTGGCGAACGAATGCATGGAACAGGGGCTTTTGATAAACTGCACGCAGAAGAACATACTGAGGATCATGCCGCCCATAACGGTCACGAAAAAGGATATCGATACGGCTATTGAAAAGCTTTCAAAAGCACTGGGGAAAATATGAAGAACAAAGACCTTATAGCTATCAGGGACATGAGTTCCAGGGAGATACTTGATATCGTAAAACTTGCCCGGAAGCTGAAAAAAACACCTCTGTTAAGAAAGAGGGCGCTTAAGGACAGGATACTCGCCCTTGTATTTCAGAAACCGTCCAACAGGACGAGGATATCGTTCGAGGCGGCCATGGTGCATCTGGGCGGTTATGCCCTGTACTTGAGTCCGTGGGAGATCGAAATGGGGACGCGTGAATCGGTCAAGGACGTGAGCCGCGTGATATCGCGGTACGTGGACGGCATAGTGGCCCGCGTGTTCTCACATCAGGACGTCGTGGATTTTGCAAGGCATTCGGATGTTCCCGTGATAAACGGCCTGTCTGACCGCGCGCACCCCTGCCAGGCGCTCAGTGACATATTCACCATTGCCGAGAAGATGAGGACGCTCAAGGATGTCACGGTTTCATACGTGGGTGACGGGAATAACGTGCTCAATTCGCTGCTCATGGTCTGCGCGAAGACCGGTGTGAACATGAAGGTCGCCACCCCTGAAGGGTACCGTCCGCCGGAGGATATTTTTGACGAAGCTTCAAAGATAGCCAGGAGCAACAAAGCGGTCTTTGAACTGTCCAGCGACCCGTACCGGGCCGTTTCAGGAAGCGATATCGTGTATACCGATGTATGGATCAGCATGGGACAGGAAGAGGAAAGGGAGAAACGCCTGAAAGATTTTGAAGGGTTCCAGGTAAATGCCGCCCTTATGGGCGCGGCCAAAGAGGATGCGCTGATAATGCATTGTCTCCCGGCGCACCGCGGCGAAGAGATCACGGACGTGATAGACGGAAAGAATTCCATCGTCTATGATCAGGCCGAGAACAGGATGCATGTTCAGAAAGCCATCCTGCTCAGGATGCTCGGGTAATGGTTGAAAACAGTTGCAGAACAACAGGAGTCCGGACATGGCTAAGAAAAAGAAAAAAGTAGTGCTCGCTTATTCAGGAGGGCTTGATACCTCTGTGATCATAAAATGGCTTATCGAGCGCGACTACGAGGTTATCTGCTATATGGCTGACGTGGGTCAGGGTACACCTGCGGATAAAAGCCGCAGGCGCGCTCTCGAGATCGGCGCGAAAAAATGCGCGGTCGGGGACCTGAAGGAAAAATTTATCAGGGACTATGCGTTTCGCGCTCTAAAGGCGGGAGCGTTATACCAGGGCAAGTACAATCTGGCCACGGCGCTTTCCCGCCCTCTCATCGCGGAAGCGATGATAGGCTTTGCCAAAAAAGAAGGAGCGAATGCCGTTGCTCATGGCTGCACAGGCAAGGGGAATGACCAGGTCCGTTTTGAGGTGACCTTTCATTTAAAGGCCCCGGGACTTAAGGTGATAGCTCCTGTCCGGGAATGGGACCTCGCGACGCGTGAAGCGGAGATCGATTACGCGAAAAAACACAAGATACCGGTCGAACAGACAAAGAAAAAGCTTTACAGCATAGACCATAATCTGTGGGGGGTAAGCATCGAAGGGGGAAAACTGGAAAACCCGTGGTCCGAACCGCCGAAGGATACGCATATCAGCGTCGTCAGGGCCGAAAAAGCCCCCGCGAAAGCACAATATGTAACTATCACGTTCAAGAAAGGCGTTCCTACGGCCGTTAACGGGAAGAAGTACGGCCCGGCGCAGCTTGTCCGAAAACTGAATAAGATGGGAGGCGCGCATGGCGTGGGTCGGGTCGATATGATCGAAGACCGTCTCGTCGGCATCAAGTCCCGCGAGGTATATGAAGCCCCGGCGTCCGCGATCCTTTATGCGGGGCATACGGCTCTCGAGGAACTCGTGCTGGACAGGGAGACCCGCGGGTATAAACGCGCTCTCTCCGAACGTTATTCGGAGCTGGTATATTACGGCTTGTGGTTCACGCCTCTCAAGGAGGCCATAGACGCTTTTGTGGATGGAACGCAGGAGAACGTTTCCGGGGATGTGAAGCTGAAATTGTACAAGGGGAGCGTCACTGTCTGCGGGAGGAGGAGCCCGAAATCCCGTTACAAAATAGAACTGGCGACTTACGGGAAGGGTGATATCTTTGACCAGTCGCTCGCAAAAGGATTTATAGACCTCTGGGCGCTACCGTTTAAAAAGTAAGGAGAGATCATGGCGAAGTTATGGGGCGGAAGGTTTTTAAAAAAAGGCATGGAACCTCGCGTCATGAAATTTACATCCAGTCTCGATATCGACAGGATCCTTGCCAAATATGATTGTTTGAGCAGCAAGGTCCATGTAGAGATGCTTTCGCGATGCGGTTTGATCTCGGACGACGAGAGAAAAGAGCTCCTGGGGGTGCTGGATGATCTGTTTTCAAAGATCGAGAAAGGCGGTTTCCAGCAATTGGAGGAGTACGAGGACATACATTCGGCCATCCAGGGTTATGTGGAGAACAAAGCTCCTGAAGCGGCAAAAAAGATGCATACGGGCAGGTCCCGCAACGAGCAGGTGGTCAATGATGTCCGTTTGTACTGCAGGGACAGTATCGGACGCATCAAAGGGCTTGTTGTGGGCCTTCAGAAGGAACTCGTGGGCCTGGCCGAGAGGACGGAAGACGTCATAATGCCGGGATACACGCACCTTAACCGCGCACAGCCGATCCTCTTTGCGCATCTTGTGCTTGCGTACGTGGAGACGCTCGAGCGTGACCGCGGGCGATTGGAAGACGCGGGCCGCCGCGCGGATATCTCCGTGATGGGATCCGGAGCGATCGCCGGTTCCGGCCTGGAACTCGACCGCAGGTTCGTCGCGGAGAAACTCGGTTTCAAGAATATTTCCGCCAACAGTATCGATGCTGTCAGTGACAGGGATTTCATCGTGGAGCTCATAGCGGCGCTTTGCTTTATCGCCGTGCACCTTTCCAGGATATGCGAAGACCTGATACTTTACAGTACCCCGGAATTCGGCTTTCTGGAGATAGGGCAGGATTATTGCACCGGCAGCTCGCTGATGCCTCAGAAGAAAAACCCGGACGTGCTGGAACTGGTCCGCGGGAAGTCTTCCCATGTCATCGGCGCGCTTAATTCCCTGTTCGTTCTCCTGAAGGGATTGCCGCACTCATATAACAGGGACCTGCAGGAAGATAAGAAACCCCTGTTCGAGTCCGTCGAACTTGTCGCGGAAGAACTTGCGATCATGGCTGAAGTGGCCGGGAGCATTACCCTGAAGAAGGAAATAGCGTCGAAGGCGCTTGAGGACGAGTTCATTTACGCTACGGACCTGGCGGAATATCTGGTCCGCAAGGGGGTGGCATTCGCCGACGCGCATGAGGTGATAGGCAGGATCGTTAAACATTGCACCGAGAACAGCATAAATATTTCGGACCTTTCAATATCGGAGCTGAAAGGTTTTTCGGAAAAACTGGAAGAAGATATCTACGGATTGCTGAACCCCGAGACTTCCGTCGCCAGCAAGAGGACAAGGGGAAGCACCAATCCGGAGTTTGTCAGGAAAGAGATCTCCGGCTGGAAAAAGAAACTCAAGGATTAGAATGCACGAATTTCATTACAAGGACGGGATACTTCATTGCGAGGATATTCCCCTGACCGATATCGCCGAGCAGTATCCGACGCCGTTTTACCTGTACAGTTACGGCACGGTAATGGATCATTTCCGCAAGATACAGGACGCGTTCAGGGAGGTGGATCCTCTCATCTGTTTTTCGATGAAGTCCAACTCGAACCTGAACATCTGCAGGGCCCTGGTGAACGCCGGCGCGGGATTGGATATCGTGTCCGGCGGAGAACTTTATAAGGCCCTCAAGGCGGGGTGCCCTCCGGAAAGAATAGTTTACGCGAGTGTGGGCAAGACAGAGGAAGAGATAAAGAAAGCCCTCGTCAAGGGTATACTGTTTTTTAACGTAGAGTCGGTCCCTGAATTGATCACGATCGATACCACGGCGAGCCGCCTGCGCAAAAAGGCCAGGGTGGCCATACGGCTTAATCCCGACGTGACGGCCGATACCCATGAATATGTAACTACCGGCGCGAAAGAAAAGAAGTTCGGGATCGATTTCAAGGCAGCCGAAGATGTGTTTGACAACGCGAACAAGTACTCCCACGTTGCGCTGAAAGGGATACATGTGCACATCGGATCGCAGATAACGGACACGGCCCCGTTCGTGGATGCGATAAAAAAGATACTGGATTTCATAGACAAGAACAATATAGGGATCGAGTGGCTGAACATCGGCGGCGGGCTCGGGATCGTCTATGACAGAGAGAAAGCCACCACCGCACAGGAGTTCGCCGACAAGATCGTTCCGCTTGTCAAGGACAGGCCCTTCAGGCTTATACTCGAGCCCGGACGTTTTATCGTCGGCAACAGCGGTATTCTGGTATGCAAGGTGCTGTATACTAAAACAGGATCGACCGGTAAAAAATTCGCTATAGTGGATGCCGGAATGAACGATCTTATGCGCCCCAGCCTGTACAAGGCCTATCACGAGATTCGTCCCGTAACGGAACGGAAGACGAATCCGCATAGATATGACGTGGTCGGGCCCATATGCGAAAGCGGGGATTATCTGGCCCTGGACAGGGAACTCCAGGAGCTTCTCCCCGGAGAGTACCTTTCGGTCATGGGCGCCGGCGCTTACGGCTTCAGCATGGCTTCAAATTATAATTCCCGGCCGCGGCCGGCGGAGCTGATGGTGATCAACGGTGAAGTTAAGGTCATCCGGGCCGCGGAAACGTACCGTGACCTGATCCGCGGTGAAAAAATACTGAAAGAGTTCAAGTGAGATACAATATCTGCTTCACGAAGGCCGTAGCCAGCGGCAATGACTTTATAATCATCGACGACAGGAGCGGTGAACTGGGCGCGCGCTCTCTTGATTACCCGGAAATAGCCCGGGACCTTTGCCGCAGGAGACTCTCCATCGGGGCGGACGGGCTGCTGGTCCTGGAAGACTCGGATAAGGCGGCCTTCCGCATGCGCGTGATAAATCCCGACGGTTCCGAAGTGGATATGTGCGCTAACGGGATCCGGTGCAGCGCTTATTACGCGGCCAATACCGGCTGGGGCGAAGATCTTACCATAGAGACCGGTGCCGGCATACTGAACGCCACGGTCAGCGGGAACGCCGTGAAGGTAAAAATGAGCGACCCCAGGGATATCAGGCTCAAGATAAATCTCGGCATAGGCCCCAGCATGGTGACAGCGCATTACATAAATACCGGAGTCCCTCATGTTGTGCATTTTGTCAATGACCTGGAAGGATATGAGGTAAAAAGAATAGGTCGCAAGATCCGCGAGCATACACTGTTCGCTCCGGAAGGGACTAACGCGGATTTTATAACTGATACAGGCGCGAACAGCGCCTCGGTGCGGACCTATGAACGCGGCGTGGAGGATGAAACACTGGCATGCGGAACGGGTGTAGTGGCGTCCGCCGTTATAATGGGCCTTCTTGGTTATGCATCCAGCCCGGTGAAGATCCGGACCAGAAGCGGTGATATGCTCACAGTCCATTACAGGATGTCCGGGGGAAAGGTTACGGACGTGTATCTGGAGGGTACGGCCAGCATTGTTTGTGAAGGAAAGGTGTAGCTCAAAGAGGGGGAGGAAAAGATGTTCAAAGGTTCATATGTTGCCCTGGCCACGCCGTTCAAGGACGGCAGGCTGGATGAAAAGGCGTTTCGCAAGCTCATAGAGTTCCATATCGATAACGGGACTGACGGTCTGGTTCCCTGCGGTTGTACCGGGGAAGCCGCGACATTGACCACCTCGGAACAAGAACGCCTTATAAAGATAACAGTGGAGACGTCGGGGAAACGTGTTCCGGTAGTTGCGGGAACCGGTTCAAACAGTACCCGTGAAGCCATAGAACTCACCGCTTACGCCAGAAAGGCGGGTTGCGACGGCGCGCTTATCATCACGCCGTATTACAATAAACCCACGCCGGAAGGACAGTACAGGCATTACTCGGAGATCGCGAAAAACGTGGATATACCCATAATGTTATACAACGTTCCCTCACGCACCGGGATATCTCTTCTTCCTTCCACGGTAGCCAGGCTTTCGAAGGTCGATAATATTGTCGCTATAAAGGAAGCCGCCGGCAGTGTCCAGCAGGTCATGAACATCCTGGCGCTTTGTGATATAACCGTGATGAGCGGCGACGACGCGATGACTTTGCCTTTCATGTCCGTTGGGGCTGCAGGCGTGGTAAGCGTTGCCGCGAACATTATACCGGGCAAGGTGCATGACCTGGTACAGACATATCTTGACGGCAAGGAAGAAGAGAGCCGCGGGATCCATTACGAGATACTGGAACTTTGCCAGGCGATGTTCATAGAGACCAATCCCATACCCGTTAAGACAGCTCTGGGTATGATGGGTATGATCGATGAGGAATGGAGATTGCCGCTTTGTGAGATGAGCGGGGAGAACAAGGATAGACTGAGGCAGGTGCTTAAGCGTTATAAGCTGATATAGATCAACGGTCGTTCGCTTTTGCTCCTACCAGGGCCCTCCGACCGAGGACGAAATGTCCGAGGAAGTGCCGAGTCCTTCGGGCGAGGCCGCCCGGTGTGGATCCTCCCTGTACGGAGCAACAGCAAACGACCTAATTACTGATCCCCTGAGTAGTTACTACAAGGAGTTTACCGTGTTAAAAATAGGGATAAGCGGGGCGTGCGGGAAAATGGGAAGGCGGATCGCGGATCTGGCAATGAAAGATCCCGATATCAAGGTATCCGTTGCCCTGGAAAAAGAAGGATCGCCCGAGATCGGCAATGACCTCGGCCTTGTCATGGAAGCCGGGGAGCTCGGGATAAAGATCACTTCAGATGCGGAAAAGGCCTGTCGCGGCGTGGACTGCCTTGTAGAGTTCAGCTCACCGGCTGCCACGCTGGAACACGTGGAGGCCTGCAGCAGCAGCGGAGTAGCGATGGTCATAGGGACTACCGGGCTGGATGCCGAAGGCGAGAAAAAGATCAGGCAGGCGGCAGAGAAGATCCCGGTAGTGTTCTCCCCTAACATGGCCGTGGGGGTGAACCTTCTTTTCAATATAGTGCGGGAAGCTGCCCGCGTTCTGGGGCATGATTTCAACGTGAGGATAGATGAAACGCACCATGTCCATAAGAAGGATTCTCCCAGCGGGACGGCCAAGATGATAGCAAGAGCGATCAGTGAGATCACCGGCGGGGATGTTCCCATAGAGGCGTTCAGGGAGGGGGAAGTCATAGGCAATCACGGGGTCGTCTTTGACGGTAAATACGAGAAGCTTGAGATACGGCATGATGCCAAGAGCCGGGATGTGTTCGCCGCCGGGGCTATTAAAGCAGCACGGTTCGTGTCGGGGAGAAAAACCGGCTTGTACAGCATGGCGGACGTGCTGGGATTAAAATAACACTGAAAGGCGAAAGAGGATCGGATGAATATTGAGTATGCGGAGAGATTGAAGAAGCTGCCGCCGTATCTATTCGCGGAAATAGATAAGGCCAAGCAGAAAGCGGTCAGAGAAGGCCGACCGATCATTGATCTGGGGGTAGGCGACCCCGACAGTCCGACACCGGATTTCATCGTTGAAAAACTTCAGGAAGCCAGCCGCGATCCCGCGACCCACAAGTACGCCCTCAATAAAGGATTGCGGGGCTTAAGAGAAGAGATGACCAGCTGGTATAAGTCCCGGTTCGATGTGGACCTTGATCCGGATACTGAAATATTACCTCTTCTGGGATCAAAGGACGGGATCTCGCATATTCCTCTGGCTTTTATCAATCCGGGAGATGAGGTGCTCATTCCCGATCCGGGGTACCCGCCGTATAATTCCGGTACCGTATTTGCCGGGGGCAAGCCGCATTTTATGCCGCTTCGCGCTGAGAATGAATTTCTGATCGACCTGGCGGCGATCGATAAGAAAGTTGCCAAAAAGTGCAAACTGATGCACATAAATTATCCCAATAACCCTACAGCGGCAGTGTGCGACAGGGCGTTTTACGAGGAAGTTGTCGCTTTCGCGAAAGAGAACGATATCATCGTGTGCTCCGATGCGGCATATACGGAGATAAGCTTTGACGGGTATACGCCGCCGAGTTTCCTCGAAGTCCCCGGGGCGAAGGATGTAGGCATAGAATTTCATTCTCTTTCCAAGACGTTCAACATGACCGGATGGAGAGTCGGTATGGCTGTCGGTAACGCTGAAGTGCTGGAAGGCCTGGCTAAAGTCAAGTCCAACGTGGATTCCGGCATTTTTACCGCCGTTCAGGTAGCCGCCATCGAGTCCCTTAAACGCAGCGGTGAAGTGAAGGGGAACTTCAACAGGATGTACGCCGAAAGGCGTGATGTGCTCGTAGATGGGCTGAACGGGGCCGGCTGGAAGATCCCGAAGCCCCTGGCCACTTTTTATGTATGGGCTCCGGTGTTCGGAGGATACGATTCGGCCTCCCTGGCAAGGGCTTTTCTGGAGAAGGCCGATATCGTCATTACTCCCGGAAGCGGTTTCGGCAAGTCCGGGGAAGGTTACGTCCGCATGGCGCTCACCGTGGGATCGGATAAACTGAAAGAAGCGGTGGATCGCGTAAAGAAAATATTTTTCAGCTAAAATGTCTGTTGCTTACCTTGGCTTAGGGTCAAACATCGGTGATAAAGAGTCAAATTGCAATGAAGCGGTCAGGCGCCTGCAAACGGCCGAAGGTATAAGGATAATAACGCGTTCGCGTTTTTACCAGACGCGTTCCGTAGGCGGCCCGCCGCAGGAGAATTATCTGAATGGCGTCCTGAAGGTCGAGACAGAGATCCCACCAGAGAAATTTCTTGGCGTTCTCAAGGATATTGAAAAAGATATGGGGCGCGGGACAACCGGAGCACGAAACCATCCGCGGGTCATCGATATCGACATCCTTCTCTATGGCAGTCTGGTGCTGAAGACCGGCAGGCTTGATATTCCGCATCCCAGGATGCATGAGAGGTATTTTGTTCTGCGCGGTCTTGCGGAGATCGCCCCCGAGGTCATGCACCCCCTGCTTGGCAGGACAGCAGCGGAATTGTACGGACAGGTGAAGGGTGATAAGGAAGTGAAAGGCGGGACAGGCCTACGGCAGTAGGGTAAGGCCGGGAATAGACCGCCCCCGCGCGTTTTTACTTTTATACGATGCAAATAATCACGACAATTGACGGGATGAGAGATTACTCGCGCAAGGCGAGGCAGGAAGGCAAAACTATCGGTTTTGTCCCCACCATGGGTTATCTGCACGGGGGGCACCTCAGCCTTGTCAGGGCGGCACGGGAAGAATGCGACATCGTTGTTGTCAGCATCTTCGTCAACCCGACCCAGTTCGCGCCCGGTGAAGATTTTAGCGAATATCCGCGTGATATGGAAAGGGACAAGCGCCTTGCCGGGGAAGAGGGGGCTGATGTTATCTTTGCGCCTTCCGCCGGGGAAATGTACCCGGAAGGTTCTATTACTTATGTTGAGGTTACAGGGCCTCTTACAGAGACCTTGTGCGGGAGATCCAGGCCGGGCCATTTCAGGGGAGTTACTACCGTTGTCGCGAAACTTTTTGATATTGTACAGCCGCACGTAAGCTATTTCGGACAGAAAGACGCTCAGCAGGCCGCTGTCGTGAAACGTATGGTCAAGGACCTGAACATACCACTCGAGATACGCGTGATGCCGATAATCCGGGAAGAGGACGGCCTGGCAATGAGCTCACGCAATACCTATCTTTCCGTGGACGAGAGGAGGCAGGCGCTGGGGCTTTTCCTTTCCCTGGAACGGGCGAAAGAGATGGTGGCCGGCGGGGATATCTCGGCCAAGCGGATCAAAGAGGAGATGGAAAAGAACCTGAGGAAAGGCAAAGACGTCCGGATAGATTATGTCGAGATAGTAGATGCGGAGAATCTCGCTCCGCTTGAAACAGTGAAAAACAATACGTTGATAGCGGTAGCTGTTTTTGTGGGGGGTACGAGGCTGATCGATAATGTGGTGATTCGTCGCGAGGAACATATATGCTGAAACCCGAGTTTGACCAGAAGTATAAAGAGCACCTCAGGAGGAAGATACTGGACCTGAAGAAGGAGAGAGGGGCGCTTATAGTCGCGCATAATTATCAGCGTGACGAAGTGCAGGAGATCGCCGACATTACCGGAGATTCTTACGCTCTTGCCCGCAGGATCACCAAAGCCGGGGAAAAAGTCGTTGTATTCTGCGGCGTGAGGTTCATGGCAGAAAGTGCTTATATGCTCAGTCCCGACAAGACAGTGCTTCTCCCCGTGGAAGAAGCGGGATGCCCTCTCGCGGATATGGCTACGGCTGAAAAGCTCAGGAACAAAAAAGAAGAGTATCCCGATGCGGCCGTGGTGTGTTATGTCAATTCCACGGCGGCGGTCAAGGCGGAAAGCGATATATGCTGTACTTCCTCCAACGCGGTCCAGGTGGTAAGGTCGTTGAAAGAGAACAGAGTGTTATTCGTTCCCGACAGGAACCTCGGTCGTTATGTCGCCGAGCAGGTTCCGGAAAAAGAACTTATTCTCTGGGATGGATACTGCACCGTGCACATGCGATTGATCAGGGAAAATGTGATCAAGACAAAGAAACTCCATCCTCGCGCGGAATTCATAGCGCACCCCGAATGCCGCAAAGAAGTGCTTGAACTGGCGGACTATATAGGAAGCACCGCCGGCATGATAAAATATGTCAAGCAAAGCCCGGCAGGGGAATTCATCGTGGGGACAGAGATGGGTATCGTTTATAAATTAAAACGGGATAATCCGGACAAGAAATTTTATATCCCCACAGATCAATTTATCTGCGCCAACATGAAGCTTACGACCCTTGGCTGGCTCGCCAGGTCTCTCGAGAAGATGGTCTACAGGATCGAAGTGCCGGGAAAGACGGCAGAAAAAGCGCGCAGGGCGCTGAAGAGAATGCTTGAAGTGGCGCAGTAGGGCTGAAAGGCGGGACAGGTTCACTGCAGTAGCATAATCTATGGTCTGAACCGGTCCCTATATTTTTACTTTTATGTACAAAACCAGGGGTTCAAGCATGAGCAAAAAAATTATAGGGATTGTCGGGTGCGGCGTTATAGGATCAGCTCTTGCCGAACATGCGGGGAAGAGCCTGACAAAAATTATTGCGGAAATAATTCTTTGCGATAGCGATATCCGCAAGGCCGAAGTGCTCGCGGAAAAAATTCAGAACGCTGTGGTCGCGAACAGCGCGGAAGAAACACTGAAAAAAGCGGACCTTATAATAGAAGCCGCTTCCCCCCAGGTCGTGCCGGATCTCGTGAAAGCGGCTCTGGGGCAGGGGAAGGATGTCATGGTCATGAGCATAGGAGGATTCATAGGCAACGAAGGCCTTCTTGCCGAAGTACGGGAAAAGAACATAAGATTGATCCTTCCGTCCGGGGCCGTTGCCGGCATTGACGCCTTAAAGTCCGCGGGACTTGCGGGTATCGAGAGCGTGACCCTCACTACACGCAAGCCGCCCCGGTCCGTTAAAGGAGCGCCGTATCTTTCAGAGAAAGGCATCGACGTGGAAACGATAACGGACGAGACCGTTATTTTCGAGGGTAGTGCGCTGGATGCGATAAAAGGTTTTCCGAAAAATATCAACGTTTCCGCGCTTCTTTCATTGGCCGGCATAGGCGCCGAAAACACCAGGGTCAAAATAGTGGTCTCTGGCGAATATACGAAAAACACGCATGAAATAGAGGTCAAAAGCAAGGCGGGAACCCTCACAACGCGTGCCGAAAACGTGCCCTCCCCCGGTAATCCCGGGACAAGCTATCTTGCTGTTCTGGCAGCCATCGCTTCACTTGAAGGATATTTCGACACTGTCCGCATAGGGACATAGTCCGATCTCTGCTTTCAGGTTTTCCCCCTTGACACCGTCAATGCTTCATGTTAACTTATGCCTGACAGTGATGACTTCCTTAACAAGACTAATAACAATACAATATATCAGAAAATAAGAAGTGATGAGTGTTCATCTGATATTCATGCTTATAGGCGGTCTCGGGCTTTTCTTTTTCGGGATGCAGACCATGTCCGAAGGGCTCAAGAAAATAGCCGGTGACCGTCTCAAGAATATCCTCCGCATAGTTACGAAGCTCCCTGTTCTCGGAATTCTGGTCGGAGCTGCGATAACCTGTCTGATCCAGTCCTCAAGTGCCACCACGGTCATGGTCGTCGGGTTTGTCAATGCCGGACTTCTTGCGCTAAAACAGGCCATAAGCGTGGTGATGGGGGCGAATATCGGGACGACATTTACCGCGTGGCTCGTCTCTTCCATGTCGGTTTTCAGGATCACCAATTACGCTCTTCCGATCATCGGCATTGGTTTTGCCGTCAAGACATTCGGCCGGACCAAAAATACCAAATTCTGGGGACAGACGATCATGGGGTTCGGTCTTCTTTTTGTGGGGCTGGGGTTCATGAAAGACGCCTTCGAGCCCCTGAAGCAAAGTCAGCACGTAAAAGACCTGTTTATTAGCTTTAGCGATAACCCCATCCTGGGTGTGCTTGTAGGCATGCTTGTCACCATGCTGATCCAGTCCTCCAGCGCGACCATAGCTATAGTCCAGGTCATGGCTTTTAACGGTCTTATAAGTTTTCCCGCCGCCATTCCCCTGGTGCTCGGCGATGATATAGGGACGACCATCACCGCGCAGCTGGCGGCCGTGGGCACGAATCTGCCGGCAAGACGGGCGGCCATGTCGCATACCCTGTTTAACGTCATAGGTGTTGGTTATATGCTTGTTTTTGTCTATACAGGATGGTTCGTGAAGGCGATAGACTTCATTATTCCCGGTGAGATCACTCTTAAAAATGTTATGTTCCATATCGCTGTCGCCAACAGTGTTTTTAAGATCTTCAACGCCTGTCTTTTTCTGCCGTTTATCGGGCTTCTTGAGAAAGCGAGCATTTTTCTCGTTCCCAAAAGAAAAGGAGCTATTGAGGCGGGGCCGCAGTATCTTGAGAAACACCTGCTGGAAACGCCGCCCATCGCCATGGAACAGGCCCGCAGGGAGACCGTCTGGATGATGGGCCTGGCCCGCAAGTCGGTATCAAGCGCAGTTAAAGGTTTTCTCGAGAACGACATCAATGCCTTAAAACCGGTGACGAAACTGGAACAGGCCGTTGATAATCTCCAGTCGGAGATCACGCAGTACCTTGTCGAACTTTCGCAGAGGACCCTCAGCCAGCAGGAATCGGAAGAACTTCCTGTTTTGATCCACAACGTCAATGATATTGAGAGGATAGGGGACCATTCCGAGAATATCGTGGAACTTGCCGAACGCAAGATAGAAAAGAAGCTTCCGTTCACCGATGATGCCATCAAGGAACTTAATTTGATGTGGAATGAGCTGAACAGCATGATGATAGAGGCGGAAGCGGCACTAAAGAAGAACGATCCGCGCATAGCCGAAGATGTATTAAAAAGGGAACAGCAGGTGAATAAATTCCAGGAGAATCTTAAGAAGTCGCATGTGAACCGGCTTAATAACGGCCTTTGCGACCTGAGGTCAGGGATCGTTTTTATGGATTTTGTCGATAACCTGGAGAAAATAGGCGACCATCTTACCAACGTGGCCCAGGGCGTGATCAGCGAGATGAGATGGAAAGGCCACGAACAGGCACCTGTGGCAGCCGAACAGGCTTCCTTCTGATATCGCGCTTTTCAGCCGATGTTCCAACGATACAAGTCCTTATCCTTCGGAAACAATGCACCCGCGGCTTAAACCCGGGTACCGGCTATTGATTAGTGCTGCTATTGACAAATACCTCTCTCTTTTGTATCATACTATCTAAATCTTTATTTGATATTAACATAGAGCCGGCACATGTGTCGGTAGCACAGAGGCCCTTCCAATGAAGGAGGGGGAACATTAAGGGGGAACCATTGGTTCCCCATTAAAAAAATTTGGCTGTGTTTGCCAACAGCCCGAAGGGGCCGAAGGCGGCCGATTACATCAGAAGGCCGGCCGAAGGACCAAATTTTGATAGAGGAGGCAATTATGGGAATGTGGATCGGTATGGGGCGAAAAGCCAGGCGCAGTTACGGTTTTGACGAGGTCTCTCTGGTTCCGGGCAACCTTACGATAAACCCTGATGATGTCGATACTTCCTGCGAGATAGGGGGGATAAAATTTCAGGTCCCGATAATGGCATCTTCGATGGACGGTGTAGTGGATGTTAATTTCGCCATAGCGATGGGCAAGCTTGGAGGGATAGCCGTTCTGCATCTTGAAGGCATTTCGACCAGATATAACGATCCTTCCGGAGCTATCGAAAAGATCGTGAACTGCGATGCGAAGGAAAGCACCAAGGCCATACAGGATGTTTATTCCGAACCGATCAAGGAAGACCTCATAACCAAGAGGATCAAAGAGATAAAAGCCGCCGGTGCGCCCGCGGTCGTCAGTTGTAATCCCCAGGTGGCTGAAAGATTCGGTCCCATCGCGCAGGATGCGGGATGCGATATCTTTGCAGTCCAGTCCACTGTTATCAGCATAAAACACGAGTCGAACAAATATAAACCCCTGGATCTTACCAAGTTCTGCGGAAAGATGAAGATACCCGTACTTTTCGGTAATTGCGTCAGCTACGACGTAGCTACCGAACTTATGAAGACCGGATGTCAGGGGATCTTTGTCGGTATCGGACCGGGAACGGCGTGTACTTCACGCGGGGTTCTCGGGATAGGCGTGCCGCAGATCACCGCGACCTGTGATTGCGCCGCTGCCAGGGATTTTTATTACAAAGAAACCGGCAAGTATATCCCGATAATCACCGATGGCGGTATGGCCACCGGCGGTGATATTTGTAAAGCATTTGCCGCGGGCGCCGATGCCGTTATGCTGGGCAACGCTTTTGCCAGGGCTACCGAAGCACCCGGCAGAGGTTATCACTGGGGCATGGCAATGCCTCATCCTTCTCTTCCGAGAGGAACCCGTATAGAGGTAGGCACTACGAGTACGCTCGAAGAGATCCTGTACGGTCCCGCCCGGCTCGACGACGGCACGCAAAATCTTGTAGGTGCTCTTGCTACGAGCATGGGCAATCTCGGGGCGCACAATATCCGCGAGATGCAGCACGTAGATATGATCATAGCGCCTTCGATCCAGACGGAGGGAAAAGTCTACCAGACCGCCCAGCGTGTCGGGATGCGAAAATGATCCTATCATGTCCGGGTCAATGAGTTATTATTTCTAAAAACCGCACCAAAACCATGACAGAACCGCAGTCCAACTTTGTGCATTTGCATGTCCATACCCAGTACAGCCTTCTTGACGGCGCATGCCGACTCGACGAACTGCTTGACCTTGCCAATAAATATAACATGCCGGCATGCGCGATAACCGATCACGGGAACATGTTCGGCGTTATTGAATTTTATGAAAAAGCCAGGAGAAGAGGGATCAAGCCCATTATCGGATGCGAGATATATGTGGCCCCGGAAAGCCGTTTCGATAAGACAAGTCACGGGATCAGGGGGGCATCATATCACCTGGTCCTTCTGGCCAGGAACATGACCGGGTACAGGAATTTAATGGAGATCGTTTCTATCGGTTACCTGGAAGGTTTTTATTACAGGCCCAGGGTGGACAAGGAAGTGCTCGCCAGATGCTCAAAAGGCCTGATCGCCCTGTCAGCCTGCCTCAGGGGCGAGATAGCACATCTTCTCCTGTCGGACCAGGGGGAACAGGCAAGAAAGACCGCGTCAGAATACGCGGACATATTCGGCAGGGACAATTTTTACCTTGAAGTGCAGGATAATCAGTTCGAACAGCAGTATAAGGTCAATGCCGAGATGATCAAACTCGCGCGCGAACTGGACCTGCCCCTGGTAGCCACTAACGATGTGCACTATCTGGACAAAAGCGACGCGAAAGCGCATGAAGCGCTTTTATGTATCCAGACCCAGGCCACGCTGGACGATCCTAACCGTATGAGGTTCCAGACCGACCAGTTATATTTCAAATCTCCCGAGGAAATGCAGAACGCCTTTTCCGACGTGCCGGAAGCCGTGACGAATACCGTGAAGATCGCGGAGATGTGCCAGCTGGAGCTTGATTTCAACGAGCTGCATCTTCCTCATTTTCAGGCTCCGGGAAACGAGGAAAATACCGCCTTTTTCAACCGCCTTGTCAGCGAGGGGATCAAAAAGCGATATGAGACGATCACGGACGAGGTCAGGGAACGCGTTGAACACGAATTGAAGATCATCCGCTCCTCCGGGTACGTAAGTTATTTTCTCATAGTCTGGGACTTTATCAGCCATGCGAAGGAAAAAGGCATACCCGTGGGGCCGGGCAGGGGCTCCGCGGCCGGCAGCATTGTAAGCTATGCCCTGGGGATCACCGACCTGGACCCGCTCAAGTACGGTCTCATATTTGAAAGGTTTCTTAATCCCGAAAGGGTTACCATGCCTGATATCGACATAGATTTTTGCTTTGAGAAAAGAAGCGAGGTCATAGATTATGTGATCGAGAAATATTCCAAGGAAAACGTGGCCCAGATAATCACGTTCGGGACCATGATGGCCAAAGGTGTCCTGAGGGACGTGGGGCGCGTTATGAGCATACCTTACGCTGAAGTGGATAAAATAGCGAAGCTTGTTCCCAACGATCCCGGCATAACCCTGGAGAGGGCACTGGAGATCGAGCCCGAACTTAATGATCGGTATGAGGATGATCCCGTGGTCCGCCAACTCATAGATATATCGGAGCGACTGGAAGGTCTCAACCGCCACGCCTCAACGCATGCGGCCGGCGTAGTGATATCGGACAAGCCCCTGCAGAAACGCATCCCTCTTTTTAAAACGACGGATGACCAGGTAAGCACCGGTTTTGCCATGAAATCGCTGGAAAAGATAGGCATGCTGAAGATGGATTTTTTGGGCCTGAAAACGCTGACGGTGATCGACCATACGCTCAAGATCGTGAAACGCACCAGAGAAGAAGATATCGATATCGATAAGATCCCCCTTGACGATAAACCGACGTTCGAGCTCCTGCAGAGGGCAGAGACCGCGGGCGTGTTCCAGCTTGAGTCGGGCGGGATGCGGGACCTGCTGAGGAAACTTAACCCCGGGAGGTTCGAGGACCTGATAGCGATCCTGGCGCTCTATCGGCCCGGGCCCATGGGAAGCGGAATGCTGGACGATTTCATAAAAAGGAAACAGGGGCACATTGATGTCAAGTACGATCATCCGATGCTTGAGCCGATACTGAAAGAGACATACGGGATAATAGTCTTCCAGGAACAGGTGATGCAGATCGTTTCCGCCCTTGCCGGTTTCAACATGGCAGAAGCGGATGACGTGAGGAAGATAATGTCCAAGAAAAACCCGGAGGCGATGGCGGGGATCAAAGTGAAGTTCATGGAAGGCGCCAAGAAGAACGGTGTTGACAGTTTGACGGCCGAGAAGATATGGGACTTTATAGCTTATTTCGCCGGATACGGGTTCAACAAATCGCACAGCGCGGCGTATGCCATGGTCAGTTACAGAACGGCATATCTCAAGGCGAATTATCCCGTCGAGTTCATGACGGCGCTTCTGACAAGCGAGAAAAACAATTCCGATAAGATAGCGGATTATATAAACGAGGCTATCCGCATGACCATAGACATATTGCCGCCGGACGTCAACGAAAGCTTCAAGGATTTCACGGTTGTCGGGAAAGACATCAGGTTCGGGCTTTCAGCCGTGAAGAACGTGGGAGAAGGCGCCGCTGAATCGATCATAGCCACGCGACAAAATGACGGAAAATTCGAGTCCATATATGATTTCACGCGGAAGGTCGATCTCAGGACGGTCAACAGAAAGGTCCTGGAAAGCCTCATAAAGTGCGGAGCCTTTGATTCTATAGGCATACGCCGGTCCCAGGCGATGGCGGTGCTGGACAAGGTCCTGGCCATGGCCGCCAAGGCCAACAAGGACAGGGATCTCGGGCAGATGTCATTTTTTGACGACACCAACACGGATGAAAGTTTCAAGGATAATTTTCAGGATATGCCCGATATACCGGAATGGCCGGAACATGAGCTTCTTGCGAACGAAAAAGAGATGCTGGGTTTTTATATTACCAAGCATCCCCTGGCCAGGTTCGAAAGACTCCTTAGCGCGTATTCGACCTGCAAGATATCCGAATTATCGGGCCTGTCCGACGGGCAGAAGGTCTTGATAGGGGGAATAGTGAGCAAAGTCAGAACGACCGTTACGCGTAAGAAGTCGGAGAAGATGGCGATACTCAGCCTGGAGGATCTTGATAATTTTGTCGAAGTGCTTGTTTTTCCGAAGACGTACAGAAAGGCCCCCGAGCTCGCGAAGGAAGATAAAATGGTGTACGTGCATGGCCGGCTCAGTCTCCGCGAGGAAGAACCAAAGATAATAGCAGAAGAGATCATAGCGCTGGAGAAAGTGAAGGAAAAGTTCACCAAGGCAGTTCTTATTAAGATATCCACGACCGGCCTTGAAGACCGGATGATGAAAAAGATCAAAAGAGCGATCGAATCGTTCAAGGGCAAGACCCCGGTATTTATAGAGTTTGTTTCTCCGGAAGGACGCAAAGTCCGGCTTTCCACGGATAGTGAGCTGTTCGTTCATCCGACCAAGGAACTGGTCGACAAGGTTGAAACGATAGTCGGCATAGGGAATGTGAAATTCCTGACAAGGTAGAAACGTCTTTTTGACGTTGACACAATGCATAACCAATGATAACATAAGGACTTATCAAGTGAGCCCCGGACTTATGGAGCGAGCAAAGCGAGCAAACATGAGTCCACTGGCCGAGCTTGACCCGGCGCTGATTTTTTATAAAATTAGTGCCGGATTAATTCGCTCATACAACTTACACTCCTTTCAGTCGCGTAAGTTGTGAGCTCATTAAAGGAAGGGAGCATATATGACAAAGAAAGACATCATCATGAAGATCTCCGACGAGACCGGCCTGAAACAGGTCGAAGTCAAGGAAGTCGTGCAGCGCACTTTCGACATGATAATCGAAAGCCTCCGCCGCAATGACAAGGTCGAACTGAGGAACTTCGGCATTTTCAAGGTAAAGACCCGCAAGGGAAGATTGGGGAGGAACCCCAGGACAGGTGAAAGTGTTTCAATCCCCGACAAAAAGGTAGTGTCCTTTAAGCCGGGAATGAAAATGAAGCTGGACGTGGAGCAAGGTCGATAAGAATACGGCATGAAAGGCGGGACAGGTCTACCGTAGTGGCGTGAGGCCGGGAGTAGGGCCGTTCCATTTACTTTTGTGAGAATAGGGGTTAGCGTGGGTGAGCTCAAGTACAAGTCGCTTAGAGGTATGCCCGATGTTCTTCCCGAAAAAGCAGCCGTGATGCGCTGGGTAGAAGATAAGGCGCGGGGCGTGTTTCATACGTTCGGGTATGATGAAATACGTATTCCCCTTCTTGAAGAGACGGAAGTCTTTACGCGCAGCATAGGAGAGGATACGGATATAGTCGAAAAGGAGATGTATTCCTTCACCGACAGGGGAGGCAAGAATGTCTCGCTTCGGCCCGAAGGAACAGCTTCGATCATACGGGCATATATAGAGCACGGCTGGCATAACAAGCGAGATACGGTCAAGTTGTATTATTTTGGCCCCATGTTCAGGGGGGAACGTCCTCAGAAAGGGCGCCTCAGGCAGTTTCACCAGATAGGGGCGGAAATAATAGGCGCTTCGGGGCCTTACGTGGACGCCGAGATCATACTCAACCTTGAGGCGCTCTTGAAAAGCTTTAAGGTCGACGGTTTTACCATATTGCTTAACTCGCTGGGATGCGACAAAGACCGGGCCGGTTACCAGAAAACACTGGCAGATTACCTGGCCGCAAAAAGCTCCGGCTTGTGCGATGACTGCAGGAGAAGGGTCAAGAGGAACGTGCTGCGCGTGCTGGATTGCAAGAGAAAAGAGTGCAAGGATATAGTGAAAAAAGCTCCCGGTATCCTGGATCACCTGTGTAAAAGGTGCCGGGAAGACTACCGCGCCCTGAAAGGGATCCTTTCGGACATGAAAGTGCCTTTTCGCGAGAAAAAAGACCTGGTGAGGGGGCTGGATTACTACACGGGGACAATATTCGAAGTGGTTCATCCTTCGCTGGGAGCGCAGGATGCGATAGCCGCAGGCGGCAGGTATGACAATCTTGCAAGACAAATGGGAGGCCCGGACGCGGGGGCGACAGGACACGCTATCGGCGTTGAAAGGTTGCTCCTTGTCGTTGACGGGAAAAATGCCCTTTCGGATTCGCTGCCCGGGGTCCTGGTGATCCCCGTAGATGACGGATCACGCCCGGAGGCATTCCGTAGCACCAACAGATTGCGGGCCGGAGGCGTGCCGTGCGAGATGGACCATTCCGGCCGGTCGGTCAAAGGGCAGATGCGCAAGGCCCATAAGGACGGGAGGAAATTCGTCATCATAATAGGCGAAGAAGAGATAAAAAGCGGGAAACTGCTTCTCAAAGACATGGAGAGCGGCGAGCAGAAAACGCTGTCTTTTGAGGGGGCTCTCAGGCGCTTGAAAGGCGAATATGATACGAACGCATAATTGCGGGGAACTTACCGTAAAGGATCTTTCTAAGGAAGTCTGTCTTTGCGGGTGGATCGCTTCAAGAAGAGATCACGGCGAGATAATTTTCATGGACGTCAGGGATAAGCACGGCGTGACGCAGATAGTCTTTGACCCGGAAAAGAACAAAGATGCCCACAGGAAAGCCCACCAGCTCAGGAATGAATATTGCGTGAAGGTTACCGGGAAAGTTTCGAGAAGGCCCGAAGGAACGGTCAATCCGAAGATCAATACCGGAGAGATCGAGATAGAGATCAAGGAAATAGAGATCCTTTCGGAATCCGACACGCCGCCTTTTGAGGTCAAGGAGAAGATCGATGTTACCGAGGAAGTCCGGTTGAAATATCGCTATCTTGACCTGAGGCGTGCTCCCATGCAGAAAAAACTCCTGATAAAACATAAGATCTACAGGTTTGTAACGGATTTTCTTGACGATGAGGAGTTTGTTTCCGTGGAAACACCCGTGCTCACTAAATCCACCCCGGAAGGCGCGCGCGATTATCTCGTTCCTTCCAGGGTGCAGCAGGGCAGTTTTTATGCCCTTCCCCAATCACCCCAGATATTCAAGCAGTTGCTCATGGTGGCGGGAGTGGAGAAATATTTTCAGATCGTGCGATGTTTCCGCGATGAGGATCTCAGGGCCGACAGGCAGCCGGAGTTTACGCAGCTGGACATGGAAATGTCGTTCGTGGAGCAGGATGATATCCTGGAGGTATGTGAACGTCTGTTCAAAGGGCTTTTCGCGGAAGTGATGGGGCGCGAGATAAAGATACCGTTCGTGAGGATGGATTACGAAGAAGCCTTCACCCGGTACGGCACCGATAAGCCGGATACCAGATTTGAGGTGTTTCTGCACGATCTTACCCGGGCGGCAGGCAAGTGTGATTTCAAGGTTTTTCAGAACGCGGTTTCTTCAGGCGGCAGGGTGATGGCCCTGGCCGCGCCCGGTTATGGAGATATAAGCCGCAAAAAAATAGATGAACTGACAGCTTTTGCGGGGGAGTACGGCGCCAAAGGGCTGGCATATTTCAAGGTCGAGGAAAAAGAGCTTACCTCGCCCGTAACGAAATTCTTTTCCCGGGACACGCTTCGTCTTTTTCGCGAAGAGACCGGCGCAAGGCCGGGGGATATGATATTCATGGTCGCCGATTCCAGGGAAGTCGCGTGCGAGTCGCTGGGGGCATTAAGGCTGAAGATCGGCCGCGAAAAAGATCTTATAGACAGCGACAGGTTCGATTTTCTCTGGGTGGTCAATTTTCCGCTATTCAAGTTCAACAGGGATGAAAACAGATGGGTATCCGAACACCACCCGTTCACCGGGTTCAAAGAAGAGGACATGGAGTTTCTGGAGAAAGGTGAGCTGGCGAAGGTGAGATCCAGGTCCTATGACCTGGTATTGAACGGAAGCGAGATAGGGTCGGGAAGCATAAGGATACATAAAAGAGACGTACAGGAGAAGATATTCGGCGCGCTGGGCCTGAGCAGCGAAGAATGCAGGAGAAGGTTCGGTTTTCTTCTTGAGGCTTTCCGTTACGGTCCTCCGCCGCATGGAGGCATAGCGTTCGGCATGGACAGGGTGGTCACGCTTTTTACCGGGGACCCATCGATACGTGAAGTTATTCCGTTTCCGAAGACGCAAAAAGGCATCTGCTCGCTCACCGGAGCGCCTTCGAGCGTTAACGATGCGCAGCTGAGAGAGCTGGGGCTTAAACTCAGAAAAGGGAGGTAAAGATGCGAAAGGTATCAGGAATGTTGATCGTTGCGGGATTTGTGACGGTGCTCGTGGCCGGATCCGCGGCCGATGCGATAGATATATACACTTTTAAAAAAGACAGGGTCGATCAGGAACTCGAGGGCAATCAGGGGTACATTTCGGGAAAACCGGCAGATATGCCCGAAAAGAAAAGAAGCTCCAAAAGGACGCTTATCGGCGTGGACATAGAACTGCCTTCGGGGCTTATCGGCGGGAAAGCCGAAGAAGAAACAGAAGCGGAAGAACGGCCGAAAAAAGAAACAAAACCTGCTGCAAAAGAAAAAGCGAGAGGCAAGGAGGAATGGGTAAAATAGATGGCGGAGATCACGATCAAGATAAACAGCGACTCCGAAGCAAGGATCCTTTTCGGGAAGCATGACGAAAACCTGAAAAAGATAGAGAAAGAACTCGGTGTTGCTACGGCGTTCCGTAACGGCGATCTTAAAATAAGGTCGGACGACGAATCGTCTCTCAAGGACTCTGAAAGGATCATAAACGAATTTCTTATCGTAATAAGAAAAGGAGGGCATTTATTGCCCGAGGACATAGATTACGCGATAAGGAACACCGGGATCTCCATGCACCTCGATGATATTTTTCTGGACAAGATAGAAGTGAGCTCCAAGCGGGTTTATATCACGCCGAGGAGCGAGGGGCAGAAACATTATATCGACGCCATCCGAAAATACGATGTGGTCTTCGGTATCGGGCCCGCGGGGACGGGGAAGACCTATCTGGCAATGGCCATGGCGGTCAACGCGCTTAGAAAAAATCTCGTCTCGCGGATAATACTTACCAGGCCGGCTGTCGAAGCGGGCGAGAGCCTGGGGTATCTCCCCGGGGATATGTATGAGAAGGTCAACCCGTACTTGCGCCCCCTGTACGATGCTCTTTATGATATGGTGGAACCGCACATGATCAAGGATTATCTTGATAGGGGCATAATAGAAGTGGCCCCCCTGGCTTTCATGAGAGGGAGAACGCTTAACGATTCGTTCATAATAATGGACGAGGCGCAGAATTCGACCCAGGAGCAGATGAAGATGTTCCTGACGCGCCTGGGGTTCGATTCCAAAACGGTCATAACCGGCGATATCACGCAGAGCGATCTCCCGAAAGATAAAAAGCCGGGACTTATCCATGCCAAGGACCTTCTCTCGAAGATCGACGGCATAAAATTCGTCATTCTCAAGGGGCAGGACGTCGTCAGGCATGAACTCGTCAAGAAAATAATAAAAGTCTATAAAGAGGAAGCCGAGATCAAATGATGAACAGAGCGCAGTTATTTAAGAGAATATCGGATAAGCTGCTCAGCAGGGAAACGATTTCCATCCTGCTGATCGTGGTATTCCTTGCAGCGGCCTTTTTCAGCATATTTCTCAGCCCGCGCTGGTACCGGGGAAGCATACACGAGGGCGATATAGCGCTCAAGGACGTATACGCTCCTTATGATTTTACCTATTTCTGGGGGGTCGACGAGGAAGGTACCCAGAAAGCAAAGGAAGCCGCCGCGGCATCCGTGATGCCGGTATTACGGCGCGATCTTGCCGTCGAGGAAAAAGTGAGATCCGAGATCGGGAACTTCTTTACAGCTCTTGATGCAGAAAAGGAACAGGATATTCCGATAGACGATAAAGTCGTTAACATGAAAGCCAGAACAGGCGAAAGGCTTTCGGACAGGAACATCAAATCTCTTCTGGAATATCCGAACCCGAAGCGCCTGAAGGAAAAAGTGTTGAATATACTTGAGAATGTTTTTCTGATAGGTTATATCAGCAAGGAAGACCTGGACTATTTAAAGAAAAGCGGCGCGCGCAGGGTAGCTATTTTTAACGAAAGAACAGGCACCGAGATAGAACGGCTCCCGAAAGGTCTCCTGGAAAAACAGGAACTCAACGGCGCAATAGGGGATTATGTTGCGAAGCAGTTGGCGGGCGACCGTAACATAAAACAGGCGGCAGTTGCGCTTATCTCCGGATATATCCTGCCTAACCTGAAACCGGATGAAAAAAGGACGGAAACGAAAAAAGAAGAGACGACCAAGAAGGTCAAACCGGTGTACCACAGCTGGACAGTCGAGAAAAATGAACTCATCGTAGAAAAAGGTAAAAGGGTCAATGCGCGCCACATAGCACAGATATCCCAGATCAGGCGGGTCTTCCGGCCGGGCATGACGCCGACATTTTTTCTCGGGGTACTGCTTTTGTTCCTCCTGCTGAGCCTCATCGCGGTCATTCATACGTCTTTTACCCAGAAAGCGCATTTCCTGCGGGACACGAAGAGCGTGGCGATCGTTCTCTTGAGTATGCTTTTTACGATCATTCTTGCGGATTTCGTCATGCGTTCCCCGCAGCCCAGTTATTTTATTCCCATGGCGGGCATGGGCATGATAATCACGCTTCTGGTGAGTTTTAACGTGGCGTTCCTGAGCGTTGTGCTGATGAGCATCCTGATATCCCTGCTCGTGGGAGGCGGCATAGAGGTCGCGCTGGTGCTGATGGTGGGAAGCGTGGTCGGGATGTTCGCCGTGAAAGACGTAAGACGCCGCGCGAAGATATTATGGGCAGGCCTCCTGGTCGGTCTGGCCAAATTCCTGGCGATCGCCTGTGTGGGGCTCATCAACAGCATGGATATGGATTTTTACATCAAGGACGGCGTTTGGGGGATAGCCAGCGGACTCTTTTCCGGTTTTATCGTGATGGGGCTTCTGCCCCTTTTTGAGCACCTTTTCAAGGTCCCCACGGACATCAGCCTTCTGGAACTTTCGGACCTTAATCATCCGCTTTTGAAGAAACTGGCCCTGGAAGCCCCGGGGACATATTATCACAGCATCATGGTAGGTAACCTGGCGGAGGCGGCCTGTGACGCGATAGGCGCGAACAGCCTGCTTGCAAGGGTCGGGGCGTATTACCACGATATAGGCAAGATGGGCAAGGCCGAATATTTCAGCGAGAACGAGATGGGCGCCGGATCCAGGCATTCAAAACTGGCGCCTTCGATGAGCGCTCTCATAATAAGCAAACACGTGAAGGAAGGCGCGGAGCTGGCAAAAAAATATAAGCTGAACAGCAAGATAATCGATTTCATCAACCAGCATCACGGGGACAGTCTCATATCTTATTTCTATCAGAAAGCGATCGAAAAGTCCGAAGAAGGGACGGTGCTGCGGGAGGAGAATTTTCGTTACCCGGGTCCGAAGCCCCAGACCAAGGAGAGCGCGATCATCCTTCTGGCCGATGCGGTAGAAGCTGCGAGCCGCACCCTTGACGACCCGACGCCGTCCAGCATCAAGAACCTGGTAAGGAAGATCATTAACAATAAGTTTATCGACGCCCAGCTCGATGCATGCGACCTTACGCTGAAAGACATGCATAAGATCGCTGAGAGTTTTATAAGGGTGCTCATGGGGATCTTCCATACCCGGCTGGACTACCCGGAGGAATCGAGGAAACCGTCCAAGAGCGAAACGTTGCCGAATGACAATAAAAATAAACAGCGAAAACCGAAACAGAAAAAGAAGGATTGATCTTTCAAAAACTGAAAAAGTCGCGAAAACAGTCCTGAAGATGCTCGGAAAAGACGGTGTCGAGCTGGACATAGTATTTTTCAGCAACCAGAAGATCCGCGCGCTTAACCGCGCCTATCTCGGCGTGGATGCGGCAACGGATGTGATAGCGTTTGCGTCCGGAGAGGACAAGTTCCTGGGGGATATAGCCATATCCTCTGATAGGGCGGCGCAGAATGCCGGGATCTACGGTGTGACGTTTGGCGAGGAAATAGCTCTTTGCCTGATACACGGTATACTGCATCTTGCAGGGTACAAGGACACCACGGGGAAAAGCCGGAAAATAATGCGGGAAAAAGAGAATGAACTCTTACAAAAAATCAGGAAGTTCCTATAGCAAGGGATTTATCTACAGCGTGAACGCCGCTCTTGAAGGGATCGTCCACACGCTCAAGTCAGAGAGGAACATGCGGTTGCATTTCCTGATGGGATTCCTGGTCCTTATCGCGGGCGTATATTTCAATTTGAGCGCGGTGGAATTCCTGTTGCTATGTTTTGCAGTTACATTCGTTCTTGTCGCTGAGATGTTCAATACGGCCGTCGAGCACGCAATAGATTTTGTCAGCGATCAGTATCATCCGCTGTTCAAGATCATCAAGGACATCGCGGCAGGCGCGGTCTTTGTCGCGGCGGTCAACGCGGCCATTGTGGGGTACATACTGGTGTTCAAGCGCATAGGATGGCCTTTTGACGGAGCGTTCCTTAAGATCAAACAATCCCCCTGGCACGTGACATTGATAGCGCTTCTGATAGCTATCGGACTGGTACTCTTTATAAAGGTGGCGCGGAGGGAAGGGTCTCTTCTGAGAGGCGGTATGCCCAGCGGCCATGCCGCTGTTGCATTCGCGATCTGGGCAGCAGTTTCGCTTATTACCGAAAACGCCCTGGTGAGCCTCCTGGTATTTTTCCTGGCCGTGCTTATCGCTAAAAGCCGCATGGCGGGCAAGATCCATACGCTGTGGCAGGTCATCGCGGGCAGCGTTCTTGGAGCGCTGACAGCTTTGCTTGTGTTTCAATTGTTGTCGTGACGTTTTGCTGGAGGAAGAATCATGAGAAAATTATGGAACAGATTTTTCGTGAATTTTGTCAACGGTGTCGTGTTGTTATTGCCGGTGGCTGTTACGGCAGCGCTCATCAGGTTTCTCGTGGTGCAGCTCAACAATATAGTATTGAATCCCATAGCCAGGTTTTTTGCGCCGGTATCATGGGAAACCCAGCATATTTACATAGCCAAGGCACTGATCTTCTTTATCGTTATAGTCACAATAGCTGTCATCGGGTGGGGGGCGAAAATATGGTTCATCAACCGGATGTTTTCCCTGGGGGAGAACCTCTTGCTCAAGGTCCCGGTAATGGGGAGGATATACAACGCCGCGAAGCAGATATTCTCGGCGTTCCTGGGGCAGGGCAAGACGATATTCAAGCAGGTCGTTCTTGTGGAATATCCGCGGAAGGGCTTGTATTCCATAGGGTTCACGACCGGCACCACGAAAGGCGAGATAAGGGAGTTCATAGGCGGAAGCGGCGTCAACGTGTTCATCCCGACGACGCCGAACCCCACAAGCGGTATTTTTCTGGTCGTGCCGAAAGAAAATATTCGTTTTTTGAAAATGAGCGTGGAAGACGGCATGAAACTTCACATTTCCGGAGGTTCGGTATCCCCGTCGTACCAGATAGCAGCGGAAGAAGAAGCTGGCGGGACAGGTTAAGCCATGGCAGCGGCGCAGAGTGCGGAAGGAATCATACTCAGGAAGTATTACCTGAGGGAGACCAGTTATGTTCTGGTCGTGTTCACGAAGGAATTCGGCAAGATAAGAGGGGTCATGAAGGGGGTGAGGGACCCCTATCCCCAGTTCGGGGGGAATTTTGAGATCTTCACGCGGTGTCAATTGCTCTTTTACAGAAAAAAGAAGAAACTTATGGACCTGATCACCCAATGCGAAGCGCTGGATTTTTTCCTTCCGGTAAGAAAAGATATTGAAAGGTTGACATACGCCAATTATTTTATAGAATTAGTAAACATAGTTACCAGGGATTACGATGTGAACAAGGGGCTTTACCATGTTCTGCTGGAAAGCCTCCGGATGCTGAGTTCGGGTGCCAGCGCAAAACGTGTTTCGAGGATCTTTGAACTGAAACTTTTGGAAACACTGGGTCTCGCTCCACGGCTGGATGAATGTGTCAGGTGCGGCGCGGCTGTCGAGGGGAAAGGCTGCTTCAGCGTAAAGAGCGGCGGCATGCTGTGCGCCGGTTGCGGCAAAAAGGACGACGCGTGTCTGCGCCTGTCGCCGGGGACGGTAAAATTCATGCACAAGATACAGCTGAGCGATATGGCCAAGACCGCCCGGATCAAGGTCAGCAAGGAAGTCGGCAGGGAGACGGAGGAGGCCCTGAAAAGATTTCTGCAGTATTACATAAACAGGCCGGTGAGGTCGCTTAAATTTTTAGAAGAACTTCAAAAAGTAGGGATAGCATAAACATGGCTGAGGACAGGAATACCGGTGTGACACTGAAAGAGATAGCGAATCTTTGCAAGAGACGCGGGTTCGTATTCCAGGACAGCGAGATATACGGCGGCATAGGCAGCGTGTGGGATTACGGTCCGCTCGGCGCTGAACTCAAGAAGAACGTGAAAGACCGGTGGTGGAAGTCCATGGTATATGACCGCAACGACGTCGAGGGGCTGGATGCCGCCATACTCATGAATCCCGAGACATGGAAGGCATCGGGACATGTCACGTCTTTTGCGGACATGCTGGTCGACTGCAGGGAATGTAAAAAAAGATTCCGGATCGACCAGCTTAAGGAAAATAAATGCCCGGAATGCGGTGGAGCGCTTACCGAACCGAAAAGTTTCAACCTCATGTTCAAGACGCAGGTGGGATCCGTGGAAGGGCAGGCTCAGGACGTCTATCTGCGGCCGGAAACGGCCCAGGGAATATTCGTGAACTTTGAAAACATAATCAATTCCAGCCGGCGCAAGCTTCCGTTCGGCGTTGCCCAGATAGGTAAAGCCTTCCGCAACGAGATAACCACCGGCAATTTTACCTTCAGGAGCCGGGAGTTCGAGCAGATGGAACTTGAGTATTTTGTCAAGCCCGGCGAAGATGAAAAGTGGTATGAGTACTGGCTGGACGAGCGCATGAACTGGTATGTCTCGCTGGGCATAAAAAGGGAAAACCTGAGACTGCGCGAACACAAAAAGGAAGAACTGGCACATTACGCTAAAAGATGCCATGATATAGAATATCTTTTCCCGATGGGGTGGTCGGAACTGGAAGGCATTGCCAACAGGAAGGATTTCGACCTCAAACAGCACTCAAAGATCAGCGGTAAGGACCTTCAATATTTTGATGATACCACATCCGAACGTTATGTCCCGTATGTCATAGAACCCTCGGGAGGAATAGACAGAACGGTCCTGGCGTTTCTTGTTGACGCATACAGGTCCGAGACCGTAAGGGAAAGAAAACGGGTCTATCTTTCATTCGACAGGCGTATCGCTCCGATCAAGGTGGCGGTCCTTCCGCTTCTCAAGAACAGGCCCGAGATAGTGGAGATGGCGCACAAGATACGAAAAGATATCAGCGGAAATTACCGGGCCGTTTATGACGACACGGCTGCCATCGGGAGGCTTTATCGCAGGCAGGATGAGATCGGAACGCCTTATTGTATCACCGTGGACGTGGATTCTCTGAGCGACGGCAAAGTCACGGTCAGAGAAAGGGATACCATGGAACAGGACAGGGTAGAGGTTTCTAAGCTCAAGGAGTTCATGGAGGAGAAACTGGGACTGTAAAAAAAGGAGGAAGAGGACGAGATGATCAAAAAAAGCAGCAGGAAGAAGACAGCGAGGGGGAAGGCGAAGAAAAATGTGTATTTTTTCGGCGGAGGAAAAGCCGACGGCGACAGCAGTATGAAGAACTTGCTGGGCGGCAAGGGCGCCAACCTTGCAGAGATGGCGGGGCATCCGGCACTGAGGATCCCCGTGCCCCCCGGGTTTACCATAACCACGGATGTATGCACGTATTATTACAAGAGCAAAGGCAAGTACCCGGCAGGGCTTGAGAGAGAGGTCGCCTCGGCCCTGAAAAAGGTCGAGAAGATCATGCATAAGAACTTCGGGGATCCGAAAAATCCGCTTCTTGTCTCCGTACGATCCGGCGCGCGCCAGTCCATGCCGGGAATGATGGAGACGGTGCTTAATATAGGCCTGACAACCAGGACCATCCCCGGTATTATCAGGCAGACCGGCAATGAAAGGCTTGCATACGATGCGTACAGGCGGCTTATAACGATGTATTCGGACGTTGTGATGGAAAAAGCCGCCGGGATAGAAACAAAAGAAGGTAAAGGCGTGCGCCAGCAGCTTGAGAGATTGCTGGAGGCGAAGAAACGCGAAAGGGGCGTTAAGCTGGACACTGAACTCGATGCCGGCGACCTCAAAGATCTCTGTGAAAAGTACAAGAAAAAGGTAAAACAGGTTCTTGGCAAAGAATTCCCGGACAATGCCGATAAGCAGCTCTGGGGCGGTATCGGCGCCGTCTTTTCTTCATGGAACGGCAAGAGGGCGATATCGTACCGTCGTATCGAGAATATTCCCGACGAATGGGGAACAGCGGTAAACGTCCAGACCATGGTGTTCGGCAATATGGGCGATCATTCCGGTACCGGTGTCGCCTTTACGCGTAATCCCGGCAACGGTGATAACAGGTTCTATGGCGAGTATCTGATCAACGCGCAGGGCGAGGATGTCGTTGCGGGCATAAGGACTCCCGCTCCGATAAATAAAAACTCGCAAAGTGAGCACAATAAACACGAGGTCATGCTTAAAGATTTTATGCCCAAGGCGTACAAACAGCTTGACAGTATCCAGAAGAGACTTGAAAGACATTATCGCGACATGCAGGATATCGAGTTCACCATTGAGAACGGCAGGCTCTTCCTGCTTCAGACGCGCACGGGCAAACGTAACGGGCCGGCTGCCGTGAAGATGGCTGTCGATATGGTCAGAGAGGGACTTATCGGCAAGAAAGAGGCGATCATGAGGGTAAGACCGTCCCAGCTTGACGAGCTTCTTCATCCGATAATCGATCCCGCGGCCGAGAAAAAGAACAAACCCCTGACCAAGGGTCTTCCCGCAGGACCCGGCGCGGCGAGCGGCATGATAGTCTTCGACTCGGACGCTTCCGTGGAATGGGCGAAAAAAGGCAGGAGGGTCATATTGGTCCGCGAGGAGACAAATCCCGAAGACGTCGAAGGCATGAGAGCCGCGCAGGCGATACTTACCGCGCGCGGCGGCATGACGTCTCACGCGGCGCTTGTCGCCCGCGGCTGGGGCAAATGCTGCATAGTCGGCTGCGGAGACCTGGATATAGATTATAGCAAAAAGACCGTTAAGATCGCCGGTGATACGCTTCTTAAAGAAGGCGACAGGATCACGCTTAACGGCACGAAGGGGCTTGTATACAGGGGCGTTCTTCCGATGATGGACGCGACAAAAGAGAACAAGGTACTTAACAGTTTTCTGAAGATCTGTGATTCGGCCAGGAAGATGAAGATCAGGACCAATGCGGATACGCCTGAAGACGCCAGGAGAGCCCGCGATTTCGGCGCGGAAGGCATAGGTCTTTTCAGGACGGAACACATGTTCTACGGCGAGGGTTCGGAGAAGCCGCTTTTCAAGCTTCGCAAGATGATACTTTCCGATTCAGTCGAAGAAAGGGAAAGAGCTCTTAGGGAGCTGTATCCGTACGTGAAGTCCGATATCAAGGGCACACTCGAGGCGATGGCGGGACTGCCGGTCACGGTGAGGCTCCTGGACCCGCCGCTGCACGAGTTCGTGCCGCATCAGAAAGAACAGCTCAAGGAACTGGCGAAAAGCCTGAAGGTCGATATGTCCAATCTCGAGAAACGTATCGCGCTTCTTAAGGAGAGCAATCCCATGATGGGACACCGGGGCGTGCGTTTGGGCGTGACTTATCCGGAGATCACCGAAATGCAGGTAAGGGCCATACTCGAAGCCACGGCAGAATTGATAAAGAGAAGAAAAAAAGTGTATCCCGAGATCATGATACCCGTTGTCGGTACCGATAAGGAAATAAGCGACCAGAGCGAGATAATCGACCGCGTGCGGAAAGAAGTAACGGCAAAGTACCATATCAAAAAACTTCCGTTCATGGTCGGTACCATGATAGAAATACCCCGCGCCGCCCTTACGGCGGATAAGATCGCCAGGGTAGCGGATTTCTTCTCGTTCGGCACCAATGATCTGACGCAGATGAGCTATGGTTTCTCGCGTGATGACATGGGATCGTTCCTTTCGCCGTACCTGAACAAGCATATCCTTCCGCAGGACCCGTTCCAGTCGCTTGACCAGGAAGGAGTAGGTCAGCTTATAAAGGTCGGCATAGATCGGGGAAGGAAGACCCGGCCGGAACTGAAAGTAGGGATCTGCGGGGAGCACGGCGGCGACCCGGATTCCATTGCTTTTTGCTACGCCGCGGGAATGAATTATGTGAGCTGTTCGCCGTTTCGCGTGCCGATAGCAAGGCTTGCCGCGGCACAGGCGGCGCTTACAAGAGGATAGAGAAAGGCGGGACAGGTTCACGGCGGCATGCCCCCGGCTCGAGCCAGTCACTGTATTTTTCAAATGGAAGCGATAAAACTTTACCTGAAAGACATACGAGACCTGCCGCTCCTTACGGCCGAAGAGGAAAAAGAGCTTGCAAAAAAGGTCAGGAGAGGCGATAAGAAGGCCCGGCAGCGGATGATCAAGAGCAACCTGCGGCTGGTCATCAATATCGCGAAGAAATACAGTTACCTGGGCGTTCCCATGTTGGACCTTATAGAGGAAGGCAACCTGGGCCTGATGAAGGCCGTTACCAAGTATGATCCGGACAAGGGATACCGCTTCAGCACTTATGCCGCGTGGTGGATCAAGCAGTTTATCACAAGAGCCGTGGCGAATCAGGGTAAGACCGTCCGCATACCCGTGTATGTCATGGAAATGCTCATGCGATTCCAGAAGGTGAAGAAACAGCTTTTGCAGAAGCAGAAGAAAACCCCGCAGCTGAGCGACATAGCCAAGAAGATGAAGATGCCGGTATCCCGCATCCGGCAGCTCAACCACATGGCATCGAATATCTCCAGCCTGAACGCTCCCATCGGAGAATCAGGGGACTCCGAATTCATGGACCTTATCGAGGATGAGAGTATCGTCACTTCCGTTGACGAGCTTTCTAAATTCCTCCTCCACGAGAGGATCGAAGGCCTTCTGGAGAAGATGTCCCCGCGCGAGAAAAAGATATTACAGTTAAGGTTCGGGCTCGGCAAGGACGGCGTTGCGCATACTCTCAGGGATACTGCCAAGCATTTCGGCATCACCCGCGAAAGGGTCAGGCAGATCGAGGCGACGTGCATGGTGAAGCTGCGCAAGATGATGGAAGAACAGGAAAAAGAAGCGGAAGCACGGCTCACGAAGAAAGCGAAGAAGCGAAAGAAAAGAAGACGGTAGGGGCCTCGTGCGCCTGTAGCTCAGTAGGATAGAGCGACTGCCTCCTAAGCAGTAGGTCCCCAGTTCGAATCTGGGCAGGCGTACCACTTCTTAAAATCCCCCCGGAACGGGGAACATCAAGGTTTAACGAAAGGAAACAGCAATGAAGAAATGGCTGATGGTTATCGGTATAGTTTTTGCGGCAGAAGTGATCGCTGAGGCGGCACACCTGGTATCCATGTATGTTTTTGTCAGCGAAGTATCGCGGGTTTCTATTGTAGCGTTCATAGCATTGTTCCTGAGCGCAACGGTTCTGGTGTTCAAGGAATCATGAACAGGAATATCATCGAGGCCGGGATCAGAGCCGCTGATTCCAAATTGTATGAAGAAGGAAAAATATGGTCCCGTTACAGCAACGACAAGGTCGATATAGGGGAACAGCTCGCCGGGGTCATAAGGACGCTGAACAAGGCCTTTGCTTTATCGAAGACCATGAGGGCTCTTTCGATCGGGTCCAGCGATGAACCGCAGTTCCGGATCCTGGAGACCGCGTTCCGCGGAGGGCTTTATCTGTTCGATGTGGACAGGGAGGCGCTTGACGCTGTCAGGGAGCGCATCACCAGGCAGCGTACGGATCATGTCGTGACCATACGCGATGATTATAATAAAGTCTTTCCGGATTCCCGGAAAACAGAAGGTTTTCTTAAAGATAAACTTGACGGGAAGAGAGTGAACCTCATCACCCTTCACCACTCTCTTTATTATTGCGAAGAGGAGATGTGGCACACGATCTTTGAGAACCTGTACCGGAGGATCCTGGCGCCCAGGGGGGCGATACATGCCGTGCTTATGGGGGCAAGGGGCAAGAGTGAGCACACCACCACCGGGCTTTATAATCATTTTGCCGGGAAGTTCTTCGGGCACCGTAACGATCAGGACCTTCTTAAGTTTAAAAAAGAGCTGGAGAACAGGCGTCTTTTCAACAGGGCTCAGATGCTTTCAAAGACCAATCATGTCCGGTTTTTCGTGGACGATTTCGGAAAATTCATGGCGGTAGTCTGGATGATCCTTCTTTATCCGGACGTGCACAGATATAACGCGAGCCAGAAAGAGGAGATCACGGAGTTCGTTTATAAGAGGTTCTGGCGGAAAAAAAGGCCGCTGGTACAGCTGCAGGATCACCTGGTGATCTATCGGGGGATCGGTTTCAGGGGACTGATTTAAGCCCGCTTTCATAATGGCCTTGCAAATTTTTCTTTCTGGGGTATATTTCTAATAAGACAGGCTGCAGACAGCTGTTTGTAAGAACGAAAAACAAGGAGGCAAGATGAGGAACATGATGCGCGCTGCCCAATACGCGGTGCTGGTCGCAGTGGTGTTTGTACTCGTCGGCTGCGGAGTGCCGAAGAGCGAGCATCAGGCGCTCACGGACAAGTTCAGCCAGGCGCAAAAAGAGAATGATGCGCTTAAGAAGAAGAGCAAGGACCTCGAGGCGCAGGTCGCCAGGCTCACGGCCGCGAACAAGACATTGCAGGCAAAGTATCAGGAGCTTGTGAAAGAGAAAGAGGCCCTGAAAGCGGAAAAAAGCGAAGCTCCGGAAAAAACGGAATAACGCGGTATTTAAGATTTGAAGGGACGGGTTCGGAAACGGCCGGGACCGTCCCTTGTTTTTTTTAATGGAGAAAAACAGAAATGCGAAAAACGCTTCTCGTTTGTTTTTTGGCGCTGATGCTTGCGGCGGGGCTTTTTCAGACGGCATCTTTCAGCCGGGAAGACGAAGAGGTCGATTTCACGCAGAAGAATATTGAATATACCCGGGACATCCAGAAGGAGACCGGCTACGCGTATGGTACAGTAGTAGGCGTGTCCCCGGACAGGATCACCCTGAACGAATACAATGCTGATACCGGCAGGAATGAGGATGTTACGTATTCTATTGATCCAAGCGCTGAGCTCGACAACGTGGGGTCCACGAGGGAGATCGAGGAAGGGGACGATGTGAGGGTCGAGTATAACATGAGAGAGGGCAGAAGGAACGCCATTTATGTTTATGTTGAGTAGTTTGTCGGGATAGAAAAGAGAAACAGGCCGTTAATTTTTCAATGAAAGGAAGGATCGCATGAAAAAGATCGTAGTTATTGTTATAGCGTTGTGCCTGGTCGTCGGCCTCGCGCTGATAAGCTATTATCGTCCGAGAAAAGCCGCGACGATCCAGGATGCTGTCAAGAAAGCCCAGACGATAAACACGGCGGAGAAGAAAACGGATTACCTGCTGAAGCAGGCGCAGCTTTTTCTGGATTCCAAGGATTTTCAGGGAACGATCAACCTGTCCCAGTATGTCCTGCGGAACGTGGACGCTAATTCCAAGGAAGCCAAAACACTGATCAGAAAAGCCCAGGATGCGATGGCCGTTCAGGAACAGATGGCAGGAGCGAAGCCCGGGAAGTAACGACGGATCAAAGATATTCTGCGCGCAGTGCGGCAGCAGGCGCGGTATCATTCAGGCAAGAAAGGAGCCTCGCTATGACCGGTTTCAGGCTTTCCAGCCTCAGCTTTATAGCAGCGGCTGTCTTATTTTCCTGTATTGCCCTGTGCGGGGCTGAAGATCGGCTCAGGGACGGCAACTATGAGGGGAAGTATTCTTTCGTAACGGTTGCCGTTACGGTAGAAAACGGCAGGATCGCTGACATCAAAATGATCAGGCACGGGGGCGGCGGCGAGGAGTACGCTGAGATGGTAATGCCCCTTATCGACGAGATCATACGTGAACAATCGACGGACGTTGATGCCGTGACCGGCGCCACCGTAAGCAGTGAGAACCTCAAAAGGGCCGTTAACGACGCCTTAAAGAAGGCGTCCGCTGTGGAATAAGGGGGACGATGAAAAAGACAGGCAAAGGCAGAAAGAGACGTAAGGGTCCCGCCAAGCGGATACGGTCATTGCGTCGGCAGGTAGCTGAGCTTGAGAAGTGCGAATTCAGGCACCGGCTGGCGGAAAAAAAACTCAGAAAAGCCTACAAGACGTATCGGGATACCATAGAGAAGGCCCCCTTCGGCGTGTATATAATCAGCAAAAAAGGCAAGGTCGAGTACGTGAACCCCGCCATGCTCAGGATAGCGGGAGACCCCCGCAAGGTATTCATGGGCCTTGACCTGCTTAAGCTGCCGCCCTATAAGGAGCTCGGGCTCTCTGACAAGATAAGGGCAGGGTTCAAGGGAAAGTATTTCCGGATGGGGCCGGTCAAATACACTTCTTATATCGGGAAAAAGACCACCTACAGGAATTTCACCGGGGTGCCGCTGGAAGAGAACGGAGAAAGAAAGGTGCTGGTTTTTGTCCAGGATGTCACCGGGCTCAAGAGGACGGAAGAAGCATTGAGGGAGAGTGAGGAAAAATTCAGACGTTTTTTTGAGAACGATCCCGACTACTGCTATATGATCTCTCTCGAAGGAAAAATACTGGACGTCAACAAGGTCGCCCTGAAAACACTCGGGTATGCAAAAGAGGAGGTCCTCGGCAGGTCTCTCATCACGACTGTTTACGCGCCGTCCTCCCGCGAAAAAGCCAGAAAACTGTTCAAGCGCTGGAAAAGAAAAGGAAAGATAGAGAACGAGGAACTGGATATAATCACCAGGACCGGCGAGAAGAGGACCGTCCTGCTTAACGTCAACGCTGTCAGGGGTGCCGGCGGGAAGATACTTCACAGCATTTCAGTGCAATCGGACATCACTGAACGCAAGAAAACAGAAAAAGCGCTGAAAGAGTCCGAACAAAAATTCAGGGACCTGACCGAAAGCATTTCCGACTGGATATGGGAAGTGGACAAGAACGGCGTATATACTTATGCCAGCCCTAAGGTCAGAGATATATTGGGCTATGAGGTCGATGAGGTGCTGGGTAGAACCCCGTTTGATTTCATGCTTAAAGAAGATGCGAAGAAAACGAGCAGATTTTTCAGGGAAAAGGCCGGGAAAAAGGTGCCGTTCCATGGGATGGAGAATATAAACCGCCATAAAAAGGGATACCTGGTGGTTTTAGAGACAAGCGGAATTCCTCTTTTTGACGAAGAGGGCAAGTTGAGAGGGTACAGGGGCATTGATAGGGATATCACTGAACGCAAGAAAGCTGAAGAGATACTCAGGGAATCCGAACAGAGATTCAGGGTCATTTGCGACAACGCGAACATCGGAATGTATGTCGTGGACGTGGAGACCAGAGAGACCTACATGGTGAATAGGAAGTTTTGCCAGATGACGGGCTATAGCGAAAGGGAATTCAAGGAATTGAAGGTCGAAGATATTCACGCCCGGGAAGACCTGCCCCACGCTCTGGACCAGTTCGAGAAGTTGGCCGGCGGCAAGATCATGATGAGCAGGAACATGCCGGTGAAGAGAAAGGACGGCAGCATTTTTTATGCCGATATCAACGCGGCCCCGATAATACTGGGGGGAAAGAACTATTTGCTCGGATTTTTCAATGATGTTACGGAACGCAGGAGGCTGGAACAGCTCAAGGATGAATTCGTCAATACCGTGTCTCACGAGCTCAGGACGCCTCTTGCCATCATCAAGGAAAGCGTTTTTATCGCGATGAGCAAACTGGGCAAGGACATCAGCCCCGAGCAGAAGAAGTTTTTTGACATCACGCGAAAGAACGTCGAGAGACTGGACCGCCTGATAAACGATGTCCTGGATTACCAGAAACTTGTCGCCGGGAAAATGAGCTTTGATATGAGAGAATGGAATATCAACAAGCTGGCAGGAGAGATCGGAAGGGAAATGTCATCGCTGGCGGAAGAGAAGGGGATAAAGCTCAGCGTTCGCCTGGCAAAAGACCTGCCGGAACTGAAATTCGACACGGACAGGATCACGCAGGTCCTGATGAATCTGGTGGGTAACGCCATAAAATTCACAGATAAAGGCCGTGTTACGATCATGACCGCTAAAGCCGCGGGCGGGATACGAGTCTCGGTAAAAGATACCGGTGTCGGGATAAGGGAAAAGGAAAAGGATAAACTTTTTCAGAGTTTTACCCAGCTTGTCGATACAAGAGGAGGAAAGACCAGAGGCACGGGACTCGGGCTTGTAATATCCAAGAAGATCGTTGAGCAGCACGGGGGCAGGATCTGGGGCAGGTCGAAATACGGAGAAGGAAGCACTTTCTCATTCTTTTTGCCGGCCGCTTGAAGGCGATGCTTCTTGTCCATTCCTCCGGAGAAGATTCTCTGCCCGGGGATTTATCTTATAGGCATGCCCGTTTGCCGGATTTCTATGGTCCTGAGCTCCCTGTCCATCTCTCTGAAAAATATGAAGTATATAAGGGCCAGTATGAGGGTGACGACTATGATCAGGAAAATGGAAAATTCCGCTATGGACATTTTTTCAAAAACGGACCACTTTTTCATTTTTATCTCCCGCGCGATGAACCGGTACGGCATTATCCCAAGTATACACTGTTCAGGGACATAAGGAAAGGACAGGAAGATATGGGCGAACTATCGCTTTCGGCTGTTGTCATAACCAGAAATGAAGAAAAGAAGATACGCCGGTGCCTTGATTCCGTGCGGGGCCTGGCGACAGAGACCGTTGTGGTCGATGACGAATCAACGGATAATACGGCGGCCATAGCGCGCGGGGAATACGGGGCAAAGGTCATCGTCAATCGGTCCGGCCTGAATTTCGACAACCAGCGCAATATAGGCATTGAAGCTGCCTCCGGAGAATGGATACTGCAAATGGATGCCGACGAGGAGGTCACCCCCGGGACCCGCGACGCGATACGGCGGGCGATCGAGCGAAAGGGAGACCACGATGCCTTTACGCTGATCCGGCGTGACTGCGTGTTCGGCGTCCCTCTCCGCAATTCAATGCAGGGGAAGGGCGTGAAACTGTTCAGAAAAAAAAGAGCCCGTTATGTGGGGAGTAAAGTACACGAGACATTAAGGGTTGACGGCAAGATCGGGGATATAAAGGCGGATGTGCTTCATTATAATTTTGATTCCATAGGCGAGGTTATCGCGCGATGGAACCGCTATACCGATACCGAGGCGGCTGCGTACCTTGATGCCCGGGGCTTTGAAAAAAGCGGATTTCTGAAAAAGCGGCTGCTGCACAGGTCCCTCAAATTGTTTTATAAGCATTATATCAAGCACCGCGGATACAGGGACGGCGTTTACGGCCTTATCTGGTCCGTTCTTCACGTAATATATCCTCTCCTGTTCTGGCTGAAGGTGTTCGAAAAAGCCATTAAGGAGGATAAATTAGATGTTTGAGCTATTTTCGCGGGGACGTCCGATTTTCCCGGCGAGAAAATCGTACTCAGCGAAAGTCCTCGCTCTCCCTCAGGCCCTTCGGGCCTTCGGGAACCGTGCCCGCTCGGCCTTTCGATGCCCCGCTCCAAACAGTTCAAACATCTATCTTAGCATAGCTTTATCTAGCCCCTATATAATTCATAACTTAGGCCTATGAACAAAGACATAGTTGAAAAAAAATTTGAGGAGTGGACTGAAGGGTTGCCTCCCGAAGAGAGCAGGATAAGGATATTCGAGAGAATAAGGGACATCCCTTTTGCCATAGTGCTGGAACTTTTCAGTCTTAAAAAGGGCCCCGGAGAGATGCTGTTCCGAAATAAGGGGTTTTGCGTGCCGAAACATCACCTGCTGGGAATGATGTACCAGAGGATCGGCGTGGCGGTCAGATATTGCACTTATTCGTTCAGGTGGAGTGAGCTGGGCGCGGATTATCCTGCGGAGCTGAAAGAACAGGCGGACAAGATACCGGTAACGTATCATCTGGCGTGCAAAGCGTTCATTGAGGACAGGTGGGTCCTGGTGGATGCCACGTGGGATCTGCCCCTGAAGAAAGCCGGGTTTCCGGTGAACGAAAGTTGGGACGGAAAAAGCGACCTCATAAACGCCGTAAAGCCGCTGGAAGAATCTGTTCATGGGGATGTCCGCGAAAGGGAAAAGGCGTTCAGGGAAAAGCTGCTCAGTTACAGTCTGCCGGAAAAACTGGAACTCTCCAGGTTTTCCGAGGGATTGAACAGCTGGCTGGAGGATCTCAGGGTTCGGGGGACAGGCTGAGGGCTTGAATTTTTGCGAAATATTCTTATACTTGACCTTATGAGGAAGCGGCCGGCGCCCCGGGCTCTGACCGCAGTCGGCTTTAGAAAAAAAGCGAAAGGAGAACAAGATGAAACTGAATGTAAGGGCTTTTGCTCTGGCGGGCGGGATCCTGTGGGGGGCCTCCATGTTCATTCTCACATGGTGGGTCATGCAGTTCCCGGGGACCTTGAGCGTTTCCGGAGACGTCGCCCAGTATATCGGCAAGACGTATTATGTCGGCTACGAGCTTACCCCGATAGGAAGCGTGATAGGCGCGGTCTATGGTTTTTTTGATGCCGGTATCGGCTGCGCGATCTTCGCCCTTTTATACAACAAGCTGACAAGATAAGTCAGGATTTGGATCTTTTAGATCACTGTTTGAGCTGTTTTTCACGGGGACGTCCGATTCTCCCAGCGTGAGAATCGGACTCAGCGAAAGTCTTCGCTCTCCCTCAGGCCTTTCAGGCCTTCGGGAACCGTGCCCGCTCAGCCTTTCGATGCCCCGTTCCAAACAGCTCAAACAGTGATCTGTAAAAACATGAATGCCGTTTTTGAATAACGCACGGAGACGCGGATGATAGACCTGCACACCCATACGATCCTCAGCGACGGGGAGCTTATCCCCAGCGAACTTGTAAGGCGCGCGCACGTTGCCGGGCACAGCGCGATAGCCCTGACCGACCATGTCGATCATTCGAATATCGACGCGGTGCTTGATAGCCTGGTCAGGGTATCAAAAGTGCTGAACAGGTACTGGGACATTTTCGTGATACCCGGCGTGGAGATCACGCATGTCCCGGTGGAGACCTTCGCCGAGCTTGTAAAGCGCGCGCGAAAGAAAGGCGCCGGGATAGTGATCGCACACGGCGAATCCCCGGTCGAACCCGTGCTTCCCGGGACCAACTCCGCCGCTATTCAGGCCGGCGCGGATATACTTGCTCATCCGGGATTCATCTCCGAAGAGGATGCGTCCCTTGCCGCGGAGAAAGGGGTCTATCTCGAGATAACATCCCGCAGGGGGCATTCTGATGCGAACAGGCACGTCTTCGATATCTCGGCCGGAACGGGAGCCAAACTGGTCTTGAATACGGATGCGCATTCTCCGGAAGATATCCTCACTCCGAAGAGAATAGACGAGGTCCTTCGGTCCTTGACGGACGCCGAAGACGTCCGCTCGGCCATCCTGCGAAATTCAGAAGAGATCGTGGGAAGACTCAGGAAAGGTTAAATTTCTATTCTTTTAACATCAAATTTTTGTTCGCCCGAGACTTGACATCAGGGATTTTCATGCTATACTTTCTGTCAAAAGTTATATCTATAGGTCTATCTATCCGTAATATAGAGCTTACAGATATAACGTGATGTTCTTTTTATCGCATGTACCGCCGAGGCGGCTTCGATTCCGGCAGAGAAAGGGGGGAGGAAATAAAAAAGGTGGATAAAATGCCAGAAGCTGTCAACTTTCAGGGCGATACGTATATAGAAAAAACAAGAACAGCGGAAAAGCTGTTCGTTTGAAATACTGTTTGAAAGCAATAATTACCTTTAAGGAGGTAACATGAAGTGTTTGAAAGTTCTGTGCGTTCTGGCTCTTGTGTTCGCGGTTTCCGCGGTCGCATATGCCGAAACGCAGAGTGTGAAGGTAAGCGGCGATATCGCGCTGCGCGCCTTCGCGAGAGGCGATTATGATCTGAACCGCGACGATGCGGAAGTCAATACCGGTGGTGAATCGAATGACTGGGCGACTTACCTGCTGAGCACTGCGGAAGTTCAGGTCGACGCCGATCTCACCGACAATGTTTCCGGTGTGATCAGACTGGTCAACCAGAGAGTGTGGGGTGACTGGCGGTACAATAGCGTCGCCGGTGGTGAATTAAGAAATATCACCGTCAACGGTATTGTGGAGAACAGAGTCATAGGTAACGACAGCATGGAGCTGAAGCTCGATGTTGACTTGGCTTACATCGAACTGAAAGAGTTCCTGTACTCTCCTCTTACACTGAGGATAGGCCGTCAGGATCTCTGGTTCGGTAAAGGGTTCATAATCGGCGCAAACTTGCAGGATCCTCAGTTCAACATCTATCCAAAGGAATATACAGCGATCCGTTCTTTTGACGCCGTAAGAGCTACACTGGATTATGATCCCTGGACCATCGACGGCGTGTACGCCAAGATAAGCGAGAATATGAGAAGGTCCGATGATGATGTGAACCTCTGGGGCGTGAACATCGGTTACGTGTTCGATGTTTACAACGCGGAAGCGGAAGGTTACTGGTGGTGGAAACAGTCCAGGAACCCGGGAACCGCCAATGGCACAAGCATCACCAGCATGAACGGCCATGATGACAACAGCGTCCACACGCTCGGCGGCCGCGGCAGCTTCGATCCGATCGAGGACTGGACGATCGCCGTGGAAGCGGCCTATCAGTGCGGTCAATACCTGGGCATAAACAGCCAGGTTAATGGCAGAGACAGAAGCGCCTGGGCGATAGACGCCATGATCGAATGCCGTTACTGGCAGGATGATTTCGCCTGGAGACCCGTGCTCGGTGTGGAGTATATTTTCTACTCCGGTGAGAACGATCAGGGTCTTATGAATGCCAACACAACCGGTGATTACCAGGGCTGGGACGTGATGTTCAGAGGCAAGTTCGATACGGCCATCAGAGAGTTCCAGAACGTGTATTACGCCACGGCTCAGGCCAGCTCGCCGTCCTTTACCAACCAGCACCAGATACTGGTAAGAGGTTCGGTGGAGCCGACCGACAGCCTTACTTTTGAGGCTCTCTACGGCCATTTCTGGCTTCAGGAGCAGTGGACTCCGGCGCTTAGCAACAAGAATCTCGGCGACGAAGTCGACCTCAGCCTGACCTGGGACTACACAGAGGATGTATCCTTCAATCTTCTGGCAGCATGGTTCTTCCCGGGCAAGCACTTCCAGAGCCCCAATAAGGACACCGCTACCGACATAGTCGGTACCGTAAAGCTCAGCTTCTAAGTTATATCCAGCTCGGAAGTTTTAAAACCCCGGTCCGCTTAAAGCGGACCGGGGTTTTTTATCCGTCGGGATAGTAATCTATTGACTTTTAATATATAAACATTAGAATATAAGTTAATATTAGGATATTTCAGCGCATAAAACAGTAAAAGGAGGGATGATGGAAGAAGAAAAGAAAGCGCCCCGGACCAGGACGCCCGTTTCAGGAGAGAATGCGTACGCCATACTGGCATACTTGTGGATCCTTTGCCTTGTCCCGCTCCTGATGAAAAAAGAAGGCGAATTTGTGCGGTTTCACGTACGTCAGGGCCTCATACTTTTTATTGTCGAGATAGGCGTTGCGATCATAGGGATAATACCGATACTCGGCCCGGTCATTTACACGCTCGGGATACTTGTTTGCGCGCTGCTTTCTCTTGCGGGGATCGTTCAGGTGCTCATGGGGAACAAGTGGAAGATGCCCGTAATAGGCGAGTGGGCCGAGAAAATAAACGTGTAGCGGCAAGGGAGTTATGTGAAACGACCGCGAAGATTCCTTATTATTATTTCCCTGATCATCGCTGTCGTCACAGTCACGCTCGGGATATATGTTTTCCTGACGGTTAAAAGGCCGCCCGGAGCCGCCAGGCGCGAAACAATAAAACGTTTTTTGTTTTCGTCCGACCGAAGCCTCGGCGAATGGCAGGAGAAACGGCTGTCGCAGAAGAGCACTGATTACAGCGTGGCAAAGTGCGACGGGAAGGATTGCGTGAAGGCCGTCAGTTGTGACTCCGCTTCGGCGCTTTTTTACCGGCAGCGCCTTTCCTGCAATAGGAATCCTTTCATCAGCTGGGACTGGAAAGCCGAAAAGTTCCCTTCCCGAAAAAAGAAGGAGACCCTGGACAAAAAGGCCGAGTTCGATTTTGTAGCCCAGGTATATGTTATTTTTCACGCCAGGTTCTTTCTTAACGCCAAGGCCATTCAATATGTATGGACGCATGATATTCCCGCGGGAACTGTCGCGCCGAGCCCGTACACAAAAAAGGTCAAGCTCCTGGTCCTGGAATCGGGCGAGTCTGACCAGTGGAAGCACGAGGAGAGGGACATAAGGAGCGATTTCCGGGATCTTTTCGGGGAAGAGCTCGAGAAGGACGTGACGGCAATATCGTTCATGACGGATTCTGACAGCACGGGCTCCGATGCGGCGGCATATTACGGCGATATCGAGATCGGTTATCTGGAAACCGGTCAGGTCCCGGCCGTCGAAGCGAAGGAGGAGCCAAAGAAAGAGATAGAGCCGGAGCCGGAGACAGGCGTGATGGAAGAGGTGAAACCGGAGGTGCCGGACAGGTCGGAACCGGAAAAGAAAAAAGAACCGGAACCGAAAGCAGAGGAAAAGAAAAAAGACACAGAAGGGGCAGAAGAAAAAACAGAAGGACAGTAAATTTTTAACGGAAGGAGCTATCATCAGGTATTTAAATAGGTCATTGCAATCACGCTATCTGTTTATTCTTATACTTTCGATGGTGATCCCCACGGTGGTCGTGGGCGGATGCCTCTATTATCTTATTCTGGCCATCATGGCGGAACAGATCGCCCTTCCCGATGTCATTGCCAGGGATCTTCTGCCGGTCATCCAGAGGATCAATTTCATCCTTGTTATAGGCCTGCCCGTGGTCTTCATTGTCCTGCTGACGTGGGCCATTGTCCTGTCATACAGGTTTGTTGCGCCGTTGGAACGGCTGGAAGAGGACATAAAGAGGATCGATGAAGGGGATTACAGCGTCAGGCTTCAGATCAGCAGGGACCATGACCTCGGTCCGATAGCGGACGTGATAAACGATCTTGTCGATAAGCTGGACGATGCAAAAGGGCAGAGATAAATGGGCATACATAAGACGGCCATAATTGACAAGTCTGCCGAAATAGATCCCTCTGCGGATATCGGACCCGGCGTAATAGTTGAGGGAGGGGTGCGGATCCACCCGGGCGTCAGGATCGCATCCAATGCGTATATATACAGGGGCACCGAGATAGGAGAGGGGACTGTCATCCACAACGGAGCGGTTATTGGGAACGAACCCCAGGATCATTCGTATAAAGGAGCGGAGGCCTTTACGAGGATCGGCAGGAATAACATCATCCGGGAATACGTTACAATACACCGCGGTACCGCCGAAGGTTCGGCGACCGTCATAGGTGATAACAATTTTCTGATGGTCCAGGCGCATATCGGGCACAATTGCGTCATAGAAGATGATATTGTTATTGCCAACGGGGCGCTCCTGGCGGGGCACGTGCAGGTCGGAAGGGGCACTTTCATATCCGGGAACGTGGTCTTTCACCAGTTCTGCCGCATAGGCCGATTGGTCATGATAGGAGGTTTCACGGGCGTGAACAAGGACGTCCCCCCGTATATGCTCGTGAGGGGCCCTTCGGTGGTGAGAGGGGTAAATCTTGTGGGTCTCAGGCGGGCCGGGTTCAGCCGGGAGACAATAAAGGAAATAAAAGAGGCGTATAAGATACTGTTTCTCTCGGAGATGTCCACTCAGGATGCCCTTGCCAGGATAAGGGGTTCTTTTCATTCGGATGAGATCGCCCGGCTTGTTTCGTTCGTGGAATCTTCCGAGAGGGGGATCTGCAAATACAAGTATGACAGGAAAGATTATTTTGACGAAGGATAATTAGAAAAGATCCGGGGTAAAGGCACGGGTAAAACGAAAGGGGACAAGATGGTTAAGAAAACTGACCTGGACAAACTGATGAAGAAATATCAGCCCGTTGTGAAGAAAACGGGCGAACAGCTGGCAAAAGCGGTAAAGATCGCCGAAGATGACATTTCCAAGATGTACAAGGTGGCACAGGCTCATGTGGAGATACAGATGAAGAACCTGCAGAAGGAAAAACTTTATCATGAGCTTGGCAAGTATGTTGCCGGGAAACTCGCAAAGGGGGAATTTGATGTTCCCGAGCTGGAAAAATACAAGAAACAGCTTTTCAGGATAGACTCAGAAGGCGCAAAAGTTAAGAAAAAGCTGTCGCGTATAAATATAGCCGGTAAGAGCAAAAAAACTTCAAAGAAAAAGTAAGCAAACCAAGAACGGGGGATAAAATGGTCAAGAAAACGATCGTTACAGTGCTTGCGATCATGCTGGCGTGTATACCGTTATCGTCTCATGCAGCAACGAACCGAAAAGCTTATAAGATCAAGCGCCTGGTTTCCCAGCTATACGACAGAAGCAGCGCCATGGACGCCCAGAGGCAGCTTTCAAGTTACGGTACGGAAGTTTCCGAGCACCTGTTATCCGCGCTTCAGGATAGAAGCAATGCCTCTGTCCAGATCGCGGCGCTGAACATCATAGCCAGTGTCCATGATTCTTCAATGGAGGATGAGGTCGTTACCCTGCTGAACGACAATAAGCCGAGGGTAAGGCAGATCGCGGCCAGGACCCTGAGCGTGATAGGCGAGAAGCAGTCTTCCGTCGGGCCGTTAAAAAGTCTTTTGAACGATTACGATCCGAATGTCCGGTATAACGCCGTAAAAGCGCTGGCCAGATTAAAGCCCAAGGACGAAGTGGACCTGTTCATCGCCGTTCTCGGTGATTATGATCCGCGGGTACGCCTGTTCGCGATCATCGCCCTCGGTGATCTCAAGGCGAAGAAGGCAGTCCCATATCTATCGCAGATGGTGAGAGATGTCGATCCCGGCGTGCGGCGTGAACTCGTCATAGCGCTGGCGAAGATCGGCACGCAGGATTGCCTGCAGCCGCTGGTGTGGCTTATGTCGGATCCGGATGTAGGTGTCAGAGTGCTGGCGATCGAAGAGATCAGCCGGATGCGTCTTGACGGCATCGACGCCCCCCTGGTCAAGGCGGCGAACAACCCGGACCCGAGGATCGCCAGCCGGGCGATCATTGCGCTCGGGAACAGGAAAAGCGATAAGGCCATGGAAGTCGCCAAGGCCCATCTGAATGATGAGCACATGTCCGTAAAGCTGGCTTCCGTGGAGGTCATCGGCAAGATAGGCGGCGAAAGCGAAAGGCAGCTTCTGGAATCTCTTCTAAGCGCTGAATCCACTCTCCTCAGGCAGAAAGCCCAGCAGGCGCTGGATGACATCAAGTATCATAATGTAAAAGCGCTGACCGGCCAGGGCGGTAAGAATGAAACAGATTCGTTTATTGACGCCCTCGGCGATCCTGATCCGCGGGTGCGCATGGTCGCGGTCATCGCTTTGGGAGACCTTAGATCCGCTGAAGCCGTTTTCGCTCTTTCACGGCTTGTGACGGATGCCGATCCCGGTATCCGCCTTGAACTCGTCAGGACGCTGGCGAAGATCGACACAAAGGATTGCCTCCAGCCGCTGGTAAAGCTCATGGCAGACCCCGATCTCAATGTCAGGGTGCTGGCGGTTGAAAAGATCAGCAAGATGAAGGTCGACGGCGCCGACGAGCAATTGGTCAAGGCGGCTGACAATCCCGATCCCAGGATCGTCAGCCGGGCGATCATTGCGCTTGGGGAAAGAAAAAGCAAAAAGGCTCTGTCGACCGCCAGGGTCCATGTCAATGACAGGAACATGGCGGTGAAACTGGCTTCCGTGGAGGTCATCGGCAAAATGGGCGGCGGTAGCGAAAAAGCGCTCCTGGAATCACTTACACAGGTGGAATCCACCCGTCTCAGAAAAAAGGCAGAAGAAGCATTGGCGGAGATAAACTCAAGAACATGAGCGAGGAATACACTTCGGCTCAGGCGAAGAAGTATTCCGCGATAAAGTCGCGAATCTTTGTGGCAGATCTTATCCTTACGGTCGCCCTGCTTGTGATATTTCAACTTTTCCTGTCACGCCCTGTTTCGCGGACAGTCTTTGATATTCACTCTAATTTTTATGTTGCCTGTTTTTTATTTGCTTGCGCGTTTCTGGTTTTCATGTATATCGCGAGTTTCCCGCTTCATCTTGCGGGTTCTTTTTTCGTGGAGCGGCGTTTCGGGCTATCGAGACAGGGTTTCGGGGCCTGGCTTGCTGACGAGGCCAAGTCCGCGGCACTCGCCTTTGCGCTGTCGATCGCCTGTATCCAGGTGTTTTATCTGGTCCTGCGTAATTTTCCGGCAGGCTGGTGGGTCATAGCCGCGGCGGCATGGATCTTTTTCACGATAGTGCTGGCCCGGTTCCTGCCGGTGCTGATCATACCGGTATTTTTTAAATATCTCCCGATCGAAGACAGCTCGCTCAGGGAAAAGATCATGGCCCTGGCGAAGAAAGCGGGAATACGCCTCATGGATGTGTGCAAGATCGATCTCAGCCGCAAGACCAGCAAGGCAAATGCCGCGCTGGTCGGCCTCGGAAAAACACGCAGGGTCGTCCTGGCGGATACATTGACGGAAGGATTCACCCCGGAAGAGGTCGGGGTCGTTGTCGCCCATGAGTTCGGGCATTTCAAGCACGGACACATGTGGCAACTGCTGATCTTTTCCGGGACCATGACCGTGGCAGGGTTTTTTATCCTTTCTCTCATCGCAAAGAAAATCGTTGTTCTGACCGGGGCCTCGGGGCTGTCCGATCTTTATCTTTTTCCCGTTCTTGTGCTCCTGGCGGTCATCTTCGGCATCATCCTGCTGCCGGCACAAAACTTCCTCTCGCGGGTCCTGGAACGCCAGGCGGACAGGTTCGCGCTGGACATTACAGGAAAACCGGAGGAATTTATTTCGGTCATGAGAAAACTGGCTTCCACGAACCTGGCGGATGTAGCGCCCTCGCGGCTGAAGAAAATCTTTCTTTATAATCATCCGCCGATCGCTGAAAGGATCCGCATGGCGGAGGCCGCGAGAGATACGTATGTCAAAAGGTAAGAGCAGGTCCGCCAAAAGACGCGGAACGAAGATCAGGAAAATATATGAATCACTTGAAGGGCATTTCGGGGATCTCGGATGGTGGCCGGCCAGATCCGCGTTCGAGGTGGTAGTAGGGGCCATATTGACACAGAATACCGCATGGTCGAATGTTGAGAAGGTAATGGGCCGGTTGAGGAGCGGAAAGCTCTTGGGTCCCGCCGAGATCATGAAGACACGTACGGCGCGCCTGGCCCGCATCATACGGCCTGTCGGGTATTATCGCATAAAGGCCCGGCGGCTGAAGGAGATCAGCCGCTTTGTCATGTCGGAGTGCAACGGTAAGCTGCGGGGACTGAGGAGAAAGGATGCCGGGAACATCAGGGAAAAGCTTCTTGCGGTCAAGGGGGTCGGTCCGGAGACAGCCGATTCCATTCTTGTATACGCCCTGAAAAAACCCGTATTCGTTGTGGATGCCTATACGAAACGCATATTTTCACGCCACGGGCTGATACGCCAGGACGCCTCTTATGATGAGGTGCAGTCCCTTGTGCACAGCTGTTTTCCGCCGGATGAGAAGGCCCTGAACCAGTTTCACGCGCTTCTGGTAGAAACAGCGAAAAGGTTTTGCAGGAAGAAGGAACCGCTGTGCGGGAATTGTCCGCTTAACGGTATTTAGCGTTTGATCGCCGGTTTTTAATTATCTGCCAAAGGCAAAAAGAAGGGAGGATGTCATGATCTTCGGGTTGTTCAGGAAAAAGGAAAAGCCGGTAGAAGGGGAGCCTATCGGCACCGTGGTGCATTATTTTCCTCACGTTAAAGCTTCCGTTATCAAGATCGATAAGGGTACGTTATCCGTCGGCGACCACATAAGGGTCAAGGGGCACACGACCGATTTCCAGGAGAAGATCCCGTCCATGCAGATCGAGCATGAAGCGGTGGAAAGTGTTTCGGCCGGTCAGGAAGTCGCCGTAAAAGTCAAGGGAAAGACAAGAAGAGGGGACCAGGTCTATAAGTTGTAAGTTCTATCCCGGTATGGAGGAATTAAATAGGATCACAGAAACCGCGGCAAGCGCGGCCAGGGAAGCCGGGAAGTATGCTCTAAGGCGTATTGATGATCTGGGGAAGATAGAACATAAGGAAGGTTTTAATAATCTTGTCACGGATGTGGACAGAACGTGTGAAGAGATCATCATCGGCAGGATAAATAAGGCATTCCCGTCCCACTCAATACTGGCGGAAGAAAGCGGGGAGCATGCGTCCGGCGGCGTTTTCAAGTGGGTCATCGATCCGCTTGACGGAACGACGAATTATACCCACGGTTTTCCTTTTTTCTGCATGTCGATAGGAGTCATGTCGGGCGGTTCGATCATAGTGGGCGTTGTGTACGATCCGACACGGGACGAGCTCTTTACGGCCGAACAAGGGAAGGGGGCGTTCCTGAACGGCAACCGGATAAAGGTCTCCAGAAGCGAAGCGGTGCAGGATTCGCTGATCGCCACGGGGTTTGCCTATAACGTTGAAGGGAAGATCGCCAATGTTGATCGTTTTAAGGTAATGCTGCAGAAGGCGCAGGCCGTTAGACGGGCCGGCTCGGCGGTGATAGACCTTTGTTACGTCGCGTGCGGCAGGTTTGACGGTTTTTGGGAATCAGGTCTTGCCCCCTGGGATACGGCCGCGGGACTGTTGATCGTGAAAGAAGCCGGGGGGACAGTGACGACGCTTAAGGGTGACCGGTTCGATATTTTTAAAAAGGAGATACTGGCAACCAACGGCAGGATCCACAAAGAAATGCTCAACCTTTTAATAAGGGGACGTTTTTCAAATTGAACCCAGACCGTAAAAAATTTTAATCCCAGACCTGTCCCTGAATCAATCCCAGACCTGTCCCTGAATCAATCCCAGACCTGTCCCTCAATTTTTTAATTCTAAACTTACCCCCAGAATTAGTGTTAAAAAAGTTAGTAAAAACAACAAAAATAGCTAGTTTTTATAAAATGTTTCTTGATGTTAAGTTTAAAATAGTTAGTTGACAGGGAGCATTCAGCAGGTTAAAATAAGGTAAACAAAAGTAAGAGTTTTTGTTAGTATGGGGGTAGTGTGATGAAATACAGGACATTGATTGAATTGATATGCAACGCATCGGACAAAGAAGATGCCATCAATACCGCAGGTGATTATCTTAAGGGGGAGATCGATTTCGGCGTCGAGATGAGATGCAAAACGGTGTCACTCTGGGCCCACCAGGTTAAGAAATATAGCGCCGCCGGTATAGCTGTAGTTATGGTGTTTTCGGCACTTCTTTTTAAAGTTACTCCGATCGCGAGCAATGAAAAGACCGGTACCCCGGCACGCCCGAGCTTCCACAATACCTGCACGATAACACCCGCTTTGAAGACAAAGCACAGGGCCGATTTTAAGCAGGAGTGGGACGAGAAAAAGGAAGAGGCCATGCTGGAGTATCTGAAAAAATAAAAATAACAGAAGACCTTGAGCAGGGATAAAAAAAGGAGCCGATCGGCTCCTTTTTTTACTGCACGCTTTTGCTTGCGGCCGGCCTGTTCCGAACAAAGTCAAAGGAAACCGCTCCCGTGTCTGTTCGTGTTCCATAGACAATTCTTGAAAAATCCAGATGTATTATGTATACTTTTCTATGTCTTTGTTCCGATGCCGGAACTTAACTAATGAAGGACGGTAGATAATGAATAATGAGAAGAAGGGCAATAAGCCCAGGATGCTTATAGTCGATGACCAGGTCGGTATCGTATCTTTTCTTTATGATTTTTTCACACATAAGAATTATGAAGTTTTGCAGGCCACCAATGGCGGCAAAGCTCTCCAGCTGGTAAAAAAAGAGTCTCCCGCGTTTGTTCTTTTGGATGTAAAGCTGGGGTGGGGCAAGGACGGCATACAGGTGCTTAAGGAGATAAAGGAGGCCGCCCCGGACACAAGGGTTATAATGATGACCAGCGTGTCCGATGAGGATGTCATTGACGAGGCGTTCAAGCTGGGTGCCGACGATTATATAATCAAACCGTTCAGCCTGAGTTACCTTGAAAAGGTGGTAATGCTCAAAGTGCTGAATTTGCAGATAAAGCGTTTGGGGGAAGGCACGGATGCGGCTTAGCCGGAGGGAAGTGTTTAAAGGACGCCTTTTCAGGGTCTTTAAGGGCAGGAAAAAGCTTCCCAACGGCCGGAAGGCATATTTTGAAGAGGTCGACCATCCCGGGGCGGCTCTCATTATACCTTTTGTCAAAGATAAGATCGTCTTTATCCGCCAGTACAGAGGCGTTATAGGGAAATATATCTGGGAATTACCGGCCGGGACGCTTGAGCCGGGCGAAACGCCTTATGCCTGTGCGAAAAGAGAAGTGGTGGAAGAAACCGGCTACACGGTAAAGGACCTTAAGAGGATAGGCCTTGTATACAGCACGCCCGGTTTCTGCAACGAGAAAATATATATATTCAAAGCCAGGTGCGAAAGCAGGAAAAAAGGGCGAAAAGACGGTGATGAACTGATCAGGGTGGAACGGTTCACCAGGCGCGGGACCCGAAGATTGTTCAAAAACGGCAGGATAAATGATTCCAAGACCATAGCCGCGCTGAGTTTCGCCGGTATCTTGTGACGGGTCGGGGTATTTGGCTTTCTGATGTAACCGGCAATTAGGTTTTCAAACTTGACAATTGCCGGTATATGGGATATACTTCAGCTTAAAGGTTAAAGGGGGTGAAGATGAAGAAGCTTTTGATATTTTTGGCCATATTTGTAATGTTATTTAACATTAGCGCGTTCGCTTCTACGAATAAACCTTTGGAGAACCTCGGTGAGGGGTTGGATGAATTGGTGTACGGGCCGGTTGAAGTTCCTGACAATCTTACCGAAACCAATACGAAAGGCACGCCGTCCGGCGTGGACAATACGGCCCACACGAGCGATGATGCGGGTAGAGGCATTGCCAGGTTTGTCGAAGGTATCTGGAGAATAGCCACTTTCTGGTATCCGGAGAGTGAGAGTACCGATTAAAGAATAGTTTGAACTTATTTAAAAAGCCCGTCCTGCTTAGCAGGACGGGCTTTTTCTTGCGGCATTGTCATTTTGTAACATCCCGCGAAGTCCCGCGAAAGACCTCGGCAGGGATGACTCAAAACTAGTATTTGTTGAACGAAACAACTTCGTTTTTATCCTTGAGGCGTTTCTCGGGAAGCTGCTCCGGTTGTGCCGGATATCCCAGGGCGATTACAAGCTCGATCTTCTTTCCCGAGGGTACGGAAAGTATCTTTTTTAATCTTTTCTCGTCGAACCAGCCGAGAATACATGTTCCGATGCCGAGCTCCTGTGCCTGTAAAATGAGATGCGCGCAGGCGATACCTGCATCTATACGCCTGAAATCGGTATTCCTGAGCTTTCCGCCGACCCAGGCGGGGAATTTCACTCTTTCCGAGATCTGGACTATGAAAGCGGCAGCTTCACTCGCGAATGCGTTCATTTTATAAAGACCGGAAAAGACGGTTTTTGCGACCGCCTCCCTCTTGGCGTGTTCGTCTATTATGATAAATTTCCATGCTTGGGAATTGCAGGTCGAGGGCGCCAGGCACGCTGCTTCAACGCATAGTTCCAGGTCCTTTCGCCTGACGCAGCGGTTGTCATATGCGCGGACGCTTTTTCTGGATTTTGCCAGTTCGAGAAAAGCCATTGCGGGCCTCCTTTTGGTTTTAGTGAGCATCCATATCCGGGGCGTAGGATCTGATACCTGTGGCGATTTTAGCCGCTTTTGATTATAATATAAAATATGAGAAAATTACAGGCCATAGTTATTTCTTCGTTGATGCTTTTGAATGTCCTGGGTTGTGCCAATACCGGGACAATAAAAGCGCTTAAGTCTGCCGGAGATGTTTCCGAAGAGAAGGTCTTAAGTTCCATGCTGACAAGACCCGGGTTTCATGCCCGGAAGAGACTCACCTACCTGATGGCCTGGAACAATATCCCGATAGGAGTGATCCGCGCCGAGAGCGGCAATATAGAGAATTATCGCGGCCGCGACGTGTACGTCGTGACCCTGGTAACGGAATCCAATAAGTTCCTTTCCAAGATCTACAGGGTCGAAGATACATATACATCTTTCATAGATACGCAGACGATGACAAGCCGTCGATATGAAGCCGACAGAAAAGAAGGCAATTACAGGAAACATGTTGTGGTGGAATATGATTTTGAGAAAATGGAAGCAATATACACGAATCTTACGGACGGGTCCGTAAAACGGTGCACGATCGAAGAGAACGTGCAGGATCCGGTAAGCGCCATATGCTATTTTATGATGCTGCCGGTAAAGCCCGGCGAAAAAGCCAGCATAACGGTAAATCTGAATGAAAAGAATTATCGGCTTTTTGGGAAAATAGAGAACGTTAATGTCGTGAAGCTTCCTCACCTCGGGTCCTTCCCGGCGTTTAAGGTGAGGCCTTACGCCGAGCTGAAAAGAAAACGCGTTAAGAAAGGAAGCGCCTGGATGTATTTCGCCGCGGATAAAAACCGGTACCCCCTCTACGGGGTGGTCTTGATACCTTTCGGCAGAGTCACGGCTACGCTGAAGTCAGTGGAAGATATTTAGCTTTAGGACAGCAGGCATGAAAAGACTAAATAAGGCAGAATATTTCATCTCGAAAAAAGCCGGAATGGCGATAAACCGTTACGGCATGATCGGCGCGGGCGATAAAGTGCTGGTGGGGGTTTCCGGCGGGAAGGACAGCCTGGCCCTGCTCAGGATACTCGAGCAGCGCAAGATCTGGCTTCCCGTAGATTACGCGGTCAAGGCAATACATGTGATCACTGATTACGACCAGCGTTCCCGGGTAAAGACAAAAGAGCTCAGGAGGTATTTCGAATCGATCGGATGCGATTATGTTTTCAAGGAAATAGCCATTGCCGGGAAAAACCGGCTCGCGAGACAGGACTGCTTCTGGTGTTCGTGGAACAGACGCAAAGCGCTGTTCGAGACAGCCGAGGAACTGGGATTCAATAAAATCGCCCTGGGGCATCACAAGGACGATATAGTGGAGACCATACTTATGAACATGATCTTCAACGGGGAGATATCGGGCATGAACCCGGTTCAAAGCCTGTTCGGGGGAAAGATCGCGATCATCAGGCCGCTGGTGCTATTGGAGGAAAGAGAGATCCGCAGGTACGCAAGGGATGCAGGTTTGCCTGAGATCAAGTCAGGCTGTCCGAGGGACCGCGATTCCAAACGTGTCCTTGTCAGGGATATAATAGCCCGGCTTGCAAGGGCCAACCGGGATGTGAAGACCAATATCCTGAAAGCACCGCACAGGGTAAAGGACGAATATATAACAGAGATCCCGACAGAAGAGATACTCGTGATAAAAAGCGGCGACCGAGAACCGCAAGGTAAGTAATGCGAAAAAACAAGACACTTGTATTTTTGACGGTTTTATTTTTTCTGCCCTTCCTGGCCGGCGGCGTGATGTCGATCAACCCGGCGACCGAAGAAGAAGAACTTGTGCTGATACCGGCCGTCAAAGAGAGAAATATGGGCAGGAAGATCGACCAGCAGGTCCGCGAGCAATTTGATCTTCCGGTGGACCCTTTAACGCAGAAACGGGTGGAGGAGATCGGCGAAAAACTCGCTCTCGGGGCGGACAGGAAAGACGTTGTATACCGGTTCACCGTTCTTAACCATGAGAAAGACGACTACTATAACGCTTTTGCCGCGCCGGGCGGGTATGTTTACGTGTTCGAGGACCTGGTGGAAGTCCTGGAGACTGACGACAATGTGGCAGCGGTCCTGGCGCATGAAATAGGGCATGTGGAAGCCCGGCACTCCGTCAAACGGTTGCAGGCAAATCTGGGGCTTACCGCGCTTATGCTGCTGGGAGCTCAGATGCAGAAGGAAAGGGGTACGCCTGAGAAAGCGAACGCGGCTATCGGCCAGTTGATGTCCGCTTATTCCCGGCATGACGAAAGACAGGCCGACGAACTTTCGGTAAAATACATGCGGCGGGCCGGGTTCGACCCGAACGGTGCTGTCAATGCTATGGAAAAGCTCAAAGAACTGCGCAAAAAAGCGCCAAGGGCGAGATATTCTTTTTACAGGAGCCATCCCTATCTTTCCGAGCGTATTGCCTACCTTAAAAAGTTTATCAAGGGATATACGGATTTCGATTCATACATTAACTTGCCCTCAAGGGGGGATGAACTTTAAGATATTTATTTGTTTAACATTTGTAATTTTTAAATTATAATACATATGACCGATGACCGAAAATTTGCCGGAAGGAGGGAAATGAAGCATGAAGAAGCTGGCGATAGTCTATTATTCCGGGACCGGTAATACGGCGGCCATGGCCCGCCTGGTCGCCGAAGGCGCAAAAGCGGAATCCGATATACAGGTGGACGTAAAGAGCATTGAGGATTTTCCGGCCAGGAAGGCGCTGGAATACGACGGTCTGATCATCGGATCCCCGACATATTATGGTTCTATGGCGTATCAGATAAAGAAGTTTTTTGATGACTCGGTCAGTTTCCACGGAAAACTGACCGGGAAGGTGGGTGGCGCTTTTTCTTCATCCGCCAATATCGGAGGCGGGAACGAAACGACCATTACGGGTATTTTAAATGCGATGATGATCCACGGCATGATAGTCCAGGGTGACAGCGAGGGAGACCATTTCGGACCCGTTTCGATCGGAAGCCCTGATGCGCGCGCGGAAGAACAATGCCGTTCTCTCGGCGGAAAGGTCGCCGCTCTGGTAAAAACGATGACGTAACCCTGAAAGGAGAGACATTGAGAAAGACATTCGTACTGGATACGAACGTTATACTGCATAATCCCCAGGCGCTTGTGTCATTCGCCGACAATATCTTGCTCCTGCCCATAGAGGTGCTGGAGGAACTTGACAAGTTCAAGAGGGATCGTGATGAAAAAGGCCGCAATGCGAGAATAGCGATACGCATGCTGGATAAGTTCCGTCAGAAGGGGGAACCCGGCGAGGGATATCCTCTTGACAATGGAGGGATATTAAAGATCGCCGTGGGGATAGAGCCGGACAGGATCTCGGAATTGGGGCTGTCGGAGAAGGTAGTGGATAACAGGATATTGCTTGCCGCCTATACGATGAAACAGAAGGGTGAACAGGTCATATTCGTATCCAAGGATATCAACGCCAGGATAAAGGCCGATGCCCTCGGGATCACCAGCGTGGATTTTGAGAAACAAAAGATCGATTTTGAGCATTTTTACAGCGGCTGGCGCACTTTAAACGTGGAGAAAAACGACATAGATGCTTTCTACGAAAAAAAAGAGTATAAGGCGGAGAAAGAGGAATTCTTCCCCAACGAATTTGCTCTTCTTGTTGACAGCGCGGACCCGAAGCATTCCGCGATAGGAAGATACAAGGAAGAATTCGACATATTGATGCCGCTTATCTTCGGCAAGACACATGTCATGTCGATCCGCCCGCGCAACAAGGAACAGATCATGGCGATGGAATTATTGCTGAACGATGATATCAGCCTGGTTACCCTTGTTGGTTCGGCGGGGACCGGAAAGACCCTTCTGGCGATCGCTGCCGGGCTTCAAAAGGTTATCAAGGACGGGTCCTATGCGGGAATCCTGATATCGCGTCCGGTCATGCCGCTCGGAAAAGATATTGGATATCTTCCCGGGACCAAGGAGGAGAAGCTCGAGAGCTGGATGGGGCCTATATTTGATAACCTTGAATACATATTTCACGCGGAGAAGAAAAGCAAGGAGGTCAAGGGCAAGGTCAAGTCCCAGGTCGAGAAATACATTAAAGAGGAAATAATCGAACTGGAAGCCATGACGTTCATGAGAGGGCGGAGCATCCCTGACCGGTTCATAATAATCGATGAGGCGCAGAACATGACGCCCCACGAAGTAAAAACCGTTATCAGCCGGGCGGGCAACCATGCCAAAATGGTCCTTACCGGAGATCCTTACCAGATAGATAACCCGTATCTGGACTCGTCCAGCAACGGTCTGACATATTGCGCGGAAAGAATGAAAGGCCAGAAGATGTTCGGCCATATGACCCTTACAAAGAGCGAGAGAAGCTCACTGGCTTCCCTTGCGGCGGAGATCCTTTAACAGCGGAGGGCGAGAAAGATGAGGATCAACATCCGGTATGTAAAAGAAAACGATATTTTTGAGATCCAGGCGATTGACAAAAAGGTACGGGCGCATTTTATTCTTTCAAGAGCGGAACTTAACAATCTGAGAACCGTGCTGGAGAAAGCCCTCCTGGACAGCAGGGGTAAGGGCAAAGGCAAAGGGAAGGGCGCAAAATGAACAAGATCGCTGTCATTATCCTTGGTTTATTTTTGTCCTGTTGCATACCGGGCGATGCGGTAAGAGCGGAAGAAAAAGCCGGCAGGAAAAAACCGGTAAAATATGTCAAATCCAAAGACGGGATCAAGGCGCTTATGGCGTTCGCTAAAAGCCACGGTAAAATGATCCAGGAGCTCAAGGAAGAGACCGAAAATTACAGGAAGATCGCCGCCGCCCTGGATCGCGGCCAGCTCAAGCACGGAGAGCCCGCCAAGCGCATAAAAACGAGATACGGGGAACCGGTGATAGTGCTGTCTGAAGAAGGGGGAATATTGACGAAATGGGTTTACAAGCCCAGCGATAAATCCTTTTTTTCGGACGAAAAAGTGTACCTTATTTTTAACAAAGAGAACGAGCTCATCGGATGGCATTCGCGGTAGCGTCTTTTCTGAAACTTTTGTAATTTGCCTCGATGATCCTTTGCGCCGGTTTGTTCTGGGGGGTGAATTGCCGGTTATGCGTTCCCCCCGCGTGTATGTTCGTATCCCATTTCCACCAGTATACCCCGGCAAGCCAGGGTTGATCCCACATGGTCTCAAAGAAAGCTTTGTAACATTTGGCCTGTATTTCCGGATCGGCATTGCCTTCTGTTCCTCCTTTCCATGGAGCATAAGGCGCGTGCGATGTGCTGGGATACCCTATTTCGGTGAATATAATGGGTTTATTGACCTGGGTTTGCCACTTCTCGATATCGCATCTCCACTTTTCCCATCCCTTTTTCAGGTCCTCCAAGGACGGATTTGATTCATAGGTGAGAGGAAAATACGCGTCGATGCCCACGTAATCAAGATCCGGCCAGAATTTTATGTTTTGATAGTTGTCCCAGTTGGCGGCGTAGACGATCTTTCCGGGGTAGGCCTTTCTTATTTCTGATATGATCTTGCGCCATTCATCTTCCCTTTGCGTGGTGAAAGAAAGTTCCGTTCCGATGCAGAAGATCTCGACATTCAGCCTTTTGGCGATACGCGCGTAATGGAGTATATATTGCCGGTATTTTTCGAACCATTTTTGCCAATCTCTTTCACAGGCGAAACCAATATCGGCACGCCAGTAGGTACCGTCATACTTATCAATGAGGTCGATATGCGGTTTAAGCATGACTTTCATCCCCAGCTTGTGGGCCTTCTTGATCGCATGGATCAGACTCCGGTCACTGGGGGTGTTGCCGGTGCGTTTTATATCGGTTGAATTATGCCTTTCCTGATACTGTGTCACGCTTATTGATATGTATTCGACCCCGAGTGACATCAGTTTCGCGAGTGATTTATCGGAGTAGCTGGAGGCTAATCGTTCTTTGTCCCACGTAACGTAACACATGCCCCTCTGGGGCAAAAAAAGCCCCGCATCGGAATGGGATGCAGAAACAGGCAGAAGTGTCGATGACAAAAAAATCATCGTGACCAGAATAGCCAGCAGCCTGATTTTATTGTTTGTACGGCGGATCTTCATTTTCTTGCCTCCTTTTTGAAAATAAAAAACCCTATTTGATAAAGGCAAAGCCCTTCAAATAGGGTTACAAAAAGTTAGTTTGAAAATGAAAATCCACAGAAGATCAACTTCGGCGGTCCGACAGCCATGTCCCCGGGAGGGGAGTTAGGCTCAAGACTTTGCAGCCCCATTCTTTCGAATAGTTTGCCCTTATCGATTTGATGCTTCAGTACAAAGAACAACCGCGTTTCTAATTCAAGTTTAATGATAAAAAATTAAAAAGCAAGATTATGAAACTACCTATTTAATATTTAACAAAGGCTCTCTATCCGTTTGATATTCCCTTTTTTGCCCGATTTTCCTGCCCTGAAATATATTAAAATTTTTGTTTGTCATAAGCGCGGTATTCCCTTATAATCAATACACCATTACTAGTTTAATCTTTAGGAGCCAATAAATATAGCGGGAGGCGAAATGGGCGGAGGCAGCGTTAACCTGACACGCGAGGGGCGCGATAAGATCTGCAGGGAACTGGAAAGTCTCAAGGGGAGGAAACGTAAGGAGATAGCAAAAGCTCTTGGCGAGGCCAGGGCCCACGGCGATTTAAGCGAAAACGCCGAATATGATGCTGCCAAGGAAGCCCAGGCCATGAATGAAAAAAGGATCGCTGAACTGGAAGATATTTTGATGAGAGCGAGATTGATAGACGATAAGGCCATGCCCGCGGACGAAGCCCTGCTGGGGGCGACGGTGAAGGTAAGGGATCAGAATACGGAGGAGGAGTTTGATTATATGCTTGTTGCCGAGGAGGAATCCGATTTCGATCTGAATAAGATCTCCATCTCCTCGCCGGTGGGCAAGGCCCTTCTCGGGCATAAAGCGGGCGATGTCGTGGAGGTCCAGGTCCCGGCCGGAACGCTTAAGTACAAGATCGTCAGCATTGCGAGATAGGTTCGCGCGCGCAACGAAAGGCAAATAACATGAGCAAAGGCAATGTAAGGTGGATAAGGGTAATCGTGATTTTGCTTATTGTCACGGTGATCTATTCTTTTCTGCCGCTTATCCCGTTCTGGTTCATGAAAGGCGCCCGGCCGGATAACAACAACAGGGCCAATATCGAAAAGGTCGAGGGAAATAAAGGGGCCTATTTTTCGTTCATTATCTTTGGAGATAACCACTCCGGCCTTATTTTCAACGATGCGGCCACTCTCAAGGAGATATGGCACATGAACCGGGAAGACAGGTTCCGCAAGGTCCCGATAGATTTTGTCCTGAGCGTGGGAGATATTTCTCTTGACGGCAAGCGTTCGCATTTTCTGGCTTACAAAAAAATGCAGAAGCTCATAAAATATCCCGTCATCGCGGCCATAGGCAACCATGATGATCGGGAGCTTTTTAAGGAGTTTTGCGGCGAGAGGGAATTTGCTTTTGCGGACAGGAATTCGTATTTTATCGTGCTGGACAATGAAGAAGGCGCGCTCAGTCAAACACAGTTTAACCGGCTGGAAGAAGAATTGAAAAAAGGGCAGAAATACGAGCATATATTCATAGCCATGCATAAACCGCCCTTCGATCCGTACCAGCAGGAATGGTATAATGAGGATAACAGTCCGTGGGCTTACAGGTTCCGCAAGCTTTGCGGGGAATACAATGTGGATATGGTATTTACCGGTCATAAGCACATGTTCAAACATGAGAAGTTCGATGATGTGGATTATATCGTGACCGGCGGGGGAGGCATGCTTATAGAGATACCGGAGGCAGATGGCGGGTATCTCCACTATATCAGGGTGATGGTCAACCACGATTATGTGACCTATGAGGTGAGGAAGATATCGCCGCCTCTCTGGGAATACTTTACATATTATCTCTGGAAGGAGATTATGTACTGGTTCCGCGATCTCTACGGTTCCGGATATATTTTTGGCAGGAATACCAGGATCGAACCTCTTCGGGTGACGGGCCTCAATGACCGCGAATACTGGTTGTGGAAATAGATTTTTAAATATGTAAAGCATTGACCGCAAAATAAACGGGAGGAAATCATGAGTAAACGGCAGAAATGGAGTCCGGGCACGCTTGGCGTTCATGCCGGATATGTGCCCGAGCCGACAACAGGGGCAAGAGCGGTGCCCATATATCAGACCACCTCTTATGTCTTTAAAGATACGCAGCACGCGGCGGATCTTTTTGCGCTTAAGGAGTCCGGCAATATTTATACACGCCTGATGAACCCGACCGTGGATGTTCTTGAGAAAAGGGTCGCTGCGCTCGAAGGCGGCAGTGCCGCGGTAGCGACCTCTTCGGGGCAGGCGGCCGTTACGCTCGCGGTGCTTAATCTGGCTTCTGCCGGTGACGAGATAGTCTCGTCGAGCAGCCTGTACGGCGGGACCCACACATTGTTCAATTACACTTTGCGCAATCTCGGTATTAACGTCATATTCGTGGATCCTACCGATCCTGAGAATTTCCGCAGGGCCGTCACGAAAAAGACGAAGGCGCTGTACGCCGAGACACTGGGGAACCCTAAACTGGACGCTCTTGACATTGAAAAAGTCGCCAAGATAGCCCATGAAAACGATATCCCCCTTGTCATAGACAATACAGTGGGAACACCGTTTCTGGTCAATCCCATCCGTTTCGGCGCGGATATAGTCGTGCATTCAACCACTAAGTATATAGGCGGATACGGCACATCTATCGGCGGCGTCATCGTTGATTCCGGGAATTTTGACTGGGCAGGGGGCAAATTCCCGCAGCTCGCGGAACCCGATCCGAGCTATCACGGGATAAAGTTCTCCGAAAGATTCGGGAATGTTCCGGGCCAGGGGAATATCGCCTTTGCGGTAAAAGCGCGGGTCAGCCTTCTCAGGGACATCGGATCCTGCATGAGCCCTTTTAACGCGTTCCTTTTTCTGATAGGACTGGAAACGCTTCATCTCAGGATGGTCCGTCACAGCGAGAACGCCCTGGAGATCGCACGGTTTCTCAAGACGCATAAAAAGGTGTCCTGGGTGAACTACCCCGGCCTTGTGGAACATCCGCAGCACGGGATAGCATGCAAATATTTCAGGAACGGATTGTATTCAGGGCTCCTGGGTTTTGGCGTAAAGGGCGGCCTCGAGGCAGGAAAGAAGTTTATAAATTCGCTTGAACTCTTCAGTCATGTGGCCAATATAGGTGATGCCGGGAGCCTGGCGATACACCCGGCTTCTACCACGCATCAACAGCTTACGCGCGAAGAGCGGGAAGCGGCAGGCGTCACGGAAGATTTTATCCGCCTGTCGATAGGCATCGAGGATGTAGAAGACCTTACCCGGGACCTCGACCAGGCGCTTGACAAGGTATAGCATGAAGATATACGACGATATCACGCAGACAGTCGGCAATACGCCTCTTGTGCGGCTTGGAAAGGTCGGGAAGGGCCTGCCGGGCAATATCCTTGCAAAGGCGGAATTTTTCAATCCGCTTTCAAGCGTCAAGGACCGTATCGGGGTAGCAATGATCGAAGCGGCCGAAGCCGAAGGTAAGTTAAAAGGGGGCTCGGTGATCATTGAGCCGACAAGCGGAAATACCGGGATAGCGCTTGCTTTTGTCAGCGCGGTCAAGGGGTACAGGCTTATTTTGACGATGCCCGATACCATGAGCGCTGAAAGGCGCGCGCTTTTAAAAGTGCTGGGCGCGGAAGTCGTTCTCACTCCCGGGGAAAAAGGGATGGCCGGGGCGATCGAAAAAGCGGAGGAACTGGCCGGGGAGATACCGGATTCTTTCGTCCCTCACCAGTTTGAAAACAGGGCCAACCCTGAAATGCACGAAAGGACTACCGCGCAGGAGATATGGAACGATACGGACGGACAGGTGGACGTGTTCGTGGCCGGCATCGGGACAGGAGGCACTATCACGGGTGTCGGAGGTGTCTTGAAGAAGAAAAACCCCGGCGTGAAGATCATAGGAGTGGAACCGGAATCATCGCCGGTGCTTTCCGGCGGCAGGCCGGGATCTCACGGGATACAGGGTATAGGCGCCGGGTTCATCCCTAAGGTCTTGAAAAAAGAACTGATAGATGAGATAATAACCGTTCCCGACGATGAGGCGGGGGAGATGGCGCGCACCCTGGCCAGGAAAGAAGGGCTGTTGGTGGGGATATCCGCGGGAGCGAATGTCGCAGCCAGCGTCAGAGTGGCGTCCAGGGAGGAAAACAGAGGCAAGAATATAGTGACGATCCTGTGCGACACCGGGGAAAGATATCTGAGCACATGGCTCTTTAAGGATTACCTGGGCTAAAAACTTTTAACATATCGGGCAGGTGAGGATATGCCAGACAAGAGCGGCAAGAAAGATCTAGGATTTGTCGAAACAAAATATTACAACATGCCTGAAGGCGCGGAATTCATCCTGGAAAACGACGCGAAGCTTCCCGGGCTGAAGATCGCTTACGAGACGTACGGCGAACTGAACAGCCGAAAAAATAACGCGGTCCTTATATGTCATGCACTTTCCGGTGATGCGCATGTCGCCGGTTTTCATAGCGGCGACAAAAAACCCGGCTGGTGGAACGATATGATCGGTCCGGGCAAGGCCTTTGATACGGATAAATATTTTGTGATCTGTTCGAACGTGATCGGGGGGTGCAAGGGTTCAAGCGGCCCCAATTCCATCAATCCATCCACCGGAAAACCTTACGGGCTCGCTTTTCCGATCGTCTCCATAAAGGATATGGTGCATGCGCAGAAAAAGCTGCTTGATTTTCTGGGGATCAAGAAACTGCTTTCCGTCTGCGGGGGGTCCATGGGCGGCATGCAGGCCCTCCAGTGGGCAGTGACATATCCCAAGATGGTCGTTTCATGTATCCCTATAGCCGCAAATTATAAACACTCTGCCCAGCAGATCGCTTTCGATGAGGTCGGCCGGCAGGCTATTATGGCGGATCCGGCCTGGAACGGAGGGAACTATTATGAGAAAGGGCATCCTTCCGCGGGGCTGGCTGTCGCGCGCATGATAGGACACATTACTTACATGAGCAACAAGTCCATGGAAAAGAAGTTCGGCAGGGCATTGAAGAGAGCAGAACTGGGGTATGAATTCAGTACGGAATTCGAGGTCGAAGGATACCTTCGCTACAGGGGGGACAATTTTGTCAAACGGTTTGATGCCAATTCTTATCTCTATATCACCAAGGCCATGGATTACTTTGATCTCCAGCACGGCAAGAAACTGCAGGATACGTTCAGGGGCGTAAGCGCGCGGTTTTTGATCATCGCGTTCAGTTCAGATTGGCTTTATCCGCCGTTTCAGTCAAAGGAAATAGTCAGGGCCCTCAAGATGAACGGCATCGATGTCACGTATTGCGAAATAAGTTCGGATTACGGTCACGACGCCTTCCTGCTTGAATACGCCGAAGAGAGCCGGCTGATAAAGCATTTTCTGGAAAAGACGCATAAGAAACAGGGGAAATAAGGTATGGCGAGCAAAAGAAAAGAGGAGTTGAGGGTCGATCATAAGGTCATCGGCGACATGATCGAGCCGGGGTCCATGGTGCTTGACATGGGGTGCGGCGACGGCGATCTTCTGGAGTATCTTGTTCTTCGCAAGGAGGTCAAAGGCAGCGGTGTCGAGATAAGCGAAGAGGCCATATACAAGTGCGTGGAAAAGGGGCTCAGCGTGTCTCACGGCGATATTGATTCCGGGCTGAAGGAATATCCCGATAAACTGTTCGATTATGTCATTTTCAACCAGACCATGCAGCAGGTCCACAGGCCCGCCGAAGCCATAATGGAAGCATTGAGGATCGGGAAAAAGGTCATAATAGGTTTCCCGAATTTTTGCTATATCACGGCAAGGCTCCAGATACTTTTCAGCGGGCATGTGCCGATAACGCCGTCCCTGCCTTATTTCTGGTACGATACGCCGAACCTTCACTTTCTGAGCATCAAGGATTTCAGGATATTTTGCGCGGAGCGGGGAATAACTATAGAAAAAAGTGTTTTTCTTGCTGAAAGCGGTACCGTAAGATTCATGCCGAACCTTTTCGCTCTCAACGCGATTTTTCAGATATCTAAAAAATAGGTTTCAGGTATCAGGTGCCGGGCGGACCCGAAAAAACCTGCCTCGTAACAGTTAGATCTGAGCATGCACGCCGAAATGAAAGCTTTTCAAGAACACTATGATAAGTTAAATGCCGAACAGAAAAGGGCCGTTGACACGACCGAAGGCGCGCTTCTTATTCTTGCCGGCCCCGGCACAGGCAAGACGCAACTCCTTTCGTTACGCGCCGCCAATATCATACTGCGGAAAAAGTGCGATCCCGAGAACATACTCATAGTCACGTTCACGAACGCCGCCGCCAGGGCCATGCGCGAGCGGCTCGCCTCGGTCATAGGGCATGACGGGTACAACGTGGAAGTCGAGACATTTCACAGCTTTGCCAATTCCGTAGTCCTTGAGTCCGAGGGAGCGATAAAATACGTCAGGGACAAGATCGATATGACTGAGGTCGAAAAGGTAAGGGCGCTGGAGTATATACTGGATAATATAAAAGGCGCAGGGGAGCTCAAGCCTTTCGGAGCCCCGTATATTCATATCCGGGAGATCCAGAACCGGATAAGTGAACTCAAAAACGAGGGTATTGCTCCGGACGACCTGAAGAAGCAGCTTAAAGACCTCAGGCCGGATGGCATAAATCTTGAGGAGAAACATGTTTCGCGCCTGAAAGCGCTTTCGGTAATATACGAAAAGTACGAGGAACTGAAGGACAAAGAGTGCGCGCTTCTTTTTGACGAAAGAGGACGCAAGGATTATGATGACATGATACTCATAGCGCTTAATGCGTTCCGCCGGGAAACGGAGCTGCGCGAGGCTTTTAGCAGGCAGTACAAATATATCATGGTCGACGAGTACCAGGATACGAATGGCGCTCAGTTGGAACTTTTGTTCGCAATACTTGACCCCGGGGCACCGAATCTGTGCTGTGTGGGGGACGATGATCAGTCCATATACCGTTTCCAGGGGGCGACGTTGTCAAATTTCCGCGTTCTGAAAGAAAGGATCCCTTTCCTCGAGACCATTGTTCTCAAGGATAATTACCGGTCCACCCGGGATGTGATCGAACTGTCTTCCCGGATCATATCTCAGCTTCCAGAAGACGAAAGGGTCAGCGCGAAAGACCCTAAGAAGCGTGTTGATTACAGGAACGGGAAAATACAGTTTCTGGAATTTCTTACCGAGGAAGAGGAGCTCTTTTTTATTATTGGTGAGATAGAAAAACAGGCCGAGAAAATAAGGCATGACCCTTCACTGTCTCCGGAGGAAAAGGAAAAACCTTATAATAACATAGCCGTTCTTGTCCGCAAGCGCAGTCAGCGGCAGAAGGTGATAGAAGCGTTCCTGAAGGCCGGCATTCCGTATGCCGCGGACAGCGGCGAGGACATACGCCAGGAAAAACGGGTCCAGCAGATGCTGGATGTGCTGGAGCTCGCAAACGTGGACATGGAAAACAACGAGAAGAAATCCCTGGCCCTGTATAAAATACTTTCCTCGGATTATATCGGGGCTACGCATGCCGATATTTTGAAGTTCATAGGCTTTGTGAACAGGCAAAAGAGTCTTTCCAGAAAAGACAAGGACCTGGGGACATATAAGTCTTTCAATCTTTTTCAGGAATTTCAGGACCGTTTTCCGGCCAGCGGAACGGAAACTCCGCCGACCAGGGAAGATTCGAACAGGTTGAAGATAAGCAGGGAACTGGACCTAAAAGACCCTCACGCTCTTCACAAGGCGGCGTGGGCCGTGAAGAGGCTGCTGATGGATGCAAGAACGCGTCCGGTGCACGATATCCTGCTGGGGTTTATAGAGGATACGGGACTCTACAGGTTTATACTGGAGAATTATAGACAAAACAAGGTTCTCAGGATCAGGGATCTCAGGGCCCTGGTATCGTTCGTGAACAAGATAAAGGAATCGAGCCTGGCCAGGCCTTCGCTGAGACTGGATGATTTTACCAGCGAACTGGACCTGAGGGAAGTGCACGATATGCCGATAGAGGGCGAGCTGGCCACGCTCAGCCAGGACGGCATCCGCATTTATACCGCCCATAGCTCGAAGGGGCTTGAGTTTTACACCGTGTTCATGCCTTTCTGCCTTGAGCAGAAAAGCTGGCCGGTGCGAAGCAAGCCCGATGTGGTGCCGCTTCCGCCGGATATCTATAAAAGCAAGGAAAGGGTCGACGAGAAAAAGAAGCTGAAACTGCTGAGCTTTTATGATGAGCTCCGTCTTTTTTATGTCGCTTCCACGAGAGCAAAGGCCAACCTGATATACACGGCTACCCCCGGAGAAAAAGTGATAATAAGCCGCTTTTTGAGCCATGCGGGTATTCAGCCCGGGTCCGGTTCACCGAAGGATGAAGGCAAGTTTCTCGGGAAGTTTCTTGAGGCAAAGACGGACAGGGACCCGTTCAAGGATACCCGCGGCATATTGAAGGATATGGTGAGCAAGATCTCCCTCACCCCCACTAAGCTCAACAGTTACCTGACATGCAGAAGGAAGTTCATGTATAATTACGTTCTCAGGCTTCCCGGCAGGAAGACGCAGCACATAGTCTTCGGTAACTGCGCCCACAAAGCGCTTGAGGATGTATACCTTCATTATATGGAAAATAAGAAGTTCCCCGGGTTTGATCTCTTCAAAAAATCGTTCAGGAGGGAACTCGAATTTCAGGGCGTAAGCGATGCGGTAAAGAGCATGTGCCTTTCCCGGCTGGATACCTTGAGTGGCTGGTATAAAAGAGAATCCCGGACTCCGGTGATGCCCTGTTCTCTGGAGAGCGAACTTGCGGTCTCGTTCCCCGAGGGATTTATCTTCAAGGGAAAATTCGATAAGGTCGAGATCGAAAAAGACGGGACAGTGAAGGTAGTTGATTATAAAACAGGTAAACCGGATAAGCATGTCAAGGCGATACATAACTGCAGGGATATTTCGGAGTATGAATGCGACGATTACTACCGCCAGCTTATTTCCTATAAGATGGTGTTCGACAGGAATCAGCGGGACGGGAAGAAGGCTTCCGTCAGTCGCGGCTTGCTTCAGTTTCTTGAACCGGCATCGGAAACGGTAAAAAAATATGAACTTGACAAAGGCCAGTACCGGGATATAGATATCGAACTTACGGATGAAATGGTTACGGAATTGGAGAAATTGATAACAAGATGCTGGCGGGACATGCAGCAGCTCAAATTTGAAAAACTGCCCGAAAGAGACGATAGGGACAGATGCGCCAGATGCGAATTTGATCCCATATGCTGGCCCCGTTAGAAATGTCCCAAGCCACGAAGGTCGGGTTTCATTTCTAACGGGACTAGGGGAATAGTTGATTTTGCCTCGGGCGGGATTGACAGGGGAGGTCTGATCATGGACAAGAAATTCATATCTGATTTCAAGATCAACGAGCAGGTCGATTCCTTTTTCATGCTTAATAAGAAGGAATTGAAACTGACAAAATACGACAAGCCTTATCTCCAGATAACCCTTTCCGACAGGACGGGGAAGATCGAAGCCCGCCTGTGGGACGATGCCGAGAAGTTCAACGAAGCTGCCGAGTCGGGTGATATCGTCCGTATCAAGGGAGTCGTCGGGGAGTACCGGGGAGAGAAACAGCTTAAAACGGATTTCATCTCAAAAGCCGATGAAAGGGCCTTTCAGTATGAGGACATGGTGCGTGTGGCTGAGAACAGGGATGAAATTTTCGGCAAAGTCCTTGAATATCTTGAAGGCATAAAGAATCGCTGGGTCCATGATCTCGCGGAACGTTTTACGGGCGACGAAAAGCTCATGGCCCTTTTTAAGGACGGTCTGGGGGGCAAGAGCTGGCACAATGCTTATATAGGAGGCCTTTTGGAGCACACATATGAAGTCATGTATATCGTTGATCAGATGTGCAAGATATATCCGGAGGCAGACAGGGACATCGCTCTTTTTGGCGCATTTGTCCATGACGTAGGGAAGGTGTACGAGCTTGATCCCAGAAAGATGGAATATACTGTTGAGGGCGGGCTCGTGGGGCATATCGCGATCGGGTACAGGATATTGATGGAAAAGATCGCCGAGATACAGGATTTCCCCGGCGATCTGCTCCTGCGTCTCGAACATATCATATTGAGCCACCACGGCGAATATGAACAGCAGTCTCCCGTTCTTCCCAAGACCCTGGAAGCCACCATCATATACCAGGTGGATGAACTTGTCTCTCAGGCCAACGCGATCAAGGAACTGCAGCTTTCCCAGGCCAGAGAGGGAAAGGCCTGGAGCGATTTTATCAGTATCAAGGGCCGCAAATATTATATCAAGGATGCCCGGGATGAGGACTGGGCCGGCGGATGAAAATATGAGACGCGAGGATTTCGAAAAACTGGTAATAAGAGCGCTCGATGATCTACCGCAGACTTTCAAAGACAGTCTTGAGAATGTTGATGTGGTGATAGAGGATGAACCCACCCCGGGGCAGGCCAGATCGGTTGATGCCGCTCACAGGAGGATGGTGCTGGGTCTTTATCAGGGGGTGCCTCTGGCGAGAAGAAGCCATCAATACGGTATGGTGATGCCGGATAAAGTTTCCATCTTCCAGAAAAACATTGAGAGGATCTGCAGGACGGACGAGCAAATAATCCGCCTGGTAACGCATACGGTCCAGCACGAACTTGCCCACCATTTCGGGATCTCGGACCAGAGACTCAGGGATCTGGGAATCTACTAGCAGACCTGTCCCGCCCGCTACCGGGAAGACACATAATAATAAATGGGACTGGTTTACGCCTGGGGCTAATCTCCCGCAGTAAACCTGTCCCGCCCGCTACCGGGAATATACCCTGATGTTATCTATGTATATAGGTCCGGAATACGGGACCCTGTTGGATTCTATTCTTATGGCGACTTTACGCACGTCCGCCTTGAAGGCTTTATCCACTTTGGTCCTTTTCCACTCGGTGCTGCCTTCCGAAATGTCAGCCGTTATGGTGGTCCACTTGCCGGGTTCCAGCCGGAAACTGCGGGCCATCTCCACGAACCGCCAGTCCTCGTCCACCGTTAATATGACTTTTCCTCTGAGCCCGCCTGGAGCGTCGAGCGGCAGATAGATGTCCACGTATATCGCGTCGTAATTTCTGAGATCAAGATAATGCTGTATCTCGGCAAGCGCTCCTGTCCATCTTTCTCCGGGGAATTCAGCGTAGAGTTCAAGACTCCCGGCCCCTTTACTGGCGACGCCGCTGACTTTTTTAAGTGATCTGGCCACGTGGTCCGGTTTGTCAAGTTCCCATCCCGGGATCTCCCACCCGTTATCGTCTTTTTCAAAATCATAAAGGGTCTTTTCCGTTTTAAAGGCGTGTTTTACGGCTGGTGCAGTCGTCCCGGCAGGGATGGCTGTTTTTGCTGTTTTTCCGGACCATATGATGGGCCGCTGGGACGCCGGCACGAATCCTGTTTTGACCTTGAGAATGCTGACCACGCGTTCATAGCCCAGCATGCGGACGAAAAGAAAAACAAGCGCGGCCAGAACGACAAGACCCATTAAAAAAAACTTTAAACGGCCCGGACGTCTGAAACGGCTTTGTCTTTGGCGGTTTCGTTTTTGGTTTTCCCTTTCAGAGTACCGTTTAGGGGCTCTTTTCGCGTGAGCGGGATCCTTTGAAGCATTGCCGAAATACGTCTTGGACAGCTCGATGTCTATTCTGTCGCGTAATCTATTTTCATTCATGGCTCTAAACATCTCCCACTATTTATGCGCCGAACACGGCAATCCTGATTTCCACTATATTTTAGCACATTCCGGCCCGTATAGATATATATTAGTAAAGGTTCAGGTGAACCCTGCCAGAAATGGAATTTCTAACGGGTCGAAAGAGCATGTCAGAGTTCTAATAATATTAAGCTTAATAGTTGTTTTTTAAAATTAATATGATATACTTTTAGGCAAGTAATACAATATGTTCGACATATTTATCTAAATACCACAAAATATATGTAGAGAGGGATACAATGATCATATCTGTTGCGAATCAGAAAGGCGGTTGCGGAAAGACAACGCTTGCCGTGAATGTCGCGGCGGCTCTTTCAAGATTGGGGAACGAAACCCTTCTCGTGGACCTGGATCCGCAGGCTCATGCTACCTTTGCACTGGGATGCAGCGAGAAATCTTCCGAAAGAAAGACCTCATATGACATCTTTCGGGCGCATTTCGATAACACCGATATACCATTCGAGGAGATCGTCATAAACAGCAGGAAAGGGCTTTCCTTTATACCCGCCAATATGATGCTCAGTGCGGCGGAGATCAATCTTGGAGGGGTAAACGGCGCGGCGGCTATATTGTCCCGCACATTGTCCAAGCCTTTCTTTGAGAAGTTTGAATATGTGATAGTGGATTCCCCCCCCAGTTTCGGATTTCTCACGCTTAATGCCATGTATGCCGCGAATATGATCCTTGTCCCGATAGATCTGAGCTATTTTTCGTTCAACGGCATAAACAATGTTTACCGGGTGACGAGCCTGTTGAATTCGGAGACAGGGAGGACCCCGTCGGTTTTTTTTATCATGAACATTTACGACAAACGTTCGAATTTTGCAAAACAGCTGGAGAAAGACGCGAAGCACAAGCTTGGTCCGTATCTTCTTTCCGCAAAGATACGCTCGAGCGTGCGCCTAAGGGAAGCTGCCGGGCTGGGTAAGACGATATTCGAGCACGATCCTAAATGTTCCGCAACCCTGGACTTTTATAATCTTACCAGCGAGATCCTTAATATCAAGGACGATATCATGGATGTATCCGTGCGTGAATTTTTTCTTCATGCTCCGGAAGCGGGCACCGTATATGTCCTCGGAGATTTTAATAACTGGCAGAAGGCCGAAACAAGCCGCCTTTCTAAGCTCGAGAACGGTCACTGGTCAGGTCATTTCACATTGGACAAAGGGCGAAAATACCGGTATAAATTTCTGGTAGATGACGAATGGGTCCGGGATCCGGAAAACCCTGACGCCGAAACCAATGTTTTCGGCACCACAGATTCTATTCTGGAGATATAGTCACAGTAAGATCTTGAACTAAACTTCAAAATGGAAGGAACAGGTCATGTCAAAGCCCTCGTCTATCCGAAGAACAAAGAGAATGTTATCGCCAGATATCCCAGCAATCCGACGTTAGGCAAGTCATGAAGTTTGGAGTCAGCCCGGGAAAAGAAAAGAACCTCAGGGAGAAGATGCGCCGTTTTGGCGTAAAAGAAACCGACCTGACCGAACGTTTCATAAGATCAAGCGGACGCGGGGGGCAGCACGTCAATAAAGCATCCACGCGCGTGTACCTAAAACATAATCCTACAGGCATAGAGGTCAAGTGCGGGAGGGAACGCTCTCAGGCTCTCAACCGTTTTCTGGCCCGCAGAATACTGGTCGGAAAGATCGAGAAAATGATACTCGGAAGGGCTTCGGAGGAAAGGCAGCGGATAGAAAAAATACGCAGGCAGAAACGCAGGAGGTCAAAAAGGGCGAAAGAAAAGATGCTCGCGGGAAAGAAAAAAAGAGCGGAGAAGAAGGTCCTGCGCAAGCGGGTAGAGCCGGAGTGAAAGGCGGGACAAGTTTCCTGCGGCAGTATAGTCACGGAACTGAACCTGTCCCTGTATTTTTAGCATGAAAAAGATAAAGCTGGATTTACACGATATTTACAATAAGCATCGAGAGATTGAAAGGGCGCTTAAGAGCATCCTGCAGGAAGCCAGAGACAAGAAAGTCAGGATAGTAGAAATCATCCCGGGTAAAGGTTCGGGGCAGCTGAAGAAGCGCGTTTTAAAATTTCTCGAGAGAAATAAAGATCTTTATGACAGGATAGATAAGGACTCAAAGAACTGGGGAAGATTGTTCGTAAGGTTCAGGGGGTAGGGCCGCAAATCGCAGAAAGACGGTGATGCTGTGGCTAAGAGGATCAGAGACTCATGGGGGTCCCGCCTTGGGATCATAATGGCGGTAGCAGGTTCGGCTGTGGGGTTGGGCAATTTCCTGCGGTTTCCCGTGCAGGCCGCAAAGAACGGCGGCGGGGCGTTCATGATCCCGTATTTTGTCGCGCTTTTGCTCGTGGGCATTCCGCTGATGTGGGTCGAATGGTCCATAGGGCGTTACGGCGGCGGGTTCGAGCATTCCACGGCCCCGGGTGTCTTCCACAGCCTGTGGGAGAAAAACCGCTTCATCAAGTATTTCGGCGTTATAGGCATATTCGGCCCGCTCGTGATCATGATCTATTATACCTACATAGAATCATGGACGCTGGCGTACAGCTTTTTCTCTCTCGTGCAGAAGTATTCAAGCATCCTCGACCAGTCCACGATGCAGGAATTTTTAAGGGGTTTTCAGGGGCTGGAAAAAAATCAGTATTTTTCAAGCATAGCGCCGGCATACGTATTCTTCCTCATAACGTTCATTATTAACATGACGGTGCTGAATTACGGTATCCGGGGCGGGATCGAACGTTTTTGTAAATTCGCTATTCCCACGCTGTTCGTTTTCGGCATTATTCTCGCCGTAAGGGTGCTGACCCTGGGCGCGCCGGACGCGGCGAGACCGGATTGGAACGTGTCGAACGGGCTCGGGTATCTTTGGAATCCGGATTTTTCCCAGTTGAGAAGCGCGAGGGTCTGGCTGGCCGCTACAGGGCAGATATTCTTTACGCTGAGCGTGGGGATAGGCGTTATCCTGACATACGCCAGTTATCTAAAAAAGGGTGACGATGTCGCGCTTTCCGGACTTACCGCGGTAAGCATGAACGAGGTCGCGGAAGTCATTCTCGGGGCCAGCATAATAATACCGGCGGCGTTTGTTTTCTTTGGGCCAATGTCGATAGGCAATATCGCCAACTCGGGAGCATTTAATCTGGGATTCGTCACGATGCCGATCATTTTCGGGCAGATGCCGTTTTCGGAGGTTTTTGGGTTTTTGTGGTTCGGGCTGCTGTTCCTTGCCGGCGTGACATCGTCCGTTTCCCTGGCCCAGCCGGCGATCGCGTTCCTGGAGGACGAGTTCGATATATCCCGGAAATGGTCAGTGATGATATTCGCCGTCGTGACTTTCATCCTGTGCAACGCGGCGATATTTTTTCTCGGTAACGGCGTCGTTGACGAGCTGGATTTCTGGGGCGGGACATTTTGTCTGGTGCTTTTTGCCACGATCGAGGTGATATTGTTCGGCTGGGTACTGGGCATCAACAAGGCCTGGGAGGAAGTGCATCACGGCGCCGATATGAGAATACCGGCAATATACAAGTATATTATAAAGTATGTCACGCCGGTATTTCTTCTTGTAGTGATCGGGGCGTGGTTTTTCCAGGAATGGCTGCCGATCATACGGATGGAGAACGTCTCACCCGAGAACAGACCCTACATACTTGCCACGCGGGTCGGGCTTCTCCTGCTTTTTCTCGTCCTGGCTGTCATGGTCAAGATCGCCTGGAGAAAACGAAGAACGAAAGCGAGGGGAACATGACGGCATTGGGCTGGTTGTTCATCGCTATTTCCTGGATCCTGATCCTGGGGCTGACGGTGTTCTGTTTTAAGAAAATATTCGAAAAGAAAAAGGTCGATTAGCACCGTCGCGCCGTTCGCGGCAGGCTCGCTCCTTCTTATATAAAAATCACATATTTTTTTTGCTTTTTCCGATAAGATATTATATTATTATACATATATATATGTAGTAATATACGGACGCACCGCACCTGGAATATACACTTGTGCAAAAAAGGAGGCACAAATGGAAAAAGACGTAGCGGTATTTGAAAAAAACAAATACCAGGATGTGAAAATCCGCCTATCCGAATATCAGGGAAATGACGTGATCGACATCAGGATCTGGACTCAGCCGCCTCAGGGGGAGGAGAAAGTGCCTACAGGGAAGGGAATAAACATAAACGTCAGACTTTTTCCGAAACTCAAGGAAGCGATCGAAAAGCTGGAAAAAGATCTAAAAGAAAACAATATGCTCTAAGTTTTTTGCGCGCAGCAATAAGTCCAAGGCAGGTCCACCGGGGAAGAGGTATGGCACACCGCGAAAAAAGACGCTTTATAAGACATCTTCTTATCAATCCTCTTGAATTTAAGATCACAGAAGAAGATCAGTTCGAAAGGACAGAAACGCTGAATGTGAGCGAAGGCGGGCTCATGTTCATGTCCAAGAGAGATGTGCCTTCCGGAACGATCATCAAGCTGCAGCTACCGCTGTATGACAAGGTTTTCGGCGTGAAGGCCAAAGTCGTGCATGTCGAGAAGGACGAATCGACGGGACTACACAGGATAGGTGTCGCGTTCGTCAGTTATGCCGATGCGTTCAAGGTCAAGCTGATAGAGCAGATCTACTTGATAGAGGAATACCGCGTGCTGCGTTCCCTGCAGCTGGGTAAAGAGATCACGCTTCAGGAAGCTTCCAGGGAATGGATAAAAAAATATTCTGAAAGATTCAAAAAGCTTTATTGGTAACCCACCGCTATAAACCCGTCCCGTTTATTTCTACTTCCTCAAAAAGCGGGATATTCACTGCAGTAGAGTAGTCCCGGGAATAAACCCGTTCCATTTATTTTTCACTTTTTCCTACACACAATATAATGGGGTTATATTATATAAAGAACCTACATAATGGGTACTTTTTAAAGAAATTTAAAATGTTTGAAATTACGCATTTGACAAAAGGTTTGTTGTTGTGTATACTCCTTAAAGTGCGGGTGGACTAAAGTGGAGGAAAGTGGAATGTTTTACGGAGAATATATACACACTCTTGATAAAAAGAATCGCCTGATCATCCCATCGCGATTCCGTGATGTTATACAAGAGATGTGCATAGAGAAACTTTACGTGACACGCGGTCTGGACGAGTGTCTTTTTATGTTCGCGGAAAGCGAATGGAAATCACAGGAAAATAAATTCAAAGACATGCCATTTACAAAGAGAGAAGTAAGAAAGTTCAAGCGTCTGTTCTTCTCGGGCGCCGTCGAAGTTATCCCCGATAAGCAGTGGAGGATATTGATACCGGACTATTTGCGTGAATATGCGAAACTGTCAAAAAACGTGATCGTAGTCGGAGTCTCGAGCCGCATAGAAATATGGGATAAGGGGAAATGGCAGGATTTCTATAAATCTTCGAAGCAGGACTATGAGGAGATCTCTGAAAGATTGATAGAATTTTAAGGAGGTATAATGTATAGACGATATGCCGTAAAGTTTCATAAGAAACGGGTAGAGTTTATCAATTGCGTCAACATGGTGGAAAGGATCAAAAAGGCGAGAGCGCTTCCCTCCGGAATCTCGCATCTGGGGGTTAAAAGGTATGCGGTTTCTTCGTCGGAACTGGGAGGGATGAAATTCTTGACGATAAAGGATTGCGACTAGATATGCCCGGCCGGGAGATCGGTCTACCCTGCGCGCCAGCTTGAGATCAACCGGCAACAGCCGGAGTTTAAGCCCCGGCTGCAAATGCTAACGGGGTGAACGCTGGAGAGCCAATGAAAAAATACTTGCAGGCATGTGAAACAGGCGGGTCGATCTACGGAAAAGAACGGGCAGCTGAGAAGGGGCGCGGCCCTGACGATAGATGCGCGGAGAAAGAAGACCTCACGGGTACCTGTAACAGATTATATAAAAAACAGATTGTTATTATGAATAAAGTTTTCCGGCGCGACAGATAAGCTGAAAGGATTTTTTTTGCATTTTCCGGTTCTTTTGAAGGAAGTCATAGAGCATCTTGATCTTGAAGCCGGGGATGTCATACTTGACGCTACTTTGGGCGGCGGCGGACACGCGATTGAGATCCTGAAAAAAATCCTCCCCGGAGGTAAGCTCGTGGCCCTTGACAGGGATCCGGAGGCCATTGAAAGAGCCAGATCGCGTCTCGGGGATTTTAAGGATAATGTGATATACATAAACGATGATTTCCGGAATATCGATGGCATTCTGGAAACGGCCGGAATTGCGGGTATCGACGGGGCGGTATTTGACCTGGGGGTGTCCTCTTTTCAGATAGATGACGGGAGAAGAGGATTCAGTTTTTTGAAAGACGGACCGCTGGACATGCGTTTTGACGGCCGTAAAGGGTTGTCGGCTGCGGATGCCGTGAACAGATCCGGAAAAGAAGAACTTGAGGATATTATAAGAAAATACGGCGAAGAGAGATATGCCAGACTTGTGGCCGCCTCGATCGTAGAAGCGCGGAAGAAAAAGCGGATCGAGACGACCGGGGAGCTCTCGGATATCATATTCGGCGCGGTAGGCAAGAAATACCGAAGGCAGCGGCTCCACCATGCTGCGCGGACTTTTCAGGCCCTGAGGATCTATGTGAACGACGAGCTCGCCGCTGCGGAGGAAGCGGTAAGCAGGACGGTTTTGCATCTGCGGCCGGGAGGCAGGATATGCGTCATATCGTTCCATTCCCTTGAGGACCGGATCATCAAGAACGCCTTCAGGGGCATGGCCGCATCCGGCGAGATCAGGATCCTGACGAAGAAACCGATAACCCCCGGCAGGGAAGAGGTCCTGGCCAATCCAAGGGCAAGAAGCGCGAAACTGCGCGTAGCAGAAAGAGGGACATGAAATTATATAAGATCATCTTCACAGGATTTATTATAACAATAATAGCGATCGGTTATGTCCATCAGCGCGTCGAGATCGTCAAAGCAGGATATGGCCTGCAGAAGAGCAGAAGACACCTTTCCTATCTCGTTGACCAGAATTCAAAGTTAATGTATAATCTATCCAAATTGGAATCTCCCAGATATCTGCTTGCCTCGCTGAACGGCGGAGAAATGGAATTTGCAAAGAATAGAACCAGGCAGGTAAATAGCTACCAGCTTGCTCGCGCCGATTCCGATAACAGCGGTGCCAGTGAAAGTTTCATCTGTAAGTTTTTTGATTTTTTCACTTTGAGCGCCGAGGCAAGACCCCGTAAGTAAGATTATTACATCAAACCGTTACGAGGAACAATGATCAGGTCGCGCCAGTATTTGGTGTTCTTCTTCCTTATATCACTCCTTTTATCTTTGCTTGTCAGGCTGTTCTATTTGCAGGTTCTCAGCTTTGAAAGGTTTTCAGGACTTGCCTCCGAACAGCACAGAAAGGTATTGAAGGTGGAGCCCCACCGGGGCACCATATTCGACAGGTACATGGAACCGCTGGCCATAAATCTGGATGTGCCGAGCGTTTATTGCGAGCCCAGGAACATCAAAGATAAAGAACGGACGGCGGACATCCTTTCAGGGGTTCTTCGCGTGGACCGCGGGGACCTTTTAGAAAAGCTCAGGAGGGATAAGGGATTCATATGGGTTAAGCGCAAGATCGACGACAGAACAGCGAAAAAAGTGAAAGATCTGGATCTGCCAGGGGTGCATTTTCTGAATGAAAGCGAGAGAAATTACTCGAATGACAACATGGCGGCGCACGTTATCGGATTTGTCGGGATCGACAATGAGGGGCTTGAAGGGCTCGAATTATTTTTTGACGAAAAGCTCAAGGGAAAACCGGGATGGAAACATCTGGTGAGGGACGCGAAGAAAAGGGCGGTTCTCTTCAACGAGGAAGAATCCATTCCGCCTCAAAACGGTTTTAACCTTGTTCTGACGATCGACAGTGTTGTGCAGTGTATAGCCGAAGAGGAACTGAGGAAGATGGTGAGGGAATTCCGCGCTTCCAGCGGTTCCGTCATTGTCATGGACCCGTTTTCCGGAAGTATCCTGGCGCTGGCGAACTATCCGGATTATGACCTCAACGCCTCTTTCAGGGCGCCCCGGGAATTCATGAAGAACGAAGCCGTTTCCAGTGTTTACGAACCCGGCAGCGTTTTCAAGATAGTTACGGCCAGCGCGGCCCTTAACGAAGGAACGGTTGATTTTGAGACGCGGGTCTATTGCGAAAACGGGGAATATAGCACGGGCGGAAGGATATTGCACGACTATCACCGCTACGGGGAACTGTCCTTCCTCGACGTGATAGCGAAGTCAAGCAATATCGGGACGGTTAAGGTAGCTCAGGAACTGGGCGAAGAAAAGGTTTATGACTATATCCGCAGGTTCGGTTTTGGGGAAAAAACCGGCGTTGATCTTCCCGGAGAAGTAAGCGGCATAAGCAGGCCTCCCGCAGTATGGTCCCGCAGCGATATAACCACCATACCGATAGGCCAGGGCATAGCTGTCACGCCCCTCCAGATGGTATGCGCGATAAGCGTCATAGCAAACGGCGGATACCTTGTAAGGCCGTACGTGGTGGATCGGGTAACGACCTGGGAGGGAGAAACATACAGGCGGTTCGAGCCCGTTACGAGACGCAGGGTATTGAGCGAATATACCTGTGAGAAGATGAAGGATGCCTTGCGCCGCGTGGTGACTGACGGCACCGGCAGGCGGGCCAGGTCCAAGCTTTATGATACCTGCGGAAAGACAGGAACCGCCCAGATGGTCAATCCCGCGGGAGGATATTATCCCGATAAGTACAATGCCACATTTGTAGGGTTCGCCCCGATGGAGCTTCCCGCTGTCAGTATTGTCGTGACCGCGCGCGATCCGCATCCTGTCCATTTTGGCGGCAGTGTTGCCGGGCCGACCTTTAAAAGGATAACAGAGCGTACGTTGCAGTACCTGGATTCGAATAAGGCAGTCCCTTCATATGCGGGCAAGAAATCAAACAGGCCGTGAATTTTAACCGGGAGTAAATACACGAGAAAGATATGCACGATCCAGCGGACATGTTGTTTGGAGCAATATCGCTTACCAGGCGAAATGTAAAGACGGATTCGCGTGAAGTCAAAGCCGGTGATATCTTTGTTGCGATAAAAGGCGTGACGCATGACGGGCACGATTATATCCGCGAGGCTTTTAAAAAGGGCGCGGCGCACGCGTTATGCAGTACCGAGCCGTCCGGGTTATCCGAAAAGGACCGCGAGAAGATCGTTATTGTCGAGGATACCCGCGAAGCTCTCGGACGCATAGCCAGGCGCGTTTTCGAAAACCCGTCCGACTCCCTTTCTGTTTATGGCGTTACCGGGACCAATGGGAAAACGACAGCGGTATTCCTTATAGACGCCATCCTTAACGGTGCCGGCATGGACAGCGGATTGGTAAGCACGGTTTTTACCAGAACATCGGGAGATGTTCTTGACCGTTCATCTATGACCACTCCGGATCCCATGACCCTGAACGGTCTTTTATCCGGGATGATCGCGGGTAATAAGCGGGCGGCGGTCCTCGAGATATCCAGTCATGCGCTTGACCAGCGGAGGGTCTGGGGAATAGGGCTGGACAGCGCGGTATTTACCAATATAACCCCGGAACACCTGGATTACCATAAGGACATGGAGACATATTTGAGGGATAAATCCAGGATCTTCCGGAACCTGAAACCTGACGGTACAGCTGTTTTGAACCTGGACGACCCCATGGTGGGCGGCCTGGCAAAGACCATGGATTTTCCGCGCCTGGTAACGTTCGGGATGACGGGCGCCGCGGATGTCAGGGCTGAAAATATCCGCTTATCCATCGACGGGACGGAGTTCGATCTGACCGCCGGAAAACTCGGCTCAACGCATGTGCGTACCGGCCTTATAGGGGAATATAACGTCTATAATATGCTGGCGGCAACAGGGGCTCTTTTGAACAGCGGATTGGGCTTTGATGAGATAAAAACGGGCCTGGAAAATGCCTCGCCGCCGCCCGGGCGCCTGGACGCTGTCGAGACAAACGCTCCTTTCAGGGTTTTTGTGGACTACGCGCATACCCCGAACGCCCTGGAAAGCGTCTTGCGGTGTTTGCGTGCGCTGACGCCGAAAGATCTCATCTGTGTGTTTGGCTGCGGCGGCGACCGGGACAGGGCAAAACGGCCTCTGATGGGGAAGATCGCAAGCGATATCTGTGACCACGTGATACTGACGAACGATAATCCGAGAACGGAAGATCCGGGGGAGATCCTGGATCAGATAGAAAAGGGGATGCTTGGCAAAAATAACTATAGTATAATAAAACAAAGGCGCCCTGCCATTCGGGAATCCCTGAAAATGGCCGGTGAAGGGGATATCGTGGTCATTGCCGGAAAAGGACATGAAGACCATCAGATCATAGGGGCCCGGGTGGTGCATTTTGATGATAAGGAAATAGCAAGGCACGTGCTTGGGGAATTGGGATATCGATGATCAAGCTTAGCGTAAATGATGTAGCGCGGATGACGGGCGGCAAACTCTCGTCGAAGAAGCCGGAGGATCCCGTCAGGGGTTTTTCGATAGACTCCCGCACGATAAGGCCCGGCGAACTTTTCATAGCTGTAAAGGGTAGTAATTTTGACGGGCATGATTTCGTTCTCAACGCTGCGGAAAAGGGCGCGTCAGGCCTGATCGTCGGACGCCCGGCAGATCCCGCCTGTTCGGAAATGGTCGATCACGTTATCGTCGTCGAAGATACCCTCGAGGCAATGGCCATGATAGCGGCGGGGATAAGAAAGGGCGCGGATATTCCGGTCGTTTGCATAACGGGAACCAACGGAAAGACCACGGTAAAGAATATTTTGTCCAGTATTCTTTCCCCCAGGTACAATGTCCTGAGCAACAGGAAGTCGTACAACAATATCATAGGCCTGAGCCTCACATTGTTCGATCTGGACCCGTCGCATGATGTCGCGATACTGGAACTGGGAACGAATCACCCCGGGGAGATCCCGAAGCTGGCAGAAATAGCCGCCCCGCACATGGCGGTCATCACCAATGTCGGGGACGGACACCTGGAGTTCTTCATTAACAGGGAGGGTGTTTTTATCGAAAAAATAAGCCTTTTGGATTTTTTGCCTGATACCGGGATAGCGTTTCTGAACAAAGACGACCGCCTTCTGGCAAGGGTCGGCACGAGGGGCACCATGAAGAAGTTTTACGGAATGTCAGCCGGCTGCGATTTTCTGATAACCCGACCCCTCAAAAAAGAAGGGGGATACGATTTTTTTCTCAACGGGAACAGGTTCTTTCTCCCGCTGGAAGGGGCGCACAATGTTTACAACGCCGCGGCCGCGATCAGCGTGGCAGAATATTTCGGGATAAACCATGAAGAAATACGGAGAGCCCTGGGTACGGTATCCCTGCCGGAGATGCACCTTGAAAAAACGGACATAAACGATCTTGTATTTATCAACGATTCATACAATGCGAACCCCGATTCATTTGAATGCGCGCTTAAGGTCCTGCAGGATAATGGCGCCGGGGGTCCTAAAGGCGTGGTGGCAGGCGACATGCTGGAACTGGGCAGCCGAAGCGGCGAGTTCCATAAGATGATCGGGAGAAGCATAGCCGCCGGCGGTATTGATTTTCTTATAACTTTGGGCACCGGCGCCGGTCACATTGCGGAGGGGGCGGCGGAGTCGGGAATGGGGGAGGATCGCATCCTGCGGGCGGTGAGCCATGAAGATGCCGCCGAAATGATCCGGAGGATCGCTGCTCCCGGAACGGTGATCCTGTTAAAAGGTTCGCGTGCGACAAAAATGGAGGAAGTGCTTAAATGTTTTACCACATCCTGTACCCCTTGAGGGAATTCTGGTTCGGGTTTAATATCTTTAAATACATCACGTTTCGCGCCAGCATGGCAGCGGTCACGTCATTTGCCATATGTCTCATATCCGGCCCTTTTATCATAAAATGGCTCAAGGACCTTAATATAGGCCAGTATGTCCGGAAGGAGCACGTAAGCGGCCTGTATGATCTTCACAAGCATAAGGAAGGTACCCCTACGATGGGGGGGCTTCTTATCATTGTTTCCGTTCTTGTCACATCACTGTTATGGTGCCGCCTGGATAACGATTATGTCTTTCTGGTGCTCGGTGGGATGGTATGGCTCGGCATTATAGGCTTCATAGACGATCTGATCAAGCTTAGGAGCAAGAGCGCCAGGGGGATCCGGGCGATGACCAAGTTGGCCGGCCAGGTCGTGCTTGCGCTGATCGTCGGTGTTTTTATTATAAACAACAAGGGTATAGGATCGGGCCTGTATCTTCCGTTCCTTAAGAACGCTGTTGCCGACCTCGGGGTGTTCTATATACTTTTTACCCTGCTGGTGATCGTAGGAACTTCCAATGCCGTGAATCTTACGGACGGTCTCGACGGCCTTGCGATCGGATGCGTGGTTTTTATTACTCTTACTTATGCGGTCATCAGTTATGTCACCGGGCACGCGGGTATCAGCAAGTACCTGCAGGTCTTTTATCTGCCGGGTTCGGGTGAACTGACGGTTTTCTGCGCGGCACTGGCGGGAGCCGGACTCGGGTTCCTGTGGTTCAACAGCCCCCCGGCGACTGTCTTTATGGGAGATACAGGAGCGCTTTCCCTGGGCGGTTCGATCGCGATCGTGAGCGTCCTGATCAAAAAGGAATTTTTATTGCTCATCGCCGGCGGAGTGCTGGTAGCAGAGTCGCTATCCGTCATTTTGCAGGTATTGTCGTTCAGGCTGAGGAAGAAACGCCTTTTTCTCATGTCACCGATCCATCACCATTTTCAGATAAAGGGCCTGGACGAATCCAAGATCACTATACGTTTCTGGATCATAGCGGCCATCCTTGCGCTTTTGAGCATGGCAACGCTCAAAGTACGGTAGATTTAGGAAATTAAGGACGGGTTTATGTCCGGGGCTATGCTGCTGCAGTAAACCCGTCCCGCCTTTTAAGACTTATGGAGCTTAGAGATAAGAAAGTGCTCGTCGTCGGCCTGGGGGTGAGCGGTTCCGCTGCTGCGGAACTTGCCGCCCGAAAGGGCGCTAAGGTCAGGGTCACCGAGAGCGATGACACGGACGAAATAAGACAGCGGCTGGAGAAGCTCGCGCCTTACCGGATGCAGTTCGAGACAGGCGGGCATACGGAAGCTTTTTGCGGCGGCGCCGAGCTTGTAGTCACCAGTCCGGGGATCGATGCTCAGGCGTTGCCCCTGTCGATCGCCAGGGATAGGAACATCCCCGTTGTAGGGGAGCTGGAATTGGGATACCGGTTTTGTCCCGCGCCGATCATCGCCGTGACAGGAACGAACGGCAAAAGCACTACGACAGAGCTTATAGGCAGGATACTTTCCCTTTCGGGCAGGCATACGGTGGTATGCGGCAATATCGGCAACCCCTTGAGCGGCGAAGTCCACCTTCTTGCGAAAGAAAGCGTGGCGGTAGCGGAAGTAAGCTCTTTTCAGCTTGAGACAATAAAAGAGTTCAGGCCGCATGTCGCTGCCCTGCTGAATATCTCTGAGGATCATTACCGGAGGCACGGCAACTACGATATTTATAAAGCCGAAAAATTCAGGATCTTTAAAAATCAGTCGGCCGAAGATTGGGCCGTTCTCCATTCGGACCTTCGCAGCGACCCGGCGACAAAAGAAATAAAGAGCCGGCTCGTGTTTTTTGGTCCGAAAGAGGCGGAAGTCGTTGCCGAGGAAGACGGCATTTCTATCCGCGCGGGCGGCGAGGAAAAAGTTATACTGAGAAAGGAAGAGATACCGCTCAATGGGCGGCATAACCTGGATAATGTCGCATGCTCCGTTCTTATTTCCAGGATCATGGGGGTGGACGATCATTTTATACGTGAGGGCGTAAAAACCTTCAGGGGATTGAGCCACAGGTTCGAAAAGATAGGTTCATTTCGCGGAGTAGAGTTCATTGACGACTCAAAGGCCACTAACATCGACGCGACCCGGCGGGCCCTGGAGTCGATGGATAAAAAAGTGGTCCTGATAGCGGGCGGCAGGGACAAGGGAGGGGATTATCTTTCCGTTTTGCCGACGGTAAGGCAAAAGGTGAGGGCCGTGGTGCTTATCGGAGAAGCCCGCGACAGGATAAAAAACGCTTTTTCATCCGCCGTGCCGGTGCTCGCGGCGGAGGATATGGCCGGCGCCGTGGAAATGGCTTTTAGCGCGGCCGAAAAAGGTGAAGCCGTCATGCTGTCCCCGATGTGTTCAAGCTTTGACATGTTTTCCGATTATAAGCAGCGCGGGGAGGCGTTTCAGAGGGAAGTCAGGAGGATCTCGCATGAATAGAGACGCCAGGATAATACTCCTGGTAGTATCCCTGCTGATCATGGTCGGGATGGTCATGATATACTCCTCGAGCGCGGTCTACGCGCACGGGAGATACGACGACAGCATGTATTTTGTAAAAAGACACCTGGTCTACCTGGTCGCGGGACTGATCGCTGCGGTGTTCTGCATGGCGGTTCCCGTCGAAAAGATAGCCGATAATGCCGGGAAGATCATGGCATTTTTCATTATCCTTCTTATTGCCGTACTCGTGCCGGGGATAGGGAGGGAGGTCGGAGGAGCGCGCAGGTGGATGCATTTTTTCGGATTTGGGATCCAGCCATCCGAGATGGCAAAACTGGCGCTGGTGATCTATCTTGCCGACCTGACCTCGCGGAAAAGATACCTCATGCATAAGTTTAAACATGGTTTCCTTCCGCCCCTTTTCGTCATCGGTCTTGTCGGGGGGCTGGTCCTTATGGAACCGGATATGGGGACGTCCGTTGCCATACTGTTCATAGGGTTTACCATGATGTTCGTCTCGGGCGCCAGCTTGAAACACATGATATTCGTCGCTATGGGGGTACTGCCGGTCCTTTGCCTGGCCGTGATAAGCGCGCCGTACCGGGTCAGGCGCATATTGACGTTTTTTAATCCCTGGAAGGACGCCAGGGGCGCGGGATTTCAGCTCATCCAGTCGTTTATAGCGCTGGGGTCAGGCGGTCTTTTGGGGGTCGGTCTGGGGGAATCAAAGCAAAAGCTTTTCTATCTCCCCGCGGCGCATACGGATTTTGTGTTTTCCATAATCGGTGAAGAGCTGGGCTTTCTGGGGGCCGCATCCGTGCTTATGCTTTTCGCGATATTAATATGGTTTTTATTGCGGCTCTCTTTTAAGGTCAAGGAACAGTTCGCGTCGCGCGTGATCCTCGGGATAAGCGTGATGATAGCTTTTGAGGTCATAGTCAATATCGGCGTATCAGTGGGGATGTTGCCCACAAAGGGACTTCCATTACCGTTCATAAGTTACGGCGGCAGCTCTCTTGTGACCCACCTCGCGGCGATGGGGCTCATTTTTAACATGGCGAGAAGGGCGGAGTGATATGAGGGTCATACTGGCTGCCGGGGGGAGCGGGGGGCATATTTTTCCTTCTGTCGCACTGGCTTCGGAGCTTAAAAAAGTCGGAGTAAGAGAGATATTTTTTATTTCGAGTAAAAGGCAGCTGGACAGGAATATCCTGGCAGGCAGCAAACACCGGTGTTTTTTTCTGTCCGTGAATCCCATGCCCTTGAACCTTGACCCGGTGCGGGCCGCGATTTTTGTGTCGAAACTTTTCTTGGATACTGCAAGATCGCTGTATCTTATCATAAAGCTCAGGCCTGATGTAGTGGTGGGTTTCGGCGGATATTCTTCCGGGGCTATTGTCGGCGTTGCGCGGATGTTCAGGATCCCCGTTCTTATACATGAACAGAACCTTTTGCCCGGCAGGGCGAACAGGATATTAAGCCGTCTTGCCGACCGCGTGGCGGTCAGCTTTAAGGATTCGGCCAGGTACTTTCCCCGCGCTGCGGGCAAGATAGTTTATTCGGGGAATCCACTGCGGCTTGACATGTTGTCGAACGATAGGGTAAGATCAGCTCAGCGTCTCGGTGTGTCTCCGGAAAAATTAACAGTACTGATAATGGGGGGCAGCCAGGGATCTTCCTTTTTGAACAGGACCGTTTCCGAGGTCGCACGGCACATAAAGGAAGAAAAGGGCGATGCCATACAGTTTATTCACCTCGCGGGAAAAAAGGATTACGAGCATGTAAAACGGTTTTATGAGGAGAATAAGATCCCCGGCAAGGTATTTTCGTTCCTGGAAAGGATCGATGACGCTTACGCCGCCAGTGATCTTGCCATAAGCAGGTCCGGGGCTGCCGCTGTATTTGAGCTGGCTTTTTACGCGAGGGCGATGATCCTGGTGCCTTATCCGAATCCCAAGAACAACCAGAGGTCCAACGCGATGTATTTTTCGCAGGCCGGTGCGGCTGTTTACAAAGAAGAGAACGATCTGTCCCGCGAAGACCTGGCCGGTGAAGTGCTCGGAATATTGACGGACGGTCCGCGGCGCGAACGCATTTCGCGGGCTGCGCGGGAATTGAGCGTCCCCGGAGCGGGAAAGATACTGGCGGAAGAGATCGTAAAACTTGCCAAAGGCAGAGCATGAAAAAGATACATTTTATAGGAATAGGCGGAATAGGCATGAGCGCTCTGGCCGATGTACATCTGGCGAAGGGCGATGTCGTGACAGGATCGGACCTGAGGCCCAACGACCTGACGGACAGGCTGCGCCAAAAAGGCGCTACGATACATCAGGGGCACTCGGCGGTCAATGTTCCGGGGGATGTGGACCTTGTGGTGAGGACGACGTGTATCAGGGAAGATAATCCTGAAGTGAAAAAGGCGCACGAGCTGGGCGCGCCCGTCATATCGAGAAGCGAAATGCTCAAGAGGATTATGGACAGCTTCCCTTTTTCCATAGCGGTTACCGGGACGCACGGCAAGACAACGACAAGCGCGCTTGTGGCGCATATCGCGGAATATTGCGGAAAAGACCCCACGGTCATTGTCGGCGGCGAAATGGGGAATTTCGGGAGTAACGCGAAATTCGGCCATGGTGACACGGTCGTTGCTGAAGTCGACGAAAGTGACGGATATTTCCGGAATACCGGGGCGACATGCGCTGTGGTGACGAATGTCGAAAGGGAACACATGGAGCACTACGGCTCTCTGGAAAAACTCGTGGACGCATACAAGGGATTTGCCGGGGGCATTTCGCCGAAAGGTTTTTTCGTCTTCAACGGAGAAGACCCCGCGCTCAGGTCTATTGCCGGCGCTACCGCAGCCAGGAAGATAAGTTTTGGCATAGACGGCGAATTCGACGTGACATGCCGCGATCATACCTGTGCCAGATCGATAGAATTCGAGCTGATCATGCGGGGCAAAGATAGTGGCAGGGTCTCAAGCTCTCTTATAGGGCGGTATAACCTGATGAACATCCTGGGGGCGGTAACTGCGGGCATCGAAGCGGGATTCGGTCTTGACGGGATCACCGCGGCCGTCAGTTCGTTCAGCGGGGTTAGAAGAAGGTTTGACTCGGTCGGCAGGATAGGCAGCATAGAAGTGGTGGAGGATTACGCTCATCATCCGACGGAACTGCGGTCGGTGATAGCGGCAGCCCGCGGCTACACGAAAGGCAGGATCGTGACCGTTTTCCAGCCGCATCGCTACTCCAGGACGCGGGACCTGATGCGTGAATTTTCCGATTGCTTCTACGGTTCAGATGTGCTCGTGCTGACGGATATATATTCGGCTGATGAAGATAAGGTCGAGGAAGTCAGGGTGAGGGACATATACGAGGCAATGGATAAAAGCCGCTTCGAAAGGATCGATCTTGCGGGCAAAAAAGACGTTCCGGAGATCATCTCGGATATTGCCAGAGATGACGACGTGATCCTGGTGCTTGGCGCCGGGGACATCAGGGAAGTATCCGGAGATATTGTTGAAGAAATAAAGAGAAAACGTAACTATTCAGGTACCCGTAATATGACGTAAAGGCCGTTTGCCATGCTCCTACCAGGGCCCCTCCGCCCGGTGTGGATCCTCCCTGTACGGAGCATGACAAACGGCCTAATCGCTGACTACCTGAGTAGTCACGAGAAAACATATTATGTCATTCCCGCGGAAGCGGGAATCCATAAAATGATGGCAGACACCATGTTAAATAGAAAAGTTCGCGACAGTTTGGACAGGTTATGCTCCGGAGGAGGCGGCACCGTCATGTTCGATCATCCTCTTCACGAGCACAGCACTATATCGATCGGAGGCAGAGCATCAGCGTGGTATATGCCCGCATCACCGGAAGAATTGCGGGAAGCCGTGGTGTTGCTCGCCGATTCCGGCGTCAGGACGATCGTTGTAGGCCGCGGAAGCAATGTGCTGATCCCGGACAAGGGACTGGACGCGGTCGTTATCAATCTGTCGGCCGATCTTTTCAGGGAGATCACTTTCAGGGGCAGGGCCGTCACTGCCGGTGCCGGTGCGGGCCTGGGAGAGCTTATATCCGGGGCTTGCGCGCACGGGCTTACGGGATTGGAAGGCCTGGTAGGTATTCCCGCGAGCGTCGGTGGAGCTCTGAGCGTAAACGCCTCATACCGGACCGCGATAAGCGAACGATTGTCGAGAGCCCTGTTTCTCTCTGCCGCGGGGGAGACAAAATGGATAGAGAAAGAAAACCTCGAATTTGGATATCGCCGGTCTTCTTTTGACAGGAAAGGGATCATACTCCAGGCGGTTTTTCAGCTTGATGAGGAACTGCCGGCCAGGGCGCAGGAAAGGCTCAAGACCTATTTTGCCGAAAAGATAAAAAAACAGCCTCTCGGCGAAAGGAGCCTGGGCTGTGTTTTTAAAAATCCCGGTCAGCGCAAATATGCCAGCGGAGAATTAATAGACAGGGTCGGGATGAAGGGATATCGCCGCGGCGCGGCACAGGTTTCCAGAAAACACGCCAATTTTATCATAAATACCGGCGGCGCGACTTCCGCAGACGTGATCGGTCTTATGGATGATATCCGCGATAAAGTCCGTAAAAAGTTTTTGATAGAGCTTGAACCGGAGATAGAGATCCTATGAACAAGGAATTGGATCTGCTGAGGAGATACAGGATCGGGGTGCTTGCCGGAGGCCCTTCCAGCGAAAGGGAAATAAGCCTCAAAAGCGGGAAGGCCGTTTTCGATGCGCTGCGGGGCATGGACCTTGAAGCGAAGTTTCTCGATGTAACGGAAGAGGATTTTTGTTCCCTGGTCGATCGGTCCGGCATAAACGTGGCCTTTATCGCCCTTCATGGCAGGTTCGGGGAGGACGGAACCGTTCAGAGGATGCTGGGCCGGAGGAATATCCCGTACACCGGGTCCGGTCCGGAAGCGTCACATCTTGCGCTTGATAAACTGGCGTCCAAAAAGAGATTCAGGGATCACGGCTTGCGGGTCCCCGAATACAGTGTCGTAAATGGCAAAGAAGATGTTTCGGGTCTGGATATTCATTTTCCGTGTGTTGTCAAGCCCAGGTATGAAGGGTCAAGCATCGGGCTTTCTGTAGTCCCTTCGGCGGATCATATCCGCGAAGCGATAGATAAAGCGGCTGAATTCAGCGAAGAGATCATTATTGAAAGATTTGTGCCGGGCAGGGAAATGACGGTCGGAGTGCTTGACGATAGACCGTTGCCGGTCATTGAGATCATCGCTGCGGACGGGGTGTATGATTTTGGGGCCAAATATCACTCGAATGATACAGAGTATATTGTTCCGGCAAGGTTAAGCGGGGCAGATCGCCTCAAGGCGCAGGAAGCGGGGGCGAAAGCTCATGCCGTTCTGGGATGCGAGGGGTTCTCGCGAGTGGATATGAGGCTGTCGGAAGAGGGAGAGATCTTTATTCTGGAAGTAAACACGATCCCGGGGCTTACCGAAAGAAGCCTGCTCCCGATGGCCGCGAAGAAAGCAGGGCTGGATTTTTCGCAGTTATGTGTTAAGATGCTTTGCGGGGCTCTCGGGAAGATAAAATGAAACACGGGACGTTTATTTTTTAGAAGGAGGGTGCGGTGGCAAGAAAAAAAAGCTTGAAGAAGAAAAAGACGAGAGGTCGCGCAGGCGGGTTTTCACCGGTAAAGGTCTTTTCGGCAAGGCCGGTCCTGATATTTCTTCTATGTGCCGGTCTTTTTGCGGGTGCCTTTTACGGCATCCGATACTTTTTTTTAAACAGCACCTTTTTTACGATAAAAGAGGTCGTGGTGAACAGCCCTTCAGCCTATTCTTTTCGGGAAGGCGAAAAAAAGCTGAAACGACTTTATGCCGGACGGAACATATTCACGGTTGACCTGAAACAGGTTCAGACGTTGATAAAAAACGATTTTCCGCAGTTAAAGAAGGTGGAGGTAAGAAGAAATCTGCCTGAGATATTGGAGATCGATGTTGTTTCAAGGGGGCCCGTAGCTGTAATAGATACCGGCGGAGGCATTGTCATAGACGCAGAGGGGGTCGTTCTCAGCGTCGGGGAAAAAAGCAGGGAACTGGTAAGGATAAAGGGGATCAGTTTCTTTCTTCATACGCCCTCAAGAGGGAACAGGATATCCGACAGGGCTCTCGGCAGGGCCCTGTCACTGCTTGACGGATTGCGCAGCAGGATGCCCAGGAACATGAAGGATGTGGAATATATCGATATTTCAGGCCGGAACAACATACTGCTCGGCATCAGCGGCGTGACGGTCAAGATGGGAACGGATGATTTTTCCAGGAAGATCGATGAGCTGAAAGAAATATTGAACGACCCGAATATGGATGTGAGGGACATAAATTACATAGACCTCAGGTTCAGGGACCCTGTTATATCGTTGAAATAGACAGTATAAGTTGAATTGCGAAAGAAGGGATTTATGGGCCGATATTTTGCCGCCCTGGATGCGGGATGTCACGGGATCACCGCGGTTGCCGCGAGGTGGACCGGGAACAGGGACTTCATATTGGAAGGGTTCTGCCGCACGGGCTCAAAGGGTTTCAGCAAGGGGATCGTCACCGATGCGGCCGCTGCTACCGATTCCATTGCAGAGGCGCTGGGCAGATTGAGGGAAAAAACGGGTAAGAAGATCCAGGATGTCTACGCGGGGGTAAGTTCCAGTTCGGTAGATATTGTCCGGTCTTCCGGGGCCCTTCTGCTTTCCAGGTACGGAAGGGATGTCACCGAGAAGGATATAAGAAGATGCGTCGAGATCGGTTCAGCCGTAAAAATTCCGCTTGACAAGGAGTCATTGCACAGGATCGTGTGCGGGTTTTCGATAGACGGGGAGAAGGAAATAAAGAACCCGCTGAATCTTGAGGGGATAAAGCTGGAAGTCAGAGTAAATGTGCTCACGATCAACTCATCGGTATTGCGCAATATGTCCAGGTGTATTTCCCAGGCGGGATTTATTCCCGCAGGATTCGTGTTTTCGGGGCTTGCTTCCGCGTACAGGGCTCTGAGCGAAGAAGACAGGGAAACAGGAGCGGTCCTGCTGGATATGTGCAGGGACCTGACGGATGTCGTGGTCTTTCACCGCGGGATATTGAACAGCTGCAAGGTCTTTTCGGTCGGGACGAATAATATCCTGACGGAAGACGGCAAATTTGACGCACGGGGCCTGGAAGAGCTGACCCCGCGGATCACTTCTCTGTCCGGATGGGAAAAAGTCCGCAAGGTCATGGTAACAGGCGAAGGAGCTCTTGCGGATAACCTGATCGAATCATTGGAAGGATTTTTTACGGTCCCCGTTATGGCGGGAAGTTGCATCTCGAGGCCATTCGAAGACCTGCCTCCGGAAAAAACAGGGTATATCGGCAGTTTGGGGATCCTGGATCATCTTCAGCAGGAGAAACAGAAGCGGCGCTTGAGCAGCAACATGATCAAAAGAGGTTTTAACAGAGCCCTGGGGTTCATCGACAGGTATTTTTGATACCTTCACTTCCGGTCCCTGCCTTCATTTCCGCCTTCATCTCGATACTGCCCCTTGCCGCCTGAATCATATACTATTATTTGACAATAGACCCAAATTATGATAATTTTAACCATTAAAATGTGAATTGTAACAGGGGAAATAAGCCATGAAGGGATTGACGGTAGGCATAATAGGATGCGGCAACATGGGCGGCGCTATTGCGCGCGGCATGGTTGAAAAAGGCATCCTGAAAGGCAACGCTATCTTCTTGCACGATAAGGACATAGAAAAGGCCGCCGCGCTGGCAAAGGAAACAGGCGCCAGACAGGAAGAGCTGTCCGCTCTTGTGTCGGGCTGTGGCCTTGTTATCATAGCGGTCAAGCCGCAGGATTCCGAGATTCTTTTAAAGAGCATTTCCGGAGATATCGCGGGGCAGACGATAGTATCCGTGATGGCAGGTATCAGGATAGATGCGATCACGGATATACTTGGCAAAGACGTGCCTGTTGCCAGGGCGATGCCCAATATGGCGGCGTTTGCCGGCGAAAGCATAACCTCTATTTCGTATAATAATACGGTCAGGATGACCGGGGAAATAAATAGCATATTCGGCGGCATCGGTATGGTTCTTGAGGTCGACGAGGTTTTTCTGGATAGCGCGACAGCTCTTTCCGGCAGCGGGCCCGCATATCTTTTTTATCTGGCACAGGCGATGATAGACGCGGGCAAAGAGATGGGATTGAATGAAGATGTGGCGAAGAAGCTTGTCACGCAGACACTGTACGGTTCCGCCGTGCTGATGAAAGATACGGAAAGTTCTCCGGAGGAACTGATAAGAAAGGTCGCGTCCAAAGGCGGGACCACAGAGGCAGCGCTATCGGTTTTTGATAGAGAGGACCTGAGATCCGCTATAAAGACCGCTATCAGGGAAGCAAAGAAGCGGTCCGAAGAATTGTCACAAAGGTGAAAAAATGTTTGTGATCGGAGAGTTATTTTGGAGCCTGTCCCGTCTGGTATCCCTGGTTTTGAACATCGTGTATTTTATACTGGTGATCAGGATCATCCTTTCCTGGGTTAACCCGGATCCGTATAATCAGATAGTCCAGATCATTTACAGGATAACCGAACCTATCCTGGCGCCGTTCAGAAGGCTCCCCTTGCAGGCAGGGGGAATAGATTTTTCCCCGATTGTAGCGTTTTTGGTGCTGAACATAGTGGGAAGTTTTATTGTCAACATCATCAGGCAGATCGCAACGCGGTTGGGGTGACAGCTTTGCGCATAAAGGTAAAAGTCTTTCCAAGATCGTCGCGCGAGCAGCTCATCAGAGAAAGCGGCCTGGTAAAGGCCTATGTCAAGGCGGCGCCTGACAAAGGCAAGGCCAATAGAGCGCTCGTGGAGCTTATCGCGCGTGAATATAACGTGAAAAAAAGCAGTGTCATAATATTGAAGGGACAGACCGGCAGGAACAAGGTTGTGGAGGTGTTGGAGAAATGAGCAGAGTAGGCATAATAGGAGGCAGCGCCCTTTACGATCTGAAGGAGATCGAGACCATTGAAAAGAAACGCGTTTCGACCCCGTTCGGTGATCCTTCGGGTGAATTTACTATCGGCAAATACATGGGCAAAGAGGTTGTTTTTCTGCCGAGGCACGGGCGGTACCATGAGATCCTTCCGACGGAGATAAACTATCGGGCGAATATCTACGCTTTCAAATTACTGGAAGTCGACCGCATTATATCCGTTGCCGCGGTCGGAAGCCTCAAAGAAGATATCCGTCCCTTGGATGTGCTTCTTGTGGACCAGTTCGTTGACAGGACGAACCAGGCCAGACCCACGACTTTTTTCGGCGGCGGCATCGTAGCCCATATTCCGTTCGCGGAGCCCGTGTGTTCCCATCTGCGCCAGGTCATATACAAGGCAAATCGCGAGCTTGATATTCAGATCCATAATGGCGGGACTTATTTGAACATGGAAGGCCCGGCCTTTTCGACAAAGGCGGAGTCGTATCTGTATAAAGGCTGGGGGCTGGATGTAATAGGGATGACGAGCATGCCCGAGGCGCGCCTGTCGAGGGAAGCCGGGATCTGCTACGCGACCATGGCGATGGTGACCGATTATGACTGCTGGTATCTGGGGCCGGAAGTAAGCACCGTTTCCGTCGAGATGGTCGTCGAAAACCTGAAGAAGAATTTAGAGGAAGCCAAGGTAATGCTTGCCAATACAATAAAAAACATGCCGGATGAGCGGCCCTGCGGGTGCAAAGAGGCCTTGCGTGACGCGATCATTACCAGCAAGGAGGGCATCCCGAAGGAAACGCTCAAGAAGCTGGAGCCGATTATCAAGGGGTTTATATGACGCGAGGGACGGGATACAAGGATACGCTGAATCTTCCGCGGACCTCTTTTTCCATGAAAGCCAATCTGCCTCAAAGGGAGCCCGAGATCCTTAAGAAATGGAAAGAGGAGAATATCTATGCCGGGATCCTTGAGAAGCGCAAGAGCTCTGATAAAGTTTTTATCCTGCATGACGGCCCGCCGTACGCCAACGCGCAGATCCACATGGGCCATGTCCTCAACAAGATACTCAAGGACATGTGCGTCAAGTATTTCACGATGAAAGGGTTCCTGTCTCCCTTTGTTCCCGGCTGGGATTGCCACGGACTGCCAGTGGAACATCAGCTTTTCAAGGAACTGAACATAAGCAAGCACGATATCGGGCAGGTCGAGTTCAGGAAAAAGGCTTATGATTTTGCCATGAAGTACGTCGGGATACAGTCCGAGGAGTTTCAGAGACTGGGAGTGTTCGGGGACTGGAAAAATCCATACTTGACGCTGACCAAGGATTACGAGGCGGATATACTTTTCGCGCTGGCGGACCTGTACGAAAAGGGGTACATTTACAAGGACCTTAAACCCGTTAACTGGTGTAAGACCTGCGAGACCGCATTGGCGGAAGCGGAAGTAGAATATGAGGACAGGAATACCCCCTCGGTATATGTGAAATTCAAGGCGGATTCGGATACGGAAGGACTGAAGACATATTTCGTGATATGGACCACCACTCCCTGGACGCTTCTGGCTAACGTTGCGATCGCGCTGCACCCGGAATTCATGTATTCTTTTGCCAGGGTCGGCGATGAGGTGTGGATCATAGCTTCTGATCTTATCGGGGGCCTCATGGAAAGATTCGAAGTGAAGGATTACCGGGTTGTCGGGGAATTTGCCGGGAAAGATGTGGCGGGCCGGACCGGAAACGCGAAACACCCTTTTGCCGGCAGGGGATCCCTGGTAGTACTGGCGGAATATGTTACGAAGGAAGAGGGCACCGGGTGCGTACATACCGCCCCGGGCCACGGTCAGGAAGACTATCTCACGGGAAAAAAATACGGCCTTCCTGTCATCATGCCGGTCGGAAGCACGGGAAAGTTCACCGCCGAAGCGGGCGAATTTGCCGGACAGAACGTCCTGGAAGCCAACAGCGCTATAATAGAAAAGATGCGCGCGGAAGGTTCACTAATAAAATCGGAAGAGATCTCCCATTCTTATCCGCACTGCTGGAGATGCAAGGAGCCTATCATATTTCGCGCCACCGAACAATGGTTCATGAGCATAGATCACCTCGGCCTGCGCGATAAAATGCTGAAGACCATCGAAAATAAGGTCGAATGGATACCCGCTCTGGGGAGGGAGCGCATAGGAGCCATGGTCAGGCTGCGGCCGGACTGGTGTCTTTCAAGACAGCGGTATTGGGGCGTGCCCATACCTGCTTTTCAGTGTGTTTCGTGCGGCGAGATCTTTACCACCGCCGGGATCATCACGAAAGTGGCCGAAATGACAAGGCAATGCGGGGCGGATGTATGGTTTGAAAAGAGCATCGACGAATTGACCCCGGAAAATACGGCCTGCAAGAAGTGCGGCGGCAGGGATTTCCGCAGGGAAAGCGATATTCTTGACGTATGGTTCGATTCCGGGGTAAGCCACAGGGCCGTCCTGGACGCCAGAGAAGGGCTGACCTTTCCGGCCGATCTTTATCTGGAAGGTTCGGATCAGCACAGGGGCTGGTTCCAGGCAGCGCTTATCACGTCGATGGCAATAAAGGAACGCGCGCCTTACCGCAAGGTCCTTACACACGGGTTCGTGGTGGACGGCGAGGGCAAGAAGATGTCCAAATCCATCGGTAACGTGATAAGCCCGCAGGACGTGATGCGCAAGTACGGTGCCGACATACTGAGATTATGGGTGGCTTCCAGCGATTACGAAGGCGACATAAAACTTTCCCCGCAGATCCTGGAACGTCTTGCGGACGGCTACAGGAAGATACGGAACACATTCCGTTTTCTGCTGAGCAACCTGTATGATTTTGATTTTTCCAAGGATGCTGTCCGGGTCCGGGACCTGCCGGAAACAGACAGATGGATGCTGTCCCGGTTTTACGGATTGTTCGAAGAAGTGAACAGGCATTATGAGAACTGGGAGTTTTACAAGGTGTACCGGGCCGTGTATGACTTCTGCGTGTATGAGGTAAGCGCTTTTTATCTTGACGTTTTAAAGGACGTGTTGTATGTTATGGCACCGGATTCTATCGAAAGAAGGTCGGCACAAACTGTCATTTTTCATCTATTGCATGTTCTGGTCCGGATCGTTTCTCCCATTCTTTCTTTCACCGCCGAAGAGATCTGGGGGACGATAGATTTTTTAAAGTCGAAAGAGAAAAGCATTCACATGGCGGACTGGCCGGACGCGGGTAAGGACATGGACGGCTGGAAGGATGAGGAGCTTGACGCGAAGTGGCAGCGGATACTGGCCATAAGGGGCAGCGTCATGAAATTCCTTGAGCTGAAGCGCGAAAAGGGCATGATAGGAAGCTCCCTGGAATCGGCCATTACGCTTTACTCGGATGATGCCGGGATGCGCGGGTTCATCCGGGAGAACATCGGTCTTTTTCCCGCGCTTTTTATAGTTTCGCAGGTAACGGCGGCGGAACGGGAAGAAGGCGATATGGAGAGCGTCCCGGGTTTTCCCCTGAAGGTCGGGGTGAGGAAGGCCGAGGGGGCCAAGTGCCAGAGATGCTGGAATTTCAGCAAAACCGTCGGCGGGAACAAGGACGCCTCTGATTTGTGCGAGCGATGCTACAATATAATCTTTCGAAAGGAGACATGATGGTCAGGAAGAAAAATTCGGGCAAGAACAAGCCTTTCACTAAAAAGGAATTACAGGCCGTAAGAAAGAGGCTGATCGGGGAGAAGGCGAAGATCATCGAAGAGCTCATAAGGCTCAAGGGCGAAGGGCTGAACAAAAGCTTTAAAGACGCCTCCGGCGACCTTTCCGGATACTCTTTTCATATGGCGGACATGGCGACCGACCTCTATGACAGGGAGTTTTCCCTGGAACTGGCTCAGGGGGAAAGGGAAAGGCTGTTCGCCCTGGATGAGGCGATAAAACGCGTTGACGAGGGTACGTACGGCAAGTGCGACAGCTGCGAAGGGTACATCTCGAGGCAGCGCCTTAAGGCCATGCCGCAGGCAAAGTATTGCATAGAATGTCAGGAGAAAGAAGAAAAATCCGCAGGTAGATAGTATTGTACTATTTTATCGTCGTCGTTCTTATATGTTTTCTGGACCAGTTATCCAAATTCTGTGTCGAGAAATTCGTCCTTCAAGGTTCCAGCATCCCGGTGATCAGTGATATCTTTCACGTGACGCTTGTGTACAATACAGGTGCTGCCTTCGGGATGTTCAACAGGCATTCTTACCTGTTTGTTGTTATCGCGGTCCTGGCGATAATTCTTATCGGTTATTTTTTGGTGCAAAGATCCTGGAGGATGAACGTTCCGGAAAAAGTGGCTCTTTGTTTTATACTGGGCGGAACCTTAGGTAACCTTATAGACAGAGTGCGCTGCGGTTATGTGATAGATTTTATCGATTTCAGGATATGGCCGGTGTTCAATCTTGCGGACAGTTTTATCACCGTCGGTGCGGTCATGCTGGGGCTGTCGATACTTGCCGGGATCAGGCATTCCGGCAGGGGCAGGAAAGAAGAGGCTTAGATGCATCGCGTGTTGTTCCAGATAGGTCCCTTCACGTTATATTCTTACGGGCTGTTCGTGGCAGCCGGGTTTTTGCTTTCCACATTCCTCATACTCAGGGACTCCGAAAAATTCGGGATATCAAAAGACAATATTTTTGATTGCCTCATAACCATTTTGATAGGAGGGCTGATCGGGGGCAGGGGCCTGTTCGTTATCATCAACTGGGAATACTATTTTTATCATCCGCTGAAAATATTTATGTTTTACGAGGGGGGCATGGCTATCCAGGGGGGACTGGTAGTGGCTACGCTGTCAGGGGCAGCGGTATTTCGGATAAAGAAGATCCCCTTCTGGAGGACCAGCGATCTGATAGCCCCGTATATAGCCCTGGGACAGTCTGTGGGGCGGATAGGATGTTTTTTGAACGGTTGTTGTTACGGCAGGGTCATCGAGAAAGGGATAGGGGTCACGTTCCCGCAGGAGGCGGTCATGAGAGTGCCGACACAAATTTATTCAAGCCTGGCCCTTCTCGCGATCTTTGTGATCCTCATTGAGATCAGGCAAAAACGCCCCTTTGACGGATACGTCTTCACCATGTACCTGGCGCTGTATTCTGTTTTCAGGTTTTTCATGGATTTCCTGAGAGGGGATAACCTTGCAGTTGTTTCCGGCATGAGACTTTCCCAGATCATAAGCATAGGTATGCTCCTTTGCGCCATTGTCATCTATGTTGTTCTGTCGAGCATAGACAAGCATAGGCGGGCACATGGAAGAACGTAAATTCACAGCCGGACCCGAAGATGTCGGGACCCGTATCGATAAGTACGTGACGGTCAAACTGGGCGAAGGTTATTCGCGCACTTATGTAAAATTCCTCATGAACAACGGCCATGTCCGCGTCAACGGCGAGGCAGTGAAACCGCATTACGGAGTGCGTGAAGGGGATGAGATCTTTCTGGAGCTCTTCCCGTCCGAAGATGCGGGCATAGAACCGGAGGACATCCCGTTAAATATTCTTTACGAGGATGAGTGGCTTATAGTGGTGGATAAACCGCCCGGCATGGTCGTTCACCCCGGGGCGGGAAATAGAAAAGGGACGCTTGTAAACGCGCTGCTCTACCACTGCGGCAAGTTGCCTGATACGGACAGCGATCTAAGGCCCGGTGTCGTGCACCGGCTGGACAAAGACACCTCAGGCGTCATAGTGGTAGCTAAAAATGATCGTGCCTTACGATCGCTTGCGGAACAGTTCCAGAACAGGACCGTTAAAAAACGGTATGTGGCGCTGGTAAAGGGGCGCGTTGAGATGGATAACGGCATTATCGAAGCACCCGTGGCAAGACATGTTTTAGATCGCAAAAAAATGCATGTCGAATATACAAAAGGAAAAGACGCCCGCACGGTTTATCATGTTGTCCGGAGGTTCGGCAATTTCACTTTGCTGCGTTTGGAGCCAACTACAGGACGGACACATCAGATACGCGTGCACATGAAGCATCTCGGACACCCCGTTCTTGGGGATGTCAAATATGGCGGGGATCATGGAGCGGTGCGGCAGGCGCTTCACGCTGAAATGCTCGCGTTCACACACCCGGACACAGGCAAGTACATGGAGTTCAGTTCTCCGATGCCGGAGGACATGAAGGTCATTGTGGAAAAGGGCAGGATCGATTGACGCAGGAGAATGATATGGATTGGAAGATAAAGAAAGCCAGCAGAGGATTAAAAGGCGAGCTAAGGGTTCCCCCTGACAAAAGTATTTCACACAGGGCCATAATATTCGGATCGATATCCGCGGGAAAATTGCGCGCACGTAATTTTCTTTTTGGCGAGGATTGCATGCGGACACTTGAAGCATTCCGCGCCATGGGCGCGGAGATAGCCGTCGAAAACGGCACGGTTACGATCCAGGGGAGGGGGCTGAAAGGGCTGACCGAGCCGCGTGAAGCGCTTTACCTGGGGAATTCCGGGACGACCATGCGCATAATATCGGGAGTGCTCGCCGGGCAGGGCTTTACCACCGTTCTTACCGGCGACGAGTCACTTTCACGGCGTCCCATGCGCCGTATCATGGAGCCGCTTTCGCTGATGGGAGCGGAGATCGAGTCAGTGGAAGGCGACTCTCACGCACCTTTGAAGATAAAAGGCAGAAAAGGTCCGCTGGACCCCATAGACTACAGTATGCCCGTAGCCAGCGCGCAGGTAAAATCATGCGTGCTCGCAGCCGGTTTATACGCTGAAGGAAAGACGTCCGTAACCGAGCCTTTTCAGTCGAGGGACCACACCGAGCGCATGCTGGAATATTTTTCGGCGGATATCAGAAGAAAAGGTCTTGTGACCGAGATCGCGGGGTTGAAAGAGCTTGCGCCCAAAGACCTGGAGGTCCCGGGGGATATATCGAGCGCCGCTTTTTTTATGGTCGCAGCGCTTCTTGTCAAGGGCTCGCATCTTGTTATACGTGATGTCGGGCTTAATCCGACCCGGGCCGGGGTGATCGGAGTTCTTGAGAGAATGGGCGGGTCGATCCGGATACTTGACCGCCGGGATGATCTTGAGCCGGCCGGTGACCTGGAAGTAAGGCATTCAGAATTAAAAAGCACGGTAGTGGAACAGCGGGAGATACCGCTTTTGATAGACGAAGTCCCTGTCATTGCGGCGGCGGCTGCCGCTGCGGAGGGGACAACAGTGATCAAGGGGGTAAAGGAGCTGAAGGTCAAGGAAACCGACAGGGTGATGAGCATCAAAGAGAATCTTAGCCGGATGGGCGTCCGCGTAGAAGCCGAAAACGGCTCCCTGATCATCGAGGGAAAAGCCGGCAGGACGAGCGCGGCGCGGCTGGACAGTTTTGGGGACCACCGGACCGCCATGAGCATGGCGATAGCAGCCCTGGTTTCCGACGGGGACTGTATCGTCAGGGATACGGCTTGCGTGGATACTTCATATCCGGGCTTTCTTGATGATCTGTACGAAGTTGCAGGGCAGTAAGAACGGTATTGATTTTTCAACTCCGCCATTTTGCCCGGTTAAGCATTTTTGGTATAAACTCAAAATACATAAATGAAGTGCTCGCAAAGGTTTTAGTCAGATACGGAGAACGGCTAAAAAAGATTTGACAAATATATTATTATTTGTTAATATTTGTATGCTTTTGCGCATGCCGATAAAGGCAGCCGGGGTATAAGCAAAATAACATATAGCTATCTGAACAAGCAGTTACCTTTCTTATAATGAAAAATCAATTAGCCAGAACCTTTGACAGTCTGCTTGGGATGTTTTCCAGTGACATGGGAATAGACCTGGGGACTGCCTCCACGCTTGTATATCTGAAAAACGAAGGTATCGTTCTATGTGAACCTTCGGTCGTGGCCATAGAAGCAGGAACTTCGAATGTCCTGGCCGTAGGGGAGGAAGCCAAGCGCATGCTGGGAAGGACCCCCGGGAATATTGTCGCGATAAGGCCTATGCGGGACGGGGTCATCGCTGATTTTGAGATCACTGAAAGCATGTTGAGGTATTTCATCAAGAAGGTCCACAATTCCCGCAGACTGGTCCGTCCGCGCGTTGTTATAGCGATCCCTTCCGGTATCACTGAAGTTGAAAAACGCGCCGTGAAGGATTCCGCCCTCCACGCGGGCGCCAGAGAAGTATTCATGCTGGAGGAACCGGTTGCCGCTTCGATCGGGGTCGGCCTGCCGATACAGGAACCCTCGGGGAACATGATAATAGATATCGGCGGCGGGACTACCGAGATGGCGGTGATATCCCTGGCCGGTGTCGTGTTTTCCAAGTCTATCCGTATCGGCGGGGACGAAATGGATGAAGCGATCATAAACTATCTTAAAAGGACCTATAACCTTATGGTCGGGGAGAGGACCGCTGAAGAGATCAAGATAAGAATAGGTTCCGGCTTTCCCATGGAAGAGGAACTTACGATGGATGTTCGGGGGCGTGATCTTGTGGCGGGTCTTCCCAAGATGATCTCCATAACCAGCGAGGAAGTCCGGGAAGCGCTTTCCGAACCGATCGCCCAGATAGTGGAGGCGGTGAGGATCACCCTGGAAAGGACACCCCCGGAGCTATCCGCGGACCTGATAGAAAAAGGATTGATACTTGCCGGCGGAGGATCCCTCCTGAGAGGTTTGGATAAACTTATTTCCGAGGAGACCGGGCTGCCTGTTCATCTTGCGGACGATCCCCTGACGGCCGTGGCGCTGGGTACGGGAAAAGTGCTGAGCGAGTTGAGGTACCTCAAAAGGTTGACGGTCTCACCCAAACTACAGAAATAAGCAGTAGCTTTTCGATGTGTCTAAACTCTTTGCCAAAAAAAGAACGTGGATATTCATTACATGCGTCCTTGCATTGACATCCCTTCTTCTCTTTAGTCCGTCCTTTTTTACCTGTATTAAAAACTTTTCCCTCAGGGCATTCTCGATCCCGGCGGGTCTTCTTTCCAGGACCGGCCAGTATTTCTGCAGCAAACGCGAGCTTGCCAGGGAGAACAGTCTTCTGCATAAAAGGGTAGGGGATCTTTCTCTGGAACTGGAGCAGTTCAAGGAAACGCAAAAAGAAAATGAACGCCTTCGCGCTCTTTTGAGATTCAAGGAGAGGATCGGGTTTGACACGGTTTCCGCCGAGGTGATCGCAAGAAACCCCAATGACTGGATAGGGTCATTTGTCATAAACAAGGGATCCGCGGACGGCGTGCGGAAAAACTCGGCGGTATGCTCTGCCGGGGGCCTGCTGGGAAAAGTGGTCGAGCCCGGGGAAAATACCAGTTCCGTGATGCTGATAACACACCCCAGCTTTAAAGCCGGCGGCATGCTGGAAGACACGCGGATCAACGGCATCGTGGTAGGGACCGGGAAAGGCACGGCCAGGATGCTGTATCTTCCGGTGGACGCGAAAGTGCCCGAAGGCGCCGTTGTCGTCACCTCGGGGCTCAGTCGGATATTTCCCAAAGGCATAACTATAGGCAGGATCGTCTCTGTCGGCAAGAGCAAGACCGGATTGTTCCAATATGCGGTGATCAAGACCTCCGCTGATTCTTTTGGCCAGGAAGAAGTTTTGTGCATCAAATGAGAACGCGAGTATATTTATATAGCTTGCTTATTGTTTCAGTCGGAGTTCAAGTAATCCTGATGAGGCGTATTGTCTGGTTTCCTGACCTTATCCTGCTAATGGTCATTTTTACGGCTATTTTCCGCGGAGGGATCGAGGGAGCCGGGTTCGGCCTTGCAGCCGGTTTTCTCAGGGGATGCTTTTCGGTCGGAACGCTTCCGCTGGACATTTTTCTTTTTCCCGCAGTGGGAGCGATATCCGCGAGGTTGACCAGGATGTTTTACCGGCAGAACCCCGCCGCGCAGGTATTCACAACGGTGATCGCGGCGCTTATCGTGGTAGCGGCCCACACCCTTTACCTGAACGTTACCGCCGGGAACGACGTAAAAATATCTTTTGCCTTTCTGTCCAGCTGGAGATCCGTTATAGTAACCGTTCTTGTTTCGCCGTTCGCGTTCGCTTTTCTTAAAACATTGTTAAGGTTGGAGGAATGAAGCAGTTTATGGTTTAAAGTTAGTCGATATGCAAGGGCGGTCTTGGGATTTTTGTACAGAAGCTTGTACGAAAACCTGGACTTCAACCACTATGCGTCCGAACTTGAAAAAATAACCGTTGAATAATATTCAAGGTTCTTAGAGGTTTACAAACTTCTGGTAGAAACTGAGACATCTTTGATATGCTGCTCCAGCAGTTCCGCAAGCAAACCCTAAAGGGTTGCGCAGCGAAACACCCCAAGACCGCCCTTTACTTGCGTGAGAAACAATGAGGATTAGAGTATTTACGCTGGTATTTGTTTTTTTCACGGTAACGCTCCTGATAGGTCTGGCCTATGTCCAGATAGGCAGACATGAAAGATACAAGGTCATGTCAGAAGAGAACAGGCTGAAGGTCGTTCCCTTGATGGCTCCCCGGGGCTGTATTTTTGATCGGAACGGAGAAGCCATGGTAAAGGATGCCCTGTGTTTTAACGCCGCCGTCGTGTACAGCCGGATAAAGGATATGGATCCCCTGAAAAAGGTCCTGAGTTCCGTTCTGAACGTTCCGGAACAGAAAATAGCGGCGGGTATCAAGAAAAGCCGGGAACAGCCTTACTCGCCTACATGTATCGCCGCTGACATCGGAATAGAGAAAGCCGTTTACCTGGAAGAAGTAGAGATGGATTACCCGGGCCTCAGGCTTGAAGTATCCGCCAAGCGTGAATATGTTCACGGAAAGACCGCGTCCAATGTCCTGGGGTACCTGGGGCTTATAAACCGCTCCGAGTTCGATAAGCTTAAGCATTACGGCTACAGGTTGAACGACCTGGTAGGCAGGGACGGGGTCGAAAAATATTATGATAATTACCTGAGGGGAACGCACGGCGGCAGGCAGGTTGAAGTCGATCACCGCGGACGCGAGATCATAATACTGGGGTTCCGTGAGCCGGTCCCCGGCAGGGATATCCACCTTACCATAGATCTGGAACTGCAGAAATTTTGTGATGAACTTTTGAAAGATAAAAAAGGGGCCATTCTGGCCATGGATCCCGAAAGCGGAGCCATACTGGCCATGGCCAATGCCCCCGCTTATGACCCCGCTATTTTTGTGGACCGCGATAGAGCGGAAGAAATCGGCGGTGTTCTCAGGGACAGGGATTATCCGCTGTTCAACAGAGCGATCGCCGGGGAATATCCTCCGGGTTCGACATTCAAGGTCGTAGTGGCGACAGGTGCGCTGGAAGAAGGCGTTGCGACACCCGGGACGACTTTTCAGTGTCCGGGGTATCTTACTTTGGGCCGGACGACGTTTCACTGCTGGAAGAAGAACGGGCACGGGGCGCAAATGCTGAAAGAAGCCATAAAGAACTCGTGCAATGTGTATTTTTTCAATCTGGGGCTTCTTCTCGGCGCGGACAGCATGTCCAAATTCGCGGGCAAGTTTGGTTTCGGCAAGTTCACGGGGATAGATCTTCCGGGTGAGAGCCCGGGTGTGCTGCCGACGCGCAGCTGGAAGGAAAAACAGTTTAATGAGAAATGGTACAGGGGAGATACCGTGAACTATTCGATAGGGCAGGGGTATCTTCTGTGTTCGCCGCTTCAGATAGCCCGGATGATATCCGTTTTTGCAAATGGGGGTTATCTTGTAAGACCTTATGTGGTGGACAAGGTCGAAGGGGTTCCGGTGAACATTAGAGAGAAAACCGACTTGAACATCTCTCCGGGATCTCTGGAAATAGTAAGGGATGGGTTGAGGAAGGTCGTGAACGACCCGAGGGGCACGGGAATGAAGGCAAGACAGGCATGCGTTACGGTTGCGGGGAAAACAGGAACGGCCCAGACCTCAAAATACAGAAGCCACGGTTGGTTTGCGGGGTTCGCCCCGTTTGAGGACGCAAAGATAACAGTTGTGGTTTTTGACGAATACGGCGGCAAGGGCGGATACTATGCGGCCGAAACGGCAGGCAGGGTGTTCAGGAAAGCCAGGGAACTTGGATTGATATGATAAAACCCGGAAGAGGATGGATAGAAACGGATAAGGTCTTATTGCTTGCTGTCACGCTGATCTCTTTTCTCGGGATCGTTTTTATTTACAGCGCAACATGGGACAGGGCTACCGGCGCCCTGAACGCTCTTGTGGTAAAACAATGCATATGGGTGGCAGTCGGGTTTGTTCTTCTGCTTGCGGTCGCGAATATGGATTACCTGAAGATCCTGAATTTTGCTTATCTTGTGTACGGCCTGAACCTGGCGGTTCTTGTCTTTCTTCTCTTGTTCGGAGGCGAACATTACGGCGCCAAGAGGTGGATAGATCTGGGGCCGGTTTCCCTGCAGCCTTCGGAGTTCGCGAAAATAACCGTGATCCTGGCTCTGGCTGCTTTCCTGGGCGAGAGACGCGAAAGGATAGGAACGCTTAAAAATTACATAAGCGCTGTCGCGCTGGTAATGCCCGCCGTAATGTTGATCTTTCTCCAGCCGGACCTGGGGACGGCCCTTGTGCTTATTCCTGTGCTTTTTTCCATGTTGTTCATATGCGGCGAAAAGATAAAATATCTGGTTTCAAGCGCGGCAATAGCGCTGGCGGGTCTGCCCTTTTTCTGGACCCTGCTAAAGGATTACCAGAAAACAAGACTCATGGTTTTTGTAAATCCGAATCTGGATCCGCTCGGTGCCGGATATACTATCATACAGTCAAAGATCGCGATAGGCTCCGGCGGCGTGTTCGGAAAAGGATGGCTGAACGGATCACAAAGTTACCTCAAATTTCTTCCGGAAAGGCACACGGATTTCATATTTTCCGTGATCGGGGAAGAATGGGGCCTTATCGGCGCCGTTGCATTGATAGCATTATATGCGCTGGTAATAGCGCGGGGGATAAAGATCATGTCGGCCGCCGGCGACATCTACGGCAGGGCCATAACCGCCGGGATCGTGACATTAATAGCTTTCCAGGTTTTAGTGAACATATCGATGACGATCGGGTTTATGCCCGTCGTCGGCCTGCCGCTTCCGGCCATAAGCTACGGCGGTTCCAATACCGTTGCCACCCTCATAAGCGTAGGATTTTTGCTCAGCATAGGCCGAAGAGCGAACCGTTAGAGATACTGCCGGCAAAGAGTATTTTGACTTTTAAATACACTTAGTGTATTATTTATCTAACGTCGGTGGTTATGCCAAAAGAAACCGGAAACTTTATTTCATATAAGCCATTGGGAGGATTTTATGAGTTTTTTTAAATTCCTGGGGCTCGGAAGGAAGAGTTTGAAATATAAACTTCTGCTCGCCTTTGCTCTTATGTCCCTTATTCCTATCCTGGTCATGGTATATTTTGTCGTGACCTATGTGTTCCCGGGAACGGGAATAAATATGCTTCAGGTAACGGCTATCACCCTGTTTTCCCTGTTGATCGCCTGGACCGGCTACATACTGGCAAAGGATATCGTGATTCCGGTCATAAACCTTGCTATCGAGACGAAGATCATAGCGAACGGGCGGGGCACCTCAAAGATCCTGGTCAGCAGGGAGGATGAACTGGGAGATATAGCTACCGCCGTCAATACCATGACGGGTAAGATGCGCAGCTATCTCGGCGAACTGCAGAAATACAGCAAGGAAACGACGGCCCTTAACGTCAAGATACACAGAAAGGTCCTTACCCTTACGAATCTTATGAGATTAGGGGACCTCATAAGTTCGGGAGCGGAATTTAAAGAAGTGCTCGACTTTGCGGCAGAAAGGATAGCGGGAGAGCTATATGGCGGTTTTTGCGCCATTTTGATGAAAGAGGATGGGCAAAAATATTCCCTGAAATCCTCTCTCAATAATTCCAGCAAGGAAATAGCCCCCGCCGATATCGAATCGGCGGTCTCTTCCGTGAAAGAACTCTTTTCCGACAATGAATATCTTTTGGCCGATTCTCGCCCGATGAAAAAACCCTGGCAGGCGGAATTGAAAGAAAAGCTGAACCAGATGAACGTCGTCCTGTTCCCCATGAAGATAAAGAGCGATGTTGCGGGGGTTATCGTATTGGGAGGTTTCGGGGGGGATGTCAGATTCAGCGACGAGGACATAGAGGTCCTGAGAGCTTTTGAGAAAGAATTGATCCTTGGATACCAGAGTTTCCAGATGTTCGGAAAGATGAAGAGCCTGGAGATAGTGGACAGTCTTACTGGACTTTATACGTTTTCTTATCTTGAAGAACGGCTGGAAGATGAGATCAGCAGGGCCGTGTATTACCAGAGGCCATGCTCCCTGATAGTCGTAGACGTGGATGACTTTGAAAAGTATTCGGACCATTACGGTGCGTCAAAGTCGGAACAGGTCCTGAGGCAATTGGGTGAGCTTCTGGGCGCCGCCATACCCCCGATCGGCAAAATCGCAAGATTCGATGGCGCTGAATTCGGGATACTCCTGCCCGAGATGAATAAGAGGGAAAGCCTTGAGCTGGCCGAGAATATCCGCAAGAGGGTAGAAAACATGCAGATCTCGCCCGAGGCGAGTGACAGGATCACTGCGAGCATCGGGGTCGGTGAAAATCCTATTGACGGCGCGAGCGCGAAGGAGATCGTCACCAAGGCCCGGCAGTACGTAAAGAAAGCCAAAGAACAAGGCAAAAATAAAGTGCTGGGGGAATAGCCCGGGCCCGGAGGAAGGGCTCAAACCCCGATTAAGCGAGAGGTAAAAACATGAGAGACGATATTAGAAAGATATTGACGGACATGTCTGAAAAACGGGCGTCCGACCTTCACATAGGCGCGAACGCGCCCATGCATTACCGTATCGATAATGAGCTGTTGACGGTGGCGGATAAGGTTCTGTCTTCCAAGGAAGCCAAGGAGATCATTTACGGTCTTTTGAGCCAGGAGCAGATAAAGAAGTTTGAAGAGGAAGAAGAACTTGACTTTGCCCTGTCAATAGAGGATGTGGGGCGCTACAGATGCAACGCATTTTTTCAACGGGGTCATGTCGGGTGCGCTATAAGGCTGATACCTTTCCGTATCATGAGCATTGAGGAATGCGGGTTGCCCGTGGAAGTGGTGAAAAGTTTTTGCAAGGCCCTGAAGGGGCTGGTTCTCGTGACGGGGGCGACCGGCAGCGGAAAATCAACGACCCTTGCGGCTATGGTGGAAGAGATCAACAATAGCCGGAAATGCCATATTGTGACGGTCGAGGACCCCATTGAGTATGTCCATGAAAATAAGAAAGCTATTATAGAACAGAGACAGCTGCTTGCGGATACCCATTCTTTCAGCAACGCCCTGCGGCATGTGCTGAGGCAGGATCCGGATGTTATTCTTATAGGTGAGCTGCGCGATCTTGATACCATACAACAGGCTTTGATCATTGCCGATACCGGGCATCTGGTCCTGGGCACCCTGCATACTTCGGACAGCATACAGTCGATAAACCGCATGGTGGACGTGTTTCCGGCTCACCAGCAAGGACAGGTAAGGACACAGCTTTCGTTTGTATTATCCGGCATCCTTTCACAGCACCTGATACCGCATAAGGGGCAGCCCGGCATGGTTCTGGCCACCGAGGTTCTTGTGGCGACCCCGGCCATCAGAAGCATGATAAGGGACGCCAAAGAACACCAGGTATATTCCATCATACAGACATCCCAGAAATTCGGCATGAAAACGATGAACCAGGCCCTGTCCGAGCTCTATGCGGCCGGCCTGATAACCTATGATGACGCGATATCAAGGTCGTCTGATGTCGAGGAGTTGACCAAATTGATCGGATAGCACCGCGCGTGACGTTGATTTGCGGATACATTTAAAGTCAGGAGAAAAAAAGTGTCACCCCAGAAACGCGTAAAGGAAAAACTCGGAGAGATACTGGTCCGCGGCGGTGTTATTTCTGAGCAAAATCTGCAGCGGGCTCTTGATTTTCAGAAGCGCGAAGGAGGACTTTTAGGGGAGATCCTTGTAAAATTAGGGTATGTAAAAGAGCTTGATATAGTCCGGGCGCTGACCGTCCAGTACGGCTTTCCTTATCTCCCGCTTGAAAATTATGAGCTAAAAAGAGAGATCGTGAGCGTGGTCCCGGAAAATGTGGCCAGGCAATACAGCATCGTTCCTCTTGATGTTATGGGGAATATCCTGACGGTTGCGATGTCGAATCCGCTCAATGAAAAAGCGATCGAAGATGTAGAAATGTTGACTAAAAAGAAGGTCCAGGTCTTTATCAGTACCGTCACATCTATACACGAAGCCCTGGACAGACTTTACGAGAAACCCCGCGGTTAAGAGGCGCCTGTATGGCCTTGTCACTGACAAAAAAGATTTATGATCTTCTTCTCAGCAAAAAACTTGTCTCGGAAAACGACCTGAAAAAGGCCAGAGGGATATGCGCGGAAAAAGGGGGCAACCTCAGCGATATCCTGGTCGAGATGAAGGCGGTTTCCAAGGGCGATCTTTTAACCGCCCTCAGCGAAGGACTCGGATTCCCTCCCGTTAAACTTTCCCTTTTGCGGATCGACAAGGAGACCCTTGAACTCATTCCAAGAAAAATCGCGATGTCTTATCGGATATTGCCCGTTTCACGCGTAGGAAAGCAGCTTACCGTTGCCATGGCCGATCCACTTAACGTGGTCGCGATCGATGATCTGAAGATAGTGACGAATCTGGACATCAGCCCCGTTGTTGCGGCCGAGGATGACATAAAAGAAGCGATACACAGATATTATGAAAGATCGGCCGACGAGGAGATCAGCGCCCTGGTAAGCGATATGGAAAGCGCGCAGATGGAAATGCTGACAGAAGAAGAAGAGGAAAAAATATCCTCCAGCGATCTTCTTCGGATAACGGAAGAAGCCCCCGTGGTGAAACTCACGAACATGGTAATAAGCAGGGCGGTAAAGGAACGCGCAAGCGATATCCTGATAGAACCGATGGAGGCGAATTCCCGGGTCAGGTTCCGGATAGACGGCGTATTGTGCGAGCGGTACGCTCCCCCCAGGAAATTTCACCAGGCCCTGGTATCCCGCATCAAGGTAATGTCGGACCTTGATATCACCGAAATGCGCCTGCCGCAGGACGGGCGGTTCATGATAAAGGTCGAAGGCAGGAAGATCGATTTCAGGGTCTCTGTCATACCCTCCAGTTTTGGGGAAAAAGTAGCCCTGAGAGTGCTTGATAAAGAACAGGCCATGATAGATCTCGACAGGCTTGGATTCAAGGAGCGGGACTTAAAAACGATCCGGACCGCCAGCGCGAAACCCCACGGCATGATACTTGTGTGCGGCCCGACGGGGTGCGGCAAGACCACTACCCTGTATTCCGTATTGAAGCATGTGGACGATCCGGGGAAGAACCTCGTCACCGTCGAAGACCCGGTAGAATATGAACTTAAAGGCATCAACCAGGTCACAATAAACGATGAGATCGGATTGACGTTCGCCGGTTCTCTTCGTTCCATTCTGCGGCAGGATCCGGATATCATCATGATCGGCGAGATAAGGGATTTTGAGACGCTTGATATCGCCATTAAATCCGCACTGACAGGGCACCTTGTTCTGAGCACGCTTCATACTAATACCGCGAGCGGATCGATCATCAGGATGGTGAACATGGGAGAGGAGACCTTTCTTATAGCCGCTTCCGTCGAGCTTATCGCGGCCCAGCGGTTATTGAGAAAGTTGTGCCCGGAATGCAAAGAGCCATATACGCCCCCGAAAGAAGTTGCCGACAAATACGGTCTTTTTGACAAGAATAACAAGATCCCGAGGATCTACAAGCCGCGGGGGTGCAAGAAGTGCTCGGGGTCCGGCTATCAGGGGAGAACGGGTATCATCGAGTGCATGAGATTGACCCCGGCAATAAAGGATCTTGTATTCAAGCGGGCACAGGAGTCCGAGATCGAAAAAGTAGCCAGGTCCGAAGGCATGGTCACGCTGAGAGAGAACGGCATAGAGAACGTCATAAAGGGTATCACCTCTCTTGAGGATGTGTTGCGCGCGACTATTGAAAGAGGGGCGGAGTAGGGAGGGCATGAAGAAGTCTTTAAAGGATAGGATATTAAAAGCGCTTCAGGAAAGCGGACGGGTGGATAAGAAGCGCTTGAAAACCGTGCTGAAAAGAGCGCAGGAAAAGAACGGCGGTGACGTCATAAGCCTGCTCGCCGAAAGCGGTATCATCTCGGATCATGATCTTTTGACCATATTAAGTCAGGAGCTGGACATTCCGCTCATCAACACCACAAGGATCATCCCCGAAAAGCAGATCATGTCGCTTGTACCCGAGAAGCTGGCACGGCGGCATTCGATAGTGCCCCTGTCAAAGATAGGGAACTTCCTGACGATCGCCATTTCCGACCCCACCGATATTTTTGCGATAGACGATATAAAGACGGTCACGGGTTGTGACGTGGAACTCGTCCTGGCTACCCGCAGAGATCTTCAGGAAACTCTCCGGTCTTTTTATAAGGCAGGCGAGGAGGACATTTCCGCTATTATAGGGAAAGGAGAGAAGGAAAGCGATGTGGAGGTCGTTGATAGGGCCGGGAAAGCCGAGGTGGTAGATGTAACCGAAGAGAGCACGGCGGCCCCTATTGTCAAGATGGTCGACCTTATTATCAGCGAGGCGATAAAAAAGAGGGCGAGTGATATACATATCGAGCCTCAGGAGAGATCGATGCGGATCAGATACCGCATCGATGGCGAGCTGCATGATGTATTCGACCTGCCGAAAAAGAACCAGAACGCCATATTGGCCCGTCTTAAAATAATGTCGACCCTGGACATCACGGAGACCAGGATGCCGCAGGACGGCAGGTTCAGGGTGAAGATGGAGGGCAGAGAAATAGACTTTCGCGTATCCGTTCTTCCCATCAGTTTCGGGAATAAAATCGTCCTGAGAGCTCTTGATAAGAGCAATCTGTCCATAGGGCTGGAAAAACTCGGGTTTTTAGCTGAGCCTTTGGCTGATTTCAAAGAAGCCATTTCGAGACCTTTCGGGATAATACTGGTAACGGGGCCTACCGGCAGCGGCAAGTCCACCACGCTTTATTCCATTCTCAACGAGATGAACATCCCGGAGAAGAATATCATCACGATCGAAGACCCCGTGGAGTACCAGATAGCCGGGATAACCCAGATAGCGGCCCGTCCGGAGATAGGCCTGGATTTTTCCAGAGGACTGAGAGCGGTACTCCGCCAGAGCCCGGACGTGATAATGGTCGGGGAGATAAGAGATCTTGAAACAGCCGATATAGCCATCAAGGCGTCTCTTACGGGACAGATGGTTTTAAGCACACTGCATACCAATGATGCGGCCGGGGCTATCACGCGCCTTGTGAATATGGGGGTGGAGCCGTTTCTTGTCGCATCAAGCCTTGTCATGGCCTGCGCGCAGAGGCTTCTTAGGAGGATCTGTCCGGATTGCAAGGTCGAGGAAGAGATCCCGAAGGAAGTATTGAAGGAAATAAGGGAGAAATATCCGGAAGCCCGCAGCGTGGACAAGTTCTATAAGGGCAGGGGCTGTCCGAGCTGCGACGGGACAGGGTACCGCGGCCGGATGGGGACCCTGGAGACTTTGCTCGTAGATGACCGGATAAGAGATATGATAAACAGGGAAAGGCCCGAGAAGGAGATCAAGGAATACCTGGCCTCGAAAGGCATGAAAACCCTGCGCGATAACGCGATGTCGAAATTCATAAAAGGGTGGACCACTCTCGAGGAAGTGCTAAGGGTCACGTAGAAAGGAAGAATGTCCAAGTTCACGTACATAGCAAAAGATAAGGCAGGGCACACCATAAAGGGGGACATGGAAGTCTCCAGCAAACAGCATGCCCTCGGCATTCTGCGCGATAAGGGCTTGCTTATACTCAAGCTTGAAGAGACCCGGGATGTGCTTTCGTTATCTTTCTTGGCAAAGCTGTTCGGCAGAAAAAAAGTGCCGAACGATGAGATCATGATATTCACCCGGCAGATGGCGACCATGACGGAAGCCGGCATTACCGTTGTCACTTCGCTTGATACGCTGGTCGAGCAGGTGGATAACGCCTTGCTAAAGAAAACGCTGCAGGATGTCCGCGATTCTGTTAACACGGGGGCAAGTCTTTCCGAGGCGATGGGCAAGCATCCTTCGGTTTTTTCCCCTTATTTCGTGAACATGATCAAAGCCGGAGAGTCCAGCGGTATGCTGGATAATGTCCTGGAGAGGCTGGCTATATACCTGGAGAAGACCAGCGCCCTGAATAAGAAGATAAGATCAGCGATGATCTATCCGACCGTTGTCACTTCCATGGCCGTCATCATAACGCTTGTGATGATATTAAAGGTGATCCCCGTATTCAAGGATATTTTTTCCGGGTTCGGAGCCGCCCTGCCGGGACCCACTCAATTTCTGATAAATCTGAGCGACTGGGCGCGAAAGTATTTTTGGCTGTTCTGCCTGATCCTTATTACCGCAACGCTCGCCGTGAGATGGTATGCCAGCACGAATAAGGGAAGGATGAACATAGACAGTATCAAGCTGAGGCTTCCGATCCTCGGCCCGTTATCCAAAAAAGTCGCCGTAAGCAAGTTTACCCGCACCTTGAGCACTCTGGTGAAAAGCGGGGTTCCCATACTTTCCGCGCTTGAGATCGTCGCCAAGACTTCCGGCAATGTAATTATAGAGAAATCCGTCAACGATGTAAAAGACAGCGTGCGGGAAGGGGAAAGCATAGCCGGCCCCCTGGAAAAGAGCGGGTTATTTCCCCCGCTCGTTACCCATATGGTCGCCGTAGGAGAAAAAAGCGGTAAGCTGGAAAAGATGCTGACGAAGATCGCGGATTTTTTTGACAGTCAGGTCGATGCCGCTGTTGATGGTCTGACCAGCCTGATGGAGCCCCTTATCATAGCCTTTCTCGGCGTAGTAATAGGGGGTATCGTTATCTGTATGTTCCTGCCGATATTCAAGATATCGACTATTATCAATTTCTAGAGAAAACCCCTCCGCCCGGTGCGGATCCTTCCCGTGCGGAGCATGGCAAACAGCCTGATTGTTGATCACCTGAGTAGTAAAACAAAAGGCAGATATTGTTATCCGCCCTATATTTGCATTTCGAAAGATGCTTGGGTATACTTAAACTGAGGGGCGGGTAAGGTCCAGTCTCTCAAATCTGTTCTTTGAAAGGAGGTGAGAAAGATGAAGATGCGAAAATTTATGGGTAAAGGCGGTTTCACTCTTGTTGAAATCATGATCGTAGTCGCAATTATAGGTCTGTTAGCCGCAATAGCAATACCTAACTTCATGAAAGCCCGAGAAAATGCGCAGACGAATGCCTGTATCGCGAACCTGAAGCAGATCGACGGAGCCATGACACTCTGGGCTCTGGACGAGAACAAATCTTCAACCGATACAGTCACGATGGCGGACCTTGTGTCTGATTATATCAAGTCGACGCCGAGCTGTCCCGCAGGGGGCACGTATGATGTCGTCGCTGGTATTCAGGTAAATGCGACTCCCACATGTACCGTTTCGGGTCATACTCTGACACCGTAAGAGGGGTAGCATTCAACAGGCGTGAACGAAAAAAAAGGGGGGCAACGATCTATGGCAGCCCCCCTTTTTTTTATATTATTATCCATGCCGGAGCGCACTTATGCCCCGGTTTGCAATTTGATTTCATGATAAGGCTTGTATTTGAAAGCCCCGCATGTTATCTTATTAGCCATGCATGCACGTGTGCCGGCGGCAGGCGCCGCGCGAATTCCCGGGATAGATCCGGAAAGATCCGAAGGACGGAAGCGGAAAGAAGCGATCTTGATAATCCTGCTTCTTTTTGCCGCTGTGGCGGCATGTTACGGCAATATCCTTGATGCGGGATTCATATGGGATGATGAGTTTCTGATCGTCCGCAGCCCCCTTGTCCGGGCTCCCCTGTGGTCTTTTCAAATGTTCAAGCAGGATGTGCTGAACACCTCTTTTACTTATTCCATGTATTACAGGCCCGTGCAGATACTGAGTTATGCCGTGGATTATCACCTGCGGGGAATGAACCCTTTTGCCTTCCACTTTTCGAACGTCTTTTTGCATTTCCTGAACAGTGTCCTGGTCTTTTTCCTGACGCGTAAACTTACCGGGGGAACCGCTGCCGGCTTACTTGCGTCGCTTTTGTTCGCGATCCACCCCGCACATGCGGGAGCGGTCTCGTATATTTCCGGCAGGACGGATCTTTTGTTCTTTTTCTTCGGTTTTTTATACATGTTCTTTCATGTGCTGTTTGCCGAGAAAAAGAAGTACCCACTATTGGCGGCAAGCGTCATTTTTTTAGGGTTTTCGCTTCTTTCCAAGGAAGCGGCGATCGTTTTTCCGCTGCTGCTTCTTTTTATGATGGTAGTGGTCTTAAGGAGAAGGTCCATGGCCGATCTTGCCTGTCATGTCCCGGGCTTTCTTCTCGCGGGAGGATATGCGGCTCTGCACTATTTTTTGTTCGCAGAGAGATATTCCCGGATCATTGCTTTCCGGGAGCTCCCGGCGATGTTTGTCAAGTATCTCGATATGGCCGGAGCCTTTTTTTCGCTGCTTATTTTTCCGGTGGGGTTGCACATGAGAAGGAGCACTCACCTTGCGGGAACGGAAGTTTTTATCTCGGCCGCCGCCGCCGTTTGCGCCGTTTTTCTTATTTTCCATCTCAGGAGAAATCTGAAAGTATTGCTGTTCTCATTGTGGTTCTTTTTAGTGGCGCTTATACCGTTTGTTTTTGTGACGGGATATTTTGAGGTGTTCGCGGAACACTGGGTATACCTGCCGGGTTACGGCGCGTTTCTTTTTATGTCCGTGGCTTTTGTCGGCATTTACAGCCGAAAAGGGGCGCTTGCAAGATACGCGCTTGCGGGGCTTATGTTTTGTGCGGTGATCTTTTATTCAACCGCTACGGTAGTGCAGAATAAATACTGGCGCAGCGATATGTCCCTGAGCGACCGGGTGCTGAAGTTCTCAGAGCAGGATGACGCCGCCAGGTATTACAAGATGCTTTCAGCCAGGGAGGCCGGCAGCATTGCGCAGTCTCTGGATAATATGGACGCATACGTGAAGGCCGATCCCACGGATCCGGAGGCATGGTATTTAAAAGGCCGGTGGGAGCTTGCGGCCGGTAATATCGATGAAGCGGAGCGGGCTTTCAGAAAGGTCCTCGATATTGACAGAACGCATTTTAACGGTTATACGGGATTGGCGCTGGTGGCTTTTGCAAGAGGGGAAGACCACAGGGGAATAGAGTATCTGGAGCGCGTGGTCAGGATCAGCCCAAAGCATTCCGAAGCTTTTCTTATTCTCGGAACGGCCTATTCAAGGGCAGGGAAAAATACAAAAGCCCTCGAGGCGACAAAGAGGGCAAAAAAGATCGATCCCTACGATTACGATTCCCTGGTCAATCTCGGGACAGCATATACGCGATCGGGCGGACTCAGGGAAGGCGCGGTATACTATCTGGAAGCTACACGGCTTTATCCGGAAAAACCCCTGGCTTTTTACAACCTCGGATATGTTTTTCTGATAGACGGCCAGAAGCAGGAAGCGGAGAAGTGGCTCAGGAAAGCCGTTATGGTCGATCCGGAGTTCGAGCCCGCTTTGGAACTGTTGCGGAAGATGAGGTCAGAAGGCGGAATTTAAGCTGTTTTCTTAGCCAACCTTTCTAATCCTGCCTTTTAAAACCCGCCCTTGCTTGACAACGGCACAATGGTATGATAACCTTTGATTAATATATATGCTTAGCGCGTAAAATATATATAAGACGCAGCGAATTTTCATGTTTAAAGCATTTATTTCTCACAATGATAAAACTAGGTAAGGTAAAAGAGAAATCGGTCGGGCTTGATATCGGAACTTATTCCATAAAAGCCGTTTCCATCGAAAAAGATCCCGAGAAGAATACGCTTACCGCGTATAACATCAAGAAGATCCCCCCTGGAGCGAAAGACACAAACCTGGAACAGCTTATAAAAGAAACTCTCGATGAGGTCGACCTTTATCCGGAAAGAGTGAATCTGTCAATATCCGGGCCCGATGTGATCGTCCGGTTTATAACCCTTCCCAAAATGAGCAAAGAACAGCTTAAGAACGCCCTTAAATTTGAGGCTGAAAAGCATATACCTTTTAACATCAACGAAGTGGTCCTGGACTTTCTTATCCTCGGGGATGCTCCTGAAGCCGGCCAGATGAGGGTGCTTTTGGCCGCGGCTAAACTTAAGCCCATCGAGGCCCTGGTAGGGACGATCGAAAGACTGGGGATAACGGTCAATATCATAGATTCCGATCCCTTTGCGATGTTCAATGCCTTTATCGAGTCCAAGCCGTCGCTGGAGGATAAAGGTAACGCGTTCCTGGATCTCGGGCATTCACAGACCGATGTGCTGATCACGATCGGCAAGCTTCCGTGTTTCATGAGACAGATACAGATAGGGGGCAAAGACGTCACGGAAGCGATCCGTGACAGTCTGTCCGTTTCTCCGGAAAAGGCCGAAGAGCACAAATTGGGGATCGGAAAAGCGGATAAGGAGGTCATTGCCCAGGCCACTGCCCAGGTCCTTGATGACCTGATCAAGGAAATGCAGCTTTCCTTCGGCTATTTTGAGAACAGGTATAATGAGGGGGTCAGCGCCATTTACTGTTCCGGCGGTATGAGCTATCAAAAAGGCGTGGTCGACTATCTTAGCGAGAAACTGGGGACCCAGGTGCAGAAATGGAACCCGGCTGACGGCATAAATATTTCCGAAAATCTTTCAAAGCAGGATATAGACTCGGTCGCATCCCAGCTTGCCGTCAGCATAGGGCTTGCGCTCAGGAGTTAAGCCGCATGAAGCAAGCAGCAAAGGTTTTGTGAGATCATGATAGAACTTAACTTGTTACCCGCAGAACTCAGAAAAAAGAAAAAACGCGCGGAGCCGGCGCTCAAGATACCGGTGCTGCCTATAGCGGTGTGCGTGGCAGGAGCCCTGATCGTTATTCACCTGTGGGTGATACTGCTTGTAAAAAATAAACGTGATCTTTCGATATCGCTCAGGGAAAAGTGGGACCAGATGCAGCCGCAAAGGGAGAAGACAGAAAAAATCACCAAAGGGATCGATGAATTTCAGGAAAGGATCCGGGCTATAAAAAGAATAGCCAAACCGGGCCTGGATTGGTCACAGCTCTTAACGGGGCTGAATCAAGCAGTGATCCCGAATATCTGGCTCTCTGATTTTGAGGTGAAATTCCGCGAAAAGGGAGGCAAGGGCCAGAAGATCAGCAGCTCTCCCGTCAGGCTGGATATTACCGGTTATGCTCTTGGAAAAAGCGAGGAAACAACATCTCTTGTGGCGAAATTTATCACCAGCCTGAAAAGGAATAAAGGATTTTCGGTCTACTTTGAAGATATAGAGCTGGAAGATATGAGGAATCTCCAGATCGCCGGTGAAGAGGCTATGATGTTCAGGTTGAACTGCCGGTTCAAAAAGTCAGAGGCCGTTCAAGCTAAAAGCGAAAAACCCAAAGCTGCCCAAAGGGCGCCGCGGAGAAGAAGATGAAGATGATAGACCCAAGGACGATAACGCCGGACAAGATAAAAGAGTTTCTGGAATCCCAGACCCCGGACAGGATAAAAGAATTTTTGAAAGACGAACAGTCCAGGATGTATGCCATTTTGGGCGGCATAGTGATCTTTGCGCTTTTGTATACGACCTTCGCCATTATCCCCGGGCTTTATGCGCTGTCCAATGCTTCCAGAGAAGTCAGTGACCTTAATGACGCGATCGATAAAGTAAATGGGCGCATCAAACAGCTTGACAAGATGATGGAACAGCTAAAAGCGGGAAGGAAGGAGCTGGAAGGATATTCCAAAGGACTTCCCGACCAGAAAGAAGTGCCCGAATTCCTTGAAAAACTCTCGTCGATAGCCAGAACATCCGATGTAAGGATATTAAGCATAACCCCTTCTAAGCTTAAGATCGCCGAGGCGGGAGAAAAAGGCGGCGGCTTTTATCGTGAGATGCCCGTGGTAATAACCGCAAAAAGCGGATATCACCAACTCGGGTCTTTTATAAGCAATCTTGAAAAACAGGAACGGTTTATCACGATCGAGGATCTGCGGATACAGTATGACAGAAACTTTCCAAGGAAGCACGATATAAACATGGTCTTGAAGACCTATGTGGCGGTCGAGGATGAAAAGAAATAGTGCGGGTTCGGTGTTTTTATGTGCCATGGCGGCCGCGGTCCTGGCGTGCATGAGCTGCCTTTGCACCACGGGCGTTTCTTACGCGTACAGTTCTGCCGGCCGCAGGGATCCTTTCGTGCCGCTCGTCGGCGTTTCAAGCGAAAGATCGGGAGAGGGCGTATGGGGGATACTTACGATAGACGATGTTGTGTTCCAGGGCGTTACGGTCGAGCCTGACGGCGCGCGCAGTGTTATCATCAACGGCGAAGTCCTGCGGGAAGGTGACGAGGTGGGGAGATTGACCGTCGAATCCATCGGTGATAATGTCGTGAAGATAAAGATAGGCGACGAGCGATTCGAGAAAAAACTTTACGAAAAGGAATACGGGATTTCAGGAGAATAAAGGAGGACCGATGAATATAAAAAAGTCAGGCCGGACGGTAAGGATCTTTGCCGTGCTTACCATGATCGTTTTCGCAAGTTCACTGATGTGTGTCGACGCCCGCGCTCAGATGCCTGCTTCGCCTGCCGGCACTACCGGGACGGCCATTTTCGAAGAGGAGATAGAGCGGCCTTTGCCGGATCCGGGCAACGTGACGGTGAATTTCAGGGACGTTGACATCAAAACGATCCTGCACTACCTGTCCGAGGTGAGCGGCGTGGATATCGTTCCCTCCCCCGGCGTGGAAGGCAATGTCACCATGCGGCTCCGGAACAAGCCCTGGGAAGTCGCCCTTGATATCGTGACAAGGAACTACGGTTTCGTGTATTCACGCGATGAAGAGCAGGGCATCATAAGGGTGATGCCCAGGGACCAGCTCCAGGCCGAAGAGCCCGTGACCGAGGTCATATCCCTGAATAACCTCATACGCGAGATAGAACTGAAAAAAGAAGAAGAGGGGGAAGAGATACTGGTGGAGGAGAAGGAAGAGAGCATCCAGCAGCTGATGGATGCGATCACTTCGATCCTCAACACGGGAAGGGGCGAAAAGGCAACATTTATTTCGAGCGTCAACGCCATAGTGGTGACGGCGATCCCCGCCCGGATAGTAGATATCAAGAACATGGTCGCCAAGATCGATAAAAGGACCCCCCAGGTCATACTTGACGCGAAGGTCGTTGAGATCACGCTTACGGAAGACGAACGTTTCGGTATAGACTGGAACGCGGTCATCTCGGCGGCCGGGGCAAGAAGACCGACAACGTTCCCTTTTACAAATACCGGGCTGCTTCAGTGGCTGCCCGGCACGCAGAGCAAGTTTTATCCTACGGGCACTCTTGGCGAATCGAACGCGGGTTTTCCTCCTATTGATATTACAACACTTGTGACTCTGCCCCTATCTACCACCCCAACGGTGGGTTCCCTCTTTGCTTACGGCACGCTTGACTTCAGCACTTTTACGGCGACATTAAGTCTGCTGGAACAAAGAGGCGATACCGAAATACTTTCAAGCCCGCGTATCACCACTTTGAACAACCAGAAAGCCACCATAAAGGTGATAGATAAGATAATGCTTCAGAAGTCGATAGAGAGCACGGAAGCGGCGAGGACCGTCACCGTGGAGTTCGAGGATGAAGCGGAGGCAAGAGAGGTCGGCGTGAAGCTGGTAGTGATACCCCATGTCAACAAGGAAGGTGATATTTCCGTGAATCTTCTTCCCGAAGTCTCTACCGATCAAGGTTTTACAGTGCTTCCCATCGGCGGCGTCGGAGGCATAACCACGTATTCTCTGACATTCAGCTCAAGAGAGGCGAATACGATCATAAGGGTCAAGGACGGGGAGACGATCTTTCTCGGGGGTCTTATCAGAAAGAATGTAACGAAAACGGACAACAAGTTCCCCATACTCGGCGACCTTTTCGGCGGGATACCCGTTCTGGGGAACGCCTTCAGGTATGAAGCGGAGGATGTCAGGAGGACCGAGATCGTATTTTTTGTCACGGTCTATCTTGTCAAGGACGGTATGGATTCCATCAGAAAATCAGGAACGATCAAGCAATATGATCAGTATTTTGTGCGGGAAAAAGAGCAAGAGTCCGAAAGCAGCGAAAAAGAAGAGGAAAGGACGACTCCTGTTATCAAGACGGGAAGGTTAAAGGTTTCCGAGGAGCAGGTAGATGTTCCGGTGATGTCCGTCGGTGCGGTGGAAGAGAAGAAGACGTACAAGCCGTTCCTGGATTTCAGGAAGAAGAGTAAAAAAGAAACAGAGAAGTAAAGAAGGCAAAGGAGAGAAGCCGAAGAAACAAGGGGGATCACAGAGTTTTTAATAATTTCGCCGGTCAGATATTTTTTATCCCCCTCTGTATTCTCTCCCGCAACCTTCATTTAAGCAGTCTGTGGCTTGTGAGGGCACCTTTAAAGGAGCTCCTACTTAGAGCCGCGCATAGAAAGGACGAACATAAATGACAAGAAAACGCGCAAGAGAAGAAAAGCAGACAGGTGCCGGCAGGGAGATACTGGTCAATATAAGCCCTATCGAGAAACGCGTCGCCATCCTGGATAACGGCATTCTGACGGATTTTTTCATGGAAAGAAAAAGCCTTGAGCATTATGCCGGGAGTATTTATAAAGGGCGCGTGACTTCCATCCTTCCCGGGATCGAAGCCGCTTTTGTCGATATCGGGCTGGACAAGAACGGCTTTCTTCACGTTAGCGACGTTGTGGACAAGAGTTCCGTGCTCAGGGAGATGCTGCCCGATGAGGATGAAGCCGCTTTCAAGACAGGTAAAAAGGAAGCCCAGCCCAGGATAAAGGACATCCTGAAGATGGGCGAGGAGATCATGGTCCAGGTCGTGAAAGAAGCGATGGGGACCAAGGGGTCCAGGCTCACCACTTACATAAGTCTTCCCGGAAGGTACCTGGTCCTTACCCCGCATGACAAGAGCATAGGGATATCCCGCCGCATAACGGACAAAGCGGAGAGGAAAAGGATACGCGACATATTGAACAAGATGAACTTTATCGATAAGGTCGGTTGTATCGTGAGAACCGTGGCGGAAAAGAGGACGGAAGAAGAACTTCGGGGTGAGCTCAGGTATCTGCTGAACCTGTGGGAACGGATAAAATCGAGGGCCGAAAGACAGACCGCTCCCGTGACGGTATACGAAGAATACGGGATCGTGCTGCGCATGATCAGGGACATCTTTACCGAGGACGTTACCCGGCTTGTCGTCGATTCGAAAGATGAATATGCCCGGATCATGAAATTCCTGAAAGCGTTCATGCCCTCGCTGAGGAAAAAGGTTAAGTTGTACACCGGCCGGACGCCCCTGTTCGAAAAATATAATCTGGACAAGAAGATCGATGAGATATTTGAAAGGAAGGTCGGCCTCAAGAGCGGCGGCTATCTTGTCATAGAACAGACAGAAGGGGTGGTCGTAATAGACGTGAACACCGGCAGCTTTGTGGGCAAGAGGAGCCTGGAAGAGACCGCTTTCAAAACGAACATGGAAGCCGCGGAAGAAATACCCAAACAGTTCATATTGAGGGACATCGGCGGCATAATTATAGTAGATTTCATAGACATGGAACGCAAGGATCACCGCGATAAACTTTTTCATTTTCTGCAGCAGAAATTGCGTGACGACAAGGCGCGTATCAGCCTGCGCGGGATGTCCCAGTTCGGCGTGGTGGAGATGACGCGGCAGCGGATGCGCAAGAGCCTGGAAAGCTCCGCCCATGTGGAATGTCCTTACTGCGGCGGCAAGGGCATGATAAAGAGCGTGGAGACCATAGCGATCGAGGCCGTGCGCAGGATGGATAACCTGCTCGGCAAGAGCGTCAAGAGCCGCAAGCATATCAGCGTCACGCTGCATCCGGACATCAACGCGGCCCTGGTGTCGGACCAGGCCAGGATGCTGAGCGATATCCAGCGCAGGCACAGGTGCAAGATAGAGCTCAAAGAGGACAGGTCGCTGCATATCGAAGATGTCACCATCGAGGAGCATTGATGCGGAGAACGCCATGAACAGGTTATTAAAGAACTGTAAGGGAATAACGCTTGTGGAAGTGATCGTATCCATTGTTCTGGTCATAATAGTTCTGGTTTCTCTGATCGCTATCGTGATCCAGGGTTCCGTTTTTTCGCGGAGGATGGATATGATCTATACAGCTTCATCTCTGGGCCAAAGACGCATAGATCTGCTTAAAAGATTCAGTTTCGACCAGCTTTCCGCAGCGGCTGAAACGGATGTTCGAATAGATGCCGACGGCACTGTCAATCCCGGTGGTAATTATGTCCGCACCACGGAGATCGACACTGAATTCGACGATAACCCCTATCTTACGAAAATAAAAGTCAGCGTGAAGAAGATAAAGGTAAATATCGACGGCAGCATTTCGAGCACGGAAACATCGGGCCAGCCGGTCGTCATGGAGACGCTATTCGCGGAGTATTGATCAAGACCGTGATCTATTGATGCAACGGTCATGTCAAAGAACAGGTAAAGGCGGGGTTAGAGCGGGACATGAAAAAGATCTTGCGCAATAAAAAAGGGTTTACCTTCACTGAGGTCATGTTCGTCGGCATAATTTCCGTGATCGTGATAGGGGGTATTTTGTCCGCGTGGATATTTACGTACAGAACATGGACCGTGGAAAGGCAATATACAGAGCTGAGGATCGATCTTATGAATGCCCTGGAGGTTATCAAGAACGACCTGCGGCTGTCAAGCCTGACTTACATGTCTTTTTATCCCAACACAGAACAAACTTACACTGCCGTGAGCATGCCGGTGGCGGAAACCGATTCTAACGGATTTTTCACGCTGGATGCCGATGAAAAAATAGACTGGGATAAAACGGTTATTTATTACCTTCATACCGCGGGAGACGGCAGCAAGACGTTGAGGCGAAAGGTCTTTGATCCGCGCGATAACACAAAGGACGAAGACGAAAGGTATGCTCAATTGGAAGACGTTGTTACCGGCGAGGAGGGGGAGGAATTCTTGAAAAATGTCGATACCTTCGAGATATCCCCGTTATCTCCGATAGTCGATTTTTATGACGAATCCAGCACTCCCGTGAGAGTCGGTAAAATGGTGTTCGGGTGGGCCAACTTAAGCAGCGGCGACCACACGATACGGTTTGAGATCGACGGGAAAAACGATTTATCCTCCGGTTATGATATAGGGCTTGATAGTATATTTATAGAGCCATCGGTAAGCCCCCGTGAAGTGGAATATTATAATTCGTCGTTCGCGCCGGCCGGCTCTCTTACGGTGAGCGGCGGAACGGCGGGCCGCGTGCATGACTCCATGTGGGGAAATGATAATTACCTGGAATTTGACGCGGCCGGTGTCGGCAGTTATATCGAGATCAGCGATTATTATGATCTATGGAGGGAATCCTCGTTCGAAGATGCTGCTTTAGATAACACTGCCATGTTCGATGAAGAGGTGCACATAAAGCTGGATACTCCGGAGGAAGGAAGCACCGATCCCGTTGAGATCACATGGTTCGCCCATGTCGAGACGGGAGATACGCAAACGGAAGGCCGGAACGGCGGTTTCCCCGGGGGAGCGACTTCGCCTTTGACCATTCGCACCGTGGTGATCCAGGACAATATCAGCGTGGAAGGCGATATGATCAGGGTATCTTTCAGGTCCTCCTCGAACAATCCGCTTGTTATAGATAAAGCTTACATAACAAAAAGGAGCGGGACGAGCGGCGGCGTCGGACTTGCCAACCAGGATCCTTCCGGGAAGGAGATCGAAGAGTACCATCGGCATCAACAGCTTTTCTTTGAGGACGCGGGGGGCGATATAAATGAGGGCGTTACAATATCGGCAGATTCCGAAGAGTGGAGCGTATGGACGGCCTTTCCATTAAAGGCGGATAGCGATTATCTGATCTCTCTGCATATATCAGATCCGGCATCCGTGGACTGTAAATACTGGGACGGTTCGGCCGGTACGGACCGGACTTATTATATAGATTCTACGTCTTGCACGGCGGATTATACTACGGATACTTTTACGGCCACAGCACACGGCTTATCCGATAACGACAGGGTGGCTATCGGAGGCGGCACGATACCCGGAGGCCTTACCAACCAGTTGGCCAACCTGGCGGGGACGCCCGATTGTCAGTCGGCAGTGGAGGACGGCGGGTCTTACTATGCTGTCAATGTAACAGCCGACACCTTTCAGGTGTCCGCTTCAAGCGGCGGATCCGCTATCGATTTTACCAGTGACGGCAGCAATGTCGCGTTCAAGGATTGCAGCAGTTCGATCTTGTCCGCGGATGCAGATGTTTACATAACGGCAAATATAGACACATGGAGAAAGACCGGGACCGTGGAGTCCGGAATATTTGATACAACGTTAGCCAATCCTTCCTATAACGAGATAAAGTGGTCGGAAAGCCGCCCCGAAGGGACGGATATCCTGCTTAAAGCGCGGTCTTCGGATGACGAGGACATGGAAGGGGCGACAGACTGGGATTCGATAAGCGGATCGAACGTGAACCCGCATTCACTGTCCATCGGGAGCGGCCGATACGTGCAGTTTTTAGCGGAATTATCAACCGATCTTTATTGGGAAACTTCTTCATCAACGCTCGGGTATGCGGACTACGTTGAAGATCAGGTGGCGCTGTCCGTTTATGAATTTCCGGAGGATGGCAGCGGCGAACTGTATACGACCGATATTTATTCCACGTGGATAGACGATGTCGAGATAGACTGGCCCGGGGAAGAGCGTCTTTGCGCCATTACCGGTTACATAGCGAGAAAAAGCAGTTACGGCCAGGCGGAGGTAACGGTCGACGGGCTGTACCTGCTGAAGATCCTCAGCATGTACATCAAGGTCTCGGATGTCGTGCAGGACAAAACAGTAGTAGAAGAAAATTTCATAGAGATAGAACCGAGAAATACGGGTAAGTGAGTTTTTTATTTCAGATCACGGCAGGAATTTTTTAAAAAGGCTGATCAGGGATGAAAGAGACAAACGTCGGGCATAAAGTGGGTAATGACAGGAACGGCCGAAAGGGTATGGTGATGATCATAGTAATGGTCTTTACCGGCCTTATGGTCCTGAGCATTGTATTCCTGTCTACCATGATCCATCGTGATATAAGGCTTATTCAGAGGGCCAAGGTCAGGGAGCAGGCGCGTTTTATGGCTGAAGCCGGGCTGCATCACGCGTTTGCCAAAATAAAACAGGATGGGTTCGACTCGCGCGCTGATTTTAACGACAGTCTTGATACGGGGTCTTACAGCGTGACGTTTTCTGAGACCGGCGGCAGGCATCTTGTGCAATCCGTGGGGACTGTCCTGGGGGTTTCTGAAACGGTTTCAGCCGAGGTAGAAGACAATACGCCTACCGCGCTGAATTATTTCTCCGGAGCCGGCAATGATATAACGATAAAAGTGCATACGAACATAGATGACGCCGAGATAACGGGAGATATACATGCAAATCACGACGTTTATCTTATAGTGCAGCCGCACGCGCAACTGACGATCACGGGAGATGTTTCCGCTACCGGTGTTGTCGTAGAAGGCAATCAACACTATAACTCTGACAATAAAGACACGGATCTTTGGATCAACAGTGTGAATAACGACGGAGCCACGATATATGAAGGCACCATTAGGATCACTTTTCCGGATTTTGATTATGCAAAGTACAAAGAAGCCGCTCAGGATGACGGCCTTTATTACAGTTCAAGCCAGAATTTCAACAATCAAACGCTATCACCGGATAATGGGATAGTATATGTCGATGGTGACGTGACCGTACAGGGCACATGCACGCTCAACGGCGGGATGATAGCTGATACTATAACCATATCGGGGACCCTTGACCAGGCCAAAACAGGCGACAGGAACGTTATAATAGCTAAAGAGGGGGATATTCAGATCAGCGGCCGTTTGGAGACGGAGGAGGCCCTCGTGTATGCCGAACAGGATATCTACACGCATGAACACTGGGGAGCCGAGGTCGTGATCAACGGCATCATGCTGGCAAAAAGGAATATAACCATGTGGAATTTCAGGACAGACATAGATTATTCCTATGTTTATATACTTCCTCCCGATATGACCGAAGAATCGAGCGGGTTCAGGGTGATCAGCTGGAACCGGTAATTGCGATTTGATTAAATCTTGACAAGGCCGGCCCTATTTGATAATATTATAAAACATTTGCAGGAGTGCTTGTTCACTCTTTGATGTAAGCTTTTATTATACAATGAGTTATGAAACCATAGGAGAATGACGATGTACGCAGTGATCGAACTTAAGGGCACGCAGGTCCTGGTGGAAAAGGATGATAAGATAACGGTGAACCGCATAAAGGACCAGAAATCAAAGAAACTGAAAGTCGACAGGGTACTGTTCGGTAAAAAGGGGTCTTCACATTTTGTGGGCAGCCCCTACGTGAAGAACGCTTATGTCGAATGTGAGATCCTCGGCGATAAGCGCTTAAAAAAGAGAACGGTTTTTAAATACAGGGAGCGGAAGAGCTCTCAATCGAAAAAAGGGCACCGTCAGGATGTCACCGAACTTCGGGTGAAGGATATACATTTCGCTTAATATGAAGCAGGTGAGGATGGCGGGCGGCATAATGCATAAGGGAGAAGATCATGGCGCACAAAAAAGGACAGGGTTCTTCGCGTAACGGACGCGATTCCAATTCACAAAGACTGGGCATCAAAACATCCGACGGCCAGGCCGTAAGCGCCGGAAGTATACTTATCAGGCAGAGGGGGACCCAGTACAAACCCGGCATGAACGTCGGGAGGGGAAGGGATGATACGCTTTTCGCCAAGCGCGAGGGTATCGTCACTTTTTCCGGCAAGCGGGTTGTAAGCGTTATTCCCGGATGAGATGCTGATCGATCATGCAAAAATCTACGTGTCGGGCGGTAACGGGGGAAACGGCTGCCAGAGCTTGTACAAGGATCTTTTTCACCGCAGAGGCATTCCCGACGGCGGAGACGGCGGCGCAGGCGGCGATGTGATCGTCGAAAGCGACCCGAACCTTTACACCCTTCTGGACTTTAAATATAATCAGCATTATCGCGCCTCCAGGGGCGAGCACGGAGGGTCCAATAAAAAGTTCGGCAGGAGAGGAAAAGACTGTCTGGTGAAAGTCCCGGTCGGCACCATTCTTAAGGACGCCGGGAACGATCTTGTTATCAGGGACCTCGCAGCCGAAGGCGAACAGGTCATAGTGGCAAAAGGCGGCTCCGGCGGTAAGGGCAGCGCCAAGGTGCGGACAGCCACGTCCGGCGAAACGGGTGAGTCAAGGACATTGCTTCTTGAGCTGAAACTTGTGGCCGATGCGGGGATCATCGGCTTTCCGAACGCCGGAAAGTCCACATTGGTTTCGCGCATATCAAAAGCCCATACGAAAATAGCGCCGTATCCCTTCACCACTAAAAGCCCGAAATTGGGAGTGGTCACCGTTGATGATGGGACTTTCGTGGTGGCGGACATGCCCGGGCTCATAGAAGGGGCGCATGCGGGGCGCGGGCTCGGGGACAGGTTTCTGCGCCACATTGAAAGGACTATCGTCCTTGTGCATATTGTGGACATGGTCCCGCTGGACGGCTCGGACCCCGCGGAAAATTATTTTAAACTGGAGAAGGAACTCGAACTGTACGGCGAAGAGGTGTACGATAAGCCGCGCATTATAGCCGCGAACAAGATGGACTCGCCCGGGGCGGCCGAAAGCCTGAAAAAATTTACCGGGACCGTGAAAGAAAAGGTCTGGCCTATTTCCGCTCTCAGCGGCGAAGGGCTGGTAAAACTGGTCGGTACGATTTACGGGAAGATTGAAGATGTCAGGAAAAAAGCTGAAGAGAATAACGATCAAGATCGGGACTAAGGTCCTTACGGATAAGCGGAACAGAATAGACCGGAAGGTCATTAAAGGCCTTGCGGACCAGATATCGGACCTCATGGACCGGAAAATAGAAGTTATTGTCGTTTCCTCCGGTGCGATAGGAGCGGGTCTGGGGCTTTTGGATCTCCAGAAAAAAGGCAGGTCCCTTTCTGAGCTGCAGGCGATCGCAAGCGTGGGCCAGAATCACCTGATGGATATCTACAATGAATATTTCAACAAGAGGGGATACATGGCAGGCCAGATACTGCTTACGCAGGAAGACTTCAACGACCGCAGGCGTTTTCTGAATATCAGATACACGTTGAACACGCTTTTGAAGTATAAGGCCGTGCCTGTCGTCAATGAGAACGATTCCGTTTCCACCGAGGAGATAAAATGCGGCGATAACGACCGGCTTTCCGGTCTTGTTTCGGATCTTGCCGATTCGGACATGCTGATCATACTTACTGATGTGGAAGGGCTTTATGACAAAGATTCAAAATTGATCAGGCGCGTAAAAGGTATCACAGAAGCCATGGAAGGGCTGAAGGATCTATGCAGGGGCAAAGGGTCCGATGAGTCGACAGGCGGCATGACGACAAAGCTTGAAGCCGCAAAGAACGCTTCAAAGGCCGGGATAGAATGCGTCATAGCGCACGGCAGGCGCAAGAACGCGATAGCGGACATAATCGACGGCAGCCAGATCGGGACAAGGTTTGAAGCTTCCGCTAAGACCATGAAAGCCCGCAAGCGCTGGATCGCGTTCAGCATCAGATCAAAAGGGGCCGTTAAGGTCGACGAGGGCGCTGAAACTGCGCTGGTGAAGGGAAAGAAGAGTCTCCTGCCGGGCGGAGTGACGAAAGTGCGGGGAAGATTTAACGAGGGGGACGTGGTGGACGTTCTCTCTCATAACGGCAGGGTAATAGCGAGGGGGCTGACGAACTATTCCTCCGGGGAAATAGAGAAAATAAAGGGTCGAAAAACCGGCGAGATCGAAGGGGTTCTGGGGCACAAGGATTATGATGAAGTGATCCACAGGGACAACCTCGTGATCACCGGAGAGGGCAAGTAATGGACTTAATAAACGTTATGAAGAACATTACCGGCAGGGCGAGGAAAGCGGCGGCTTCCCTGGGCGTCATGCCCACGAAAAAGAAGAACGCTATTCTGCTGAAAATGGCGAAGGCCCTTGATCAGGCAAGGGACAGCATCGGGGAAGCAAATGAAGTTGATGTGGCGAATGCCCGGGGAAAAGGCAAAAGCAAGGCGTTCGTCGACCGCTTGAAGCTGGATGATAAGAGGATAGACGGGATGTGCTCCATGATGCGTGAAGTGGCCGCTCTCGATGATCCCGTGGGGACGGTACTCGAAAAGAAAAAGCGCCCTAACGGGCTCGTGATAGAGAAAGTAAGAGTGCCGATAGGTGTCATAGGGATAATCTATGAGGCGCGCCCCAACGTGACGGCGGATTGCGTTTCTCTGTGCCTTAAATCGGGGAATGCCGTTATTCTTCGGGGCGGCTCGGATGCCATAAACTCGAACAAGGCGATCTGCGGCGCCCTGAAAAAAGCCGCCGAAGCGGAAGGCCTGAACGAGGGAGCGTTTATCCTGATAGAAGATACGTCCCGGGAGATCGTGGATGCTATGCTCGCCTCGTCGGACGGGATCGATCTCATCATGCCGCGGGGAGGGGAATCGTTGATAAGCGAAGTTGCCGCCAGGAGCAAAGTGCCGGTCATAAAACACTATAAAGGCATCTGTCATGTATATGTCGATGCCGAAGCCGATCTGAACATGGCGGAAGATATATGTTTCAACGCAAAAGTCCAGAGGCCGGGGGTCTGCAATGCCATGGAGACGATGCTCGTGCATGAAGCTGTTGCGGAAAAGTTCCTTCCGCGTATAGCTGCCGAGCTGCGCGGCTCAGGCGTGAAAATGAAAGGATGTCCGAGGACGAGAGAGATCCTCGGCAGCGATGTTGCTGAAGCGGGGGAAAAGGATTTTGCCACGGAATGGCTGGACCTTATCCTGAACATACGCGTGGTCCGGTCACTGGAGGAAGCCATCGAGCATATCGCGAGATTCGGGTCAAATCATTCGGATGCGATCGTGACAAGGAACCGCAGGACCGGTGAAGAATTTACCGGAAGGGTCGATTCCGCGGCCGTTTATGTTAATGCGTCCACCAGATTTACCGACGGCGGCGAATTCGGCAAAGGAGCGGAAATAGGCATTTCGACGGACAAGCTTCATGCTCGGGGACCGATGGGGCTTGAGGAGCTTTGTACCTATAAATACGTTATACGCGGAAGAGGACAGATCAGGACATGAAAATAGGGCTGTTAGGGGGGACTTTCAACCCGATACACGTGGGGCACCTGGTCCTGGCACAGGAGTGCTGGCATCGTCTTGCCCTCGACAAGGTCATCTTTATCCCCGCTCATATACCCCCTCTCAAAAAAGTGGAAGGGGAGGCCTCAGCCGCGGACCGCTTGAACATGATCCGCGCGGCTCTTGAAGGTGATGACAGATTTGAAATATCCACCTACGAGATAGACGCCGGCGGGACGTCATATTCGATCGATACGGTCAAACATTTCAGGCAGAAGTACGGAGAAAAAGCCGAACTTTTCTTCCTGACCGGGGCCGATTCCGCGGAAAGCCTTTCCATGTGGAAGGACGTGGATGACATTCTCCGTCTCACCACTTTCGTTATTGCCACCCGGCCCGGCTGGGGGGAAAAAAGCGCTTATGAGGGAAAAGTTCGGCGCGTTGTCATCCCCGCCATGGAGGTGTCCTCCAGCATGGTAAGGGACAGGATACGCAAGCGCGAGCCCATAGACTATCTGGTCCCGGCTGCAGTTGTCAGGTATATGCGGAATAAGGGGCTATACACCGGATAGGCGCGGCGTTCTCGTATTCCCTTGACTTTTAGTTCCGGTGTGATAAACTTAAGCAAACGTTATTTTTTTTAAAAATTCAAGGAGGTGTTACTCATGGCAGAGGGTTATTGCGTAAAATGTAAGGCCAAGAAAGAGATGAAGGACGCCAAGGAAGTCACCATGAAAAACGGCAGGAAGGCGATGAAAGGTAAATGTCCGGATTGCGGTACGGGCATGTACAGGATACTCGGCAAATAAACGGATCATTTTACCCTGCTTAAGGGTATATTTTGAGATTGTCTGGTCTTTTTGGTCCCAGGCAATATATTAAAGCATAATTTGACTGATCGGTGAAAAAAGCAGCAGCTCTGGATAAGGCAAAGTTTATAGCACAGCTTGCGGTGGAGAAAAAAGGGGAAGACATCGTCCTGATGGATATGCGGGGCATTTCGACGATGTGTGACTGGTTTGTCCTGGTCAGCGCAAGCTCCTCTCGCCGGATCAACGCCATTTCCAACACAATACAGAGAAGATTATCAAAAGAGCATATTTTTCCCTTGCACGTGGAAGGAAAACATAATTCCTATTGGATCTTGCTGGATTACGGGGACGTTGTGGTCCATGTTTTTTACAGCCAGATCAGGGAGTTTTACGGGCTGGAACGGTTATGGTCCGACGCCCCGATAGAACGATTTGACGATAAATGCTTGGCAAAGACATCTCAAAAAAAATAACAGAGACCCTGTTAAGATCCTGCAGAAAGTATTTTCAAGAAAACCTGCCCGATGCGCCTTTCCCTGACGGGGCGGAGATAGTCCTGCAGGTGCCGCGCGACCCGAAGCACGGGGATCTGACCTCCAATATAGCGATGCACCTGGCATCGGCTGCCCGCTGTTCTCCGAACGCGCTCGGCGAGGGAGTTATAGCGATTTTCCGCGGTCAGCTGGAAAGGAAAGGCCTTTCCGCGTTCATCGGAAGCGTAGAGTTAAGCGCCGGATTCATAAATTTCCGCCTCTCGGACGAGTACTATCGCAATCTTCTTTTAAGCATCGAAGCCCGGAAGAGCCATTTCGGCAGGTCCGATGAGGGGCACGGCAGGCACGTTAACCTGGAATTTGTCAGCGCCAATCCGACCGGCCCCCTGACCATAGCGCACGGCAGGCAGGCGGCCATAGGCGATACCCTTTCGCGCATCCTTCGCTTCAGCGGCTGGCGGGTGACCAATGAATATTATCTTAACGACGTCGGCCGGCAGATCAGTCTTCTGGGGAAATCAGTAGAAGTCCGTTATCGTAATTTTTTCGGGGAGAATGACCGTATGCCCGAGGACGGGTATATGGGTGACTATGTCGTGGATATCGCCAGGGAAATAAGATCTAAAAAAGGCAAAAGCCTGCTTAAGAAAAACGCGGGAAGCGAAAAATTTTTCCGGGATTATGCCGTCAGGTATATTACAGGGCTTATCGACAAGGATCTTGCGGATTTTGGAGTGACATTTGATGTCAGGACCTCCCAGGCGGATCTGGAAAAACGCGGGGAGGTGGAAAAAGCTCTCGAACTGCTGCAAAAGGACGGTTACATTTACGAGGAAGAGGGGGCTAAATGGTTCGCCTCGACCCGCTTAGGGGACGACAAGAACAGGGTGGTCGTAAAGGGTGACGGGTCTTATACTTACCTGGCTCCCGATATCGCTTACCATCTTGATAAATACCGCAGGGGACATTCACACCTCATAGACCTGCTGGGGCCGGACCATCACGGTTACATCAGGAGGATGAAAGCTGCCGTTCGGGCGCTGGGACATGATGCGAAATCCCTTGACATACTTATAGTGCAGCTGGTAACCCTCCTGAGGGGAGGCGAGACCATATCCATGTCCACGCGCAGGGGGGAGTTTATAAGCCTCCGGGAGATCATCGATGAGATAGGAAAGGACGTAACGCGTTTCTTTTTCCTTTCCAGGCGCCTGGACAGTCATCTTGATTTTGATATTGATCTGGCGAAAAAGGAATCGGCGGATAACCCGGTCTTTTATATCCAGTATGCTCACGCGAGGATATGCAGTATCAAAAAGTACAGCCGCAGAAGCCGGATCCGTTTGCTTTTCTGCGGGAGGAGACTGGACTTGCTGGCGACCAGGGAGGAAAAACAGCTCATGCGGAAATTGGGTGAGTTCCCTTTTGCGGTCAAGGCGAGCGCGGACGTGCTGGAACCGAACCGGTTGGTGGCCTATCTCAACGAACTGGCCCGCCTGTTCCATTCATTTTATACCGAGTGCAGGGTGGTTTCCAGCGACCCCGCGCTGTCAAAAGCGAGATTATTCCTTGTCGAGTGTGTTCGCATTGTCCTGGCAAACGGCCTGAACCTTTTAAATATCACTTTGCCCGAAAAAATGTAACTAAGAAGGCGCAAGAACGGCCTTGGGGTTTTCGTACAGAAGCTTGTACAATCCCTCAAACTTTTACTGTTATGCGTCCGAGCTTGAAAAAATAGCTATCGAATAACATTCAAGGTCCTCAAAAGTTTACAAGCTTCTGGTAGAAGCACCCCAAGGCCGCTCCTGCTGTTCGTAAAAATGTTTGATTCTCTCAAGCTTTATATCAACGAAACGGTCGATCTGGATGAGATAATACGTTCCTTGGACAGGTACGACTATTCCCGGTGCCGCAAGATCTCCGTTGAAGGCGATTACAGCCTGACAGGCGAGGCCCTCATAATCTATCCCGTGACTTTCGAATATCCGGTGCGCATAGACCTTTCCGGTGGGAAGGTGAGGTCGATAAAGAGTATCGACCTGGTGTCTTTCAGGAGCATCACAGACCATAAGGGCATCATCATTCTTCCCGTCGGCATATTACGCCGGAGAGGACTCAAGAAACTCCCCATAGAAATGGAGGAACAGCCCATCGATTCCTTTGTGGATATCGAGCCGGGGGATTTCGTGGTCCATATAGACTATGGTATCGGCAAGTACCTGGGGATGCAGCGCATGCGCCGTGACGGCGGCATGAAAGATCACTTCGTGCTCGAATACTCCGGCGGCGATAAACTCTACATGGAAAATAAGGACTTGCACAAGCTGCAAAGATATATATCGTTTCACAGGAGACCGCCGCAGCTGAACAGGCTCAAGGGCAAGGGATGGGAGCGGGCCAAGAAGAACGCTTCGAGGGGGGTTGCCCGTATAGCGCGGGACCTTCTGGACCTCCAGGCCAAGAGGGAAAGCGCTGCCGGTTTTGTTTTCAGCAAGGATACCGACTGGCAGCAGGAAGTTGAAGAAGCGTTCCCCTATAAGGAGACCCCGGACCAGTTAAAAGCGACCGTGGACGTCAAAAAAGACATGGAAAGCGCGCGCCCCATGGACCGGCTGTTGTGCGGCGATGTGGGGTACGGCAAGACGGAAGTTGCCATGAGGGCCGCGTTCAAAGCCGTCATGGACAACAGGCAGGTGGCTTTTCTTGTTCCGACCACGATCCTGGCGGAACAGCATACCAATACCTTTACGAAACGGCTTAAGGATTTCCCCGTCAACATTCAGATGCTTAACCGGTTCCGGACCCAGGCCCAGCAGGATCGTATCCTGGCTGACCTGAGGAAAGGTAAAATCGATATAGTTATCGGCACGCACAGGCTGCTTTCCGATGACGTTGCCTTCAGGGACCTGGGGTTTCTTATCATCGATGAGGAACAGCGGTTCGGGGTCAGGCACAAGGAGAAGATAAAAAGAATGCGTGTGAACGTGGACATACTTACGCTTACAGCTACCCCGATACCCAGGACGCTCTATCTGGCCCTTATGGGGGGCAAGGATATATCCATGATAGAGACCCCTCCGCTGGAAAGATCTCCCATACATACTGAGGTCATCGAATATGACAAAAAGCGGATAAGGGAAGCCATAAAGAAGGAGATGTCCAGGAAAGGCCAGGTCTATTACGTTCATAACAGGGTGGAGACCATTGACAGGGTGGCCGCTGACGTCAGCAAGCTCGTTCCCGGAGCAACTCTTATGGTAGGGCACGGTCAGATGAGCTCAAAGACGCTGGAGAAGACCATGCTGAAGTTCATCAGGGGCGAGGTGGATATACTGGTGTGCACCACGATCATTGAGTCCGGCATAGATATACCGAATGCCAACACGATGGTGATCAATGATGCGGACAGGTTCGGGCTGGCCGACCTTTACCAGTTAAGGGGAAGGATAGGCCGGTTCGACCGAAAGGCTTACGCATATCTCATAGTCCGGGACTTCTCGATCCTTACTCACGCGGTCCAGGGTCGGCTTAACGCCATAAAAAAATACCAGGAACTGGGGTCCGGGTTCAAGATCGCGATGCGGGACCTGGAAATGAGAGGGGCCGGCAACATATTGGGGCTGGAACAAAGCGGGTTCATCGACCAGGTCGGGTTCGATTTTTATTGCCGCCTGCTCAAGACAGAGATCGGCAAGATGGGCAAATAAGTCATGTTCCGTGATGCAAATCTCCTTGAAGGCGATTGATTATTTTGATATGATACTCGTAATATAACTTACCACCTAAGCGCATATTATGGAACTTAAGATGAAGACTAGCTTTTTCCTTATCATTCTGGCGACGTGCGTATCTTTGGCGTCCTCCGGCTGCGGCAGGAACCGGAGTAAAGAAGTTGTTCTCGCCCTGGTCGGTGATAAAAAGATAACCGTAATGGATTTTAATGAAAGAATAGCAAATCTGCCGGCCCGCTATCAGGACATAGTCAGCAAGCGGAAAGGGGAATATCTTCAAGAGCTTATCAATGATACAGTGCTGTATCAGGAAGCGATCCGCAAAGATCTGCATAAGGATAAGGATGTGCAGAAGGTGATCGAGGAAGCAAGAAAAAAGATACTCATTGCGAGATTATTGAAGGATGAAGTTGATGACACGATCAGTATCACGGAAGAGGATATCGAGGAGTTCTACGGGGCCAATAAAGATAAGTATAAGACCCCCGAGATCATGAGGGTATCTCATATCCTGGTCCTTTCCCAGGAAGATGCCGAAAATATACAGAAGGAGCTTGCCGGCGGGGCGGTATTCGAGGATCTGGCCAGGGCCAAGTCCGTTGACCCTACCGCACAGCGGGGAGGGGATATAGGATATTTCCCCAAAGGGCAATTGATGCCTGAATTTGAGAATGCCTGCTCGCAGCTTGAGATCGGCGAAATAAGCGGGGTCGTCAAAACGAAGCTGGGATATCATGTGATAAAACTGACGGATCGGAAGGAACCGCAGCTAAGACCGATCGAGCAGGTCTCGGGCGATATAAGATCACGGCTGCGGACTATAAAGCGGCAAAAGATCTTCAATGAACTGATCACCAGGCTGCGCGAAGGAACCGTCATCGAAATAAACGAAGAAGCTCTATCCGGCCAGGAACTGGCAGAGGATTGAGGAATATTATCAAGAGGAGGACAACCTATGAACTTTCGAAGGATCTTAAGACCCTTACTGTGCGCGGTATTGTTTTACTGTCTGTTCTCGGCATGTGACTTCGCCCGGGCAGAGGTGGTAGATAAGGTGCTTGTCGTGGTGAATGATGAGGTCGTGACACAGCGTGAATTCAACAGGGCATTTTCCCCGATCAAGAAAAGCTATGAGAGTAGCTTTGAGGGCGAAGAGCTTAAAAAGCGGCTGGAGGAGGCAAGGAAAAATCTTCTTGAACAGCTCATAAACTCGAAACTTGCTGTCAGTCTGGCCAAAAAGGAGGAAATAGAGATCGATGAAGAGGAGCTTAGCGAAAGGATAGACAAAGTAAAGTCATATTATGTTTCAGAAGAAGCCTTTTTGCAGACCCTCAGCGCGAAAGGCACCAACCTGACCGAATTTGAACAGGAAATGCGCGAACAGATACTGGCCCAGAAACTTGTCGAGAAGGAAATAGCGTCAAAGATCGTTATCACGCCGGCCGAGATAAAGGATCTTTATGATAAGAACAAGGAAAGTCTTGTATCTCCGGACAGTGTCAAGGTGCGCGGTATCATGATACGCAGGGGTGATCCGTCCGAAGAGGCCGGCGAAAGAAAAAAAATAGAGGATATAGTCTCGGAACTGAAAAAAGGCGGGGATTTTGCCGCTTTGGCGATCGAACGTTCGGAAGGGCCATATGCGAGCAACGGCGGGGATATGGGGTATGTTGTGCCGGGGCAGCTGCTTGAAGAGATAGATGATGTTATTTTTAAGATGCAAAAGGGAGAACTCTCGGATGTGGTGGAAACGCGCATAGGCTATCATGTGTTCCTGGTCGAGGACGTGCAGAAGTCACGCCCCCTCGAGCTCGGTGAGGTCAGTGATTTTTTAAGAGAACAATTGTACATGAAGAGGTTTGAGGAGGGCCTGGTCAAGTGGCTTGAAGAAAAAAGGAAGAATGCGTATATATCCTACAAGTAAACCCCGGATATTTATAACCATGGGGGATCCTTCCGGCGTAGGCCCGGAAGTGATCATGAAATCGATGGCAAGCCCGGCGCTGAAAGAGCTTGCCGTTTTTGTTATCGTTGGCGACGCGGGCGTGCTGGAGAAAGCATCCGGACCGGTGTACGGCGGCAAACTCGCGGTGCATCAGCTTGCGGAAGAACCGGAAGAGATCTTTCTGGACGAGAGCCTGGTGAACATTGTAGCTCCGGGGGTCCCGCTTGAAAATGTCAAGCCGGGCGATCCTACGGATGAAGGTTCCAGGAAAGCGCTGGAGTGCCTGGATACGGCCGTGCGCCTGATGCGCGAAGCGCCGGGGGAAAAAACTTCCAAAGCGATGGTGACCGCACCCTTGAGCAAGGAAAGGATCGCCCGCATTCACCCCGGTTTTGTCGGCCACACGGAATATCTCCAGCAGGCCTATTCTTCGGAGCTGGTCACCATGGTCATGGTCGGGGAGACACTGTGCGTCGTCCCCGTTACGAGACATATCCCGCTAAAAGAGGTCGCTTCGAATCTGACCGCGGACCTGATCCTGAAGACACTGGCCCAGGTCAGCGGGAACCGCGAGCTTGTATGCGGCAGGAAAGATGCCCGGATAGGCGTGTGCGCTTTGAATCCCCATTGCGGCGAGGGCGGTAAAATAGGGCGTGAAGAGATCGATATGATCGGCCCGGCTGTCGAGAAAGCAAGGGCCCTTTACGGCAATATCGAGGGACCCTTATCGGCGGATGTGATATTTTACAAGGCGATGAAAAAGGAGATGGATATCGTTGTTTGCATGTATCATGACCAGGGGCTTTCTCCGTTCAAGATGGTGGATTTTGATAACGGTGTCAATATGACGCTGGGGCTGGAACACGTGAGGACCTCGCCGGACCATGGCACCGCTTATGATATAGCCGGCAAAGGGGTGGCCGGTTCCAGGTCCATGGAACGGGCGATAGAGCTGGC
>CAZGQR010000001.1:0-111674 GCA_964527765.1 uncultured Planctomycetia bacterium | reverse complement strand
CAGCTTAAAGAGGTGTGGAGGGAGCGCGGGTTTCGCGCGAACAGGAAACTCGGGCAGAATTTTCTTGTCGATAAAAATGTAAAGAACAACATCCTGGATGCTCTTCCGCTGAAGCCCGCCAGCACCGTCGTCGAGATAGGCTCCGGGTTCGGGATGATGTCCTTTGACCTGGCCTCGAGATGCGGGAGACTTTTTGCCGTGGAAAAGGACCCGGGTATTTGCGAGATCATGGCCCCGCTTTTCAGGGAGCGGGAAAACATCACCCTCATCCGGGATGATATACTCCGGTTGGATCTATGCGGTCTGGCGGGACGGGAAGAACGCATTATCGTTTTCGGGAACATACCGTATTACGTTTCCACGCCCATTATCGCAAGGATCATCGAACAAAGAAAGTGCATAGACGGCGCTTATATCGTGCTCCAGGAAGAAGTGGCCGACAGGATCGTTTCCCCTCCCGGTTCGAAAGAGTACGGATCCATCAGCTGTTTTGTGCAGTTTTATACCAGGCCAAAAAAACTCCTGAAGATAAGAAAAAATTCATTTTATCCGAAACCGCGGGTAGAGTCATGCCTTCTGGCGCTGGAGATATTACGTTCGCCGAGCGTTCAGGTCAAAGACAGGGAACTCATGTTCAAGATCATACGAAAAGCGTTTTCCGAGAGGCGGAAGAAGGTCATCAACCCTTTATCCGGCGGGGGATTCATGTCCCTGGGAAAGGATAGGTGGAAGGAGATACTCGAGACTTGCGGGATAGACGCTTCAAGCCGCGCGGAGAACCTTTCGCTTTCGGATTACGCCAGACTGGCCGATGCGGTTGGAGAGAGCCCGAAAGAGGGCGATGAAAGGCGGGGCTAGACCCATCTCTGTATTTTCACTTTTATATATGTTATAATAGCCCCTAAGTTATACGGAGATTTAGACATGGAAAAGGATGTTAAGAAAAAAACCATTACGGAAGACGTCGTCCGTTACGTCGCAAGACTTTCGCGCCTGCGCCTTGGCGAAAAAGACCTTGCCAGATTTCAAAGCCAGCTTTCCCGGATCCTGGACTATATAGCGCAATTGAACGAGGTTGACACTGAAGGTGTCCAGCCGACCACCCATGTTCTTTCTTCAATGAGGAACGTATTTCGCGAAGATGAGCTAAAAGAATCTCTTTCCCCGGAAGAGGCTTTAAGTAATGCCCCCGCGAGAAAAGAAAATTTCTTTGAAGTCCCCAAAGTCATAAAAGACGCATAAGATGGAAGACATTCTTTCAAGCATAGACGGATTTAAGCAGTGGCTAAAAGGACGCTCGGAGCCCCCGGCGGATACAGCCGCCTTTTTGCTGGAAAGAGCCGCCGCTATGGACAGGGATATAAAGGCCTTTGCGCATATCGAGGCGGACCGCATCATGGAAAAGGCGTCCTCTCTGGGAGAGGCCGGGGAAAAAGGAAAGTTGCGGGGCGTCCCCGTAGGCGTCAAAAGCAATATCTGCATGAAAGGCGCACTCACCACTTGCGCTTCGCGTATCCTTGAGGGTTTTCGTCCGCCGTACAACGCCACGGTCATCGAAAAGCTTCTGGCGGAAGGCGCGCTCCTGATAGGCGGGGCCAATATGGATGAGTTCGCTTTCGGTTCTTCCTGCGAGACTTCCTGTTATGGTCTCACCAGGAATCCCTGGGACCTGGAGCGCATCCCCGGAGGGTCCAGCGGCGGTCCGGTCGCTGCCGTTGCCGGCGGCGAGGTGGTCGCTGCGCTTGGATCGGATACCGGCGGATCGATCCGACAGCCCGCTGCGATGTGCGGAGTTGTGGGATTGAAGCCGACCTATGGCCGGGTTTCGCGTTACGGGCTTATCGCGTTCGCCTCAAGTCTGGACCAGATCGGTCCGGTAACGCGTAACGTTGCCGATTGCGCCGCTCTCCTTGAGGTCATATCCGGTCATGATCACCGGGATTCGACTTCGGTCAACAGAGCCGTTCCCCGTTATACGGAAAGTCTTTCCGGCGAGATAGGGGGGATGAAGATAGGCATTCCCGGGGAATATTTTTCTTCCGGTATCGATAAAGAAGTAAGGGATCGCATCGACGAAGCTATCGGGGTCTTTAAAGGTCTGGGGGCCGAGACGGTCGATATATCCCTGCCGCATACCAAATATGCCGTCAGTTGTTATTATATAATCGGCCCCGCCGAAGCGAGCTCCAATCTCGCGCGTTATGACGGCGTTCATTACGGGTACCGGAGCCCGGATGCAAACGAACTTATAGATATGTACATAGCCACCAGGAATGAAGGGTTCGGGGCCGAGGCAAAAAGGAGGATCTTGCTGGGGACGTATTCTCTGAGCAGCGGTTATTACGAAGCATATTACCTCAAGGCGCAGAAGGTAAGGACGAGGATCTCCGATGATTTTCGCGAAGCCTTTAAGATCTGTGACTGTATATTAACGCCCACAGCACCGACGACCGCTTTTAAGATCGGCGAACGGATGGAAGACCCGCTTACGATGTATCTTTCGGATATTTTCACCATCCCGGCGAACCTTGCCGGCTTGCCGGCGATCTCTATCCCGTGCGGCACGGGAGAGAACGATATGCCCGTGGGGCTCCAGCTCATGGCCGCGCCGTTCGAGGAGGAGATCCTTATAAGGGCCGCCCATGCGTTCGAGAAAAATACCGATCATCATAAGTTATTTTCGGGGGATAGGCGCAAATGAACGACAGATACGAGACCGTGATAGGGCTGGAAGTACATGTCCAGCTGGCCACAGAGACAAAGATCTTCTGCGGCTGCAGCACGGTTTTCGGCGCCGAACCGAATGCGCATGTGTGTCCGGTATGCCTGGGGCTGCCCGGCGTACTGCCGGTGCTGAACAGGAAAGCTTTTGAATATGCGATAAAGGTCGCACTGGCCCTTGACTGTGATATACAGAGAACGGTCAAGTTCGACCGCAAGAATTATTATTATCCCGATCTTCCCAAGAACTATCAGATCAGCCAATATGACATGCCGCTTGCTTACAACGGCAAGATAACGATAATCGCGGAAAACTCGGCGGACAGGGACATAAGGATCACACGCGTGCACATGGAAGAAGACGCGGGAAAACTTTTGCACGACCCGGCGCGGCCCTTCAGTTACGTGGACCTCAACAGGACCGGGACACCGCTTCTTGAAATAGTGTCGGAACCGGACATCAGATCGCCGGAGGAAGCATACAGGTACCTGACAACGCTTAAACAGGTCATAAAGTACCTGGGGGTATCGGACTGTAACATGGAGGAAGGCAGCCTCAGGTGCGATGCGAACATATCGCTAAGAGAAAAGGGCGCGGCCGAGCTTGGCAGCAAGGTAGAGGTAAAAAATCTGAACTCTTTCAAGGCGGTCAGGGATGCGCTTGCTTTTGAAGAGCAGCGGCAGAGGGAACTGCTCGAAGACGGAAGCGAGGTGGTCCAGGAGACGCGCCTGTGGGACGCGGATAAAAATGCGACCGGTTCCATGAGGACGAAAGAAGAAGCTCAGGATTACAGGTACTTTCCGGAGCCCGACCTTGTGCCTTTCGAGGTCCGGGCCGATACGGTGGAAGACATGAAGAAGGCCATGCCGGAACTGCCCCGGGATAAGAAAAAAAGACTTCGGGAACAATATAAATTGGGCTTTGAAGATGCGGATTCCCTTGCTTCCTCAGCGTCGATGGCACAACATTTTGAAAAGACGGTCGAATCATGCAATGTAGCGTCCCCCTTAATTGTATGCAATTGGGAAAAAGTCGAAATGATGAAACATATGAATGAGCGAGGGAAGAAAGATGTTAAAGATCTTAATGTTAGTCCTTCTGAGCTGGCAAAATTAATTGATATGGTTGAAAAGGGGGATGTAAGCCGCCTTGTGGCCAAGGATGTACTTTCGAGAATGATAGACACCGGGAAGGATCCCGCGCTGATCGTCAAGGAGAAGGGACTTGAACAGGTTTCCGATGAAAAGCAGCTGGAAAGTGCCGTCAGTAAGGTGGTTGCGGAAAACGAGAGATCGGTCAGCGACTATAAAAAAGGAAAGACCAATGCCTTGAGTTTTCTCGTGGGACAGGTCATGAAACAGACCGGAGGGAAGGCGAACCCTAAACTTGTCAGTGAGATGATAAGGAAAAAGCTCGAGGAATAGGCCGCGGGCAGTGAATTTCGCCGCGGGATGGAAATATATCAGGAAGGCAGGTTTTATGAGACCAAAATTTCTAATCGGACTGATAACGGCGATCACGGCCATTACGTTCATTTTTGCGGTTCGGGCGGGGACCGAGGACATAATCGACAACAGCAAGGACCTGTTCAGGCAGGTCCAGCTTTTTGCGGATTCGATCACTCTCATAAGCACGGATTACGTGGAGCCGGTCAAGGCCAAAGACCTGGTGTATGGCGCCATTAAAGGGATGATGAATACCCTTGACGGGTACAGCCAGTTTCTGGATCCGGAAAGTTTCAAGGAGATCACCGAGGAAACAAAGGGGGAATTCGGCGGGCTCGGCATGGAGATCGGTATGAGGGATGACGTACTTACCGTTATCGCGCCCATAGAAGATACCCCCGCGTTCGCGGCGGGCATCCAGGCCGGCGACAAGATCGTCAAGATCGACGACAAGATAACGCGGGACATGACACTTGATGATGCGGTAAAGAAAATGCGGGGGGAGCCGGGGTCGAAGGTCAAGATCACCGTCATCCGTGAGGGCGCAGATGAAATGCTGGACTTTACCATAACGCGGGCCATTATCAAGCTAAAAAGCATTAAAGACGCCAAGGTCATAGAGGACGGTATAGGTTATGTAAAGCTTGTCGAGTTCCAGGAACGGACCGCAAAGGACCTGAAAGCGAACATAAAGAAACTCAAGGGCCAGGGCGCAAAAGGGCTGATACTCGATGTCAGGAACAACCCCGGAGGCCTGCTTGACGCGGCCGCGGAAGTGGCGGATCAGTTCCTCAAGAAAGGGGAGATGATCGTATATACCGAAGGGCGGGATCCCAAAAAAAGAATGGAATTCAGGGCGAAAAAAGAACCGGATTTTATCGATATGGACCTGGTTGTTATCGTGAACAAGGGATCGGCGAGCGCGGCGGAGATAGTCGCAGGGGCATTAAAGGACAACAAACGCGCCCTGGTGGTGGGGGTCCCCACGTTCGGCAAGGGATCCGTGCAGACGGTGATCCCGCTTCAGGATAAATCCGCATTGCGCCTGACGACCGCGGCGTATTTCACGCCATCGGGCAAGAACCTGATGGATAAAGGGATCGAACCGGATATATACGTGGAGAGGGAAAAACCGCAGGAAATGCCCGAAGAAGAGGCGAAGAAGAAAAAAGATGAACAGAAATCCAGGATCTTCGAGAAACTGAAGAGAAAAATATTCCCTGAAAGAGAGACGGCCGGCGAGGAACCGCTAAGCGAAAAAGAAGAGAAGGAAGAGGCAAAGGAACTTCGGGAGTACGATGAGCAGGTCCGGACAGCCGTGAATATCCTTAAAGGGGTACAGGTCTTTAAGGATTACGGAACGGTCCATCCGGTCGAGAAGGAAAATGTCCAGGGAGGGTAAATGGATCGCCGGTTGATCTTGTTTGCAGTACTGGCTGCAGCACTCGGCATTTTTGTGATATTCAGCTTTCGCACAAAGATCCCGTGGAGGCATGTTCCAGAGGGCGAGAAGATGGTGTTTCGCCCTTCCGAAGAGGGGACTCCGGTACCGTTGGACGGATCCATGCCCGTGGTTGCCCTGGTCCTGGATGATTTCGGGTATACCAGGAAAAACCTTGATGCCCTGAAGGATGTGAATGCTCCGCTGACCTTGGCGGTGCTTCCGGGTACGCCGTATTCCGGGGCGGTATGTTCTTTTGCGGACCGGAACGGCCTGGAAGTGATCCTGCACCTGCCCATGGAGCCGGAAGACGAAACGGGGCACCTGGAGAAAAATACCATCGGTCCGGGAATGGACGACGCGACCGTTAAAAAGATCATCGCAGATGCTTTTCGGTCCGTTTCCTCGGCAAAGGGGATGTCGAACCATATGGGCTCGAAAGCTACCGGGGACACCCGGCTGATGACGGTCGTGCTTGGCGATCTGAAAAGAAGGGGCAAGTTTTTTCTTGATTCCTTTACCGCTAAAGAATCGGCGTGCAAACAGGTCGCTCGAGAAGTCGGGATCCCGTACGCCAGGAGAGATATATTTATCGACAACGAGCTTGAAGAAGGGTATATCAGGCGACAAATGAAAAAACTCGAACAAACGGCTTTTGCCGGCGGAAGCGCGGTGGGGATCGGCCATGACCGCAGCGTGACCATAGATGTCCTGCGGGAGATTGTCCCGGAGATGAAAGAAAACGGCATACGGTTCGTGTACCTGTCGGAGATAGTGAAATAATGTTGACACTCGGCATAGAGACTTCCTGTGATGAAACGGCGGCGGCCCTGGTCGAGGACGGCCGGATACTTTCCAGCGAGGTGTCCTCAAGCGTCCATCTTCATTCACGTTACGGCGGTGTTGTCCCCGAAATAGCTTCGCGGTTTCATGTCGAATACATTTTCCCGGTCCTGGAAAAGACGCTGGGTGATGCGCGGCGCACCATGGACGATGTCGACCTTGTAGCCGTCACCGAAGAGCCGGGGCTTCCCGGTTCCCTGCTTGTGGGGATGGCTTTTGCCAGGGCGGTCAGCCTTGCGGGAGGTATACCCCTGGTTGGCGTGAACCACCTGCATGCGCATATTCTGTCCTGTTTTTTGGGAGACGATAAAGGCGCCGCGGTCCGCGATAAGTTTCCTTTCGTGGGAGCGGTGGTCTCGGGCGGACACACCAGTATATATATTTGCAGGAACTTGAAAGATTTCTCGCTCATCGGGCGGACAAAGGATGACGCCGTAGGCGAAGCTTTTGATAAGGTCGCCAAAATACTCGGGCTCGGATATCCCGGAGGGCCGATCGTCGAAAAAAGAGCTGCGAATTTCACCGGTAAGGAAAGCATTAAATTTCCCCGTGCCCTTCTTAAGGACGAGTCGGATCTGGATTTCAGTTTCAGCGGGATCAAGACCGCCGTTCTGTACTACTGGCGGGACTGCGCAAAGACCGATCTTGAGAAGGATAAAATATGTTTTTCTTTTCAGGAGGCCATCGTGGACGTTATAGACAAAAAGCTCGCCCGGGCCATGCGGCATGCGGGCGTGAAGAGGCTTGCCGTGGGGGGCGGGGTGATCAACAATGATGTTCTTCGCCGGAGACTGGTTGCGCGTTGCCGGGAAGAAGGAGCGGAACTTTATCTGCCGCATAAAGAATACGCGTGTGATAATGCCGCCATGGTCGCAGCGCTGGGAGAAGAACTTTTTAAAGATTAGACTGAATGTAAAAAGGAGAGGAGGACACGGTGTCTTGGCTGACTGTATTAGGGCGTATTTTATTTTCAGCGTTTTTGGGCGGGCTTGTCGGCATGGAACGTGAGATCCACGGACGCGCCGCGGGATTGAGAACGCATATTCTGGTCTGTGTCGGGGCAACGCTTTTCATGATCACTTCCATCGTCGTGGATATCAAGTACGGGCAGGCCGGATCAGTGGATGCCTCACGGATAGCCGCCGGAGTCGTAACAGGTATTGGATTTTTGGGAGCAGGTGCTATAATAAGATATGGCGCTTCTATCCGCGGGCTGACCACCGCGGCGAGCATATGGGCCATGGCCGCGATCGGCCTGGCTGTCGGTGCCGGCATATATGAGGCAGCGGGGATAACCACCATTATAATTCTCGCGGTTCTTATTCTCTCGCGCCTGGAAGAGCGCATGGCGTTGAAACAACCGGGGAAAAAGCTGACGGTCAGCCTGCATGCGGGTAGCGAGGTAAGCGAGGATGATATAAGGAGCATCATCGAGGCTTACGGGGGCAGGATAACGCGGGTCACATTCGAGGAGAACGAAAAGCAAAGGAAAAAGGAGATCATTTTCCATGTCGTTCTGTCCCGCGCTTATCAGAAAGACATTGCAGATGAGATCACTTCTGTCTCGGGAGTGGATAACGTGCTCTGGCAATAGGCAGAGGACCAGATTTTTTAAAAAAAGGAGGTAATGATGAGAAAGAGGAAAGTGGAAGCGCTGCAGCAACCGGGGGAAAAAGTGCTGGACGTGAACGCAAGCATGCAGGGTACTCTCCGTTTTGACGATCCGGTGAACCTCAGGATCAACGGAAAATTCGAGGGTACGCTTGACACCAAGGGGATGCTGATGGTCGGAGAAAGAGCGGACATCAGGGCCAACATAACAGGTGAAAGCATTTCCATCGCGGGACAGGTCAACGGCAACATAAAGGCCGCGAAATCCCTGAAGCTGGAACCGAAAGCCAAGCTTAACGGCGATGTTGAAACGCCGAGCCTGACAATGGCCGAAGGCGCTGTTCTGAACGGCAACCTCAGGATGTCACAGGATGTGCTGACCGAAAATCCAAATCCTGCACGGGGGGATTGGATGACCATCGGCCAGCTCGCGAAGTATCTGGAGGTGGACGAGAACAAGGTCAACGAATGGGCGAACAACAACATGCTCCCCGGCACCAGAGAAGGCGGTGAGTGGATATTTGAGAGGACCAAAGTGGATCAGTGGATAGCAGAAGGCAAAGTGAAGGCTTAATATGCCCGAAAAGTTAATGACGCTGCAGGAGCTGTCCCAATATTTGCGGATCAGCGAAGAGAAAATAATCTCTCTCGTCAATGAAAAGGTACTCTCTGCGTATAAGATCGGGGGAGAGCTTTTGCGCTTCCGAAAAGACCAGATCGATGCTATACGTTCGGAGATAGATTCCAGGGTAAGCGATGCTGACAGGATAGAGATCAGTGAAGCGCGAAAAAGGGTCAAGGAGAAGTTCGAGGTATTGAAAGGCAGCGGCGCAAACAATACGTCCCATGATAAGATCGCCGATTTCGTTTATTTTAACGATTTCTATATCCTATCGGGCGTACTGATCGTCATTCTTTTAATAGTGATATTTCTCGGATAAAATCCACCATTAACCAGGTTGACATTTTATCAGTCCAGCATAAACCGGGCCGTATCGGCCAGGTCGGCTATTCATGTACAAATACATCTGTTTTGCTACGGGGATATCGGCAGTTTTGCTTTTTTGCTCGTTTTCCCTTGCTGACACAGTGATCCTGAAGAACGGTGACAGAGAAAAAGGTCTCATTCTGGATGAATACAGGGACCGGATAGTTCTCTCGACCGCGGACGGCGAAAAGACCATCATGAAGTCCGCTATCCGATCGGCGATATATGACAGCGAGCAAAAAGCCCTTATGCAGAAAGGAAGGAATCAGCTCAAAAAGGGCCAGTACGTAGCGGCCTATTATACTTATGAGAGGGCCGTGGAGCTTAATCCCGATCTTGAGGAAGCGCGTGAACGCCTGCATTACCTGGGAAGTTATCTCGAGGCAAAGACCAGGAGCGATATCGTCAGCGACATAACAGCTAAAAGGGAGCGTTTTGGAAGCATGCCCGGAAAAACACCGGCCCAGAGAGTGGCCGGAGGGCTTGGCCTGGCTCTTAAGCCGGGCGAAAAGTATGTCCTTGTCGGGGAGGTCCTTGATAGCGGCCGGTCCGATGCGAAGTCGGAACTCAGGCCCGATGACAGGGTTATTGCTGTCTGGGGAGAAATGGCGGCTTATATGGATGTGGATGAAGTGGCCGGCATGTTCCTGGCCCCGGGCGAGACCAGATTGGTCATAGAGAGGACGGTTTTCCCTTCTCTGGCGTCCTCGGAGGCCCCGTTCGGCGGACTATTGTCCACGGGGTACAGAAAGATCATAGGCGCCGATCTTGAATTGCGGAAGGAGGGCGTTATCGTGACCGACGTTATGCCGGGCGGGCCCTTTGAGATGTCAGGCATCCGCGAAGGTGATCTGTTATACAGAATAAACGGAAAGAATACCAGATATATGCCTATGTCGCGGATCATCAATACCTTTAAAAACAACCGGAACAGGGAGATAGAGATCGTTATCCAAAGAGACGTTGTGCTTTGGGGGGAAGAGCAGAGCGGGTGAGAGAGATGCGCAGACGGACACGCCTTTTTGTCGCCAGAAAATTTCAGATAAGATACGTCGGCTTGATCCTCATTTTCATGTTCTCCACGGTCATCTTGACGGGTTACATGGTATACGTCACGACCTGGGTCATGTTCGGGGAAAAGCTGGCCGCGGTTTACCCGCAGGGGCTCCTGCTGGATATCGTCAAGAAGGTCAACACGGTCCTGCTCCTGCGTCTGATATTTTTGACCCCGCTGGTGATACTTATTGCTCTTGTGCTCTCTAACAGGATCGCAGGGCCCATTTACCGCATCCAGAGGTTCCTGAGAAAGGTTTCCAGGGGTAATTACGAGGGCCGTTTGAGGCTGCGGGAGAAAGACGAACTTCAGGATCTGGCAGAAGCGCTGAACAGCCTGGTATCCAGGCTGCACTCCGAGCGGGACGGGCGCCGCGAAAAGATCGACGCAGTAAAGCGGGAAACCGACGAACTGGAAAAGGCAGTTATAGCGGAAGGCGGCGACAGGGAAAGGCTATTGGGCAGGATCGTGGAACTCCGCCAGGACCTTGACAGGCTCAGGGAATGATGACCTCGGGGGCCATATGCCAGGTGCGGATAGAGCATCAGCATGAGATTATTTTTCCGAAAGTATAACTTGACATAATATGGATTATTATTATAATAATATCAGTCAAAAAACTCGCCCAAAGGCATTCCCATACAAAAATTTTTACACAATCGGAGTATATAATTATTAAAACTGTGTTAAGTGAGGTATACCGCCATCCTTTTTGATTTATTAAGATCCCGACCCTTTTAGATTCCGCCTGACATGAGCAAGGAAAAACAAAATATTTACCTGATAGACGGACATGCGTTCTGTTACAGGGCATATTACGCCATACAGGAGTTGAGCACCTCAAGCGGGATGCCCACAAATGCGATCTACGGGTTCATAAACATGCTGCGCAAGCTCATCAAGGAACATGAACCGGACATGCTGGCTATAGCCTTTGATACCGCGGCCCCGACCGAGCGGCATGAAAAATACAAGGAATACAAGATCCATCGAAAACCGATGCCGGACGATCTTGCCGACCAGATCCCCAAGATCAAGGAGGTCATAGGCGCTCACGGGATCCCTATATATCAGATGGAAGGGTACGAGGCCGATGACATAATCGCTACATTGGCCGAAAAAGCCGCGAAAAAGGGGCTGAGCGTGACGATCGTGACCGGCGACAAAGACGCCTTGCAGCTTGTCGATGAAAAGGTCAAGGTGCTTAATCCCTCAACGGCCGGTGACAAGACGTACAATGCGGCTGAAGTCAGGAACAAATACGGTGTCGATCCCGGATCCATGGTGGACCTGATGGCACTTATCGGGGATGCGAGCGATAATATTCCCGGGGTAAAAGGGATCGGCAAGGCCACTGCAAGCAAGCTCATAAATCAATACGGGAGCATCAAGGGCATTTACAAAAATATTGACAAGATCCATTCGGCGTCAATAAGAAAAAAACTCATAGAAGGAAAGGATATAGTTCAATTCAGCAGGGAACTGGTGCAGCTGAAAAGGGATGTTCCCGTGAAGCTGGATCTCGATAAGATGCAGCGGGCCGAGCCTGATCTGGACCGGCTGACGGGACTGTATAAGAAATTTGAATTCGTAAGACTTCTGCGCGAAATCACCCCGCAAGAGACAAAAACGGGCCAGTATTCTGCCGCAAGCGGCGAGAAAGAGATCAAAAAAGAAGCGGACAGGATAATGAAGCAGAAAACCGTCTCGCTCGGCGTGGTTGCCGATCCTGCCGGAGGACAGCTTAAGGGGATCGCTTTTTCGTGGGAAGAGGGGAAAGGCTGTTTTATCCCGCTGGAAAAAGACCGATCTCGCGGCACGGCGCCTTTTTTAAAAAAGATCCTTGAGGATGAGAAGATAAAAAAGGTCGGGTACGATATCAAGAGGGACATACTTGCTTTGCGCAGCTGCGGCATGATCTTGCACGGCATAGCGTTTGATGTCATGATAGCCGATTATCTGCTCGATCCGTCGCGGTCCGGGCATGACCTGCCGGACATAGCGATGCGGCAGGTCGGATACAATCTTTCGGAAGGGAAGAATAAGGTTAAATGGGATGAGGAAGGGCAGGGGGCCATGGATCTTTCGCGCGCGGGGGAATTTATGCGCGCGTGCGAACGAAGCGACGTGACCCTCCGGCTTTTTAATGCCCTGGCTCCCATATTGGAGGACAGGCATCTTGTTCCGCTTTTTCGCGATGTCGAGATGCCGCTTGTCAGCGTCCTGGCCGATATGGAGATCGAAGGCGTCGGAGTCGATGTCAAGTACCTGAAGGAACAGTCCTCCGTGGTGGAGAAGAAGCTTGCGAACGTATCCGGAAAGATCTATGAGCTTGCCGGGGAAGAATTTAACATAAACTCGCCCAAGCAGCTTCAGGTGATCTTGTTCGATAAGCTGGGGCTGCCTGTCTCCAAGAGGACAAAGACCGGCGCCTCGACGGACGAGTCGGTTCTCCGGAAGCTGGCGGCGATCCACGAGCTACCCTCATATCTGCTGGAATACAGGGAGATGAACAAGCTCAAGACCGCGTATTATGATTCCATAGTTGAACTTGTGGACGGGAAGACGGGCAGATTGCACGCCCGCTTCAACCAGGCGGTGACGGCCACCGGAAGGTTGTCTTCCAGCGAGCCCAACCTGCAGAACATCCCCATAAAGACAGAATTAGGGAAAGAGATAAGACGGGCGTTCGTCCCCGGGAGGAAAGGGAGGCTTCTGCTGGCCGCTGATTATTCCCAGATCGAGCTCAGGATACTGGCGCACATGTCGAAGGACAAAAAATTGATCGATGCGTTCAAGAAGGGGGAAGACGTTCACCGGTTCACGGCATCGCTGATATTCGATCGTCCTATGGGCGATGTGACGGACAGGATGCGTTCGGTGGCCAAGACGGTCAATTTCGGGATCGTTTACGGCATGAGCCCGTTCGGGCTGGCAAAGGATCTGGGGATAGGGGTGGAAGAAGCCCAGAAGTTCATTGATTCCTATTTCGACAGGTACAGCGGGGTAAGATCGTTTATAGATCGGACGATCACCGGTGCCAGAAAAACAGGATTTGTCACCACGCTCCTTAACAGGAGGCGCTATCTTCCGGAGATAAACAGCGCGAATGAGAATGTAAAAAGTTTTGCCGAAAGGGCGGCGGTCAACACGCCCGTTCAGGGGTCGGCCGCGGATCTCATAAAACTCGCGATGATAAATTGCGCCGGTGAGTTTAAGGGCACCGATGTCAGCATGATCATACAGGTGCATGATGAACTGGTTTTCGATTGCCCGAAAGATATCCTGGAAGAGACAGCCGATAGGGTAAAAAACATCATGGAAGGGGTCATCGAACTTAAGGTGCCGCTCAAGGTGGACGTCGAGGCGGGCAGGAACTGGCGTGACATGGAGCCGGTAAAACCGGATAAGCGGTAAAGATCAGACCGATGGGAAAACGAGTGATCATAGGGGTTACAGGAGGGCTCGCCACGGGCAAGACGACCGTGGCGGACATGTTCGCCGCCAAGGGCGCGGTCAAGATCGATGCGGATGAGATCACCCACAGGCTTCTGGAAGAGAACAGCGAGACCAGCCGGGAAGTGATAGATCTTTTCGGGGAGGACATTCTCGACCGGACCGGCAGGATCGACCGCAGGAAACTGGCCGGTAAGGTTTTTTTCAGCAAGCAAAGGCTTGAGGCCCTTTGCCGCGTGCTGCATCCCGTGATCATCCGGCGCATAAAGGAGCAAGTGGAGCGGTTTCCGGAATCGATAATCGTTATTGACGCTCCGCTCCTGATCGAATCCCGGCTGCATGAATACGTGGATGTTGTGGTCGTGGTGACTGCCGCCGAAAGAACACAGATAGAAAGAGCAAAGGATCGGGGAATTTCGCAGGAAGAGGCCGAAAATATCATCAATAACCAGATGCCTCTCTCCGAAAAAGTAAAATCCGCCGATTATATCATAGATAGTAATACAAACCTGGACACAATAAAAGAAGGAGTGGACAAGATATGGCAAAAGATGTGAGAGACAATGCCCCCAGAGGGGGGCGCGGTAAGACCGAAGCAGCAGGCCGTAATATCCCGCGAAGTTCCGCGGAGTCCCGCGAAGTCCCGAGCGGAGCGAGGGGAGCGGAGCAGAGCGAGGGGAGCGGAGCGAAGGGGAAACGCAGCAAAAAAGAACTGGATATAGTGCATCTCAAGAATATGAAGATAGGCGAGCTGACGGAACTCGCGAAAGAGTTAAGGATCAACGGCATCAGCGGGATGAAAAAGCACGACCTTATTTTCAAGATCCTGCAGGCAAAGGTCGAAAAAGACGGCCTTGCTTACGGTGAGGGTGTGCTTGAAGTGCTGGAAGACGGGTTCGGATTCCTGAGAAGCTCCGATTATAATTATCTTCCGTGCCCGGACGATATATACGTTTCTCCTTCGCAGATCCGAAGATTCAATCTGAAAACAGGGGACACGGTAAGCGGTCAGATCAGGCCCCCGAAGGAAGGCGAACGGTATTTCGCCCTATTGAAAGTGGAAGCGGTCAATTTCGAAAACCCCGAGGTCGCTAAGAACAAGATACTTTTCGAGAACCTTACTCCGCTGTATCCCAATGAAAGGTTTATTCTGGAGACAGAATCGCAGGAGATATCCATGAGGATAATGGACCTTTTGACCCCGGTCGGGAAAGGGCAGAGGGGCATGATAGTAGCGCCGCCGTACAGCGGCAAGACGGTTTTTCTCCAGAAACTGGCCAACAGCATCACTAAGAATAATCCTGAGGTCAAGCTGATAATACTCTTGATAGATGAGAGGCCGGAGGAAGTTACGGACATGCAGCGCTCGGTCAGCGCGGAAGTCGTCGCTTCTACGTTCGACGAACAGGCGCAGCGGCATACGCAGGTCGCGGAGATGGTCCTGAACAAGGCAAAACGACTCGTGGAACATAAACACGATGTCGTAATCCTGCTGGATTCGATAACCCGCCTGGCACGCGCATATAACACCATAGTGCCTCATTCCGGGAAGATCCTTTCCGGGGGTGTCGATGCGAACGCCCTGCACAAACCAAAGCGGTTTTTTGGCGCCGCGCGTAACGTCGAAGAAGGCGGGAGCCTTACCATAATCGCTACCGCTCTTATCGACACAGGCAGCCGCATGGATGAAGTGATCTTCGAAGAGTTCAAGGGCACCGGGAATATGGAGATCCAGCTGGACAGGAATCTTTTTCAGCGCAGGATCTACCCCGCGATCGATATAAAACGGTCCAATACGCGCAAAGAGGAGCTTCTTGTGGAGGAGGATGAGCTAAAGAAGGTGTGGCTGATGCGCAAGGCCCTCAGTGACCTTGATTCCGTGGAGGCCATGCAGCTTTTGATAGACCGTTTGAAAAAGTCCAAAAGCAACGAGGACTTTCTCCAAAATATGGGCAGGGAATAGCGTTTAAACTGTTTCCGCGGGGACGGGGTGCAGCATTGTTCTGATCTGCAGGTGCTGCGCCCTTTTTGTAATAAACGCTTGATATTTATAAAAATATAAGTAAAATATTATCTCTTGATATAACCATAATAAAATAGCACATTTATAAAGGAGGTTAGAAGTGAAGAAAGGTATACATCCGGAGTATAAGGAAACTACCATTGTCTGCGCCTGCGGGAATACCGTGCATACGCATTCGACAAAAGAGAGTATTCATGTCGAGATATGCTCCAAGTGCCATCCGTTTTATACCGGAAAACAGAAGCTGGTTGACTCTGCCGGTATGGTAGAACGTTTTCAGAAACGTTATAAAAAGGGAAAGACGGTGAAGGCGGAAAAACCCGAAGATACCGCGCAGGGAGGGAACCAGCCCGGGGAAAGCAAGGCGTAAAAGCCAAAGGATTAATACAGCCGCTGATCTGATGGAAAAAATATTCGAGGAACTGACTAAAAGAAAAGAGCAATATAAAAAGCTGGAGAGAGAACTTTCCTCACCGGAGCTTTTGTCAAACCGTGAGCAGTACAGGGTAAAAGCGAAGGAGTATTCGGACCTGAAGGAGATCGTCGCGGGATACGACGAGTATACTTCGCTGGAAAAGGAGAAGGAGTCCCTCGAGAAGATCATAAAAGAGGAAGGCGAAGGCAGTGAATATGCCGTCCTGGCAGGGAAAGAGCTCGAAGACATCCTGGAAGCCATAAAGACCAAAACAAAAGAGCTGGAAGACCTTCTTCTTGCGGAAGACGCCGGTGAATACAGGCGCAATGCTATCATGGAAATAAGGGCGGGCACCGGCGGCATTGAAGCGAGCCTGTTCGCGGCGGATCTTTATAAGATGTACACCAAGTACGCCGCCGATAAAGACTGGAAGACCTCGATCGTGAGTTTAAGCGAATCGGAATTGGGCGGGATCAAGGAAGTCATTTTTTCCGTGGAAGGGCATAACGTTTTTAAGTTCCTGAGATTCGAGATGGGCACCCACAGGGTGCAGCGCGTTCCCGAAACGGAAACAAGCGGACGGATACATACGTCGGCAGCGACTGTCGCAGTTCTGCCTGAAGCCGACGACGTGGAAGTGAACATAAGATCGCAGGACCTGAAAATAGACGTTTACCGGGCAAGCGGCGCCGGCGGCCAGCATGTGAACGTAACGGATTCCGCCGTGCGCATAACACATCTGCCGAGCGGTATCGTGGTTAGCTGCCAGGATGAGCGAAGCCAGCACAAGAACAAGGCGAAGGCCATGCGCGTTCTCAAGGCGCGCATCCTTGAAATAAAGCAGGAAAATCAGAAAAAAGAAATGTCCGAGCGCAGAAAGAAACAGATCGGAAGCGGGGACCGCTCGGAAAAGATAAGGACTTACAATTTTCCGGAGAACAGGGTCACGGACCACAGGATCGGCCTTACGGTCTATAATCTGGCCAATATCATGGAAGGCGAATTGGACGGGATAATAGGGGCCCTGGCAGAGGAAGACAGGAAACTTAGATTGCAATCCGGGTGATTGTTTTATGCGCATGACGGTTTGTAACGATTCGATCCCGGTACAGTACGCAGAAGGCAAGGCGACGTTTATGGGAATGGACGTAATGGTCGACCCCAGGGTCCTGATACCGCGTCCGGAAACGGAACTTCTTGTCACCGTGAGCGCGGATCTGTGCCGCAGGAGGTCGCTGAAAAGCCCGCTCATACTCGATGTCGGCACCGGTAGCGGCATTATTCCGCTGGCCCTGGCGAGGTCGATCGGCGATTGTCGCGTGATCGGCGCGGATATCAGCGGGGAAGCTTTGGACGTGGCGCGCGAGAACCTGAGGCGGTTTGGCTGTGAAGACAGGGTCCGGCTGGTCACCTCGGACATGTTCTCGGCGTTTGGCCCGGAATACGAAAATGCTTTTAGCTGCATCGTCTCAAATCCTCCCTATGTGTCGGGAAGGGATTACGAAGGGCTCGACGCCTGGGTGAAAGCCGAGCCAAGGATCGCTCTTTATGCCGGGGACGAGGGCATGGATTACCTGGACATCATAGCCGAGGAAAGCGGCAGATTTCTCGCCCCGGGCGGTTTTGCCGCTGTGGAAGTCGGCTATGATCAGGCAGAGAAAATGAAAAGGCGCTTTTCCGAAGCGCACTTTACGGATATCGCGGGTTTCAGGGATTTTAACGGTTACGAGCGCGTCATTATAGGGCGGAAACATGGATAAGCTGGTCATAGATGGGGGAAGGAAGCTTTCAGGCGCGATCCGGATAAGCGGAGCGAAGAACGCCTGCCTTCCGATCCTCGCGGCATCCATGCTGACGGATGAAAGATGTCTTGTCTCCAACGTGCCGGACCTTAAGGACGTTTCTACTATGATAGAGATCCTGACCGCGCTGGGGCGCGATGTCTCCAGGAGCAAGAACGAGGTAGAGATATCCACCGGCAGCGTGAAGAACGTGACCGCGGGGTACGAACTGGTCAGCACCATGCGGGCCTCTATAGCCGTTCTGGGACCGCTCGTCGCAAAATATGGCGAGGCAAGGGTATCTTTCCCGGGGGGATGTGTCATCGGACCCAGGCCCATTGATCTGCATCTCAAGGGGTTGCGGGCGCTTGGCGTGGACATACGCATTGAAGAAGGATACATCCTGGCTACCGCCGATAGATTGAAAGGCAACAGGATATATCTCGGAGGGCACTTTGGTTCGAGCGTGCTGGCCACGTGCAATACGCTCATGGCAGCCGTATTGGCCGAAGGCGAAACTGTCATAGAAGACGCCGCCTGTGAACCGGAAGTGACGGATCTGGCGGATTTTCTGACAGCAATGGGAGCGGACATCAGGGGAATAGGAACTCCCACTATCAAGGTGCGCGGCGTTTCGAAATTGAAGGGGGCAGAATATTCCGTTATCCCGGACAGGATAGAAACGGGGACATACATGATATCCGCGGTTATGACGGGCGGCCGGCTGTTCCTTGAAGACGCCAGGCCGGAGCATAATCTTGCGCTCATTGATAAGCTGGAGGAGTGCGGAGGCGTGGTGGAGGAACGTCCTGGCGGCGTGAATGTATATCGCCGCGACGGCAGTATCCATCCCACGGATGTCACAACGCTTACGTACCCGGGGTTTCCGACCGATCTGCAGGCACAGATGATGAGCCTTTTTACCGTTTGTGACGGGATAAGCGTGGTTACCGAAAAGATATATCCCGAAAGATTTATTCATATAAGCGAACTTAACAGGATGGGAGCCGACATCATCCTGGAAGGTTCGACGGCGATCATCAAGGGCGTCAAGAAGTTGAGCGGGGCACCGGTCATGGCGTCGGATCTGAGAGCTTCGGCCGCGCTGGTCCTGGCGGGATTGGTAGCGGAAGGACGCACGGAAATATCAAGGATCTACCACCTGGATCGGGGGTATGAACATATTGAAGATAAACTGTCGGCCGTAGGGGCGAAGATTCGGAGAGTGAAAGAATAGAAGAAGGAGGCTGGAACGAATGGCTGTTGTTCTAAGGTTGAAGATGTTCGGAACGAAAAAAAAGCCTTTTTATCGCATCGTTGCGATGACAAAGTCCACGAAGAGGGACGGCAAGGCGCTGGAGGAGCTGGGGTATTATGATCCGAAGAAAGGCAGGGATCAGGTCGGCCTGGACAGGGAGCGGGTCGAGTACTGGCTGAAGAACGGCGCAAAACCGTCCGAAACGGTAAAAAGCATTCTCAAACGGCTCGAGATATGATCGTATCCCGGGATGGAGCTTTTAATGAAGATAGATATTTTGACTCTTTTTCCTGAGATGTTCAAGGGCGCGTTCGATGAGTCCATAATCAGGATCGCGCGGGAAAAGGACCTCGTCGATATCGGCATCCACGATCTCAGGAAATGGACCGAGGATCGTCATCGCACGGCTGATGACAAGCCTTACGGCGGCGGCCCCGGTATGGTGATGAAGGTCGAGCCGGTGGATAGAGCTCTTGAGGAGCTTAAGGGGCAGGCGGCCGAAGGTATTACCCCCACCGTGATACTGCTTACGCCGCAGGGGGAGCAGCTCAGCCAGGTGAAGGCAAAAGAACTTTCTTCGTTCGCGCATGTCGTGTTTATATGCGGGCATTATGAAGGTTTTGACGAAAGGATACGCCATCTGGTGGATATGGAGATCTCCATAGGAGATTATGTCCTCACCTGCGGGGAAATACCGGCGATGGCGGTATGCGATGCCGTTATAAGGCTTATTCCCGGCGTTCTGGGCGATGAAGAATGCCTGGCGTGCGAATCCTTTGAAAACGGCATCCTCGAATATCCCCAGTACACGAGGCCGGTAAAATATAAGGACATGCGTGTTCCGGAAGTGCTTCTAAGCGGAGATCCGAAAAAAATAGAAAAATGGCGCAGTGAACAGGCGCTGATGAGGACCAGGGCCAGGCGCCCTGATCTGCTGGATTGACCCCGCTGGAGATCAAAAATTTCTAACGGGATAATAAGGAGGCGAGACATGAAACAGAAGATAGCGGACCTTGAAAAAAAATACGAGAAAAAAGAAATACCGTCGTTCGATATCGGGGATGCGGTAGATGTCCATTATATCATCAAGGAAGAGAACAAGACGCGTGTCCAGCTTTTCAGCGGTATCGTTATTTCCAGAAAGGGAGAGGGGCTTAAAAAGACGTTCACGGTGAGGCGCATATCCTATGGAGAGGGAGTGGAACGCGTATTCCCGCTTCATTCACCCTCGGTCGAGAAGATCGTGGTGAGGAAGAAAGGAAAGGTCAGGCGCGCCAAGCTGTATTACATGCGGGCTAAAAAGGGCAAGGAAGCCAGTAAGGTCAGGGAAAAAATTGCCCAGAAAAAAGAATCAGAAAAGTAAGAAGGATACCCTTTTTTACGAGAAAAAGGCTGCGAGATCCGGATACGGCACCGTGGCCGGTATCGATGAAGCCGGCAGAGGGCCTTTGGCCGGGCCCGTGGTCGCAGCCGCGGTCACTGTTCGTAATACTGATTTTACTGAAAGGATAGACGATTCCAAGAAGTTGACCGAGCGAATGAGAGAACGGGCCTTTTTGGACATATTGAACCGCTGCGATGTTGGTATAGGCGCTGCCAGCGTGGGGGATATTGACAGGCTGAATATTCATAACGCCACTTTGCTGGCGATGAAAAGGGCCATCAAGGAACTTGACGAGGAACCGGACTATCTTTTGATAGACGGCAGGATGGATGTTCCCGTTCCGCAGCCCCGGACCTGTCTTGTGAACGGCGAAAGTCTCAGCATCTCTATTGCTTGCGCCTCCATTGTCGCCAAGGTCTTCAGGGACAGGTTGATGATAGATGAGGACCGGAAGTATTCCCGGTACGGTTTCAGGAAGCATAAAGGATACGGCACCCGCGAGCATATGGATGCCATAAGGAGATACGGGCTTTGTCCGATCCACCGAAGGACGTTCGGTCCGTTCGGGAACCGTCGGAAAGGGCAGTGAAAGCAGGATATCGGCGCAATGGCGCACTATTTAATATTTGACAAACGGAAGGGAAGAACCTATGAGCTATAGTTATGATGTCAAGGTGGCCTCGGGCGTGAAGCTTAAGGATATCCAGGATGTTGCGAAGAAAGCCGGCATAGGAGCCAAGTATCTGACCAAATACGGAAAATACATCGCAAAGGTCTCGGCGAACATGCTGGATGATGCTTTAAAAAAACGCAAGAACGGAAAACTGGTCCTGGTCACGTCGATCACCCCGACGCATCTGGGTGAAGGTAAGACCGTGAATACAATAGGCCTCGCTATGACGCTGAACAAGCTCGGAAAGAAGGCTATTTCCTGCATACGACAGCCGTCGCTGGGGCCCGTTTTCGGGATCAAAGGGGGTGCCGCGGGAGGAGGGTATTCTCAGGTCCTTCCCGCCGAAGAGATCGACCTGCATCTGACCGGCGATTCGTATGCGGCAGCCGATGCGCAGAACCTGTGCGCTTCTTTTGTGGACAACAGCCTTTTCTGGGGGGATCCTCACGGGTTCGGCAAAGATGGCGCGACGTGGAAACGGGTAACGGATATCAGTGACCGGGTTCTCAGGAATATCGCGATCGGCGGCGGCGGCAAGCTTCATGGTGTCAGCAGAAAGACAGGCGTGGACATCACTCCTGCCGGGGAATGCATGGCGATCCTTTCTCTGGCGGAGAATTTGAAGGATCTACGGGCGCGCCTCGGAAGGGTTGTTGTCGGGTTTAACAAGGATAAGAACCCCGTTACGGCAGAGGGCGTTAAGGTCGCGGGTGCCATGACGGTCCTGATGAAGGAAGCCCTGAACCCTAATCTTATGCAGACCACCGAACATACGCCGTGTTTTGTCCATACGGGATCTTTTGCTAATGTTTCGCACGGTTCGAGTTCGGTCATCGCTGATAAGATAGCCCTGAAACTGGCGGATTATACCGTGACCGAGAGCGGGTTTGGCGCCGATCTGGGAGCCGAAAAATTCATCGACATAAAGTGCCGGCAATCGAAGCTCAAGCCGGACGTGGTCGTGATCAACTGTTCCGTCAGGGCGCTTAAAGTGCACAGCGGCGATTTTGCGTTTAAGGGAACTTCGATGCCGTCTGAGCTCAAGAAAGAGAATCTTTCCGCGGTTGACAGAGGATGTTCGAACCTGGAGAAGCAGGTGGAAAACCTGAAGATGTTCGGGGTCCCGGTGGTGGTCTGCATCAACAGGTTTGATTCCGATACCAGGAAAGAACTTGATGTGGTCATCAGGCGCGCCGAAGCGCTTGACGTCCAGGGCGTGGCCGTCAGCGAGATCTATAAACTCGGAAGTAAAGGGGGAGTGGAACTGGCCCGCGCTGTGATCAAAGCTGCGCACGAGAAACCCAAAATGAGATATCTTTATCCGGTAGACATGAACTTAAAAAGCAAGATCGAGCGGGTCGCCAAATCGATGTACGGAGCAAGCGAGGTCAAATATTCCGAACAGGCCGAGGCAAGCATTAAAAGGCTGGAGAAGGCCAAGCTTGATCAGCTACCGATATGCATGGCGAAGTCGCATCTTTCGCTTTCCAATAACCCGAATAAAAAAGGCCGCCCCAGGGGGTTTAAGCTCGCTGTTGAAGATATCGAGATAGCGGCGGGAGCCGGTTACGTAGTGGTGAGGTGCGAGGGGGTCAACACGATGCCGGGCCTGCCGAAAACCCCGAGGGGGACCGGTATCGATGTGGACGTTAAAACCGGCAGTATAAAAGGACTATTTTAAGGGACATGCAGGATTATTTACAGGGCACGGTCGAAAAGTACCTTAAGGGATTGTCGGAGCGAAGCATAGTTCCGGGGGGAGGGAGCGCTTCAGCGCTCACCGCGGCACTGGGTGCCGGACTTAATCTGATGGTCATAAGCTACAGCATAAGACCCGGCGCTTCCCGAGAGGCGGCGCAGGGGCTCCTGTCTGCCAGGGAGCGGCAGCAGAAGAGCATGGACCGTCTTTCGTTGCTGGTGGACGAAGACTGCAAGGCGTTTCGGGAGCTTATGGAAGCGCTGCAAGCCGGGCATGACACAGAGAAAGAATACATTATCGCGGCCGCCGTGCCGATGGAAACATGCCGTGAATGCGGGATATCCATGGATATAACGGCTTATCTTGCCGGGAAAGCCAATGAGAAACTGATGACGGACGTAGGATGCGCGGCGCATATCCTGAAAGCAGCTTTTTATTCCGCGCGGCTTAACGCGGAAGTTAACCTTGAGCATATCAAGGACCGTTCGTTCGTCGAAAAGGCCGGGAAAGAGCTTAAGGCCATGGGGAAGGAAATGGATATCGCGGACCATAAGGTGAACACGGCCTTAAAAAAACGCAAGTAACCCAGAGGATTGACATGGCGAAATTAATTGACGGCAGGAAGATAGCGCAGGAGATCAATGCCGCGGTAAAAAATGAGATCCGGAAACTTTGCCCCTCCTCCGGCGCTCCCCTTAAACTCGCATCCCTTATGATAGGCCGCAGTGAGGATGCGCAGATTTTTCTCAACATGCAGAAAAAAGCGGCTGAGTCCGTCGGTATAGAGTTCAGCCCCCACGAGCTGGATGAGAATATTTCGCAGGGAGCTTTTATCGGGAAGATCAAAGAACTGAACGCGGATGATACGGTAACGGCGATCATCGTGCAAAAACCTCTTCCTGAAGGCATGGATCACGGAAAGGTCGCCTCAAGCATAGCGCCGGAAAAGGATGCCGAAGGCGTACACCCGTGTAACCTCGGAAAGATATTCAGGAGGGAGGCGGATATCGTTCCGTGCACACCGGGGGCCGTAATGAAAATATTGCGCGTTCACGACATAGACCTGGACGGAAAGGAAGTCGTGATCGTAGGTCACTCGGCTATCGTGGGAAAGCCGCTGAGCCTGATGATGCTGAACGAGATGGCCACGACGACAGTGTGCCACATAGGGACAGCGGAAAGCGGAAACCTTCAGGAACACGCCAGGAGGGCGGATATCCTGGTTGTCGCAGTGGGCAAAGCCGAGATGGTCAGGAGCGACTGGGTCGCCGAAGGCGCGGTGGTGATAGATGTCGGCATCAACAAGGTGAACGGCGGGATAGTCGGGGATGTAAATTTCTCGGAGGTTGCCGAGCGGGCTTCGGCCATAACTCCGGTTCCCGGGGGTGTCGGGCCGGTTACCGTGTCTATACTTATGCGGAATGTCTTGAGGGCATACGTGGATCAGAATCCCGGATCATGATATTGAGAGGAGAAGATGGGCAGAATATCGCTGGAATTGGTCCCGCGGAGCAAGGAGTCTTTCGCCGGGGAACTGGAAATGGTGAGGGAAAGATTTTCCAGTATCGATACCCTGAACATACCGGACATACTTAAATTTGACGTGCGTATCCCGGAAGCATGCGGGGTGGCCGTTTCTTATTTTTCCAGGATCGTCCCTCATATACGCGCGGTCTCGATCAACAAGGAAGAACCTTTTTCTTACAGGGATTTTTTCGCCAAAAACGGTATCAGGGAAGTGCTGGTCGTGCTGGGAGACAATCCCGAAATAGTCTCCAAAAGCGATTTCCCCTGCACCTCGATCGAACTTATAGAGAAGATAAAACGCGAAGCGCCGGAGCTCACGGTCTACGCTGCGATCGATCAGTGGAGGTCGAGTTTCGAAGAAGAGATGGAATATGTCAGCCGGAAGAGGGCGGCCGGCGCGGACGGATTTTTTACTCAGCCTTTCTTTGATTTTGAACTGATGGAAGATTACGCGAAAAAGCTGGGGGATACCCAGGTTTTCTGGGGGGTAGCTCCGGTCATCAGGGAATCGTCGAAACATTATTGGGAGACAAAGAACAATATCAGGTTTCCCCGTGATTTCGAATGTACGATGGATTGGAACAAGGACTTTGCCAGGAAGATGCTTCAGCACACAACAGCAGAGAATTTCCATGTTTATTTTTGCCCCATAACAGTGGATTTTGTGGAATACCTGACGGGGATCGTTTAGCCGGAGAGGCCCATGGCCAAAGATAAAGTGACCGTGTTGGATTTTAAGAGGAAGAAGCGGAACAGCGAGAAGATCACCATGCTTACCGCCTATGATTATCCCATGGCGCGGCTTGTGGATTCGGCCGGTATCGACGCGGTGCTGGTAGGTGATTCCGCGGGCATGGTCGTGCTTGGATATGATTCGACCATCAGCGTGACGATGGATGAGATGATCCATCACTCGAGCGCCGTGCGCAGGGGGATAAAGCGCGCTTTTTTGATCGGTGACATGCCGTTCATGTCATATCAGGCCAGCGATGAAGATGCGGTGCGGAATGCCGGAAGATTCGTGAAAGAAGCCGGGTGTGAGGCGGTGAAAGTCGAGGGAGGCAGGGAGGTCTGTCCGCGCGCAAAGGCCATAGTAGATGCCGGGATACCCGTTCTCGGTCACATAGGCCTCACCCCGCAAAGCGTCAATAAGCTTGGAGGATACAGGGTTCAGGGCAGGCGGCCCGCGACCGCGAAAAAACTTATTGATGACGCGATCCGCTTGGAAAAGGCGGGATGTTTTGCTATTGTCCTGGAATGCGTTCCCGGAAAACTGGCAAAGAGGATCACGGGCAAGCTTGGGATCCCGACCATCGGTATAGGCGCGGGGAAACATTGCGACGGGCAGGTGCTGGTCACGCACGATGTGGTAGGCTATTTTGACAAGTTCGTCCCGAAGTTCGCAAAACAATACGCAAATATCAACACTGTAATAAAAGAAGCGATCGAGGAGTTTAAAAAAGAGACCGAATCGGGTGTTTTTCCTGACGATGAGCACTCGTTTTCTTAATGGTCGGTTTTCGGGTCAACAAATACATTTCTGAAAGGTCAGCCCCTATGAAGTCCTACGCGGAAACCTGGGAAAAGATCTTCGGTATAAGAAGGACCAGGCGCATATTTATAGCTGCTACCAGGCAGAATGTAGGCAAGACCACCGTATCCCTCGGGCTTATTGCCACGCTCAGGAACCGTTTCAAGAAGATGGGTTTTATAAAACCGGTCGGACAGCGTTATATGCTGGAGAAGGGATATAAGGTCGATGAAGATTCGGTCCTGATAGAACGCATATTCAAGTTTAAGTTCCCCCTTCACGACATGTCGCCCGTTGCGGTCGAAAGAGGATACACCGAGAGGTTCCTCGACGGAAAAGGTACATTGAATGCCGTCACCAGCATCAGGGAATCGTTCAGCCGCGTGGCGGAAGATAAGGATTTTGTCATCATAGAGGGTACCGGCCATGCGGGTGTCGGGTCCGTATTTGACCTGTCCAATGCCGCGGTAGCGAAAATGCTCAACTCAAAAGTGATCCTTGTGGCGCCCGGAGGGATAGGCAACCCCATAGATGAAGTGATGCTCAACAAATCCCTGTTTGACAGCAAAGGGGTCAAGCTCGCCGGCGTTGTCGTGAACAAGGTGATGCCTCATAAATATGATAAGGTCAACAAGTATGTCAGGAAGGGCTTGAACAGGCTGGGGATCCCGGTGCTCGGGGTCATGCCGTATGTGGAGCTTTTGGACATACCGACCATGCGCGATCTCCGCGAAGAACTGGATATGCACGTGCTGTGCGGTGAAAAATATCTGTACAAGCAGATGAGAAAAGTGCTGGTGGGGGCCATGGACGTGCGGGAAGCCTCGCAGTATATCGAGGATGATTGCCTGGTCATAACCCCGGGTAACAGGGGGGATCTCATAAACCTTTTGATAAAGGTCCACACGGGGCGCCTCAAGGGGCCCAAGAGAATAGCCGGCCTGATACTTTCGGGAGGACATACCCCCAAAAGGCGGATCTACAACACCCTCAAGAAGACGGATATCCCGACGCTCATGTCGCGGTTCAATACGTACGATGTAGCTTCCCGGGTACACGACCTCACGGTCAAGATAAAATCCAGGGACGAGAATAAGGTGAAAATGGTCATAGACATGATCGAAAAATATGTGGATGTAGAGAGGATAATCAGGGATATCGGGTAGAAAAAGCGGCATGAAGCGCGTCATCTGCATATTTTTCGGCGTCATTTTATTATCCGGTTGTTCGCGGACCGGAAAAGAAGACGCCTATTCCCGCACTGCGGCGCTCATGGACACGTTCGTGCAGGTCAAGGTCGCCGCGCCGGGGCGTGACCGGGCGGAACTTGCCAAGGCCGCGGACAGGGCCCTGGGCAGGGCGCGAGAGCTCGAGAAAAAATTCAGCATCTTTGACCCGGAGAGCGAAGTGAACGCGCTCAATATCGCGGGGGTGCGGACAACATCACCGGAACTATTCGACCTGGTCATGAAGGCCAGTAAAGCGGGTCGCATAACCGACGGCGAGTTCGATATAACAGTGGCGCCCGTGCTTAAGGCGGACGGTTTTTACGGGAATATGCCGGCGGAGATCCGCGACAGGATACCTGAGGGCTTTAGCGGGGTAGGATGGAAAAACGTTACGCTGGATCCCGCCGGGAGGAGCATCACACTGCATAATGGAGCGTGGATAGACCTTTCAGGTATCGCCAAGGGATATATCGTTGATCAGATGTCCGCCTTTTTAAGGAATGAAGGGATAGAGGTATTTTTGATCAACGCCGGGGGAGATATTTATTGCGGGACCGGGAAGAAGAGCGGGGACTGGAAGATCGGCGTGAGAAGGCCCGGGGCGCTGAACATCGCGGTCACGCTCAGCATCAGGAACATGGCTGTTGCGACAAGCGGGGATTATGAGAACGTGATCGTTGACGGAAATACAGGCAAGATCGTATCGCACATCATTGACCCGTCCGTTGATGAAGCCAGAAGGGAGATCCCCTCCAGCGTTACCGTTATAGCTTCTACCTGCACTGAAGCGGATGCCCTCGCAACCGGGATGATGGCCATGGGCAGGGAAAAGGCCATAGCGCTTGCCGATACTATGGATGGTGTCTCGATCATTGCGATAGAGTGTCCCGGCGGACAGGAAAAGGTGAGTTTTTCCGGGGGCGCGGCAGAATACCTGGCAGAAAGGTGACTTTTATGCGCGTTGTTGTGGCGATGTCCGGAGGAGTGGATTCAAGCGTTGCGGCGTTTGAGCTTAAAAGAAAAGGGCATGACCCCATAGGGGTCACCATAAAAACGTGGCCGAAGGAAGAATGCGGCATCGGATGGGATAAACTGTGCTGTTCTCTTGAGGCGGTCCAATACGCGCGCAGCGTGGCCGAGGAACTGGAAATACCGTTTTATGTTATCGACCTGTCCGAGGAATTTTCCAGGGAGGTCAAAAGTTATTTTGTAGAGGAATATGCCCGGGGCAGGACCCCGAACCCCTGCATTTATTGTAACAGCAAGATAAAGTTCGGTTACCTTTTCAGGAAGGCGCAGGAGCTGGGCGCTGAAAAAATAGCTACGGGGCACTATGCCCGTATTGTGGAGGCTGGCGGGAACTGTTGTCTGGCCGAAGCCAGGGACAAGTGGCGCGACCAATCGTATTTTCTTTATGATATTCCGAAGGAAACGCTGCCCTTTATCGAATTCCCGTTGGGGGAATTCGACGGGAAGAAGGTGAAGGAGATCGCTGAGGACCGGAACTTCATGTCGGCCGGGCGCCGGTCAAGCCAGGATGTGTGTTTCGCGACGGCTGAAGGCGGGTACCGCGAATATCTGAATAGACTCGGCGCAGGCGCGTTCCTGTCCGGGGACATACTGAACGCGTCAGGCAAAGTGATCGGAAGACATAAGGGCATAGCTTCATATACTGTCGGGCAGCGTCGGGGCATCGGGTTGGGCATGCCGGAACCCGTGTACGTGCTGAAAATAGATCCCGAGAACAATGCCATAACGGTCGGCGGCAAACTTGAGGCGATGAACAGAAAAATACGGATAACCGGGCTCAACTGGCTGACGGAAGAGAAACTCAACGGGCCGAAGAGTTTCGAGGCGAAGATACGGTATAACAGCAAGAAAGCGGGAGCGGTCGTCACGCCCTGCGGTGACGATGATGTGATAGTGCAATTTGAAAAGCCGCAGTTCGCGCCGACACCCGGCCAGGCGGCTGTTTTTTATAATGGCGAGACAGTCGCGGGAGGCGGGTGGATAGAAGAAGTTCTTGAATAGCGCTTTAATTGACAAACCGGTATCTTTGAAATATAATTAAAACTCTTGTTCAGGATTTGTTTACAGTGGCGGGGTAGCTCAGCTGGTTAGAGCGCACGGCTCATACCCGTGTTGTCGACGGTTCGAGTCCGTCCCCCGCTACCAAAAATTTGGTCCTTCGGCCGGCACTTATAGGTCAGTATCGCCCTTGTTCTCTTTCTTATCATATGAAAAAGTTCGGTCCGGCAGTTCTTGTTACAGGGCTTTTGATCGCTTTCTGTGCGTTTGCGCAAAGCTTTGAAGTGAGGGTGGGAGGAACGCGCGACTATGCGCCGGAGCCCAGGCTGCTTTCACCCATTGCGGAAACGGTGGATCTGACAGGAAAAAGCGTTCTGGAGTTTAAGTGGAGCCCCCATGAAGGCAGCCGTTTTGAAAGGAAATATTACGATTTCAGGCTGTACAGGGGGTTCAACATGATCCAGTCGACCTTGATGTACAAGCAGAAAGTCTACGCGGGCACTTACGGGATAGATGTGCCGTCGGATATGTTCGAAAGCGGCAGTGTTTATACATGGTCCCTGAGACAGGTGTACCGCGGCGGGAATAAGAGCTGGAGAAGTTTTCATTCGTTCAGGGTCGTAAAATAGCGGACGGTTTATTAACCAGAGGACCAAATTTTAATAGAGGAGGTTGAGGTATGGATGATTTTCGTTCACCGGAGGATCTTTTCAAGGATGAGGCAAGGAAAGTAAAACAGATGGGGAAGGATTACGGCAAGTATATCCCGGTCGTGATCGCCGTGTTTCTTATTATTTTCGCCCTGCAGGGGACCATATATTCCATAGGGCCGGACGAGGTAGGCGTTATCCAGCGTTTCGGCAGGTTTGTCCGGACGACGGAGCCCGGGCTTCACGTCAAGTTACCGTTCGGCATCGAAAAGGTGACACCCATCAAGGTAAAAAAGATATTCAAGGAAGAGTTCGGGTTCAGGACCGCGCATCCGGGGGTAAGAAGCGTATATGCCGTAAAACAGTTTACCGACGAATCCCTGATGCTCACGGGTGACCTGAATATCCTGGATGTGCGATGGATAGTCCAGTTCAGGGTAGACGACCCCGTCAAACTCATGTTCAAGACCAGAAATCCGGTCAACAATGTCAGGGCCATGTCGGAGGTGGTCATGCGGCGTCTTTGCGGAGATTATACCGTGGACGAGGTGCTTACCACCAAGAGGCAGGAGGTAGCCCACCAGGCACAGTTGGAGCTTCAAAAGCTGTTGAATAAATATCAGACGGGGATAACTGTCGTAACGGTGAAGTTGCTTGACGTGAATCCTCCGGATGAAGTAAAGCCGGCCTTTAACGAGGTAAACGAGGCCAAGCAGGAACGGGAACGCATGATAAACGAAGCTTGGGAAGCTTACAATAAGGCGATACCCAGAGCTAAAGGCGAGGCCGAGAGGACCATAAGACAGTCTGAAGGATACCGTCTGGATAGGGTCAACCGCGCGAAGGGGGAAGCGGAAAGGTTTATGGTAACGTGGCAGGAGTATAAAAAAGCGCCTGATATAACGCAAAAAAGGCTTTATCTGGAAACGATGTCAGATGTTCTTCCCAGGGTGAAGAGAAAGTTTGTCATAGACCCGAAGCAGACCTCGATATTGCCGCTCTTGAAACTTGACGAAGGAGGAGGAGAAGCGAGATGAAAAGATTCCTGAGAATGATCATAGCTTTAGCCGTCATACTGGGGATAGCTTTTTTGACCGGAGCGGTATATGTCGTTTCCGAGATACAGCAGGTGGTCATTACACAGTTCGGAAAGCCTGTCGGAGACCCCGTGACAAAAGCGGGATTGCATTTCAAGCTGCCGTTCATTCAACAGGCCCATTATTTTGACAAGAGGCTTCTTGAGTGGGACGGCGACCCCAACCAGATACCCACGAGGGATAAGAAGTATATCTGGGTCGATACGACCGCGCGATGGAGAATAGTCGACGCGCTGAAGTTTCTGCAGTCCGTTGGCAGCGAAAGAGGCGCGCACGCCCGGCTGGATGACATCGTCAATTCCGCGACAAGGGACGTGATAACAAGCCATCTGCTTGTTGAGACGATAAGGGATTCGAACCGTATTCTCGACTTGCAGGACGCGGATCAGATCGTCGCGATCGCCGAGGAGGCACTGGAAAGGATAAAGGTCGGACGGCACGAACTGGAAAAAGAGATACTTGACCGTGCCGAGGAGATCGCGCCGCAGTACGGTATAGAACTGGTCGATGTGCGCATTAAACGTATCAACTATGTCGAAGAGGTAAGGAAAAAAGTATATGAGAGGATGATATCCGAGAGAAAGCGCGCCGCTGAAATGTACCGTTCCGAAGGGCGCGGTAAAAGCGCCGAGATCCAGGGGCAGAAGGAAAAGGAACTGAAGCTTATCACGTCGGAAGCGTATAGAACAGCGCAGGGCATACGCGGAAAGGCGGATGCAGAGGCGGTCACCATATACGCGGAGTCATACAGCAAGGACCCCGAGTTTTATTCCTTTTTAAAGACGCTGGAGACTTACAGCAGTACGGTGGATGAGAATACCACGGTGATCCTTACTACTGACGGCGATTATTATAAATACCTGAAAAAGCTCGATTGACGGCAATTAGAAACGGAATATGGCCAGAAAAACAAAGAGGGATACTTGCGATAAGCTCCAGAGGACCCATAAGGAGCTGAGAAAGGCCTACAATAAGCTCAAGAATTCCCACCTGGAAATGGTGTTCCGTCTGGCGCTGATGGCGGAATTTCGTGACCCGGCCACCGGGGCCCATCTTGTCCGGATAGCCGACTACAGCGCCACGATAGCTGAAGGTCTTGGCCTGCCGAAGGAGGAGGTGGCGGTCATAAGATATGCAAGCCCCATGCACGATGTCGGCAAGGTCATGCTTCCCGATAAGATCCTCAAGAAGAAGGGCAAGCTGACCCCCGTGGAGAAGAAGCTCATGAGAAGGCATCCCGAGGTCGGCGCCCAGATATTCAAGAACGCGAAGTCCCCTATGATGCGCGCCTGCAGGACCATCGCGCTGACGCACCACGAACGATTTGACGGATCCGGATATCCGCGCGGACTTAAAGGGGAGAACATACCTCTTTACGGAAGGATCGTCGCCCTTGCGGATTGTTTCGACGCGTTCGCGTCACAGCGCTCCTATAAAAGGGCGTATAATTTCGAAAGATCGGTTTCCATGGTAAGGGAAAGATCCGGAGGGCATTTTGATCCTGCTGTTGTCAGAGCGTTTATCCGAAAGAGAGAGAAGATCAGGAGGATCTGGGAGGCCAATCGGGATATAGAGATCTTCCTGGAGGATATGGGGATAAAGGGGAGGCGATAAAAGGAGGAAAAATGGGGAAACAGAAAAAGCTCAAGAAGATTCCGATGTCTCAGGTAAAAAAGTTCAAGATCAAGAATCGCAAAGGATACGCCGTTATCTGCAAGAGCAATCTTACCGAGGGAAGGACGGTGAGCCAGGCGCTGGGCAGGCTGGACAAGGCGCTCAAGCGCACCGGATATACCATCAGATAGATCATGCTCAACGCGATTATTTCCGTTACGGTTTTCATTATAGTGATCGTGGCGCATGAGCTTGCGCACGGATATGTCGCTTACAGGCTGGGGGATACGACCGCCCGGGACGCCGGTCGGCTTACGCTTAATCCTCTTGCTCATGCGGACCCGGTAGGGACTATCATACTGCCGGCGTTTTTGATCATGATGCGTTCACCTGTGATATTCGGATGGGCCAAGCCGGTCCCGGTGAACCCTTACAATTTCGCCGACCCCAGGAAGGGGATGCTGCTTACGAGCCTCGCCGGCCCGGCGGCGAATTTTGGTCTTGCCGTCCTGTTCGCGATCCTTTTTAAGACGGGCCTGTTCCCGCCATATTCCGCGCTGTGGACGTTTTTGCTTTACGGGATCCTGATCAGCCTTGTTCTCGGCATATTCAATATGATACCGATACCTCCGCTTGACGGCGCAAATATCGTTTCTTCGATATTGCCGTTCGAACTGGCACGACGTTTCATGCGCATTGAACCATACGGGTTTATCATACTTATAGCGTTTTTGTATCTGGGGCTTTTCGATAAAGTTATCATTCCGCTTGTGAGAATATTGATGCGCGTGCTTGTAGGGTAAACATGAAAGAGTTTGAGGTCAAGAAAAAGATAATAGGTTTTTTTCGCGGGAACGAGGGGGATTTTATCTCCGGAGAGGAGATCTCGAGCGCGTTGGGATTTTCACGTGCCGGCGTATGGAAATATATAAGCAAACTGCGCTCTGACGGTTATGTAATAGAAGCTGTCCCTCATCTGGGGTACAGGCTCAAGTCCGCGCCGGATAAGATGTACGGGTACGATATTTCAAGCGGCCTGCGGACTAGGACGATCGGAAAAGGGTCCATACATTATTATGAAGGCATAGATTCGACGAATGACAGGGCTTACGAGCTGGCCGAAGGCGGCGAGCCGGAAGGAACGCTTGTCATAGCGGAGGCGCAGGCACGCGGCAAAGGAAGGATGGGCAGGAAATGGGCTTCGCCTAAAGGAGGAGGCATATATCTCTCGGTCATCCTGCGTCCCGACGCGGAGGCGGATGAAGTGCCCGCGGTCACTCTTATTGCAGCGACGGCCATTATCAGGGCTATCAGGAAAATCTGCGGGCTGGAAGCAAAGATGAAATGGCCTAATGATATATTGATCAGGGGCGGAAAGGTGTGCGGGATATTGACAGAGATCAAGGCCCAGCCGGACATTGTGGATTTCTTGGTCCTCGGTATCGGGATAAACGTTAATACGCCTGCTGAGAAGCTTCCGCCCGAAGGGACGAGCCTGAAGATCGAATGTTCCCGCGATGTAAGCCGGACGGGATTTATGAAATGCATGCTGGAGGAACTTGAGGATAACTATTTGAGATTTAAAAAAGACGGGTTCGCCTCGTTGCGGGAGGAGTGCAAGGCCCTGTCGCTGGTCCTGGGGGAGAGGGTGAAGGTGTCGGAGCATCATCGTCCGATCGAAGGGCTGGCGGTTGATATAGACGAAAAAGGGGCCCTCATCATCAGGACGGATAGCGGGATATTTCAAAGGGTCTTCAGCGGAGATGTCATACTGTGCCGTTAAGCCGAGGGATCGATTTGGACATGAAACTACTGGTCGATATAGGAAATACTAATACTTCTATTGCGGTCGCCCGGGGGGATAAAGTCCGGAAGAAGTATTTTATTCATACCGATAAGGACCGGGTCAAGCCGGGGTCGCTCAGACGGCTTCTCGGGCCGGATCTGCGCGGGATCGACAGGATCATCATGGTCAGCGTTGTCCCGAAATTCTGTTCCATGATGAAAAAAAGCCTGAGGTCAGTTGCCCGTGGGGTCCCGCTTCTTGTCATCGGTGAAGGGGTCAGGGTCCCCATGAAGGTAAGATATAAAAAGCCGCGCGAAGTAGGACAGGACCGTCTGGTGACCTCTTTCGGCGCGTTGCGGACATACGGCGCGCCCGTGCTCGTCGTGGATTTCGGGACAGCGGTCACGTTTGATTTTGTTAATAGCAAAGGGGAATATGAGGGAGGATTGATATTTCCCGGTCTCCGGCTGGGATTAGAGTCGCTTGTCCGAAATACCGCGTTACTTCCGAAGGTCAGGATCAAAACCACAAAGGGCCTTATAGGCCGGGACACGAGGGGCAGCATGAATAAAGGGATACTTTTTGGTTATGCCGCCATGTGCGATGGCCTTATCCGGATGTTCAGGGAAAAATACGGAAAAAAATTCAAAGTCGTGGCGACCGGCGGTGATGCCGGGCTTGTCGCGAGATATTCCCGCCGCATAAAAACAGTTCACCCCGACCTGGTGTTTACCGGGTTGTGCTGCCTTTCGGACAGATAAGCGGTAAAAGGCGTATTTGCCCCGGACCCGTATTTTTTTAAAAAATTCTTGACAATACGGGAAAATTTTCTATAATGGTTTACCCGTTAGCACTCTAATGCGGTGAGTGCTAATTTTGCAAAAGAGGGAAAGCAGTAACCTAAAATGGAGGAGAGAGTTATGAAAGTAAGACCACTTGGTGACAGAGTTCTTGTCGAAGTTCTTGAGGCGGAAGAAAAGACAAAAGGCGGGATAGTATTACCGGATACCGCGAAAGAGAAGCCGCAGCAGGCTAAAATAGTCGCTGTCGGTAAGGGTAAGGTCACCGATGAAGGCAAAAAGGTTCCCCTGGAAGTAAAGGAAGGGGACATAGTGCTTTTCGGCAAATATTCCGGGACAGAGTTAAAGGTGGATGACAGAAATCTGCTAATGCTGAAAGAAGAGGATATCCTGGGTATTGTCGGGTAAACCTTTTGACAAAACACGGAAAAGAAAAGATCGATATAAGATAAGAAGGAGGAGAAATGGCAAAGCAGTTACAGTTCAGCGATGAAGGACGCCGTTCGATATTAAGCGGCGTGGAAAAACTTGCGAACGCAGTTAAGATCACACTGGGACCAAAAGGGAGAAACGTCGTTATCGAGAAGAAGTTCGGAGCTCCCACCATCACGAAAGACGGTGTTACCGTGGCAAAAGAGATCGAACTCGAAGATCCTTACGAAAACCTCGGCGCCGAGATGGTCAAGGAAGTTGCTTCGAAGACAAGCGACGTGGCCGGTGACGGAACGACCACTGCCACGGTTCTGGCGGAATCCATCTACAGGGAAGGCCTGAAGAACGTTACTTCCGGGGCAAACCCGATGCAGGTCAAAAGAGGCATCGAAAAGGCCGTGGATACGATAGTGGAGGAACTGAGGAAGATCTCCACGCCTACCAAAGAGGCCCAGAAGATCGCCCAGGTCGCCGCCATTGCCGCTAACAATGACAAGGTCATCGGGGATAAAATAGCCGAGGCCATGGACAAGGTGGGCAGTGAAGGCGTTATCACGGTCGAGGAAGGCAAATCCCTCGAGACCACCCTTAAACTTGTTGAGGGTATGCAGTTCGACCAGGGGTACCTTTCACCGTATTTTGTGACAGATGCCGAAAGAATGGAATGCGTTCTGCAGGATCCCTATATCCTCATACACGAGAAGAAGATCTCCAACATGAAGAATCTTCTTCCTCTCCTTGAGAAAGTGGCTCAGTCCGGCAAGCCCTTCCTGATCATTTCGGAAGAGACCGAGGGCGAAGCCCTGGCCACGCTCGTTGTCAACAAGATCCGCGGGACGTTCAGCTGCTGCGCGGTAAAGGCTCCGGGGTATGGTGACAGGAGAAAAGCCATGCTCGGCGATATCGCTGTCCTTACCGGCGGAAAAGCTATTACCGAGGATCTTGGTATTAAACTTGAGAACGTGACACTGGACGACCTCGGCAGAGCCAAAAGAGTCACCATAGACAAGGAAAATACGACCATCGTGGAAGGTGACGGTAACCATGATGCGGTCCAGTCCAGAATAACCCAGATCAAGAGGGAGATAGAAGAGAGCGATTCCGATTATGACAAGGAAAAGCTCCAGGAACGTCTGGCCAAGCTCGCCGGTGGTGTCGCCATAATAAGCGTCGGCGCCGCGACCGAGATCGAGATGAAAGAGAAAAAGGCAAGGATCGAAGATGCCCTTCATGCCACGAGAGCCGCGACCGAGGAAGGGATCGTCCCCGGCGGCGGAGTTGCTCTTTTAAGAGCGAGGAAAAAGCTGGCCGATATGAAGATCCAGGGCGACGAAAACATCGGCATAAAGATCGTTGGACGGGCCCTGGAGGAACCGCTCCGCATGATAGCGACCAACGCCGGGCAGGAAGGTTCGGTCGTTGTGCAGAGGATCCTTACTGAAAAGGATGAAAAATTCGGTTATGACGCTGAGGGGGATTGCTTCACGAACATGGTTGAAGCGGGGATCATCGACCCCACGAAAGTTACCCGCAGCGCTCTTCAGAATGCCGCGAGCATTGCTTCTTTGATGATCACCACCGAGGCGCTTATTTGCGATAAGCCCGAGAAGGAAGGCGCTCCGGGCGGTATGCCGCCCGCCGGCATGGGTGGCGGTATGCCCGGCATGATGTAAATGAGACCTTGACTTAAAGGTCAAGTGTGTTAGAATTATTCTAACTTCAGGGTAAGGTGATCCTGCCCCCGCAGGGATGCGGCAGGAAATTCCTTAGTCGGCGGTGATTTCTCCGCGCAAGCGAGGAAAAGTCCGCGAAACCCCGATAGACGGGGTCCGAATTCGTGAGAATCGAATACCGACCGTAAAGCCGGGATGAAAGAAGTCGGGAAAACTGGTTTTATACAGTAAAAAGCCCTGAAGTTATTTCAGGGCTTTTTTTGTATATGCTGGAACCGCAAGAGAGGCAGGCGTGAAGCTGAACACTATAGAAGAAGTGATCGGGGACATCCAAAAAGGCCGGATGGTCGTGGTTGTTGACGATCCCTCGAGAGAGAATGAAGGCGACCTTATAGCTTCCGCGCCGCGTATCACGGCAGAAAATATCAATTTCATGGCGAAGTACGGTAGAGGGCTTATCTGTGTCCCCATGGAGGATGATATAGCCGAGAGGCTGGGGCTTCATCTTATGTCGGAAGAGCCGCAGGATCCTTATAAGACGGCCTGGGCGGTGTCTGTTGATGCCGCCGGAGGCGTAACCACAGGGATATCCGCGCATGACCGCGCCCGCACCATAAAACTTCTCGCGGACCCGAAATCGGTTGCGGAAGATTTCACGAGACCCGGACATGTTTTTCCGCTCAGATCCAAGAAGGGCGGCGTTCTTGTCCGGGCCGGACATACCGAAGCGAGTGTCGATCTTATGAAGCTTGCGGGGGAGGAGCCGGTAGGAGTGATATGCGAGATCATGAACGAAGACGGCACGATGGCGAGGATGCCGGACCTGTTGAACTTTGCAAGCAACCATAAACTGAAGATATGCACCATTGAGAGTCTCATAAAATACCGCAGAGAGAAAGAAAAGCTCATAGAGAAGATCGCGGAAACGGATCTTCCCACACCTTTTGGAGAATTCCGTCTGCATGCCTACAAGTCGATGGTGGATAATTATCAGCATCTCGCTCTGGTCAAAGGGGACATCACGAAAGGAGAGGCGCTGGTCAGGGTCCATTCGCAATGCCTGACCGGAGATGTGTTCCATTCGCTCAGATGTGATTGCGGAGGACAGCTTGAAAAAGCGATGCGGATAATCTCCGATGAGGGGAAAGGGGTACTCTTGTATCTTTCCCAGGAAGGTCGCGGGATAGGGATCTTTAACAAGATAAGAGCGTATCAATTGCAGGACGAAGGGTGTGATACGGTGGAAGCCAATGAAAGGCTCGGTTTTAAGCCGGATCTGAGAGATTACGGTATAGGTGCCCAGATACTGGCTGATCTCGGCCTTGAAAAGATCAGGCTTTTGACCAATAATCCAAGGAAAATAATAGGGTTGAAAGGCTACGGCCTGCAGGTTGTGGAAAGAGTGCCGCTGGAGATAAAGCCGGGAGCCAGAAATAAAGATTATTTACAGGTAAAGAAGCGCCGTTTAGGCCATAAATTGCGGAATGTTTAAAATTTTGGCATCTTGCCCTTAAACCTTCGCGGTTACGGGTAAGATGTAAATTCGCACGTATGACTTACGCTTCGTACAGTCACGTAAGTCATGTGCTCATTTGGACCCCTCGCTCGCTTGTAGCGAGCTCGGGATAAATTCGCACCTATAACTTACGCTCTTTTCAGTCGCGTAAGTCATGTGCTCATTTGGACCCCTCGCTCGCTTGTAGCGAGCTCGGGATAAATTCGCACCTATAACTTACGCTCTTTTCAGTCGCGTAAGTCATGTGCTCATTTAAGGAGGTAGAAATGACAAATTCAAAGATCATCAAGGGCAGCATGATAGCAAAGGACAAGAAGTTCGGGATAGTGGTATCTCGGTTCAACGAGTTCATCTCGTCGAAACTTCTTGAAGGAGCACTCGACACTCTCTCGAAGCACGGTGTAAAAGAAAAGGATATCTCCGTTGCGTGGGTGCCCGGTTCGTTCGAGACACCCATTGTCGCCAAAAGAATGGCGGGATCCGGGAAGTACGATGCCGTGATCTGTCTGGGGGCGATCATAAGGGGAGAGACTCCCCACTTTGAGTTCATCGCGTCTGAGGCGGCCAAAGGGGTAGCGAAAGTCGCGATGGAGAGCGACATCCCCTGCGTGTTCGGCATAATAACCACGGATAATCTTGAGCAGGCGGTGGACAGGGCCGGTACGAAAAGCGGCAATAAGGGAAGAGAAGCCGCGATGACCGCCATCGAGATGAGCAATCTGTATTCGGCAATAAAATAAAGAAAGGCGAGACAGGATGAGGAAACGCACTCTTTCGCGCGAAGTGGCGCTGAAGATCCTTTACGCCAACGATATTACCAAGGAACCCGCCAGGGAATGTTACCGAAAATTCTGGGAAAACAGCGAGATCGCTGATGAGGCCGTCAAGGAATTTTCGGATTTCCTTGTTTCCGGCGTTAGCGCCAACCGCGACGAAGTGGACAGGGTGATCGGTAAATACACCGCGAACTGGGAACTTGAACGAATGGCCACGATAGACAGGAATATCCTGAGGATAGCCTCGTTCGAGCTTTTATTTGTCGAGGATATTCCGCCCAAAGTTGCCATCAACGAGGCAATAGAGCTGGCAAAAAAATACGGGGATAAGGATTCGGGGAAGTTCGTGAACGGGGTACTTGACAAGATCAACAAATCCGAAAAAGGCGGCTCGGATCCCCCGGCCGGCCAGCGAGAGATCCAACATGAAGAATAGCAGGGATAACGGTTTTGTCGATTTGCATGTACACACCACTTATTCGGACGGGACGTTTACCCCCGAGAAGGTGGTGGAGAAAGCCGTCGAAATGGGGCTGAAAGCTATCGCGGTAACGGACCACGACTGTGTGGACGGCATTGGTCCGACCATGGAGGCTGCCAGGGGGACCGGGCTGGAGGTCATCCCGGGAGTCGAGATCTCAGCCGCAAAAGACGAGACCGAAATACATATCCTGGGATATTTTATCGGCTGGCAGGATCCCTTTCTTCTGGAGATATTCAGGAAAATGCGGGAAAACAGGACCGAGAGGATGAAAAAGATGATACACCTGCTGCATCGCCAGGGGATAGACCTGGACGCGGACAGGGTCTTTGCGGTAGTTTCCGAAGGTACGGCCGGGCGTCTTCACCTTGCCCGTGTGATGGCAGAAGAAAACATAACAAGGGATGAACAGGAAGCATTTGACAGGTATATAGGAAATGGAAAGCCCTGCCACGTGGCGCATAAACGCCTGGATTACGGAAAGGCCATAGACATAATCAAAAAGGCCGGAGGCGTACCGGTTCTGGCGCACCCCGGGACCATGGGCAAGGACGAGTACATCCCTTTTTACGTGCAGGCGGGATTGAGGGGCATTGAGGTCTATCATTCCGAACACCACACGTCGACGAACGACAAATATCTTGCCATTGCGAGGAAATATAATTTACTTGTGACCGGCGGATCGGATTGTCATGGCATGAAGAAGGGAAGGGTCTTGATCGGCAAGGTCAAGGTCGGCTACGAGGTTGTGGAGAATTTGCGCGCGGAAGCGGAAAAGATCCAAAGAAGTAACCGGAAGACATAGATCATGAATAAGTCGGCCGAAAGAAAATACATGGAACTGGCGCTGGAACTGGCTGCAAAGGCAAGGGATAAGACCTATCCCAATCCGATGGTGGGCGCCGTTATAGTCACTGGCGGCAGGGTCACCGGGAGCGGATATCACCGGAAGGCCGGTGAAGACCACGCCGAGGTCAGGGCGATCAACAGTGCCCGCGGCGCGTGTTCCGGCGGGACGATGTTCGTGACGCTTGAACCGTGCGATCATCACGGAAAGACCCCGCCCTGCACGCAGGCGATCATTGATAGCGGTATAAAAACGGTCAATGTCGCGATCGAAGACCCCAATCCGATCAACAGCGGCCGCGGTATCAGGAAATTAAAAAATGCCGGAATTACGGTAAATCTGGGTTTGTGCGCTGAAGAAGCGGCTGCGCTGAACAGGAAATATATAAAATTCATCACTACGGGACTTCCGTACGTGACCGTGAAGCTGGCTCAATCGGTCGACGGAAAGATCGCCGCGCGGGACGGAACATCAAAATGGATATCTTCCGATGTTTCGCGCAAATATACCAGGGGGATCCGTTCTGATTTTGACGCCATTATCGTGGGAAGCAATACCGCCCGTATGGACGATCCGTTCCTTCTTGACGAGAAGAAACGGGGGTATGATGTGGTCCGCGTAATAGTGGACACCCGCCTAAGGACGCCGGCTGTTTCAAATATCATCAAGACCGCGGACAAGGCCCCGGTTCTCATCGGGACCACGGAACTCGCCCCGAAGTCCAGAGTGGAAAGATTCAGGCGCCTCAGGGGCGTGGAAGTGACGGTCACCAGGAGCAAAAAAGGAAGAGTCTCCATGAAGCCTTTTTTGCGCGAGCTGGCCCGAAAAGGCATGGTGAATGTCCTGGTCGAAGGCGGCGGTGAACTGGTCGGGAGCCTGATAGATGAGTCCCTGGTGGATGAGGCCATGTTCTTTATTTCTCCAAAAATAATAGGGGGCAGCCGTTCTTCCGTTAAAGGCAGCGGAGCGAAAAGCATAGCGGAAGCGCTGGAATTGCGAGATGTGGAAGTAAAGGAATTCGGCGGGGATATATACATAAGGGGATTGGCATGTTCACGGGAATAATCACCGAAGTCGGAAAAGTTAAGAGTGTTATCCGGAAGGGGTATTCCGCGCGTCTGGAGATAACGTGCGTGAAGACCGGCGAAGGCCTTGATCCGGGTGACAGCGTTGCGGTTAACGGTGTGTGCCTGAGCATTGTGGATAGGAAGGAAAACCTCTTTTTTGATGTGGTAGGGAATACCCTGGATAAGACCGTTCTAAAGAGACTGAAAGCCGGGGATGCAGTGAACCTTGAAAGTCCGTTGAAGCTCGGCGATACTTTAAGCGGGCATATGGTATCGGGCCATGTTGACGGCGAACGTGTCGTGAAGGGCAGCAGGGAAGCATCCGGAGGATGGGTCCTCGATGTCGGCATTCTTCCCGGCGACGAGAAATACCTTGTTGCCAGATGTTCGGTAGCCGTGGACGGAGTGAGTCTTACCGTGGGAGAATTGTACCGCGGTTTTTTCAGGATATTTTTGATACCGCACACCCTTGACAATACCACGCTGAAATCAAAAAGGCCCGGAGATCATGTGAACGTGGAATTCGATATGATGGCGAAATACGCCGGTAAAAACGGCCAAAAGGGGTCCGTTACCATGGATATGCTTGCTGAAAAGGGGTTTATGTAAGAGGTACGGGCTTCGGGTTCAATGAAAGGGGGAGCATGAAAAATCTTGTCGTTGTTCTTCTCGTTATGGGACTATTTTTTTCCTTTACGTTGGCGGTTCATGCGAACGGGCCCGTAAAAAAGCTTGGCAGAGGCGCGGCGAACGTGGTAACTTCTCCGTTCGAGCTTACCAAGTGCATGGGGGACACGAAGGCTGAAAAGGGGGTATTTGCCGGCCTGACCTGGGGCGTTCTGAAGGGGGCGGTAAACATCGTGAAAAGGGCCGTAGTGGGGGTTTATGAGATCGCGACATTTCCCATACCGCTGCCTAAGGATTATGAACCGATATTGGAAGACCCTGAATTCTTTTTGCAAAAGGATCGGCTTGAGAGGATAAAATAACGCCGATGCGTACATGTTTAATATTGACGCTCTGTTACTATGATGATAATATAGCGCATCGGGGCGTAGCGCAGTCTGGCTAGCGCGCCACGTTCGGGACGTGGAGGTCCTGGGTTCAAATCCCAGCGCCCCGACCAGATCTTTCTGTGCAAAAAACGATGTCTCATCACGCAGAAGTCCCGACATGAAATATATAATACTTTCGGATATTCACAGCAATCTCCAAGCCTTTGAAGCCGCAATCAAGTCTTTCCCGAAAGAAAAGGGTATTCCCATAATAAGCGCCGGAGATGTCGTGGGCTACGGGGCTAACCCCAACGAGTGCATAGAGATGGTCCAGTCCCTCAAAGCGGTGAATATCCTTGGCAATCACGATGCCGCCGTGATCGACAGGACCGATATCTCTTATTTTAACGCACATGCCAGGGATGCGGTTTTGTGGACAAAGGAGAACATCGGTCAATCGGCCCTGGATTATCTGCAAGGGTTGCCTCTTGTGCTTGAGGAAAAACTTTTTACCGTAGTTCACGGGACATTGCATGACCCGGAAGAGTTCAATTACATGATGGACTGGACGGATGCCATGCGCACCCTTGAAATTTTGAAGACAAATATATGTTTTGTGGGGCATTCCCATGTTCCGGATGTGTTCATATCCGCCGGCGGCAAATTGTTCCGGTCGCACGAAAAAAAAGTGAAGATCGAAGACGGTTCCAGGTACATAATAAACGTGGGAAGCATAGGTCAGCCGCGGGACAATGATAGCCGCGCGTGTTATTGCGTTTATGATTCCGAAAAAAAGGAAGTGGAGTTTCACAGGGTGGAGTATGACGTAAGGTCTGCGCATGACAGCATTATCGAAGCGGGCCTTCCCGTGATGCTGGCGGAAAGGATATTGGTAGGCAGATGACAGGAAACGGAAAACAAAACCGCATGTCTTACGGTTTATAACTGAAGAAGAGAGGAAGTATGAAGAACAGCAATATTCGTATTTTGATCATTATTTCGGTCCTGGTGTTCGCAATTTCCGGTTGCGCGCAGCTGAAGGATAAATTTGTCAGAAAATCCAAGGAGGAAAAGATACCGGCGAAACGCTATCAGCCGGTAAGGGGATATGACGTGCATCCCAGCCTGGAGCTTTATACCAAAAGGTATGTTTTCTGGAAGAGCTGGCACAGGGAACTCCTGGACGTGCTCCGGGACGATAATAATAAAAAGAAGGTCACTGCGGCTGAACAGGAACTTTCGAATCTGATGGACATGCAGAGGATGCTTGTGGATGACAAGGCCGATGAGATGCAAAAATGCGTGGACGAGATGACGGAGATCAAGACGACCCTGAAGGAAGAGAAGATCACTTCGGGTAATGAAGTCAGGATAAGAAGGAAACTGGAATCCTTGGGGCGAGAGGTCAAGAGCAAGTTCTCATATAACAAGGTGCGGGGATCTATAAGAAGTGATTTTAGAAATGACTAACGAGCTTACCGTCAGAAAATTTGTGATGGGCCCGCTCGACACGAACTGCTATCTTATTTACGAAGAACGTTCGCGGAAAGGGATACTGATCGATCCCGGCGCGTATGATCCCCGGATAACAGAGCACACGCAGGATAACGGCATTGACGTGATCTGTACATTGAACACGCACGGACACGGTGATCATGTGATGGGCGATGCCGCTTTCGGCTTCCCGATATTGATCCATGAACTTGACGGCCCCTGCCTGCAGGACCCGGCTAAAGGCTTGTTTTTCCTTGGCGGCGGGGACATGGAGCCGACCCGGGCAGAGAAATTTTTGGCTGACGGGGATATTCTCCGTCTGGGCGATCTTGAGCTGGAGATCATCCATACGCCGGGACACACCCCGGGCAGTATCTCGGCAAGATGCGGGAATATGCTTTTCAGCGGGGACGTTCTTTTCCTCGAGGGGATCGGCCGGACGGACCTACCGGGGGGCGACCACCAGACCCTTATAAGGACCATCAGGGAGAAACTGTTGGTACTTCCGGATTCAGTAAGGGTATTCCCCGGCCACGGCCCGGAAACGACAATAGGGCATGAAAGACGGAACAATCCATTCTTATGAAAGAGCACATCGATAATTTTATATATTTTCTGGAAGTCGAACGCGGCGTCAGCCACAACACCATACAGTCCTACAGGGGGGACCTGGAAAAATTCGCAGGCTATATCCGTAAAAAGGGTAAGGATGTTCCGGCCGTGACAAGGGAAGATATAGTCGGTTTTCTTATGCAGCTCAAGGACCGGGAACTTTCCGCTTCCACGATCGCCAGGAATCTAGCGGCGATAAAGACTTTTTGGAAGTTTCTGGCGTCGGAACAGATCATCCGCGAGAATGCCGCCGGTATCATTGAAACACCGAAGACATGGAAGACCATACCGGACGTGCTGAATAAAAAAGAAGTCGAGAAGCTCCTTGACGCGCCCCCGAAGAAAGGGTGGATGGGCATACGGGACAGGGCCATATTGGAACTGATGTATGCCACGGGCCTGCGCGTATCGGAAGTAAAGGATCTGAAGAAGACAAGCGTAAACCTGGAAGCGGATTTCGTGAAGTGTTCCGGCAAGGGCGGAAAGGAAAGGATAGTGCCGCTGGGGAAGGTCGCGGAACAGGCCATTCTAAAATATCTGGAGGATGTCAGGCATAAATTGTGCAAAAAGAGCCAGGATGACCATCTTTTTCTGTCCAGATTGGGCAAGAAACTTTCCCGCCAGAGTTTATGGAAGATGATGCAGAAGTACGCAAGGAAAAGCGGCATTAAAAAGCACATTACTCCTCACACCCTCAGACATTCCTTTGCCACGCATCTTCTGGAAGGAGGAGCGGAGCTCAGAGGGGTCCAGGAAATGCTCGGCCATGCCGACATTTCGACCACCCAGATTTACACGCATGTCGATAAGGATAAGCTTAAAAAGGTTCACGAACGATTCCACCCGAGAGCATAAAGACATGGATCTGATAACCACCCACAAGAACGCCGATTTTGACGCGCTGGGCTCCCTGGTGGCGGCCAGTAAGCTTTATCCCAAAGCGCGTCTTTTGCTTCCCGGGTCTCAGGAGAAAGCCGTGCGGAACTTTCTTTCACTTATCAAGGATGAGATAAAGATAGAGGACGAAAAGACATGCCGCATGGATGACGTGACACGGCTCATCATTGTGGATAACCGCCACAGGTCCCGCATAGGGGATGCGGCGAACCTCTTGACGAAAAGGGGTCTGAAGGTCCACATATATGATCATCATCCGAGGACCAGGTTTGACATAAAAGCGGACAAGGACGTGTTCAAGGAAGTAGGGGCTACGGTCTCCATTATCCTGGAGATACTGTCGAAGAGGGGCAAATTGCCCTTGACGCCGCTGGAAGCCACTCTGATGCTTTTGGGGATATATGAAGAGACCGGCTTTCTTTCGTATTCAGCCACCACCAAACTTGATGTTGACATGGTCAGCTTGCTCCTGGAACAGGGAGCCAGCCTGAACGCCGTTTCATCGTACCTGAACCGGGAACTTTCCGAGAGCGAACTCTCGGCGCTGATAAATCTCCTGGAATCGATAAAGGTCATCAATGTGAACGGCATAGATATCGCGTTTTCACATATCGATGCCAGCCGTCTCGACGGGGAGATGGGGACGGTCGTGCACAAGCTGCAGGACGTGGAAAATTTTCCCGTCCTTTTTGCCATGTTCGAGGCCAAGGGAAAGGTGAAGATCCTGGCCAGGAGCCGGCTGGAACTCATTGACGTCAACAAGCTGCTCGGCCATTTTAACGGAGCCGGGCATTCCAGTGCGGCCAGCGCCAAGATACAGGGTGAGTCGCCGGAACATATCAAGTCCGAGATACTGCGGCTACTGGAGGAGATAGTCCGGCCGGAGGTGTACGCGAAGGATATAATGTCATTTCCGGTAAGGACCGTTTCACAGGAGGAAAAGGTAAGCGAGGTACTGGAAAAACTCGAACGCCTCGGTTATAAAGGCGTCCCGGTTCTCAATGAAGCGGCCGAACCGGTCGGCATGGTAACGATGGGAGATCTTAAGAAGGCGATGAGACACGATATGGGGCATTCCCGGGTGAAAGGGTATATGTCGACTCCGCTGATAACGGTTACTCCCGAAGCGCCGCTGTATAGCATGAAAAGGATACTTTTGGAAAAAGGCAAAGGCCGCATACCCGTGATCTCCGGCGGCAAACTGGTCGGCATAGTCACCAGGACCGATGTGCTGAAAAAAGTCCACAGTTCGTTTTTTTCGGGGGGGCCGGGAAAACTTGTCAAACTGTCGAATGTTTCCGCGAAGATGAATGAGGTGTTGCCGAAAAAACTTATCGAGCTGATAAGATCTATCGGCGCCGAAGGGGACGCGCTGGAAGTGAATGTGTTTCTTGTCGGAGGTTTTGTGCGGGATCTCATGCTCGGCGAGAAGAATTATGACCTGGACATCGTGGTCGAAGGCGACGCCATGCGGTTCGGGAAGATACTCGCGGATAAGATGAAAGCCTCGCTTGTCGTGCATCGAAAATTCGGCACTGCGACGCTGGTAAAAGAATGGCCCCGGTGGCTCGGTCCGTCCCTCCATCCGGACAATAAGTTCAAGATAGACGTGGCCAGCGCCAGAAAGGAAGCGTACGAAGCTCCCGCGGCATTGCCCAGGGTGAAGTTCAGCTCACTGAAAGAGGACCTTTATCGCCGGGATTTTACAATAAACGCGATGGCGGTAAGCGTCAATAAGAAAAATTTCGGTCTGTTCATAGATTTTTTCGGCGGGACAAAAGACCTGGAAAAGAAGACCATAAGGATACTGCACGACAACAGTTTCATTGACGACCCGACGCGCATTTTCAGGGCGGTAAGATTCGAACAAAGGTTCGGTTTCGGGATCGAAAAGCACACGGAATATCTTATTAAACACGCGGTAAAACAGGAAATGTTCCGTAGAACGGAAAACCAGAGGATACGGGACGAACTTATACTGATATTGAAGGAGAAGAATCCTGAAAACGCCGTTTTCAGGATGAGAGAACTTCATGAGCTGCGGTTCATACACCCCGATCTTTCATTAAAGAGATCGATAAAAAGTACGTTCGCGGAATTAAGAAAGTGTATCCGGTGGTATGAATCGGCGGCTGTCGGGAAAAGACACCTGGATGTATGGCTGATGAATTTTATGGTGATACTGGAGAAACTTACGGCAGAACAGGTTGAGGAGGTCCTTGAAAAGTTCGTCTTTACCAGGAACGCGAGCATGCGGCTCCTGTCGTGCAAGAAATGGGCAGAAAAGGCGATCAGAAAGCTTTCCTCCAGGAAGAAGATACTGCCAAGCGGGGTATACGATCTTCTGGAGCCCCTTTCCCATGAAGTTACGCTCTATGTCATGACGAAGGCAAGATCCGTTGTAGCGCGCAGGCGCATAAAGAAGTTCTTCACGGATTATAACGGGGTCAAGCTCAGGATCAGGGGACATGACATAAAGAAAGAGGGGATCGTCCCCGGTCCGGGATACAAAGAGATCCTCCGCCAGGTCCTTTACGGAAAGCTCGACGGAAAACTTCTCACGAAAAAGGACGAGATCCGGTATATGAGGGAACTGATCGCCAAGAGGAAATAATATGAACGTGGGCGTGTTGAGCATCGACCTTCTTCTTAATGACAGCGGTTCGCTCAAGGACAAGAGAAGAGTTCTCAGGAGGCTGAAGGACCGCATAAAAAATCGATTCAATGTCTCGATCGCCGAGGTCGATGATATGGATAAATGGCAGAAGGCGACGCTGGCCATAGCCGCCGTCTCGAATGACAAAAAGCATCTTTCCGGATACCTTGACAATATAGTGGACTTTATCGAGAAAGAGAGCAAGATCATGGTGCTGGACCATGCGACTGAGATATTGTAGCGAAAGGGTCCGGACATCACGCATTAAGGATTAGAATATGATCGATAGGATAGACAGAGTAGCGGAGATGATAAAAAGAGAGATCTCTGTTATCATCCAGGATGAGATCAACGACCCCAGGGTCAGGCATGTGACCATTACTCGAGTGGAAGTGACCAGGGATCTCAGGCTGGCCAAGGTTTTTTGTCTGGTGTCCGCCGACGAAAACGAAAAAAAAGACATCATGAAAGGATTAAAGAGCGCCAGCAGTTTCATCAGGAGCGAGCTTGCCGGGAGGATCTCCATGAAATTCACTCCGCGGATATCATTCAGGGAAGATGTGGTTAAAAAAAGGGAAGAGTCCATTGATAACATTTTTGAGAAAATAAAGAAAGAACATCGGGAAACGACAGAGTGATAACGGGAAAGGACATGTGCGATGGACAGCAAAAACATGGAAAAGGTAATAGAGGTATTTAAAAAGCGAGATAATTTTTTGATAACCGCTCATGTCGATCCCGAAGGCGATTCGATCGGCAGCCAGATCGCCGTTCATCATATACTCAAAGGGATGGGGAAGGATGCCGTCATAGCGAACCATGACGATGTGCCGGATAATCTGAAGTTCCTGCCGGGTGCCGGGCTGATCAAGCCCGGGGTTCCTGAAGGATTTCGGCCGGACGCCGTCGTGATCCTGGATTGCCCGGTCGCGGAAAGGGCCGGGAAGATCTTTGAAAGTATGGACAAGGAACAGTTCATAGTGAACATCGACCATCATGTAAGCAATGAGTCTTTCGGGGATGTCAACTGGGTCGAACCCGAAGCCAGTTCGGTGGGGGAGATGGTCTTTCATCTGATTGAAAAGCTGGGGCTTGGAATGAAAAAAGACCTGGCGACAGCCATTTATACGGCCATCGTGACCGATACCGGCATGTTCAACTATGATAACACTTCTCCGGAAACGCACAGGATCGCGGGGAAGCTTATATCCGCGGGCGTAAAACCGAAGGTGGTACGCCGCGAGATATTCGAAAAGAAGTCCGTTTCCGAAATAAGGCTGCTTGGTAAAACATTGACCACGCTTAAGGTCGAAGAGAACGGTGCCTTGGCGTATATGGTCCTTACCAGGGAGATGCGCAGGGAAGAAGGAGTCGAGGACATTTCTACGGACGAGTTCATAAACTTCCCCCGTTCCATTAGAGGTGTTGAGGTGGCCGTGTTCTTTAAGGAGGACGCCGATGTCCAAGATAAGGTCAATGTTAATTTTCGTTCCGCGGGAAAGGTGGACGTGAATGGCGTGGCGTCTCGTTTCGGCGGCGGTGGGCACGAGCAGGCTGCCGGTTGTGTCCTTAATTGCGGGCTTGCGGAAGCGCAGGATAAGGTGCTGGCCGAGGCAAGAAAGGCCATCAGGGAGGCCGAACAGTCGTGAAAGAAGACCCCTTGGGGATACTGGTCGTTGACAAGAAAAAAAACATGACCAGCCACGATGTTGTCGATCTGGTCCGGAGAAAGTTCGGCATTAGAAAAGTAGGGCATGCCGGAACGCTTGACCCCAACGCCACCGGGGTGCTTGTTCTTTTGCTGGGAAAAGCCACGAAACTTTCCGGCACTTTTTCGAACGAAGACAAGGAATACATAGCTACCATGAAACTCGGAGAGAAGACCGATAGTGCTGATCGTGACGGGAATCTGATCTTGACCAGGAAGGTGCGTTCTTCGGAACGTGAAATAAAAGACACCATGGCCGGATTTGTCGGCGAGATGGAACAGCTTCCGCCGATGGTCTCGGCTAAGCGGGTGGGTGGAAAGCGCTTGTACGAACTCGCGCGGAAGGGGATAGAGATAGAAAGAAAGCCGCAGACGATCGTTATAAAAGAGATAGACGTGATGAAGATAGATCTGCCTTTTGTCACGTTCCGGACGGTTTGCAGCAAGGGAGCATATATCAGGCGGCTGGCGGAGGATATCGGTGAAAGGTTAGGATGCGGCGCCCACCTGACGGAATTGAGGCGCACAAGGTCAGGCTCTTTTTCGCTGGAACGCGCGGTCTCTTTTCCGGCTCTGTTGGATATGGACAGGAAGATGCTGGATGAAAATATTATACGGGTATAGGAACCTGAGTGAAAAACTCAGGGACCCGATAGTCGCTATCGGCATATTTGACGGTATACATATCGGGCACAAACGCGTTATTAAGAAGATCCTGAATCTGCAGGAACCCGGCAGGGACAAAGTAGTTGTGACTTTTGACCCCCACCCTCGAACTGTTCTGCGGCCCCAAAAAACATCTCCCAGGATCATGTCGCTGGAACACCGCCTGTATATCTTAAGAAAAATGGGATTGGACGCGGCGGTCATAATACGGTTTACTGATTTCGTCGCCGCAATGACGCCGGAAGATTTTATCAGGCGGGTCCTGGGAGGGATAGGCGCCAGGAAGGTCTATGTCGGCAGCAATTTTCATTTCGGACGGGGAAAAAGCGGGAACGTGGAAACGTTTGAGAGAATAGGCAGGGACTGCGGAATAGACGTCAGGACGGTCAAAGCCGTCAAAAAGAGAGGCAGGGTTATAAGCAGCACATGGCTGCGCAAGCTTATATCGTCCGGCAAGATCGAAAAGGCAGAGAAACTGTTGCGCCGTCCGGTGTCGGTTCTGGGCACGGTAGTGGGCGGTGACAGCAGGGGGAAAGGCCTCGGCGTTCCGACCGCCAACATCGACCCGCACCAGGAAGTGATCCCCCCGCCCGGAGTCTACGCCGTAAAGGTTGACATTGATGGGCAGCTGTTCGACGGAATACTGAATATCGGTTTCAAGCCGACCTTTTATGGGAGAAGGCTGAAGAAGAGGAGGGAACCTCAGATAGAGGCGCACGTGATCGGTTTTAAGGGTGATTTATATGGCCGGTCCGTAGAAATATTTTTTATAAAAAGGTTAAGACACGAAAAAAGATTCAGGAACGAAGAGATGCTCAAGAAGCAGATAAGAAGGGATGCCGAACACGCGAAGAAAATCCTGGCCAGTAAAAAGGTCCTCCATAAGATCCGCAAATACAAGTACATATAGTCAGGGACGTTTTTCAAATTGAACCCAGACCGTAAAAAATTTTGAATCCAGACCTGTCCCCAAAACCAATCTCAGACCTGTCCCCAAAACCAATCTCAGACCTGTCCCCAAAACCAATCTCAGACCTGTCCCTCAATTTTAGAGCGTGCCCGGTTTACCCCATGCTGCTTAATACTGTTTACAAGTATATATTTATGTGCTAATATTATAAACCGTAAAGATATTAAATATTAGCGGGTTGTGTCCTCTTGGAAAGGGGGTGAAAACGATGTCTACGGTAAAAGAGAAAAAACAGGAAGTCATAAAGGATTTCAAGAAACATGATTCGGATACGGGGTCTCCGGAGGTTCAAATAGCCCTTTTGAGTGAGCGAATAAACAGTCTGACGGAACACTTTAAAAAGCACAAAAAGGATTATCACTCCCGGAGAGGACTCCTCATGTTGGTCAACAAGAGGAGGAAGCTTCTTCGTTATCTGAGATCGGCAGATAATGCCAAATATACGGAGCTTATCAAGAAATTGGGGCTCAGAAAGTAATGAACAGTTTATAGCAATAAATCAACTTTAGAAGGATAAGGTGATGATGGAAATGCAGGAGATCAAGGCTAAACTTGGTAAGGAAGAATTAATAGTCCAGACCGGGAAACTGGCAAAACAGGCCGACGGATCCGTGACGGTCCAGTGCGGTGGAACCATGGTTCTGGTGACGTGTGTGTGCGCGCGGGAACCCAGGGAGCAACAGGGGTTTTTCCCTTTGACGGTCGAGTATCAGGAAAAGACTTTCGCCGCGGGCAAGATCCCCGGCGGGTTTTTTAAGAGGGAAGGTCGTCCTACTGAAAAGGAAATATTGACCGCAAGAATGATAGACAGGCCCATCAGGCCGCTTTTCCCGGAAGGGATGTTGAATGAAGTACAGGTCGTGGCTACGGTTTTGTCTTCGGACGGGAAAAATGATTCTGATATTTTAGCGCTTATCGGCGCTTCAGCGGCTCTCACCATATCAGATATACCCTTTAATGGTCCTATCGGAGGCGTGAGGGTGGGACTGGTCAATGACGAGTTTGTAGTCAACCCGACATTCAAGGAGTTGGAGGAAAGCAAACTGGATCTTGTTGTTGTGGCAAATGAAGAAAGTGTCGTAATGCTGGAAGCCGGAGCCAATATGATCGGTGAGGAAAAAGTAATGGAAGGAATAAAAGTTGCCCACGGATCACTTAAGGCGCTGATCGATATACAGAAACAGCTTCACGAAAAGGCAGGTAAGCCAAAGAGAGAGGACATAACATTTATCGAGGTAAATGAGGAGATGCGCCGGAAGGTCAGCGAGAAAGCGTCAGATAAGCTCTTGAAGATCCTTCAGCTCTCCGGAAAACATGAACGCGCTGAGAGTCTTGAGAATCTGAAAAAGCAGCTGATCGAGGAGGAAGGCCCTGAGAGCAGCGAGACTCTGGAGCAGGACGTTACACTTGCGTTGGCGAAGCTTGAAAAAGAACTGGCCAGAGATTTTATCCTGAAAAGCAAAAAACGTCTTGATGGAAGAAAATTTGACGAGATAAGATCCCTAAATTCTGATATCAACGTGCTTCCTCGCACGCACGGATCAGCGCTTTTCACGCGCGGGGAAACACAAGCTCTTGCCGTGACCACTTTGGGGACCAGTGCGGATGAACAGAGAATAGAGACGCTCGCGGGAGAAGGTTTTAAGACTTTCATGCTTCACTACAATTTCCCGCCGTTCAGCGTTGGTGAGACTAAGCCTATGCGCGGGCCCGGCAGAAGGGAAATAGGGCACGGAGCTCTTGCCGAGAAGGCGCTTAAACCGGTCCTTCCCTTGAGGGAAAAGTTCCCTTATACAGTGAGGATCGTTTCGGAGATCCTGGAGTCCAACGGTTCCAGTTCGATGGCAACAGTTTGCGCAAGCTCGTTATCTCTTATGTGCAGCGGTGTGCCGATAACGGATGCCATCAGTGGTATAGCGATAGGGCTGGTGAAAGAGGGAGCTGAACACGTGATCCTTACCGACATTGCAGGGGCGGAAGACCACCATGGGGATATGGATTTCAAGGTCGCGGGAACAAAAAATGGCATAACAGCCGTACAAATGGACTTGAAGGTCAAGGGGATCGGTTATGATATCCTTGAGGAGGCTTTTGGAAGAGCCAAGAAAGCACGGCTGGAAATCCTGGACCATATGAGCAAGACGATTGCCGAGCCCCTGAAAGAAGTGGCTCCGAACGCCCCGCGGATCGTCACATTGATGGTTAAGCCGGATAAGATCAGAGACGTTATAGGCCCCGGCGGCAAGGTAATACGCAAGATAATAGCCGAGACCGGAGCCGATATAAACATAGAAGATGACGGGTCCTGTCAGGTCGCCTCGGCGGATAAAACTTCCCTTGATAAAGCTGTTGAAATGATCGAGGGGATCATTGCCGAACCCGAAGTCGGCAAAGTATATGACGCGCGCATAACAAAGATCATGAATTTCGGCGCTTTCTGCGAATTCCTGCCTGGCCAGGAAGGTCTTATCCATGTTTCCGAACTTGCAGACCAGTACGTGAAAGATGTTTCCAGCGTGGTCAAGGAAGGACAGAAGGTTAAGGTCAAGGTCATAGGCGTGGACGAGCAGAACCGCGTTAAACTCAGCATGAAACAAGTTGAAAAAGATCAAGGTAAAGATAAAACGTAAAGAGAGCGCCAGGGACCTGCCGGTTCCGGCTTATGCCACATCGGGTTCCAGCGGCGTGGATCTGTATGCTGACGTGGATGATGAGGTAGTCATCTCCCCCGGTGAAATAAAGCTGATATCATGCGGCATATACATAGAGCTGCCGGAGGGATATGAGGCGCAGACCAGGCCCAGGAGCGGGTTGGCGCTAAAGCATGGTATCACGCTGGTCAATACCCCGGGGACCATCGACAGCGATTACCGGGGGCTGGTCAACCTGATCGTTACCAACCTCGGAAAAGATGATTTTGTCGTAAAACGGGGGCACAGACTGGCTCAGATGGTGATCCGCGAGGTGACCCGTGCGGAATTCCAGGAAGAGGAAGAACTCGGCGAGACCGAGCGGGCGCACGGCGGGTTCGGGCACACCGGTGTTTAGGATACGGCCTTAGTTCTGTGACTTAAATATAGCGATGACGATAACGGAAGCTTTGATATCTGGTGTCGTGCAGGGCCTGACGGAATTTTTGCCGGTTTCCAGTTCCGGCCACCTCGTTCTGGTTCACAGGTTTTTTGGCTTTACCGAGCCAAGCATTTTTTTTGACATATGCCTTCATGTAGCGACGCTGACAGCGGTTATACTATATTTCGGCAGGGATATTGTCACGTTGATACGAGAGAAGAATTTGGGATGGCTTTTTTACATAGCCATAGGAACCGTACCGGCGGTCCTGGCGGCTCTGTTTTTTGATAAAAAAATATCGACATTTTTCGTGGATCCCGGAAAAGTGGCGCTCATGCTCATTCTGACAGGGCTGGCGCTTTTTGCCGGGCAGTTCGCCCTGTGGAGAGAAAGACGTCCCGGCAAGGGGCCGACGCTTCTTACTTCGCTTTTGGTGGGGATAGCGCAGGCGTTCGCCCTCCTCCCGGGGATATCACGAAGCGGGGTGACGATTTCCACCGGACTCGTTAGCGGTATAAAGGCTGAAGAGGCTTTCAGATTTTCGTTTTTGCTGTCGGTGCCCGTTATTATAGGAGCCGCGATATACAAGGCACTTACACTGGATATAACCAGTATCGTTTCGGGTAATCTTGTGAACTATGCGGCCGGTATGGGGGTTGCGTTCATTATCGGGCTCCTGAGCTTGCGCCTTTTGTGGTGGGTCATTAAAGAGAAACGGTTATTTATTTTCGGCATATACTGTCTTTTGCTCGGGATGACCGGGATATTTTTCTGGAAATAATAAGGACGGATATGGATCAGGTAAGGAAAAACGAGATCATAGCGGTAATATTGTTCGCGGCGAGTCTTTTTCTCTTTTTGAGCATATTTACTTTCAGCGAACAGGACCTTTCTTTCTATACCAGCAGTCCCAATCTTGCCTCGCAGAACGTTACGGGGATCGTCGGTTCGTATGTCGGCGGAGTCCTATTGTTTTTCGTGGGCAAAGCGGCGTATGTCATTCCCTTGCTTATTCTGGTATGGGGCATATCCCGCTTGCTTCAGCTGGAAGCGCGGAAGTTTTATTTCAAACTTTTCGGGACGATCGTTCTTGTCATGGCTGTCAGCGCGAGTCTGAGCATGCTGGCTGACCTGAGCCGGACGATGTCATTCTCGCAGGGCGGATTGGTTGGAACTCTTGTCTCAAACTTTCTTTTCGAATATCTGGGCAAGGTCGGAGCGACGGTTTTCATTGTCGCCTTGATAGTCCTGTCCGTGTTGATAGCGACCGAGTTTCTCATTCTGCCCATCCTGATGGCCGCGTTCAAGTTTGCCGCGAGGATACCTTCACGGATCGGGTCATGGTTTCCGGAAAGATCGTCCGTATCCGTCGGCGATACGAGGCCGCCGAGGAGTAAGCTCAAAGCCGCCAAGGAAGAGATCGCGAGAAAGCTTGAAACCATGAAAAGCCAGGTAGAAGAGGTTCGGAAAACGTCCCTGGCGCGCAGGACCGAAAGAAAGCCGGGATCCAAACCGGCCGGCGCCGGACCTAAAATAGTCGCTCCCGCCAGTACGCAAAAAGTGTCAGCAGAACCGGTTCGTGTTGCTCCCGTCTCAGATACCTCGACCGGGGAAAAGGTAGAATACAAACTGCCGAACCTGGATCTCTTGAAAAGGCCGTCTGCGAGCGGAGCAAAAGAACGGGAAGAGGACCTGAAAAAAAGAGCCGCTATTCTTGAGAATACGCTTCTTGAGTTCGGTGTAGAAGCCAGGGTGGTCGAGATCAACAGGGGACCCGTTATAACTATGTACGAGCTGGAACCTGCCGTGGGCACAAAAGTCAACAGGATCACTTCCTTGAGCGACAACATTTCCCTTGCCCTGAAATCCGCGAACATAAGGATCATTGCTCCGCTTCCTGGGAAGGGAACCGTTGGCATTGAAGTGCCGAACGCGAAAAGTGAGCTTGTTCTGCTCAGGGATATATTGGAGACAACAGAATATAATGAAGAGGACTCTTCGCTTAAGTTCGCTCTGGGGAAAGACATTTCGGGCGCTCCTATGATCACGGATCTTTCGAAGATGCCCCATCTGTTAATAGCCGGAGCTACCGGTTCGGGAAAGACCGTGTGCCTCAACGGCATCATCAGCAGTTTTCTGTTCAATGCTTCTCCGGATGAACTGAAATTCCTGATGATAGATCCAAAGCGGGTGGAACTGATGATGTTCGAGGGGATACCGCATTTAGTCTCTCCGATAGTGACCAATCCGAAAAAAGCGGCCGCGGCTTTGAGCTGGGTAGTCAGTGAAATGGAAAGGCGCTACGAGATATTCGCGGAAAAAGGCGTCAGGAACATCGCCGCCTACAAGGAGAAGATGAAAGAAGGGGATGAAAATCTGCCTTACATTATAGTTATAGTGGATGAACTTGCGGATCTTATGATAATTGCCCAGCAGGATGTGGAAGGCGCGATAATGAGGATTGCACAGCTCTCCCGCGCGGCAGGCATACACATGATACTTGCCACTCAAAGGCCGTCGGTAAATGTCGTAACCGGTGTGGTTAAGGCGAATTTCCCGGCGAGGATATCATTTAAAGTGGCGTCAAAAGTCGATTCAAGGACCGTTTTGGACACCAACGGAGCGGAAAAACTACTGGGAAGAGGGGACATGCTGCTCATGGAACCCGGAGAGACCGCGCTTATCCGAGGCCAGTGCAGTCTGGTGGAGGACAGCGAGCTCAGGAACATAGTGAAGTTCATTAAAGCCCAGGCAGGCCCGCAGTATATTGAGGAAGCCGTAGTAAAACAGGAAAAGAAAGCAACCGGCGTCGAGCAGGAAAAGGACGAGCTTTACATGCAGGCGGTAAGGATAGTTGTAGAGACCAAACAGGCATCGGTTTCCATGATCCAGAGAAAACTCAGAGTGGGTTACACCAGGGCGGCCAGGATGGTAGATATAATGGAGGAAGAGGGCATAGTCGGGCCTTATAACGGCTCAAAACCTAGGGAGATCCTGGTAAACGACATGAGTGAGATCGAGGAAATGCAAGAAGTAGAGAAAAGCGAAGAATAGGAAAGATGGCAACGACATCCAAAGAGATCGGAAATATTTTTAAAGAAGCAAGGGAAAAGCTTAACCTGAGCGTGGAAGACGCCTATAGGAAAAGCCGCATACACCCGGCCGTGATCAAGGATATTGAAAACGGCGTGTTCGACAGGATCGGAAAACTGTACGTGAAAAGCTTTCTGAAAAAGTATTCCATAGTTCTCGGGCTGGACCCCGACAACGTGATGAAAGAATACGAATCGATCGCTCCCACCATATCGGGGCGGGAATTTGATCTGGGAGCAAAAGAGAAAGAGGAAAAGGATGAGGTCCTTGGCGCGCTCACGGAGAAAAGGCTGCAGATGGCGCTCGCGGCTATACTCTCAGTTATTCTCGTGTTTTTGATCTTTGTGCTCATAGGTATGATGAAATCAAAAATGATGCTCTCGCGGCAGACGAAAGAAACGGCAGTTACGGCGAAAAAGATAACGGCCGCGCCTGCCAAAACACAAGAAAAAGTCTCAAAGCGTATTGCTCCGGCCGCACGGACAAGCGCTTCTGTTACGCTTACCCTGAAAGCCCGCGAAGATGCATGGCTGCAAGTTACCAGTGAAAAGGACAAAATCTTCGAAGGAGTCCTTGAAAAGGGAGATTCAAAGACCTGGAAATCGGACGGGACCCTTACCGTGTGGACCGGTAAAGCGGATAAATTGGATTTTACTGTTAATAACCGCAGGATCGGCAAAATCGCCGCCGGGGTTGTGAAGAATATAAAAATTTCCTCAGGCGGGATCAGGATCGGTGACACCTGGGTCACTCGTCTCAAATAGGTCTGCACATGAAAACCGCCTATCTTTTAAGTCTCGGTTGCCCCCGCAATTTAGTTGACAGTGAAGTTCTGCTCGCGCTTCTTGAGCAGGCAGGTTTCAGCATCGTCGAGGTTCCCGCAGGCGCGGACATAGCTATAATCAATACCTGTGGTTTTATCCAGGATGCCAAGCAGGAATCGATCGACCTGATCCTTCAGCTGGCCGATCTGAGGAAAAACGGGAAGATAAAAAAGCTTGTTATAGCCGGCTGCCTGTCCCAGAGACATCCGGACGAGCTCATGGATGAGATAAAGGAAATAGACGGGGTGTTCGGGACCGCCGATTTTACGAAAATACCCGGCATGATGGATTCACTTCTTTCCGGCGGGAAGATAAAAGAAGTGGATCCAAAGCCCGATTTTCTTTACGGCCATCTCTATGAAAGAAAGATCCTGACCCCACCGCACCAGGCGTATGTCAAGATACAGGAAGGATGTTCCAATAGGTGCTCGTACTGCATAATACCGCAGCTGAAAGGACCGTGCCGCAGCCGGACAATAGGATCCGTCATGACGGAAATAGAAAAGCTGAAGGCCGTGCACGACATAAAGGAACTTATACTGATAGGGCAGGATACTACCTCTTTTGGTATCGACAGGACAGGAAGAACGGAACTTGCAGAACTCCTGCAGGAAATAAGCCCGACCATGCAAGACGGCTGGGTACGGCTTTTATATACTCACCCCGCGCATTTCACGGACGAACTAATAGGAGTTCTTGCAGATACGGCAAATATATGCAAATATGTGGACCTGCCGATACAGCATGTAAATGATAGGATATTACGGAGCATGAACCGGCGTACGGGAAAGACCGATATCGCAATGCTGGTCGAACGCCTCCGAAAGCAGATCGAGGGAGTTACGATACGGACCTCCGTGATCGTGGGGTTCCCGGGCGAGACCGAAGATGAGTTCAGGGAACTTCTGGATTTTCTGGAAGATAGCAGCTTCGATCGTCTCGGAGCGTTCATCTATTCGCGGGAAGAAGGTACTGCGGCGGCTACCTTTGAGGGGCAGGTCCCGGATGAAATAAAGAAGGAAAGGTTTGACGAGGTTATGCGGCTCCAGCAAAAGATATCCGCCGGGAACAACCTGAAATTTCTTGATAAAAAACTGAAGACGCTGATAGATGAAGAAGACCCCGCTGATCCGGAGCAGTTCGTGGGAAGGGCCCAGATGGACGCCCCTGAGGTAGACGGGGTGATATACGTCAGGGGAAGCAACGTGAAAACCGGCGAATTCGCGGATGTCCGCATAACCGGGACCATGGAATATGACCTTATCGGAGAAGCTGTATGAATTTACCCAATAAGATCACGCTGACCAGGATAATATTGACCTTTGCGTTCATGATCTTTCTTTTCTCGAAGGGGGTGTTCTGTAAGGTCGCCGCGCTGGGTATTTTTATCATTGCCGCTCTTACCGATTATCTGGACGGGTTTCTTGCTAAAAGATATAATACCATTTCCGATTTCGGCAAGATCATGGATCCCGTGGCGGACAAAATACTGGTCCTTGCCGCTTTTCTTGCGTTCGTGGAGATGAAACTTATACCGGCATGGATGGTGGTTATCATCATCATGAGGGAATTTGTGATCACCAGCATCCGCGTTGTGGCCTTGAAATACAATAAAGTTCTCCCCGCGGGAGCAGGAGGCAAGCAAAAAACTGTCTCGCAGATGCTGTCCATACTCGTGATATTGATATTCATCGTGATCAAGGAATCGGGCGTGCGGACATTTGGCTTTTGGAATCCCTCCTTCGAATATTGGTACAGACAGCTTATTTTTATACTCATGCTCATAACTGTCACGTTGACCATAGTAAGCGGTGTTTCTTATCTGATAGGGAGCAGAAAATATCTGTTCAATGAAAAAGGCACATGATCTTATCGCAACTGTATTGGGGATAGGCCGTATCAGTATTGTCCCGGGTACGCTGGGAAGCCTGGCCGGTCTGGTCCTTTGCCTGGCCCTGCACGGAAATCTGGTCATATATTTGATTGCTTTTGCCGTCTTTTTTATCGCCGGCACAGTATCCTCGGGCAAGGTGGAAGCGGAAATTGGCTACAAAGACCCCTCGATCGTTGTTATTGATGAATTCGCCTCTATATTTCTTGTGTTTCTCTTCGTTCCTATTAGGACTTCCACCATTCTTACTGGCTTTATCCTGTACCGAATTATAGACATTATAAAGGTTCCTCCCATGAGATCCGTGGAAAAAATGGGCGGGGGATGGGGGATAATGCTGGATGATCTTGTAGCTGCTATATACACCAATCTGATTCTGCAAATTCTGCTATACCTCAAAATATTCTAATTTTTAAGGCCATTTTTAACACCATATATTGTGTACCGTAAAAAGTGGTCCACATCAAATGGGTATATACTCAAAAACTTTTTTCATGCTCTTGACTTTTGTCTTTTCCCCATTATACTTTAACAACGCCGACCAATTTGTACCAATCTATAAAAGATTAGGGTAAATTGTCGGAAAATACACCAAAAGGTAGCAAATCGTAATAGTTTTTTTGTTGAAAAGTCCACAGTTTATAGTGGTTTTATGATTATATATTATTTCGCGATTTTACAATCTATGTTAAACCATATTAAATTAAACCATTCTATATCAATAAACAGCAGTAAAAAGCACAATATAGTAAATTAAATCAATTTATCATAGGGGGAAATATGGCGAGTTCAGTAATGACAATTAACGAATTGGCCGACTATCTCAAGATGAAAGTCGTCACAATTTACAAGCATGCCCAGGAGGGCAAGATCCCCGGGTTCAAAGTTGGCTCCAAATGGCGCTTCAAAAAAGAAACGATCGATGAGTGGATTGAAAAACAGGAAAAAAGTCAAAAAAGTAGCAGAGGAAAAGATGTTTGAGATTGCGACTATTGATAACAGAATGACCCCAAGAATTAAATCAGAATTTCCTTTAAAGTTGGGAAAGCAATGTGCGAGAAGTATTAATTTGAATGATGATGGATTGTGTTTTGTGACAATGCAGCAATTAAAATCATCAAGATTATCTGGGGACTTAAAGTTGCCGTATGGCAAAGTGCACATAAAGTTTAACATCATATGGGAGCGCGAAATTTCAAAAGAATGGAAATATGTTTATGGGGCTAAATATGAGGATATTGATATTGAAATACTTAATTTAATTCGAAAAAGTTTAATATTTAGAAAATTCAAGGATGTAATAAGGGAAGTCAAAAATAAAAATGAGCGAAGACAAGTAAAAATTTTTTCGAAATATGTATTACAGTATTTTTTCGATTTATTTGAGTTAATGAATAAAATTGCACACAATATGATTGAAGAAACAGAAGCCGAAAGATTATTGCATAGTTTAACAGAAGACATTATGGAAAAGGCTAATGAATTTGAAAATTCTGTTAGTAACAAAATAGTTGTGCGAAGGATTAAGAAAGAATTTCGAGAATTAGTGAGCTGTTGGGCTTATAAAAGTTACATCGTTAAGAGATCTTATGATAAGCCTAGGGGATATCCTGGTGATTATAGAATTATGGAACATATATATGATACTAAAGTTCTGTCAAAGGGAATTGGGCGCTGTTTTGATGTATATTTTCAAAATAATAAATATGCAGTGGCGGTTAGATCGAGGAAGGATTGGATGAGAGACTATTTAAAAACCTTTATTTTAAATACACCTCTTAAAAAAGTAAGAATTTTAAATATTGCGTGTGGTTCCGGCAAAGAAATCAGAGAGTTATTTCATGATGCCCATTTTTTACAGAAAATCAAAGATAATGGAAAAGAAATTATTATAAATTTGCTCGATCAAGATAGTGAAGCTGTTTTATTTACAAGGGGAGCAGTAGAAAAGTTCAGTAGCTATGCATCCTTTAATTATTTTAAAAATGATGTTTTGGAATTTATAACTAATGGAGCAAATTTTTCTAAAATTATAGGGGAAAATGATTTGGTTTATACTACAGGTTTAATGGATTATCTGCCCGATAGAATATCAGGAAAGTTATTAAATATATGGTTTGATAAATATGTGGCTGAAGCGGGACGTTTAATTATCGCGCATAAAGATACGTTAAAATACAAGCCATTACCTCCAAATTGGTTCTGTGATTGGAATTTTTATTTTAGAGCTAGAAAAAATTTAGATGACTTAATAAAAAAAAGTTTACAGGCAAGGAAAATAAATGTTGATGTTCATAGAGATAAATCAGGCATTATTTTATTTTTCATTATTAGGAAAGAAATAATATGACTTATTTGGCATTAACAGGGATGCTAAATTTTTTAGCTTGTATTAGTTTAGGTATTTTTGTTTTTTTAAAAAATAAAAGAAATATACAAAATATTGTTTATTTTTGGTTAAACGCAAGCGTAGCTCTTTATAGCCTGGGTTATTTTTTTTGGCAAATTGCTGAACCTAAAAACATGGCTGTTTTCTGGTTTAAAATATTGGTAACAGGTTTTATCCTAATAAGTTTAGCTTATTTGTTTTTTGTTTTTGTTTTTTTAAATATATTTGAGCAACAAAAGCGATCTTTAGCAATATGTGCCTTATTAAATATTTACTTTATAGCGGCGAATATACATGGGGACTTATATCACAATATTGTCACTAAATATAATTTTGGATATTGGCCAGAGCCAACCACTCTTTTTAATTTCTATTTATTGTTTTGGTTTTTTCAATGTTTTTACGGATTCTTTTTTTTGGTGAAAAATGCAAATATTGGATCTTCTAGACGCAAAATGCAAATAAGATATTTTACTTTAGCAGCTATAGTGGGTTTTTTCGGAGGGGCAAATAATTGGCCTTTGTGGTATGGACTAAAGTTCCCGCCATATGCAAATATTTTGATAAGCGTGTATATAGGGATTGTAGCATATGCAATTGTTAAGCACCAGCTCATGGACATCGAGGTCATTGTCAAAAAGACCCTCATTTTTGCCGGTCTTTTTGTAGCTGCTTATGCGGTTTTTGCGAGCTTTGCTTATTTGGGATCTGCCGTATTCGAAAATGTGGTTCGAAATCGCTGGATTGCAATGGTACCTTCTATATTGATAGTGGTTCTCATGCTTCGTCCGCTTGAAAGTTTCTTAAGAAATACTACCGATAAGTACTTATTCCAGAAAAAATATGATTATAGGCAGCTTTTGAGAACATTTTCTGACGAGGTACTTATGGTTCTTGATCTTAACATGCTGGTTAATCTTACGGTAAATAAGCTGGCGGAGATAGTGAAATTAGATAATGCTTCTATAATGCTTTATGATGAAGGAAAAGAAGGATTCAGAACAGCTGCATCGGTGTCTGGTAAACCAGAAAATACTACATATAAATTAAGCGATAAAGAAGACCTCATTTCCTATATGCGAAGAAGTGGTAAACATATTCTTTTGGAAGACCCTGCACGCAAAAAGTTTGTAGGTACCGATATAGAAAAGAAAATGCACGAATTAAACGCGGCTCTGGTTATTCCGCTAATGCACCATAAAAATATGGTTGGAATATTGTCTTTGGGGCAAAAGAAATCTGACGAGGAATACACGCAGGACGATATTGATATACTTTTGCCTCTCGCAAGGACGCTTTCCATAGCCATAACCAATGCCCAGCTTTTCGAGAAACTTTCGGAAGCCCAAGCCCAGGCGGCGCAGAGAGAGAAGATGGCAGTCATAGGCACTCTTTCCGCCGGCATAAACCACGAGATCTGTAATCCCCTGGGGATAGCGCGCGGGCAATGCGAGATGTTTCTTTTAAATCTGAAGGACGGGGTTTACAAGGGCAAGAGTCCGGAGGAATTACTTGAAAAGGCGCAGGAAATAATGAAAAAAGTTATGAACGAGACAGACAGAGCTACAGTTATAACTAAAAAACTTTCTTCTTTTGCAAAGCCTGCAAAGGGAGAAATGGCGGGTAATGTTCAGGTGGAAAAAGAATTGGATGAAGTTATATCTCTTGTAGAGCATGATTTAAAAATGGAAAACATTATTATTACTAAAGAGATCAAAAAAGACCTCCCATGCATTTCAGCGGACCGGAAGCAGCTGCAGGAAATATTCTTCAACATTGTAAGAAATGCTGCCCAGTCCATCAAAGGAAATGGGAAAATCGTCATACGAGCATCAGGCAATAATAAAAGGGTCTATATTGATATTGAAGATTCGGGTGTCGGAATAAGCAAGCACCATTTGGGTCAGATATTTAATCCGTTTTTTACTACCAAAGAACCGGGTAGAGGTGCCGGACTCGGACTTTTTATTGTAAAGCAGATCGTTGAAAGAAATAATGGGCATATAAGCGTTCAAAGTGAGCTTGGGAATGGAACCCGTTTTAGTCTCAGTTTTAATGCCGTGCAGCCTAGTTAAGGCAGAATTAGTGCTTGAAGCAGAAAGAATAAGATGAAAAAGCCGAGAATTTTGTCGATTGATGATGAAATAAGCTTTACGGATTTGCTGAAACAATATTTTGAACCAAGGGGTTATGAGATAGATGCAACATCGGGAGGCGATAGAGGGCTAGGGCTTTTGCGGCAGAAAAAATACGATATTGTTCTACTTGATTTGAGGATGGCCGGTCTTAACGGCGAGAAAGTGATGGAAGAAATAAAAAAGTTGAATGCAGATATTGAGGTTATTTTTATAACAGCGTACAGGGATCCCGGGAAGACTAAAGAACGTTTATTGAAAAAAGGCGCTTATGCGTTTGTCGAAAAACCCATAACTAGCCTGAAATCTCTTGAGGAACTTGTTAATAGAGCCGCAAAGGTGAATAAATAGGAGGAGAAATATCATGCTGAAGCTACTAGTTGTTGATGATGAAGTGGATGTGTGTGATTTTGTGAAGAATTTCTTTAAAGAAAGGAATTTTGAAGTATCTGTCGCTTATGACGGGAAAGAGGCTCTTAGCATAGTAAAGTCCATAAATCCGGATATAATCCTCCTGGATATAAAAATGCCGGTCATGGATGGCATAGAGGCGCTTAAAGCGATCCGCAAAAAAGATAGCACCAAAAAAGTAATAATAATCACGGCGGTTGAAGATGTGGAAAAAGCCGAGGAGGCAAAACATCATGGGGTAACAGAGTACATCACCAAGCCGCTTTTGCTTGAACAGCTTGAGAGGACTGTTCTTACGGTTGCAGAGCAGATTAAAATGGAAAAGTAGTTAGGAGAAAAGATGTCATACGAAGATAACTGGTTAAAGCTACAGGATTGGATCGTCGAAAAAATGAAGAATTGTGACGGTGCTCTGATCCCCATTGATTCGGAAAGTGTCCAGAAGAGACAAGAACCGGAATTGGATTACCAATTCTTTCTGGAGAACGCTTCTCGCACCATGATACGGTTCAAAAAGCCCGAGCGCCTTATACGTATGATAGTCAGGATCATAGACGAACAGGTAAAAGTTACACATACGGCTATGCTCCTGTACCGCAAAGACAAGGATTCTTTTATACTTATCGATAGCAAGGGTGCGGAAGGCGTTAAGATACCGGTAGGATTTATACGGCTTACGTTTGAGAATCCCCTCATCCGGATGTTTAATGAACGGTACAATTACAAGATATCAGAAACAGGAGATATCGAGTATAAAGGACTTCTTGATATTCTGCAGAGAGATGAGAACCTTAAAAAGGATGAGGAACTCGCTGAATTGATCGAGCTGACTATCAGACAGATGGAACTTTTAAAGGCCAATATCTGTATACCGATCTATTATAAAAAAGATCTTATAGGTGTCTTTGTCCTGGGAAAGAAACTGTCTAATATGAAATTTTCCAGACAGGAAATAGGGTTTTTCACAACGCTTGCCAATGATGTGGCCATGGCACTTGCAAATGCGCAGCTTATACAAGACCTTCAGGATAAGATCTACGAGGTCCACAGTCTTTATGAAAGGGAACATCGCATATTCATTCATACAGCTATTTCCCTGGCAGCCGCTATAGACGCAAGAGATCTTTACACGCACGGCCATACCGAGCGTGTTACGCAATATGCATTGGCCATTGGAGGGGAACTTGAGGATGTCCCTGAAGCAAAGGCATATAAAAACTTCAAAGAGACACTTCATCTAGCGGCGTTGCTTCATGATGTTGGAAAGATCGGCGTTCCGGACAGTGTTTTGAACAAGAGCAGTCAATTGACTAAGGAAGAATACGAAAAAGTGAAAGAGCACTCAATCACAGGGTCGGCAATACTTAATCCCATAAAGGAATTGGGGGATATCGCCAAGGAAGTGCGTGCCCATCATGAAAGGTTTGACGGTGCCGGATATCCGGATGGTCTAAAGGGCGAAGAGATACCGTTTATTTCCCGCATAATCTCTGTTGCAGATACTTTTGATGCAATAACCAGCGACAGACCTTACCGCCAGAAAAAAATGGCAGAAATTGCTGTTCAGATAATCAAGGACAATTCAGGGACGCAGTTCGATCCTATAATCGTAAGCGCTTTCCTGCTGGCATACAAAAAGGGGAAATTACGCAATACAGTGTAATAGCCGGATTAATCGATTGGTAGATTGATCTGGAAAGATGTTCCATGGCCTGGGACGCCTTCGACGCTTATCTTTCCGCCGTGTTTTTCGATAATTCCATGAACTACGCTGAGGCCGAGGCCTGTTCCACCGTTTTTCTTGCTGAAAAACGGGTCGAAAATATGCTTGAGATCTTCTTTTTCTATGCCCTTACCTGAATCTTTGATTTTTATTATTATATTATCGTTTTTGCCTGGTTTAATGGTTGCCGTGATAATCCCGCCAGTTTCCATCGAGTCTATGGCATTCAGTAAGAGATTGAGAAAGACTTGTTTCATTTGTGAAGGGTCAACTTTGATCGAGGGCAGAGGAGAGTAACATTTTTCGATTTTTATGTTATGTTTCAGAAAATCATTATTCAATAGATCCAACGTTTCATCCAGCAGACTATCGATGCCGGTTTCTTTAAGCTGGAGATCGCTGGGTTTAGAAAACTCCAGCAGTTGTTTGACGATATAATTTATCCTGTTAACTTCACCGCTGACGATTTTTTGGAACTTTTCAAGAAATTCCGGGTCAGTTTTCTTTTTAGAAATGTATTCTGTAAAGGTTTTGATCGATGTAAGAGGGTTTTTTATCTCATGCGCCATACCTGCGGCAAGGGTAGCTACCGCCTTTAGCTTTTCGGCTTTCTGAAGTTCTTCGCGAAGCTTGATGTTTTCCTCATCTATCTGATCTATGGAGCCATGGAAGAAATATTTATCAATAAATTTTTGAATTTTGTTTTTTAAGGGGATAAATATTATTGAAAAGAAGGTAATGATAGTTATGGCTAATGGCATAGAATAATATCCTACAATGATGCTAAAGATCTTTTCCAAGGTATAAACAATAATGAAATAAAGAATTGTTATAACAGATATTAGCACTGAATAAATAAGAGTTTTTTTGATTATAACTTCTATATCCATAAGTTGATGGCGGATAATAGCATAAGTCATAATTAGCGGATATAAAGGTACAGTTATATTCAAAACAGGATATACATTTATGCCAAAGCATGGCAAATAGGAAGTTCCACCTCCGACAAAGCCCAATGTTGTAGCAAAGAAAAAGTACTTGATTTGTTGTTGTTTAAGGTGCCCAGAATTTTTATATGCTTTAATCAATTCAACATGAGCATATATTAGTAATCCAATATACAAGAAAAGAGTGTAGAAGATGTGCAGGGGGCCGGGGGGATAAATCCACCAAGCTGGGGTAAACCATTTCGAATTTGTGAATAATAAACTAACATTTCCAACAAACAAATTTTTACTAAAAATATCCGCAGCTAACACTATTAAACTTAAAATGTATACAATTCTAATAATGTAAGCTCGTTTGATATTTAAAAAAACATAAACAAAATGTATAAATAAGGCAGGTAGCATGATAACGCCTATATAGGAAATTTGCCACCAAAAAAATGCTGATAATGAGTTTCTAGAACCAGATGCCATATACGCGCCAAATCCATAAATAGCGACACAAATGGCAAAAATTGACCATGTTTTGCATAATTTGCTTCTATAGCCTTTTGTATAGACGAATAGGGCCATAGCCATGCTAGTTATTGTAGTAAGTATGTTAGATATGCCATATAAGTTAATCATTATAAACAATACTCTAATGGATACTTAATTGAGTTTTTTAGTGCTATCCCAAATTTATTTCTTTTGCAATACTTTAAATTCTCCCAATCTTTTCCTTTACCTCATCGCTCTCAAAAGGTTTGGTGATGTAGTCCATTGCGCCCAGTTGGACGGCTTTTGCGGCGGTTTCTACGCTTTGATATCCGGTGACTATGATGACTTTCACGTCGGGAGATATTTGCCGGAGCTCTTCCAGGGTTTCAAGGCCGTCTTTTGCGGGCATTTTGATATCCAGCAATACTCCATCGTACTTTTGATTTTTAGCTTTTTGTATAGCTTCGTCTCCCGAAGAAGCAAAATCAAGATTATACATGTCTTCGAGTATCAGATTAAGTGATTCCCGGACTCCTTCTTCGTCGTCACAGATCAGGATCTTTTTTTGTTTATTCATTTTTTTCCTCCTCAAGCTTATTAGCAATGTTATAGATTTCCAGTCTTACAGGATGACGACATACCGATCATAATGCCGGCGGTGAAATAATGCACATTGCCTCCGCTTCCGTTTTGGCGTTGTTTTTGAATACATGGGGGAGGGAAGCGTCGAAATAGAGACTGTCACCGCGTTTTAGAGTGTGCGTTTCGTTGCCGACAATCGCTTCAAGGGTTCCGGCTATCATGTATATGAATTTTTCCACGCCGGGTTTATTTTGTTCTTTTTGTGTTTTGCCTCCGCTTGCGAGTTTCATCATTAGCGGCATTATCTTTTTGTCGAGCGTTTTCGTGACAAGGAGTTCGTATTTTGCCTTGCGGGCATGGATAAAGTGTTCCGTTCTTTTGTATTTCGGGACCGCTTCGACTGTTTTGGTTTCGTCCTCGAGCTCGCGGTAGAGTTCGGAGATCGAGACGCCGAGGGCCTTGCATATCTTGTTATGGGAGGCCAGGGTGCCCGCCATCTTGTTGTTTTCCATGCGGCTGAGGGTGGCCAGGGCCACGCCGCTTTTCTCGGAAAGCTCTTCAAGCGTGATATCCTTTTCTTTTCTCAACAAACGCATCCTTTTTCCTATTTTCATACTTCCTCCTTTGAGATAACTCAAAAAGTATTTGCTGTTTTCCGATATTGACAATATACTACATTTTTTAAAAATAATCAAATATATTTTCACAAATGCGAAAATCACTAACTTGTTGTGACGTAAATATATTTATGTTACAATCATACCCTATGAGCAAGGATCATATTTTCGTAAAAGGCGCCAGGGAGCATAACCTCAAAAGCATCGATGTCCGCATTCCACGGAACACGCTGTGCGTGGTTACCGGCCTTTCCGGTTCCGGCAAGTCGTCTCTCGCGTTTGATACCATATATGCTGAAGGCCAAAGGCGTTACGTGGAGTCCTTATCCAGCTACGCGAGACAGTTTATCGAACAGCTCCAGAAGCCCCACGTGGACTACATCGAGGGATTATCGCCGACCATAAGCATCGAGCAGAGGACGGCTGGAAGGAATCCCCGATCGACCGTAGGCACGCAGACCGAGATCTACGATTACCTGAGAGTGCTTTTCGCGAGGATCGGCATCCAGCGTTGTCCCAGGTGCGGCAGGGAAATATCCGGACAGAGCTCGCAGCAGATCGTCGATCGTATCATGTCCTTTAAGGAAGGCAAAAAGCTGATGATACTCGCTCCCTTGATCCAGGGAAGAAAAGGTGAGCATGTTGAGGTGATGAAGGGCGCGAGAAAAGAAGGGCTTATCAGGATAAGGCTTGACGGAAAGATCGTGGATATAGGCGACCGCATCCCGAGACTGAATAAAAAGGTCAAGCATACTATTGAGGCGGTGGTGGACAGGCTTGTCATGAAAAAGGGTATCCGGTCGCGCCTGTCCGATTCGGTCGAGACGGCGCTCAAGCTCGGTTCCGGTACTACTGTTGTGGTTCTGCTGGATGAAAAAGGGAACCTTACCGAGGATATACTTTTCAGCGAGAAGAACGCTTGCCTCAGGTGCGGGATAAGTTTTGAAAAGCTGGCACCGAGAAATTTTTCCTTTAACAGCCCTTACGGCGCGTGTCCCGCCTGCAACGGCCTGGGGAACAAAATGGAGATAGATCCGGAACTGATAGTCCCGGACAAGACCGAATCTCTTATAAGGGCGGTTGTTCCCTGGAAAAGAGGCGGCAAAGGGATCGTGCTTCACTACCGCCGGCATATCCGAAGGATGGCCAGGTATCATGGCTTTGATCATGAGATGCCGTTCGAGAAGCTGACTTCCGCCCAGAAGAAGATGGTCCTTTACGGGGATGATGAATCGGGTTTTGAAGGCGTTATTCCCAATCTGGAGAGGCGTTTCCGCCACTCCGAAAGCGATTTTATCAAGGAGATGATAAGCGGTTTCATGTCGGTTCAGCCCTGTCCGGAGTGTAAGGGGCAGCGCCTGCGCAAGGAATCGCGTAATGTGTTTATCGGGGGCAAGAACATTGCCGACGCGTGCGAGATGTCCATAACCGGGGCGAAAGAGTATTTTTCCCGCCTTAAGCTTGACGCGATGCAGAAGAAGATCGCCGAGGAAGCCCTCAAGGAGATCAAGTCACGGCTGGAATTCATGATAAATGTGGGGCTTGGGTATCTCACCCTGGACAGGAGAAGCAACACGCTTTCAGGAGGCGAGGACCAGAGGATCCGGCTCGCCACGCAGATCGGGGCCGGCCTGGTCGGCGTGCTCTATGTCCTGGACGAACCGAGTATCGGGCTTCACCAGAAAGACAACCGCAAGCTTCTTGACACCCTGGTCGCGCTTAAAGAGCTCGGGAATACGCTTGTGGTGGTCGAGCATGACGAAACGACTATACGAAAGGCGGACTATATTATTGACCTGGGTCCCGGGGCGGGTGAACATGGAGGGGAAGTGGTCGTAGTAGGAGGATTGGCTGATATTCTCAAGAACAAGCAGTCGCTTACCGGCAAGTATCTGCGCGGAGATCTGAAGATCGAGGTGCCGAAGAAAAGGCGGGAATACGACCCGGATAAACGCCTGGAAGTGATAGGCGCCGCCGAGCATAATCTCAAACGCATAGATGTGAGTATCCCGTTGGGCGTGTTTAACTGCGTGACGGGTGTTTCGGGATCGGGGAAAAGCACGCTCATCGACGAGGTTCTATACAGGGCGCTGGCTAAAAAACTTTACAGGTCCAAGGTAAAACCCGGTAAGCATAAAAGGATAAACGGCGTTAAACACATAGACAAAGTGATAGTGATAGACCAGTCCCCCATAGGGAGGACCCCTAGGTCCAATCCCACGACATACACGGGAGCATTTGACCCCATACGAAAGCTTTTCAGCTCTCTTCCCGAATCGCGCATGCGGGGCTATAAACCCGGCAGGTTCAGTTTCAATGTCAAGGGAGGCCGCTGTGAAGCGTGCCAGGGCGACGGGATGAAAAAGATCGAGATGCATTTCCTGCCGGACGTTTATGTGCAGTGCCAGGTCTGCAACGGCAAGCGATTCAATGACCAGACGCTTGAGATAAGATACAAGGGGTACAATATTTCTGAGGTCCTTGATCTGAGCGTGGAGGATGCGCTGAAGCTGTTCGAGAACATCCCCGCGATCAAGAACAAGATGCGGACCCTGTACGATGTCGGGCTGGGGTATATAAGGCTTGGGCAGCCGGCGACGACATTATCCGGCGGAGAAGCGCAGAGGGTGAAACTTGCGACAGAATTGTCCAAGACGGCTACCGGCAAGACGCTGTATATACTGGACGAGCCTACTACGGGGTTACATTTTGCGGATATACACAAACTGCTGGATGTGCTGCATGCCCTGGTATCCGCCGGAAATACGGTACTGGTGATCGAGCATAACCTGGATGTCATCAAGTCCGCGGATTATATCATAGATCTCGGGCCGGAAGGCGGAGATACCGGCGGCGAGCTGGTCGCTTGCGGCACCCCCGAAGAAGTGGCTTCCGGCAAGAAGTCCCATACCGGAGCATATCTCAAAAAGCTCTTGATGAGATAGCTATATTTTGTTAGCATATGATTTACCCTGTAATTAAGTTATAATTAGCCCATAAGCAAAATGAAGAAAATCATATATCTGGTGTCGATAGCTGTGTTCTTGTGGTGTTTACCTTCAGAAGCGGGTGAAAAGACGTTTCAACCCGAACTCGATTTTGCCAGGAAAGCCGTCAAGGACGGTTTTTATGATCTGGCGGAGAGCAAGTTGAACTCCCTGCTTGCGCTGGACATCTCAAAAGACGTCGAGGGTGAGGCGCGTTCGCTTCTGGGAAGAGTGTATTATGAAAAATCTTCCCCCGCCAAGGCACTTACGGAATTCAATATTGTGCTTGAAAGGTTCAAGGACGGCGATTTCGCCGCGCGCGCCACTTATTGGATAGCCGAAGTCTATTTCAAGGAGGGCGACTTTGAACAGGCCCTGGCCTATTACCAAATGGTGATCGAATCGTATCCGACGAGTGAATACGTGCCGTATTCCCGTTATTCCCAGGCGTGGTGTTACGAAAAGCTTGGCGAACACCCCATGGCCATAGAGGCGTTCCGCGAAGTTATTCAGCTGTATCCGGAAAGAGAGCTGGCAGTGAAAGCCCGGTATAAGATCGCGGAGATTCTGTACAAGACGGGCAGGTATGCCGACGTGGTTCCGGAATTAAAGGCATTTACCGAAAAGTACCCGGTGAGCGAGCATATTTTTGATGCTTATTACATGCTGGGAGACAGTTACTATAAGCTGGGTAATTTTTCCGAAGCCGCCGCGAGCTTGAAAGATTCATTGCGCGGTAGTGAAAATAAACCGCCAAAAGTGATCGCTGAATATAAACTGGCCAGGGCCTACCTGCAGAGCGGGGACCTGGATAGCAGCGAGGAATGGTTCAGGCAAGTCGTAGATGACAGTACCGATCCTCGGATCAGGAGCGCGGCGCTGATGGGGATCGCCCGCATCAATCTCAAGAAAGGCAATGACGGAAAAGCCCTGAAGGCATATCAGGAGGTCATCTACGAGATACCGCAAAACGAATGGACCGATGACGCGTATTTCTGGCTGGGTGAGGCCTTGTACAAAAGCGGGAACATACCCGATACCATCAGGATATACCGTGAAGCTCTTGAAAAGTTTCCCAACGGGGAGTTTTCATCCGAAATGCATTACAATCTGGGATGGGCGTATCTTGGTGCGGGAGATGAGGCAAAAGCGCTGGAAGAATATGATAAGACGGTGGAATTGTCCGACAATGAGGACCTGGTGGTAAGTGCTTTATGCAGTATCGGGGACATTCTTCAGGGTCGCGGCGAGAACGGACGCGCCGTTGACGTTTATGACAGGGTGCTCAGGAACTTCCCGCACAGCATGCTGGCGGATCATGCGCAGTATGAGGTGGGGTCCATATTGAAAAAGTTAAACAGGGAAGATGCTGCTATACTTGCTTTTCAGTCGCTGGTGGTGAACTTTCCCGAGTCAACCCTTCTCGACAAGGCCCATTATCAGCTTGGCCTGCTTTACGTGCAGAAGGGAGATTACAGGACCTCCGCAGGGCAGTTTGAACACATACTCAGAGAATTCCCGGGCAGTAATCTTCGGAATGAAGCCGCTCTGCAGAAAGCCAATTCCATGTATAACGGCGGCGACTATGAAGCTGCCGCGGAGATCTATGAAAAGATCATCAGCTCCACGAAGGATAAGGATCTCCTTCTCAGGGCGCAGTATCATTCCGGCTGGGCTTATTACAAGATGGGGAAGGAGAAGAAAGCGCTGGGGATATTCAAGAGGATGCTTAAGGAAAGCGGAGAGAGCCATTTCGTTCCCGGGATAAAACTCTGGTTCGGTGAATACTTTTACGGCAAAGGGGATTTTAATAACGCACAGAAATATTTTTCTGAGGTAATAGAAGAATATCCGGACAGCCCGTTTGCGGACAATGCGTCTTACTGGTTGGGGTGGGTGCTGTATGACAATAACATGGCGGATCAAAGTCTGGCTCAGTTTGAAAGCATAGAAAAGCAGCGTCCGTTCAGCAAGTGGACACCGCAGGCGATACTGGCGCTCGGGGACATATATAAAAAGGAGGGCGATTATGATAAGGCGGTACCCAGGTATGAGACCCTCATTAAAAAATATCCCGAGAGCAGCATAACGAACATCGCGAATAACAGGATAGGGACAATATTGAAGATCCAGGGCAAATATGTCCTGGCCATAGAGTATTTCAAGGTCGCTCTTACGGAAGAAAATTCCGAGTCGAACGCCCAGATACAGTTCGATGTTGCGGAATGTTATGAGAAGACAGGCATGGAGGATGAGGCGATCGAGGAATATCTTAAGGTGGAATACAAATATCCTCAAGGAAGATTCTGGGTCACGCGTGCCCGTCTCAAATGCGCGGAACTTCTTGAAAAACACGGCAAGAACGAGAGAGCGTTCAATATATATCGGAAACTGAGTGAAGGCGAGGGTCAGGAGGCGGATTACGCTAAGGAAAAGATAAAACTGCTGAAGCGTTATGCCAGATAGGGCATACCGCGGAAGCGATCAAAGGAGGAAGATATGTGGGGACTGATAATTAAAGGCGGACCGTTGATGTTTCTTATACTTTTGTGCTCCGTCATAGCGCTTGCGGTGGTACTGGAAAGGTTATGGCATCTTAGGCGGGCCAAGATCAACACCGAAGAATTCATGGAGGACATAGCCGAGACGCTGAGAAGGAACAAGATCATGGAGGCCATAGATAAGTGCAATGCGATGCCCGGCCCCATAGCTCACATACTCAAAGCGGGCATCCTTAAACATGATCGGCCCAGGATAGAAATAAAGGAAGCCATAGAAGATGCAGGCCTGCATGAAGTACCTCGCCTGGAGAAGAACCTTGGCGCGCTGGCGACTATAGCGCACATATCTCCGCTTCTCGGGCTTCTGGGGACCGTGACCGGGATGGTGCGGGCGTTCCAGGTCATCGAGCAGAAGGCGATCGTGCTGATGCCGATCAATCCCGGAGACCTGGCAGGCGGTATTTGGGAGGCTCTTATCACTACGGTGGCGGGCCTTTCGGTCGCGATACCCACATACGTCGCATATAATTTTCTTGTCAGCAAGGTCGACGGCTTCGTGCTGGAGATGGAAAAAAGCGCGACGGACATCATAAACATACTCGGGACAAAAAGAGAGGAAAATGAAGTTTAAAAGAAAAGTATTTCTGGAAAAAGGGCGCCTGGATATCGCGCCGCTGATAGACGTGGTATTCCTGCTGCTCATATTCTTTATGCTGACCTCGAGTTTTGTCTTCCAGCCGGGGATAAGGGTCAATCTGCCCAGGGCCGTTACCAGCGAGGTCCTGCACAAGGAATTGCTTATAGTGACGATCACGGAGGATAACGGGGTTTTCATAAATGAAAGGCCCGTTAGCGGAGATGAACTCGTCTCCCGCATAACTGTTGCGGCACGGGAAGACCAGCCGCTTCTGATAAGAGCGGATAAGAAATCGGACCTGGGTAAGGTCATTGAGGTCTGGGATATTTGCCGGCAGGTTGATGTCAGGCAGATCAACATTGCCACGACGCAGTAAACCGACAAGGGAAATCATGATAGGCAGGAATTTAAGGATAGCACTGCTGATATCGCTGGGTGTGCATATTGTGGGGATGTCCGCGGTGACAATAATAGCCCCGGATGACATAAAGAGAGCGCATCCTTATACCCGTATCGATTTTCTCGGGCCGATCCTGAAAAAGACAGCGTTCGATATCATGCTGGAGAACGTGAACCCGGTCGTGATGACTACTTACAGGTACATATTCTTGCCGTCGCAGAGCAGGGAACTGGAAGTGGCGGCCCCGAAAAGAAGGTCGACCGTTCAGGAATTCCCGGATTACCTGGAAAACAACATGGACACCCTTGTAATGAGTTTTTTGACCGGCTCCAAGGCCGTGCCCGATTTTACCCTGGATCTGGATGTGGATGATTTTGTGTTGGGGAAATGGGGGACTGATTACACCGGACAGGCGAAAGAAAGAAAAGTCATTTACAGGCCCGAAGCCCCTTCTGTAATGCGCGCTCTTTACGGAGGCGAGGAGACGTTCAAGATCAGGGTCAAGGTATTGATAGACGCCGGCGGGAACGTCAAGAAGGTGGAACCGTTGACTACGACCGGGTATCCCCGGCTTGATATCGCAGCTTCGAAGTTTGTCAGGGGATGGATTTTTGAGCCGAGAAAAGAAGCCGCGGCAGCAGATGAATGGCAGGAAGTGGATGTCATCTTGAATGCCAGGGATTGATCGCATGATAAAACTGGATATTTCCATGGTGCTTTTTCTGTACCTGCTTTTCACGGCGGTGCTCATCCTGGTCATATGGGCTTTTTTTGACTTTGGCACCAAACTGAAGACCTTCAGCTCGGATGAGGAGCATATATGGCACTGCTCGATCTGTTCGTTAACGTATATTGACAGTAGGCATGAAGACATCTCAAGGTGTCCGAGATGCGGGACTTATAACCAGAGGCTGAAAAAGGGGGACGGAGGCGGTGCGCACTTATAAGCGCCGGACGAAGTCCCGAATTTCAAGAGAGGAGGTGAGGAAATGATTACAAGGATAGGACTTGTGGCCGGTGAAATATGGGATTATCTCGACAACCATGATAAGACAGCTCAGATGGAGGACATCATCAAGGATCTGCAGAAAGACAGGGATATTGTGTTGATGAGCACGGGCTGGCTTGCCAGGGAAGGGCATATCGTTCTGGAAGGAGACAGCCCGGATTATACGGTTCGGCTTACTAACGTAAGGGGGAAAGAATGATCGAAGATGTTTCAAAAGAATCCAATGTGCGCGGAAAGGAAAAGGAGCAGGTGCTGCCTGTCGTTGAGGGGGCGGAAGGCGGAGAGGAAAGAGTGCCGATAAAAGCGCCTCTGAAGGTGCTGAAATACCACACCATAAACAAAAAATTCGGCTGGTGGGCAGCTGTGGTTCTGTTGGAAAGCTACGCGAAAAAACAGATTTGCTTCTATCTGTGGCAAAAATCAGACGATGGCTGGAAGCGCAAACAGAAGTTCGGCATACACTCGAAGGAAGACTGGCAGCACATGAAAAAAGCTGTCGAGAATTTTGTCGAAGAACTGGCTTGATAATATGTTAGCGGACGCGCCACTCAAAATACCGATCATTTATTCGGAATCCTATTATATTGATATAGGGGACCATGTCTTTCCGACCTCCAAGTACAGAATTCTGAAAAAACGCGTGGATTCGAATGATTCCCTGAAGGGCAAGTTCGAAACCGTGTTACCCGAGCCGATAACAGGAGCGGAGATCCGGACCGTGCATACGGCCGAATATCTTAACAAGCTTCAGGCCGGGGCCCTGAGCGCGGAAGAGGTGGCCGTGCTTGAAGTTCCGTTTTCGCATAAACTAGTGGAAGCTTCATTTACATGTTGCGGGGGGACGTTGACCACGGCGCGCCGCGCGCTTGAAACAAAAGCGGCAGTGCATCTGGGGGGCGGATTTCATCATGCCTTTCCCGATCATGGCGAGGGTTTCTGCATGCTGAACGACATCGCGGTCAGCATAAAGGCGCTGCAGGCGAGCGGCGCCGTGAAAAAAGCCCTTGTCATAGATTGCGACCTTCATCAGGGCAACGGGACCGCTTTTATTTTTCAGGAAGATCCTTCCGTATTCACTTTTTCAATACACCAGGAAAATAACTATCCTTTTCATAAACCGAAAAGCGATATTGATATCGGCCTGAGGGATTACACCCGTGACAAGGTGTACCTTCATCATCTTTATGATAGCGTGCCGAAGATCATAAATACATTTAAACCGGAGATCATTCTATACCTCGCCGGGGCCGATCCGTATGAGGGGGATCAGCTGGGCGCCCTTGCGGTGTCGAAGGAAGGCCTGAGAGAAAGAGACAATTTTGTGTGTGCCCAGGCGCGCAATTTCGGCGTGCCGATAGCAATAACCTTGGCCGGGGGATATGCGGTTAACCGCGAAGATACGGTGGATATACATTTCGCCACGGTGGAAGAATGCATCAAAGTTTTTGTGGGTTGAAGGGGACGAAAACAGTGCCGGCCGGAGTCTCGGATTTTTATAGTGGTGGAGCAGATGGGATTCGAACCCACGACCCCCACGTTGCGAACGTGATGCTCTCCCAACTGAGCTACTGCCCCACCGCGGAAATTGCGGTTTTATTATAGCATAAAAATCTGTTGCGTAAACCCCGTTAAAGAAAATTCTCTGACGGGCTAAGTACCCGCTTCAGGTACGACGATAGATCTTAGACAATGGAGCATCTCAAAGCTCAGCATAAATCCAGGGTAAGGGAGTATCTTATGGCCAGACGTTTTCTATTCGCAGTTCTTGTTATTGTTTTTGTTATGGCCGGGGCCTGCGCTGATGCCAAGCAGGCCGATCTGGCAGGTTCCTGGTATAATGCCTCGCCTGTTCAGTTGAGGGCAGAGCTCGAGGGATATCTGCACAACGCACGCGTAGGCAGGATCGAAGGGGAGATCGTGGGCGCCATAGCCCCCCATGCCGGGCTCAGGTTCTCCGGGCCCGTGGCTGCATACACGTACAAAGCGATAATGGCCGGAAATCCCGACAAGGTCATAGTGGTAGGTTTTACTCACAGGAAATATTTTCCCAACCGCATTGCTGTCTTTACCGATAAGACTTTTGTCACACCGCTGGGAGAAGCCGTGATCGACACGGATATCACGAATAAACTCATCGCTTATAGTGAGAATATACAGGATATACCCCAGGCCTTTACTGCGGAAAATTCCGTGGAGATGGAAATACCGTTTATCCAGACGGTATTAAAGGATGCGCGCCTGGTGATGATCGCACTTTGCGACCAGAGACTGGAAAATTGCCGGCTTTTGGCAAATGCGCTTTATGACATTTTGCGCGATGAAAAAGATTTTGTGTTAATAGCCTCGACGGACATGTGCCATTATTTGCCCTATGATATTACAAACAAAAGAGACGCGGAAACGATCGGGATAATAAAGGCGTTTGATCCGGATTCGCTGTACTTTTACAGCCTGAAGAAACGGCACGAGCTTATGTGCGGGTATGGTGCCGTTTATTCGGTCATGTCGGCTTGCAAAAGACTGGGGGCGGATAAAGTTGAAATATTAAAATATGCGAACTCCGGGGATACCGCCGGCTCGAAAGACAAGGTTGTGGGGTATCTGAGCGCGGCATTCATAAAAAGCGGAAAAAAAGAGAAAGCGGTAACAGAGAAAGAGGAGGAAGGGGATATGTTCAGTCGTGAGCAAAAAGAAGAACTCTTAAAGATAGCGCGGGACACCATACGGCATTATCTTGAAACGGGAAAGCGTCTGGACGTGAAAGCGGGCGATAAAGCGCTTGAGCAGGACATGGGGGCGTTCGTGACGCTGCACGAGCGCGGGCAGCTGAGAGGATGTATCGGACACATGGCCGCCACGGGACCCCTTTATCTAACCGTGCGGGACATGGCTATATCGGCCGCTACCGAGGATCCCAGATTTCCGCCCGTGACGCTCGAGGAGCTGAACGATATCGATGTAGAAATATCGGCTTTATCGCCGATGAAAAAAATAGACGACTACAACGAGATCGAGATGGGGAAACACGGAGTCATGGTGAAAAGCGGATGGAGGAGCGGAGTATATCTGCCGCAGGTTGCCGACGAGACCGGGTGGGACAGGGAACACTTCATGAGCAGCCTCTGCGCGCATAAAGCCGGCATCTCTCCGGATGCATGGAAGACCGGGGACTGTGAGATCTATGTATTCACCGCGGAAGTATTCGGTGAGAAAGAAATAAAGGAATAGAGGGACGAATGAGAAGGTTCTATGTTCCGAAAGAAAATGTAAGAAAAGACAGGATCATGGTCGACGGAAGGGAAGCTCATCACATCCTGGATGTCATGAGGATGCAGGACGGCGACCAGATCGTCGTATTTGACGGAACAGGCAAGGAATATGTAGGGTTCATAAAAGAGGCGGACAGGAAAGATAAGAAGATGATCGTCGAGATCGTGCGCACGGAAAAACCTCCCGCGGAAAGCGCCCCGGAGGTCATTCTTGCCCAGGCCATTCCCAGGAAGGGCAGGATGGATTATATAGTGGAAAAGGCGACCGAACTTGGCGTTTCCCGGATGATCCCCCTGGTCAGTGAAAGGACGATCGCAAGGCCCAGGGATCCCGCGGTCTGCAAAAGGAAGGTCAAGAGATGGAAAAGAATAGCCATTGAGGCCTCAAAACAGTGCGGTAGGGTAAATGTTCCGGCGATCGACGGGATCACGGAGTACAGGGGAATAGCCGGACAAATAGACCTGTATGACCTGACCCTGCTTGCCTGTTTAGCCGGTGAAACCGTTTCCATCAAGGAGTCCCTGGCCGGCTTCAAGTCGGGCAAGATCCTGGTATTCATCGGGCCGGAAGGAGATTTTACGCCGGAAGAAACAGAGATGGCGGACAGCGGCAACTGCAAATTCATATCCTTGGGAAAAAGGACCTTAAGAAGCGATACCGCGGGACTGTTCGTATTGTCCGCGCTCGGTTACGAGTTTTCTCTGTAACGTCATACATCTAAAGTGGTTAGATCTGTCAGGTTAGAGCATGGTCGGGCCAATAAAAATGCCAAAATTTGCTATAAAAACACTGGGCTGTAAGGTCAATCAGTATGAAGGGCAGGTTCTGAGAGAAAATCTTCTACACTTCGGTTTCCGGGAATCCGGGATACAGGACGCTGATCTGGTCATTGTGAATTCCTGCACTGTCACAGAACAGGCTGACATAAAGACGGTAAAGTCGATACGAAGAGTGAAAAGGGAGAATCCCGGCGCGAAAGTGTTCGTTACGGGATGTTATGCGGTCTTTAAGGAAGACATGGAGAGGTTACAGTCGTTGCCTGAAGTGCACATGGTGGTGCCGGGCAGGGATAAGCTCAAATTGCCCCGCATCCTTGGCTCTCTTTTTGGCGTGGACAGAAGCGATGAGCGCGCGAAAGAACAGATTTCGGGCTTTAGCTCTCATACCAGGGCTTTTATAAAAATACAGGATGGGTGCGATCAGGATTGTTCTTATTGCAAGGTGAGTCTTGTCAGGGGCCCTTCGAGAAGCAGGGACGAACGGGACATCCTGACCGAGGCATCCCGACTCATTGAAGCGGACTACAGGGAGATCGTCTTGACCGGTATCTGTCTCGGGGCCTGGAGGGGGAGCAATGGGCAAAGCGTCTCGGATCTTCTGAAAAAGATAGATAAACTCCCGGGGAATTTTCGGGCAAGGCTCAGTTCCGTCGAACCCAATCATATAGATGACTCTTTAATAGGAGAAATAGCCGGTTCGCGTAAGATCTGCCGGCATTTGCACATTTCTCTTCAAAGCGGATCAGACAGAGTGCTGAATGCGATGAACAGGAAGTATACCACGGGACAGTTCAGCCGGCTTGTCGGGCGGATCCGAGAACGGATACCCTTTATAGGTTTGACCATGGATGTCATTGTGGGATTTCCCGGTGAAGGTGAAAAAGATTTTGAGCGGACCTTGGGATTTATCCGGAAGATAAAGCCCTCGCGGCTGCATGTCTTCAGGTACAGCGACCGGAAGGGGACGCGTTCTTTTCGAAGCAGCGGCAAAGTGCCTTCGGAAACGGCAAAAAGCAGGGCGGAACGGTTAATAAAGGTCGGAAATGAACTTCAGGCGGAATTTTGCAGCAGATTTGTCGGCAGGGAAGTGGATGTTCTGGTGGAGCGAAGATCCGGAGGAGCATTTTCCGAAGGTTATACCGGTGAATATGTTAGGATGAAATTGGATGGTTTTGCGGGATTTGAGGGGAACATAGTAAGAGTAAAAGTTGATAGCGTTGATGAAGAGGCGCCTTGCTTGATAGCCGGGAACATAAAAAAGGAAAAAATAAAGGCCTTTTGTTAGACAAACAAAAACTAAGAATAAAAGTTTTACCCCTCCAGCCCGCCGATTTGACTTTAATATTGTTATATGATATACTTTGTTTTCCATTAGAAGGTACTATTTTTGCCCATAACATTAACAAACATTAACTGGCTGGATATACTTTTCATAATCCTTTTATTGGGAATGGTTTATAAAGGATTAAGGACCGGTGTCGGCGGTCAACTCCTTTCTCTTGTGGGCTGGTTTATCTTAATATTCGTTTCAATAGGATATTATAGTTTTCTATCTGAAGCGATATTTGGTTTTTTGCTGCAGAAATGGGCAAAACCGGTGTCGTTCTTTGTTATTTCCGCGGCTTTATTCACAGTTATTAAGATTTTGGAAAGGGTTTTCAATATCATCGTAGGTGAGGAACTTGCTCTTATTGAGCGAATAGGCGGGGCGCTGGTAGCTTCTTTGCGGGCATTCATATTTTTCGGGATAATAGGGATAATGCTGCTGCTTGTCCCGCTCGATTATGTACGCCAGTCCGCCGTTGAAGGATCCAGGACGTGCATGTTTTTCGTGGGGCTGGACGCGCAGATCTACAGCTGGATGACAGGCATTGTCGGGATATCGGAGCAAAAAACAAAAGATGAAGTAGTGGAGGGGATCCTGGTCGCTACGGAACAATCAGTAAAGGAGTAAAATGAAACTCAAAACGATCTATGAGCTGGCCGTTAAAAAGGGCCTCAGAGAGGATCAGCGCCCCAGGCGGGCCATTGAAGACATTCTTAAAAAGGCCAGGAAGGATTACAGGAAAAGCAAGGGTATAGACAGGGCCGGTTTTGACCGGGAAAGTTTCAAGAACCCGTATTACGACACCCGTATATTGAACGGTTCGGGGGAAGAGGATATAAAAAATATACTGGTAGGGATAGATATACATGTTTCCGAATTATTATTGGCCGATCGGTTAAACGAAAAGGGCGCGAACATAGACCTGGTCATTTCGCATCATCCGTCCGGAAGAGCCCTTGCGCAGCTTCACAGGGTCATGGATGTGCAGCCCCGCATATGGGAAAAGTATGGTCTTACCAGGGAGATCGCGGAGGGTATCATGAAGGACCGCATAGAGCAGGTTTTCCGCGGAATAGCCCCGGGCAATCATACCAGGGCCGTGGACGCGGCGAGGCTTCTCGGCATTCCCTTTATGTGTATCCATACCGCGGCGGATAACTGCGTGGCAAGTTTTCTGCAGAAGACCTTCGACACCAAAAAACCGAAAAAGCTGAAGAATGTCCTGAACATCCTGAAAGCGATCCCCGAATACAGGGAGGCTACAAGAGAAGGCACGGGGCCGTTCATATTGATCGGCGAGGAGAACGCCGCCGCCGGCAAGGTATTTGTGGACATGACAGGAGGAACCTCAGGGCCGGACAAGATGTTCGCTCGCCTGTCCCAGTCGGGGATCAAGACCATAATCGGGATGCACTGCAGGGAGTCCGGCTACAAGGAGGCAAAGACGGAATTCATAAATTTCGTGATAGCCGGACATATTGCGAGCGACACGCTGGGATTGAACCTTCTGCTGGACGCGGTGGAAAAGAGGGGAAAGCTGAATTTTATCGAATGCGCGGGCTTTAAGAGGATCAGAAGGCGATAGAACCTGATATGGGCAGAATACCACAGGAAATCATTGACCGTTTGCTGGACAGGCTTGACATAGTAGAAGTCGTCTCAGGCTACATACAGTTGAAAAAAGCGGGAAGAAATTTCAAGGCAAATTGTCCTTTTCATAATGAAAAGACCCCGTCTTTCATGGTCAGTCCGGACAAGCAGATATATCATTGTTTCGGATGCGGCGCGGGCGGAAATGCCATCGGCTTCGTGATGCAATACGAGAACATGGATTTTCCTGAGGCCGTTAGGATGTTGGCCGCCAAAGCCGGCGTGGAACTTCCGAAATACGAAAAAGATACCGGACCCGCCGCTTCGCTGGCCAACCGCCTCTATGAAATCAATAAGACCGCCGCTACGTTTTACCAGAATTTTCTTAGAAGCGATAGAGGGGAAAAGGCGTTCGAATACCTGAAAAAACGCGGCATCGATACCGAGGTATTAAGCGAGTTTAGGATCGGTTATGCGCCCAGAGAGTGGGAATCGTTCAGGCGATACTGCGAAAGCAAGAAGATACCCGCGGATCTCATGAAGAAAGCAGGGCTCACCATCCCAAGCGAAAAGGGAAAAGGGGATTATGACAGGTTCAGGAACAGGATACTTTTCCCTATCTTCAATGAAAGAGGGCACATTGTTGCTTTCGGGGGGAGGGTCATGGATGATTCTCTGCCCAAGTACATAAATTCACCGGAAACACTGATATATACCAAAAGTAATGTTCTTTATGGACTGAATTTTGCCAAGAAAAGCATTCGGGAAAAGGGTTACGCGGTCCTTGTCGAGGGGTATATGGATGTGATCATCCCGTTCCAGCACGGGGTTACGAACGTCGTGGCCACTTCAGGAACCGCTCTTACCCCGGGACAGGCGACCATGCTCAGGAAATATACGGATACGTCTGTCATGGTCTTTGACGCGGATCAGGCGGGGGAAGCCGCCAGCCTGAGGGGCCTTGATGTCCTTGTCGCGCACGGGATGAACGTGAAGATAGCAGCTTTACCCAAGGGTGAGGACCCGGACAGTTTTGTGAGAAAAAGCGGAAAAGAGAAGTTTGAGGATATTGTTGATAAGGCCAAGGGGTTGTTTGATTATAAGCTGGATCTTTTGATCGACAAGTTGGGCGTGCGGGACATAGGCGGCATAGTGGATGAGATGCTCCCAACGATATCCAGGGTCCGGAACGCTGTTGTCCAGTCCGATTACCTTAAAAGGCTCGCGGGACGCCTGGGGATACACGAAGCCTCTCTCAGGTATGAGATGGGCAAGGTAAAGCCGGATTATTCCTACCGTTACGAACTGGAATCAAAGGTGGACCGGACTTCCCGCAACTACAGGAGCAGCGAAATACATCTTTTGGGGTTGGCGATCTCGGACAAGAAGCTGTTTGACAGGATACAGAGCGAACTCGGATTGGATAGATTCCGCGACAGCAACGTTAATAAGGTCATCCAGGCCGTCAGTGATCTTTACGGCAAGGGGGAACAAAGTATCAATCCGGGAAAATTGTTGAGCCGCCTGGAGAAGGATGAAGCCGCTAAAACGGCTGTCATGCAGGCTATTGCCAAGGCGGACATAACGCGTGAGCCGGACAAGGCGTTGGATGATTGCATATTTTGTGTCCTGAAAGAGAACAGAGAGGAAGAACTGAAGGAGCTGACCCTCAGGCTGAAAAAAGCGCAGGAAGCGAACAATGATACTGAGATGAAAAGCTTGCTGACGAAGATTAATAAGATCCATAAGGAGAAAGTCGCATAATCATGGCCGGGAAAAAGAAAAAGATAAAAGCGGCTGCCGGAAAAAAGCTAAAGAAAAAAGACCGGTCGAAGGTTCCTGAGCCGGCAGGGGAATTCGATGCGGCTAAATCGGCCATTGTCCGCAAGCTTATAAGGGCAGGGAAGGATAAGGGGTACCTCAGTTATGATGAGGTCAACGATATCCTTCCGCAGGACGTCGTATCGTCGGACGAGATCGATGAGGTGATCACGGCGCTCCACAGTGCGGATATAAAGGTTGTGGAGTCCGAGGAAGAACTGGAGAAAATACCGCTTGCCGTGAAGAGGGATCAGAAAAAGGTCAAGGTCCGGAAATTCGTGCAGATCGATGACCCCGTGAAGATGTACCTGAAACAAATGGGGCAGATACCGCTGTTAAGCCGTAACGAGGAACTGACGCTGGCAAAGCGCATAAAGGAGGATGAGAAAGCGTTCAAAAAGATCATATTCGGGATAAAAATGGGCAGGGATAAGATCATTAGCGCTATCGAAGAAGCAATAGATGAAGATTATAATCTTGACGACGTGCTTGATGTTGAGCCCAGCGCCGATCTTGAGAGGCTGAAGGACCGGAAAAGCCAGCTTATAAAGCGGATAAGGCTTTCCAAGAAAGAAGATACCGTGCAGAAGCTCATGGCCAAGCTCAAGGTAGCCATAGCTCTTGTCGAAAAGGTGACCGAGGATGTATCCAGGCCGTTGCAGGAAGCCAGGTCGGTCAGGAATAAAATAGAAAAACTGAAAAAGGGACGCGGCAAAAAGGAACTCAAGATCGCGCAGAACCGGCTGAGAAAACTCACCAGAGGCATAGGAAGGCCCGCGGAACGGGTCGTTGAAGATGCGAACAAGCTCTCGGAAATAGAAGCGGAATACACGAAGGCAAAGAAGGAACTGGTCGCGGCCAATCTGCGCCTCGTGGTCAGTATCGCTAAAAAATACACGAATAGAGGACTATCGTTCCTGGACCTGATACAGGAAGGCAATATGGGCCTGATGAAAGCCGTGGACAAGTTTGAGTACGAAAGAGGTTACAAGTTCAGCACGTACGCGACGTGGTGGATACGCCAGGCGATAACACGTTCCATAGCCGATCAATCAAGGACCATCCGCATTCCGGTACACATGACGGAAACGATAAACAAGCTGGTGAGGGTGTCCAGGGCTCTTGTTCAGGAGAACGGAAGGGAGCCCACTCCCGAGGAGATAGCCACGGCCATGAAACTGCCGATCGAGAAAGTAAGGGGCATAATAAAGATAGCCCAGCATCCGATATCCCTGGAAACCCCGATAGGGGACGAAGGGGATACAAGTTTCGGCGATTTCATCGAAGACAGGTCTGCTGTGTCCCCCGCCAATGCCACGGCTTATGCGATGCTGAAGGAGCAGATGGACGAAGTATTGGAAACTCTCACCGATCGGGAGCAGAGAGTGCTGACCCTGAGATTCGGCATAGGTGACGGATATCCGAGGACGCTTGAAGAGGTCGGCAAAATATTCAACGTCACGAGGGAACGGGTCCGCCAGATAGAAGCGAAAGCCCTGAAGAAGTTAAGGCATCCGATCAGGGCCAAGAAGCTGAAGAATTTTCTTGATATGGGTTTTTCAGAATAACAAGAAAGGAGAGAAAATGGAAGAGGTAAAAGTAGAGCTATTTATCCCGGGGGAGCTCAAAGATGAGCCGATCATATGTGACATGATAAAAAAACACAAGATCACCTTGAGGATAGTAGAAGCGTCATTTTCTACCGAAAGTGGTTGGGCTTTCCTTATCCTTAGCGGAGAAGGGACTGAAATAGAGAGGGTGTTCGATTTTCTCAGGAAAAAAGGAATCAAGGTAGAGCTTAAAGAAAAGTAATCAAAGAATCCCTTCCTCGATCATCTGGTAAAATGAAACTGGTAAGGTTTCTTCACGACAATAAAGAGCATAGCGGCATTTTACATGGCGATGAAGTGACCGTGGATATGCCGGGCAACAGGGGTCTTGAAAGTGTGAGACTGGATGAGGTTTCCCTTCTGGCGCCCGTCAAACCCTCAAAGATCGTTTCAGTAGGCCTTAATTACAGGGATCACGCTAAAGAGCTTGGGATGGCTATTCCGGCGGAACCCATCATTTTCATCAAGCCGTCCACCGCCGTTATCGGCCCCGGGGAGACAATAGTTTATCCGCGGTCTTCGGACAGGGTGGATTACGAGGCGGAATTGGGAGTTGTCATAAAGGACAGGGTAAGGAATGTTCCGGAAAAAGCGGCAGGCGGCCACATTGCGGGATATACGTGCGTGAACGACGTTACCGCGAGAGACCTGCAAAAAAAAGATATCCAGTGGAGCCGGGCAAAATCTTTCGATACGTTCGCTCCGATAGGCCCGTGGGTGGAGACCGATCTTGATCCGGGCGACCTCGGCATACGTTCTTATCTTAACGGAGAATTGAAACAGGATTCAAGAACGTCCAAATTTATATTCAGCATCCCGAGGCTGATAGAATTCATTTCCGGGATAATGACCTTGCTCCCCGGGGATGTAATAGCTACGGGGACCCCGCCGGCTGTCGGATCAATGAGTCCGGGGGACGAGGTAGTCATAGAAATAGAGGGCATAGGCAGGCTTGAAAACCATGTAGGAAAGGGGACATGAGAGTAGTTCTGCAAAGGGTGAAAAAAGCGGCCGTAGCCGTTAAAAAAAAGGAAAAGGCGGCCATAGGGCTTGGATTCCTGCTATTGGTAGGTGTCGGCAAGGAAGACACTCCCGATGCGGCCGAAAGGATGGCGCAAAAGGTAAGCAAGCTGAGAGTTTTTGAGGATGGACAGGGAAAAATGAACCTGGACCTTGGGCAAACAGGCGGGAAGGTGCTGAGCGTGCCTCAATTTACACTTCTCGGGCAAACAGAAAAAGGAAACAGGCCGGGGTTTGACCTGGCTGCCGCTCCCGCGGAAGCGGAAGCATTGTGGAAAAGGTTCAACGATGCGCTCAGGTCCCGGGGTATATCCGTTCAGGAGGGAGAGTTCGGAGCGCATATGGAAGTGAGCCTGGTGAATGACGGACCGGTGACATTTGTTCTTGATTCCGGGATCCGGGGAACGGGTTTTGACAAATAAGACGCGTATAGAAGGAGGAAAAATGGACAAGATAGCAGTCGAGAAACCTGATGCGGCAAAATTGGAACGGCTTGGCGTGGATGCCTGGCCGATATGGGAGAAGGAAGTTTCACGCTTTGACTGGAGCTACGACGAACGGGAGATCTGTTATATTCTGGAAGGGCACGCGAAGGTAGAGCCCGAAAGCGGGGAGCCGGTTGAATTCGGGGCAGGGGATCTGGTAACATTCCCGAAGGGGATGAGCTGCGTGTGGGACATAACGAGTTCGATAAAGAAACACTATAAACTGGGATAAGGCAACGTATGCGTCTGATACTTTTTGCGATAAAACACGTGGCCTGCGCTCTCACTTTCTTGTTATTGGCGTTCTTCGTTCTTCCGGCGAACGCTGATGGCAATGTGTGGGTGGATGAGGGGATGAAGGTGGGTATGCCTATCGGCGGCGGTTCGGAAGAAGCCGATTTTGACCTGTGTCCCCACGGCGCAAGGGTGGTCGTGATGTTTCTCGAGGCCTGGCAGAAGGAGGATTACGGGATGATGTATAGCCTGCTTGACAATGAAAGCAAGGAAGGTTATCCATTCGAGCAAGCCAGACTTGATTTTCAGTTCCTGGAATTCAAGCCGTATACCATCAGTTCCGTCAGGAAGACCGGCGAAAATTTTGAGTTTATCCTGAGCTACGGGGACTGGAAGACCGGTGACAAGGACATAAAAAAAATGATCATCAGCGGCAGGACCTTTAAGGTTATTATGCCCACAAAGAGCTCTCCGTTTAAAAGATCCCTGGAACAATACCTGTAACATATAAACATCTCTTTAAAATTTTTGTTTTTTTTCTTCCATTTTCTCTCACTGCGATATACTATATACGAAATATTACATGTGCGGAATTTTACGTATAATTCACCGCCGGAAATAGGAGGAACGCATGGCAGATATTAAAAAGATCGGAGTGATCACCAGTGGCGGAGATTGCGGCGGCCTGAACGCGGTCGTCAAGGGCGTTGCCGAGATGGCGAACAGGATGGGGGTTGAGTGTTTTGTCGTGCCCAACGGATACGCCGGGCTTTACAATCTTGTCGATTTCAAACAGCTGACGCAGTTGACCTCGGACCGGCAGGATCTTATCAATGCGAATCCGGCGGGTTCCGAGGCCGGCCATTCGCGCGTTAAGATCAAGAATATCGAAGACAGCAAAAAATACGAGCGTATAAGGGCTGGACTGAAGAAGTTCGGATTAGATGCTCTTGTGATCAGCGGAGGGGACGACACGGGTAAGGTCATGGTGGATCTTTTTGAGAACGGGATCCCCTGTGTTCATGTGCCCAAGACAATGGATCTTGATCTTCAGCCCTATTCGGTGGGCGGGGATTCCACCATTAATCGGATAGCGATCTTTGCCGACGATCTCAAGACCACGGGAAGGACGCATAACAGGATCATCGTCCTGGAAGTATTCGGCAGATACGCAGGGCACACGGCTTTCCGGGGCGGCGTGGCAGCCGACGCCGACGCCATATTGATCCCCGAGATTCCCGTGGATTTTGATGCCCTCTATTCTCATGTGAAGAAGAGATTTACGCACAGGATAGCCGGGAGCGATGTTTATGCCGGAACGTATCTCATAGTTGTGGCGGAAGGGCTTAAAGATGCCAGCGGGAAAGAGATCGTGGATGAAAGCGCAGGATTAGATGCGTTCGGGCACAAAAAACTTGCCGGTGCCGGAAAATATGTTTGTCAGGAGATGACAAAAAGGTTCAAGGCCGATCCGGAGATAACGAAGTTCATGCAGAGCACTCACATGTTTGTCAAGGACATGTACGATATTCCGGAGGTACGGAGCGTGGTTCCGGGGCATCTGGTCCGATGCGGCCGCAGTTCGGCTTATGACGTTAATTTCGGGAAAGAAGCGGGAGCGGCTGCTGTGGCGCTTCTGAAACAGGGGATAGCCGGAGTTACACTCGTTGGCGTTTTGGGCAAAGAAATCCGTTACATGAACACCGAAGCTGCAATAGAACAGAGATACGTAGATCTTGATCAGGTGAGCCTTCACGAGCAGCTTGGTATCTGCTTTGGCAGGAAGATCCGGCCTTTTGTCCCCGATCTCAGGGAAATGAAAGGTATGCCCGAAAGATACATGTGAGGTGAGGAGCCAAGATCATGATAACGGATGAAAAAAGGGCATTTAAGAGAGTACGCCGCAAATTTACTGTCAGGTACAGGCCTCACGGCGCGCCCGGATCAAGCGGAGGGGTTTCGGCCTCCGAGAATATCAGCCTGGGCGGGGTTTATTTCATCAGTCTGGAAAAACTTGAAATAGGGCTGCTTCTTGACTGCTGGATCAAGATGCCGGGCATCCCGCAGGAGGGCAAATGGACAGCGAGGGTCGTCCGCTGTGAAAACGCGGGCGACAAAATGATCGACACTTTCGGCATTGCAGTAGAGTTCGTGAAGTCTTTTGGGAATTCCGGAAAAGATCTGGAAAAGACATTGAATGCGTCAGGATAAAAAATTTTATCTTTCCGAAGAAATAAAAAAATCATCATTGAGGCCAAAAAAAGTTTTTTTTGAAAATAAAAATAAAAGTTTTTTTAAAAATACGATACAAAGTAAAACCCCACAAACTCAGTTTCCCAGTGCAATAGTAAAAATTTCATATCACGTGACACTCCCAAACCCCTATTTTTGTTGACTTTTAGAGTATGTTTCGATGAAAAGTCTTTTGAGGTCGGAGAACGGGAACGGTGCCGTCCGTTTTTTTGCCATCGCGAAAAAATTTTACTTCCAAAAATGAAAAAAAATTTGCGTTTTGACTTGCAAATCAGAAAATATAATGTATATTTTAAACAAATATAGTTATTTAAAAGAAAAAATTTTGAAGCGAGAATTTTAAACGAAGGGAGGCGAGGACATGGTCAAGAAGAAGAAAAAAGCGAAGAAAAAAGTAGCGAAGAAAAAGAAGAAAGTCGCGAAGAAAAAGACCGCGAAGAAAAAGAAAAAGAAAAAGAAAAAATAAATACTAAGCAATTGGTCTTATTCTTGTAAAAGGGGTAGATTTAAAAGATCTGCCCCTTTTCTTTTTTCGGCATTCCAGCTTCATTTTCACTTGTCATCTTTTAAACGGCTATGTTATAATACGCAAACCGGAGGCGGGGGCATAGCTCAATTGGTTAGAGCAACTGACTCATAATCAGTAGGTTCATGGTTCAAGTCCATGTGCCCCCACCATCCTTTAATGTTCTCGGGCGCATAGCTCAGCTGGTTAGAGCGCATGCCTCACATGCATGAGGTCGGAGGTTCGAGTCCCCCTGCGCCCACCATTATTAAAATTCGGGTCCTAAGAGCCCTGTTTTTTCTTATGGCGGGTAAGGGTCAATATAACGATCGGGGTGAGATGGAGGAAGACGCTAACATTAAAGAGGAAATAAAAAAATTAATTCAGCTTCAGGAGCTCGACGCTGAGATATTCGATCTGCAGTCCAAAAAAGAGACTTTTCCTCTTCGGATAAAGGAGATGGACGATTCTTTGGAATCCAAGAAATCCGGTATGAAAAACGCCGAAGAAGAGCTTAAAAAAGCGCAGCTCTCAAAGAATGAAAAAGAGACGGACATGCAGGCCAAGGAAGAACTTATAAAGAAACACGATGGCGAGCTTTATCAGATAAAAAGTAATAAAGAGTATAAAGCTCTCCAGCAGGAGATAGACAGCATAAAGGCCGATGTTTCCTTGCTCGAGGAGGATCTTATCAATCTTTTTGATGAGATCGAAAAGGCGCAGGCCAGATGCGGAGAAGAAAAAAAGGCCTTTGAGGAAGAAAAGCAGAAAGTCGAAAGAGAGAAACAGAACATAAGGACGGAAGAAAAAGCTCTGTCCGAACGTCTTGCCGAGCTTGGTGTCAGGAGGAATGAGTTTGTCGGGACGATAGACCCGGATATCCTGGGGCAATATGACAGGATATTGAAGAATCGGGGAAGGACCGCGCTTGCGAGGATCGACGAGGGTTTTTGCAGCGAGTGCAACATACATTTGCGCGCTCAGACGATCAATGAGGTAAGGCTCAAAAAGAAGATCGTTCACTGCGAGAACTGTGCCAGGATACTTTATGCGGAAAACTGAAGAATTTGATACCTTGCAGATATTTGCCGATGGCGGGTCAAGGGGGAATCCGGGGCCCTCTGGCGTGGGTGTCGTCCTTCTTGGCAAAAAGGGCGAGAAAGTGGAAGAAATATCAAAATATATAGGCAATGCCACGAACAATGTCGCCGAGTATCTGGCCGTGATCTATGGATTGCAGGAAGCGGCTTACCGGAAGACCAGAAAAGTTATCCTGAATGTTGACAGCCAGCTCGTGGCAAAGCAGCTTAAGGGCGAATACAGGGTGAAGGATCAGAATATACAGAAATTTTTTGACCTTGCCTTGAATCTCTTCCGGATATTTGATAAGGTAGAGATAAGAGAGATATCGAGAGAAGAGAACAAAGACGCTGATGCCCTTGTTAATAAGGCCATAAACCTTAAAGCTCTTCTCTGAAGAGTTTTATTCAAGCTCATTGAAGCAGATCGGGTGATTGCTCCTTGCCAGGCGGCATGGAGAGGAAAGTCCGGGCTCCGCATAGCGGCGTAGCGGGTAATACCCGCCCATCGCGAGATGAGGATAAGAGCCACAGAGACGAGTCTTTCCGTCAGGTTCATACTGTACGGAAAGGGTGAAACGCGGCAATCTCTACGTGGAGCAAGGCCAAATAGGGGAGGAACCGGGAAAGTCCGGTGCGTGCCCTCTTAGAGGTAAACCTCTAAGAGGGCGAACGGGCGGACTGGTACGAGGCGGCTAGTCTCGTCAATCTTTTCGTATTTGTTCGGGATTGATCCCGAGCGAAACGAGGGGTTAGCACTTCCGGGTAGGCTGCATGAGGCCGTCAGCAATGCCGGCCCCAGATGGATAATCACCAGGCAGGTTTTCCTGCTTACAGAACCCGGCTTACAGGTCTGCTTCGATGAGTTTTTTAAAAGAGGCACTAGCTTGGAAGAAATCCTTACCACTAAAAATCTTCGCTACACATATAAGTCCGGCAAAAAAAGCGTGGAAGCTCTCAGGGGACTGAACCTTAGCGTGAGTAAAGGCGAGATCTTCGGGTTCATAGGCCCTAACGGTGCCGGGAAAACCACGACAATTAAGCTTTTGCTGGGCATTCTGATCCCGGGGGAAGGCGAACTTGCCGTTTACGGAAGATCTCCGTCGATCCCGGAAGTGCGCCGTTCGGTGGGGTACATGCCGGAGACGGCGGATTATTACAGGTATCTTACTCCGGTGGAACTGCTGGACATGTACGGAGGCATTTTCGGGATAGAAAAGGGTCTGTTGCGCGAAAGAAGCAGGGAACTGCTTAAGCTGGTGGATCTGGAAGAAGAAGCGAACAGGCTCATGCGAACGTTTTCCAAGGGTATGATGCAAAAGGTGAGTTTCGCCCAGGCGCTGATAAACGATCCTGACCTGTTGATCCTTGATGAGCCCACCGGCGGACTGGATCCGGTTGCCCGCAAAAAGATGCGCCAGGTCATCAACGACTTGCGCGGGAAAGGTAAGACAGTTTTTTTCTCCTCGCACGAACTTTCGGAAGTGGAACTGGTCAGTGACAGGATAGGCATCCTTCATAAGGGGAACCTCATGGCGATGGGGTCGGCAGAAGAGCTACTCGGCGGCAAAGGTGAGGGACAATCCCTGGAGAATTATTTTCTGAAGATGATAGAGGAAAAGACATGAGGACCATTTGGGTCATAACGTGCAGCATGATAAAGGAGCTGGTCCGCAAAAAGGATTTTTATGTTCTTTTTATATTCATGGTCATCCTGCTTACACTGTTATTCTATCAAAGCTTCTTTCAGATAGAAGGCATAACGCGGTATATCAAGGATTTTGGATATTCGCTTATGATGTTTTTTTCTTTCGTCATAGCCGTGACCTTTGCCGCAAAACAACTTCCCTCCGAGATCGAATCGCGGACCATATATCCACTCCTGGCAAAGCCCTTGAGCCGTCACATGGTGATCCTGGGGAAGTTTTGCGGCAGCGTGTCAGTGTCCGTTATTTCTTTTGTTCTGTTTTTTCTTGTCTTTGGCGTTTTTTATGTAATGGGCGGTGAAATTTCGGGCCTGGTCCTGCTTGGGCAGGGTTTTCTTTTTGGCATACTTTTTCTCTCGCTGGTATCGGCTCTTGTGATATTTTTTTCTAATTTTATGACGATGTCCGCGAGCGTTACGTTGTCCTTTTTGCTGTACATAATAATAGGGGGTTTTTCCGATTCCATCAGAGAGACGGTGCTGTTTTCCAAAGGGCTCGCGTCGGTCGCGTCAGGTATTCTTTATTACCTGCTGCCCCATTTTGATTTTTATGATCTCCGCGTGAGGATAACACACGCATGGGATCCTCTCCCGTGCTGGGTAGTCGCGGTTGTCACGGTCTATACGCTTATTTATTGCTTTGCCTTACTGTATTTCGCCGGGGTTATTTTCAGGAGGAGAAAACTTTGAGGGCAAAAAGTGTTTTCGTGGCTCTTGTGTGGCTGGCAGCAACGATCCTGATCGCACCGAAAATCGACACCTATAACCAGGTATATGTCAGCGCCCAGACCGCATATGATGTTCCGGTTTTCATGCGGCTTTTGGGAGAAGGAAAATCCATTCTTTCCAACCTGTCCATTCTTCAAGCGGATCTCTATTTCCACCGGGGAGTGGGACATCTTTCCGGGGAGCATGAAGAGGGTCTTGGGATTATCAGCGAGCGGGATGAAGATCACGACCAGGAAGAGCAGGTGCTTGGAAGAAAGATTTCCGGGATAAGCCCGTTTAATGTTCTTCTTCGCGCGTCCGAAGAGACCGACATAACCCAACACGTGCACTTGCAGGATGACCAGATGGAAGAGATCATCCCCTGGCTGTATTATTCCGCGGAGATCGACCCCCATAATGTGCTCGCGTATACGCTTACGGGATTTTATCTGGCCGACAGACTGGGGAAAGTGGATGAGGGGGTAGCTTTTCTCCGGAAGGGACTGATGAACAATCCCGATTCCTGGGAGATCAACGCGGAGCTGGGCCGCATTTATTACGAACATCGCAAAAACTATGAAGCGGCTGTCAGGTTTTTGTCCAAAGCACGGATCCTGCTTGAGAAAAGCCCGCATGACAAGTTCCAGGAGAGGTATGTCCTGTCTTTTCTCGCCCTGAGCTATGAAGCTCTGGGTCGAAGGGAAGATGCAATACCGCTTTACCGCCGCCTTAATGAGCTTTTCCCGGACGTGAAGGCCTTCCGAGCAAAACGGCAGGGAGAGTCATATTGAAGGCGTATCTGGAATGTGTCCCGTGTTTTCTTCGTCAGGCGCTGGATGCCGCGAAACTTGCCGGTGCGGATAAAAAAACACAAAAAAAGGTCCTGGACGATATTGCCCGCATGTTGCCTGATTTTTCCCTGGATGTCACGCCGCCCGAGATCGCGGAGACGGTATACGGCGTGGTGGAAAAGCATACCGGGGGAAAGGATGCCTATAAAAAGATCAAAGAAAAAAGCAACAGTATGGCGATGGAGCTTTACCCGCGGCTCAAAAAAGTGGTCGAAGGAGCAAGCGATGTGCTGTTAAGCGCTGTTCGTCTTGCTGTTGCGGGCAATGTCATAGATTACGGGGTTCCTCATTCCTTTGATATCGAAGAAGAGATAGAAGAGTGCCTGGAAAGGGATTTTGCGGTATTTGACTTTGAGGAGTTCAAGGATGCGGTCGAAGATGCCGAAAATATCCTTTATCTGCTGGATAACGCGGGGGAGATAGTCTTTGACAGGATATTGATCGAAGAGATGGATAAGAGCGTTGTTTGCGCAACAAGAGGGAAGCCGATTATAAACGACGTTACGATGGATGATGCCCGCGATGTCGGCCTTGACAAAGTGGCCAAAGTGATATCCAGCGGTTCGGAAGTTCCCGGGACAGTTATACGAAAATGCAGCAGGGAGTTCCTGAAATATTACAATGATGCCGATCTTATTATCAGCAAGGGGCAGGGCAATTTTGAGACGCTGGCGGATGAAAACAAACCGATATTCTTTATTTTTAAAGCCAAATGTTCGGTCATTGCCGAACACGTAGGCTGCAGGGAGGGGGATATTATCCTCAAGAAGCAGAGGATCTGACCCCGAAGCATAGAACGCGGCAAGAATGTTTATCAAGAGAAAACACATAGCGGTTATAATCTTTTCCTCGATCATCATCGCGGTCGTCTTTGTGTCCACGCTTATCGGATACAGTCTTTATATACAATGGAAGAAAGACAGCCTTGCTTTGAAATACCGTAATTCCATATACAAGTTGACCGCGGAGCTGTTCAAGAATGATGTGGTCCTGTCCAACGTGTGCGTTAAAATGGAAGACGGTAAACTGCTTTCAGAGATGCCCCTGCTGGAAGGAAGACTGAAAAACAATTCCAACAAGACCATAACTTCCATTGCGATAGAGGTGTCTTTTCTGGCTCCTGACGGTACCGTTGTCTATGACAGCTGGTTTAATCCTCTGGGGGAGGAGTATTTCGGCACCCCGCCCTTATTGTCCGGAATGAGGCAAACAAGGAATGTTCTGCTGCCGGGGGAGGGGATATCATTCAGACGCCTGCTAAGGAACTGTCCCCCTGAGGTCGTTGCGCAGCTTTCGGCCAAGGCGGAATTTGCCAGGAACCAGCCGGAGAATAAAGTGAAACTGGTATGTTCGATCGCGGGTTTGAGCGTATTATGAAAAAGCTGATAATCATATTATTTATTCTGGTGATCCTGGCGATTTTCCTTATCACGCTGGCATTTCTTTATGTCGATCTGAGCGGACACAAAGGTTTTTGCTATGATTTGTTAAAGGACGGCAGGCCTTTCGGTTCTATCAGGGTCGATAGATATATCACAGAGGATAAAGTTGTTTATAAAAGCACAGCTGAATATCCGCATTCGCTTGGGTATCCGGTCATAACCGAAAAATTATTTTTGAAAAAAAGGAACATGACACCCTTGAAATTTATAGAAGAGGCAGAAGGGGTCAAGGGGCAGAAACGGCTGACTTTGCTGGTCCAGGAAGAGGAGAAGACCGATTTTCTATTCCTGGAACACCCGGAATTCATTACGCTGAAAGGGTTTGAAACGGGAGAGAAGACCATGGTCTTCTCTCCGACCGACATCATGTTATATATGCCGATCATGGAAAAGTATAATTTCTGGAAAAAAGGCATGCAGTTCTTTGAGGTCATGATCCCCGTCGGCGAGCCGGTACCACCGGTCCGGGATAAGATAGAAGTAAAATATCTCAAGGATGAATATATCCCGATCATGGGGCGCAGGATGGAAGCGCAAAGTTTCGCTATTGGCGCGAGAACATTGCCGTCGGCAAAAGTGTTCCTATCAAAATATACTCACAGGATCCTGGCCCTGGAGATCGATAAAAAGGACCTGCGGTTCGTTCTTGTCAGCTTTATCGAAAGCCCCGGGAAAAGGTTCAAACCCGTGGTGGACAAGTTTATTTCGATCTTTGGCCCCAAAGAAACCGGCAGCACCCTCCCGCCGGCAGAAACAGATCTTTCTGTCCGGAGCAGCTTGATGGAAGGGGAGTCCGTCCCGACGAAGGCAAAAGAGCCGGAGCGCGGAATAATAGAAGAGGTCTTTTTTGAAAGCGACAGGCTTATCCTCTCGGGAAAATTGCAGATCCCCGAAGGGGAGGGTCCTTTTCCGGCCGTGCTTGTCGTGCCGAAAGAAGGGCCCGTTACGAAAGGACAGCAGTATTTACTCGGGTCTCTTGGCAGGTTTCTGTCGGCATCGGGTTTTATTGTTTTTACTTTTGACAGTCCGGGTCAGGGTAAAAGTCAGGGAAGCTTCATGGAGCTGGACGACAAAAGGAGGATACAGGATATAATCGCCGCCACCGGTTATCTTGAAAAACATCCAGCCGTGAGAGAAAGATCCATCAATCTTGTCGGTTATGAAGGAGGAGGATATCTCGCGCTAAAAGCGGCATCGAGTCTTCCTTCCGTGCGGACGTGCGTTATCATGGGCGTGCCGGAGGGATTTACGAAAATGGACTTCTCTAAGGAGCCTTCGGAAGAAAACATGCAGGCGCTGCTTAAATCCTGCGGTCTCGGATATCCCAGCGAGGATTGCATGAAGATCATGACCGAAAAGACCCGGAACTGTCTGGCGGAAGTCGCACGGTCAGACAAAAACTTTTCTTTTTTTATGGGAGTAAGGATTCCGCTCAAGGAATACCGGGAATTTATAGCTCGCAGGCCCTACGAGGCCGTTCTTTCTTTTGACAGGCCCTTGCTTTTGATCTTCGGCAGGGACGATAAGCGTTTCAACTCGCAGGCCGTTGAGGAATTGAAAAAATCCCTCGAGAAAAAGGATCGTCGAAACAGGATAGCAATATTCAGGAATCTTGGGGTTTATATGGGAAGAGTGACCGCGCACGGCAGCTCCTGGAGTTTTTCGGTAAATAAAGATGTAGTTGATCTTATCAGGAATTGGATCATGGAAAACGGTATATTTGAGAGTAAAGGACCCTTAAATGAAGGGATCAGTGAACCCAAAAAGCCGTTGTAGAAAAAATTAATAATATTAACGTCATTAGTTGACTTTTACTATTTATTATGTTATATTTCAAGCAACTGAAAGGGGGGTAAGGAATGAAGAAGTTTTTAACTGTCTTTTTTGTGGCCATACTGGTATTATCCTTTTCAATGACAGTATTTGCTGCGGATATGCCCGCAAAGGCTAGCACGCAAGCAGGCACACAGCCCTCCACGTATCCTCCTGGTCCGATTCAGAAAGCCGAGAGAGGTTTTAACAACATGGTTTTTGGATGGACTGAAATACCAAAGAGGATCGTGGATAAGTCGAAGGAGACCAATCCCATTACAGGGCTTTTGTTAGGAGTATGGCAGGGGACCTGCAAGGCTTTTGCACGGACAGTTTCGGGCGCAGCAGAACTGGTCACCTTTCCGATCGGAAAGTATGACAAGCCTGCCGTGTTGCCTGATATGCCCAAGGCAAAATAGGATTTTTCCAAAAGCAGGTCATACAAGGGCTGCTGATGGTTAATGTGTAGGTTTATGAAAAACGAGCGGTTTTTAATCGCTCGTTTTTCACAATTATAACTATTATTATAATACATCGGGCGCCCCTGAGGTGCTTAACAAATCCTTGACGGGCTTACTTCGATATGTTATACTTCTGCCCGATAGGCAAAAAAAATGAAGCAGAAATTACCTGAAAGAAGACGGTTTGTAAGAATAGAGATCCCGCTGAAGATGACAGTCAAAAGCGGCGACCGCCTCGATGAAGTTATCACCAAAAACATTTCACCCATAGGTTTGAGATTTGAGATCGACAGGCAGCTGAAAGAATCCGAGCAGTTGGATCTATCTCTGTATCTTCCGTCAACGGACAAACCGATTCGCCTTGAAGCAAAAGTTATCTGGCAGAGCAAGACGAGCTTGGAAGATAAAGCTCCTTACGATGTCGGCGCAGAGATCATCGATATTGAAGACAAGAACAAGAACGCTTTTTTGAAATATCTCTGCGACCTGCTTTATGGCTCCGCTTACAAGGCCCGAACATGACCTTCCTTAGGAGGTGTATCTTGAGAATTTGCCGTTTACTGAGTGTTGTATTCTTGTGCGTTTTTCTTAGCGGGTGCGCGGATATTGACATCCCGCAGGGGGACCGGCTCTTAAAAGACCCGATAGGGGAAGGCTCGCTTAAGATCGGGATGACAAAAGACCAGGTCGTTGATGTATACGGGGACCCTGACATGAAAGGAACCGTTGTCTCTGGTGAGTGGAACGAGCCGAGAGAAGAGTGGGTTTACAGCGCGACAGCTTCCACCCTTCCTGTCGGCGCCGGATACCTTTCAGAGGACCTATACCTTTATTTTGACGGGAAAAACCTTACAAACATCAGCAGAAAGCCTTTAGGCAAAAGAGGACAAGAAGATACCGGAGATGTCAAATAAAGCGTTGAATGATATTGTTATATCCAGGGCTATAATCGAAGGTTTTTCGGATAAACTCGTTAAGCATCTCAAAACCGATGTTGCCATTGTAGGCGGCGGTCCCGCAGGACTGGTAGCCGGATATTATCTTGCAAAGTCCGGAATAAAAGTATCCCTTTTTGAAAGAAAGCTCAGTATCGGCGGAGGAATGTGGGGCGGGGGGATGATGTTCAACGAGATCGTTGTCCAGGAGAAAGGCAGGAAGGTTCTTCGCGAATTCGGGGTCCCGGCAAAAAAATACAAAGAGAATTATTATACAGCCGATTCAGTACAAGCGATCTCCACGATCTGTTCCAAGGCCACCCTGGCGGGACTCAGGATATTCAACCTTATAGAGGTCGAAGACCTCATGATGAAAAATGGCGTGGTCAAAGGCCTCGTCATAAACTGGTCCGCGGTAAGCCTTGCCGGTCTGCACGTGGACCCGATAAGCGTTGAATCCAGGTTCGTGATCGATGCCACCGGCCACCATTGTGAGATCGCGCATCTTCTTGAGCGGAAGGCAAAGATAAAACTTGCAACGGAAACCGGCGGCGTGATGGGGGAAAAATCGATGTGGGCCGAGATAGGGGAGAATTCCATGCACGCGAACACCAGGGAGATCTTCGCGAACGTCTATGTTGCCGGGATGGCCGCAAACGCGGTTTTCGGCAGCCCCAGAATGGGGCCCATTTTCGGAGGCATGCTGGTATCGGGAGAAAGAGCGGCGCAGTTGATAAAGAAAAGACTGAGGTAAGCCGTCTTTTTGCTTGGCGCCTTTTTTTGGGTGCGGCGGTATTCGAGGAGGAGCATCATGTTGCGGGTATTTTGTAAGGCAAAGATAACCAATGCGTATGTGACTAATAAAGAGATGCAATATAGCGGCAGCATCGGCATCGATAAAGCGATCATGGAGGCATCCGATATCATGTCCGGGGAGCAGGTGCATGTTCTTGATGCGAACAACGGCGAACGGTTTACGACCTATGCTATCGAAGAGAAATCGGATTCGGGAAGGATAGTGCTTTATGGGCCGGCCGCAAGAAGGGGAGAGGTCGGGGACGAGCTCGTAATACTGTCATACTGCTTCATGGAGACCAAGGAAAGCCACAATTTTAATATGCGCGTGATTACTCTGAGCAAGAACAACCGGTGCAAGAGCAAATAAGTGACTTCATTAGAGATCAAGACATACCCTGATCCCTGCCTGCGGATCAGGACCAAGCCGGTCGAACGATTTGATCAGGACCTTGAAAAGACACTTCGTTCGATGGCAGACACGATGTATATCAACCAGGGCATCGGCCTTGCCGCAACACAGGTCGGCCTGGGATTGAGTATCCTGGTGGTCGATGTCGGCGAAAGCCTTGAAAACTTCGTAAATCCGGTGATCCTTGAAAAGTCGAAGAAAAAATCCAGGATGGAAGAAGGATGTCTCAGCCTCCCCGGCATAGTGGTCAGTGTCGCGCGTCCTGAAAGAGTAAAAGTCCGGGCACAGAACGAACGGGGAGAGTTTTTTATAAAGACTTTTGACGGATTGTCCGCCAAGGCCGTTCAGCATGAGATCGATCATCTTAACGGCAAGCTATTGTTAGATTATCTTGACCCCGTCAGATATTTTATTGCTACGCGGAAACTTCTCAGCTCCGGACGCGAACGGGTCACCAAAACATGCGAGGTTGTGTGCAATGCTGGAAAAAGACGTAACAGAGGCGCTTAAACAGTCCCTCAAGGGCGGGCAGAAGCTGAAAGTATCGGTCCTTCGCATGCTTATCAGCGAGATCAACAACAAGAAGATAGCCGACAAGGTAAAAGAGCTCGATGACGAAAAAGTCGTCGGTCTTATTCAAAAAATGGTGCGCCAGCACAAGGAATCCATAGAGAAATTCAAGCAGGGGAATCGCGAGGACCTTGTGAGCAAGGAAACAGATGAATTGGCGATACTCGAGGAGTATTTGCCGGAGCAGATCTCCGATGGGGAGCTTGCCGGTATCGTTTCCGAATCGATCGCGCAAACCGGAGCGACCTCGCCAAAAGATATGGGCGCCGTTATGGGCGAGGTCATGAAGCGCGTCAAAGGGTGTGCTGACGGAAAAGTCGTCAGCAAAATGGTCAGGGAAAAACTGACGCAAATACAGGAAAAGGGGGAGAAATGAAAACGGTCATGAAGACAGGAGTGGTCTTGGTCGCAATAAGTTTTCTGGCGTGCACGATGGTGGTGCCCGCTTTTGCGGCCGAAAAAAACAAAAGTTTTAAAGAAGCATCGAAAGATGCCGGCAGGGCAGCCATCAATTATCCCGCGAATGTCGTAAACGAATCAGCGAACGTTGTCGGCACGGCAGCGAAAGGCACCGCCGGCGTAGTGGTTGATACCGTAAAAGTCACGGGTGAGACGCTTACCGGCGACGTGAAAAAAGCTCCCGAGATAGTCACGACCCCCGTGGAAAGAAGCACCGAGACAGTAAGAGACGCCGCGGTCGGTACCGTTGAGACTCCCGTGAAAGCCGGCAAGAAGACGGCCGAGCAGAACAGGTGATTATTTTTGGTTGCTGGAATCTAACCTTTACAAGATTACTGGAACTAACCCTTACAAGATTATAGGTGTATATAGCTGTTTTTGTTTTATTATTGATAGCCTCTGCGTTCTTTTCCGGCTCGGAAACCGCTTTTCTGTCCCTCAGCAAGATCAAGTTAAAGCAACTTGAGGGCATGGACCGTCCAGCCGCAAGAAGGGTAGTGGCACTTCTTGCGGATCCGTATAGACTTCTGATCACGATCCTTATAGGCAATACTCTTGTAAATATCGCCGCAAGTGCCGTTCTGGCGGATTTTTTCTACAATGTCATGGGAGAGAAAGGTATCGGCTTTTCCATCCTCGCGATGACAGCTATCATACTTATCTTCGGGGAGGTCACCCCGAAGATGTTCTCGCTTGCCAACAGGGAAAAAGTTTCCTTTTTTGCTTCACTCCCCATTAAGATGATAGAGCAACTTTTCACTCCCCTGCGGCTGATTCTCAGCAATATCGCGTATTCCATCGTCAGAGGATTCGGCTTAAAGGTCTCTTCTGAGCACCCCAGAATAACGAAACAGGAGATCCGATCACTGTTTTCACTCGGCAAAAAAAGAGGGATCGTCAAGAAAAAGGAAAAGGACATGATCGATAACATCCTCGGGTTAAAGGAATTGAACTCCGCGGATATCATGACGCCGCGCATCGATATCGTGGCGCTTGACCTGACGATGGAACAGGGTGACCTTGTCAAAGAGATAAAAGAGAGCCAGAAGTCCCGTTTCCCGGTCTATATCCATACGCTCGATAATATTGTCGGGATACTTCATTCCAAGGACTTTCTGCTCAAGGCTCAGACCCCGATAAGAGATCTTGTCAAGCAGCCGTTCTTTGTGCCGGAAAGCATGATGGTCGATGACCTTCTTCAGGAACTTCAGAAAAAAAATACTCATATGGCTGTGGTAACCGACGAATATGGCGTTACTTCCGGAGTGGTCACCATCGAAGATATCCTGGAAGAGATCGTGGGCGAGATAAGCGACGAGTTTGATTTTGAGATCCCGCCTATCCGCAGGATCGATAAAAAGAGATATGAGGTCAGCGGCCAGGCCCGTATCGACGAAGTAAGCGAGGAAACAGGGCTCGCCATAGAAACGGACGAGGTCGACACCATAGGCGGATATGTTATTTTGTGCATGGGAAAGATCCCGCGCTCCGGCGACAGGATCAAGATCGATGACTTTACCATAATTGTGAATGATGTTTCTAAGAACCGCATAACGAGCTTAACCATAGAGAAGACCTGAGATGATAACGCTTTACACGATTTTAGTCCTTGCCGCGATATTGATGCAGGCCTTTTTTACGGCTTCAGAGATGGCGATCACAAGTGCAAACAGGATCAGGCTCAGGGGACTTGTAGATTCCGGCGACGCGCATGCGCTGAAGCTCAGCAATTTTCTGAAAAGGGAAGGGGATTATCTCGGGACAACTCTGGTGGGGACCAATATAGCCGTGGTTATTTCCTCCGTTCTTGCCACGCGCATATTTGTGGAATATTTTGGTCCGAACTTGTCTCCCGTGCTCGCTACCGTTGTGATGGTGCCGCTGACGCTCGTCTTTGCGGAGATCGTCCCGAAGATAATCGCGCGCCAGTTTGCAATGGCATTCGCATTAAAGGCAGTAAATCCCTTGAGCGGTTTTTACAGGGCATTCCTGCCGCTTATCGTTACGGTCAATGCGGTGGCCAGGACCCTTCTTATGCCCTTTGAAAAAGGAAAAGCCCCAAGGGACCTGACATTCACAAAAAGCGATCTGAAGAAAATACTGCTTCTGGGGTATGAGACGGGGGAGGTTGAGGCGGATGAGGTCGAACTTATACACAAGATACTGGACTTTGGGACGAAAAGAGTAGAGGAGATCATGGTCCCCCTTTACCGTGTTTCGTCCATCAGTGCGGATGATGTTGCGGGTGATCTGAAAAGACTGGTCTCGCTTACGGGTTTTTCGAGAATCCCCGTTTATCAGAAAAGTAAGAATAATATTGTTGGTATCATCAATATATATGATATACTTTTTAAAACGGGAGAGGGAGAAGAGAAGATGCTCGTCGGGGATTTTATCCGCGAGCCGGTTTACATCAACTGGAAGGATCCTCTTGACATAGCGCTTGCCCGTCTGCGACATAAAAAACAGCCAATGGGTATCGTGGTCGATGAAGGTGATAATGTGGTCGGGATCGTCACCATAGAAGATATGCTGGAAGAGATCGTCGGAGAGATCGAGGACAGAGGATAAAAAATATGGACCTTTTATTTGTTATTCCGGTCATTCTTATTATCGTTGTTTCCGCGTTTATCGTGAAAATAGCGTCGGTGGCGTTAAATCTGACCGGACTCGACGAAAAAAGATCATTTTTTCAGGCGCTTTCCGCTTTCACTGGCACCGGGTTCACGACCAGGGATTCCGAGCTTGTTGTCAGTGACGATATCAGGCGGAAGATAATCATGTTCCTCATGATCCTGGGCAATGCGGGGCTTATATCCATAATTACCACTCTTATGCTTTCTTTTCTAATGGGCGGGCTGACCCCGATCCTGATCAATATTTCGATCATTCTTCTGGCGATACTGCTGCTTATAAGAATATCCCTGAACAAGGGGATCACCAGAAGACTGACCAAGAAGATACAGGAGAAGCTGATAAAGAGTCCCACTTTTACGAAGCGTCCGGTCGAGGAAATATTGAGACTGGCCGAAGGGTACGGCATAGCTGAAGTGATGCTGAGTGAGGAGTGCGCCGATATCGGCAAATCGCTTTTTGAATCATCATTCCGGCAAAATGATATACTGATACTGGCGATAGAAAGGGGCACCAGCGTGATACCGGCGCCGCATGCTTCCGACCGCCTTCTCCTGAACGATATACTGATCTGTTATGGAAAACTGGAAAACATAGCAAAGATCAGAAAAAAGACCAAAACTTTCGCGGAGGATTAAATGAAAAAAATCGTTTTAACCGTTTCTTTACTGCTCCTGGTCGCGTTTCTGGCGGGTTGCGGAGAAACAGTAAACGGCATGATCAAGGACACCAAGCGTATAGGGACAGGGGTACGCACGGTTTTTGTGAGAGATTAAGTTAGCGGGCTTATTTATACGTGGATTTACATGGGCTGGAACTTGATGCCGGATGGCTGGGGTTCCGGCCCTTGTTTCATGAAAGGCGAAACATTTATTTTATGGACAGAAGGGATAAGATCTTGGCGGCGGAGAAAGTGCTGCCGGCGCTTATGAGATCACTGGAACATTGTGACCTTTGTCATAGAAAGTGCGGAGTAAACCGGCTGAAGGGGGAAAAGGGGCACTGTGCGTCCGGCAGGGAAACAACCGTTTATAGATACGCCCCCCACCACGGAGAAGAACCGCCTTTGTCCGGACGGAACGGATCGGGCGCGATATTCTTCTCCCGCTGCAACATGAACTGTGTTTATTGCCAGAACCATCGCTTCAGCCAGACCGACAGGGGCAAAAGCATGTCAAGCCGGGAGCTTAGCGCTATCATGCTCGAGCTGCAGGATATGGGGTGCCATAATATTAACCTGGTCAGCCCGACACATTTTGTCCCTTTGATAGTCGAGGCGTTGAAATACGCTTTCTCGGATGGCCTGGGACTTCCTGTTGTCTATAATACCGGTGGTTATGACTCTGAACACGTTATACGGGCCCTTGAGGGGCTGGTGGATATATACCTGCCGGATATGCGGTATTCCCGGGACCTTATGGCCGAAAAGTATTCCGTAGCACCCGATTATGTCTCAAATAACAGGGACATCGTAAAGGAGATGTACCGGCAGGTGGGTGACCTGCGGGTCTCCGACGGTATCGCGCTCAAAGGGCTTATTATACGGCTTTTGTTGCTGCCCGGCGGCATATCCGGAACAGAGGAGACACTCCGGTTCATTTCCGGGGAAATAGGAAAAGAAGTACACCTGAGCGTAATGAGTCAGTACTACCCCGCTTATAAAGCCGCCTCGCACGAGGAACTGGCCCGAGAGATCAGCGATAAGGACTACTCAGCCGTGACAGAAGAATTGCAGAAATCAGGTCTTTCGGCAGGCTGGGTTCAGCCGTTCGAGAAAAATTTTGACGAACAATTTGCCGGAGAGAACTTTTCCCCGAGCTTCTAAGAACAGGCAGGTTTTTTCTTGACGGGCGTCGGTAAATCATGGATAATGGGCATAGGTACGATAGTTGTATCGATTCGGGACAAAGGCGTTCTTCATATGAGGAACGTCTTTTTTTTAAACAGGAGCAGAAATGCACAAGCTTATCAGAAGAGAACAGCTCAATCCGGAGATATGCCTAGTGGAGCTTGAAGCTCGGGATATCGCTGCCGCGGCAAAGCCCGGCCAGTTCGTGGTTCTGCGCGTCGATGAGACCGGAGAGCGGTTCCCCCTTACTATATATGATTTTGATCGAGAGAAAGGCACGCTGACCCTGGTCTGCCAGGCAGTGGGCGTGAGCACGAAAAAGCTCTGCGCGCTGAAAAAGGGGGATTCTGTCCTGGATATCGCCGGTCCTCTGGGGCACGCTACGGAGACAAAGAACATAGGCAAAGTGATCTGTATCGGCGGCGGAGTGGGGACCGCGGAAGCGTACCCGATAGCCAAGGCGATGAAGCGGGACGGAAACGATGTCACGGTAATAATCGGGGCCAGGACAAAGGAGCTTGTCATATGCGAGAATGAGATCAGGGAATTCTGCGACAAGGTTCACGTCACCACTGACGACGGATCTTACGGTAGAAAAGGTTTCGTGACAGACGTTCTGCGGGAACTCCTGGAAAAGGATTCTTATGATCTCGTTTTTGCCATAGGCCCCGTGATCATGATGAAAATGGTGTCCGAGATGACAAGGCCGAGATCCCTCAGGACGCTTGTGTCCCTGAATGCGATAATGATAGACGGCACCGGGATGTGCGGGGGGTGTAGGATCATGTACAGCGGAGAGAAAAAATTCACCTGTGTTGACGGCCCGGAATTCGACGGCCACCTGGTGGATTTTGACGATCTTATGAAACGGCAGGAAAGATACAAAGACAAGGAGAAGGCGGCTCTGGAGCACTATAAAGAAGAGTGCCGCATCGGGCTTGAGCGTAAACATAAAAATGAACAGGGGCGGGATGAGAGAACAGGATCCCAAAGAGAGAATAAAGAATTTTAACGAGGTACCTTACGGGTACGACGAAGAGGAAGCCGTGCAGGAAGCTTCAAGATGCCTCCAGTGCAAGAATTCGCCGTGTGTCCAGGGGTGTCCGGCTGAGATCGATATCCCTGCGTTCATAAAAGCGATCAGCGAAAGACGGTTTGCCGACGCCATAGCCATCATAAAGGACACGAATAATCTGCCCGCCATGTGCGGTCGGGTCTGCCCTCAGGAAGACCAGTGCGAGAAAACGTGCGTTCTCATGAAGACGGGCAACCCGATAAATATCGGGAGCCTTGAAAGGTTTGCGGCTGACTGGGAACAGAGAAATATGCCTCGGGGTAAAAAAAAGAAACAGCCGATCAAAAGAAAAGGCGAAAAGATCGCCGTTATCGGTTCCGGTCCGGCAGGGCTCACGTGCGCGGCAGACCTTGCCAAAATGGATTACCGTGTTACCATATTCGAAGGCCTGCACAAGCCGGGAGGAGTGCTGACGTACGGCATCCCTGAATTCCGCCTTCCAAAGGACATAGTAGCGAAGGAAGTGGAAGATATACACGAGCTTGGCGTGGAGATAAAGCTCAATTATGTAATAGGCAGGATCAAGACCATTGAGGACCTGCGCAGGGAGGGCTTCAAGGCGTTTTTCATCGCTACGGGAGCGGGCTTACCGCATTTCATGGGTATAGATGGAGAGAGCCTTAACGGCATATATTCAGCCAATGAATTTCTTACCCGGGTGAACTTGATGAAGGCGTACAAGTTCCCGGAATATGATACACCCATAAATGTCGGAAGAAAAGTAGCGGTAGTGGGAGCCGGGAACGTGGCGATGGATTCGGCGCGAAGCGCGCTCAGGCTCGGCGCCGAAAAGGTCTATATCGTTTACAGGCGCACCGAAACCGAGATGCCCGCAAGGATAGATGAAATACATCATGCGAAAGAAGAAGGGATAGAATTTCATCTTCTTACGACCCCGGTCAAGGTCCTCGGCGACGAAGAGGGGAACGTAAAAAAACTTATTTGCATAAAAAATGAACTGGGGGAACCCGACGAAAGCGGAAGAAGGCGTCCGGTGCCCATCAAAGGGTCCGAATTCGAGATGGAAATGGATACCGTGATCGTCGCGATAGGCAACGGCCCGAATCCGCTTCTTCTCATGACCATAAAAGAATTAAACCTCGGGCGAAAGGGCAATATCGAGGCGGATGAGAACGGACAGACGAACATAAAGGATATATTTGCCGGAGGCGATATAGTCACCGGATCCGCCACGGTCATAGCGGCGATGGGGGCAGGGAAGCAAGCAGCCAGGGCGATAGACAGGTACCTGCGTTCTGTTTAAAAGTTCCGCGCCATTGCCTTCTTACAGTATTTCCCTGGTTCCTGAAAGATTATTTTTTCGCAATCCGGATAAAACTTTCCGATAGCTGATTCTATGTGCCGTTTGCCGGTACGCTGCAGTTTACCGTTAGAGATGAAATTATATGAACCGTCCTTGTCTTTCCAGAGGCAGACGGCATGGGATATGTCAAGATCCCTGAATTTCAGGATTATGACGTTGTTTGCGATCCCCAGCCGGGTAAGGCACGCCGAAGCCAGGATAGCAAAATCCTCACAGTCCCCTGCCTTGGAATCGATCGTTTCCTGCGGTTTTTGCCATTGATCGACCAGTTCCATTCTGTAGCTGAACTCGCTTGAAAGCCATTCCGCCAGAGCCTGAGGAGTTTGAATAGAAGAGGGGATATTTTTAAAATCTTTTGAAAAGTCTAATTCTTTTGAAAACCCGATGTCCGATAATAGAGCGGCGAGCACTATCACAATAAGTGTGATCAGGTGTTTTCCGGGTTTGAGACAGAACAAACCGTGCTCCTTTTCGAACATTGTTGAGAGAACCAATAGTTGAGTTATTATAGCATTTCAGATTAAGCTTGTCAATGTGTTTATTAGCGAAAAATTCCAGCTTTTGTTCTTTAACATAATTTCAGATGCACGTCATGAAATAAAAAAGCAGATAGTTTTCTCTATCTGCTTTTTTATTTTATTTTGTGGGTATAATTATTTGGTTTTGGATCTTTTGTGAACGTCGATGATATATTCACATGAATGCATGTAGAAACTTGTGCGCGAATACCCCGGCACCAAGTTTTGGACCTCTTTAAATTTCGCGTACGCGTCATCGTACTGTTTGTTTTTATATAATTTCAGGGCTTCCCTGTAGAGCAGGGAGGCCTGTTGTTTCTGGGTGAGTTCCTTTTTGGGCTTTGCTTTTTCGCGCTCGGCCTTTTCCTGCTCGCGCTTTGCCTTCGCGGCGGTACGTTCCTGCTCGCGTTGCTGGCGCTCTAATTCTCTCTGTTTTTCGCGCTCTGCTTTTGCCTGTTCGCGTTGCTGCCGCTCTAACTCTCTCTGTTTTTCGCGCTCGGCCTTTTCCTGTTCGCGTTGCTGCCGCTTGAGTTCACGCTGCTTTTCGCGTTCTGCCTTTTCCTGTTCGCGCTTTGCCTTCGCGGCGGCGCGTTCCTGTTCGCGCTGCT